>JBAYUY010000001.1:0-949187 GCA_041674845.1 Candidatus Shapirobacteria bacterium
ATGAGAGAACTTGACCAGTGGAACCTGAAGTGCCGGTGGCAAAAATGGTGCCGGTTAGATTAATGTCACCAGCAACATCAAGTTTTTTGGAAGGAGAGGTAGTGCCAATACCGATGTTGCCGGAGGTGAAAATTGTGCTAAAACCACTGCGAGGAGTGATATCTAAATTACTTGTAGTATTGTTGTAGGCTAAAGTTGCACTGTAAGTGTCTGTTGCATCAAGACTCAAACGGAGTGTCGGATTATTTGAACCATAGATGGCTAAACCATCTCCGGCTACGTTACCACTATTAATTTGAAGTTTATGGCTTGGTAGCCCAGATATTCCAATGCCGACGATGCTATTACTAAAATTTACATAATTTGAACCTCGGACAAATTGCATTAAATTAGTTGGACCTGCACCATTCAAACCTTGGATATAACCGGCACCCGTGTTTTGATCTATTGTAAAGTCATATCCATAAGCAGTGGCGTTTGACTGGCGTATTGATAACGCCGGTGTATTATCAGGTGCATTTATACCTAATTTTCCTGTCGGATTGGTAGTTCCAATCCCAACATTGCCGTTGGTAGAGAGAAATAAGACTTCAGTATTGCCGATGTTGAGACGAGTATTTTCTGTTAAAGCACCACCGAATTTAAAGACTGATCCGGCGAGGGTTAAACCGTTGGTAGCAGTGTAGGTACCACCAACAGCAGAAGCAGACACCCATTGTAATCCAGTACCAGTGGATTGGAGTAATTGACCGGTGACACCGGATGTTCCAGCAGTGAAAATGGTACCGGTTAAGTTCATTGATCCAGAAACGTCTAGTCGTTGGGTTGGAGCAGTGGTGCCGATACCTAATCTAGTATCTGATGAACTGGCTCTGGCTAATGACATTACTTCGGTAGTATCAAGTAGCCAAGACCATCGATTGGAGTTGTTGTCATTCGGCATGAAGAATTGTTGACCATAGGTTCCACCAAGACCACCAGTTTGACTGGTAATTTTTGGTTTAAAGCCCCAGGCTGTATTTTCAGCGAAGAGTGATTGGTTTGGTTCAATACGAATGCTGCCACCAGCAATATCGAGTTTGTAGGAGGGACTGGTGGTACCGATGCCGACATTGCCTAAGGAATATAAGTTGCCAGAAGTCAGGGTTGAGCCAACGTTGACTTGACCGTCACCTGCAATGGTCATTGCCGTAACAGTTCCATTAGTTGTTTGAAATAAAATCGGATCAGCTCCAACAGTGCCCATTTCAATTTGTCCACCGCCTGTGTTTCTGGCGTAAATGTACAGACTGGCAGCTGGACTTGTTGGGGCAGAATTAAAATTCATTTGTTGTCCGCTGTATGAAAATGATCCAGAGCTGGTTTTGAACGAGACACCGTTTAAACCTGAACTGGCCACATCAAGAGCGTAAGTTGGATTAGTGGTGCCGATGCCGACGTTGCCGGAACTATTGATTGATACTTTTGGACTACCTGATAATGCGAAAGTGAATCCTGAAGAACTTCTGTCATCGAAAATCATACCCGAAGTGGTTGAACCAGATTGAAATAACGCTTTATCTTGGTATATTGGGACGGCCGCAAAAGATGTCCCAATGTAGGCAAAGTTTACAAACTCATTCGAATCTGGCCCTTGGGCCAAAAATCTAGATCCAGCTGACGTACCGGCAGTAGTATTGGTAATTCTTACTTCAGATAATGCATTTTGATTTTGAGAAATGTCAATAATTTTGCCAGGGTTTGTTGTTCCAATACCGACGTTGCCAGATGACAAAATTCTCATTGCGTCAGCTTCATCTCCAGTTCTAATAGAAACTGCTCCGCCGACTCTGGCGGTACCAAAATATAATTCGTTAGCAGTTGGGCTATAGGTAACTAATCCAGCGTAAACATCGGCTGGTGAACCAAAAACTATTCTGGAATAATTTGCATCCGGAGAAAGAATTGTCATACCAGCATTGCTATTTTTTTCAATAACAACATCATTGTATGAGGAAAGAGGTGTTGCTCCTGATAATCCATTGGCAATGTGTAATTTTCCTAATGGGTTTGTAGTTCCAATACCAACATACCCAGAAGTTGAGTTGATGAAGAATGCTGAGGTGTTGCCGACGGTAAAATTGATGTTTTGGGTTAGAGTACCACCGAGACTGATAGTGTTTGAACTATTGGTTAAACCATTAGTAAAGGCATATGTGGTACCAACACTTATGCCTCGAGTAAGAACACCGTTGGAGTCAATGTATATGAGACTGGTACCAATGCCAACGGGTAATGAGGCTGCGGTAATAGAACCACCGATTGAGACGTTACCGTCAGCAGAAACAGAAAAACGACTGGCCGTAGTGGTAGTACCAACATTGTAATTACTAAATTCAATAAAATTATAACCACGATTGGTGTTGTTGATTTGGGCATTAAATAAATTTCCGGTAGCAATATTGGCGTTAGTAGCATCAATAAATCCACCTAGGGAGGGGGTAGTACCTTCAGTAACAAATCGAATAACACCGTTACCATCAGGGTTAATTGTGATATTACCGCCTGACCCGTCAGAAGCTTTAAGGAGTAATGCCTGACCCTCTAAACCAAATGTCCCTGAAGTAGAAATAATAGATGGAGAAGTTTCACCTAGGTAAATATTACCTGATTCACCTACAACTAGCACTGTATTTTTAAGTCCGCTAGCACTTGGTGGCATACCTTGCAATGTTTCGGCGTTTAATGCATAGGCTACAGTGGCAATTTGTTGTCGAGGGGTCATCACTTGTGAATCAGTGGTTATCTCGAGCCACACTTCACTGTTTTCGGTAAAGACGTTTGAGGGGATAGTATCACCATGGCTTTTACCAATAACGGTGTTAAAAATACCATTGACATCAGGTAGTACTGTTTGGCTGTTGCCGGTGGCCGAAGTATATAATTGGGTTCCTCCAATCGAATTGTTATAAAGTTTAAAAATTATGCCTGTTTCAGAAGATATGGGGTTACCAGAAGTGTCGGTTAGTCGACCTTGAAAGGATAGAATACGAGAACCTGCAATCGGATTGGTGGCGGTGGAATAGGCTAGCTGTTTTGTTGCTCTAATAAACACTTGAGTGTAAAGCCCATAAGCTGAACCAAGAAGAATAAGGATGATTGTGGTCCAAATTAAATATTTATTAAAAAACTTTGGAACTGGGGTTGCCGCGTCGAGGACTCCTCGCAATGACGTTTGAGGAGTTGGTTGTGGTTTGACAATTATCTGACGTTTTTTAAGATAATCTGAAAATGATTTGATAGCAGATAGTTTTCGGGATATGGTCGAATCTGAAGTACTAGTGCTTCTCAATGAGGCAATGTACTTTTCGATGATTGATGGTGAATTAAAATGTTTGAGATTCACAAAATCTGATGTACTGGCGGATGTCGCCTAAATAATTTTTGATGGTAATAGGTGATTTGTGCTCTCGAGCTAAACTTTGAGCAAACTGGATCAGTAAAAGTCCCATATCTCTGGTTTTGGTGGGATTTTCACTGTGCTTTTTGGCAAGTGAAAAAATGTTATCGGTAATTAGTTGTTGATCGAGGGCAAATTGGCAGAACTTAGAAATTGATGCTAAGTGACGAGCGTTGTTATTTTGTCCGGAGTCGCGGCCAATAAAATCACTTATGGTTTGTGTTGTTAGGGTGTTACTGGAATCTTTTAAAAAATCTTTTAGATCTAGTAAATAATTGCGGACTGTATTGGTTTGATAGTTTTGAGAAACTAACCACTGAGTGTATGTTTCTATGTGGGCGGAGGTCACAATTAATGTCATGAGGTTTGATTATTTCCAGAGCCAAATAAATGTAGTCGCAAGAATGAGGAAGGGGGTAAGTTTTTCTAGTATCGGAGATAAACTTTTGGCTTCGATTTTATACTTTTTATCCATTTTTATCAGTATTGAATTTCTAATTATAATAACTATCTACTATTGGGAATAGGCTGTCAACAGGCACATAATAGGCAGAAAATGATAGTGTGTGACACTATCATTTTATCGATTTTTAATTACTAATTTATTATTTTTAATTTTCATAAGATGTTCCACGGAGTGATTTGATACTTAACATATGTATCAATTAATATCTTATTGGGTGAATATTTTATTTCGCCAATTTAGTTGATGCGGTAATATGCGGAATATTAGTTTTGATGTTAAACATATCATTATGATATAAAAAATAGTCTACAATTTTAGTAGATCAAGTTATAAATACTAAAAATTATATTGATGGAGTGTGATTCTAATTGATGTATATGTCTTGCTTTGACATATTTATCACAAATTGTTGATGATGTTCACTGTCTGATATATATCTCTTTAGGCCGACTTAACTATGAAGTGTTAAACTTTGTCTATTTTTGGGTACTTTTTATGTTGTTTTTTGGTTGCTAGTAGTGCCTGTTAATTGCTAAATCACTGTTTGGTGATATTATATTTGTATATGAAGATTAATAAACTATATGTGAATGTAGCTTTGGTCATGATTGGACTTACTTTAGTAATATATTTGGCTGTAGCGGTTGTACCTCAAGTGTTGGTCACCTTAACTAAGGCAACTTCGGCGACTGTAGTTTCTCTTCCCAATTCTTATTTTATTGGTGGAAAATTATTGGCTGCTGCCGATGGTAAAGATTTTTGTGTCGTAAACGTTTTTGCTTTGGATGCTACAGGTAAGGGAGTGAAGGGGAGAAATGTTGAAATCACAGGTGCGGGATTAGAAGTGTTGACTGAAACGACAGGGGATGACGGTAAAGCTAGTTTTCAAATAAAATCTGATAAGGAACAACAGTATTCTTTGCAGGCGTCAATTGACGGATCAACAGTAGGGAGAACTGTAACAGTAACATTTAGAAACTAAATAACGATATCAGGGATAATTGTAGTGAATGGGGTTATCAAGTGTCGAGTATCAAAAAGTATATCGACGTTTGATTTGCTGCTTGTTTTTAAAATATATCGTCCGTGTGGTACTTGGAATCGATATTGGCCATTGCTGTCGGTGTATCGAGTATAAACTGGTTTGTTGATCTTTGTTTGCCACAATTCAAGACAAATATTAGCAAGAGGTTGTTTTTGATTATCAGTAACTAGTCCATAATCAGATTTTTTTAATGACGATTTTGGATCAAGAGGAATTTCTAAATATGGTGGGTCATTTTGATCAATATTAATAATTTTACCTTGATATGGATAGGGGTAATCGAATGGGTGACGTAAATTTATAGCAGGAAAACTATATTTTGGATTGTATATTACAAAACGATATTTGTTTGAGCTTAAATTCAACGCAAATATACCAAAAATGTTTGTGACAGATGTTTTGATTATTTTGCCAAATTCATCAAAGACAGTAACTTTGATACCTGAAAGTGGTTCGTTGGTTTGAGAGTCAAAGATGATGCCATATGGTTTGACATTAGGGTTTGTTTGATGCTGATGAAATAAATAATAAAGAATAATAAACATTAAAATTAAGGGGATTAGAAATATTAATGATGGAGTCGCAGTTGTTTTTTTGGAAATTTGAGAAATTTGATTAAAAATTGTATTTTTGGTTTTAAAATTGATCGATTGAGATATTCCATTGCCGGCTTTGTCGGCAATATAGGCAGTGAGTAAATAGTTTTTGTTTGGTTCTAATTTTTGATTTAAATATACGTTGACAGTGTCACCACTAAACTGAAGGTTTGAGCTATTAATTGTATATATCTGATTGTTTAAAGTAATATTTAATGTGTTTTGATCGATACCTGTATCGATGTCTGACAAATGAATTTGAATTGTAGGATTTGTATCAGTTTCTTGTTTTGACTTAGGAGAAATAAATTCGATCGTGGGTGAATTTTGATCAGTGGTAATAGTTGAAATTGGAGTGGGGATTGAGGTTGGGGTTGGTGTAAGTAATGTTGTATTGGGGAGAAATGGTGTGATTTCTGGACAGATAGCTTGGTTTGTAATAACGGTTATAGGGTTGTTAAAATTTATAGTACTGATTTTTGAATTGCCCGCAAGGTCAGTGGCTTTGACCATAAAAGTATTGGATTGGGTAATAAATAGGGGTGCATTGGGAGTAAGAATAAAATTGTATTGAGATGAATTTCCACTCGTAATAACTTGTGAATTGATGGAGGAATACGTTTCTCCATTAATAATTAATTGAACAGTATTGATGTTGACTCCAGAATTTTGATCACTGATGCTGATTTGTAAGTTACTTAAGGCAGGAACATTTTGTTGATGATTTATGGGGGCTATAAAATTAATATTTGGGGGAGAAGTATCGTTAACACATGACCCTGATGCAAATGAGAAATATCCATTTTCGACTGAAGTCAGTATGTCATTGCTGGTATTGGTATCAGCAATATTACTATCAAGCGTGTTGTATTGATCGGCACCAGTAAAACGAACATTAAATGTCCCGGTACCATTGTTTACTTTTGGTTTAAATTCAATAGTGGCAAAGGTCCCGTGTCCGTTTAAACTGCCAACAAAAGAGGCTCCAGTAAGACGAATGGTTCCTGAACTCGAATCAATGATATTACCAAAATAATTGGGATAGACATCACCAGTGACAACTCTGGTGACATCGATTTTGGAAGGATCATATTCGACTATTATGTCAGCAGCATTGGTGCTGGCGTTTTGACTATCAATTAATATATCAACTTTAGAGCTACAGTTTTGATTAAATGATCCTTGACTTGGTGATATTTTAAAACTAGCTCCGTATATATTGTTTATTGAAGTGAAAAAAAAGCAAATAATAAAAATTATTTTTTTAGTTGTCACCGGTTTGATATAAATGAGATATAAGAGTAGGGAATTCGAGTGAATTAACAATATGATCACGATTCAGATCGGCACGTAAATCTTGAGTGTAAATATGATTAATTTCGTAAGCGATGTCGAGAGAATTAATATAATTATCGGCGCTAGGATGAGAGTCTCCGGCAAATAAAACCGGAGTATTAAGATCAATTGAGCTGCCTGCTCCACCAAAATAAACATCGGGAAATATACGTCGGAGGTGAGATAGCCCTTTGACTAGAACATCATAGTTTCCTGGGATAATGGTACTAGGTAGGGGACATAGCGGAGCTTTACCTTGATCGTTTGCAATAATGGTGTTGGAATATAAATTTGATCCGTTTTTGGGACGAATATCGACGGTAATTTCTATTGAATTATTGTTGGATGGAGGGATACGTTTTTCTGGAGTAACAATTATCTGAGGACAAAAGGGGATAGTAGCCGAAACTGTGGCGGTGGCGGTATCGGTAGCACCCAAAGTTAATCCAACGTTTGTGTTGACATACACAATTCCTAGAGTAAGGACAACTAACAAAATAGTAAGAACACTAATCTGATGGTAATACATTAAATAATTGTAACAAAGACTGTTTGTTATTTACGATCTTTGTATTTCTTTTTTAGCATTTCCAATTCTTGTTCCAACTCAACTATTTTTGGTTGAGATGACTCTTTGTTGTTGGTTTTTTTAAGTTTTATGATGAGAATGATGATGGTGACAATGGCAATAAGAGTCACGATTAGTTTGTAAGGAATAACCCAGAAGAAAATTGTGCTTGATGCAATTTTACCGTTAGTACCATACATAGCTGAAAGTTGTGCTTTAAATTTACCAAACATTAATTGTCGATTGAGAGTGGTAGAAAACTCTCTTGATGTGTATGGAAATATGTTTAATGTGCTGACAGGGAGGGTGGCTGTTTTAATGCCAAGAAAGTTACTGACATTAATAGCTACAATTGGTGAAATGTGTATATCAGAAAGATTGGCAATGGTAGCTTTAAATGAAATTGGTCCATATTCGGAAAATGATGGAGCAAAAAAATTGGTGATATTGGCCGATTCATTGATGTCTCCTGGGATAGTAATGTATACCAAGGTTCCAACGTTAGTTTGGATGACTGCACCGGTTTGTGATAAAACGGATTCATTATTGGGTGAATGAAGTACCATAGCATAGTGTCCACCAGGTAAAGCATTATCAGGAGCAATAACGGTAAGGCTGAGGTTTTTAGTTTCCCCAGGTTTTAGCTTTACTTTGTCGTTTGAAACCTGAATCCAGGTTGAAGCTGACCATCGATTGGAGACATCTTTATTGTCAACTTGAACTGGAGTGCCTGAATCATCTACAACGATAAAATCTTTGATAGTGGTAGATATTACTTTTTCGACTTTTGATTCATTTCTGACTTTAATGGTTTTGGTTATTGTTTGACCGGGCAGAATAATAATTTCTAGCCTGGGAGGAATGGCACTTAGTCCTAATGAACTTTGGGCAAAAATTTTATTATTTGATAGTAATAATAAAAATAAAGAGAGAATAATATATTTTTTCATATTTTAAAATGTGGCGGTAGCAGTATATATTAAGCGATTTTCATAATTACCTGCTTCTTGAGTAGTGGAGGCAGTCAATCGATAGCAGACGTAAGCTTGTTCGGTTGCTGTCGGAGTAGAAATGTTTTTCATTATTTGTTGAGCATTAGCGGCTCCATTGCCAAAAGGTCGATAATTACCATAACTAAAAATGGTAGTGCCAACACTAACATTTTGAACTGTATAACCCCACCCTGATGCACTAAAAGAAGTCCAACTGGTACCTACTCCACTGGTAGTACAACCACTTCCACCGCAAGTGGTGTCAGGAATAGTGGTGGCGGAAGAAATATTTTTCATATTTCCGTCTTCATATACAGTAACTATATAACCATTGTCAGAATTAGTTACACAAGAAAGTCGTTGAGCAAGATCATTACTCGTTCCTAGAGCAACAGATCCAAATGCAACTTGAGTTGCGGTTGTGTTAGCTGCTGCGGCGCCAAAAGTAATTCCGCAGGCTGTTTGGGCGCTGCCAACACCTGTTGCGTCAATAGTAAAGGTCAAAGTTGGGTCAACTGTAGCGGAAACTCGAACAGCTTCGATCATGGCAATTTTGCCTTGAATGGTATCTCCATCGAATAAAACATTGGTTGAATCACGGTGTCGAACAAAAAATGTGTATACATCAGCTGAGCCTTCGACACTATCTTTTGGGCTAGGGTTTATAAGTTGGCTACCCGAAGATAAATCTTGACCAATAGCCATAGAGTAACCAACTCCAATTTGATTTGTGCCACCAACACCAAGGTAACAAGTTACGACATGATATAGACCACTACTACCGATACCAATAGGTATGGTGGTCGTACCAATACTGTAAGCAGTTGTAGTGCCTATGCCCCAATTGGGACAGGTAACATCGGTAATTTTGAGACGTGTACCAAGTCCATTGGCAGTAGAAGTTGGAGTGGTTGCTCCAAGATCAAAACCATGAGAATCAGGAATACCATCGTTTATAACTTCTCCAACAGTGTCAGTAGCTTTGATTAAAAATTCCCAGAAACCAGCTGTAAAATTTGATTGAGGAGTAAAAGAAATAGTATGGATAGCAGAATGCGTAGCAATAATAGCCGCACCAGCAAAAGCATTGCTTTGACCAATACTGGAATTTATTTGGAAAAGCGCAGTATTGCCAATGTCTTTAATAGTGTAAATAGTTAATGGCCCACTGCTAGTGCCAATACCAATAGTGTCGCCAATAAATAAATTGTTGGTGTCATTGGTAGGGTTGCCAGAAAGAGCTACTCGAATTAAAGAATCACCAGAACTGACACCAGTGCCAAGTCGAGCAAAATATGAAAGTTGCGAAGAGGAAAGAGTGTCTTTGACTAATGTCGGAGGCACGGCTCTAATTAGTTTTGGATAAAAAATAGATGTTACCGAAATTGCAGTAATTAAAATTACTAAGAATATTATATTTTTCACTGTCTTAACTATAATTTAGGGTGATGATTGCTGTCAATAAGCAACTTGATAACAATGCTTATCAAAAGTACAAAAGTGAGTAACGAATATGGCAATATAACAAATGATATTGTTTGGTTTAGAGCTGTGGCTTGATAAATGCCTGGCCATAACGGTCTATTTAATTGACAGTCGATTGGTGATTTTTCGTTAAGACAGCGAAGTGATCGATTGTGTTGGGACAAAACCGTATCAGGATAAATAGTTAGTTTGTTAGTTATGTTACTATTTTTTGAAATTGTAATGTCACCATTAGCTTGATTAAAATAATCAGATTGGTTATGAATTAAACCAGTGAATTTAACATTTGAAAAAAAACAATCGATAAATGGATTGTTTACTTTAAAATTGGTGATGTTTAGTTTGGTAGGTACAATTTCTGATTCGGAAACAGATATTAGCAGATGACTTCCTATTCTGATAAGCTGACTAGAATTGGTTGAACTTACCGATGAAGAGTCTTGACTAATAAAAAAAGTAAAATAGTGATCACCTGGCTGGGTGGCTTCGATTTTTAATACTAATTGTTTGCTTTGATTGGGTCCCAAGATGAATGTTTGCCCCAGTTTTATATCAGAATTTGAAAGAGAAAGGTTAATATTTGGGGGATAATTAAGATAAGATACGTTGCCCTGTGAACCTTGGGGGAGCCAACTGTCAGTTGAGGTGTTGAGAATAATGGATTGATCACCACTATTCTTAATAATATAGCTTTGGACATACAATGCTCCAGGTTTCAGTTGAATTTCGATTTTTGATGGTTGGATTGATATATTTGTCATTTAATATTTGGGGATAGCTGTGTAGACAATATAGTTTTGATAATCACCAGCTGTCTGAATGTTAGAAATGTTGACTTTGTAGGTAATGGTAGTAATGTGATTTTTGACGGGAGTATTGCTAGAATCGAGAATTTGATTGGAGAATGAACTGAAATGATTAGCTGAAGAAAAATAGGAAGTGTTAGCGTTAAACCCAAATCCATAAATTGCCGAATCTGTCCAAAGACTATTGGTGCCGGGAAAATCGGGAATAGTTGTACCACTGCTTAGACGAAGAGGGCTGCTTTCGCTGGCAATAATTTGGAATCCTTGACCTGATGGAGTTGTGGTCGTAAGATTCGAGACCGCTGTCGAGGCGATGCTTGCTGTCAGAGTACCGAAATCAATATTTAGGTTGTCGATTTCGAAGGAAAATTCATCAAAAGGATAAATGTATTGAAACCCTGACTTTAGTTTAAAACCTGTTTTTGAATATTCTCCTGGTGCATTTTGACCGACAGTATCGGTTAATGAATAATTGGCCGATGTTTTTTTGCCTGAAGTCATATTAAAGTTACCCCAATCAATATTGTAGCTACTTGATTCAAAATGCTGGGCAGATACAGGTTTCCAAAGTAGACAGAAAAACAACAAAATAACAAAAAATATTTTAGTCATTTTTTTCAAGTTCTGAGATTAGTTCATTGGTGTGATTGATAATTTTTTGAATTTTTTTAGAAGGGAGTAGTTTTTGTAGTTTTTGTTTTAAATCGAGAGTAAGCCACAATAGTGTTTCTTCTCGGTCATAGCTTAGTTTTTTGTTGTCTTGATTATTTTGAGTTACAAAATATGCTAATGGAGCAATAAATATAAATGAAAATAAATAAAGCAGAGACGTGGAATTGACTAACGATTGAGAAATAAATATCGACAGTATAAGCGAATATATTAATATTAATTTTGGAGTTTCAAAAAAAGCGAGCGAAAACAAGAGAAAATATTCTAAGAACAGTAATGGTGAGTGAATTCCTCCGGTGGTAAATACTACTATTTGGATCAAATATATTAATGGAGAGAGAAATAATTTTTTGTTGATTAGACTAAGGGTAATAATAATAATTGCGACAAGGGCAATAATTTGAGGAGTGTAGTAGTTGAGTTGGCTGTTGATAATAATAGTAGATAGTAGACAGGCAACAAAAAATGATAATATTTTAATATATTGAGACATTGTAAAATTATACAATATTGGGGGGACGTAGTAATAATAGTAGGAGTAGTTTTGATGGTGGTTGGGTTAAGGGTAAAATTGGCGGATAATTTTAAAGAAAATGAAATTACGATAGTCAAGTCGGAACAGGTAATACCAAGCAAAATAAATATTAACACTGCGAACGTGAGGCAGCTGGTTGATTTGCCATCGATAGGTGACAAGATGGCTCAACGAATTGTTGATTATCGTGAGAGTGTTGGTGTTTTTAGAACAAAAGAACAGCTAAAAGATGTGTCTGGAATAGGTGACAAAACATATGAACGACTTAAAGACAAAATTGATATATGAAATTTTGAGTAACTTGCCAAACCAACAAGGGTCAATGTTGGTGGCGATGTTGTGGGGTGACGTGTCGGGGGTATCAAAAGAATTTTATAATCAAATGGTAGTGACGGGTTTGATACACATATTGGTGGTTTCGGGATCAAATTTAATGATTGTGGTCAAAGGAATAATTGAATTTTTGGCAGAGTGGATTGGTCGTAAACGATCAATAGTGATAGGAATTTTGATTGGTTGGATTTATGTAAACTTGGTTGGTTTTGAAATGCCGGCAACTCGAGCAATAGTAATGGTGACAGTTATGTATTTTTCACAGTTTTTGGGTCGAAGGACAAATTTTTTTCGAATGTTGTTGTTAGTATTATTAATTATGGTGTTGGCTGATTATCGGGTATTGGGGTCAACTAGTTTTTGGATGTCATTTTTGGCTTTTATTGCAGTTTCTCAAAATACAAATGAGGGAATATTAAAAACAACATTGCGAGTAAATTTGTGGTTACTGCCTATATTGGCGTGGAAATTTGGAAGTATTAGCTTGGTTGCACCTCTGTCAAACTTAATGACTTTATTTTTGGTGGAAACAATTACTGTTTTGGGGTTTGTAGGGACAATCTTTCATCCTATTTTATGGTTGGTTTATCCACTGTTGGTATATATTCAAAAAATTGTTGAAATTTTATCGATACCTCATTGGGCTCAAGTGAATATCAGCTTTAATACGTGGATGATGGCAGGTAGCTATATGATTATTGGAGGGTATTATATGAAAAAACATCATGTATAAAAAATATTGGTTGTTGGGGATAATCTATTTGGCTATGGGTTGGTATTTGGCTATACCCGATAGTCGAGTAAAAGTTATTTTTTGTAATGTAGGACAGGGTGATGCGACACTGATATCTTTTGCATATACTCAAATGTTAATCGATACTGGTCCCAAAAATGGAAACATTGAAAAATGTTTGGATGAAAATTTGCCGTTGGGTGACAAAAAAATAGAAATGATACTGTTGTCACATATGGATAGCGATCACAGTGGTGCTTTGGAGAAACTAAAAAAAAGCTACAATATTGATAAAATTGTTGGGCTGGGGGATTTGTATTATGGTGATAAAATTATTGGAAAAAATTTTGATTTTAGTGTAATTTACCCTGATGTTGGATTGTTAGATAGAGATAATGATTCTATTGTAGGTGTATTAAATTATAATAATAAAAATATTTTGTTCACGGGCGATATTGATCAATTGGTGGAAAAAAGTATCATTGACCGAGTTTCTGTTCCAATAAATATATTAAAACTATCTCATCATGGATCAAACACAGCTAATAGTGAAGAATGGTTGAAAAAGATTAATGCAGATTTTGCAATAGTTTCGGTTGGTAAAAATAATTATGGTCATCCTAATGCTGATGTTCTAAAACGAGTTTTGGGTGTGGGGACTAGTATTGTTAGGACTGATAAAAATGGGAATTTAGCGGTGGAATAGAATGTTGTTGATTTGATTTATAAGTTTGGAATAATCTAGTTTAGATTTAGATATAAAAAATTTAACACCTTCAACTTTTTCGTGTTCGAGATTAGAAATGACAATGACAGGAATTTCTTTGAAAAAATGAAGTAGAGTAAATCCATCAATTTTGGGAAGGATTAGATCAAGAATAATTAAACTGGGACGAAAAGTGTCAACCATATCAAGAGCGATCCGACCATCTGATGCAACTTGTGAAATGAAACCATTTTTATCTAAATGTTCTTTGTAAATGCTGGCAGAAAACAAATCGTCTTCGATGATTAATATTTTTTTGTACATAAGTAGTGTGTAATAGTATCAAATAATTATGTACTATAATTGTAATTTTTGCAACAAATATTATTGATAATAGATTTTGAATATGTTTGAGATAAAATATAGTATGGATTTTAAAGTGGTTGAAAATAAATGGCAAAAAATTTGGGATGAAAACAAAGGTTTGTATCATGCTGATGACAATAGTAATAAAGTAAAAATGTATGTTTTAAATGAATTCCCATACCCGTCTGGATCGGGTTTGCATGTGGGACATACTTTTTCTTTTACTGGTGGTGATGTTTTTGCTAGGTTTAAACGAATGCAAGGTTACAATGTGCTATTTCCCATGGGTTGGGATGCTTTTGGTTTACCAACGGAAAACTATGCGATTAAA
This sequence comes from Candidatus Shapirobacteria bacterium, assembly GCA_041674845.1. Lineage (GTDB taxonomy): Bacteria > Patescibacteriota > Microgenomatia > UBA12405 > UBA12405 > UBA12158. The sequence goes on from JBAYUY010000001.1 coordinate 14,409, forward strand.
ATGAAACGCAAACCTTCTGAAGTAACGAAGGAAAATACTGATATGTTTCGAAGTCAAATGAAAAAACTAGCTTTTTCTTTTGATTGGAATCGTGAAGTTAACACTACTGATCCTCAATATTATAAATGGACACAATGGATATTTGTAAAATTATACGAAGCAGGTTTGGCATATAAAAAAGAAATGCCAATTAATTGGTGTCCGTCGTGTAAAATTGGGTTGGCTAACGAAGAAGTGGTGGATGGAAAATGTGAAAGATGTGGATCTCAGGTATCACGTCGTAATATTTCGCAATGGGTAGTTAAAATTACGGATTATGCTGATAGGTTAATTGATGGTTTGGAGCAAACGCAGTTTATTGATAAAGTCAAAATGGCCCAGGTGAATTGGATTGGAAAAAGTATAGGTGCAAAAATTAATTTTAAAATTAAAAACAAAGAAGAAACATTAGAAGTTTTTACTACTAGACCCGATACTTTGCCTGGGGTGACTTTTATGGTGATCAGTCCGGAACATCCATTGGTTTTGACTATAAAAAATAAAGAAGTCGAAAAATATATTCTTGATACAAGAAAGAAATCGGACATGGATAGAACTGACTTAAATAAAGACAAAACAGGTGTGTTTAGTGGAATAATTATGATTAATCCACTAAGTGGTCGAGAAATTCCGTTATGGGTGGCAGATTATGTATTAATGAGTTATGGTACTGGTGTGGTAATGGGTGTGCCTGCTCATGATGAACGTGATCTTTCATTTGCTAAGAAATATGGATTGGAAATAGTGCCGGTAATAAAAAAAGATGGATGGAATTTTGATGAGAAAGCTTACACTGAGGTAGGGGAAAAACTGTCATTTGAAGAAACTAATTATATGAAACGTACGGCATCGTATCACTTACGTGATTGGATATTCAGCCGACAACATTATTGGGGTGAGCCAATCCCTATGGTTGATTGTCCTAAGTGTGGATGGGTTTCAGAGAAGGTGGAAAATTTACCAATAGTCTTGCCCGAAGTGGAAGCTTATGAGCCAACTGATGATGGACTTTCACCATTGTCACGAATAGAAAATTTTGTAAATTGTAAGTGTCCAAAGTGTGGAAATGATGCAAAACGAGAAACAGATACAATGCCAAATTGGGCAGGATCGGATTGGTACTTTTTGAGATATTGTGATCCACATAATGATATAGATATAGCTAGTCAAGACTTGTTAAAAAAGTGGTTCCCGGTTGATGTTTATATCGGTGGTGATGAACATAATACTCTGCACTTACTGTATTCAAGATTTATTCACCAGTTTTTGTATGATTTAAAGGTGGTGCCTACACCTGAACCGTATGCCGTGAGAATGTCGCATGGAGTGATTTTGGGTACAGATAATGCCCGCATGAGCAAGTCAAAGGGAAATGTAATAGTTCCTGAAAGTGTGACAGACAAATACGGGGTCGATGTAGTTAGGATGTATATGATGTTTATGGGCCCATTTGATGGAACTATGGCCTGGAATGAAAATACTTTAATGGGTGTTAAACGATTTATTGATAGGTTTAATGATTATATTTGTAAACTATCGACTAGTAGTGATAGCAGTGATGGTAACAAGGTGATAATTGCCAAGCTAGTTGACGGAGTAACTAAAGATTTGAATAAGTTTGGTTACAATACTGCTATTGCAAAAATGATGAAGGCCTTGAATGAGTTGACAAATAATAAGGAGCCTATTTCAGACGAAGATGTGATAGTAATATTAAAACTAATGGCGCCATTTGCGCCATACACAGCAGAAGAACTATATTGTAAATTTGAACGGGGCTCAGTTCATGGTTCGGTGTGGCCAATAGCCGAGAAAAAATATTTAATCGAGAATGTGGTTATGATACCGATAGCGATAAATGGAAAAGTTAGAGATCAAATAGTGATGTCAGATGACGTCGTTGATCAGGCAAAAGAATTGCCTAATATTATTAAATGGATAGCTGGAAAAGTAGTATTAAAAGAGATCTACATTAAAGGAAAAATGATAAATTTTGTGACGGAAAGGTAAATTGGCAACACCACTAGATATCTGCTAAGGGGTAATGACATGTATATTGTATTGACATTTAGGATAAAAATATCAAATAATCAAAATAAAATAGTTAGGGATGACAATATATTGTATTCCAATGAACAGTAAATATTGATAATTAATTTTTGTTGTGGTGATGTATTCTGTATCCTTTGTATTAATGTATTTTGATAGTTTTAATATTTTGTTTTGTGTCTACAAATTTGTGATGAACATAGAAAATTAATTTAATGTTTTGGTCTATTTGCGGTAATTGTGATATATATAGTATTAAATTGAGTATAAAATATTTTAATTTTATTAATATTCTTCGTTATTTATGCATTGATGTAAAATAGAGTATTTATGTGCGGTTAAAATGCGGATTGGGAAACAAAAAATGCGGTATATCATAATAGATAGATATTAAAATTGCGGTAATTTGTATTTTCAGGTAGAATCGCCCGGCAGCTGCCGGGTAGGAAACCCTTTGTTTGTGCTCCCACCGGGAATCGGACCTGGATTTGCCGCTTAGGAGGCAGCTGTTTTATCCATTAAACTATGAGAGCGTTTTATTTTAAAGGCCGCTTGCAGCGAGCCCAAGTCAGAGACACGGGATTCGAACCCGTAACCTCACGGTTCCGAACCGTGCGCTCTACCAATTGAACTAGTCCCTGGTAGTTGATTATAACAAAGTCAGTGTTGTAGTATATCGATATAGTAGTAAATATTTTGATCTAATTGGTTTATTTTTGTCGTTTTATTTTGGCAGAATGAGGTGCCGATTGATAGTTGTTATTCGCATAAGTTTTTGTTGGTAAGATGCTTGTCTTTATCATTTTGTTGACAAATGACTGAAATGTTTTAGACTGATTGTATGAATAATGAATTTAATCTAAATACAAGAACTTTGATTGTTAGTTTTGTTTTGGCGCTGGCAGTGATGGTTCCATTACGGTTTGTAGAAGTCGGTAATCTGAGTGTTGCTAGTCAGTCATCTGTATTAGGTGACTCGATTGAAGCTCCAGTTCCAAGAATTGAAGCACCCTATGATATTGTCGATATGAATTCTGATTGTTTGTCCAATGAATATGTCGATGGCGTAATTGTTTATTTAACTAAAACTTCCGATATTGAGAGTTTTAATTCGCGTAGGTGTAGATAATATTATTTGATTGTAAGTGAATATATATATAAGGGTTCACTTGATTTAGTTGCTGTATATATAATTATTTTTTCTCCGTTGTATTCTGGGATTAGAGTTTTTATTGGTTGCTCGCTTGAATATAAGGTGTTATTGTTAGTGCCGTCGAATTCAATACTTTTAATTTTGTTTTGATCGGTGTATATAATACTATTTGATTTTGGAAGCCAGAATGGAGATCCGATATCACTATATTTTCCAATTAAGTAATTTAAATTTTTTTCAACATCGAAAACATAATATTTGTCCTGGAGTGAATACATAAATTTATTTTCATCACTTGAGAAAAATATTGACGCTGGATTGGTGGCGATTGTAGAAGTAAATATTTTTGGTAGTTTGTTTAAGTTGGAAATGGTGATTAATTTTGATTGTTGTATCCAATCTAAATCTGTTTTTTCATTTGGTTGGCTGATAAGACTTGTGGTTAGGTCGATCAAATAGCTTATTTTTTTTAGGGATGACTTTAATATTAATTGTTTTGAATTTGGAGAAAAAGTGTATGAAATAGTGTTGTCACTTGAGCTAAAAGGATTTTGAGTAATAAACTTGGGTTGATATCGATTTAAAACCAAAGATAAATAGTTTGTTTCAATTAGATATATCCCGGATTTAAATTCGGCCGACGGTGTGGCAATAATAAAGACTATTTGAGTTAAATCGGGATTTTGAGTAGGATTAATAATTTTTTGGGATACTATGGGTAACAGTATTGGGTTTGATTTAAATAATGAAGCTTCTGCTTGATAAACCATTTCTTGCTGAATGTTTATTTTTTTGTTCCATGGTAAATACCCATCTTTAATAATTTTTAGTTGATAGTCTCCTGGAACTAGATTTACAGTACTATCGGTGGTGGTATATAATTTTTCGTTAATAATGACGCTAGCATTTTTAGGGATTGAATTTGCTGACAATAGGCCTGTGGCAGTAATTTTGAGACCATTGTTAAAATTGGGGACATAACCTCGAGCAATAACACTAATGAGGTATGTGATAAAAACAATGGAAGATAGGACTGTTAGCATTATAATAAGACTTTTGTTACTTGAGTTTTTGGCCATGTTGTTTATATTATACTTGTTTTGGCTGGTAGAATAAAATATGCTTGATTTAAAGATGCTAGCAATTGATATTGGAACTTCAGAAGTAACTATTCTAAAAGATGGAGAAATCGTTCTTAGAGAACCGTCTGTTGTGGCGGTCGATGTAGAAAATAGAAAAAAAATTGCTTTAGGTGATGAGGCAAAAAAAATGGTGGGTAGATCTCCTGATTATATAGAAGTAATTGAGCCAATAAAATCAGGAGTAATTGTTGATTACGAAGGTGCTTTGTTAATGATGAAAAGCTATTTGCAAAAAGTGATGGGTAGAAATTGGTTTGTTGGCCCCGAGGTAGTAACGGCTATACCTTCTGGAAATACTCAAGTTGAACGTCGAGCTGTAATTGATGTGCTACGTGAAGCAGGTGCTCGAAAAGTATATTTAATAGATTCGCCATTGGCGGCAGCAATTGGGGCTAAGGTACCCATTTCTGATATTTTTGGTAACATGGTAGTTAGTTTGGGTGGTGGTGTAGTAGATGCTGCAGTAATTGCGTCTGGTGGAGTAGTAAAAGTAAAACAAATTAGACAGGGTGGAGGAATGGTGAACGATTTGATATCGGATTATTTAAACAGTCAATATTCATTGGTTGTAGGTAAGCAAGTTGTTGAAGATATAAAAATAAAATTATTATCGGCAGTAAAATTAAAAAAAGAAGACTTTCTTGATGTTGGTGGTCGTGATTTGATGAATGGTCTACCAAAAAAAATTAATGTTTCTTCAACAGAAATATTTGAATTGGTAAGACCTGACATGGATAAAATTGTAACTTTGATGAAATCGGTAATCGAAATTACACCGGCCGAATTGGTGTCAGATATTATTGACAGGGGTGTTATTTTGACTGGTGCATTTGCAAAAACACGAGGAATAGATTTGTGGTTATCACGAGAAATTGGAATTCCGGTACATGTAGCAATCGATCCTGAATTTTGTGTTGTTAAGGGTTTGGGTATGGTGGTAGATAACTGGGATTTGTATAAGGCGTCTTTGAGGTGATATATTTGATAAATTATTCTTATAATTTATCAAAATTACGAATTACGAATTAAGAATTACGAATATTTTTAGACAATATAACTTCGATAATATAATTTTTAATTACTAATGTCTAATTTCTAAATTAAGACGAATGTTTGTGTAAAATATGTGAGTATAAATATTGTTCGAATAATTAATTATTGCGATAAATATATTTTGATAATAATATCTTATATAAATAATTGCTATTGGTGATGATGTACTTATTATTGTTATCTTTTAATATTAATATATATATTAAGTTTTTGAACATTTTTGTTGGTTTATTGTTAATAAATATTATGGAGTAGTTGTTTGATGTATTTTTTTTGATAGAATAGGTGAGTGAAGAGTAAAAAAAATACCAAGAAGGACATCAAAAATACTGGTAAGATAGGTAATATATTTGGTTTTAATCTCTTTAGCAGAGACAAGTTAACTCTGCTAAAGATGATAGAGTCTGATATAGCTAAAAACAGAAAAATTTGGATTGCGACAGTAAATCCTGAGTTTGTAATGGCGACTAGGCGTGATAATGAATTTTTAAAGATATTGCAAGTCAAAACGACATACAATGTGGTTGATGGAATTGGATTAGTTTGGGCATTAAAAATAACAAATTTATTTGATAGTTTTAAAGTTGGTATAGAAATTTTGCAAGGGAAACACAGAGAGAGCTTGATTACCGGTGCTGATTTAATGGATGATTTATGTGCCATGGCAGAACGAAATGGCAAAACAGTTTTCTTTTATGGTGGTTGGGATGATCGGGCAGAAAAAACAGCAAAGTATTTTTTGAAAAAATATTCAAAACTAAAAGTAGTCGGGGCTCAGGCAGAAAATTTTGATTTTAAGACTAAGGTTGACTTTTTGTTTGTGTGTCGAGCTATGAAAAAACAAGAAGAGTGGATTGATACTAATTGGGATAAGCTTCAATGTAAGTTGGTAATAGGATTAGGACGTACTTTTGATTATTATTCAAATGAATTGACTCGAGCGCCAATTTGGATGAGAGATATTGGCTTGGAGTGGTTGTATTCTTTGTTTACTGATAAAGGAAGAAGAAAAAGAAAAATAGAACTATTGAAATTTATTTGGATGGTGTTGAAAAATCACCCAAGAATTTGATTTCGGGGATGAGGTCAAAACCAAATTTTGTTTTGACAAGATTTTGAACATGTTGGATCAATTTATAGTAATCAGTAGCTGTCGCGTGGCCGTTATTAACAAAGAAATTGCTGTGTTGAAGCGAAATTTGGGCGTCACCTATGGAAAATCCTTTAAGATTTAACTCATGGTCAATAATCCATCCCGTTGATTTTTGTTCACCCCAAATTTTTTGACAAATTTCCTTGCTTGGATTTTGAAATGCTGAACCTGGTGAATTCATAGGTTGAACTTTGATTTTTTGAGCAATCCAGGCATCTTTGACCTTTTTGGCCTTGCCAGCATCACCTTGAAAAAGACTTAAAATGGTTGAGAGAATAATTAAGTTTGGGTTTTGAAGAAAATAGCTTTGTTCATATTGCCAGTTTAAGTCTGACTTATTAAACTGGATGATAGATTTGGTGTTCAAGTCATAGCATTTGATGGATTTAACGTAATCAGATAGATGGTAGGATCCACCATGAATGTTTTGGACAATAGCACCAGCAATAGTACCGGGAATATAGGCAAACCATTGTAGACCCGTTAGATTATGATCCAGAGTCCAATTAATGACGTAAGAAAGTAGACAGCCCGATGAGATTTCGACTTCAGAAGAGGGGAACGATGATTCATCATAATCAATTTTGGTAAAATCCAAATATTTTTCTGGTTCATTTTCTTGACGTTGAGTATATGTTTTGTTGAATTTATTAGTAATTTTTGGTGTATTAGTTTGTATATTGATTTCGTTTGATGTATTTTTTATGACGAGACCACGAATGCCAGTATCAGATATTAAAACATTGGAACCATTGCCTAAAATAGTAACTGGATGAATATTTGTTGTTTGGAGTAGGTTGACCAGTTCGGTGGTTGAATTGGTTTGGATAAAGTAATCAGCAGGGCCACCAATTTTTAGGGTTGTAAATTGGGCTAGAGGTTGGTCTTTGATTAAGTCCATAGTTAATTATACCCTATTTTTGTTATTACCTATTTTTAGGTGTAAATGATGATCTTTATCATAGATAATAATAATATAGGGATAATTGTGGACAAGTGTGGAAAAGTATTTATATCTTATAATTATAAATAGTGTAAAATTAAATATGATATTAGGAATTGATCCTGGATTGGAAAATACAGGTTGGGGGGTGGTGGATGGTGAAAAACTAGTTGATTGTGGTGTGATTTTGACAAATAAAAAGGAGAGTAGTGTTGATAGATTGGGAAAAATTTATAATGAATTGGAAAAGATTATAAAAAAATTTAAGGTAGAGGAGATGGCAATTGAGACTTTGTTTTTTGCCAAAAACGCCAAATCAGTGATGAAGGTGTCTGAAGCGATTGGGGTGGTTAAAATATGTGGTAAAAAAAATGGTTTGGAAGTGACTGGTTATACACCTTTACAGGTAAAACAAGCGTTAGTTGGATACGGTAGAGCAGAAAAAGAGCAGGTTGAAATAATGGTACGAGAGGCTTTGGGTTTAAATGATTTGATAACTCCATCACATGCGGCCGATGCGGTGGCGGTAGCGTTGACACATGGGTTTACGATGAAACATTAAATTGAAAAAGGGCGGACCGATGTGTCCGCCCTAATGATATAAAAAATAATCCAAAATTGGGTAATATTATTCAATGGTTTAAAACCATGACGACCAACGAATATATTAAAAATGTAAAAAATAATAATTGGCCAGAATTTCAAGGTAGATTGTGGCAGAGAAATTATTATGAACGGATAATTCGTGATAAAGAAGAATTAAATAGAATTAGAAAATATATTAAAAATAATCCCGTAAAGTTGGTATAATCTGACATGTTCGTCTGGGAATATTCAAATGAAAAGCAATCAAGTTACTATAGCGACATATTAAAGTCGATTAAGAATGGGTTTTATCGCAAGCAAGGTTTTTATGTGTTGCCTTATTTGCCAGAAAAATTTAGAAGTCGGGTTATTTATTTTCCAATTAATCCCGATTTTGAAAAAATATATCAAAAACATAGAAATGAAATTTTGTTATTAGAAAAGAAATGGAATGAAGTAAAAGAAGTGGTGGAAAAAAGATTGGTTGATTTGTTTGGTATTAAAAATAAAATTAAGATTATCATATCTCCTCAATTGACTGGTTCGTTGGGCGGACATGAAATTTATGAAAACGTTATTGAAGTAAGGCCGAGGTTTGACAGAAAAATTGGGAGTGTGGTGATGTTGGTGGTTAATGCTTTGACTGTTTATTTTGAGCGGGATTTAGATTGGCAAAAAAGACATGTAAAAACTTTTGAAAATTATAAAAAAATAAATTTTGATAATATATTTTCAAAAAATAGGTCGCTACTAACAATGCTTGACAAAAGTATGGCGGGGAAATTGGCAGAAGAAAGCCAAGAATATTTGAATAAAATGGGGGTGAATTATAATAATAATTATGATTTTTTAAAATTAGAATTGACAAAAAATGAAAAAAAAGTGTTTGAATTGTTTTTGGAAAACCAAAATAAATTAGTGATTTTGGAAAAAATTGGATTGACAATTTGGGGAGAGAGGACGGACGAAAAATTTTCGTTGTTTGCAATTTCCAAATTGGTGGATAGATTAAGAAAAGAGATAAAGAAAAAAACAGGTAAAAATTTGATACATAGTCAACGGGGAGTGGGATATCTTTTGTATATCTAAAATGTCAAGATGTTCGACCTAACTTTGAGTATTATCCCTTATGAATACAAAAGTCTCTAGTGAACTTGTTCTGAATGAATGTTACACATTTTTTGTGCCGTATTACCCTGAAAAGGTGTTAGTCGGTGGTCGATGGAAAAATAATAACGATTTGGCTCCAGGAAGATCAACTCTGTATAAAATAGATGGATTAACTCAATGTTTTGTGGTTGATTCAACTGGAGGTGACACTTCTGATCTTAAATGTCGAACTTTTGGGAAAGATCCTGTTAGGTTCAAATTACCAAAAGATAGTGGCTTGTCGGTAGTTGTGATTACAGAGGCAGAGGCTGTTTTGATGCAAAATTATTATTAATTATTATGGTTAATATGTCAACTTTATCTTCAAAATTTATAGAAGCGTTTGATGCAAGATACCCAACTGTTTTGGTGGTTAAAACTGAAACAGGAGCAGAAGCAATAATTCCGGCAGGTGCAGTGTCATGGCAAAGGGATGAAAATAGCGTAGATACTAGTGATATGAGTCGGACCAGTTTTTGTGATGACGTAGGTTGTCAACATATTGTGTGGATTTCGTCTGAACTGAGAATGCGATGATATTTAACATATTCGTTTTGGAAAATAGAACATTAATTATTAATTGAAATAAATATGCCAAAGAATATAGTCAAAATAGAAGCACAAGGTGTTTGTTCTTGTGGGAAGTGGGTGTCCATGCAATCATATAAAATTGATGCTAGTTTTGATGAACCGGAAGGAAAACGTCAGGTACTGGAACGAGAACATTCTAGACACTTAGATGTTTTGAAAGGAAAATATACTAATAGAACTACTTTTGTTGATGATCAGAATGTTACACACGGATTTGATGTTGAAATGGTAGAAGTACGTGAAATTAAAGATGTGGATGTAGATTTACATAAAGATGGGTTAGGTGATTGGTTGGATGTTGATATATCACTGGATTTTTAATATTTTTTACGAATTAAAAATAAAGTGAAGACACAAAATGAATTAAAAAAAGAGAGAGCAGTTGCTTTGACTTGTTCTTGCAATAAAGTATTTTTTGGTATGCTACGAGAAAGTGAAATAGAGAAATCTGGTTTCACTTCTGATCAAGAAGCATATGATGAGTTAAAAGAACGTATATTAGAGAATACCGGTATGGTTCAGGCGAGAGAAGTTCACCTATTGGCGAATAAAGATCATAAACCTATGATTGTTGGAGTTAAAGTTCCTGTTATAGAAAGCGAAAGTTAGATTTTAAATTTAAATTATCAATTATGTCAACATTATCTGAATCAGAAGTAGAGAAAAGATACCCAACTGTTTTGGTGGTTAAAACTGAAACAGGAGCAGAGGCAATAATACCTGCGGGTGCAGTGTCATAGCAGAGAGCTTAAAATAGCGCAGATACAAGTAATATGGATCGGACTATTTTTTTTGATGACCTAGATCGTAAACATATTGTATGGACAATGCCAAAACCGAGAGTGTAAAAATATTTAGTTTATTCGGGTTTTGGTCGTGATATGATGGATTATGATATCGAGTTTGAAAGGTAATGTGTCTAGAATTTTTGGCAATTATATTGAAGTAGAAGTTAATGGGGTGGGCTATTTGGTTTTTGTGGGTAAGAAAGGTTTTAACGAAGGGCAAGAAATAAAAATATTTACCTATATGGCAGTGTCGGAGAATGATATTAGTTTGTATGGGTTTGAAAAATACGAAGATTTGGATTTGTTTAAAATGATTATAACTGTATCTGGAGTAGGGTCAAAAACAGCAGCCAGTATTTTGGCGGAAAAAAACAGCCTTGAAATTGTCAAGGCTATCGGTGATGCTGATGTGGAGTTTTTCAAAAAATTAAAAGGAATTGGGTTAAAAACAGCCCAAAGGATTATTGTTGATTTAAAGTCAAAAATTGGTGGATTGGGGGAATTAAATTTAAAAGATAGTTTGCCTTTATTGGAGGACGATTTGGTTTTGAGCTTACAACAGTTAGGATTTGAACGAAAAGAAATCGAAAATGTGGTAAATAAAATGCCGAAAGATATTTTAGAATTAGAATCACAATTAGAATGGTGTTTGTTAAATTTAGGAAAATAAAATGAGTGAACCTTTAGATCCAAAAATTAATAAAATTGATAAGGAAATAGAATTGTCGATTCGCCCCAAAAAACTTAGTGAATTTATTGGACAAAAAAAATTAAAGGATCAGCTTGATATTTTTATTCGAGCGGCGTTGGCTCGAGGTGAATCGCTGGATCATATTTTATTTTATGGTCCACCGGGACTCGGTAAAACTACTTTGGCGATGTTGTTGTCGGGAGAAATGGGATCAAATATTAAAATTACTTCAGGTCCAGCCTTAACACGAGCAGGGGATTTGGCATCGATACTGACAAGCCTTAAAAAAGGTGATTTTTTGTTTATCGATGAGATTCATCGGTTAAATAAAATTGTGGAAGAAACGCTTTATAGTGCGATGGAGGACTATGCTTTGGATATAGTTTTGGGAAAGGGGCCATCGGCACGATCGGTTCGATTAAAATTACAAAAATTTACAATAGTGGGGGCAACAACACGAATTGGTTTAATTAGTAGTCCAATGAGGGATAGATTTGGTTTGGTGCAACAAATAGATTTTTATGATGATCAAAACTTGACTGATATTGTGACACGAACAGCAAAAGTGTTAAACACAGTAATTGAAGAATCAGCTGCAAAAGAAATTGCCAAGAGGGCGCGAGGGACACCTCGGATTGCTAATCGATTACTTAAAAGAGTTAGAGATTATGCACAAGTTAATTCGGATGGAATAATAAATTTGAAAGAAGCTAAGACTGCTTTAGTAAATTTAGGGGTTGATGAAATGGGCTTGTCTGATGCAGATAGACGGTATTTGGATGTAGTCAAAAATCAGTATGGTGGGGGACCGGTGGGAGTGGAGAATATTGCTGCGGCACTGACTGAGGATGTGGGGACAATTACTGATGTCTACGAACCATTTTTGATGAAAAAAGGATTGGTGAAAAGAACGCCTAGGGGACGAGTAACAATATAATTTTTTTCATCAAAAAAGCTGTCAAAAATTAATTTGACAGCTCTTAAGCAAATTGATTTGGCTTATTCAGCCTGAATTCCTAGCAACCATAACACAGCTTCTTTACGGTAGCGCCTATCGCCACGAGCATTGATGCGGATTGCAGCTAACTTTCCTCGTTTACCCCATCGTTTGATGGTGAGCTTGGAAACACGGAGTAGGTCAGCAACTTCGGCGACGGTTAGTAGGTCGGGGAGGTTGTCGATACTGACACCGTTAACTTTTTTTTGGGCAGATTTCTGTACTACAGGTTTATCTTCTGTTGTTGTTTGATAGTCCATTTGGTGGCTCCTCTTGTATCAGATTAATCTTTAACTATATTCATTAAAACATAGAGCATACTACTAGGTCAATAACTAAAAATAAAGAATTATGAATTATGAATTATGAATGGGGAAGGTTAGGTGAAAAGGAAATTTTAATTAGAATTTGACTAATTTTTTTTTCTATGAGAATATATTTGAAATGCCAGACTATAGAAATGATATAAGACGACCGGCTCCAGAAGTTTATCGTCAAGTTCGAAGACCAGGTTGCCTAAGTGTTCTAAATATTGATTTTCAAACTTTAGGAATATTGGCAGGATTAGGGACAACAATATATTTTCTTGTAAATAAAGATTACGAAAAAGCGGCTGGAGCTGGTGCTGTGACAGCATTTGCAATTAGTAATAAATTAAATAATTAATATTATGGATACAAATAATGTAAATATTCAGGCGCAAAATTCGTTGGATACAATGTCATTGTTAATTGCTCTGGCATTTAAATGGGATAAAATTGAATATAAGGAAAAAATAAATAGTTGGATGACTGATTTTGCTAAAGATATGAACGATGCAGAAAAAACTGAGTTTTTGACGAAAGCAAAAGAGTTGGGTTTGATGGAATATGGTGATAAGATTTAGTTATGAATCAACTAAAAATTGGGTTTTTTGGAGTGAAGAGTTGGGAGCGAGAAATTATTGAGAGAGAAATAATTAATTTGGACGCAACAGGAGTGGGAATATTTGGTGAAGAGTTGCAGGATAATATTGATAGTGCCAATAATTATGATATTGTGTCGGTGTTTGTATATTCGAAGTTAAATAAAAAAGTTTTGGATCAATTGCCAAATTTAAAAATGATTGCAACGCGGTCAACAGGAATTGATCATATTGATGTTGGTGAATGTAAAAAAAGAAAAATTGAAATATTTAATGTACCTAGTTATGGGGAAAACACAGTGGCTGAATATGCAATAGCATTATTGTTGGCGGTAGCCAAAAGAATTGTGCCGGCACATCAATCAGTAGAAGAAGGGGAGTTTAGCCCTGAGGGATTAACGGGAATTGATATATTTGGTAAGACATTAGGTGTAGTTGGAGTGGGTAAAATTGGTCAAAATGTAATACGAATTGCCAAAGGTTTGGGAATGAAAATAATATCAGTGGACAAAGGTGGCGACTTGGAAAATTGTTTAAAAAAATCAGATTTTGTGACATTTCATGTTCCAGCTACCCCTGACACGAGGCATTTGTTAAATATGAATAATATTAAGTTGATGAAGCCAGGATCAGTTTTAATTAATACTTCACGAGGTAAGGTGGTTAAAACTGAAGCAATTGTTTATGGGTTGGCAAATGGAATTTTGTGGGGAGCAGGATTAGACGTAACAGAAGATGAAGAATTGGTGGAGTCGGTGGCGATGGTGTCATCAACTCGACCGACTAAAGATGATTTGCAGGAGGTGTTAAGTTATCATCTCTTGCGAGATAGAGATGATGTGGTGTTTACGCCACACAATGCTTTTAATACTAAGGAAGCAATTGGACGAATTATAAAAACGACGATTGAAAATATAAATACGTTTTGCAAAAAGTAAAATGGTTTGTATAATGGAGGGTACTTATGAAATTTGTAATAATGGCTGGTGGGTCAGGCAGTAAGCTGTGGCCTTATAGTAGAGTTAAAGCTCCAAAACAATTTATTAAGATAATTGGAGATAAAACTTTGTTCCAATTAACTGTTGATTCACTGTTACAAAAATATACTGTTGATGATATTTTTGTGTCAACAACTGATGAATTGGTTCATTATGTAAGAGAACAGACTCCAAATATTCCTGAGAAAAATTATATTATTGAACCGATGGCACGAGATACTGGTCCAGCATCTTGTTTGGCAATGGCAAAAGTGGCGGCTCGCTATCCTGATGAAGTAGTTTATTTTTATGTTCAAGCAGTGTGTACGAGAGAGCCAGCTGATAAATTTTTGGATATGATAGGGGAAATGGAACAATTAGTTAAAACGAGAGGAAGGTTAGTTACTGGAACTATTGTTCCAAAGTATGTTGAGACAGGTAGTGATTTAATGAAAATGGGTACTAAAACTGTGTTAGATAGTGGAATGAACGTTTATGAAATTAAAGAATTTATTAATGTGGTTAAAGAAAGGATGACGTTGGGACAGGTGACAGAAATTTCTCAAAAAAATGTGGTGGGGACACATACAAATCATTTGACGTGGAGACCAAAAGAATTTTTTGAAGCAATTAATAAATATAGACCTGATTGGTATCAATTAGTTTTGGAATTAAATCAAACTTTTGATAAAGAAAATGAGAAAGAACAAATAGAAAAAATATATCCAAAATTTGATCCGGGAAGGATAGAAGTGGTAACAACTGAATTAATTAAAGAAAATATGGTGATGGCAGTAGAATTGCCTTTTGATTGGGCACATATTACAACATGGGACGATGTTTATAGATACCGTCTTGCTAAAAAATTACCTTTAATTGAAGGTGATTCGGTTGAACTTGAAAGTAGTGGTAATTTAGTAATTACAGAAAAAGAAAAAATGGTTACTTTGGTGGGAATGAAAGATATGGTGGTTATTGAGATGAATGATGCAATTTTTATTGCACCTCGAACTATGGCAAATAAGGTGAAAGAAGTGACAGATATCTTAAAAGATGGAAAGACTGAATTATTATAAATAATATGAATGATATCTCACAACATATAAAAACAATGTTGGTGTTGGGATACGAGGCATCAAAACATAGCCAAAATTTAGGCAAGGGGATTGGAAAAATTAATACTAATGGTGAAGAAACTATTGAACTTGATAAAATTTTGGAAGATTTGTTTATTGGATATATTAAAAAAAATAATTTGCTGTGGAACATATTTTCTGAGGAAATTGGTTGGATAAAATTTCATCCAAATCCTGAATTTACAATTGCCTTTGACCCGCTTGATGGTAGTGCAAATTATAAATATGGGAAAGGTTTATTGCCATATGGTACGTTGATGGCAGTATATTCTGGAATAAATCCAAAATTGAATGATGTTGTAGCTTCGGGGGCGATGGAATTTACGTTAGGGAAAGGGTATTTGTTTGATGGAAAGGAGACTAAAGATTTTGATGGAAATAAAATTGTATTAAAAAATGATTGGGAAATAAATCATTCAACACCAATACAAATTGATTTGTATCATAAAGAAAATTTTGATAAATTTTCAATATTGGCTGATAAATTACATATTAGGTGGTCTGGATCAGTAATTGGTGGTTTAATGTATGTTTTGGAAAATTCTAACGCCGTGTTTGGTGCGCCGATGATGAAACCTGAGGAGATTGGAGCCGTAACTTCATTGATTATGGGTGCAGGAGGGAAAATAATAGGAATAAATAATAATGATTTTATGAATTTAGATTTTGACACAGAGCGAAAATACGCTTTAATTGGTGGTGGTGAAAAGGTGGTGGATTTTGTCAAAGATAATATGTGATAATAATTACGATGTATTGTCATCGTAGATCAATTAGATTAAGGAATTATGATCATTCTGCCGGTGGATGCTATTTTGTAACGATTGATGTGCAAGATAAATTAAATGTATTTTGGGATGAAAATTGTATATTGCAAAAGGGTGGACACATCGGTCCGCCCGTACATAAAATCAATAAAATTGGAAAAATGATTGAATTTTGGTGGAATGAAATTTCAAATCATTTTAAAAATATTGAAATTGATGAATACATAATAATACCCGATCATTTTCACGGAATATTAATTATTAATCAATTTATTGTAGGGGCGGACCGATGTGTCCGCCCTATGGAAACAAAAAACAATCCAAAATTGGGTAATATTGTTCAATGGTTTAAAACCATGACCACCAATGAATATATAAAAAATGTAAAATCAAATAAATGGCCAGTATTTCACAAACGTTTATGGCAGCGTGATTATTATGAAAGAATAATTAGAGATAAAGAGGAATTAAATCGAATCAGAAAATATATTATTGAGAATCCAGAAAAATTGTAGGGGCGGACCGATGTGTCCGCCTTGGTTATTTTTGGGGCAGCAATAAATATATTATAGAAGTAAAGTAAAAGAAATCAATTGAATAGGTTGACGGATAGGTCCAAAATTCTTAGTATGAAATATATTTTTATCGTTGGTGGGGTGGTTTCTGGATTAGGTAAAGGAATTGTGGCATCGTCTATTGGGATGTTACTGAAGTCTTCAGGATTTAAAGTAAATATGATCAAAATTGATCCGTACTTAAATGTGGATGCAGGTACCATGAGGCCACAAGAACACGGTGAAACGTTTGTAACAGAGGATGGAGGAGAAATTGATCAAGATTTGGGAAATTATGAACGATTTTTAAATCAAAATTTTTCAAAAGAAAATAATATTACCTCGGGTAAAATTTATAAAAAAATTATCGAAGATGAAAGGGCTTTTAAATATGAAGGTCGAGATGTAGAAATGATCCCCGATGTTCCCAATGAGGTAAAACGTCGATTTTATGAAATGGAGGTGGGATTTGATTTTGTGATAGTAGAAATTGGTGGAAGTACTGGTGATATTGAAAATTTACCATTTTTGTATGCGGCTAGGGAAATGGGACGCGAGAGAAAAGCCATGTATGTATTGGTTTCTTATGTACCTTATTTAAAAAATGTTGGTGAATTAAAAACTAAACCGACTCAGCATGCCATTTCGGAATTGCGATCGACAGGAATAACTCCTGATATTTTGATAACTAGAAGTGAAATTGGGTTGGATAAACCTAGACGGGAAACGTTGGCAAAAAGGTGTTTTCTTGATGATGATGCCATTTTTGATGATGCTGACTGTAAATCAATTTACGAAGTACCATTAGTTTTGGAAAAACAGGGAATTTTAAAGAAAATATTTAAGGTTTTTAAATTAAAAAAGAGTCCTTCGGCAAGTTCAGGATTAACAAAATGGAAAAAGTTATTAATAAAAAGTGATAAATGTTTAAATGTGGCCTTGGTGGGGAAATATGTTAATCATGGGCAGGGGAAACATGCCGATGTTTATGTGTCGGTAATGGAGGCATTGAAACATGGAGCGATTGCCAATAATGTAGAAATAAATATTGAATCGATTGAGTCTTGTGAAGTAAATGAAGAAATTTTAAAAAAATTTGATGGAATAATTGTGCCTCAAGGATGGGGGAGTCGAGGGACGGAGGAAATCATTGACGCGGTACGAATTGCTCGAGTCAACAAAATACCATATTTAGGATTATGTTTTGGGATGCAAATGGCGGTGATTGAATTTGCAAGAAACGTCTTGAATTTAAAGAAGGCTAACTCGGAAGAAGTAGACCCAAAGTCAAAATATTTGATAGTGCATGTAATGCCTGATCAAAAAAAATATTTGGAGTTACATCAATATGGAGGAACAATAAGATTGGGGGCGTGGCCATGTAAGCTCCGAAAAAATAGTATGTTGAGGAAAATATATGGGGTTGACGAGGTGATGGAACGACATCGACATCGATATGAGGTAAATAATTTATATAGAAAAGATTTAGAGAAAGCGGGGATGATAATTTCGGGAACTAGTCCGGATGGGAAATTAGTCGAGGCAATAGAGTTGTCAAAAGAGGTCCATCCGTTCTTTGTAGGGACTCAGTTTCATCCAGAATATAAAAGTAGACCACTGTCACCACACCCAATATTTGTGGAGTTTGTGAAGGCTTGTGGTAAAAATTAATTGATATAATTATGAATGTCTGAATATTGTATTCAAGGAAGAGTGATTGTTCATACTAAAGGGCCTACATCAGAAAATATGTTGAACCATATTCAAAGTTGTGGTGTTTGTCGTAGAGCTTTAAATAATGAAAGCTTTCATGTTAAATCTATTAATAATTGTAATAATTTACCAATACATAGGGTAGCTGATGCATTGATGATTAGACTTGGATTAAAAAAATCCCCCTAAAATAGGGGGATTTAATTTTAAATTAAAAAAATTATTTTAATTCAACAGTTGCACCAGCGGCTTCGAGTTTGGTCTTAGCATCGGCAGCAGCATCTTTTTTCATGGTACCTAGGTTAGCAGGGCAAGCATCAACCATATCTTTGGCTTCTTTCAAACCTAATTCAGGTTTAAATTCACGAACAGCTTTGATAACGGCAATTTTGTTTGCACCAGCATTGGTGACGATGACGTCAAATTCAGTCTTTTCTTCTACTTCAGCGGCAGGAGCAGCAGCATTTGCAGCAGGAGCGGCAGACATAGCGACAGCCTTAACATCAAACTTCTCTTCGAGAGCTTTAACTAGTTCGGAGAGTTCCATTACTGATAATTCAGCAATGTCATTTAGGATTTTTTCTAATTTTTTATCCATATTTTTATTTTTAAATTTATAATAATAAATAATAATTTATTGTTTGTCACTAATAGCTTTTAGAGTGAGAACTAAGCGAGTTTGGTTATATCGCATAGCGTAAACCATACGCTGTAATGGATTCTTTAGTCCACTTAATAATTGAGAAATAAGAGCCGATTTGGAAGGGAGAGATAAAAATTTACTTAATTCTTCGGCTGATAATAATTTACCGGCATAAATTCCATATTTGAAAAAGGTTTTTTCTTTGGCTTTGTTGATAGTTTCGATTTCTTTTAATGGAGCAATTTCATCAGTGAGGGAAAAGGCAATGGCAGTTGGACCTGTTAAAACTGCGGGTAAAGTAATGCCAATTTTGGATAGTGCACGAGTAATTAATGAATTTTTAATAACTTCGATTCGGCCACCTTGAACACGGACTTTGTCACGAAGATTAGAAATATCACCGGCAGTTAGACCTTGATATTGTAATAGGGCGGCTGATTTTGCTTCTGTTAAAGATTTTGTTACTACTTCAACTTGGTTGATTTTGTTGTTTTTGTTGATTGACATATATTTAAAGAAATTTTTAATTTAAAATTTTTAATTTTTAATCAATTTTAAATTTTTAATTTTAAAACTAAAAGTGCCTCCGATATGGAGGCGACAAAAAAGAAAAACTATTTTGTTCCTCGGCGGGACTTAGTTGTTTGCCTGCTGTCTTCGGTAGGACAAGGGTGATTATAATATATAATTGGTTATGAGTAAATGGGTAGGATTAATACTGGTGATTGTGGCTTTGGGGATAGCAGGTTATTTTTTTTGGCCACGAAAGGTGATTTCGCCATTGGCAAACGTACAATTTACAGAAAAGAGTTTGGAAAAATATGATTTTGATAATTTGGCCAAAAGGCAAGGGAAAGCCTCGGAAATAAAAATAGAGGGAAAAAATATTAGTTTTATAAGTGATGGTAAAAAAATATCGGGGATGATGAATATGCCAAAAGGTGTAGGAACACGCCGCGGCGTGTTCGTACCTGTAATAATCATGATTCGAGGTTATGCAGAAAAGGAAGGATATTATCCTGGTTTTGGGACATATAAGGTAGCTGATGAATTATTTAAAGCAGGGTATGCCACGATTAGTTTGGATTTTTTGGGGTACGGAAATAGTGATAGTGATTCGAGTGATGTGCTGGAAGCACGTTTCCATAAAGTTATAGAAGTACTTGATTTGATACAGTCTGTAAAACAATTACCATGGGTAGATAAAGATCGAATTGGAATTTGGGCACATAGCAACGGTGGACAAATTGCCTTGTCGGTATTAGAAATTACAGGAGAAAAATATCCGACTGTGCTATGGGCACCAATGACTTTGTCGTTTCCTCAAAGTTTGATTGACACATCTGACCCAGGTGAAGATACACAAAAGGCGATTAAATTTGTAAATTTATTTGAAAAATATTACGACTCCCGTCGTTATGCATTTGAAAACTATTATGAATGGATTAATGCTCCTATATTAATTCAACAGGGGACTTCGGATACTCAGGTTAAGGTACAATGGCAACAGAATGTGGTAAGTAAATTAAAATTGCTAAATAAAGATGTTGAATTACAAATATATGATGGGGCTGATCACAATTTGAAAGGTTTGTGGCAAGAGGCGGTAAAGAGGGATGTTAAGTGGTTTGATGATCAAATTTAGTGAGTGATTGTTTTGTAATACAAACACAAAGGAATTAATTTTGATTCGGTGGCAAATAATTTCTGAACTTCATGAACGGGACATGACAAATGAGCGTATTTTCTGGCAAAAGCAATTTCTTTGGCGGTGTTCATAGTTACTTTGGTGTCGGTAACCTTGCCAGCGGTGATATCATCAATGCCGACAACAAAACAACAATGGTAAATGTTTCCATTAGGATATATCTCAGTTTTGACCGGTTCTAACAATCGACAAAAATAATCAGTATTTTTTTTGATTTCAACAAATTCCTTTTGAGTGACAAATAAAATTGGATATCGGAGGGATATTTTTGTGTTTACTGAGGCTTTTTCAATAATTTTTCGAGCAGCTACCCATTTTTCTGGTGGGAGTAACAGATCTTGGTTGAGTATTGCAGTTCCTCGATTATTGATAAAATTAAAACTAAGTCTTTTGACACCGATTTTGTCAAGTAGTTTTATTACCTTTGAAATCTCATGATAATTTAGTTTGTGAACTGTAAATATGGCTTCGACATAAAAACCCATATTTATGGCTTTTTTAATATTGTTGATACATAAATTAAAAACACTTTTTCCTCGGAGAAAATCGTTGGTTTTGGCTGTCGCACCATCAAGGCTAAAGGTTATTTTGTCGACAATAGATGGACTAATTTGTTCTAGTAAGTGGGTGTTGGTACCATTAGTGCTGACTCCGGTATCGTAGTTAAATTTTTTGGCCATTAATAAAGAATCAATTAAAAATGGTGATATGCATGCTTCACCACCAGTAAATTCAACTTTTGAATAATTGTTTTTGGCAAAATATTGAAGGGCGGTATTGATTTGTTCTTGGCTTAAAAAATTTGTATTTTCTGGACTACCTTCGATAAAACAGTGTTTACATTTAAGGTTGCACTTGTTTGTTAGATATATGGCAATTTTTTTTGTTTCTGCTTGGACAGGAGAGTTAGATTGCGGTATAATAGGTCTCATGAAGATATATTTTACCGCATCTCTGCGTGGAAAGAAAGATTTTGGTGAAAATTATGTGTTGATTGTAAAAGAGCTGGTGAGGTTAGGACACAAAGTTTCGTCAGACCAGGTCTTAAATAGTGATTTTATTGAAGTGGTTAAACAAACCAAAATTGAGGCTCAAAAGGAATACTATAAATTAATTTCTGAAATTAAAAAAGCTGATGTGGTGGTAGCAGAGGTGTCGGCACAGAGTTTGTCAGTTGGTCATGAATTGACTGAAGCAATGACCTTAAATAAACCTTTGATTGTTCTGTACACTGAAGACCATAGGCCTGGATTGTTGTTTGGTTCGATGTATGACAAGATGCAAATTGTTCAATATAATTTGGATAACTTAAAAGATATTTTGATGAAATCTCTTGATGAAGCGATGAAACATGCTGATGTTCGTTTTAATTTTTTTGTTTCACCAAAGATTTTGAACTATTTAGATTGGGTGGCCCAAAAAAGAATGATTCCTCGATCGGTTTTTTTGAGAAATTTGATAGAACACGAGATGAAAAAGGAAAAGGATTTCAAATAATATTTTTTGTTTTCATCCAATAGGGACTTTGACGGCAGAGTTTGCTAGAATCGGCTGGATTTTGTAAAATTGATTTGACTAATTCTTCAAGAAAAATAGTATTTTGAGAACCTTTTACTAGAATAGTTGAATTTTTTGGTAAATTTTCTTTTAAGTAATTTGTTGCATCAACGTAGTTTAAAAACTTTATAGCTTTGTCACCAAAGTATTGAGAGGTTTCTTTGCCAATAGAGATGATAGTATCACATGATTTTAAGGCTTGATTGTAAATTTGTTGGTGAGCTGATTTGGATATAATTCCTAATTCTCGCATGTCACCTAAAATAGCAATACGAGGAGAAAGAGAATTTTTTAAAACAGCTAACATTTCAGAACAAGCAAGGGGAGAAGAGTTGTATGAACTGTCAATGATAGTGGAATTATTAATTCCAGAGAGAAGAGACGATCGGCCAGGAGGGAGTACTAAATAATTTTTTATATTATCAATCGCATTGTTTCTATTAATATCAAATATTTCAGCTAAATTAATTGCGGCTGAAATTGAAATATCAAAACTAGCGGGTGGGGCAAACTTTTCAAAATTAATATGTATTGGTTTTAGATATATTTTTTTAGCTAGGGTGTTTTGAGTGGTCTTGGCTACAATCGGATCATTTGTATTTATAAGAGCATAACCTGTTGAGGGAAGTGTCGCTATTAGTTTTGATTTTTCTAAGCCAATACTATATATGTCTTTAAAAAATTCACCATGAACTAAATTGACGTTGAGAAAAATACCGATTTTTGGTTTGACGATTGATAGTAAATAGACCATATTTTTGGGAATATCAGGTCCATCTATACCCATTTCACAAAGATAAATATCGTATTTTTGCCAATTTGTAAACAGCTTAATAGGTGCAATTAAGCAGTATTTTAGCCAATCTGTCGTTGAATAACCGCTAACCTTTATGCCAAGAATGGATAACGGTATACCTGATTCAGAATTGGTACCGTTATTTGTTTTTATTTTGTATTTAGATGAGAGAGCCGCTTCACATACTGAAACGGTTGAACTTTTGCCAGCTGATCCGGTGATACCAACAATGACCATTTTTTTATTTTTAAGCAGCTGGAGTTTGGCAAAAAAGCGGAGGTAGTAAAGTATAAAAAGAGATAAATATTTTTTCACTGACTATATTATAATAGATAATGAACAAAAAACTAAAAGTGGCCGTTTTAATGGGTGGGGAAAGTAGTGAAAGAGAGGTTTCTTTGTCTTCTGGAAAAACAGTATTGCACAATTTAGATAAAAATAAATATGATGTTTTGGTTGTTGATGTACCGAGCGAATTGAATAAAATGTTGGAATGGAAACCCGATGTGGCATTGATAATTTTGCATGGAAAAGGGGGAGAGGATGGGGTAATCC
This sequence comes from Candidatus Shapirobacteria bacterium, assembly GCA_041674845.1. Lineage (GTDB taxonomy): Bacteria > Patescibacteriota > Microgenomatia > UBA12405 > UBA12405 > UBA12158. Next base: position 38,052 of record JBAYUY010000001.1, read on the forward strand.
AGGGGTATTTGGAAACAAATAAAATAAAATATAGTGGTTGTGGAGTGTTATCGTCAGCCATTGGAATGGATAAAATGATTTTTCGAAAGTTGATGGAGAGCGAAAATGTATTGATGCCCAAGATAGTTAATGTGGCACCATGTGTGGTTAAACCGCTAAATGGAGGGTCGAGTATTGGGATATCAATTGTGACACAACAGGAAGATCTGAATAAAGCAATAATAGAAGCAAAAAAGTTTGATGAAAATATTATTGTTGAAGAATTAATAAAAGGAGTAGAAGTTACCTGTGGTGTTTTGGGTAATGAAGCGTTGCCTGTAGTGGAAATTATTCCCAAAAATGATTTTTTTGATTATGAATCAAAATATATGGAAGGAATGTCACAAGAAATTTGTCCAGCGCGAATTGATGATGAAATGACAAAAAAAGTTCAAAATTTGGCGTTGAAAGTTTTTAATATTATTGGTGGAAGAGGATATTCACGAATAGATATGATTATTAAAGATGATTTAATTCATGTTTTGGAAATTAATACTTTGCCGGGGATGACGCCAAATTCACTGTTACCTCGCGAAGCAAAAGCGACAGGAATGAGTTACCCTCAATTGTTGGATAGAATAATTGAATTAGCTCTGGAATAATTGTTCTGCCCGGACAGCGAGGCCGGAGGCGACGGAGGTGAAATGGTTTGAAGTAATTATTTTGTCAGCTCCAAAAATATTTTTGATTTGAGATATAAAAATTGGAACTTGAGATGATCCACCGGTTAAAATAATATTGTCAATTTGACTGGGTTTTAAATTTGCCAAATTTAGGGCTTCGTCGATACATTCTTGTGAGGTTTGTAAATCAGGTCCGATAGCTGTTTCAAAATCTAATTTAGTGATTTGTTCATGAACGTATAAACTTTGTCTTTTAAACAAAAAGTCGGTAATGGTTTTTGTTGATAAATCAATTTTTGTAGAATCTAAAGTCTGGAAAAATTCAAAACCATAGTCGTTAAATATTAAAGAAATTAAGTTTTTTACTAATTCAGGTTGATTCGATTTTACAGCTAATTCTTCCAATGTATCATGGTTTTTGACGGTTTTTTGAAGAGTGGCTAGATACCAACTTTGAAAAGTGGAAAATAGATAACGAGGGAAAGGCATTTTGCCATTAATAACAGAATTTAACCCAAAATGAGGAGCTATTTTTGATAGGGCTAAATGGGAATCGAGCATATCTCCACCTAAACCACGACCAGAAACAGAAAGAATTTTTTTACTTGGTAGTTCCATTATGCAAATGTCGAGAGTTCCACCACCAAAATCGTATACCAAAATTTTTTGCGAAGAGGTGGAATTTATTCCGTAATCAAGAGCGGCGCCGACGGGCTCGTATTCAAATTCGACTTGCTCAAATCCGGCATTTTTGGCAATGGTTTGCATGCGATCGAGGGCAATTTTGTTTTCACTTGTCCCTACATATTTGACGGGGCGACCAATGACTGCGTGGGTGAGTGGGTGCCCAATTTCTGTTTCTGCATTAGATTTTATTTGTTTTAATAATAAAGTTAACAAGTCTTCGAGACTATAAAATTTGCCAAAAATGTTGGTACCGGTAAAAGTTGAACTAGTTAGGACTGATTTTAATGATTGTAACAATCGTCCTCGACCACTGTCGTCGACTTCGACAATTTCAGGAACCCAGTCGGCTTTCATGGGACCACTACCAGTGGGAACCATAACTTTTATCATTCTTCCGGTTGATTCAATACGAAGGGGGACTGAGGGGAAGTTTTTTAAATCGTTTAAATAATTATTTATGGCATTGTGACCAATGGCAATTTCTTGTTTTGGGTTTAAATAAACTAACGATTTTAAGACTTTATTATTGGGATTTAGCCTATCTATGGGTATTACTACTGGTTTTTCATTTTGACAAATACTTAGGGATGAATTTGTGGTACCAAAATCAATACCGCAATGAGTGGGTGACATGAGATTTTGATTATATCACTTCATTTCGTTTTCAAGAAATAGAATTGTTTCTGACTTTAATATTTTTCTCACTTTATTAAATTGATTGATTGATAAAAGGGTGTTTAAATCTTGATCAATTAACTGTTGGGTAATTTTGGTATTAATAAAATTAATTAAATATTCAAAATATTTTTGTGGGGTTAAATTGGTTCGCTCGATGATGATTTCACTTCGATATGACAATCCAATCATAAAAAAATGATGAATGTCATACAAATCACGGCAGGCGATTGATTTGTGTTTATCAAATCTATCTTTGACAGCAACGAGTTTGTTGGCAAAAATGGTTTCTTTAGTTTGGCAATTAACTGTTTTGCCAATTTCGGGAAGAAAAATGGGGGCATACAAATTGGATTTGACTTGAAAATTGAGGGCGTCAATTTTGAGAGTATTGCGTTGATTTGGATCACTTTTATATTTAAGAAAAAATTCGAGAGCATTTTGACTTTCCTGAGATAAGGTATAATCCAGTTTTTTAAATATTTTGTGAAACTCATCTCGTAATATTTTCTCATCTGATTTTGGATTAATATCAAAATCTAAATCGACGGAGAAACGATCTAAAATATTTTGCATTGAAGCACAAGTACCACCTATGAAATAGAGCGATTGGGATAAAATTGGGTTTTCAATAATTTCGCTTAAAATTCTTAATAAATGAACTTTGTGAATGATATCTTCCTGGCGATTAGTGATCATAATTTTTTGTCAAAATAATAGTTGGGTTGAAAGTAAAGCATGTCTGATTTGGCGCGGTCAGCTGATGCGACTAAAACTCCGTTTGACTGTGAACTAATACCACTGCTGTCGAATAAAAGTTTATCAGTCATTTGTCGATATAAATAAATATTGTTGCCAATAGTAATTTTTTTAGAAATATTGGAGACGAAAGTAATTTTATTGGGGGATTGGTTGATAACTCCATTTTGAGCAAGGACTGTCTCGGTGGTGAGATAGCAAAAACGATTGATTAATCGTGACCCTAGCTCGATGGGATCAAGCTCGGAGAGAGGTATGGTACTGTAAAGACCTCTGTAGATTTTTATTAAAATACCTTTTTTGATTAGTCGTGAAATGGTTTGGTGGAGGGTATTTGGGTTGATTATAGACCACAAAATCCGCAAGTCATCGGTATGATAGATTTTTTGAGGTTGTTTTAATAAGACATTTAGTTTATTTATCATATACAATTATGTATAGGATAACATAACTGTGTGGCGTTGTCAATTTATTTTAATTTTGTTTTCTTTTGAATTTGCCAAAGTTGGTAGAAGTATCCTTTGAGAGTTACCAATTGTTTGAAACTGCCGGTTTCGACGATTTTACCTTGATCGAACAGAACTATTTCATCGGTAAATCGCAAGGTTGATAGTCGATGGGCAATCCAAATAATTGTTTTTGATTCAAAATACTTTTCTAGATTGATTAGAATTTTGGCTTCTGTTTTGGAATCGAGTGCAGAGGTGCTTTCGTCAAAAATGATTATTGGAGTATTTTTGTAAATAGCCCTAGCGATTCCCAATCGTTGTCTTTCACCGCCAGAAAGTTTGATGCCTTTTTCACCAAGATGTGTTTGATGATTATTTTTAATTTTGTCCAAAATGGTTTGACACTCGGCGGTTTTGATGGCGAGATTGTATAAGTCGAGATTAAATTTTTGGGAGGGGGAGCTGATGGTAATATTTTCTTTAAATGATAAATTAAATACTTCATTGTCTTGAGGGGCGACGCCAATATTTTGATGAAGTGAGTGGGTATTTATTTTTGAGATATCGGTGTGATTGTAGTAAATATGTCCTTTTGTACATGGATAAAGTTTTAGTAGAAGCTTGCTAAGTGTTGATTTGCCGGAACCGGATGATCCAACAAATCCGTATTTTTTTCCTTGATATAAAGTAATTGAAATATTATTTAAAACAGGTCTGTTGATTTGATATCCAAATGTAAGTTCTTCAATATTAATCATGTTAAGTTGGTTGGGAAAAGGTTTGACGCCATTTTCGGTAATACTGGTGCCTGATTGAAGTAATTGACGAACGCGAAAAAGCCCCAAATATTTTTCAATTAAATCGTTAACCCAATCAGCAACATCACTCAAACCGTCTTGAAGTCGATTAATGTAGCCCGTATATACAAAAAATGAGCCGAGTGAAATTTTATTATTAATAATATCGTTGACGATTAAAATTATTCCAATGGTGTTACAGATTTGAGAAATAGTGTTGATATATATCCATTTATTGAATTCTTTGGTGGTGTATTTAATTGATTTTTCGGTGAGTTTTGATTCTTTTTGAAATAATACTTTATTTATGTTTTGGCCAATACCAAGACTTTTTATAAGTGACATGTTGGAGAAATAGTCAAAATTTTTACCCATGACTTGGTCTGAGGTTCGATTGATTTGATGTCGTTGTTGATTTAGTTTTTTTGTTTGTTGAATTAAAATGACAGAATATAAAATTATGTTGATAAGACAAAGAAGGGCGTATTTTTGATTTAAAAACATAAGGGTAATCAATACTCCAAATACATTGACAAAAATATCGACACCTCCACCACCTTTGGTGACAAACTGAATCAGATTTTTTAGCTGCTCTGAACCTCGAGCCAAAACAGAGATTTTTTTGCCCGAGTTTTGTTTTTCATGCCATTTTAGATCATACTTGAGTATGGTTGAAATCCACAATTGACGACTGGAGAGACGACAAGCTTCGGCAAGTTTGTAGACTTGGAGTTTGATACGATTTCGTCCTACTATGCGACTATAACCGATTATAAAAATTGCTGATATGAGAAAAGGAATATTGTTGGTATTTCCTAGGGTAATGTTGTCAATTATTTTGGCGAGTAATAAGGGTATCGCGAGATTGGCGAGTGCAGAAATAATATGGAGGAAGTACCAAAAGATTAGCCGACGATGAAATTTGTGGGTGTATTGCCAAAGGTCATGAAAAAATAACCCAATTGGGTAATTTATTTTTTTATTTTGATCGAGAGACATGGTTTAATTTATCACAAAACCCGGCAGTAGCCGGGTTTAATATTATGTAAATTATTTATTTACTTTATGATCTCGCATTTTATTCCTGGACCCATGGTGGCACAGAGAACTAATTTTTTCATTTTGACAGTTTTAACAACCTTGATCAATTCATTGATGTTGGCAACAACTTCCTCAGTTTTTTGAGAGATGGTTCCAACAATTTGATGAATAACAGGGGCTTTTTTCTCGGATTTGATCATAGTTTTTGCTATGGACAATTTTTTGACAGATTCTTCGGGTTTGTCGGTTAATGTTCCATTTTTTGGATTTGGCATTAATCCACGAGGACCCAAAAGTTTGGCAAAAGGTAACAATTTTGGCATAGTGATGGGAGTAGCGATAAGAATATCAAAATTTACTTTACCGTCTTTGATTTCGGCCAATATTTTGTCATCTAAAATGACGATTTTTTTGGCACCAAGTTCTAGGTGGGGGAAAGCAATTTCGCCAATATTACCCATATCCATACCTAAAATGTGGGCTTCGATTTTGCCATCAAATTTAGTGAGAGAAGTGGTTTTAACCAATTCTACGGCTTCTTTGATTGAGTAAAGCTTGTTGATGTCGTATTTTTTACGAGCAGCAACGTATCGTTTACCTCGGACGCGAGTAGGTTTTTTTATAATTTCAGTTGTTTCTTCAACTGGGGCGTTTTGTCCTTCGGTTTCACTCAGGACTTCCACTGCAACTTTGGCTTTTTTGGCCTTGTTTTCTTGAGTAGTTTTGCTCATTTGAATATTTTAATTAATAATTTCAAAACCCATGGATTTGGCGGTGCCGGCAATCATACGTTTGGCAGCTTCAAGATCTTTGGTATTTAAATCAACGATTTTGTTTTGGGCAACCTGGGTAATTTGGGCGTCAGTAATTTTGCCAATTTTTTCACGACCAGTAGTACCACTACCTTTAGTTATACCGGTGATTTTTTTGATCATATCGGAAACAGGAGGTTTTTTGATAATGAATTCAAAAGTACGATCTTCAAAAATTGTGATGATTGCAGGAATTAATGAGCCTTTCATGTCGGCAGTTTTGGTATTAAATTCGTTGCAGAAATCCATGATTTTGATACCATGAGGACCCAAGGCTGTACCTACTGGAGGTGCTGGATTTGCCATTCCGGCTTGGAGAGCTAATTTGACGACTATCTTAATTTTTTTTGCCATATATTTTTATATTTATAATTCTTTTGTTACTTGTAAAAAGTCGACTTCGACAGGAGTTTCACGTTCAAAAAAGGAAACTAGGCAACGAAGCTTGCCTTTGGCCTGATCGATTGAGTCAATTGTGCCAATAAAGTCGGCAAAAGGTCCACTGGTGATTTTCACAACGTCACCAATGCCAAATGGAGCTTGATATTTTGGCTTGTCTTCTTCAACTGTTTTAATAATGTTGTCAACTTCAGCTTGGGAAATAGGGGTAGGTTTGGCACCGATACCAACAAATCCAGTGACACCGGTAGTAGTACGAACGGTAACCCATGAATCATCGGTGACGATCATTTGGATAAAAACGTAACCAGGTAGGGTTTTTTCCATGGTTTTGATTTTGGCACCACGACGAATGACCATTTTACTTTGAATTGGGACAATGGCTTGAAAAATATAGTCTTGTAAACCCATAGTTTTGATACGGATTTTGAGAGCTTCGATAACTTTGTATTCGTGACCAGAGTAGGTATTGATAACGTACCAAGCAGCATCGATGGGAGGAGTGGTGGGTGATAAAGAGAAAATAAACTCTTTATTATTGGTTTTGGTCGAATTGTTTGGCATATTCAGGGAAATTTTTAATTTAAAATTTTTAATTTTTAATCAATTTATAATTTTTAATTTTTAAAATATTTTACTTTTTCTTAATTATTGTTGGAACAGCTGTTATTGCTGGTGTTGGAGCTTCAGTTGGTAATATATTTGTATTTGTTTGAGGTACTGGTTTGGTACCAATATAATTTAAACCGGTTGTAAAAATATAGTCAAATCCGCCTAAAATGAGGGAGATTATGACTGAGATTGATATTACCACAATTGTCAGCTGAATTAAAGTATCCTTTTTGGGCCAAGTGATGTTTTTAAATTCAGCCCTGACTTCACGAAAAAAACTCATGACTTTGTTCATGAAGATATTATACCTGATAATTTTTCTTTTATAATTATTAGTTTTAAAGTTATTGAACATAAAAATTGTTCATGTAGCTTGAGGGATATTGATATATTTTTGCCCTATTAAATGATAGTTGACTAACACTGGGGGTGGTATGTATGATGATGAACATACGCTATACATAGCGTTTTTATTAATTATTAAAAATTACCGTATGTTATGTCCTTATTGTAATTTTGATGAAAGCAATGTGCTTGAGTCAAGAGAAGCCATGGATGGCAAAGCGACTCGTAGGCGTAGGGAGTGTTTGAAATGTAATAAGCGATTTACGACATATGAAAAGGTTTCAAATATTGAACTGAAGGTAATAAAAAAAGATGGTCGAGTAGAAGATTATTCGAGGGAGAAATTACAAAAATGTTTTGAGAGAGCTTTGTGGCGAGTTGATGATGAAAAAAGATCAAAGATGATTGACGAAATTGAAATGAAATTGTTAAATTGGGAATCGGTAGAAATACCGAGTAAAGAGATTGGAGAAATTGTAATGGAAGTTTTGAAAAATACTGATCCGGTGGCGTACATAAGATTTGCCACTATATATAGAAATATTAAAAGTGTTGATGAATTTGAATTATTAATTAAGGATTACAAAAAAAATGATGAATAATCTAATGGAACCGGTATTATCAGAAAATGCCAAATATATTACTGAGAGTAGGTATGGAATAAAAGGACCGGATGGGAAATTAACAGAGTCGGTAAAAGATATTTTTTGGAGAGTGGCTATAAATATTGGTTTGCAAAATGAGGAAAAAGCCAAGATTTTTTATGAAATGATGGCTGAACAAAAATTTTTGCCAAATACACCTTGTTTGGTTAATGCAGGCAAAAAAATGCAACAATTATCAGCTTGTTTTGTCCTCCCCGTCGATGATTCGATGGAATCGATTTTGACGACGATGAAAGATATGGCGATGATTCACAAAAGTGGTGGTGGAACAGGTTTTTCGTTTTCGCGTTTGCGACCAAGTGGGGATTATATTGCGTCGTCTGGAGGAACTACAGTTGGTCCAGTGAGTTTTATGCAAGCATATAACGATGTGACAGGTCAAATAAAACAAGGAGGGGTACGGCGGGGAGCTAATATGGGAATGTTGTCAGTCGAACATCCTGATGTATTGCGGTTTGCGGTAGTAAAGCTTGATGAATATTCTTTGACAAATTTTAATATTTCTTTGGCCATAACAAATAAGTTTATGGACAAAATAGAATCGGACAAAAAATTTGTAAGTGATGATTCGATTCCTGAAGAAACGGTAGAAAAAATTCGAAAGGCTGAAGGAAATCGAGATGTTGATGCAAAATTGAAGGAAGTTGAAACTGAAGTTTTGAAATTGTATGAATGGGCAAAAGCTACGAATGATGGTGAAGGCTATGAATTGATTAATCCAAAAAATGGATTGGCAACAATGAAGTTAAATGCATATAAAGTATTTAATTTGGTCACTCGTCTGGCATGGCAATTTGGTGATCCTGGATTGGTATTCATCGACCGAATGAATGATAGTAATAGTAATCCAGTACCAAAATTAGGCAGAATAGAGGCAACAAACCCTTGTGGTGAACAACCACTTTTGCCTTATGATGCGTGTAATTTGGGAAGTATAAATTTATCGCGATTTGTCCTTCGGCAAGCTCAGGATAAATTTGATTTAAATTGGGCTGATTTGGGAAGAGTGGTTCATGAGGCGATAGAATTTTTGGATAACGTGGTCGAAGTTAACCAATTTCCAGTACAACAAATTAGGGATATGGTGTCCAAAACTCGTCGTATTGGGTTGGGAGTGATGGGTTTTGCCGATATGTTGTTTAAATTAGGTATTCGATATAATTCCCCCGAAGGAATATTGTGGGCGGAAAAGGTAATGAAATTTATTAATGATGAATCAAAAAAAGCAACCGTTGATTTGGCCATGACTCGGGGAGTATTTCCAGCTTGGGAAGATAGTGTATTTGTAGGTACTGCTTATCGACCTCGTAATATGGCATTGACTACGATTGCGCCTACAGGAACCATATCAATGGTGGCCGATACCTCATCGGGGGTTGAACCAATTTTTTCCCTGGGATATCAAAAAAATACTGTTGAAGGAAAAACATTATATATAATGAATCCTGTTTTTGTGGAAGAATTAAAAAAGAGAAATATATATAGTGAGGAGTTGTTGGATAAAGTAGTTAAAAATGGAGGAAAACTAAATGGAATTGTTCAGATACCTGAAGATATAAAAAATATTTTTATAACGGCATTAGAAATTGATCCTGAATGGCATATTAAGATTCAGGCTGCTTTTCAAAAATATACTGATAATGCGGTATCAAAAACAATAAATTTTCCAAAAGAGGCATTGGTGGATGATGTAAGAAAGGCATATTTGCTGGCATATAGTTTAGGTACAAAGGGAATTACTATTTATCGATCGGGGAGTCGGGAAAAAGAAGTAATACAAACAGTTAAGGTTGAAGAAAAAATTAATAGTAATTTAATAATTGAGCAAAAAAGTAAAAAGAGGACACCAGAAGCGGCTCGAGGGGTGAGATTGCGCAAAACTTGTGATGCAGGTAAAGTCTTTACCTCGGTCTTTTTTGAAGAAGGGGACGGACCAGTCGAAGTGTTTGTTAATTTGGGTAAATCGGGAGGTTACATGGCTGGATCGGCCGAGGTTACCGGTCGATTGGCGTCATTGGCACTAAAATATGGAGCAAATTTAGAAGAAGTGGCTGATGAATTGGTAGGAATATCTTGCGGCCAAAAGATCGGATTTGGAAATAGCATGACATTGAGTATGTTTGATGCTGTTGGTAAAGCATTATTGGAAATTTCTAAAGGAGAACAATTAGAAATGTTTGAGGATGAAAAAGAAAAAATAGATTTGCCAAAAAATGATGAAATTAAAATTGATATTTTACAAGCAGTGCGGACCAAACATGCTGACACAGAAAGTAAATTTAGTTCGTGTCCCGATTGTGGTTCGCCTCTGTATGCGGAAGAGGGGTGTTTTAAATGTAGTAATAGTTACTGCGGGTATAGCAAGTGTTCATGAGTATAACCACAAAAACCGGCGACAATGGATATTCATCAGTCGCCGGTAAAAGATTAAAGAAAAATGATAAAATTTTTGAAGCAATTGGGACATTAGATGAACTCCAATCGATAATTGAGGATGAGGAAATACAAAAAGATTTATATGAGATTATGGGAAATATTGCATGTGAAACTAGTAACAAGAAACTGGTAACTAGAATAAAAATTTTAGAAGAAGAAATTGAAAAAATTGAAAAAAAATTAAAACCTTTAACAAAGTTTTTGATTTTTAAAAAAGAGAAGGCGAGGAAATTTAATTGGATTAGAACCGTAACTAGACGCGCAGAAAGGAGAGTAGTTTTTTTGAAAAATGAGAACATTTTAATTTATTTAAATAGATTGTCAGATTATTTTTATTTGAAGGCACGTGAAGCAGAGAATAACAACCAAAAATAACTGAGGTGAAGATTAAGTCGCCTGCGAGGGTATTTTTGAAAAAAGGAATGGCTGCGATATAACAGTTGATTAATCCGGTAGTGGTGTGTGGGTATAAACCGGCAGACATCCAAACTCCGAAATTGGTGATGATATAAAATAATACCGAAGAGAAAATCGAGGTTTTGATTGTGTTTAGAGCGGTATTTTTATTTTTCAAAATTAATCCCAATATTGCAATGAGGGTAAAACTGCCATAAACATAGGGCATGGTCGAATGAAAACCAAGGAAATAGTCAGAAATAATCATGATAGAAAAAGGGAGGATTAGGGAATATTTGAAGGGTAAATAGACAGCACTAAATAATATGATGGCACTAATGGGGGAGAAGTTTGGTGGATGAGGGAAAAAACGAAGTAAAGATACAGATAAAATTATTAAAATTGGGTAAAGTTTTTTCATATTTATTTTAGGGCTTCAAAGCTCCAAACTATTTTATCATTGGATTTTAATATATATTTATCGGCGGCAATTGTAGCGGATTGGTCGTTGACAGAATAAACCCAATATTTGCTATCAGTGCCACTTTTGACACCATTGATGCTGTTAATCATCATGCCAAAATCGTATTGCTTGGACTCAATGTTTTTGATTGTTTTAGTTAAAACGTCAAAAACTGTTTCGTTGCTAGTTGTCTGTTGTGTAAAAGTTTCAGTTTTGTCGGTGGAATATTTTATCGTTTCTGTTATGTTGAAAGTTGAAGGAGTAGTGGGGATGATTTGTTTTGGTTTAGAAAAGTACTGATAACCGAGGGCAGAAATTAATATAAAAAATATAAATAGTATTATTTTTTTTACTGGAGACATATGTTTATTTTACAGGATTTTTTGGCTTAGAGTGAGGTATAATTGGATGTATAAATATATGATGGAAGTAATCTTGAGACCACCAGAAAATGTTATCGTGAATGATTTACGTGTTATTGGTGAAAGAATTGGTAAGACTGTCAATAAAATTGTTGAAAATTTTTCAAAACCAGCAATAGTCGATGAACAGGCAGTGTTACTACATCAACAAAATGAACAATTGATTGAAGGTGTTCATTCATATCTTGCACCACATCATGAAGTGTTAAGTAACGCCATTGATTTGGCTCGTAAGCCTGACGATTTTGATTCAATATTAGCTGTAGAAAAAGTAATTGAAGTAACTCATGGTTTGACTGAGACAATGGGTTTAAAAAATGTTGAACCAGTTGAAGAACTAAATTTAGCGGCTGCAATTATTGATGTTATGGAAGTAGTGAGTGGTAATAAGGAGTGGGTACCACGTTTAGCTGGTAATATGGCTAAGTGTTTTGGACAAGAAGTTGATGTTACGGGATATCTTACAAAACTCAGTGAACAAAAAATTGATGAAGATACAAAAATGAGTATGGTTGATGAGTTAATAACTCAGTGGGCTATGACAAAAGCCATGATTGGTGGAGGAAGTCAGGGGAGGGGTGACTATAAATTTGGAATACAAAAAGTTGGATCTGGTGGAGGTGGGAACAAAAGCGGACCAGATATTGATCCAAAAGTAGTGTTGATGACAACTGCGTCGATGTTTGCGGTAATGGGTGCACATGAATTATTGCATGCCCTACCATACTGGATATCACATATGGCATTAGTGGGTGAATTTAACTTTTATGGATTAGCTGCTTCGTATACACCCCCGGCAAATTCGGGAATATTGGAAAATTGGTTTGGAGGTGCTTTACCATACTTGGTTTTAGGGTTACCCAGTATGTTGAAGTCAAATAAAATAGATTTGAAGAAAATATTTAATAGTGGTGGTTTATTTCAAATGTTAAATACGACCGTGGAGCAGATTTATGGAGGTGGTTTTGGACAAGCAATGGCAACTGCAACTACGGTGACACATATTTTTGGTGGAATACCAGACTTGATAAACGGAGCTATGCAAGGGAATATATTAATGGCAGCTGCTTGGGGAATTATGACCGCTGGTGCTTTGGGTGTCGAATTTCCAAAAATTGGTGGTGGGGGTAGTAAAAAGAAAGATAATTCTCGACATACATTGCCACCAAAGTATATTCGTTCACCACCTAGAAGATAAAATATTTTTTTTTCGTCAATTTTTCAATTGTATTTAACACCTCGGTGGGGAGGGCGAAGATGATGAGTTATTGTGAGTTGTTAGTTGACAAAGATGGGTGGTGTATGTAAGATACAGATATGATATACAAGAGAGAAATATGTACTAGGTTAGAAAAAGAAATTGAAACAAAAGAAATATTAATAATAACGGGAATGAGGCGGGTGGGAAAAACGACTGTTTTGCAATATCTGTTTGATAAAATTGAATCGAAAAATAAGGTGATGTTGGATTTGGAAAACCCGATGCACCGAAAATTGTTTGAAGAAGAAAATTATGATTTGGTGTGGAATAATTTGGCTCAATATGGAGTAGAGAATAAAACGAAATCGTACGTATTGATTGATGAAGTACAAAATTTACCTGAAATTAGTAGAGTTATAAAGTATTTGTATGACCATTGGAATGTGAAATTTGTATTAACTGGATCGAGTAGTTATTATTTGCGTAATTTATTTCCCGAATCATTGTCGGGAAGAAAAGTAATTTTTGAAATGTTTCCTTTGGACTTTGAAGAGTTTTTAAAGTTTAAAGATGTAAATAGAAAAACTGGAGATAAAAACAAAATAAGGTACCAAAAGCTAATTGGATTTTATGACGAATATATGGAATATGGAGGATTTCCTGGAGTAGTTTTGGAACAAAACAGAGAACGAAAGAAATTATTGTTGCAGGATATTTTTACTTCATATTTTGAGAAGGATGCAAAGAATTTAGCTGATTTTAAAGACATGTCGAGGTTAAGGGATTTGATAATACTTTTGGTGTCTCGTATTGGGTCTCAGCTTGATATACAAAAACTTGCTTTAAGTTTGGCTGTTTCACGAGAGACTGTTTACAATTATTTATCATTTTTAGAACAGACATATTTTATAAGTTTGTTACCCAGATTTTCTGGTAGTCCTGATCGACAGGCAGCTGGAAGTAAAAAAATATTTTTTTGTGATTCAGGGGTGGCTAATGTTATTGGGAAACTATCTGAGGGACAGCTGTTTGAACAAAGTGTGTATCAAAACTTAAGAGGTAAAAACGAGTTGGCATTTTATAATAAAACTGGAGGAGGGGAAATTGATTTTATTGTTAATAGTAAAAGTGCGGTCGAAGTTAAAATGACTGCCTCACGACAGGATGTGTCAAATCTCAGAAAAAGATGTGAAAGTTTAAAAATAAAAAATATTTCAATTGTTACTCATGAATACTCGGACTTAGAAGAAACAAAACCATCGGTTGATTTGTGATTTATTTTTTCGTCAGCTTTTGAATTGTATTTAAAACTTCGGTGGGGAGGGCGAAGATGACGGTATTGTTGGGACCGTTGGTGGCATTTTCGATAGTTTGAAGAGTGCGAAGGGAAATGGCTCCAGATTCGGCTAAACTTTTCATAGCTTTGTTTAAGTTCTCGGAAGCGGTTAACTCACCTTGGGCGCGAATAATGGTGGCACGACGTTCACGTTCGGCCTCGGCTTGTTTGGCCATGACTCGTTTCATATTGTCGGGAACGGCAATATCTTGGAGACGGATACCGGTAACATCGACACCCCATTCAATAGTTTCGGCATCGACAATAGCTTTGATTTCGTCACTAATTTTTTGACGATCAGTTAATAGTTGATCAAGTTCAACACCTCCGATGACGTCGCGTAGAGCAGTTTGAGCATATTGGGATACTGCGTAACCAAAATCTTTAACTTTTAAAATTGCATCTTCGGCCTTGGTGACTTGAAAATAGACTACGGCATTAATTGAAACGGCAACATTGTCTCGAGTTATTATTTCTTGTTTGGGAATGTCGATAGTATTAATACGAATGTCAACTTTGATTACTCGTTGAACAAGAGGGAATACTAATTTTAATCCTGGACTAAGGGTATATGAATATGTACCTAAAGTTAGGACTATTCCTCGTTCATATTGGTTGACAATAACAATTGATTTGAAAAGTAGAATTAAGCCGATGATGATTAAGTAAGGTGTAAACATAATTTGATTATACTACAATATATAGATATTGATTTTTTGTAAAAAATATTACATAATTTTTTATGGATTATGAATTATTTGTTTTAGATAAAAGAGAATTTGAAAAATTTTTGGGTAAGTTGGATAAAGAGTCTCAAATAAGGATTTCTCGAGATATTAGTTTTTTGAAGGAATATGGATCAATGTTAAAAATGCCTTTTGCTAAGAAAATCCATAATAAATTGTATGAATTAAGAACCTCAGGAAAACAAAAGATTAGGTTGATTTATACGATAAATGGATTACAAATATATTTGATTCATTGGTTTGTTAAAAAAACAAAAAAGTTACCAATTCAGGATTTAAAAACAGCGTTAAAGCGCTTGACATTAATATAGCGTTGGTGCTATATTTATTTTATGGATAACTGGGAAGATATAAAAAAAGAACTGTTAAAAGACCCTGAAGTGAAAAAAGGGTATGATGATTTGGAAGTGGAGTATCAAATATTGAGCAGTCTGATTGATATCAGAAATAAGAAAAAAATGACTCAAAAACGGTTGGCATTTAAAATGGGGACAACACAATCAGCTTTGTCTCGATTTGAAATGGGTGGAACAAACCCAAGTTTGAATTTTTTAAAAAAGATAGCGGCAGCCTTGGATACCAAGTTAAGTGTAAAATTTGTTGGATTAGAAAAAACGGTGTAATATTGTTTATGAAAAAAATAATATTGATTGTGTTGGTGGTAGCGGGGGCAATTTATTTTGTACCAAAAATGGATTGGGGAAAAATACGATGGATACCAGCAGAGACAGTTACTGTTACTGGTGAAGCAAAATCACAACAAAAAAATCAAATAGCTAGTTTTTCAGCGGGGATAGATGCTGTTAATGATAGTAAGGAAAATGCAGTCAAAGAAGTAAATACAAAAATGGAATCGTTAATTAAAGCAGCGAAAGATTTTGGAGTTTCTGAAGGAGATATCAAAACTCAAAGCTTAAACTATTATCAAAGCGAAGAAGTTTATTATGATAATGGAATTCAAAAATCAAGAAAAGGTCAATGGCGAGTAAGTAATTCGGTAACCATAACTTTACGAGAAATAGACAAATCGGGTGCCTTGGCTGATATGTTGGCTTCGTCAGGGGCAAATAATGTTTATGGGCCTAATTTCCAGTTTGATGATACGTCTGAATTTGAAAATTCTCTTTTTGACCTTGCTATTAAAAATGCCAAAATCAAAGCAGAAACAATTGCAATGGCTTCGGGACGAAAACTAGGAAAGGTAATTTCAGTAAATGAAGGTTTTGGTGGAGGAAACATATATCCAATGATGGCATCAAAGGGTGCTGAAGGTGGTGGTGGTGCACCAATCGAAGTAGGGACAGGGACAGTCTCGAAAAGTGTCACTGTCGTTTTTGAGTTGAAGTAATTATGTTTATTTCTGATGATGAAAGTTTAAATAAAAGTGAATTTGTTGTTTCTACTACAATTGAAAATGGACTAAATTATTCAAGAAGTATTGTGGAAATTAATCATTCAGAATTGGGTTTCCATAATTTGGATCATAATAATGATACTCGAGTTTTTGCGTTAAAGATGATATATCAAGCGATGTCGAGTGGAAATATTAATAATGAAGATGGACAACTGCTACTTTTGGCTGTGGGGTTTCATGATGTTGTTCAGGGCAACGGTCCGATTGTTAATGAAAGAATGAGTGCTGATATTGCCAGAAAGTGGATGGAAGAAAATAAGGAATATACTGAAGAAAATATTGCACTTGTTGAAAAAATAATTATGGGGACGGCGATTGAACGTGGAGATGATGGAAAAATGCATCAATTGGCTGAACATGTTGCTACAGGTAATCCAAATACAGATTTGTTGATAAAAATGATGGCAGATATTGATTTATTTAATATTGGTGCAACAGAAGATATTTTTGAAAACCGTTCGTTAGGTTTATGGAATGAAATGTCGGGTACTGCTTATATTAAAGTCGATGACATGGATATTGATGAGCAACGTAAATTTTGGACTTTTGAACATGATTTTTTGGAAGGACGTAATTATTTGACAAATAATGCGCGACAATTGTCTCCAAATATAGAGAACAACCAAATTTTGGTAAATCAAAAGATTGCAAATTTAACTGTCTAACAAAACAAGTTGTGAGGTAAAATAGGTGATGAATAAAATATTTGAGTTGATTGAAAAAGAAGCGCAACAACAAAAAGATTTGGTTTATTTAATTCCCAGTGAAAATTTTATATCGGAAAATGTAAAAAAAGCGCTTGGGAGTGTTTTGTCTAATAAATATGCGGAGGGTTATGTTGGAAAACGTTATTATCAAGGTAATGAAATTATTGATGAAATAGAACAACTGGCGATTGATAGAGGTAAAAAACTGTTTGGGGTAGAGTATTTAAATGTTCAGCCATATTCGGGAAGCCCGGCAAATATGGCCGTGCTGATGGCTTTACTAAATCCGGGTGACAAAATTTGTGGACTAAAGTTATCGTCTGGTGGTCATTTGACTCATGGTCATCCAAATATTACATTTTCGGGAAAGTTTTTTGACAGCCTACAATACGATGTTAATGAAGATGGACGGATTGATTATAACAAACTGTATCAATTAGTAGATCAAAATAGACCAAAATTAATTTTTGCAGGAACTACAGCTTATCCATGGATTTTGGATTGGAAAAAATTTAAGGAAATTGCGGATAGTGTGGGGGCATATTTGGTGGCTGATATTTCTCATATTGCGGGATTAATTGTTGGCGGGGTGCACCCTGATCCAGTGCCCTATGTTGATGTTATAACCTCAACAACTCACAAAACATTACGTGGTCCACGGGGTGCAATAATTGGAACAAATAATATTGAGCTGTCAAAGAAGATTGATAAAGCTGTGTTTCCAGGAATACAAGGTGGTCCGCATATGGCAACGATTGCGGCCATGGCGGTTGCTTTTGAAGAGGATTTACAACCAGAGTTTAAAACATACGCGAAACAAGTGATTGATAATGCCCAGGCATTGAAAAAAGGACTAGGGGATTTGAAAATTTTTGGAACGGAAAATCATTTGATGGTAGTGGATGTGGGTGTGGATAGAGGAAAAGAAGTTGCAATAAAATTAGAGAAAAATGGAATTATTGTTAATGCAAATACTATTCCTCATGACAAAGGTAGTCCTTTTAAACCTTCGGGAATTCGAATTGGGACTCCAGCAATGACAACTCTAGGATGGAAAGAAAATGATTTTTTTGAATTAGGAAAGAGAATTAATGTGATTGTCGGGATCAGATAAGGTGTTGATAATTAGTTTTTGTAAAATATCTTCGAAAGATAAATCATAAAGGCCTAAAACTTTACTAATAGAGCAATCATCAGGACCAAGGGCGGGATTGGCACTTACATCGATTATGTAATGACGTCCAGAAGCGTCAACTCGAAGATCAAATTTGGCAAAATCTTCAAGTTTTAAGACCTCAAAGGCTAATTTTAAACTATCTTTTATTCGTTCAGGTAATTCATATTTTTGATATGTAAAAATATCTTCTTCTCCCCAATTGCCATCAAAAGTGGCGAGATTATATTTACTATTGGTTTGTGTTTTAAATATTTTTTCTCCAGAATATACTTTGGTATTAATACCTTCAATAATATGAACTGAAATTTCACGTCCGGCAATATATTCCTCGATTAATATTGGTTGTTTGTAAATATCATGTAAATATTTAAAACGAGTTCTTAACTCTTTTTCATTTTGACAAACTGATGCGTCGCAGATTTCTATTGAACCATGGTAATCATTTAATTTGGTAATGAGAGGAAAATCCATTATGACATTTAATTCATCAACAGACTCTTTTAATAACTGACATTTTGGAGTGGTTATTCCCCATTGTTCCAAAATATTTTTGGTAAAAAATTTGTTTGTATTGATAGTCATACCCATTACTCCAGTTCCGGTGTAGGGGATTTGAAGTAGCTCTAATGTTGCTGGAATTGTGGCACATAAATATTCTTGACCATAAACCGAATCAACGCAATTAATAACAAAATCAGGTTTATATTTTTTTAAATTTTCAGTTAATTGATTATCACCAGGGAAGGTAGTGGCATTAATACCCATTTTTATTAATCTGTTGGCGATAATCGCAGTTCTGTCTTTGGCCTCAACTTCGGATAAATATATTTGTTCACTGGGAAAATATTCGCGCCTTGCATCGGCATATAGAATCGCAATACGTTTTGGGAGAAAATTGTTCATTATATGCCCTTGATAAAATCTTTTATTTTTGGCCCAATCTCGGGATCTTTTAGTGCCATAAGAATGTTAACTTTAATCCAGTTTAAAGGGTCGCCAGTGGTGGTCCACTTGGAATTGGGTGAATCGATTTCAGTTAATACCACTTTTGATTTGTCAGAGGCAAGGTTATTAACCGCGTCAGTTAACCACAATTCTCCTCGTGCTGTAGCGGTTTTGTTTAAAATATCAATAATATATGGTTCAAAAGCAAAGCGGCCGATCATGGCGTGATTCGAGGGAGCATTTTCTGGTAGCGGTTTTTCGACAACAGAATCCATTTGGTTGTTTTTCAAATATTTGACTGAACTTAGTTTACTAATTTCTGAAGGTAAAGCTATTGTAACACCACAAACTGCAGCAGCCTTTGATATCTCAAAAGTTTTGAGAATGTTTTTTAAATAATTGCCAGTTTCTTTTTCGAGAATAAAATCGTCACCATAAAAATAGGCAAAAGGATCATTGCCAATAAAATTTTTTGCGGCCAGTATGGGAGAACCGTTACCATAAGGGAAGTCATTGGTCTGAGGTATAAAAATCAGATTGGTTATTTGGCCGACAATTCGGTTATATTCGGACATATATATTTCTTTGTTGTTGGAAGAAAGATAAGTATCAAGCTCGGTGTTCTTTTCAAAAAATTGATTTAAAGTTGTCTCGTGGTCACGATGAACAATACAAATTTCGGTAATACCAGCGGATACACATTCGTCGAGGGCATATAAAATTTGTGGTTTACTAAGTACGGGGAGTAACTGTTTGGCATAACTTTTGGTGGTGGGCAAAAACCTGGTGGACCACCCACCACAAGCGAGTACGGCTTTGGTTATTTTTGACATATTAAATCATTGTATCAATTTTTGAAGATTGTTATTAGAATTCCTATCGATACCAGTATCATGGCAACTATTTTATTTGTTATATTTTTATTTTCTTTTTGAACAAATATACCAATTAATACGTTAATTATTACGGCTAAAGCATTTACAATTATGACGGAAATTATACTACCTATTTGGTAAGCATAAAGTATTGCAACAATGTATGTCCCCCAGCTAAATCCAGTTATATAAAATGAAGGTTTGTGAGAGTTTTTGTACTCTAATTTGAGATCATTTAAACTAATTTTTTCTGATATTCCAATAATTATTGAGGGAATAAGAAGGGTTAGTGCAACATAGAAAGGTAAATTGATTTGTTCTGAAATTCCGATATCAATAGAGAGAGCGATAGCAAAAACTAAATTAGTAAGTAGAGCAAATATAAAATATTTGTTAATTTGAAATTTACCTTTTTTGTTATAAGTTAAGGCTATTTGTCCTATTATTGTGATTATGGCACTGACTATTTTCCAAAATCCAGGAACTTGTTTAAAAATAATTACACTGATTACAATCAAAAATACATCTGATGTTCTATTGAGGATGGAAAAAACTGATACATCTAAATTCTTTTTTACATCAGCGCCAAGTCGGTCATTTAGAGCATAAAAAACACAAGCAATTATTAATAATAACCAATAATTTGTTGACATACTTAAATCTATTGAAAATAGTGGGGTCCAAAGTAGAGCACAAACACCTCCGCAAACTTGGGCTATGATTGTTGAAGCACCAATATTTTTTGAATCACGAAAATATATTCTGGAGTATTGATTAAAAAATACTCCAAATATAATTACTAATGCCATTACTAGTAGAAAAGAAATACTCATCTAGTGGACCCAAGGGGACTCGAACCCCTGACCTTTCCCATGCCATGGGAACGCGCTACCAACTACGCTATGGGCCCAAATTGTTAAAACTGTATGGATATTTTAACACAAAGTGTTTGCAGGCCCATGAGGATTCGAACCTCAAATGGAGATTTTGGAGATCCCAGTGATAACCATTTCACTATGGGCCTAAAGATTGTTAATATACAACACTGATTTTACCAAAAATAACCTAAAAATGAGTTATTGGGTATAATCGGTTATGGCAAACGTTGATATTAAAGTTTTTGAAAATATTTATCCAAAAGAAAAAATAATATTTGATAAATTTATTAGTGATAATTGGGATGAACCGTTAGATGTTAATAATCAAGATAATTTTGATATTCCGCGGTTGTGGATTGTAGGGTATCGGAATAATCGAATTGTGGGTTTGTTTTTGATATATGATCGTGAAATTATATTTGAAAACCAAAAAATAAAAATGGCAGGTTTGGGAGGAGTGGTGACAAGGGTTGATTGTCGACGAACTGGAGTAATGAGTCAAATACTGCAAAAATTTTTTACACAATTTTTACCAAAATATAAATTTGATATTGGATTGTTGTGTACTGATATAAAAAAGATTGGAAAATTGTTTGGTCGAGTAGGGTTTGTACCATTAAATAGGTCATATTTTTTTATTGATAAAAATGGAGTGGAGAAGGAAGAAACAGGGGGGATGATAATGAATTTGAATACTAAAAAATTGGGATCAAAAATACTAGGATCAAAGGCAAAGCTGTTTGTGGGAAAGAGTAATTTTTAGTTTGATTATTTTCCACCACGACTTTGGGTGCGAAAGCGTTGAAGAAAGGATGGCCCATTTTTACTCATCATGTTTTTGTTGAGAAAATTGTTGGTGGGTTGAAATTTGGGTGGTATTTTGACAATTAGAGGTTTGGTTGATTGTTCGTTTTGAAGGGTGTTTTTGACTTGTGTTTTACTCATATGATTCTATTATACTCAATAATCGGTCAATGCCAAGTCCGATTCCAGAACAAGGTGGTAATTTGCTGCAATTGTTGATAAATTCGGAAGAATAGGGGTGAGTAGGCAGATTGTTGTCTTGACGATATTTTTGTTCATTTTTAAACGCTGTTTTTATTGATTTTGAATTAGTATTTTCTTCACATCCGTTGGCAATTTCTATGCCATTTATGTATAGTTCGAAACGTTGATTGGGAACGGCCAATGGTGATAAAAAAGATGGATAACCGGTGATAAAAATGCCTATATCTTTTGGTAAATTGGGTTCAATTTCGTTTAAAAAAAATTGATTAAAATCGGGTTCATTGTCAAAATTTGTATTATTTAATTTAAATTCATCAAATTTTAGATTGGGTAAAAAATGGTTAATTAGGTTTTGGGTAGATAACTTTAAATCATCGAGATTTTTGTTAATCTCGTACCATTCGAGCATGAGAAATTCGTTGGAATGTAAAGGGCCAGTGTTTTCTAAATTACGAAAACAATGAGCAATAGAAAAACAATTTTGTTTGTTTTTGGCCAAAAATTCTTTTAAAGCAAATTCAGGGGAGGTGGGGAGATACCAATTGTTTATTTTAAATGTATAAAGATTAGGTTCGAGGGGTAGAGATTCGTTTAGATAAGGGATTTCAACTTCGGTAAAATTTTTGCCCCACAAATATTGACGAATTGATTTAAGAAAGTTGGCAGTGGTAGTCTGGGTCATAGCAAAGAGGGTATTTTTTTGTAACTGATAAATATTTATCGATAACGTGGTCTAACGGATCTTTAAGTGATCCAATAGAAATGGTTGATTCACAACAACCATAAAATTTTCCATTAGATTGTAGTGAAAATATATTACATCCAAAATCTTTGGGAGGATAGCAGGGATAATTGTGGCGAATTTCTTTGACTTGATCTCGTGTTAGTGAACCGAGACGGTCGGTCAAATAAGTTTTGTGTAAATTAAATATATTTAATTTATCTTTATAGGGATATGAATCTTTGGTAATTAAATAAAAAATTTCAATTGGAAAACCTAAGCTTAAAGCCTTTTTAACAAATCTTTTGGATTTAGAAAAATTGCCTTTTCCTCGGTTGTAGTCATGAATGTTTTTTGGTCCATCAAAAGAGACGATTAGTTGGCAGTTTTGGGGTGATTTAATTTCGTCCAATTTGTCAATCGTACCATTGGTAATAATTGTAATAAATATGTTTTGATCGATTAAGTTATTGACTAGGCTAGGAAAGTCGGGGAGGGTAAAAACTTCGCCACCACAAAAAATGATTGATTTTAGTTTGGTAATTTTTTGGTAATTGTCGACAAAATCTAAAATTTGTTCATTACTGAGAATTGTTTTGGGTTTTTTGGTATAACAATATAGACAGGACAAATTGCACAATTCTAATGGAGAAATGTAGATATTTTCCAACAAAGACATTTATTTTAGTTTGGTTGATTCTTTGTGCTCGGATTTTTTCTTGCACCAACGACAGTACTTGGTGAATTTGAGCTTGTCGGGAGTATTCATCTTGTTCTTTTCAGAAAGATAGTTTTGAGCGCCACATATGCCACACAAAAGGGCGATAAGTATGCGAGGTGTTTTTTTTGCTTTTGCCATAGAGGGTATTATAGCTTAGTTGTCTTTTAATTTCTTGATTTGTTTTTCAACGGCCTCAATTAGGTCAACAAGAGCTGATTCAAAAATAATATGTGAAGTTTCGGCATATATATTTTCTTTGCCAGGTAGGTTCATATCAAAATTAATAGTGTATTTCTCATATTTGTCTTTTTCGACTTTGACGGAAGCTATTTTTTGTTCTGGGGAATAATGAGATAGAAGTTTTTCAAGATGAAGATTAATTTTTTCGTCGATTAATAAGCGATTACCAGCAGAAAGTATAAGATTGTCGGCAATGATTTGGATATTCATTATTTTATTTTTTAAATAAATAAATTTTGCCTATATTTAAGCTAATAGTATGTCTACTGGCAGATACCAGTAACGAGTGATAGCTATTTGTTAAAGCTAGGAAAGAGAATATTTTCTTCGACGATAATACGATTTTTTATTTTGTCACGAATTTTTTGGTATTGAGATAAAATTTCGGGAGTAATTGTGTCGGTGTTTAAAATAGTCGCTGTGACTTTTGTAAAATCGGCAACGTATTCAGGCATAGTATTGGAAAAAACCGTACCGATTTGTTTTGTTTCTTGGCTTTTGGACTGGGCGAAAGAGGGGTACAGACTGTCATCCTCTTCTTGTAAATGTTTGGATGTAATTATTTCTAATTGTTTTACTAATTGGTGAATAACGTTGATATCTGTTGTTTGGTCGATTTGGTCGAAGAGGGAAAGTATTTGTTGATGTTCGGATTTGAGACTGTCAATTAGATCCATTGATTAATTTTATACCTTTTAGTCCTAATAATAAAAGGGTAAAAATAAATATTTTTAAAATATAATAACCATTTGGATCTAAAAAGTTTTGAGTCATTTTGGTGTAGTTACCAACTGCCACATGAATTAAAATACTCATATGTAAGGTTAAATACATCCACGATGAGGTGGGAATATTTATATTTATTTTAAAAAATAATTTGGTTAAAAGCGATGAGAGCAAATATATTCCCAAAAATGAGACAGCTAGGTCAAATATTGCATATTCAAATATTCGAAACGAACGAAGATATTCTATTGTCATGGCGGAGAGTACAGGGGTCGAACCTGTTAGTGATTGCTCACACGAGTTTTCAAGACTCGCGCATTACCGTCCTGCCCACTCTCCATAATGTTAATAAAATGAGCCTGGAATGGAATTCGAATCCATGACCTTCCCCTTACCAAGGGGATGCTCTACCAACTGAGCTATCCAGGCATATGTTTGTAACATAGGTATTTTATCAAGAAATATCTATTTCCAACAAAGTAAAGAGCCGATGAAGGTGGATTCGTGAATCGAATCGTTGGGGGAGAAGAAGACGGAGGCAGAACCACCATCGAGAGTTAAAACATCTGTAAAATTGGCAATTTTTTTGATTTCAGGTTTTTGGAAAAATTGAGGAATTTCACTTAGGCTTGGGCCTGAAGAAAATGATTCTGGGGTAAAAATAGAGAATATGTAAAAATTATTTGCCGAATCTTTGGCTATAACGTGACGACGGGCAGTTTTTTCGTTGTAATCAATTGGAATTGAATTTAAGTTAAAAAATGGACCTGATTGCATAATAAATTTTGAGTTTTCAATCGATGATTTGCCAATGTCCAAAACTCCCTGGATATTTTGACTTAAAAATCCATTAAAGGTTGCGCTTTGGCTTTTGTGATTTAAAGTTGTTCCGTTTAAATAAAATTGTCCTAAAGGTTGATTGTTCTCCAAATATAATCCGCCATTGATCGCGTATTTGCAATTATTTTCTTTGATTATATCGGTCGAATCCCTGGAATTTTCAAAATTTGGAATGACAACTAACTCGTCTTGCTGACTAATTGGGTAATAATAGTAATACTGATGAGTGACGGGATTGACAGCTGGGGTTGGACTAAAAAATATAGATAATAAAAAAGCGATTAATTGTTGCGTTCTCTATTTTATCAAATATATACTTGCTTTAAAGCCTAACTCCTACTAAAATACTGTGAGTATGATTGAAATAAAAAACTTGGTGGTAAAAGTTGAAGAAAAAACTATTTTAAATGGAATTGATTTAAATGTAAATTCGGGGGAAGTTGTGGCCATTATGGGACCTAATGGATCGGGAAAGTCGACATTGGCTTTTGCCCTGGCTGGTCATCCAAAATATGAGGTTACCGGAAATATCAAATTAGATAATGAAAGATTGGACGATAAGAGTCCAGATTTGAGGGCAAAGATGGGTTTGTTTCTTGCCAATCAATACCCGGTGTCTATACCCGGACTAGGAGTAAATAGTTTTTTGTGGCAAGTATATAAAAAAAATAATAAAAATGTTATGACGTTAGTGGAATTTAGGAAGTATGTGGTTAAATTAGCAGAATCACTTAATCTAAATTTGGATTTACTAAAAAGGTCACTTAATGATGGTTTTTCTGGTGGTGAAAAAAAGAAGCTTGAAATACTTCAGTTGTTGGTTGCTGACCCAAAATATGTTGTTTTGGATGAAATTGATTCTGGTTTAGATGTTGATGCCCTGAAGGTTATTGCTCAAACGGTAGCAAAAGTTGCCAAAGAAAAAAATATTGGAGTACTGGTAATTACTCATTACAACAGGATCTTGAAATACTTACCTGCAGATAGAGTTGTTATTTTGGAAAAAGGTAACATTATTAAAACTGGAGGAGGAAAGTTGGCTGAAGAGATTGAGGAGGGTGGATATGGCGAAATATAAATACGGTTTTTCTATGCCTGAGGATAATGTTTTTAAAGCGGAACGTGGTTTAAATGAAGAGGTGGTACGTATAATTTCAAAAATTAAAGAAGAACCAGAATGGATGTTAAAAGATAGATTGTTGGCATATGAAAAATTTATATCGATGCCAATGCCAAATTGGGGGGCAGACTTGTCAGGAATTGATTTTGCAAATATTTTTTACTATGTCAAAGCTAGTCAAAAAATGGAAAAAAGTTGGGATGATGTGCCAAAAGATATTAAAACAACATACGATAGGTTGGGTATTCCTGAGGCTGAAAAAGAATATTTGGGTGGAGTTAAGGCTCAATATGAGTCGGAAGTAGTATATGGGTCATTGATGAAAAGATTTTCGGATCTAGGAATTATATTTTGTGGTATGGATGAAGCGTTACAAAAATATCCTGATTTGGTAAAAGAATACTTTGGTACTTTGATTCCCAAAGGTGATAATAAATTTGCAGCTTTAAATACCGCAGTATGGTCAGGTGGATCATTTATATATGTGCCAAAAAATGTCAAAGTTGATTTGCCTTTACAGGCCTATTTTAGAATAAATAGTGCCAATATGGGCCAGTTTGAGCGGACATTGATGATTATTGACGAGGGGGCATTTGTGCATTACGTGGAAGGGTGTACTGCTCCAATATATTCGACAGATTCATTGCACTCGGCTGTGGTAGAAATTTTTGTAAAAAAAGGAGCTCGATGTCGTTATACTACGATTCAAAATTGGTCGACAAATGTTTACAATTTGGTGACCAAGCGAGCCAAGGTAGAGGAGGATGGAGTAATGGAGTGGATTGATGGGAATTTGGGAAGTAAGGTAACAATGAAATATCCATCAGTAGTTTTAGTGGGAAAACGAGCTCATGGAGAAATACTATCGGTGGCAGTGGCAGGTAAAGGTCAACATCAAGATGCTGGAGGAAAATGTATCCATTTGGCATCAGACACGACTTCGCGAATTATTTCAAAATCAATATCATTAAAAGGTGGTAGGGCTAGTTATCGCGGTTTAATTCAAATTACTCCTGGATCAAAAAATGCCCGAAGTAAGGTTGTTTGTGATGCTTTAATTTTGGATAAAAATTCACGAAGTGATACCTATCCAGTCAACAAAATAAATGAACCACAAGTAACATTGGAACATGAAGCAACAGTTTCAAAAATTGGTGAGGAACAAATATTTTATTTAATGTCGCGAGGGTTTACCGACCATGAAGCTGAAGCAATGATTATAAATGGTTTTATTGAACCAATAGTAAAAGAATTGCCTATGGAATACAGTGTTGAATTAAATCGATTAATTAATTTGCAAATGGAAGGATCAGTAGGATGAAAAATATAATAAAATATTTGGTGAAAAAAGGGGAGAGTGTTGTCTGGGATGAGGTAATGATTTATGACAAAAATAATTTAGAAGGCGAAACTGAAATAAGAGCAGTGGTGGAAGATGGAGGAAATTTAATTTTAAAAGGAAAAATATTGATACAAAAAGATGCTGTTGGTGCCAATGCTTTTTTACGTTTTAAAGTACTATTGTTGGGGTTAACTTCTCGAGCTGAAGTTGATCCTGAATTGGAAATATTGACAAATGATGTTAAGGCTTCACATGCAGCGTCAGTAGGTCAGGTGGATTCGGAACAATTGTTTTATTTAATGTCGCGAGGTTTTAATAAACAAAAAGCGATAGAATTAATTGTTGAGTCGTTTTTAAATTGATGTAAATTTATTATTTTTTTACTTCAGTTAATGCTGCGCGTTCCCTCCAAAGGCGGGCAGGGAAATTCCGTAAAAAAACAATATATTTACATAATAAAAATATGACTGACTATAAAAAATTATTTCCAATTTTTAAGAAAAACCCAGATTTACATTATTTGGATAGCGGAGCGACGGCTTTAAAACCACAGATGGTGATTGATAAAATGGTGGATTATTATGAAAATTATAGTGCCAACATTCATAGAGGACTGTATCCAATATCAGAACGAGCAACGGATGAGTATGAAAAAACGAGGGAAAAAGTGGCAAAATTTATTGGAATAGAAAATGTGAATGAGATTATTTTTACGTCAGGGACAACTGCAAGCATTAATTTAATTGCTCAAGGGTGGGGAGAATTTAATTTGAATGAGGGTGATGAAATTATGGTTCCGGTCGTCGAACATCATAGTAATTTTGTGCCGTGGCAAGAATTGGCAAAAAGAAAAAAAATTAAATTTATTGTTGATGGTGAAATTACAAAAAATACTAAGTTGTTAGCTATAAATCATGTCAGTAATGTTTTGGGAAGTGTAAATGATATAAAAAGTATTATTAAAAAAGCAAGAGCAATTAATCCTGATATTTGCGTGGTGGTGGATGGTGCTCAAGCTGTGGCTCATATGTCGGTTGATGTATTTGATTTGGATTGTGATTTTTATGTTTTTTCGGGACATAAATTATATGGTCCGACAGGGGTTGGGGTGTTGTATAGTAAATCTGAAAGACTGGCACAAATGAATCCAATAAATTTTGGAGGAGGGATGATAAAAGAGGTTATGGAAAAGAGTTCGACTTGGGCTGATAGTCCCGAAAAATTTGAGGCAGGGACTCCTCCCATTGCTGAAGTTGTGGGTTTGGGAGCGGCAATTGACTTCGTTTTATCAGTTGGTTTTGAAAAAATTGTTAAACATGAGAATCAATTAACTGATTATTTGTTATGTGAATTGAAAAAAATTGAATGGATAAATGTTTTAGAACGAGAAGGAGATAGAATTGGAGTGGTGTCAATGTATAGTAACGATAAAAGGGTTGGTACTTCGCATGACATGGCTGATATATTGGGGAGAAAATATAATGTATGTGTGCGAGCTGGTCATCATTGTGCTATGCCATTACATATTAAATTTGGAATTGAAACGGGGACCACGAGAGCAAGTTTGGGTATTTATAATGATAAAAATGATATTGATCAGCTGATTAAAGGTTTGAATGACGTATGGACGACCTTTATAAAGAATTAATTTTGGAACATTATCAAAATCCCAATCATGCTGGGAAAATTGTTGATGGAATTGAAGCTGGTGAGGTAAATATGTCTTGTGGTGATAAATTAAAAATATCAGTAAAGATAAAAGACGGTGTGATTTTGGATGCAAAATTTGAGGGTGGGGGATGCGCTGTTTCGATGGCGGCAGTTGATATGTTGCTTGATTTTGTAATTGGAAAAAAGTTAAGTGAGGTAAAAAAGATGTCGGGAAGCGAAATTGAAAAAATGATGGGGATTGAATTAACCCCCAGTCGCAAAAAATGTGCTTATTTGGGATTGGAGGTGTTGAAGAAGATAATAAATGATTAGTTTCTTGGCAAATAGTGAGCCTGAGGCGGGACTCGAACTCGCGACAGCATCTTTACAAAAGATGTGCTCTACCAACTGAGCTACTCAGGCAATGTTTGATTATACCAAAGATATTTGGTAGAGCGGTATTGTATACTTATATCAGTTTTATGAGTAAACGTAAAGTTGTTTCTGTTTGTAAAAATTGTAAAAAAGAATTTCATTGTCATTATTCTAGCTTTGGTATTTATTGTTCTTTGAAGTGTCAAAATGATTTTCAAACTAATTCTAAAATTCATAAATGGTTAAATGGTGAGGATAATCCTATAAATACCAATGGTTTACTTAGGCCTTGGGCTAGAAAGTATATTTTTGGAATAAATAATAATAAGTGCTCAATGTGTGGATGGTCAAAAATTAATTTAAGTACAGGTAGAATTCCACTCGAAATTGATCATGTTGATGGGAATTATAAAAATAACGATTTGTCAAATTTAAGGTTACTGTGTCCAAATTGTCATAGTTTAACTTCGACTTATAAAAATTCTAATAAGGGAAAAGGAAGATTGAATCGGAAAGTGATGTAAAATATAAATTATGAAAAAGAAACGGATATTGGTCTTGACTGACGACATGCCTTGGGGACACAGATCAATAGCCAAGGCAATATATGGTTTTTTGAAGAAAAAAGAAGAAAAAAGTAATATTGAAATTGATTATGCGGAAGTAAAAATGCCTTATTCTTCGATGAATGAGTTGTATACCTTTATGTATCGGTACATGCCTTCATCAAACCGAATTACTAATAAAATTGTTGAAAATGAAAAACTAAAAGATTTGTTTTTGGAGGTGACAAATGTTAATGAAATAGCGTTAAAGGGTGTTGTCAAAAAATATAAACCTGATCTGATAATTTGTAGTTATTGTTTTCATAGTCATTCGTTGGTAAAACTTAAATCGGATTCAAAAACTAATTTTAAATTGTGGACGATTGTGGCTGACCCTAGAACTCCAAGTAGATTATCGTTCGTAAGTGATGCTGATTTGAACTTGGTTTATGATGATGTTGCCTATCAACAGGCAATTAGATATGGAATATCAAAAGAAAATATATTTAAAACTGGATGGTGGACGAGACAAGAAATGTTTCAAAAACAAAAAAATATTAAAAATGATTTAGGTATTGAGGAAGGGGAACCAGTGGTTTTTATTGGAGGGGGAAGTCTGGGGACAAACGCTATTACTAAATTTTTGCCTGTGTTGTTGTTAATTTCACAAAAATGTACGATTATTTTTAATACAGGTACTGATAAAGTGGCCTTTAAAATGGTGGAACAGTATAAAAAGATTTTTGAAAAAATTAAGATAAAAAATCATGTCAAAATAGTAAATTTGGGGTGGATTGAAAATATGGCTGAGGTGTTGTCGGCTTGTGATATTGTTTTTGGTAAGGCGGGACCAAATTTTTTGTTTGATGTGGTGGCAGTCCAAAAGCCGTTTGTGGCAATCACCCATATTGGAGGGCAAGAGGATGGAAATATTGATTTGATATTGGAAAAGAAACTGGGTTGGGTAAAAGAAGGTTTGGGTGAAGCCGAAGATTTTTTGATGGCTTATTTGAAAAATCCTAAAAAATTTAATACAAAATTTGCTAAAACTATTGAAATAGAGGCAAAAAACAATGAGAAAACGATGAGTAAGATTTGGGAAATGGTTGAAAAATAAAAATGTCCCACAAAAAGTTAGCTTCAATAGTGGCTTCTCCACGCTAAAAATACGTGGTGG
Source organism: Candidatus Shapirobacteria bacterium (assembly GCA_041674845.1). Taxonomy (GTDB): domain Bacteria; phylum Patescibacteriota; class Microgenomatia; order UBA12405; family UBA12405; genus UBA12158. Next base: position 69,416 of record JBAYUY010000001.1, read on the forward strand.
AAAGATGACTGGTAAAGACAAAGTCGATACCAGTACGGTTCCTCCCATTAAGAAAGGTTAGCTAGAAAAAACACCTTCTTAAAGTTCGCTTCTTGCGAGACATTATAATTATAACACCTTTCTGTTATACTACTGTTATAGTAGTAGTATGATTACAATATCAAAAAAAGTAGAATATTCGATTGAGTTAATGTCATTTTTGACCAAAAAACACGGTAAAATAGTGTCTTTAATGGAAGCGTCAAAAATACTTCATTTGCCATATCGATTTTTGGGTCAAGTTGCAATTGATTTGCGAAAAGGTGGAATAATCGAGGGAAAAGAAGGGAAATCGGGTGGTTATTTATTGATGAAAGATTGGAAAGACAAATCACTTTATGACTTGCTTGAAGCGCTAGGAGAAAATAAGGGAATGGTTAAATGTCTTGGTGGTGGTGAAAAATGTATCAGAGAAAATGGTTGCAAAATGCGTAATATTTGGCAAAAATTAGAAGAGAATTTTTTAAATGATTTAAAAAAAATAAAATTATGCGAAATTTAATAACCAAGGATATGTTAATTGCCCAGCTAGCAGAAGAATATCCTGCATTGGTTGATGTGTTGATTGAAGATTATGGATTCCACTGTATTGGTTGTGGGATGTCAGGAGTAGAAAGTTTGGAACAAGGAGCCGGTGTTCATGGAATGACTAATAAGGAAATAAAAGAAATGATAAAAAATCTAAATGAATTGGCAAATGCCTAGAAAAATATATTACTAAGTGCGAAAACTACGGGGGACACAATGAGATTGACAATATTTGAACCACCTATAGGTAAAAAAAGACAGGCAGCGACAATAAAAAAACCATATCGATCAAATGCTTTTTGCCATTCGTAGGCTTTTTCAACTGACATTAAATTTAAAAATATTTTTGATCCATCTAGAGGGGGAACGGGAATTAAGTTAAATATGGCTAGCGAAAAATTAATTATTGCAAGTGTATACAATATTTCGTTGGTATATCCGGTGACAGAATATATGCCACCAATAATGCTTCCAAGAATTAAATTGCTGGCTGGACCGGCGAGTGAAACGATAATTTCATCACGACGAGGATTACGAAAATTATAAGGATCAATGGGAACTGGTTTGCCCCAACCAAAATGGACAATAAAAATCATGAGAGTCCCAAGTGGATCAAGGTGGGCAAGGGGATTGAGAGTAAGCCTCCCTGCTGCGGCTGGAGTGGGGTCACCTAATCGATCTGCGGCAAAGGCATGAGAAAACTCGTGAATAGTGACGGCGATGAGTAATCCGATTGCGGAAATTATAATGTCCATATGATATAGTATAGCCTATGAGAAAATGTAATCTATGTGGTAAAGGAACTGAGATTGGTCGCAATCGTTCCCATGCCCAAAATCGAACACCACGAACCTTTATGGCTAATATTCAAAAGATTACTTTAAAATCAGGTGAATCGGAAATTAAGGGTGCTTTTTGTACCAAGTGTATCAAAAAGATGAGAGTAGAGATTAAAAAAACGGCACTTACAAAGTAAATACCGTTTTTTTATTTAAAGTTACTTATTTTTTCTTAGCAACTTTTTTTGCAGTTTTCTTTTTGGCGACTTTCTTAACGACTTTCTTGACTACTTTTTTCTTTTTTACTGGCATAGTTTTTTTACCTCCTTTGAATAATTAAAGAGTTTTTTGACATAATTGTCAATATTTATTTTGCCTGTCTTTGCTTTATAATTTGCTATTTTGAGAATAAAATAATAGATAAAAAAATTTAAAACTTCAAACTTCAAACTTCAAATAAATCGAAAAGTTAGGGGAAATATGAATATCAAATAATTATAATGTTAGCGTGTAGTGCTGAGAAATTTCGGACCATTTTGTAGGTTTTTTGCCTTCGATTAGGACGATTTCGGGTTGATTGTTTTTGTTTATAGTTATTATTTTTAATATTAATTTTTTGTTACTTTTGTCAGTAACGTAAGTCCAAACTCCTGGCCAAGGATTGAGGGCGCGGGTAAGTTTGTCTAAATTCTCAAAGTTGGTGACAAAACCGTCTTGTTTTGTTAATTGTCTTGCATAAAAACCAGTACCAGTTTGAGGGATGGGAATAATTTTATCTATTTGTAAAACTGTATCAATAAATAATTTGGCACTTAAATCGTATAATTTTGTATATAAAGAGTCATTAGTGTCATTTGATGTGATGCCTATTTTTGATTGGACAAGAATATCACCTTTGTCAAATTTACCTGACATTTTAATCAAAGTGACTCCAGTTTCTGATTCACTATTTAGTAATGCCCATTGAACTGGAAAACGACCGGCGTAGTTGGGAAGTAAAGATTGGTGGGCATTAATTGACATAATTTTGGGGAAATTTAGCCAATTATCGGGGATGATTTTGCCGTATCCGGAGACGAGAATAAAATCGGGTTGTTTTATGTTGGATGGAATTGAATTTAGGTTTTCGAGAGGATAAACAGGGATATTGTTTTGTTCGCAAAATGTGTGGGTGTGGGTTTTGGTAATGACTCCATGGTTGCCGGGACGGGGTGGAGTGGTAATAACTGCTGTAATTATAAAAAGTTTGGAATCGATAATTTTTTGGAGTGTTAACGTCGAATAATTTTGAAACGAACCAAAAAATACCAATGAAATCATAAATCGATTATAATATAGTATGCGACAGATTGTAATGTACCCTAATTTGGTTCTAAGAAAAAAAGTACCTGAAGTAAAATCGGTGGCTGAGGTAATTAGTGATATGGCGGATTTAAAAGAGGTCTTGGAGGCTTCGGAAAATGGGGCAGGACTGGCTTCGACTCAATTGGGAATTGAAAAAAGATTTTTTGGAATAAAAAATAACAAAAAAGTTGAAGTGTTGATTAACCCAAAAATATTTGGTGTTTATGGGCAAAAAGTATATCCAGTAATGGTTGACGATGACGAAAAGGATGAAGATTTTCTTGAAGGATGCTTGTCATTTCCTGATTTATATGGGACTGTAAAAAGATATTTGAAAATTGAAGCTGTATGGCAAGAAATTGAAAAAGGTAAATTGGTGGATAAAAAGAAAACCTTAAATGGATTTGAAGCAATTGTGTTTCAACATGAATTGGATCATTTGGACGGAATCTTGTTTATCGACCATATAAAACGTGATGGCGGTAAGTTTTGTAAATTTGTAAAAGACAGAAAGATGGAGTGGAGTATTGATAAAGTGGTGGGAGAAGAAAAATAAAAAGCTGAGATTTAATTATTTTTTTGCACTCATTGTTGCTATCTTGGCCAAATAATCGGGGGCGTTGGGATTGGTGGGGGCGTATTTTAACGTTGATTCAAACATTGGTTTTGCAAGGTCATATTTTTTTTGATCAAAATACAATTTGGCCAAATCAAAATAGGCGTAGTCATAGTTTGGTTTTAATTCTATGGCTTTGAGAAAGTTTTTTTCGGTATTTACAGTATCGGAACTGGCATCATAAAATTTAGCCAACAAATAGAATGTTTTGGCATCGGTAGGAGCCAAAATAGCCGTACTATTGAGTGCCTTGATGGCGTCAGTATAGTATTTTGTATCAATGTAGGTTAGATAGACTAACATTTGAGTTCTTTCTTTCCATAAATTTACATCATAGGGAGAAATACTAATGGCAAGACTAGAAGCAGCTAGAGCGTTTTCGGTTTGTTTGGTTTTGGCAAAAATTACCGAGGCTTTGCTTAAAATAGTTGGCTCGTTTGATCGCAGTTTGTAAGCTTTGACAATTTCTTGATACGCTTGGGGGTATATATTTTTATTGTCAAATTTGGTGGCTTTGGCATAAGCGATATCAGAAAAATAATAATTAATAATTTTTTGGGTTGAAAATAGACAAAAGATAAGGATCAAAATTAGTATTGGTAAACGCATTTTGTGTTTTGTGGTGGCGGGGATGATTGGTGTTGATAGTAGTGGTAATAAAAATAAAAAAAGTGAGGTGGTGACGATATTAAAACCAATAGATGAAGTAAATAAAATAGAAATATAGGCGGCCAATATTTCATATTGTTTGTTTTGAATGATAAATCGAATACAAGAAATAATAAAATATGTATAGGCAAATAATCCAATAAATCCACTGGTGGCAAAATAATTTAAATATTCATTATGAACTTTGTTATATAAGTATTCCCATTCAGAAGTGAGGTTGTGGCTGGCTGGTCGTACCCAATAGTAACTATTTGCAAAAGTTTCGGGTCCTGTGCCAAAAAGAGGATACTTGAGTCCGACATTTACTGCACCCATCCATACTATTTTGCGAATGTCAGTACTTGAAGTGATATTGAGATTGGGGTTAACTTTTTGAGGTTTGAGTGCAAAAAAAATGATAAGTAATGTAAAACTAGTAATAATAAATATGATTTTTTTTGATATTTTATATTTTAGAATAAAGTAAATTGCGAGACTGATACTGGCAGCAATAAGTCCTGATTTTGATTTGGTAAAAAATAGAGAAGTTAAAAAAATAATTAATAATGGGTATCTATTAATTGGGTTGAGGAAAAAAGTAAGGGGAATAAGTATGCATAAATAGGCTGCAAGCCAGTTTGGTTGTCCTAATGTTGAAAAAACACGGGTCATAACATCATCATGAGGCCATAAATTTTTATCAATTCCAAAATGTTGTAATATGCCGTATATCGCTATGATCACGCCAGAACTTAAACTAAAAATAATAATTTTTTTAATAAATTGTGTATCGAGATAGTTTTGAATGATAAAAAAAAGCGTTGAAAAAGTAATTAGTGAAAGTAAACCCCCGTTTAGTCGTGAATAATAACCCCAAAATGAGTTGTGTTGGTCGATAGAAAAAATAGTGGCAAAAATTTGGGAGACAACAAAAACAGTAACAGGTAGATTTAGTGGATGTTTAGTTATCAAACTTGTTTGATTTTTATAATAGTTTAATGAATGTAAAATTATTATTAATAGCGTAACAATGTAGACAAAATACATTTTTGGGATTTCGAATGATTCTGAGTTATAAAATGACAATATTAGAGGAGTTGCAAAAAAAAGAATTAAAAATAATGATTTGATAAGCCGGCGCATAATTGTATTATACTTGAGTGTGAATAAAATACAGGATTTTTTGTCAAAATTTTATTGGCAATTGGGAATTGATTTGGGTAGCCGCCAAAGTCGTTTTTTATTAAAAGAAAAAGGAATAGTACTAAGTGAGGCTACGGCGGTTGCTAGACTAAAAAAGAAGGTTGATGGTCGAATAAAATATTTGTTTTTTGGACAAAAAGCATTTGAAGTAATTAATCGTGAACCGGTGCAAATTGAAGTAGTTTTGCCAATTTTACGAGGAATAGTGGCGGATTTACAATCGTTGGAGGAATTGGTGGTTAATTTTTTGGGGCAAATACAACAAACTTCGGGTAAATATCCAAAGATTTTTAAACCACGAGTGGTGTTGGCTGTGGGGAGTTTGATTTCCGAAGTGCAACGTCGGGCTTATGTTTCGGTGTTTCGTCAGGCTGGGGTATCCCAAGTTGATTTGGTATTAAGCCCAATTGCCGGTGCATATGGGGCAGGTTTTGATATTGAAAAAGGTGGTGGTGTGATTGTGGTTGATATTGGTTATGGAAAAACTGAAGTAAGCTTGGTTTCGTTGGGTGGAGTGGTAGTGTCCCGAGGGATTGATATAGGCGGCGATGATTACGATGAAGCGTTGGTGACATATTTAAAAATGAGGTATGGTTTTTTGATAGGAAAAAATAGTGCTGAAAAAGTCAAAATTGAAGGAGGTGGGGTGGCTCGAGGACGTGATTTGGAGTCGTCTTTGCCAAAAAGTCTACGAATTACTCCTGATGAAATTTTTGAGTCTGGAGCTTTGTTGTCAAATAAAATAGTTAGATTGGTTAAAGGCGTTCTTGATGAAATGCCAACGGAAATGTCGGATGAAGTGGTAAGAAGAGGGATTTTGATGATTGGTGGCGGATGTAAGTGTGGAAATTTGGTTAAAATGATAGAAGAAGAAAGTAAAATAAATGCAATTGTAGCTGACGAGCCAGAGAATGTGGTGGTTTTGGGATGTGGCAAATTAATAAATAATCGAAAATTATTAGACATAATTAAAATAATTAATCGATGAGGACATATTGGTTAATTAAATTTGGGCTGGTAATTTCTTTTTTATTGTTATTTGTAACAATAATGAAGTTAAATTTTGTAAAAGGTGAATATTACCGTAAACAGGCTCGAGATAATAAATTGACCGAAACGTTAGTTTTGGCCAAAAGAGGAAAAATCGTTGATGTAAAAGGACGAATAGTGGCAGAATCGATTGATGAAAATGGAAACTTGCGTCGTAAATATAATTATGGTGAGTCTTTGGGGGTAGTGACAGGATATGTGGGTAAAGCCAATGAACAAGAAATGAGCTTGGGAAAATGTGGAAAAAAAATACACAATAAATCTTTAGTAGGTCGAGGTGGAATCGAAGAAGTAATGAATTGTGATTTAACCGGAACTGATGGTAAGAAATTAACAGAAATTGATGCTTTAGGAGCAGAAAATAGAGAATTGGGTGTATATGATCCGGTTTTGGGAAAGGATGTGGAATTAAGTATTGATGCTTATTGGCAGCAAAAAATGTATGAGCTGTTGGCTGGTCGTAAGGCAGCGGCAATTGTTTCAGAAGTGGGTACGGGAAAAATAATTGTATTGGCGAGTAGCCCTAGTTTTGATCCAAACATTTTTAGTAATGAAATAGATAATGACAAAATAAGACAATATTTAAATGATGGTGAAGGACTGCCAATGTTAAATCGGGCCATAGGGGCAAAATATCATCCTGGAAGTGTGTTCAAGATTTCGATGGCAGCTGCAGGGCTCGAAGAGGGGGTGATTACTTCTACTAGTACTTATAACGATACTGGAGAAATAAAAGTGGGTGATTATAGTTTTAAAAACTGGTTGTGGACTAAATCTGGTCAAGCCGAAGGAAGTATTAATATAGTTCATGCTTTAAAACGGTCAAATGATGTTTATTTTTATCGATTGGGTGAAAATTTGGGGTCAGATAAAATACGATCGTGGGCAAACAAATTTGGCATGGGAATAAAAAGTGGAATTGATTTACCATCGGAAGTTTCCGGTCTAATGCCAAACGCAAGTTGGAAAGAATCTATAAAAAATGAAAAATGGTTTTTGGGAGACACTTATCATATGTCGATTGGTCAGGGTGATGTATCGGTGTCGCCATTGCAAATAAATATTGAAACATCAATTATTGCCAACGATGGGAAGAAATGTCAATTTAGTGTACTAAAAAATAGTGCTATTGATTGTAAAAATATTGGAATTGATAATAGTACTATTGAAACAATTAAACAGGGTATGGTTGCTGCCTGCCACACAGGTGGGACAGCGTGGCCATTATTTAATTTTAAAACTGAATTGGCCTGCAAAACGGGGACGGCAGAGGTGGGGGATGGAAGCAATGATACTCATGCCTGGTTGACGGCTTTTGCTCCGGCAAATAATCCTCAAATTGTAATTACTGTATTGGTTGAACGTGGAGGTGAAGGATCGGATGTAGCAGCGCCAATTGTAGGTGATTTTTTGAAAGAATATTTTGATGAACCAAATACATTGGTACCTCGTTACACGACCGAAATAAGCGAATGAAAAAAATTAATTTACAAAGGCAGAAGTGAATATCGATGCTTGTGGTCTGTCGCTTTTTCACCTGGACATGGCTGTTTACCTTTTTCTGTTATTGTTCGTTCGCCTAAGCCAACACCAATACCACCTTCTACTATTATCTCTATCCTCATAACTACTTCATGGCAGTGAATACATATAATATCCATCGGAGGGGTTTTGGGTATATCTTTGGTTGACATATTGATGGATTATAACATCGTTTAATGTAGAATTATTTGTGGTAAAAATTGCAATAGTAGGAAGTCGAAACATGAGTCGATATGGAAAAGAAGCAATTGGTTTGTTGTTAGACCAATTAAAAAATAAGGTTGAAGTTGTAACTATTAATGTATCTGGATGTAACAGAGAAGTGATGAAATATAAATGTAGAGTTTTTAGTGGAGATAATTTTGAAAAATTAAACGAGGATGTAGCTAATTATGCTGATATTTTGGTTATAATTGAGGGTGGTAAGAATAGCGGAACGTTGTTGCTGGCGGATAAATTTGTAGAAAAAAATAAGTTGGTGTATTGCGTACCAGGGAGGATTACCGATGATAATTCTTATGCATGTAATTGGTTGATATCGCAAGGTGCAATGTCGTTAGTTGATTTTTGTATTACATTGTAATACAATATATTTGTATACTAAATTTATGATTGTTATAAATGAACTGATTTGGGATGAGTTTAACCTAAATCATATTCAAAAACATAACGTAACTCAGTTAGAAATAGTTGAAGCCAGTCAAAAAATTATATTAATATTAGAAAGTAAATTTAAAAGATTGGCAATAATTGGTAAAACGAAAAACAATCGTTTAATTACTTTTATTTTAGATAAAAAAAATAACGATAATTATTACTTAGTTACCGCTCGTGATACGAGTCGAATGGAAAGGAGAACAATAAATGAAAAAAATAATAAAAAGTAAAATCCCAGATTTTAAAAATTATGAAGAAGAGGCTAATTTTTGGGATACTCATGATATTACCGATTTTATGAGTGAAATGAAGCATGTTAAAGTTAAATTTAACATAAAAGTTCCTAAAGAAGAGACAATAATAGTACGTTTGCAAAGACCAATGAAGAAGAAAATGCAGGCAATAGCTGATGATATGGGTTTAAATTTGTCAGCTATGATGAGAATGTGGATGATTGAAAAAATGAAGACATTGTCTGCTTAAAAAAGTTAGACAGTTGACAGAGCATGTTATGATAGTCGACAATGGCTAATATGAAAAAAGCATTAATGGTGGTGGAATCGCCAACCAAGGCTAGAACAATTGGAAAATACTTAAAAGACAGTTTTGAGGTGGTGGCGACTGTGGGTCATTTTCGTGATTTGCCTAAAAGTAAAATGGGAGTTGATCCAAAAAATGGATTTGCTATTGATTATGTAATTGATCCTCGAAAACGTGATGTTGTGGCTCAGCTAACGGCATTATCGGCCAAGGCGGATACTATATATTTGGCCTCGGATCCTGATCGAGAAGGGGAGGCAATAAGTTGGCATGTAAAGTGGCTTTTGGAGAGCAAGAACAAAAAACCAAAAGATATTAAGAGAATTTCGTTTCATGAGATTACTAAGGAGGCGATTGAAGAGGCTATTACAAAAGCTGGTGATATTGATATTAATATGGTCAACGCTCAACAGGGTAGACGAGTATTAGATCGATTGGTTGGTTATTCGTTATCACCAATTTTATGGCGAAAGGTAAGACGTGGCTTATCGGCTGGCCGAGTACAGTCTGTAGCTGTCAGATTAATTGTAGAGCGAGAAACGGAAATTGAAAAATTTGTCAAAGAAAATTACTGGAAGGTGATGGCTGATTTTGGTTTTGTGGCAGATCTTTATAAAATTGATAGTAAACAATTTTTGACTTCGCAAAAAATCAAATTATTTGACGGTGAATATTCTTTTTCAAAATCATTATTTTTGTCGGAAACTCAGGCAAAAGAATTTGTAAATAAATTGGATAAAGAGTTTGAGGTTGCATTTGTAGAATCTCGAGAAAACACTAAATCACCACTGCCTCCTTTTACAACATCAAAATTGCAGCAAATGGCCGCTCGTCGTTTTGGATGGTCGGGAAAACAAACAATGAGTTTGGCTCAACGATTATATGAACAAGGATTGATAACGTATCATAGGACTGATAGTGTAAATTTGTCGACAAAAGCTGTTGAGGAATTTAGACAATATATAGGAAAGACATATGGTCAAGATTATGTAGCCGAATCACCACGAGTGTATAAAAATAGTTCAAAAAATGCTCAAGAAGCTCACGAAGCAATTCGTCCGACAAAGGTGGAGGTACTTTTGGTTGATGGGGCCGATGTCAAAGAAAATAAATTGTACGAAATGATCTGGCGTAGAGCAGTAGCGACTCAGGCTAGAGGTGCAAAATTAAGCAACTCAACTATTGTTTTTAAAAATGGTAGTGGTGAATTTAAATCTTCCGGCGTAAAAGTAAATTTTGATGGGTTTTTAAAAATTTCTGGAGACAAACATGAAGATCAACTGTTACCTGAGCTAAAAGTAGGTGACAAATTGACTGCAAAACAGGTAAAATGTGAGGAAGTTTCCACCAATCCACCACCTCGTTATACCGATGCTTCATTGGTGGGTAGTTTGGAAAAACAGGGGATTGGTCGACCGTCGACTTACGCTCCTATTATCTCGACAATTATATTAAGGCAATATGTGACTCGTGATGAAGGAAAATTGATTCCTAGTGCATTAGGTAAAGCCACTAATGAATTTTTGGCGAAAAATTTTGAAAATATTTTATCATTACCATTTACAGCCAAAATGGAAGAGGATTTGGACAAAGTTGCTTTGGGTAAATTGGATTGGAAAAAAATGATGGGTACTTTTTGGGATAAATTTGAGAAAGAAATGAAAATGGTGGAAAAAACGGCAGAAAGGGTCAAGGTAGCAACTGAATCAATAGGGGAGAAGTGTCCTGATTGTAAAGAGGGTGATTTGGTAATTCGGGAAGGAAAATTTGGGAAATTTATATCGTGTAATCGGTTCCCTGATTGTAAATTTACCCGTGCATACCGTGAATTGGCTGGTTTTAATTGTCCGTTGTGTGGTAAAGAGGGGGTCGTCAAGAAGACGAGTAAAGGTAAAAAGTTTTTTGGTTGTAGTGACTATCCTAACTGCAAATGGGCAGCTTGGAAGCGTCCAGAGACAAAATAATTTTTAATTTAAAATTTTTAATTTTTAATCAATTTTAAATTATTTAATTCTTAAATCAGGCATTTTGGCGTATTTAATGGCAAATTTACCAGTTAAGTATTCAACTTTTTTAGTAATTTGGTTTGTAGTTTGGAAAACAATTCCGTTTAGAGATTCCATATTATTTTTATAGGTGTATTAAATTGATAATTTTTTTATAACTTTGGTGCAGATTCGGTATTGAAGTTCAACGGGAAGTGAGTCTAAATGGATGGCTAAATAGTCAAAATTAGATTTAGATTTTGAATATTGACCTATAGTTTTTGACATAATTTGTTTAAATAAATAATTGATAGATAATATAAATATAGGACTATCCTATAGGTGTGTCAAGAGGTAAATTATTTATAATATGTATGACTTATGTAATATAATTAACATGTGTTTTTTAAAAATCGTGGTATATTACGTCAATTATTTATAAAATGAGAATAAAAATTAATAAAATAATATGGTTTTTTCAAAAAGTATAGTCTGTCCAGAAAATTGTAGTGGTTGTGATTTATTGAGAAAATTCACTACTGCTTATGGATGTGAGGGTGAGACTGATCCAACTGCTTTAGATTGTAATAAAAATAAAGGTAAGGAAGTACCTGTAGTTTCATATGCTGTTAGTTCAGAAACTGGTTTGACCGAGATGGTTAAACATAGATAACTTTTTTGTTGCTTTTAGTTTAGATTGGAACTATGATGGGGGATGAGTGGTGGAAGGTGGACACAAGAATGAATTGAAAAATTAGCGACTAAAAGGGCGAAAAATAAAGAAAAAAAGAATGAAGCTAGAGTAAAATCTAATTTGAGACTGAGTTTTGGATTTAATGATGATCAAACAGATAAAGAATGTGAAATGTGTCATGAATTAACATCAGATGTTTATAGATTTTTAGTGGCTTTGCCTGAGTTGGTAACTAGATTTAATATGGATGGTGGTGAGATGGGGTTGTGTTAAGGATGCTTAACAGAAATTAGTGATCAAGGTGTACGAGTAAGATCACTTCCAGAATTGACTGCTGCGGATATAAGCCCAACTAGAAATATTTATGATCAAAGTAAATCTAGGAAAAAGATATTTTAATTAATATAAATTGTGGTTTTTATATTGGTTTTGCCTTATAATCACACTTGTTCTTCGCACCTTTACAAATTAAATTTTTTATTTGATTTTTAATAAAAATTAAAAATTTTAAATTAAAAATTTATAATATTCCCCTGTAGCTCAATGGTAGAGCGCCCGCCTGTTAAGCGGATGGTTTGTGGTCCGAATCCACACGGGGGAGCCAACTTGGATTTGCAGGTCGCAAATCATCATATTTAGCCATGATTTCCGTATACTTTTGAGGTTCCAGCCAACCTTTATATTTACTGTCCCAGTTTTGTTTATTGGCCAGTACTCCATATTCAGGTTTTAGGTCAACTTCCAGCATTTTGTCAGGTTTAAGTAATAGGTTCTCGCCAACAGTTAGAAGTATCATTTGTCTGTCTTCTCTAGTACCTATTTTAAACTTATTCTGACACGCCTTAGCAAAATCAATAGTCTTTTCTACTTTTACTCTCCAGTCCTCCAAATCTTCATCTGTATTTGCTAATTTTGACTTAATTTCATTTTTTTCCTTCTCAAGATTTTGTTTCTTTTCCTTGTAAGTCGCATCGTCTATACTTTCATCCAACTTCATGTCCAAAAGCCTATTTAATCGGATTTCTACCTTGGATAATTGGGATTGTTGATTTTTTAGTTTTTCCTCCTTAAAACCAGACTCATCCTTGTGAACAGCAGATAACCATTTATTTGACCAGTCAACAAAATCTTGGTCGGGAGCTAAACTGGCTAAAATTTTATCAATTTGATTTAAAATGTCATTCTCGGTCAGTGGTTTTGAATGGCATTGTATATTTTTATTTTTTCTAGTGCAGTAATAATAAACATAGGTAGCTGTTCTGCCAGTACCCTTGTAATACTTTATTTTTTGCGTTGCCGTCATTGCAGAGCCACACTCAGTACAGCGAAATAGACCAGTCAAATCAAAAGTATGTTTTCTGGCAATCGGTTTTCCAAACTTGCCCAAAGCTCTTTGAACTACATCAAACTCTTCCCTGGTAATCATTGGTGTGTGGGATCCTTTAAACCAGTTTCCAGAGTTCTTAGGCCATTCATACTCGCCATAATAAAATGGTTTTGTTAATAAATTGTAAAATGTTGATTGAGAAATGACTCTTCCTTGCTGACTGGTTAATTTCCATTCTTCTGAAACTTCACGGTAAACTTCGCATGGCTGTTTCCCTGAAATTACTTCAGCAAACATTCTTTTTACTAAAGGAAACCTTTCCTCATCAATAACTATTTCCTTAAACCCCTTTTTGCCAGTTGGTGTATTTTTGTATCCTAGTGTGGCAGGAGCAGGATACCAACCCATCTCCGCCTTAGTTTTCATACCTCTCTGACTATTTTTACCAAGATCGTCTATGAATTTTTGTGCCATACCAAATTCTAAGGACATCAACAGACTGTCTTCGTTTATTTGAGAATACGTTTTACTAGGGGTAATGATTTCCACCTTCAAGTCTTTCATTGCCCAACTGATAGCACCACCATCAACGGGATTTCTTGATAGTCTGTCTAATTTCCAGCATAAAATACCTTCGGCATCACCCTTTGCTAGTCCAGACATCATTTCTGCGAATAGTGGTCTGCCTGGAGCTTTTGCAGACATTGACTCCTCAAAAGTTTCAATAATTGTTAATTCAGCCTTATTGGCGAACTGTCTAAGTTCTTTAACCTGAGAAGGAAGAGATAACATTTGTTTATCCTCACCTTCTGACGATCTCCTGCAATACATGTATACTCTTTTTTTCATAGTTCACTTTTTAAAAAATAATGCCCCCACTAGTGCAACCAGAACCGTAAAGTCCTGTCTAGTGAGGGCATTAAAAAACTCTACGGATTTTCTGGTTGCACTTATATTTTATATCTTTTTGTAATCCAATTCATCTTATTGGAAGTAGGCACTATAACCATAATTAAATATTTTTTAATTATTACTTTATAGTCATATAACTATATAATTAATAGTTACTATCTATTAACCCCTTCGCCTTTATCTAATTTATCTTTATAGGCGTCGTAAATTTGTGATTCTAATGCTTCCCAACACATTGAGTCCTCAAAATAGACTTTTGGGAAATACCTCACTCCTTTGAACAAAGTTGGTGGTTCAATATTGATATGCTCACCTAACCTCTCATTAAGATAAGCACTTTTCCAAATGGCAAAATCCTTAATTATTATCATCCCGTATTCACTGGTATGCATTTCTACGTTTGCATTTGCTAATAAATTACCTTTGTTCTTAATTTTTATTTTTATGTCAGACATTCTTTTATAAAATAATTAACAGTCAATATCCAAAAAAGCGTCCAATGCCTCAAACAAGTCTTTCTCGCTAAAGTACACCCCCTCATTACCCCCGGACCGATAAGTAACACGTAAGTCAAAAGAGCAATTTTGAAATTTATTTACCTTAAGAAAATGGAATATTTTACGTGATTTCCTACTGCTTAAACTTTTAACTACTTTTGAGTCCAAGACAACTTTTACTGAGATCTTAGGTTTGATCATTTTTTGTTTTTGATGAAATTAATAACCTTAGACTTAAAAATTGTTTTGCCTTGATTTCGGACTCGTTATAATCCAAAAGAACCCCAAACTTTTGCTGATAAATTTTTTGGAAATCAACCACCGCTTCTTTAGGCAAGTTCATAAGATTTCATACATTCTTGCCTTTAAATCTTTAATTTGGGTAAAATGCTCGCAGGCATCAACAGAAAGCCTTTTATTCCAGTAATCGGAAACTAATTTATGGAGTTGTGGGGTATTTTCAAAACAGAACACACAGTTTTTGTCGGTTGGAGATTTTTCAATCTCAAGAACAGGACAGAACAGAGATAGGGCACTAGCCAAGGCTAACGAGTTGGTTTTATAGTAATATGTATTTTTATCTTTCACTCAGCAATTTTCCGCCAAGGACGTTCTCTTTTTTATGAGGGTCTTTGTCGGAAAAAGTTCGGAAATTAATTATTCTTATTTTGCGTATCTTAAGGAAATTTTGTATCCAACACCTCTAATATTTCTCACAAATTGTTTAGCAGTTTTAATAGTCAATCCAACGGAGTTGGTTAGATAATTTAATAAGTCATCCCTGGTTTCATAAATTTGCTGTTCGGCAATCCTAGGATCTGTCTTTCTCATTTTGTCTAAGCCGAACTCTCTATCAATTTCCTTAAACGATACATATCCTGGGTATTTATAAAGTAACAACTTTAATAATTTAATACCATTTTTACCCAATGGTAGATCAAATTTAGTTGTTTTGTAGGTAATTGTGCTTTCTTTTAAATCTATTGAAATCCTAAATTTAAAGTTAAACAGATTTTTATTGTCATTTCCTACGCGTGCTTTAAGCAGTCGCAAGTAATTTTCTAATGCTTCTTCATCAAGACTAAATATAAATAATGGGGCGTTTGTTTGAGGTTTGTTATTTAGCCATCCATCCATGTCTCCTGTAAGTGTGTATCTTGTGTTGCCAGAATTCTCGCAGACATTTTCAATTACAGCCATTATTTGTTCGTCCGTAGCTAAAGATAAGTTTTGTTGGATATGGTCATACTCAACGTCAATACACTGTGACGTTGCAGCGAACTGGCTATAAGAGATTAATAAGTCAATCAATTTAATTTGAAGACGATTGAACGGTGTATCAATTTTCATACTTATATATATTTGAATCTACCGTATTATCTCCTATTTACACTGAAAAATGTCTGGAATATGTGGATCAGAGAAGTGGACGAACAACGTAGTACATGAACATTAGGAATAAGCCAGGCAGTAAGGATATAATTGCAGCCACCTTAACCTCTTTGTTTTTATGTATTGAAAACAGTAAGGGAATTATGAAAAGTGAAACGATATTTATCGGGCTCTTGTCCCAAAAGTAACCAGTTAATTGATTAAAGGCATACGAAGAAAGTAAAAATAGTCCAATCCATAAAAACACAATCTTTTTAATTTCCATTTATATTCTTTAATGATTAATATATAAACTCTAGCGATTTATAAATAACACAACTGCTGAAATTAGCAAAGCTAAAACACATATTGCTACTACATTCTTTTGGGAAGTTGACCAGCTATTAATTTCTGCCGACTCCTTTGGATATAAACTAGCCAATACTTCTGGGTGCTTAAATAATAGGGGAGCCGTTCCGACTAGCGAGTACAAAGCGTAATTAAAAATTGGTAGTGAGTCAGAAATATACTTCAGAATCTGAAGAGACGAGCCAATCAGAAAAATACCTACAAAGCTTAAACCCGATATATATGCCAGTTTTTTAGTCCAATCACCTGACTTAAAACGCTCTTGTTTTAATAGTGAATAAAATGCAATTGGAAACAAAATTGCAAAAATGACAACAACTATTGGAGCTACTGTGTCCAAAAGCATACACATTGGTAAATCTGGGTTAGTACTACAAGCTTGGTTTATTTGATAGCTTAATACGCTCATATTGATGTTTATGCCACCGATTTAACTATTAACCTGTGGTTAATGAAAATATACCATATTTGTGCCCAAAACATAACCAGTGGTTAATAAACTTATTCTGGATAGATTGGTAACTTTGTTTGATGGAAGACAGGAAAATTACCCAAAAGGATATACAATTCGGGAGAAAACTTCAAAGAGTCAGGAAAAAAGCTGGTTTAACTCAAGAAAAGCTTGCGGATGAGACACGACTTAGCACCACATTTATCGGATTGATTGAAACTGGTAGGAGAAGACCAAGTATGAAGACGCTTCAAAAAATAGCCTCCTCATTGGATATAAACATCAAAGATTTGTTTTAAGTCACGCCAGTTAATTATTTTATTTAGGCATGACAGCCTGAGTATATGATTAATTTTGTAGTCAAAACTCAATCACTGTAGTACAGCAAATAATTGTGTGTTTAGGCCAAAAAAGGATATGAATCTCCGCTTTTCGCTATTATCTTAACCAAATGTAAAACCGTTGTTAATAATCAGTTGGTGTTCTCAAAAGTAATTTAATTTGTTAATAGATAAATAAAATGAACGACTTTCGCACATTACTATGAACTTGTTTCACGAGGTAACCATTTCCTCAAAAACAAGTAAACAGCGTAAACAAGAGACACATTTTACATATAAAGTTTATATATACGAAAAAAAGTAAAAAAAAATCGCCGTATTTATCGCAAAAATAGATAGTAGAAATAGGTAAAACAAACTGTTACGATAATGTAGGTGAATATAAAATCCGTAGAAAACATAGTTGAGTCGTTCGTTTTTAATGATAATACAAAAGTACTCAGTATTTTATATGAAGAACTAAAAAAGGCGAAAGATAGTAAAAAAACTAATTTAGCAAGGAGAATCCAACTATTAATTAGAAAAATACCCAAAAGCCGAATTATTAGCTCTCAAGGTACTAACTATTTTTCTGGTAATGAGGGAAGCATTCCTAATCCACTTTACGAAAGATTTATTTCCACGACCCCACTGGAAGAAGTAATACTTAACGAAGATGCAAAAACACTAATCCACCAGTTCATAGAAGAGTGGAATAATATTGATAGGCTAACTGAATTTGGTGTCAGACCAGCGAATAAGTTGCTGTTTTTTGGCCCTCCAGGTACCGGAAAAACAAAACTAGCATATGCTATTGCAAGTAGCTTAAATATTCCACTTATATTAATTAGACTAGATGAAGTTATATCGTCATATTTAGGTAAAACTGGGAAAAATATCAGAGAAATATTTGATTTAGCAGGTAAAGAAAAGTCTTTAATATTTTTAGACGAAATTGATACCCTTGCTAAACATCGTGATGACGAAACTGAATTGGGAGAGCTAAAAAGGGTGGTGACTGTTCTATTGCAAAATATAGATAGTTTTCCAGAAGAATCAATTTTAATAGGTGCAACTAATCACGAAAATTTACTTGACAATGCAATATGGCGTAGATTTCCGGTAAAAGTAAACTTTAATTTACCAAATAATAACAGTAGATTAAAACTTTTTGAACTGTATCTACATCCTTTCAAGTTAGATGTAGATATAAACTTATTGGCGAAAACAACTAAAGGGTTCAGTGGGTCCATGATTAACGATGCGTGTGAAATGATGAAAAAGTATACGATCATGTCTCACTCAACAAAATTAAATGTAATAAATGCTTTTAAAGGAATCTTGTACATCTTAGGCTCTCGCAATAATGGAACCGATATTAAAACTAAAAAAACAGTATATAACATTTTAAGTTTTTTATATAAAAACGGATTTACTCTTAAAGACCTTAGTAAAATATCTTCCATTCCATATACAACATTGGTGGATAATATTAAATAATGTTAAGTAAAATACTAGTACCTAGAAATACAGCAAAAAGAAGTGTGCCTTTTGGTCGGGATGATTTTATGGAAAAGTTTTGGCTCGGCTTTAATGAGCCGGAGAAATACGAGTCAAAGAAAAAGCTAATCTCTGAGAAGATTCAATCATTAACCTCAAAAGTAAAAGATGACCATTGGCTATATGCAGAGATAAAACTAAACGATGACTCAAATACTAAATCTAAACAGCCATCCCTAGTTTGGTCGCAAAGTGGTTTGGACATTGTTTCTGCTGTTGATTCCCAAAATTACATTATCGGTGGTAAAAAAAATGATTTTGAAAGACTAGATAAAATTATAAGTTCAAGTAAATTTTCTATTGCAAAAACCGGAGACGGAGTAAGTAAAAAAACAAAGAATTTATATAGAGAAATATACACAATATCAGACTTTACTGATAAGAATACTTCGTATACAGGTAGAGTTGACGCACAAATAGAAGAGCTAATCTCAAAGAAAGAATTTGAAACAGATCTGCTCTGTATATTGGAAATCAACTCAAACATTAATAGATCGGAATATGAAGATATCTATTTGCAGATCAACTCATTTGTTGGTGACAAAAAAATCAAAAAGCTACCAATAGAGTTATTTATACATAATATGCAATATCAGGGAGCATTCAAGGTCAAAGAAATTTTTGGCCTGCTTACAGATATCAGATATTCCTATATTTCCCGTATTAAAATTATGCCTTCATACTCATGTCAAAACTGCATACCTAACTATGATCTTGGAGAAATAAAAATACTTCCTCCAGAGACCAATGAAATTATTGGAATAATTGATAGCGGCATTGATGATAAAAGCAAAATTTTTAACTCCTTAAAATTCCTTCATTTGAATCGTACGCCAGATGATAAGAAATGCAACAAAAACCACGGAACTTTTGTTGCTAGCCGTATATTATTTGGAGATAAGATATTTAATTCGGTCCATAACGGTTATTTAGCTCCTTCTGCAAAGTTTCTTGATATTCAAGTCTTGTATGACAACAATCAAGGTGACGGCGATACTGATGTGGACACAGTCCAACTGAAAACAGTAATTGACGAAGTGATAAACAAGTATGAGGATATACATATTTACAACCTTTCAATTAATGACAAAGAAGGCATACGATATGACATAATGCCAGTTGATGATTTATCTGAGTTTATTGATGAACGAGTCCGAGAGAAGGATATTATTTTTGTTGTAAGTAGCGGAAATCATAAATTTTATCCTTCAGGTGACTACAAAAAGAATCCAGATGACTATTACAAAATATTTTCCGATAATACCACTGATACTCACATTGCGTCACCTGGAGATGCGCTAAATGTAATTACAGTAGGTTCAAATTCTTTAAATGCGGACAATAATTGTATCTGTAAAGTACAAGGATATCCGTCTCCTTTTACAAGAAAAGGTGGGTTGCGAGGCGGCTGGAAAAAACCCGAATTGGTAATGGACGGAGGAAACATCTTAGCTCCAAATAATCCTGCTGACTTCAGTGATGATGCCTTTTCGGAGGTTAGTAACAATAAATGTGGTGTTGAAGGAATAACTTTGGGTGGCAAGTTGTCAAAACAGTGTGGAAGCAGTTTTAGTACCCCACTAGTAACAAGACAGTGTGCATATTTGCTAGATAATATTAAGAAGACAAACGCATCAAGTTTGTTAAAGCTTAACGGGAATAGAATAAATCTTGTTAAAGCGTTAATGATTCATTCAACAAATAAAATCCCTCAAGCTAAGATTGATGACAAAGATTTAAAACTGGCATACGGTTTTGGTGTCCCTGACATAGGAACTCTATTGCGGGATGATGAAAATCAAGTATCTATTGTCTATAGTGATATCTTGGAATATGATAAAAAAATTCACAAGTTACAAATAAAAATACCAGACGAGTTAGTAGGTGGTTCGGCTGAATTCATTTTCACATTGGTTTACAATCCTCCTGTAAATAAGAATTATCCAAGTGAATATAACATGACTTCAATTAATTCAAATTTGAGGTTTGTTTTGCCACCAAAGCTAAATACAAAGACAAATAAATTTGTACAAAACTATAGTCCCCTGATAAACAAATGGAGTTGGGAAAATTATCGTAAAAAATTCTTTAACGTAATTAACTTCAAGAACATTAAACAAAAAATCCCTTCCACTCTAATTGAAGTTTACGCTCAATTGTCTGTATCACCCTTCTATTTACAGGAAAAACTGGGTCATGAAAAAGAAATACTACAACCATACACCTTTGTTCTGACCATAAGAGATGTTTTAAAAAGGAATATTTTACGCAACGAACTACTGTTAAGTAATCAGTTTAATAAGATTGAAATCTCGCAACAAGTTAAAATAAAAACAGAAATCAATACAAAATAATCTCTTTATTCCTGACTTTGTCGTCTCCAATAATAAAGTATTAAGAAACAGTCTAGCTTTCATGTCCACAGCATCTGTTGCAAATTTTTCATCAATCAAAGTTTCTTTTAATCCTTATATTTTTACTTACAAACCGCTTTACTAGACATACATTCAAAAGTGAGGGGTGGGTGGGGTGTTATACAATAACTTATGGGTCCAATAATAATATTTGATAAGTCAGCACTTCAATCAATTAGCTTGGATGAATCAGTTTTTCTTCAAAACTTTTTTCTAACGAATATGACACCTATTTTTTTAATTGAAACTCTTGCTGACTTGGAGAAGGAACCAAATAAAGGGAAAAGCCCAGAGCAAATAGTAGGCGAGTTGGCAAATAAGACACCGGAAATGGGGATTATGCCTAATATATATCATCATAATTTAGTTATTGGAGATTTGTTGGGGCGTACCGTTGAGATGAGCAGGCGTCCAATTATTGACGGTGGAACACCAAAAATTACACCAGATGGAAAGATAGGTTTTTACTTTGACGAGCCTCCAGAAAAAAAGGCGCTAAAAAGATGGCAAGACAGGAAGTTTTTAGAAGTAGAAAGAGATTATGCAAGAGAATGGAGACAATCATTGTCCAATCTCAGTTTTGAAACTCAAATGGGAATGGTAAAAAATATTGTCCCTCCAGAAGTACATTTTAGTAACCTTTCCGACATAAAGGCATTTATTGATAAATTTATTGCAACTAAAGATAAGTCTGTTCTTGACTTAGCTTTTGAAATTCTGGAAGTACCAAGTAAATTACGCACTTTTGTTTACGAAAGGTGGAATAAGGATGGGCAACCACCTATTAATATTTTTTCGCCTTATGCATCTTTTGTCTTATCGGTTGATTTAGTTTTTTACTTGGGCTTAAATTCAAGCTTTATCTCTAAGGACAGGCCGAGTAATAAAATTGACCTTTCCTATCTTTATTACCTACCTTTTTGTATGGTATTCGTTTCAAAAGACAAACTTCACCAAAGAACAGTACCTCTATTCTTAAAAGAAGGACAGGTCTTTGTTTGGGGAGATGATTTTAAGGAGGGGATGAAAGAACTAGATAATTATTTTTCCCAGTATCAGGAAGAAATTAGTAAGCACGGACTTATCAGATTTGCCCCCTACCCACCACAAAACTCTTTTATATCAAAGCTTTGGGACACAATGGGGTCAAAATGGAGAGGTGATGCAAGCAAAGCGCCGTTAGCAAAATCTTTTCCAACACTACCCAATGACAGTTCATTAGTAAAACGTTTAAATAAGATGAGGGATGAAGCAAAACCGCTTGCTAATCCAGAGTTATATTCACCAGATGATGCCGACCATGTAACTATTTCTCATATGGTTCACCTTAATAAGGGTAAATGGCGAATCCTTCCTGAAGGGATTGAAAATAACGGTGATAAAGATTAACTTTAAACCATCTAATTATTGGTGTTATTATTTATTTAATATAGTCGTTTATTAAGAAAATATGGCATTAATCAATTGTCCTGAATGTAAACAACAAATTTCTGACACTGCTCCAACCTGTCCACATTGTGGTTTTATCCAACATGCTACACCCGTTGAAGGTTCTGGAAACTTAAATCAAAAAACAATTACAATTGAATCAACAAATAAGACATGGAAATTGGTCATGATAGTGGCTATTTTAGTGTTTATTATTGGTGGTATGGTGGGTGCTTCTGATAGAGAATTCGGTTTTTCTTTAGTCGGATTGAGTGTATTAATTTTTATCGTAGCAAAAATTGGTGCTTGGTGGAGCAATAAATAAAGGTATTTACCGCCTAAGTTATCTTTAATACCCACACACAGCAGTCCTAATTGACTCCAAGGCGGGGAGCAGAGACTTACTTAATATAACCTTATTATTTTCCGCTAAGATAGAGATAATTGGTGTGTAGACTACTCTCGATATTTGACGATCCTTGACATAAATCTTCTCAAAAAAGAATCTGAGGTAATGTCGTTTCAAAAACTCGGGAGCGTCAATGTAAGTTTGATGAATGTTTTGTGTAAAAGATAGAACTTCCTCAACTAAATTGATTTCTAAGTTTCCACCCTTTTCGATCTTATTGATTTCATTGCTAATGTTTTCGATCCTATCTTGAATCTCGGTGTGTTTGCGTTTAAAGACGGTTCTATCAATAGTCCCGTCGAGTAAGTTGTCCTCTAATCGATTTCTTTTGGTCTCAAGGCCGGTCTTTTGGTTGACATAGGCCTGTATTCTTGAAGCCGTGTTTTTTCTGCCATCGGCGATATGTTCTTTACACTTTTCGATCACCATATCGATAAATGTTTGTGAGAATTGAACTGTTTTCATTAGTTCTTCAACTTGTGTTTCCAAATTTACCATTTCAATATAAACAGCTGGACAATTATTTCGGTCCCTTTTAGGACAGTGATAATAAGCTATTTTACCTCCTCGAGCCTTTAAACTCACTTCGTCCTTGTGCCATTCGGCGGTGAATCTTTGCCCACAATGGTCACAATAAATAAAGCCTCTTAATAAAAAATTGTGTACTCGTTTGCGGATTAAAAAACTTCGGTGCTTGGCTGCCACATATTGGCAAATGTCGTACAGTTCTTTGGTAATTATTGGTATCTGATTACCCATTTTTGATTCACCATGCCATCGTATAAGGCCGTAATAGAAGGGATTTCGCAAAATATTATTTAATGTACTCCTGCCAAATATTGTGCCATTTTTAGAGACCATATTTCGGTCCTCTAACCAATCTTGTAAATATATGAGTGAATAGTTGCCGGTTGAATAAAGTTCATATAGTTCCTTAACGATTGGAGCAACCACTGGATCAGGGATACAAGTTTTTCGTTCTCTGTCTCCACCGATTGATTTATAACCAATCGGTGGGGGAGTTGGTTGCCAACCCTCAAAATACTTTTGACTTAGGGCGTCTCTTGTCCTTTGCCCATTAACCTCACTTTCCCATTGAGCCACACTGGCAAAAATGTTTGGAATCAGACTATTTCCTCCTTCCATTAAATCACCCTCATTGATTGACAGCAATTTAATATTCTTATCTTTTAGGGTTGCGTACATTCGGGTGAAGTCGTTAACATTTCGAGCAAACCGATCAATTTTATAAATAATCACTGCGTCTACCGGTTCTTCTTCAATCAACTTAAACATTCTTTGTAACTCTGGCCTGTCGGCTGTTTTACCACTTTTTCCACTATCATCAAAAATTTCCTTTATGCGATATTCACGATCCTTAGCGTATTGCCGACATTGTCTAATCTGATTGTCAGTTGAGAATCCCTCATTCTTTTGTTCGTCAGATGAAACACGGATATATAGATAACAGTTTTTCATATTTATTTTATGGATAAATTTGTAAAGTCTAAATACGTGTCGGGTCTCTCGGGACCAAGGTCAACAGCAACAACAGTTATTCCTGGGCTGGCAAATTCAATCATTTTTCTTACGATTGAATTACTTTTTCTTCCTAATCTTGTGAAATCTGCAACAATAAGGTATTCGACGTTATAAAGTCGCTCTAAGCACTTAACCAATAAAAATAGTCCTCTTCTTGTAATTTGATTTCCACTAATCCCTCTGTCGTGAATTACTCTTCTTACGATAACGCCTTTTTCTCTGGCATATTTTCGACATTTTCTTTCTTGTTGAGCGAGCGAGATAATTCCAGCATATTTTTCTGTTTTCGCTTTTCGAACATATATTAAACACGATCTTTTATTTCTATACATATATTTTTTAATCTATAAATCTAACTTAATAACTTATACTAACTTATACATTATATACCTCCTAACAAACATATTTACTTGCTCATATTTAATACCTCCTTCATACTAGATAAACCTTTAACACTCCTTTTTCCTTTTCCTTTTAGATAAGTATTAATAGTCGGAAGTGTGGAACCGTTATGGAGGGGAACAATGCTTCTTATCTGATCGGAACTGCCGTTCCTATATATCTCTAAATGTTTTGATACTTTGTAAGTGTTAGATTGATTAAATCCGTGACGAGTTTTGTATACTAGGCCAGCATTAATTAGCTCATCGGTTAAATCACGAATATACCGAGTGGAGACTCGTACTCGTTTTGCTAATAATTCTTGTCCGGGAAAACACCAGTCATCCTTACCACAGTGTTTAATTAATACGCAATAAAGTAGCACAGCAGGAGCAGATAGTTGAGAAGGTTCAAAGATTTCGTTGGGTATCATGGAGAAGTTTTTCATTTTTATTTTTATATTTATTTTTAACTTCTCCTAACTAATCGCTATAAATTAACTGTTTTAAGTCCTTTTGGGCACTAAAAAATCGGTGGGGTTCTATTAGCGCCTCATAGCGCAAGAATTTATCGGTGGCTGACTTTCGTAATTCGTTTTCTTCAAAGTTAAATATCACCCGCCTTGGGTCACTTTTATCAACAGATTTCAATGAACACCCTTCGCAGAGTAATAGGCTAGCTAATTGAAAATTATCGGTTGGGAAATATTTATCGGGCATTTGAGAGTTCTAAATTTTTATTTTTATCTTTATTGGCCACGTTAAAGGCCGGATATAATTCAGGATTTCTTTTATAGCTGATATTTGCCAAGACAATCTCAAACCATTGCTGAGCGGCTTGTTCTACAACTTTTTTATTTATAACTGTCGTGTTCATTAGGTCCATTTTGACCTAACAATAGGACCATTAAAAAATACAAAGTGGTACCACTTTTCCTCACATTTATTACCTTATGTCTTTTATTCTTTTCTTAAAATCGACAACTATTTGTCTTACTGCGGTATTTTCGATATTATAGAAGTTTTTTGGATCTTCATCATCAGACACATAATTCAGTTTTTCGAGTATTTCCTTTACCTTATATCCAAGTTTGTAATAGATATAAACCAAAAGATCTCTCCTAAAGTATTTGTATTTTTTTGAAAGTGGATATGAGCAAAGTGATTTTTTAATATTACTGATGTCCTTCCAATTTTCCTTAATAAAGTTGATCAATTTTGTTTTAGTGGTATCTTTATAAATTCTCAAAGATAATTTAATTGGAACTTCTGAGTCAACAAACTTTTCCCTAGCCTCACCATAATCCAACTCTATTTTTGTTTTATATCGGTATTCTTCGGGGGTAAAATGATATTCAAACCATTCATAGTCTGGCGGAACAGAAACCCCAACAGTACCATAATACAGAAAGTCTAGAATCATATCGCCATATAGTTTCCATTCGACATTGTATTCATTACAAAGTTCGACGATAGGTTTATCATATGAATTTACTGGTGTGTTTGGTGTTTTATTTACATAATCTAGATATGAATCATATCCCTTTTTTTCTTTATCCTGTCCATAAAATTCATTTGGTATTTTAAAACTATGTCTCATTTTTATTATTCTGTTTAAAAATTGTTTATCAGAAATTAACGAAACTATCGTCATATATTGTTCTTGGTATTTTTCAACTTTTTCTTCTTCATTCTTACTTACTTGATCTAACAAGCACTCAAAGTTTTTCCGTTCAAAATCTGACAGAGTATTTTTCATTTTTATATTTATGTTTATGTTTGTACTTAGGCATATTATACGTCGTTCAAAATTAAAAATAATCGGTATTTTTCAGCTACTATTGTCAATAGGGCTAAATCGACATATAATTACCTCAACAATCAGTTTGCCTAAACTCTACAGCAATGTGGGGCATGGTAATAAATCCGAGTTAAGGGGCGCAAGCTCTCTGTTAGCTTTCCTTAACTCGGTAATATGTCGAAAGATATATTGGATTGATTCGAAAGAGTCTCTCCGGTTAGCAGAGAGCTTTTGCCTTTCTGCTGGCATACCACTGATCAATTTATTATTTGAGAGCTAATAAATTGACTATGAAGAAAGCCATTATCATCGGGGTCGTTGTTATATTAATTCTCATTTCCATATCCACTAGAACCGCTTACAATTCGTCGACTAACACGGCGAACAATACGGTCTCACCAGTGACGCCACAATCAACGATTATCCCTACGCCTAGGTATGAATACAAAATATTAAATAAAGCTCAAAATAAGCTCTTCGACATGATTTCGGTCTTAGTAAATACCGATGAGGCCAATGGCGAGGCAATTGCCATTGAGGTTAAAAAGTCATGTTCGAAAAAATGTACCGTTGATATCTACGATGATCAAAAAGCGTTTGACCTTCAAAATGAATATACTGCTTTACTTGGACAGTCCGGAACTCAATCGAGTGACCTTACAAATTGGAAAAAGAAAAACACCGTATATCTAGCTGATCATTTTATTGGCTCGATTGATTCCGACTCTGAAAGTTATCAACCATTTCCATTCAAAGATTGGTATTACAAAGAGTTGAAAGGGCAGAAGTAACTCTGTCCGATTGGTCGAGGTCTAGCTAAATAAGTTGTTTTGGACTACAATCCATTTATTAAGTAAGTGGAACTAATTGTATGTCCAAAAATAAAACAACAAAATTACTCAGAATAAGCGAAGCCGCCAATATGTTGGGTGTAAACCCTGAGACTCTTCGTCGTTGGGACGGAGTTGAAGGTAAACCCAAACCTATCATTATCAGTGTTCGTGGCGACCGTAGATATAAAAAAGAGGACTTAGAAAAGTTTATTGAGAAAAATAAAAATAAATAAATGTCTCGAAAAATAGGAAAACAAAATAATAATTTAATAACTCCTGGGATACATCCAATATCGAGTAATATTGATGTTGCAGCAATTAGTTTGGTAAATAGTATACTTGCTTCAAATGGCGGATGTTCGCCTGATTTGAAGTCTCGAGATACTTGGCCAAATACTGATGGAAACATCGAACTACTTACTGCTACTGGTGAACCCGATGGACTGTTGACAACTCAAGTTAAACAAGTAAAGGTAGGAAAGAAATCTATCTCATATACTTTCAAAAACAATAAGTTTGTCAACTATTGCAAAAGAGAAAGAGGGCTACCGGTAATATTTATCGGAGTTGACTTAAACAATCAAAAAGCATATTGGCTAGAAATGTCACTGAGTTATGCCAATTCTGTTAAATCAAAAACAATACATATTCTAAAGGAAAATGTAATCGAACAAGGAAATGTGAGTTATTTACCTGTTTGGAAATACATTTGTGATAATCGGAAGAGACTTATCGAATCAGGTTTAGGGTATGATTTTTCGAATAATAAGCTAAATCTGCAAAAGTCTGCGATTACTCAACTATATACAGTTTTACCGCAATCCGAGTTACTTCAAAAAAATGTTGATGCTGTTAACTCCATCATAAATGATATTAAGGAAAAAATACTTTCGTATGAGGGGATATTATTTCTTGTATCTCCAACATATATAAATAATGCAAAAACACGGGGAATAATTCGAAAGATATTGAGTATCACGGTTCAACAGGAAGATTTGTTCATTGATGAGTTGGGTAAAAAAGGCATACTCGTTAAAACAGGAGATATTGTTTCTTTTCAAGAAGATTCTTTAGGTCGAGAGAAAGTGTCATTTTTATTTACAAACAGTTTGCTGGATATAACAAAGATATATATATCATTCGATGACATTAAAATAAGAAAGACAATATTAAATAAAATTGCTGGTATTCATGGAATCAAACAGATCGATGATTTTTTTGGAAAAATCAGTAAGGAATTTCTTGACAAATTGATAAAAATAAAGAGTAATGATGACATAAAAACAAATTTAGAGTTACTTGAAGAGTATTCCTTTCGGGTCCCCAAGCAGGCTATAAAAATTGTTGAAAGAATAGTCGGGATGGGACCAATTTCTACAAAAAAACACAATAGCGGTATTGGTAAATTCGATGGAGCAAGTACAGAGAATGTATTAAACGAATCTTTGGAAGTGCTTAACAATATTCGTTATATTGAGATAAAATCAACTTTTGAAATTGCTGTCAAGTTAAGTAATCATAGTAATCCTAATGTGAGAAAAAAAGCCTTTGATCTGATTAAAAGTACTTCGCAATATAATATTTTTGCAATAAAAAAAATTGGATATTATCCTCAACAACAAATAATCTCAATCTTGAAGAAATGGGGGTTAGATAAAACGAAACAAAACATAAATATATTCCTTGAAGTAGGAAAAGAACTACTTGACAGTGAAAGGGAGGGGTCCAGAATGACCGATTACCGAACATTTACACTTTCGTTCGGCCCATTAGTTGCTTCGAAAGAATTGGTCACAATAAGAAATAAAATGGCAGAACTACTTGAATCGATTTATTCCAAAAGTAAAAACGTGCAAGTCAAAAAACAGATACTTGACACACTAGAAGCCGGTTCAAGGACCCCGAATCGTGGGGAGTATTCAAATGAATTAGAACAAATGATAATTGATTTCGTTGGAAAACTGGTTAAATTTTATATAAAAGTTTCAATGACCGCGGATTTTACTTTATTGTATGAAGTAGAAGAGCAGTTAAATTGGTTTTCAAAGAGATTTGGGGAAGAAAAAATAAAAAATATTGAGAAACTGCGTAAAATAATAGAATTAAATAAGTATTTTCAGATATTTAAAGTGTTGTATGGATACGATTTGGGTTACAATAATCTTCCTTGGAGAGAAGCAAGAGAATTAAGAGAAGGGCAGATAAATAAATTAATTGACGAGATAACAGAAGAAAATTTTGATAATTGGGAACAAAATATTCTTGGTTTTGCGGGTAGTTATAGTGACAGTAGTTATGATAAATATCAGTACTTTAATTTATTTCTGTATCGATTTTCAAAACAAAAACCAATTTTTGGAATTGAGTTACTAAAAAATTACAAGGTATTGACACCATTTTTATTGTCGGTGTTAAGGGGTCTTTGGGAAAGTGACCAACATGTAGAAGTTAATCAAATCTTATACAAATGGGTAAGAGAATCAAAATGTTTGTCAGTAATTGCCGGAGTATTTTGGTATATTGAAAAACCTGATTTAAAATTAATAGATTTATTAATAAGCAAAGCAAAAGATAACAAGGACATCAATGCACTAGTGACACTTGTTAGAAGTATCCCTAATTTATACAAACACGAAAAACTTGTCAAAAGACCATTTATACAGGCTATTGGCCTATTAACTCGACTAAACGAATTTCGCTGGATAACAAACATTTATTTACCAGAACCAAATTTAATCGAAAGTTTTAATGAGAAAGAAGCGGACATAATCCTAAAAAATTTTGTAATTGCCGACGATTTAAATTATGATGCTCAAGAGATCTTGGCAACTATTGCCAAAAAATTTCCTAAGAAAGTAATTGAATGTTTTGAAAAAAGAATAGTGAAACAAATGAAGAAAAAGAAGGATGTTCGCTATGACGCGTTACCATTTGACTTACACGAACTACCTGAGGTTCCTGAAATTAAAACAGAGGCAATATTGAATATGGTTCTCGACTGGTTTCGGAATGACGGATGGCTTTTTCAGTTTGATGGTGCTCGCTTCTTAAAGGACATTTTCCCTTCGATGGGTGAACCGCTCAAAAGTAAATTACTATCTCTAATAAAAGAGGGTGGAAAAAACAATGCTGACACAGTGCTTTGTGTCTTACGTGAATTCGAGGGCGAAACATTTCTTCATCCGATAGTAAAATCTTTTGTAAAAAAATATTTAAAAAGTAAAAATAGTAAGCTGTATAAAGAATATTTGACAGAGTTATATATTGTTTTGTCTAAAACTGGTGTTGTGTCCGGTGAATTTGGGCTTCCAAATGCGTACAAACAAAGGAAAGAAATGATTCAGCCGTGGAAGTTGGACAAAAGTAAATTGATAAAGGATTTTGTGGTCCAATACGAGTCATATTTAGACAAGGATATTACATACCACACTAAAAGAGCAGAAGAAGATATTGAGTTGATGAAACGAGGATCGCTATAAATCTGACAAGTTTTACATCGATACTATCGATAGTCGTATAATATGGTTATGACATTAACTACCAAAGAAATAATCTCTGTCGCAAATAAAAAACTAACAGAAGCATTTGAACTTACTGCTGGATCAAGTACTTTGGAAGAAATATCATTTAATCCAGACAAAAAAGAATGGTCGGTGACGTTTAGTTTTGTAGAAAAAAGAGCAGCACTTCCTTCACCACTTAGATCATTGCTTTTACCCGATATAAATAACGGTTTTGAGAGGAGATATAAAGTGGTTACAATCGACGAATCAGGTAATTTCTTAAGCATAAAAAAACATGAAATCGACTAAGAAAAAACTAGTCGACGGTGGAAAAGCAATTATTTTTGACACAAAACCATTTATACTTTATCTAGTTGGGTTAATTTTTCCCGAAAAGATAACTAGGTTTAGTAGAACAAAAGAATTCACAAGGGATAATTTTAGAGAATTGGCTTCGCTTGTAAGTCAGTTTCAAAACATATATTTAACACCCTACATTCTTGCTGAAGTATCACATTTCACTCTTGGTGAGGACAACAAAGAATTCTCTTTGACTGAAAAAAACGCCATATCGAGCTTTCTCAAATCAATTGGTGGCGAAATAAATATTACTGAAAAGTATTTGCCAGCTTGTACTGTTTTTATGAATAAACATATTTCTATTATTGGAGCTTCTGATGCGAGTTTACTTGAAATAGATTTTTCAAATAATTGTTTGTGTGTTACATCAGATATTACCTTGTATCAAATCGCAAAAGCCCAAGGCAAAAAGGTAGTCAAACTCCTTGCTCAGGAGGGAATTGTCGAATATTGATATATGGTTTACGTAATCGGAGTTGGACATACAGTTCAGTGGGATAAAAAACTATCGTGGAAGGAAACGATAGAATTCATTGCGGAATTAGAACAACTAGTTATTGATTTAAACATTAGGCTTATTGCGGAAGAGTATTCAGTGGAAGTGGTAATAAGGGAGGGTATACAAAGTTCGACCACAAAAGATATTGCCGACAAACTAAAGATACCCCATCGATACTGTGACCCAGATAAAATCGAAAGAGCCAAAATTCATTATTTTTCAAAAAATGACGATCCGATAAGGTTGGAATATTGGCTTAGTAAAATACTCGATAAAATTTTGGATCCAATAATATTTGTTTGCGGAAATGATCATAAGGAGGAATTTGCCAGTTTAGTTAGAGAAAAAGGATATGATACAACTGTTATTTGTAAAACATTTATTACCAGTAGGGATTTGTGATAATAAACTTGAGTTAGGGGGATCGTTTTAGCTTCGCTATGTCTCCAAGGATGATCGGGAATTTAATTTCTTGGTCCTTTTACTCCAATCTTCATTTAATAGGGTTGTAAATAGGGGTTATAATCGACTTATGAAAATAGCCATTCAAGAAGCGGTTGAATTATCAAACCAAGTATTGTCAAAGATTGGTATTCAGCCAGAAGAGGCGAGTTTAATCACAGAAAACTTGATTGATGCCGAATTGTCAGGGAGAAAAACACACGGATTCGTGAGACTGTTGTCATTCAAAAAATCGAGTGATGAAGGCAAACTAAATACAGAAGAATTAAAAATTGATGTAACTCAAGAAAGCCCTGTATCTTTGCATATTGATGGTCATAAAAAATTGGGATATGGACCGATTTATAAATCGCTAGATTTGGCTTTTGAAAAAATGAAGACTAGTAAAATGTTAAGTGTGGGTATAAAAGACTTGGGTGTTACTGGGTACATTGGTGCGTATGCCCGTAAAGCAACAGAAAATAATTTAATTTTTATTGGTTTCAATAATTCCGCTGGTGGACTGGTCCCGTATGGTTCGACAAAGGAATTGTGGGGAACTAATCCTATTACGGTCGGAGTACCAACTAGTGGCTTACCGGTAATTTTGGATATGGCATCAAGTCAAATAACTTGGGGTGATTTGTTGGTAGCCAAAAATGAGGGCAAAAAAATTAAAGAGGGTTCAGCTATCGATAGTGAAGGTATTCAAACGACTGACCCAGAAAAAGCTATGAGTGGCGGATTACTTCCGTTCTTTGGTCACAAGGGCTCAGGGCTTGCTTTTATTGTTGAATTACTTGGTGGAGCTTTGACTGGTTCAAGGGTTGGATATTCAGTGCCAGGAGGTTGGGGTTCGTTTTATATTTTAATTGATCCAACTATTTTTAGACCGTTGGAGGATTTTAAAAAGGATATTGATACTGCCATAAATGAATTAAAAAACGCCCCGAAGGCTGATGGATTTACAGAAATTTATTATCCCGGGGAAAAATCAGGGAAGCTGAGAGAGAAACAAATGTCAGAGGGGTTTGTGGAAATAAATGATGTGTTACTTGAGAAAGTTAAAAATATTTGAAAACAAATATAAAAAACGCAATAATATTACATGCCATGGATGATTCACCAAACAATCATTGGTACCCTTGGCTAAAATCCCAACTTGAACAAAAAGGTTACGATGTATGGTTGCCTCAATTACCAGACGATAAGAATCCACAGATAAGTGTATGGGTCCCATTCATTATGGAGAGCGGAAAATTTAATGAGGAAACTGTAATAATCGGCCATTCGGCTGGTGCGTCAGTTATTTTGTCGGTTTTGGAAGAATTAAAAGTTAAAATTAGTCAAGCCATTTTAGTTGCAGGATTTTCCTTTTATCCAGGCGGAGACGGAATCCTTAAGCCGTCATATGATTGGGAGAAAATAAAATCAAATGTCCAGGAAATGATTATCATCAATTCGGACAATGATCCATATGGCCACGATGATACCCGAGGCAGGATAATGTTGGAAATGTTAAATATGGACGGAGGAGTTCAAATAATTATGAAGGGTCAAGGTCATTTTTCAGAAAATACATTCAATCATCCATATAAAGATTTTCCATTATTATTGAGGTTAATTAAATAGAAAAATGACTCAAGTAAAAATAGTAGTCTTTGTTCCAAAAACGCACACCGAGGTCGTTAGGCAAGCTATGGGTGACGCGGGAGCGGGCAGGATTGGAAAATATAGTCATTGTAGTTATTCGGTTGATGGATTTGGAAGATATAAGCCAACTGACGGAGCAAAACCTTTTATTGGAGAAGTTGGAAAATTTGAAGAAGTATTGGAAGAGAGGATTGAATGTGTTTGCGATAAGGATAAGGCAAAAGAAGTTATTATGGCAATGAGAAAGGTTCACCCATATGAGGAAGTTGCTTTTGATATTTATCCACTTATCTCGGAGGATGAACTATGAAAATCCAAGTACTAGCGGCACTCAAATCAGGCGAGCCCTTAAAACCTTTTGAATATGAAGCTGAAATTGGTCCGAATAATGTTTTGATAAATCTTAAATATTGCTCAATGACACGTGGCGATGTTCGTTTTATGTCAGATTTTTGGGGTGATACAAAATTTCCATTGGTCCCAAGTTCCGAAATGTTTGGGGTAATTAGTCAAATTGGAAATGAAGTAAAAGATTTTGAAGTCGGTGATTTTGTTGGTGCGGGTTATCAAATGAGTTCTTGTCACGAGTGTGAATGCTGTCTGGCAGGTAAAGAACAGTTTTGTCACAGCCAAAAAGTTTTGGCCGTTGGAGGATTCGGAGGGTTAGCCAAACAAATTATTTTTGATAGTCGTTTTATTTTTAAGATTCCAACTGAATTGCAAAATCCAAACAGTGTTTCTTTGATGTGTTCCGGGTTGACTGTTTACTCGGCAATTAAAAGAGGTAACCCACAATCAGGGATGAAAGTTGGAGTGGTTGGTGTTGGTAATCTTGGCCATTTAGCGATTCAAATATTAAATAATATGGGGTGTAAGGTTACGGCATTTAGCCATACTTTGGATAAACAAAGTGAACTGTTAAAAATTGGTGCCGACGAAGTTGTTGACAGTACTTCGATTGAGGCATTGAAAGGTAAAAAGAATCAATTTGATTTTATAATTTCTACCTCATCAAAATCGCTGGATTGGTCACTTTATATTTCGGCATTAAAACCATTGGGAAATTTAATGTTTGTTGGTTTACCCGAGAAAGAAGTTAATTTTCCGGCTGAGTTATTAGCAGATTATGCTCAAAGGGGAGTATTGGGTAGCTATATTGGCAGTCCAGCCGAAATGAGAGAGCTTTTAGATTTTGCAAAACAAAATAATATTTCTGCACTAACTAAAATATATCCAGTTTCAGAAATAAATCAGGCTGTGGCTGACATTAACGAAAATAAAACGAACTTTAGTACAATTATTGATTTATCTAATTGGAAATAAATATATGAAAAACGCTTTAATCCTTCATGGTACCAATGGTTTTCCCACCGAGAACTGGTTTGATTGGCTAAAAACTGAATTAGAAAAAGAAAATTGGAAAGTCTGGGTTCCCCAATTGCCTGACTGTAATAAACCAAATGTATTCAAGTACAATGAATTTTTATTTTCAAATAAAGATTGGGATTTTAACGAAGAGAGTATATTGGTCGGTCATTCGTCGGGAGCAGTTGAAATATTTAGTTTACTCCAACATTTACCCGAGGATAAAAAAGTCGATACTTGTTATTTAGTTGGGTCTTTTAAAAACAATCTCGATTGGGACGCCCTTGATGAATTATTTTTAGAGCCATTTGATTTTGATTTAATAAAAACCAAAGCTAATAAATTTGTTTTTATTCACTCTGATAATGATCCATACTGTCCACTTGAACACGCACAATATTTATCTGAAAAACTGGGTGGGGAATTGATTGTTAAGCCTGGTCAGTTCCATTTCAGTATCGGAAGCGCAGGAGAAAAATATAAACAATTTCCTGAATTATTAAATTTAATCAAACAATATGGAACTAAAAAATAAAGTAGTCGTTATCACTGGCTCATCAAGCGGTATAGGTAGAACCACCGCGATTAGATTCGCCAAAGAAGGAGCAAAAGTAGTTGTCAATTACCACATCAACGAAGTTGGTGGTGTTGAAGCACTTTCTGAGGTAGAGAAATATTCCGAAGGGTTACTAGTTAAGGCGGATGTTTCAAAACCTGACGAAGTAGCGAAATTGTTTGAAGAAGTTGAAAAGAAATTTGGTACTGTCGATATTTTGATTAATAATGCGGCGATTCCAAACGATAAAGTTCCATATCTTGAAGCATCATATGAGGATATTGTTGAGTTGGTGAATACTGATTTAATAGCACCCATGGTTTGTTCTCAACATGCTATTAAATTTATGCAAAAGCAAGGGTATGGAAAAATTATCAATACAAGTTCAATTCGAGGCGCTGAACACGGAGGTCGTTCTGTAGTTTATGCTTCTTCAAAAGCTGGTTTAAATAGTTTTAGTAAAACATTAGCAAAAATGGTCGCCCCAAATATCCAAGTCAATGCTGTTGCCCCGGGTTTTGTTAAAACAAGAAACTATGACAAAATGACACCCGAACAAATCAACACTTTTATGGAACAAACTTATCTCAAGCGATGGGTAACTGAAGACGAAATTGCCGACGCCTTTATCTTTTTAGCTAAAAATGACGCTATGACAGGTCAGGTTATTTATGTGGACGCAGGATTTACATTAAAATGAGACTTTTATTAACATCAGCCGGATTATCAAATCTCTCGATAACCAAAGCAATTGAAAAGCTGTTGGGTAAACCTACTAAAGGAGTTAAGTTGGCCTTTATTCCCACTGCTGCCAATGTTGAGTCTGGTGATAAAAGCTGGATGATTGAGGATTTGAATAATTTCCAAAAAGCTGGTTTTCAGGTCGATATTGTTGACATATCTGCCATATCAAAGGATGTTTGGCTCCCGCGACTACAAGAGGCAGAGGTTTTGTTTCTCGGTGGAGGTAATACTTTTCATTTAATGCATTGGGTAAAACAATCTGGTCTACAGGACGAACTACCGGCTTTACTTAAAACTAGGGTTTATGCTGGTATAAGTGCTGGAAGCTGTATTGCTGGACCAACGATTTATAATTCTGTTCAAAATCTATTTGGAGAGAAATATGAATTGGAAATCAAGGATGGATTAAATCTAGTCAACTTTCAGATTATTCCTCACTTAAATTCATTATATTTTGAAAAAATACGTAAAGAAAATTTAGAAGAAGCGTCTAAAGAATTAAAAGAGCCTGTATATGCAATTGATGATAAATCTACAGTCTTGGTTGATGGTGAAAATGTTGAAGTTGTTTCTGAAGGGGAGTGGTGGAGGTTTAATTAAAATGAAAATTGACGAAATATATCAACGCTTTTCAGTACCGCAGAATCTTGCCGAGCATATGTTTCGAGTTTTTGGCGTTGTCAGTGTTGTCGGTGCAAATTGGACCGGGGAATCATTGGATTGGAATCTACTTAAGAAATTGGCATTGCTCCATGATTTAGGAAATATTGTTAAATTTAATTTAACTGGTGATGAGTTGCAATTGAAAGAAACTCAAAAAATGATGATTGATAAATATGGCGCCGATGATCATGAGGCTACTGGTAAAATGGTTAAAGAATTAGGATTTGATGATGAATCCGTAGACACCATTCAATCAAAGAGTTTTGGTAATTCTGTGGCTATTTCCGAATCATCCAATTACCTATTAAAAATACTTTATTATGCCGATATGCGAGTTTTGCCGAATGGAATTGGAACACTAGACGATAGGTTATCCGATGTTAGAAATAGAATGCCCAAATATACAAGCCGTCCCGACTTTGAGGATTTAATTGGTGCCAGTAGGGATATAGAAACACAAATACAAAAAAGCGTGAGTATCTCGTTGCCCAGTGTAAATAATGAGACAATTGTTCCATTTATATCTGAAGCCTCAACTTATGACATTAATTAATTTATTTGATATACAACTCTTCGATCGTAAGATTGAGGGAAATAGATTATGAAAACAATCTCACTTGACTCAATCAATAAGGCTGAAAAGTTTATCAAGGAGAATTGTCGGACAATAGAACAGGCACGATTTGCATATCTTTTTAAAGACGAAAGTCCCGATTTGGTAATTGATGAGCTGACAAAATATCAAAATAAAGACGGTGGTTTTGGTAATGGTCTTGAGCCAGATTTCATGCTCCCTGACTCTTCACCATTAGCAACAAGTTTAGCCTTTCAATTTCTTGATGAAATCACTAGTCCCAATGAAGAAGTAATCAAAAAAGCGGTTAAATATCTTGAAGATAGTTATGTTGATGAACGCCATGGCTGGTATTCCATACCCCAACAAGTAAATAATTATCCTCATGCTGTTTGGTGGAATTGGGACGAAACGAAAAAGCAAACAGTTATTGACGGGTGTTGGGGTAATCCAAGTGCTGAAATAATTGGTTATCTTTTCAAATATAAAAAGTTTTTAACCAAATTGAACATTGATGAATTAGTTGAGTATGCAGTTAGTTATTGGGAAAAAGCAATCGAATTTAATTCCGAGCATGAAGTATTTTGTTTTATCAGATTACACAAATATCTACCAGCTGAAATGGCCAAAAGATTGGAACCAAAACTGATTGAGGCCACGATAAAATTAGTCGCATTGAATCCAGAAATGTGGAAGGAATATAGCCCGCAGCCAATTCATTTTGCCGATAATCCGAGCCATTTTCTTTATAGTGTAGTGAAGGAGACTGTTGAAACAAATCTTGACTATGTTATTGATACGATAAGTGGTGATGGTGTTTGGTATCCAAATTGGACTTGGCATCAATACGAAACTGAATGGGAGAAAGCAAAAATCCGTTGGGTTGGAATACTAACAATCCGAAATTTAAAAATTTTGTCAGACTTTAACCGTGCATATAAAACGGATTAAATAAATGGCTCACAAATTGCAACACTGTTGGAGATTTCTAATTATTCCTCTGTTTGTAGTCACTATATTGCACTTTATAAAAGACATTACTCAGGATATTCTCGGAGTCAGCACTTTCCTTGACAAAATCGGTGACATAAATGAAAACATTTCTAATTTTCCTGTCTGGCTTACCTGGCTTTATCATTGGGCTATGGTGAACACATTCTTTATGGAGGGAGCATTACTGGTAACTTTGCCTCTCGATTGGAAAAATAAGCGATTTACAAAATTCTCAATAATTAACATTTCGATGGTACTTTACATCATCGCATTATTTATTGTCGCTTACCTTTTACAGTAAAATGAACAATAAACTCTACATTCTCTGCGGTATACCATTTTCTGGCAAAAGCACTTTGGCTAAAAAAATAGTTGAAAAGTTGGGATTTACTCGTATCGATTTGGATGAGATTAAATTTGAAATGTTTGGCAAAGATATTACCGACTCTCAAATTAACCAATCTGGGTGGGATAAAATTTACCAAGAAATGTATCAAAGAATTAGAAATAAATTATTAGAAGGTAACACTGTTATCCATGATACCGGTAACTTTACTAAATACGAAAGAGGTCTCGTAAAAAAAATTGCTAATGAAATTGGAGTTGATTCCACAACTATTTTGGTAAATATTTCAGAGGAAGAAGCGCATAAGAGACTATTGGAAAATCGAGAAACGAAAAGTAGGTTTGATGTAAGTGATAGTGACTTTCAAAGTACGGTTAAAGAAATGGAGAAGCCGGATAACAGTGAAAAACACTTAATTTTTCAGTGGTACGAAAATCAAGATAAATGGATTGATGATAATTTGTTGATAAAATAATTTATGGAATTGAAAGATAAAACAATTTTGTTGATTGGAGCTAGTGGGGGAGTTGGTAAGGCATTGAAAAACTAACTAGAAAAAGCTGGTGCCAAAATTATTCCCGTTTCGAAATCGTTAGGTTTTGATTTAACGAAAAAAGAAGATATTAAAAAATTGATTGCCAAAATTAAAAGTGATTATGGTCAGATCGATATTCTTATAAACGCCGCCGGAATTGGAACATACAAAAATCTCACTGAGTTAACACTTGATGATTGGGATTATTCAATTGCTCTAAATTTAACAGCTCCATTTGTCCTAATAAAGGAATTATTGCCGAAGTCTCTTGTCTTGACGATTGGTTCTGGTGCAGGAGTGATTCCAATGCGAGGAAGAAGTGGATATTGCGCTTCAAAATTTGGACTAAGAGGTTTAATGTTATCTCTTGCCGAGGAATATAAAGATCAAGATCCAAAGTTTTGTTTAATTACCTTGGGTAGTACACTAACAAATTTTGGTCCATTAACTCTTGATCAAAAACTAGAGAAACACAAAAACGGTGATGCTTATTTTACGACTGAATGGGTAGCTAATAAATTAATTGAAATAATTGAAAACGATAATCGTGAAGTTGAATATGTTCTTTATCCGGGTGACTTTGGTTTTGGCACTTGGAAAAAACCGTAAAATACAGTCATGCTTGGAGTTTAGAGTGCTATTTTTAGCTTCACTACGTCTCCAAGGATGATCCAAAAAATAATTTCTTGGTCCTTTTACCCCAATCTTCATTTAATAGGGTTGTAAATAGGGTGTTTATAAGGTCATGCTCGCAGTTTTGTCCTCATTTTTAGGCACGAGGTCACTGCAAGCTCTCGTTTTTTAACAAGACACTTCTACTATTGACAATAGGGGGGGGCAGACCGAGTGATTGGAGTTTGACATGCATTTTTAGGCACGAGGTCACTGTAATGTCTCGGATAATTTAAACCGAGCTCGCAGTTGGAGCCTGTTATTTAGGCACGAGGTCACTGCACA
This sequence comes from Candidatus Shapirobacteria bacterium, assembly GCA_041674845.1. Lineage (GTDB taxonomy): Bacteria > Patescibacteriota > Microgenomatia > UBA12405 > UBA12405 > UBA12158. Next base: position 109,844 of record JBAYUY010000001.1, read on the forward strand.
ACCTCGGATTTTAAGTAAAACACTTTTACTGTTGACAATAGGGGTATAGATTATCTCGGTTGGAGTTTGACCCCCTATATTTAGCTTTGAGGTCACTGTAAGCCATTATTATTTTATTGTTACGATTAACTATTGACAATAGGGGGTATGATTTTGTTGGATGAATATCCAAAGGGCGAGAGAATTGATGGGTGATGGGAATACAAAATATACTGACGAACAAATGCAAAAAATAATTGATGATCTAAAGATTTTGTCAAAAATTGTTGTTGATCGATTATGGGAAATGACACCGGAAGAGAGGATTAAGTATTCTAAACCGTTGCAACGTTGAGTTTTTCTCCTGCAGTTAGCTTTTGAATTTCTAGCCATCGTTGTTTCATTTCTCCGAAGTATTTAATCTCCGTTAACATATCAATAATTGCTTGAAAATTAGGGATAATATTAACCGAACGATTGGGGAGTAAATGGAACTATTTTTGAACTATTTGGCGGTATAATGGGATATGAAAAATAAAATACTAGTGATAGGAGGTTCTAGATTTGTTGGTCCTTATTTAATCGATTTACTGGCAAAAGACGATAATGAAATTACGATTTTTAATCGTGGTAATTTTTTGACTGCGTATTCAAACGCAAAATTTGTTAAAGGAGATCGTGATAATGGTTTTTCAGAATTAAAAGGTCAACATTTTGATGTTGTCTATGATACTTGTGCTTATACAGGAGTACAGACAAAGCTGGTTATTGACGAAGTTGATTTTGATTTTATTGTCCATTTTGGAACGATGGGATCATATGCCGAGACTGATATTTTTCCAATAAAAGAAAATCATCCTCAAGGAATTTGGCCGACAATGGGTGTCTATGGTAAGGGTAAAGCTGAATGTGAGGCTGTGCTATCTAGTTCTGGAAAAAAGTATGCATCACTACGCCCTGTTTATGTGTTGGGCCCAAATAATTATTGTGATCGAGAAAATTTTATATATAAAAAATTAGTAAGTGGTGAGACAATCAAAATTCCTGGTAATGGTATTGGACTAAATCAATTTGTGTTTGCTGATGAGGTGGCTAAATGTCTTTACTTGTTGGGAAAAAATAAAATAGAAGGTGGATTTAATTGTGCAGGGAATGATTATATTTCTTTGGTAAATTTAGTAAACGAAATGGCTAAAATATCTGGAACGGTTCCAAAAATTGAATTTGATATGGAACATGATGGAAGTAATTTAGATGAATCACTATTTCCTTTTTCAAACGAGAATTTTATTGTTGATAATCAATTAATAAAAAAGACATTAAATATTGATTTTGATTCTTTAATCTCTAGACTCAAAAAAGATTGGGAAGAATATTATAAAAATAATTTGAAGTAATATAGGTCAAATAGTACGAAAATCGTTCCCCTCCAAAGGCGGGTAGGCACAAAGTGAGCAATACTCCAAATTGGGCATTGACAGTTGCCTAATTTGGTATGAATTGGGATATAGTTATTGACAAAAATTTGATTTTGTTGTAACCTGTAGGTGTAATTAATTTACACTTGGAGGTTATATGAGTTTTATAAAAGATTTAACTAAATCAAAAAGAAATACCCAGACGGTATTTAGTTTTTCTGATTTAAGTCATATGGTGGAGGGATATACTGGTCCAAAATTAAGGTCAGCTTTGAAATATGCGGTACAAAAAGGTGATATTTTTAGAGTATCTAAAGGAATATATTCCTTGTCAAAAGATTATTCGAGATTAGAATTTGCAAATAAATACATAATTCCGTCATATATTAGTACTTATTCTGTTTTACAAAAAAATGGGGTAATTTTTCAGCCTTATTCTTCAATATATATAATTTCAAATAGGTCGAAAGAAGTTGAAATTGATGGTCAAAAATATGTTTATAGAAAAATAAAAGATAGCTATTTATTAAATACATTTGGAGTTTTAAACGAAAACGGTGTTCAAATGGCGAGTATAGAGAGAGCGATTTGTGATAAATTATACTTGGATGGTATTGAATATTTTGATAATTTGAGAAATGTTGATTGGAACTTTATGAATCAATTAAATAGTCAGGTTTACGATAACAATAAAGTTATTTTAAATTTTATAAATATAAATAAAAAATGAAAGCATTAGACATAACTTTACACAAAACTAATTTGACCAATATTTTGATTGACATTTATAAAAATAGTTATTTGGGGTCAATGTTGGGATTTAAAGGGGGAACAGCAGCTTTACTATTTTATAAATTATCACGGTTTTCGGTCGATTTGGACTTTGATTTGACTGTGAACCTGAAAATAGATTCGCCAGAATTACAGGAATTTGTGGATAAAATGTCAGCTTTACTGTCAGCTAAATTTGAAATTAAAGATCAAAGTGCAAAATATAATACTATATTTTGGATGGTTAGTTATGGAACCGGACTGGCTCATATAAAAGTGGAGGTGTCGACACGGGATAATCCGTTTAATCATTATAATTTGGTCCCATTTTATGGGACAACGGTCAAAGTGATTGATTTAAAAGACATGATAGCTCATAAAATGGTGGCAGTTACTGAACGGGGTATTTTGGCAAATAGAGATTTGTTTGATGTACACTTTTTTTTGAGTTTGCCTGAAGCATCATCAATTAATTATCAGATAATTAAACATAGAACTGGCAAAGATCCAAAAGAGTTTTATTTATTTTTGTTAGATTATTTGGATAAAATAAATTCAAAAAATATTTTATCGGGTCTGGGTGAGGTGCTGACTGACTCTCAAAAAGATTGGGCTAAAGCTAAGCTGTTGATCGAAATAAAAGGATTAATTCAAAGACAGATTGATTTGTTGTAATTTGTGTATCGTACCAATACGGGAGCAATCACTTTTTGAACCTAAATTTAACATATTCCACTATGGATGCTGGAACTTTTGGTATCATTAATTATGAAAAATAATTTTATAAAATTAATGGTATTAGTTTCTTATATTGTTATGATTGTGGTTAATGCTTTGGCAAATATTTTGCCAATAAATAATCTGACTACAGGTGAAGTTTCTGATTCATTTCCAAATCTTTTTGCTCCTACTGGTTTAACTTTTTCAATTTGGGGTGTTATTTATTTACTCCTTGGTACATATTCCCTTTATCAACTTTTTTCCAAAAAAATAAACTCAACATTATCTAATCAAATTAATACTTTATTTATCATTAATGCTTTTATTAATAGTGTTTGGATATTTGCTTGGCATTATAAAATAATTTGGTTGACGGTTTTGTTAATGTTGGCACTTCTTATTACCCTTATTAAAATCGCTGATGTACTTAATAAAGAAAAGTTAAGCATAAAAGAAAAGTTACTTTACAAAGTTCCTTTTGGAATATATTTTGGGTGGATAACTGTGGCTACTATTGCAAACATAACAGGGTTTTTAGTAAGTTTAGGTTGGAGTGGTTTTGGATTATCAGAAACATTTTGGATGGTATTAGTATTGTTTGTTGGAGTTGTTATCTCTTCTTGGAGAATGCATAAAGATAGTAATCTGGCTTATGGTTTAGTTCCTGTTTGGGCTTACTATGGTATTTGGCTAAAACATACTATGCCAAGTGGTTTTAATAATTCATATCCAACAATTATTACGACTGTTATTATCTGTATTGTTCTATTAATTATTTCAAACGTCACTCTAGTAGCTAGAAAAAAGACTATTTAATAAAACAAGTCCTGATTAAATTCAGAATAGTGAGCAAATATTTACACAACCATTACAAAATTGAACTTCTTGCTATACTGACTGATTGAATCACAAAATTCCGACAATTAAAAAGCAGTTTTACGATACTCCTATTTGGCATTTTATTTTAAGTATTCCATTTATTTATGGTCTATTTCTTCCAATGGTTTTGTTGGATCTATTAATAGAAATTTACCATCATGTATGTTTTCCTTTATATGGTTTGAAACTGATATCTAGAAAACAATATTTTCAATTTGATAGAGGAGACCTGCCTAAGTTAAATTGGATAGAAAAAATTAATTGTCAGTATTGCGGTTATGCTAATGGATTTGCTGCATACTTTGTAGTAATAGCTGGAGAAACAGAAGCTTATTGGTGTGCCATTAAGCACCACCAAAGAAATAGTCTAGAAATACAACCTCACACAAAAGATTTTATAGACAAGAAAGAATTTGAACAGGACTGCTAGTGGGAGCTATGGAAAGAACATTGAGTTTAAGACCACTTTATTTTTTGGTTAAAACTGAAATCACGATTAGCGGCTTACTCGAAAAAATTGATGAAGAGTTTTTGTATAAAGACGAATCGATTTAAATAATTTATTTATCGAATGATCGTTACTAGTAATGCAATAGCGGCGAGACCCATTCCAAAACAAGTTGTCCAAACTAATGTTTTTGACAAATTTCCACTAACGTAATCACCCATAATTTCTTTGTCTTGGGCAATTTTGGCAATTAAAAATAAAAGGGGAACAGCAACAACACCGTTAATAACGGCAGTAAATACTAGTGCTTTGACGGGATCGATGCCAATAAAGTTGATAAATAAACCGATAATAGTGGCAAAAGCGATAACACCATAAAATCCATGAGCTCGTTTAAATTTTAAATTTAGACCTTCTTTCCAACTAAAAGCTTCGGAAATAGCATATGAGGCTGAACCTGATAGTACGGGAACAGACAAAAGTCCTAGTCCGACGATGCCCACAGAAAATAGAACTTTGGCGAGATACCCGGCATTGGGAAAAGTTTTGACTAGTGGTTCGAGGGCTCTGGCGGCATCGGTTGAAGTTTTGATGTCGACAACCCCGTTTTGATTTAATACTGTGGCCGCAACGACGATGATGCTCCAGGTGACGATTTCGGAAAATAACATACCAATAAAGGTATCGATGCGAATGTTTCGCATAAAATTGACTGAAACAGTTTTGATTCTTTTTTCTTTTTCTTCTTCGACTTCTTCTGAAGCCTGCCAAAAAAACATATAAGGGGAAATAGTGGTGCCAAGAACTCCGGTAATAATAAATAAAAATGCAAAGGTAAATTCAAAATGAGGAATAAAAGTACTTTTGAGAATAGTTAACCATGGTTGTTGGACTAAAAATACGGTAAGTGGGTAGGAAATAAGAGCGAGTGCCAACCATTTGAGGACTTTGGCATAACTTTTGTAACTAGTAAAAATTTCGAGTATTAAGATAAAGAAAGTAAAACTAATGCACCAAAAGACAAAACTAATGGGTAGTACTAACTCCATTGCTGCTGCCATAGCGCCTAGATCAGCGCCAATGTTGATGGTGTTGGCAACTAATACTAAAATGCAAACAGCATAAACAATTTTTTTGGAATAATGGTCTTTGATTACAGCAAGTAAACCTTTGTTTTTGACGGCACCGATGCGAGCGCAGGCTTCTTGAACTGCGGTTTGAAAGGGGAGCATAAATACCGCAGTCCATAGTTGGCCATAGCCAAATTGAGCTCCGGTTTGGGAGTAGGTTGCGATACCTGATGGATCATCGTCAGCGGCACCAGTGATCAAACCTGGGCCAAGAATTTTGAGTAATTTATTAAATTTATTTTTTAGGTTCATTTAATGATAAAATCATACCATGATTTCGGTCAAAGATTTATATTATTCTTATGGACGTACACCAATATATAGTGGGGCGGACTTATTTGTAGGTAAAGGACAAAAGGCTGGTTTGGTGGGAGCAAATGGTGCAGGTAAATCAACACTGTTTAAATTGCTATTGGGAGAATATGAACCAGAAACGGGAAAGGTGGAAGTGTCGGGTAATATTTTGTTGGTGCCTCAAGAAGTAAAAAATGATCCAACGATGGAAGCAGCAAAAACAATTCGAGACTATGTTGATCCAAAAAATTTACACGAAGATTATGAAATATTGAGAATTATTTCTAAATTAGAATTAGCTCAATTTGGACTTGATCATAGTCCAAAAAGTTTAAGTGGTGGCCAAAAAACGAAATTGGCCATAACTAGGGCTTTAATTCAAGAACCTCAGGTATTGTTGATGGATGAACCAACAAACTTTTTGGATATAGAGGGTAAAGCTTGGGTAATGAACTTTTTGGGTCGATATCCTAACACTTTAGTAATTGTGTCTCATGATTTGAATTTACTCGATGCAAAGTTGGACAAAGTTTTTGAGATAAATCCAAATACAAAAAAAATTGATGAATATGCAGGAAACTATTCTAGTTATCAAAAACTAAAAGGGGAGAAGGATGCACTTTTGGTTCGTCAAATTCATGTCCAAGGTCAACACATTAAACAGATGAAAGAAGGGTATATAAAGATGGCACACGTTAGGTCAGAAAAGGCTGTTAGACAAAAATTGCAATTGTTAAAAAGAATTGAACAAATGGAAGAGAATTTGCCTGATATGCCAGCAGAAGCCAAGAGGATAAAAGTCAATTTGCCTGAACCGGCATGGGTAGGAGAAGTGCCAATAATGGCCAAAAATATATCAAAAAAATATGGAGAAAAAGTGATTTTAAAAGATGTTACTTTTGACATTAAGCGAGGAGAAAGAATTGCCCTGCAGGGGTCAAATGGTGCGGGTAAAAGTACATTGATTAAAATTTTGATGAGTAGACTTGAGCCAGATGCAGGGACGGTAATTCGTAATGATAAATTGACAATTGGATATTATTCACAGGAATTTGAGACTTTTGACTTTAACGAAACGTTGTTTGCGACGATGCAAGATAAATGTCATTTGCCTGAAGGAGTGATACGGGCACAATTGGGAAGATTTTTGTTTCCGGGTGATAAGGCGTTTCAAAAAATTGGATCGTTGTCAGGAGGGGAGAAAACCCGATTGTCGATTGCTTTGTTGCTAGTCCAAAATTACAATTTGTTGATTTTGGATGAGCCGACTACTTATCTGGATGTTCTATCACAAAGATTGATTCTCGAAGCATTAAAAATGTATAAAGGAGCAATACTAATTGTGTCACATAATCCTGAATTTATTGCCGAGCTAAAAGTCACCCGTAATTTTTACTTACCTGAGGAAAAAATGGTGTTGGTATAAATTATTTAATTTTATCTTGTCGTTGACGGATGGCTTTTAATGCAATTTTTAAATTTTTTTCTGACAAAGCTTTAATATTACCTTGTCCGCGCAAAATTAAATCAAAATCATTTATATAAGCCGAAAATGTTTCTTGAGAGGATTCCATCTGAACAATTTCGGCAGCTGAATTTAATGCACGAGTAGTTATGTTTTGAAAACCAGGTTCATTATTTTGAGTTAAGCCAATCGCATTAAGTACTCTTTCTTCGGGTTTTAATGATGTAATTCCTCTGAATGCGAGTACGGCATCAGATCCAGCGGGGAATCCACAAAATCCAGCGAACTCAAATATATTAATTTCATTTATATCTGTTAATTCTTTTCGTGTAAGTATTGTCATATTTTTATTTTTTATAACTGCGTGAAGTATATTACAGTTATATTGATTATCTTGACAATTTTTGACAATGTTATAGGATAGATGATATAATGCTGCATGTTAACTACGTGGGAATATAGCGTCAAAACTGAGGCAGAGAGGCTTATTCATGTGGCACATTCTATATCCAATGGATTTTTTAAGACGAATAATTTTGTAGTACTGCCATATAGTTCAAATTCAAAAAATTCCAGTATTGTTACTTTTCCTGATTTACCTTATCAAAAAATTTCTCGTTTTTGGAAAACGGTAAAAACAATTGATGTTGATAATTTACCTTTGAAAATTGATCCAAAACTTGCTGATGATGTAAAAAAAATGGTTGTTGATAATAAATTAAATACTGCTAAGTTTGAAAAAATAAAAATTTTGTGGGAAGAGGTGGAAACCGAGGTTATAAATGAAATTTATAAAGTTATCCCAAGTAAGGCAAATTTTATAAAACAAATTATTATTTTTCCAACGGTTTTTGGGACAAATTGTAGTTTTAACTGGCGAAATGATTTTGGAGAAATATTTATTTATTTAAGGCAAGATCAGGGGATTCATGCAATTGTAGAAGCAATTATTACTTCGATAACCCGAGAAGATGTATATGAAAAATTGGATGGGGTGTGGGCTGAGTCGGAAATTATAACTGACTATTTAGTTACACAAACTTCGATAGGTCAGGTGTTGCAGAAATATGAAAAGACAGAAATGTATTTGCCGACTTTGAAAGGTATAAGAGGAAAGGAGCAGTTAAAATTGATTCAAGAATCGGACGAATTTTACAAAAAATTGGGAATACAAATTGAGAAAAAACAATTTAGTGTAAATGATTTTGAAAACTTGACAGAAACAGAGAAAAATTTATTAAACACTTTGATTAAAAATGAAAATCAAATAACTGATTTTGATACTATTGGTGGAGCAATATTTAAAAATGATGATGATTTTTCATTATATGCTATATCCAAAACTATTCAGCGATTGCGAGATAAGTTTGAAGCCAATGGAATATCAGGATCGTATATTCAAACTTTGCGTGGCAAGGGGTATGTGTTGAAGAATTAGGGTTATTCAACTGAATTAAGTTGATTTTTTGTTTGTGAAGAAGCGTCGCATCCACGGGCAAAACCATTTTTGCCTGCACATCTACAACACCAATTTATTTGATTAATTAGTTCTGTTTCATGGAAAAAATTCATAAGAAAATTGTTTCTGATGGTTGCTCTCCTTAAACCATCATTTGTGGTTGTTTCGACAGCAACTTGTCTACCTGCACCACATCTATGAATTTCTGTTTGTGTAGTTGTTGTTAATGCCATATTTTTATATTGTATTGCGTTTTATGTATTTATCTTGACATTGTTTGACAAAAGATTTTGAGTGGGTGGAGTGATTTTTAAAAGATTGCTTGATGGAGAATTTACCCTAAAATGAAAACTGCGCCATCTTCTACTCTCGAGTCAGCTTTAAGTGCCTCTGCAACAATTTTAAAATCATAATCTGAATATCCCCTGTGTATGATCATACTTCCATGATCACCCAAATCTACGTGTTCTTCGTCACCAACAATTACTCCACCATAGTAAAATCCGGTCTTTATCTTAAATGCAGCTTCACCTTCCAATGTCATTCTCACTGGATATACCTGATGTACCAGAGATTCTGGTCTACAATTAGAAACATATATAGTTATTTCTTTTTTCATAGTGAATACATTTTCCCATATAATTTATTTTTATCTTGACACTTGTTTGACAAACCTTTTTCTTCTAATTTCTAGTTCAGATATAGCTTCTGACACTGCTTGTTGGACATCTTTTTTGTAAAAATTTGTCTTACTGTCATATGCTAATGAAAGTAGTAATTGTTCAGGAGTGATGTGTTCAAAGTTGCCTTTAATGTAGCTTACTAAACAATCATTTGCGGCATGAAGTCGTATAAGATATCGCTCAAACGGTATATCGTACCAATCTTTTTGAATTTGGGTTAAATTACTTTTTTCCACTTTTTCAACACCATCAATAATTTGTCTAAATTGAATTATCTGATGTATATTAGCTTCGTTGTTCTCTATTTTAAATGGTTTTCCCATATATAATAAAATATTAATTTTATTATTATAAGTTATTGATAATATTTATCTTGACACTTGTTTGACGATGTTCTTTTGATCATCTGTAGCAATTTTGAGATAGGTTTTAAAGAACAATAGCCATTTGTCGAAGGATAGTTCAGATGGGGGGACGTTACCGATTTTTAAGGATTTTTTGATATTTTGCAATTGAGTATAAGTTAATACTTTTTTGTATGCGTCTAACACTGTTGGCTGCCATTGGTTAAACCCGTAAACTACAAAATTGTAAAAATCTAATTTGTCTTGATCTTTGATAAAAGGGGATTCACGCTTTTTAAACTTAACAAAAACTATTTTGACTTGTGGTTTTAAAGTAAAGCCGGTGCGGTCGATATCCCCTAGATTTTCGATTTCAAAAAATGGTTTAAATAAAATTGATGATTGGGATTCAAATTTGTTCCCTATAAATTTTTCTGCCGTTTCTAGCTGCATTATTAAAAACATAGAATCAGGAAGATTAGTTGATAAAAGAACTTTGTTGAGGATTTCTGCCGTAATAGAAAACGGGGGATTGGCAAAAATTTTGTAATTTGTTAGGGGCAATTGATAATCCAAAAAATCTTGATTAACGATTTGTAGATTGGTTATATTTTCTGTTCGTTTAATTAATTTTTCGGCTAAATCTGGGTCTTTTTCTATAGCCAAAACTTGTCTAACTTTGCCACATAAGAGGGTAGTTATGATTCCTCGACCGGGGCCAATTTCAATAATAGTGTCGGTGACGTTTAGGTCGGAAGCATCAATTAACTGACGGACAATATCCCGGTCTTTTAAAAAATTTTGGGAAAGTGATGATTTATTGTGATAGGGCATTTAATTCCAGCCATTGATTAAAAAATGTAAATATATTTTGGCGATTAATAAATATTGTTTTGAATAAAATATTAATCCTTTAAAAAAATTATCTTTTTTAATATGATTGATATGGCCGTATTTAAAAATTCTTTTGACTGTTTTTAGTTTGTGGATAAAGCAAAAATAGTTGATGACAGTTTCCATCCCATAGTTGTAAAAATAATTTGATTTGACACACTGTTTTAATATATCGGTGTTTAAGGCTCGTTCACCGGATATTGAAGGAAAAAAATAGGAAATTGTTGGAGTTAAAACGCCGAAACTGCGAACACCGATACTCATTTTGGCACGATTGTTTGTGATGGGATCAATAATTGATTGACAAATTTTTGGAGTAAGTCCGTCGAGGTCAGCGTCACATAAAAAAACATTTGGGGTTGTAACTTTTGATAAACCGTGGGCAATAGCCTGTGATTTGCCACTGTTTTTGGGCATTTTTAACAATAAAATTTTTGGAGATTTAATTGATTTGACGACTTGGCTGGTTTTGTCGACAGAGCCATCGTCGACGATTATTATTGTATTGATATGTGATGTTTTTAGTAGAACAGTTACTACTGATTTTATGGTTTTTTCTTCATTGTAAGCAGCAATGAGGGCGTCAATTTTATTTATTGGCATATCTGATTGTAATTATAATCCATAACAGACCTAGAATGAGGCCGAAAATAATATCGTGGGGATAGTGGACGCCAATATAGAGTCGAGAATAAGCGATTGATAATATAAATATAGTGCCAATAATAGGAATCGATTTGTATTTATATTTTTTATATAAAAGATAAGTTAATAGGCCGTAAAAAGCGACAGCCGAGTAACTGTGGCCACTAGGAAATGAATATGATGTTTCATAAATATTTGTTGGTCTGATTTCTTTAAAAATATATTTTAGAGGTTGCACGATAAATAAATTACTGAGACTGCTAATAATAATTAATATATTAGTTTTTGATAATTTTAGTTTAATTAAAACTAATATATTTAAAAATAAAATAAATTTAAAACTACCTAGAAATGAAATAAAAAGCATAAATGGCAGCATAGAATATATTTTAACCTAAAATAGGGTATAATAGAGTATTGAGTAAGTTAACGAGCTTTGATGTGTTGATTGTGTATGCGGAAGGGATGACAGTTTCGGCGTACGATAAATCAAATAAAAGCAAAACACCATTTGAAGTTTCTGGTAAAAATAACGGCTATAACGAGGTCTATGGTTATTTTTTGGAAACTTGTCAAAAATTAAAATTATCGGCGGCGTTTACAACTTCGGCGGATATCATAGGGCCTGGTTTTTGTAAAAGCTTTTGGACCTATAAAAATAGTAAATGGATAAAAGTAAATTCGACTTGTTATTCTAAATTGATTTTTGATAAATTTTCACCAAAACGAAAAGGAACCAAGGCAAGACGAGAATTGTTATTTTCGGACAAAAACATAAAACCGTTTAACAATCCTGAATTGTATAATTTGTTTTTTGACAAACAAAAAACTTTTGATACTTTAAGTGAATATGTGATACCAACGGTAACTGTGGGTGAAAATACAATTGATAATATGGACACTGCTTGTCAAAAGTTGGTCAATTTGATGAAAGTACATTGTGGAATAAATGATTTTTCTTCTGATGTAATTATGAAAGATAAATTTGGGTCGGGAGGAAATGGGATATATAAATTTAAAATTGATGATAGAGAGAGAATGGTAAAAGTAGCCAAAAAGCATTTTAGATCGACATATATTATTCAGCCGTTTGCCAAGTTTGATACCGGTTTTTTGTTCAAAAATAGTTTGGAATCAGCCGATATTAGGTTGATATTTTTGGGAGGAAAAATAGTGCAGTCATATATTCGGGTGGCAAAGGCAGGGGATTTTAGATGTAATGAACATCAGGGAGGAAAAGTGACTTATTTGAAATTGAATGAAATTCCTATAAATGTAGTCAATAAAGCCTGTGAAATAGCAAATATATTGGATAAAAAATGTTCGTTATTTACTCTTGATTTTATTGTGAGTAATAATGGTAATGCTTATCTTTTGGAGGGAAATACTGGCCCTGGATTAGATTGGAATGTTTCTTTCCCCCAAAACGAAATAGAATCAAAAAAATTAATAAATCTCGTAGTGGGGGAGTTGGCAATTAGGGTGAATGTATAATGTATTTTCAATCTAACCCCTCCACTCGATTAAGAAATCGAGCACCTCCCCTTGACAGGCGAGGATAAGAAAATAATACTAATATTGTGTATAAAAAAGTTGTCGTAGAAGCGATTAATCCCATCCATGGAAATGTAAATTATGTTAAGGATTTGACTTTTATGGCTAAATCAAACAGGTATCATCCTACAGAAGCAGAAGATGTTATTTGGCAAAAATTGTTAAGAGGTAAAAAGACAGGTTATAAATTTTCTCGACAAAAACCAATTAATAGATTTATCCTCGATTTTTATTGCTCAAAATTAAATTTAGCGATAGAAATTGATGGAGGTTATCACATTAAAAAGAAAGGTACAGATGAAATGAGAGATAAGTTTTTGTGTCAAGTTGGTATACATACAATTAGATTTACCAACGATGAAATATTAAATAATTTAAATCAAGTTAATAATAAATTGTTAGAAATTTGTTCTACCCTCGCCTGTCAAGGGGAGGTGGTCGGCAGCGGCCGACCGGAGGGGTTAGATTGAATAAGGAGGAGTTTGTTGGCTTTGCTAAGTTTCTTGATTTCGGATTCACGTTTGGATGCTAACGAGCGATTTTCAAATTGTTCACTATAAACTAATTTGCAGCTATCAAAACTGCGGGTGTATTTGGCTGATTTTGAAGTGTGACTGTTGTGTTCCAAAACTCGACGAGTCAAATCAGTTGTGATACCGGTATAAAGAGTGTTGCCCGAGGTGATAAGGATGTAAACAAAATACACGTTAGCGTGAGACTTTGATGGTGCTACCTTCTGCGGCACAGGCTTCGACAACAATCATATTGTTGGCATAACGAGTGAGTGAATATCCAGTATGACCACTAACGGTATTGTTAGGATCGACAGGGAGACTAGTAAAGTAATCGGTTAAAGTTGCACTGAGAGGTAGACAATCACCAGTGCCCGAAACTCCTATACAGGTGTTGTTGCATCCTGATGATGTACCGACTGAAACTACTTCGTATGTTTTGGCAACGGTATTTGTGCCAAGACATGTTGTCAGATTGGCGGTGTCTTTTTTGTCAATAGCGCAACTCATAACACCAGTCAGAATTTGATTAATATCTTGAGCTCGACGAGCATCACGAGCATCAGCAAGACGTTGGGCCGGTTTTAGACCAACTAAAACAACGATTGCTAATAGTGACATAATGGCGACAACGATCAACAATTCCATAAGTGTAAAACCTTTGTTGTTTTTCATAAAAAAATGATAATATAAATAAAATGAAACTACAATGGGAAGATAGTTACAGTGTTGGAGTTAAGGTAATTGATGATCAACACAAGAAAATGTTTGAGACGATAAATAAATTAATTGATGCTTTGGCGACAGTGCCAACAAAAGCACAGGTAGATGAAATAATCGCCGATTTGATATTGTATAAAAAGTTTCATTTTGAAACAGAGGAAAAATATTTTGGAGAATTTAATTACGAAAATCGTGAAGAACATAAACTAAAACATCAGGAGTTTAATGTTAAGTTGGATGAATTGGTTTTGAAAAATGGAAATGATTCGATTACATTGGCGTTTGAATTGGTTAACTTTTTGGAGGATTGGTTGATCAACCATTTAATGACAGAAGATCAAAAATATGTGGAGTGTTTTGCAAAAAATGGTCTGAAATAGGATATACTGGTGACATGAATGGGGGAACTGTTTTTGATGTAAAAAAAGAATTGCCAGTAGTTTCAATGTTAGCCATGATTGCTTTACTTGCCATTTTGTATTGGTTTGTAAAAGGCGGAAGTTTTGTGTTGTATGGTTCACTTTTTTTTGGAATATATTTTTTGACTCAATCATCATGGGTGTCAATAATATTGGTGTCAGTAGCACAAAATGTATTGTTGTTGCCAATGCGAATCTTGTACGAAAAATTTCATGATGATATTAAGGATTTTGAATATGAAATAAAAGAAAGCAATGCCAATGAGCAGCAGTTTATGATTAGCAAAAAGGTTAGGCAAGGTTCAGGTGCTGTTATCTTTTATGTAATTAATTTTGTTTTGGTGATGATTGCCTTTTTTTCGGCTAGTAGAGTATTTTTGTTGGAGTTTTATAAAACACCTATAGATGCGAGTTATTTGTATTCGTTTATTCATTACCCTGAGTATCCGTTGAAGGGTGTGATTTTTCATTTTCCCTTGATTCATATAACAAGAACGGTGTCTGTTGATTGGTATTGGATTTTTTATGTGTGGGGGGCATTGTTTATAGTAATGACATTGGTTAAGTTGTTGTGGAGAATTGTTAAACCGATATTTTCAAAAAACGAAAAATTATTGGGAGTAAGGATTAATTACAATCGGTTTTTGGTGTTGATTGGAGGGTTGATAGGAACATTTATGATTGTGTCAACTATTTTTTTACGAAATATACCAATTGGGGCAGAGCTAGTGTGGTGGAGCGCTGATTTGGCGGAACAAAATACTGCATTTAACATTGTCACTGCGATTTGTAGTTTTTTTGCTACATTATATTCTGGGTATCAGCATAACAAACTGGAAAGTGAAGAAGCACGGGCGCGGGGAGTACCTGAAAATATAATAGAAAAAGTTGCTCGTACTCATACTAGATCTAGCGTAAAAAATGGAATAATGCTGGGTTTGATGGCTTTATGGGTAACGCGTCTTATGCCATGTTCACATGATTTGTCAGTTTTGGCTTTTGAGGCTTGTTACGTGTTGTCTCCAGTGACTTTTGATTTGTTGATACCAAAGAAGAAAAAGGTAATTGATGAAAATTTGACTGCTTGACATAAATATTTTGTATTTATATAATAAATACAGTTATGTTTGATAAATATGAAGGTTTTATTTGGGATAGAGGAAATTCAACTAAAAATTTAGTCAAACACAACATTACTTGCCAGGAGTCAGAAGAAGTTTTTTCTGATGAAAATCAGACCATTGTTAATGATGAAAATCATTCACAGGCAGAAAAAAGAATCTTAATAGTTGGAAAAACATTGGGTGGTAAGTTATTGTCAGTAATATTTACAGTTAGAAATAGTAGTATTCGAGTAATCTCGGCTCGAATTGCATCGAAAAAAGAGAAAAAAATATATGAGTAATAAAATAAAACCAATTCCAAAATTTAAAAATGAAAATGAAGAATTTGAATTTTGGCAAAAAGCCGATACTTCAAGGTATTTTGATTTTAGTAAAGCTAAAAAGGGGATTATGTTTCCAAACTTGAAATTAACTTCTAAACCAGTAACCATAAGACTTCCAGTTGGTTTGGTTGATCGATTAAAGGTAAAGGCCAATAGAATGGATATTCAATACCAAAGTTTAATTAAACAAATTTTATTTCAAAGTTTGGCGAATTAATGTAAAATGTTTTGAATTGTCTGATGGTTGGCGGAATATTGACTGTTTGTAAATGCCTAATTGTTTCTCGCAATGACGAGTGTGTAAAACCAAAAAGCTCCCCCGAAGGGGAGCTTTGAGTATTTCAAAACAGATTAGTATCTTGAACCACCACCGTAACCACCGTTGGACGAGCCAGAGTGACCACCGCGATTTTGCGAGTAATTATCTCGACGAGGTGGACGATCCTCTAAAGGACGTGCTTCATTGACTTTGACAGTACGACCATCGAGTTCTTTTCCATCCCACATGGCGATTGCAGCGTTAGCTTCTTCGTCAGTTGACATTTCCACGAAGCCGAAGCCTTTGGATTGTCCAGAAAATTTATCTTTTATAACAACAGCGGACACGACTGTGCCGGCTTGAGCGAAAGATGCGTTCAAGACATCATCAGTGGTTTGAAAGGACAGACCACCAACATAAAGTTTTTTTGCCATTTGTGCGCAAACTAATAATACGTAGTGACTTCCCTTCAATTTGATTGACGAAACTTTCCCTACAGGGATATTATACATTAATTGCTGTATTTGTAAAAGGCTTTGTGTCAAAATGATTAAGTGAGTATAAAATGGATATTATTTTTTACACTTGGAATTGGTGGTCTTTTGCTTTACCAACAGACAATTGACTATGACTTGAAAATGAAATTAGTTTTGATTGAACGTGTCAAGACTATAAGTAAGGCTGTAAATACTGATAGGTTTTTGAATTTAAAAGGGGATGAAACTGATAATACTAATATGGACTATATGCGTTTAAAGGAGCAACTTACAGAAATTTGTGATGTAGTTGATGGTGCAAGATATGTGTATATTATGGCTAAAAAGGATAATAAAACAGTGTTAATGGTTGATACTCAACCAAAAAAGTATGGGTTAGGTGGGCTGGCACAACCAGGTGAGGTATATGAAGAATTTGATCCTAATATTGAAGATTTGTTAAAAAATTCTGGTGAAAAAATTACAGGTCCATATACTGATAAATGGGGTACATTTGTTTCAGGATTATCATCGATTACAGAAAAAAATAGTGATAAGGTGGTGGCGATGGTGGGGATCGATATGGAAGCTACAAAATGGCAAACAGGAATGTGGAAAAATTTGGGATCAAGAGTGGTGGTGTTGATCTTGATTGTAATAATTGAAATAGTAATTTTTTTGAGCCAAAGAAAAAACGCTAAAGATGCCACAAAGTTGGCCTATTTGGCATCAGTCCTTGAGTCTTCAGATGACGCTATATATAGTATTGATTTTGATAAAAAGATTTTAAGTTGGAATTTGGGTGCAGAAAAATTGTATGGATATACCCAAGATGAAGTTTTGGGTAAAGACATGACAGGTATTTTGTTGCCTGAAGGTGGTGTAAATAGTTTGAATGAAAATTTGAGGATATTGGCTACTGGTAAACGACTGGGGCATCAAGAGGCAATTAGAAAAACAAAATCAGGGAAACTTATAACAGTATCGTTGATTTTGTCACCTGTTTATGATGATTTTGGAAAGGTAAATTCAGTGTCCGTAATTGCCAGAGATATTACTAAACAAAAAATAGAAGGTATTGAATTGGAGAAACACAGCAAAGAACTTGAGAAGATGAATAAACTGATGATTGATCGGGAGCTAGTAATGATGGAACTTAAAAAGAAGATAAAACAATATGAAATTAAAAATTAATAGCTTTAGTGTGGCTCATTTAATGGGTACAAATTGGTATTTGGGAGTAGTGATATTTTTGGTTGGTAATTATTATTTATATAATAAATTTTTTACAAAAAAGACTGAGATAAAAAAAGAAGTGGTGGTTGAAATAGTTCCTAGTGTTATCCCAACTATAGTAGTAGAAAGAAAAATAGAAGAACTAAATATAGTGGTACAAAATGGAACAAAAACAGCGGGTAAGGCGGGTAAGGTTGTTGATAAAATTAAGGAGTTGGGGGTGGTAAATGTGACTGGAGGGAATGCCGATAATACTGATTATGTCGAAAGTAAGGTTTATTTTAAAAATGAAGAAATAAAAAAGATTAGTATAGACAAAATTTTGTCGGTCGTTTTGGTGGTTGGAGCAAACATACTAATTGACAATACTATGGAAAATGATGTTAAATTAATATTAGGAATTAATTAATTCTTTAAAAGAAAATGAAAAAGAAATCAGGTTTTACATTAATCGAATTATTGGTAGTTATAGGAATTATCTCGGCACTAACTACTGTGGTGTTTGTAGCTCTTGATCCAGCCAAACGTTTTAAAGATGCTCGAAATGCTCGTCGTACGACCGATGCTGATACCGTTTTGGCAGCAGTACATCAGTTTATAGTTGACACTGGTGGATCAATGCCTGCTGGAATTGGTGCGACAGCATCACAAATTGGAACGTGTGCATCCGGTGGTGCAACACTATGTTCTGGGGCAAATGTAGCTTGTGTAGATATAGGTGCGACTTTGTCGTCAAACAAATATATTAAAACAAATCCTATTGACCCACAGTCGGGAACGGCTGCTACGACTGGATATTCAATTGTAAAAGATGCAAATAATTTATTTACAGTGAATGCTTGTTTGTCAGAAGGAACCACTATTGCAGTGTCGAGATAATGTGCTAAAAATTGAAGATTACGATTATGATTTACCTCCTGGGCTAATAGCCCAGGAGCCGTGTGTTAAAAGGGATGAATGCAAATTACTGGTGGTAAATAGTGACGGTAAAATTGAACATAAGCATTTTTTTGATATAGTGGATTATTTGACACCCAATGATGTTTTGGTGGTAAATAGAAGTAAAGTTTTTAAGGCTAGATTGTTGGGTCACAAAGATGGTGGGGGGAATGCTGAAGTATTGTTGTTGGAAAAAATAAAAGGGAATAAATGGAAAGCCTTGGGAAAAAATTTAAAAGAAGGTCAAAAAATTAATTTTGATAATAAATATTTTGGTAAAGTAATAAAACGAGAGGGGAGTGAAGTTGAAGTCGAGCTAAATTTTGATGAAAAAGTGATTGAACAAATTGGAATAACACCTTTGCCTCCATATATTAAAACGGATAGAGATTATTCAGAGGAGTATCAAACGATTTATGCCAAAGAAATTGGAAGTAGTGCCGCACCGACTGCTGGATTGCATTTTACGACAGAATTAAAAGATAAACTGATAAAAAATGGGGTAAAATGGGAAGAAGTTGTGTTGCATGTTGGCTTGGGAACTTTTAAAAAGGTGGAAGAAAAAAATATTGTTGAAAAAAAATTACATAGTGAATATTTTGAAATTGATGATGGGACTTGGGAGAGACTAAAAAAACATAAAGAGGAGGGAAAAAGAATAATTGCGGTGGGGACAACTGCGCTCCGAGCTCTCGAAACTGGTAAACAAAGGGGTTACACCAATATTTTTATATATCCACCATATCAATTTAAAGTAGTTGATAGTTTGATAACTAATTTTCATTTGCCAAAAACAAGTTTATTGATGTTAATTTCAGCATTATTAAAGGGTAGAGATTGGAAGACTATATATAAAGAAGCAATAAAAGAAAAGTATCGATTTTTCTCGTTTGGTGATGCTATGTTTGTGCTATAATAACAGGCTTAAATATTATTAATTTTATTCACTTACGCTCCTGGGTAGAAATATCCGTGTAAGAATAATAAGGAGAAAAAACAAATGTCTGTTAAAAAAAGTTTGGTCAAAAAAGCCCTCGGGGCTCAAAAAAAAGTTGTTAATAAGATTGTCGAAGAGAAGATTGACGTGATGAAAGAGGCTGTTGCCAAGAAGTACGAATTGTCGGTTAATTTGAAAGATTTACTTGATGCTGGTTGTCATTTGGGACACAAGATTTCAAAAACTAATCCAAAATCAAAGGAAAATATTTACAAAGCTATGGATGGAATCCAAATTGTGGATTTGACCAAAACAATAATCAAATTGAGTGATGCCTGTAACTATGTATATTCTGCCGTAAAATCAGGTAAAACAGTTGCTTTTTTGGGAACAAAGCGTCAAGCTCGAGAAGTAGTTCGTCGTGTAGCTACTGAATTATCAATACCTTTTGTAACTGATAGGTGGTTGGGTGGAACTGTTAGTAACTGGGGAGAAATCAAGAAAAACATAAAAAGACTTAATGATATAAATGCAGGTATGAAATCAAATAAATATGCCACTATGTCAAAAAAAGATTTATCTTTGCTTAAGAAAGAAATTGGTCGTTTAAATAAAATGATTGGTGGATTGGTAACTTTGGAAAAGTTATTTGATGTGATTTTTGTAGTTGACTCTGGATATGAAAAATCGGCTATAAAAGAATGTAGTGATAAGGGTATTAAAGTTGTCTCAATTGTCGATACTGACAGTAACCCAGAAAAAGTTGATTTTGCAATTCCTGCCAACGATGATAACGTTAAAAGCATCTCTTTGATTGTCGAAGAAATGGGTAAAGCAGTTAAAGCTGGGATGAACAAATAGACTGAATCTCCCTAAATCCCTCTTTGACAAGAGGGACTTATAAATTAATATATAAAAATGGATAATAAAATAATTTTTGATTTAGTTAAAAAAATTAGAGGTGAAACTAGCTATTCGATTGGAGAAATTAAAATAGCAGTGGAAAAGGCCGAAGGTGATGAGAAAAAAGCCAAAGAGTTTTTGAAAGAACTTGGATTTAAACAACTAGAAAAAAGAGCTGACAAAGAAGTTCATCAAGGACGAATAGCTACTTATACCCATAGTACGGGTAAAATTGGTGTTATGGTTGAGCTTTTATGCGAGACCGATTTTGTGGCCAAAAACGACGAGTTTGTAAATTTGACTCGTGATTTGTGTTTACAAGTAACTGCCATGGATCCTGAAAGTTCGGAAGAATTATTGAAAATGGATTTTATCAAAGATCCATCACAAAAAGTTTCTGATTTAATTGCTGCTTTGGCAGGTAAATTTGGGGAAAATGTAAAGTTGGGAAGAATTGCGAGATTTGAGATATAATCTTTTTATGATAAATTTTTCTGATGTAAATTCTCGAATGATCAAGATAGGGGATTTGTTTTTGAACGATATTGGTTCAATACGAACTGGTAGAGCAACTCCGGGGTTGATTGAAAATGTGATAGTGTCGATTTACGGTGGACAAAAGATGAGGTTGATTGAACTTGGTTCAATATCGGTACCTGATGTTCGAACACTAACTTTTCAACCTTGGGATCAGGAAATAATACGAGAGATTGCAAATGGAATATCGGCGGCCAATATTGGAATGACTCCGGTTGTTGATGGAAATATAATTAGGATGTCATTGCCAATGATGACGGTGGAACAAAGAGAGGATTATGTCCGTTTGTTGGGCCGAAAGTTGGAAGGTGCCAGGGGGATGTTGCGTGACGCTAGAGCAGATTTTAGAAAAAAGATGATTGATGCCAAAAATGCAAAAATAATTTCGGAAGATGAGGCCAAAAAAGATGAGACAGAATTGCAAAAAGTAACAGATTTGTACATGGGTAAAATAGAAGAAATGAGTAAGAAAAAAGAGATTGAGATAAGAGCTTAAATAGCTGATAGAATATTTAACTATGGATATATTAATTTTCATCATCGCATTATCAGTTTTAGTTTTGGTCCATGAGTTTGGCCATTTTTTTGCAGCAAAATTAGTTGGAGTAAGGGTTGAAGAATTTGGGTTGGGTTTACCACCTAAAATTATTGGTAAAAAAATGTGGGGAACACTTTGGACTTTGAATTGGTTACCTATTGGAGGTTTTTGTAAACTGTATGGGGAAGATACCGGTGAGAAAGGTTCTTTTGCCTTTAATAACAAAAATCCTTGGCAAAAAGGCTTGATAGTGTTGGGTGGTGTATTTATGAATATGGTGCTGGCAGTGGCTGTTTTTGCAGTAGTTTATACAACAATGGGGATTCCAACTGAAACTGATAGAGTAAAAATAATCGGGGTGGCAAAAAATAGTCCTGCAGAAAAAATAGGACTAAGTGTTGATGATTGGGTAAAATCGGTCAATGGGGTTGAAATTAAAAAAGGTAATGAATTGACAAATTTGGTGTCAAAATATAAAGGAAAAAAAATAAAATTGATAGTTTTTAAAGATAATAAAAATATAGAAAAAGAACTGGAGGTTAGAGAAAATCCACCTGAAGGGGAAGGAAGTTTGGGCGTAGTGATTTCTAATACAGAAATGCAACCTATTCGTTGGTGGCAGTTTTATAAAGGAATTGGAGCAGGATTTAAAGAGGCCTATTTTTGGGGCAAAATTATATTTGATGGGGTAACAAAAATGATTGGAGGATTGTTTTTAGGACAAGTGCCAAAAGATGTTACAGGCCCAATAGGAATGTTTAATGCGACGTCAAGCATTAGGCTGAATCAAGGATTTTTGGCTGTAATTCATTTTTTTGGAGTAGTGTCGGTGAACTTGGCAGTAGTCAATGTTTTGCCTTTTCCCGCACTTGACGGAGGAAGAATTATTTTTGTATTGTACGAATTAATATTTAGAAGAAAAGCAAATCAAAAATTTGAGGCTATAGTTAATAATTTGGGAATGATTTTATTACTGAGTTTGATTGCTTTGATTTCGATTGGTGATATTAAAAGATTATTTTAATTCGTAATTTCTATAATTATTGCCGAATTGGGTGACATATAAATTTCTTCGGTGAGAGTGGGGGAATTGATGGTTACTTTTTTACTGCTAGTTTTGCCCAAATATCTTTTGATGGTAACGGTGTACGTACCTGGGGTTAGACCTTTGAATGAAATGGGGACAGTTTCGTTATGACCGGAATTTTGATCATAATTAACAATTAAACTTTGATATTTGTTACCAAATTTTGTTGAGAGTGAAGTTACCCAGCTACCATCACCAGAAGAGGGCAGTAACTGACCCTTTAGTTCATTTAGAAATTGAATTGCATAGTAACGTGGTTTTGGAACATTTCCTTTTGATGAGTGGGTAATTAGACCCCAACCAGAACTTTTGTCGGATCTGGGATTAGGACCATCAACAGGTTCGAAAGAAAATATTCGATGAATTTTGCCTGTAAGTTGGGTAACAACACTCATAAGATGGACTCCACTTTGGGATTGATCATACCAAGCATCGGGCTCGGGATTGGGTCCGATTTCGGTAATTAATCTTTCGATGTCAAAATATTGTGGATAATCGGATAAAATGCGATTTAAACTATTAAAATCGGCCAAAAAATCGGTAGGATTTTTGCTGTATTTGTGCCAAGAAATAAAATCGAGACGAATGCCTGATTTGGCGGTTGAGGCAAAAAGTGATTTTATCCAGTTTTCATAGTAAGCAGTGATTGCTGGACCACCAATTTTGTAATAAGAACCACTAGCACCATCAACTACAGCTCGAGCAGTATTGTGGTAAAGAGTGGTGTAATTTGGATCTTTGGCATAATGCCAGCCGCCAAAAAGATCGGGTTCGTTCCATACTTCGTAATATATGCCTGATATTTTTTTGTCGACGGAATAATGATGGGCAGTGGCCTTGACCAGACCATACCATTGATTCCAATCGGTAGGAGGTTTTGAATCAGGGGTATAAGAAATTGATAACATTGGTTTGGCACCGGTGGCCAGGATTGACTCGACAACTCCATCAAGTTTTGAAAAATCATAATTACCATTGCCTTGATCAACTTTGTAAAAATCAAAAATATGATCGACACGAATTAATTCTGGTTGAAGTAGTTTTATTTGCCCTATTACAGGCTTAATCATGTCTAATGGTTCTTCTCCTCCTTGTGATAAGTTTTGCCAAAGTGAGGAGGGGACATTGGTGCCGGGATTTTGGGTGTCAATAATGATGTTGGCAGGAGTGCCAGCAGCACCTTTGCGATAATCAATTATTTGTTTGGTGGCAAATACTAATAACGGCAAAACTAATAATAGTAAAAATGGTAATAGTTTTTTAAATTTCATAACTAAATAATAGCAACTATTGAAGTTTTCTATATTTGATGATTTACTTAGTGGTGATAAAAAACTATAAATCATCAAAACAAATAGCATTATTTTTTCAATTGGGAATCTTGGTCTTAATGGCTATTGCCATACCTGTAGCAACGAATTTGGTGGGAAAGACTGCCGATAATCGAAATTTGGCGGCAGGGGATGAGTGTGACGCAATAGGGACTCCAAGTGCCAGACAGTTATGTCGTGCAAAAAAAGCTGCAAAAGTAACAACTAGTTCGAGTGGTTCTGGAGGAAGTGGAGAATGTAGTCATGATAGTGACTGTGGTAGTGCTGCAAATTGTGCTTATTGTAGTGCTGGTAAGTGTATTTCTGGTTGTACTGCTGGTAAACCAACTTTTGGAAAAATAAATAATACTGCTGTTGTCGTAGCACCTACTGTTGTCAAAAAAAAGGATGGTGAATCTACTCTAGTCGGCAGTAGTCAGGCTGACATAGATAAATTTGAATCCTGTTTGAATGGAAAGACTGATATGGGCACGGTTATATATTGTAAAAAAAATAATCCTAATTTTGATGTTGTTTATTACATTTTGTCAAAAGGAACAGTTCCAACAGCTGCTTTATTAGCAAAAAATCCAATATCAGGAGAACCTCTTACTCGAGAGGAATATCGCCAATGTTTGGGTAGTAATATTCTATTATATGAAAGCGTGGATGACTCAATAAAAGATTGTAATAGTACGTATGGCGCATCTTCAGTAACTGATACTTCGATTTGTTGTAGCACTGGTGGTACCTATGCCAAAATGAGTCAGCTTGATTGTCAGCAAGCTGGAGGAAGTAAAGCAGATGGGAAATGTACTGTTGTTCCGACTGTCAGTTTATCAGATCCTTCTTCTTCTGGATCTAGTTCTAGTGGTGGAAATACCAGTACGTCTGGCAGTACTACAAAAAAAACTAGTTCTAATAATCGAGCACCTGTGTCAAGTGGATGTAAAGAAGAATGTCCTGGTAGTGATGGGGTTTTAAGAAATTGTACAGGTGTTGTTGGACAAAGCCTGTGTAATCAGGTAAACAGGGTAGAAATGTGTGGTACCAAATGTTTTATATGTCCAACAGTTGGGGGAAAATGGAATGTAACTGATATATCAAAATGTCCAGTGGTTGGTTTGAATCCAGTTTTAAATTATAAAATAGCATTTGGTGGTGTAATGCCCAATAGTTCACAATGTCTTGTTTCGTGGCCTTTACAGATAACTGTATTGGGTGATGGTGAAAGTAAGACATATGTAAATGTATTGCCTGATTCAATAACAACAGTAGGAAACAAGAGGATTGTCTCTGGCAGTTTGGTTTTAACCAATTTTTCAAAGACTACTGGTGTATCAGCATTTATTACTGGTCCAAAACATTTACAAATGAAATATGGAAAAAATAATCAAACTGGTCCTTATGGTAAATTGATTGGTGAATTGACTCTTACCAATGATAAAGCTACGAGTATTGTATATGATTTTTCTGGCTATCCAATAATCCCGGGTGATGTGTCTGGAGTTTCTGGTGTCCAAGATAAATTTGTAAATGCTGTTGACTTTGCTTTAGTCAAATCAAAGTCATTGGTTCATGAGACTGTTCAATCAGGTGGTTATTTAATTGCTGACCTGGATGGCAATTGTCAGGTTAATTCAAATGATGTCAATTTATTGACAATTTCTTTGCAAGACAAACAAGAACAGTTGTATTAATTTTTGATATATTGACGTTGGTATAGCTGGGTGTTTTACTTATCTATGAATAAAAATTTAAGGTTGATGCGAGGTATGGCTCAAATTCCTTTATTGATAGTGCTTTTGTTGATGGCAATTGCTGTACCAGTAGCAACAACGTTGGTGCAAAATAATGCTGATAGTCGTAATTATGCACAAGGAGTTGAAGATACTGGTAAAAATATAGTCTATACTACTGGAAAAAATCTTGATAAAGTGATTAAAGTTGTTAAAAAAGATAGTACAAAAGCTGAATCTAGTAAGACGACTTACCCTAATGTTAAACCTACCAATTATCCTACTAATCAAACGGTTTTTAATTCTAATGGGGCTATTACTTTGGATAATGCCAATAATAATATTCCAACATTGAAAGCAATGGTTGCGGGTACAAATCCTGCCATAGTCCCTAAACCTAGTAATCAACCTAAAGGTCCAGATGAAATCTGTCAAGAGAAGCACCCTGGTGAGCAATGTGTGGGTGTAGGATCTGAAGGTGCGTGTTCATGTAACAATAGTAAAGGTCAATGTCGTTTATCTAATAACGACCTGTCAGTAAGTTGTTGTTATGATCCAAACGGAACTGCTGTAAGTTGTAATACAATAGATACTAGTTCTAATGTTGCAATTAATGGAACAATGGGTCCAAATGGGTATTTAAATTATTTGGATGAAGCAAGTGCTGCAAGTCAATGTGCAAATGGTTATCACAAAAAGAACAATGTTTATTTTTGTGGTGCAGATGGTGATGGTGATGGGTCGGGTACGTCTAGTGGGGGATCGAGTACGACAACTACCCCAACAGGGACAGGGACTGGTACAGGTACGGGTGTTGGTACACCTTCAGTGCTAAACTACAAAATTGCCTATAACGGAGTAAATCCAAATAGTTCTCAATGTTTGGTTGATTGGCCATTACAAATTATTGTATTGGGTGGTGGTGAAAGTAAAGCTTATACTGGTGTTATTCCTACCTCAAAAGCAACTGTTGGCAATAAATTAGTATTTTCTGGTAGCTTGACGTTAAATGGTTTTGGTCAGACTAGTAATGTAGCAGTGTTTATCAAGGGTTCAAAACATTTACAAGTAAAATATGGAAAAGATAACCAGACAGATGCTTATGATCAGGCTGGTGGTGTCTTAACTTTGACCTCGAACATAACAACCAGTCCAATTCATGATTTTTCAGGTTACCCATTGTTACCAGGTGATGTTGTGGGAATATCTTCTAATGTTCAAGATGGTTGGGTAAATGGTGTCGACTTTGCTTTAGTCAAATCAAAGTCGTTGGTTCATGAGACTGTTCAATCGGGTGGTTATTTAATTGCTGACCTGGATGGCAATTGTCAGGTTAATTCAAATGATGTCAATTTATTAAAAATTTCCTTGCAAGATAAGCAGGGTCAACTATATTAAAAATATGAACAAAAATGTACTCAGAATATTAATTCCTATTGTTGCTATATTGGTGATAATAGAATCAATAATATTATTAACTAATAGAGCGACAATTACCTCTGTAGTTCCAAATAATTTGGAAACTCAACCAACTGAGATAAAATCAGAAGTAATTGCACCTATTACATTGCAACTCAATATTGATGCCGCCAACGCTAAAGTTGGTGTCAATGGTGAATTGCCTCTGACTATTGTTTCTGATAAGGATTTGTCTATTGATGCAATTGATTTGTATATTGCTTACGAACCATCTAAAGTCACCGTAAATGAAATTGTAAATGGACAGGGTTTTGTTGCACCAAGTTTTAAAAAAGTTAGTCCTGATAAGGGGTTAGTGGTAATGAATTTTTTAATATCTGAAGCGAGTGGATATAAACTAAAGAAAGGTGTTGTTACTGAAATTGC
Organism: Candidatus Shapirobacteria bacterium; assembly: GCA_041674845.1. Lineage (GTDB taxonomy): Bacteria > Patescibacteriota > Microgenomatia > UBA12405 > UBA12405 > UBA12158. Next base: position 137,434 of record JBAYUY010000001.1, read on the forward strand.
CAAACTAAAAGTAAAATATACAGAAGACGGTGAAACTATGTTTTCTGTAGGTGATGGTACTTTGATGGTTGAAAATGCCTCAGCTAAAGTGTTACCTTTTAATAGTAATAAATTAGTTATTAATGTAACCAAATAAAAATGAATAAACTCTGCCTGTTTGTGTTTGCTCTTTTTGCCCTAACTTCGGTGCAGGCAGCTGAAGCTGGTCCAATGTTAAAATTATCTCCATCTTCTGGTTCATATGATAATGGATCAACCTTTAAAATAACGGTTGCTGTTGATTCTGGTACTGCCAAATCGATGGCTGTTGATGCCTTTTTAACTTTTGATGCAGCTAAGTTGGAAGTTGTATCTATTGATGCTCCGACAACTCCTGCTTTTGCAAATTCGATGGGAAAAAATATATATAATACTGATGGTAAATTTGACATGTCTTTTAATCCTTCTGGTGATGCTGTATTGAGTGATTCGGTGGCGATAAAAGGGGATTTGGCTATCGTGACTTTTAAAGCAAAGGCTACGGGAACGGCTGATGTAAAATTTACTTGTGTTGCTGGTTCAACCATTGATACAAATATTTTTGATACAACTGGTAATGATGTAATTGATTGTACGAGTAATCAAAATGGTAGTTATACAATTAACGCCAGTTCTAGTGGAACGACAGCCTCAACCCCAACTCCAACTACAGTAGTTCAAAATGTTACAACTGCACCTGGTGAATTGCCACGAACTGGTGGTTTTGAATCGACATTGGGTTTAATGATTTTTGGGCTTGTTGGTGCTATGGCTGGTGTGGCACTTAAATGGTTATGATGAAAACTGGGACGGTTAAAACTGTTTTAATTTTGGTTATTTTGTTGTTGGTTGTTGTGCTGGGAGTTTTAGGTATAAACACAGTAAAGACTTATATTGGTGGTGCCTCGGCTGATGTGTTACCAAAAAATGTAGTAGCAAAGCCAAGTGATGATGGAAAAACGGCAACAATTTCGTGGATGTCAGATAAAAGTACTGTTGGAGTAGTTGAGTATGGTACAAGTCCAGCTGCACTATTGTTACGTGCACCAGAGTCTGAATCTGTGACTTCACATGAAGTTGTATTGTCTCCATTGAAATCAAATATTAATTATTACTTTAGAATTAGAGTAGGGGAAGAAGTTTTTGATAATAGTGGTATACCGTATTCATTTAAAACGAAAAATGCCGAAGTAATGGTTGTTCCAACTATAGTTCCTGCAGTTGTGGCTATGCCTACAGTGTCAGCTGTTACTGAATGTATAAAAGGTGCAAATACAATGGATTATATTAATTGTTTGAGAAAACGACCCGGTACGAGTACTGTTGTTCCTACAGTAGGGACAGGTAAGTGTTCGACAGATGTGGATTACAACAAAGATGGTGTTATTAACACCTTGGACAGGATAAAGTGTTTACAAAATAAGTAATAGCCGTTACAATAGGAATATTAAAAAGGAGGTGTTTTAAATTGGCTATTGTCGTAAAAAGAAATAAAGGCGAAACTAAAGACGATATCATAGGTAAATTTCGTAGGTTGTGTCTGGAAGAGGACATTACTGAAGAAATAAAAAAACGGGTTGCTTATAGCAAACCGTCAGAATTGCGTTATGCTATTAAAAAAGTAGTTTTATGGCGTGAAAAATGTCGTCGTAAATCTAAAAAAATGAGAATTCATGTTGCGAAATAAAATAAAAATAGATGCTGACGAAGCATTGCGAATGGGGGATACTAAAAAAGTGGGGGCATTGCGATACTTAATATCAATAATTGATAAAAAAGCGTTGACTTTGCCCCCTGATACTTTAACGGAAAAAGAAGAGTTGCAAGTGTTGCAAAAAGAACTAAAAAATAAGCAAGAAGCAAAAGAAATGTTTGCCAAGGCTGTTAGAAGTGATTTGGTGGCAGAACAGGAATATGAAATTGAAATATTGAAAAAGTATTTGCCTGAAGCTATGGATGAGTTCGAACTAGAAAAAATAGTAGACGAAGTCCTTCGACAAGCTCAGGATAGCAGTTTTGGAAATATTATGCGTGAAGTAGGTAAACTGGTGGCAGGTCGAGCTGATGGTGGTCAAATATCTCAAATTGTAAAAATTAAACTGTCGTGATTTTAATAAAGCATCCAATAAATTGGGGTTTATCAGAAAATAAGGTGGAGACGTTGGCTGTGAAGGCTTTGAAAATATTTGGGTTTGATGAAAATAAAATAGAACTTAGTGTTTATTTTGTGGGTAGAGATAAGGCCAAAAAATTGAATATTGATTATCGACAAAAAAACTATATACCTCAGGTATTGGGTTTTCCTATGTCAAAACAAGTTGATGCCGATGGGATGATTAGATTGGGTGATATTGTGATTTGCACACAAAAACTAAAATATGAATCGGTTTTTTTGAAAAAAAATATTGATATAGTTTTAGAAGAATGGTTGGTTCATGGTGTAGAAAATTTGGTGAAATGATATAGAATGGTTTGATGTCAGTTTTTCATTTAAAATATAGACCTAGTAAGATATCTGAACTTGATTTGTCCGAAGTATCGGAAAAATTGGCTAATATTTTGGCGTCAAAGGATATGCCTCAGTCATGGTTGTTTACTGGACCAAAGGGATCGGGCAAAACATCGGCGGCACGAATTTTGGCAAAAGCTATTAATTGTCTCGACCCAGAGGGTATAGAGCCGTGTGGAAAATGTAAAAATTGTCTAGAAATTGCCAAAGGTAATTCTTTGGACATCGTTGAAATTGATGGTGCCTCAAATAGGGGTGTAGATGATATTCGTAGTCTAAAAGAAGGAGCATACCTTAGTCCCATTAACTTGAAAAAGAAGGTGGTAATCATTGATGAAGTTCATATGTTAACGAAGGAAGCTTTTAATGCACTATTAAAAGTATTGGAAGAACCCCCAAAAAATTTGATATTTGTATTGTGTACAACAGATGATAATAAAATACCTGAGACAGTATTGTCGCGATTGTGTAAAATACAATTTGTAAAAGGGGATAGAGAAAGTTTGGCCAAATCATTAAATAAAATAATCGAAGGAGAAAAAATTGAAATTGAAGAATCAGCAATTGATTTGATTTTGGAAAAATCAGATGGTAGTTTTAGAAATTTGCAAAGAAATTTTAATGAAATATTTTTGCAAATTGGCAAAAAAATAAGTTTAAAAAATGTTATCGAGTATTTGTCAAAAAATGGTGAATATGATGGGAAAAATTTGGAAAATGATTTGGTGTCGAGTAATGCAGAAATAATATTGAGTAAACTGGAAAAAATGGCCGATGATGGGACAAATTTTGTTGATTTGCGAGAAAATTGGTTGTCATATTTTCAATCAAAAATGTTGAGTTTTTATGGGGTAGGTAATAAAAATGAAGTAGGTTTAGATTTGATGGCTGTTAAAAGATTTCTTGAATTGTTGATTGAAGCAGGTGGAAAAGAAAAATTGACTCAAATTGGACAGTTGCCTTTAGAAATGGCGATCGTTGATTTTTTAGGATTAAACCCCTCCGACCTTCGGTCACCTCCCCTTGACAGGGGGGTCTTAAAACCAGTAATAGATAATAATATCGTTGAAGAAAGAGTTGTGACTGGTGATGTTGAAGAAATAGCAAAAAGATGGGGAGAGGTACTCACTGCCGTTAAGCCATTTAATCATTCAGTAGAAGCGTTTTTACGTGCAGCTAGACCACTATCAATAAAGAATGGGATATTAACTTTGGAAGTTTTTTATAAATTTCATAAAGAGAGGTTGGAAGAAGCAAAAAACAGACAAATTGTATTAGTAGGTTTGGAAAAAGTATTAGGTAAGGGAGTGGAATTTAAATGTATTTTGACTGAAAATAAAATAAATAATAAAATTATTGAAAAACCAGTTTCAGATAAACAGACGGTGGAAGAAATATTTGTTTAGTGTAAAATAAAGAATATGTTTGATAAAGCCAAAATGATAGCCCAAGCCTTTAAATTAAAAAAGGCCGTTGAAGCAGAAATTATTGAGTATGAAGAAGCAGGAATAATTATTAGGATATCGGGTGATCAAAAAATAAAGTTTTTGTCAGTTAATGGTGTAGAAAACAAAATTTTAATTGAAGTCATAAACAAAGCCTTGAAAAAATCGCAGGAAGCAGCAGCCAAAAAAATGAAAGATATGGGTGGACTCGATGGATTGTTGTAAACAACAATCCAAATTTTTAATTTAAAATTTTTAATTTTTAATAAGTGAAACTTCCAGCTGGTTTAAATAATTTAGTAGAATTTTTGCAAAGATTGCCGGGTGTTGGACCTAAAAGTGCCTTACGTATGGCTTTTTATTTACTACAGACACCAGATAGTTTTAACAATGAATTGTCAAAAACCATTGGAGATTTAAAAAGAAATGTGTTTGTGTGTTATGAATGTTTTTCGGTAAGCGAAGGGGAAATATGTGAAGTATGTCAGGACAAAAATAGAAATAAGCAATTGATTTGTGTTGTCGAACGGGCTGATGATGTGCAAGTTGTAGAAAATTTGGGAGGATTTAAAGGTGTTTACCATGTTTTGGGAGGAGCGATCAATCCATTGAATCATATAGGGCCTGAGGATTTGAGAATATTGGAATTATTTGAACGAGTAAAGAAGAATGAAGTTTTAGAGGTGATTGTGGCAACAAATTTGAGCTTAGAAGGTGAAGCAACGGCTTTGTATATTAAATCAAAACTAAATAAAGATGTAAAAGTAACCAGAATTGGTAGTGGCTTGCCTATGGGAGCTGATTTGGGTTATGCTGATATGGCGACATTACAACGAGCCATGGATGGCAGAAGAGAAATATAATTTTTGTATACACTAATGACAAGCGAAAATAAGGGTGGTTATGAAAAAAAAGAAACTTCTAGTGATGGTAAAAGTGAATTGTCATTAATACAAAGGGCACTTGGATTATCACTAGATCCTAGTGCATTTAGCCGTTTGAAAATTGTGAAAAGTAAAAGTCCTGATTCAGAATATAATCATTATACTCAAACGGCATATGTACAAATAGGAAATGAATATCCTCGAGATCTGGCTGAGATCGACGGGTTGGTAGAATTAAAAGATGACATAAACCCCAATTCGATTCATGAAGTGATGCATGCTGTTAGAAATTATCTAATATTTGGTGATATTGCAAAAGTATCGTCGTCTTACGATGTTGATGATAGTCTCTTGAGTATTGCGTTAACTAAAAGAGATATAACTCAAACTACTTTATCTGAGTTTATGCTTAATGAAGGTTTTGCAATTTATGGAGAAAACTTGGTTCATAAATATATTTGTGATCAACTTGAAATAGCTGAAAAACAAATTAATCTGGACACTCGTGGTTTGATGGCATCTAGACGCGAAAGTGTTTCAATGGAAAAATGTATTAGTTTTTTAGATTTTGTCGACAATTTTATATTTGATCACAAAACTGCTAGCAAATTTTTTATTGTTGGAGATCTTGCTCGACAAGGAGTTTTATTGGCACGATTTGGTTCGAGATGGCTTGATATTGCATATAAATGTGGTTATTTGTATATGGATGGACTGTCTAAGAATGGTGATAATATTATTGATATATTAAAACAAGATACTCCCACTATTGATGAAATTCGAAATGTAATTATTAAAAACGCCTCCAAATAATATGAATAATATAGTTTCAGGAATATTGAAAAATTTAAAACAAATAGGTCAAGAGACGGTGGAAATTGCTGCGAAAAATACTGGTGAGATGACAAGTAGTGTAATTACAGGAAGGGCTTTGGTGGGGGATTTGAAACCTATGACTAATGAGCAAATGTCTCAAGCACAAAAAGAAGAGGTTAAAAAACAACAGGAAGTTGAAAAAATTAAACAAGAGTATATGGGAGCTGGGAGAAACGTGGAACAAGAAGTTGAAGAGGTGAGAAGAGATCGAGAAAAGAAGGAAAAAGAAGAAGAGCAGTTTTTGCTAAACATAGAAAGACAACGAATGGCTGAAACAAGGGAGCGAGAACAAATGCAAGGTGGTGTACCGACAAATTCTAAAAAAGAAGCAGCTAAACATCAGGGACAACGAGGACACAAAAAACATGCGCCTGATCCGGTGGCGATGTCGGCGACGGGGGAAAAGTCGGGTGGGATTGATTAGTTGACAGGTAATGTACGTCGATGTACACTTGATTATGACTAAAACAATGTCGATAACAGATTTAAGAAAAAATATTTTTGATGTAGTGCAGGCGACCAAGGTCAATAAACAAATTACACAGATAATGCTTCACGGAGAAGTGGTGGCGGAAATTAGACCTAAAAAAAATAAAGCTAAAAAAAGTTTTTATGAATTAATAAAGAGTTTTCCTAAAGTTAAGGGATTAACTCAAGAGAAAGCTGATAAACGTTATTATGATGCAATGATGAAAAAACATGGCCAAGGTTTACTTTGATACAAATGTTTTTAGTGATTTAGTAGGGGAAAATAAGTTTGGTTTTGATTTGATGGCGATTGACAATGAAATATTTGCATCGACTTTATCAATTCATATTTTGGCGTATGTACTAAAAGTAAAGATTCCTAATGTACGTTTTAAATCTTTGGTTGAAGGAATAACAAAAATTGATTTTGATAATTTTATTTTGGAGAAATCATTAATTGGACCAACAGATGATTTTGAAGATAATATTCAATTGCATTCAGCTGTTTTGGGAGGATGTGATTCTTTTTTGACTTTAGATAAAAAGCTGTTAAAGATGAAATCTTTTGGTAAAGTTAAAATTTGTGATAAATTGTAAAATAGCATATGCAAAAAATATTTTTATACAATACGGCGAGCCGAAAGAAAGAAGAATTAAAACCAATTGTTGAAGGTAAAATAGGGATGTATTCGTGTGGACCGACAGTGTATTGGAATCAGCATATTGGTCATATGTATTGTTATGTTCAGTGGGACACGTTAGTTCGATTGATGCGGTATATTGGGTATGATGTAAATTGGGTAATGAATATAACTGATGTGGGACATATGGTTTCTGATGGTGATGAGGGTGAAGATAAGATGGAAAAAGGGGCTAAGCGTGAAGGGTTGACAGTATGGGAAGTTGCAAAAAAATATGAGTCACAATTTAGAGAAAGTTTGGGGCTATTAAATATTTCGGGAATAAATACAATTTGTCGAGCAGCAGAGCATGTCGATGAGCAAATTGAATTGGCAAAAAAGATTGAAAAAAATGGTTACTCTTATTTAACTAAAACTGGTTTGGTCTTTGATACGGGAAAATTTGCTGATTATGCAAAGTTTGCTAATTTAAAATTGGAAAACATGGATTCGGGGAATAGGGTTGAGGTAGATCAAGAGAAGAAAAATGCTTGGGATTTTTTGTTATGGATTACAAACCAACCGGATCATATTATGAAATGGATTAGCCCTTGGGGTGAGGGTTTTCCCGGTTGGCATATTGAGTGTACCGCTATGTCGACAAAATATTTGGGAGAGTCTTTTGATATTCATACTGGGGGTATAGAACATATTGGTGTTCATCATACTAACGAAATTGCTCAAGGATACGGAGCTTTTGGTCATCAGACAGCAAATTATTGGGTACACAATGGGTGGTTGACATATGAAGGGGCAAAAATGTCAAAAAGTTTGGGTAATATTGTGTTGGCTTCTGATTTGTCTAATAAAGGATATGATCCATTAGCATTACGATATTTAATTTTGACATCTAGTTATGGAAAAGGTTTGGATTTTACATTTAAATCACTTGATAATGCTCAATCTGCCTTAAATAAGCTTATAAGTGCTGCACAAATAGAAGGTGAGGGGATTGTTTTGAAAGAATTTGTAGATGAATTTGTGGAAAAAATTAGTGATGATTTGGCGATGCCTGAGGGAATGGCAGTCATATGGAAGATGATGAAAAGTGATCATGATGTTAAAGATATAAAAGCAACCTTGTTGGACTTGGATAAAATTTTGGGATTAAATTTGAATGTGGTTAGGGCAGAAGAAGAAATACCTGAAGAAATAGTGAAATTGGCACAGGAGAGGACAGAGTCAAAGAGTAATAAAGACTGGGCAAAGGCAGATGAATTAAGAGATAAAATCAAGTCACTTGGATATCTAGTTGAAGATTTTAGAAATGATTGTAAAATAAGGAAGCTTGTGTTAAGCTAAAAGACTTTATGAATAGTAACTTTATATACGAGGTAACGGTGGTATTTGCCCCCAAGACCGAAGAGAAAACAACTGAAACGGTTTTTTCTAAATTAGAATCAATGTGGATTGCCGCAACCTTAGAAAAAAAGGAACATTTGGGGTCTAAAGAATTATCGTATGCAATAAAAGGCAACAAGAAAGGTGATTTTTGGACTTTGACTTTTACATCTGATAAAACTTTAAAATTAAATGAAGCAAATTTGTTTTTAAATCGTGAACCGTCGGTTATTCGTTATTTAGTTATAAAAAAATAATATGCCTAGTCGTTGTTTGAACAGAGTGTTATTAATTGGTAACCTAACTCGTGATCCAGAATTGCGTTATACTCCTGGAAATATGGCTGTTGTTTCGTTTGGATTGGCTACTAATCGAGTTTGGATAACAAAACAAGGTGAGAAGAAAGAAGATGCTCAGTTTCATAGAATAGTTGCTTGGAATAAATTGGCTGAACTTTGTTCACAATTGTTGTCAAAAGGCCGACGAATATATGTTGAAGGAAGAATTCAGTATCGCGAAATTATTGATTCGGCTAACGTTCGTAAACAAGTTTCAGAAATAATAATTGATGACATGATAATTTTAGATAACAAAAATTTAAATGGGGGAAGTTACTCAAATAATTCTGGTCAACAAGCTGATTTGGGTCAATCTGAATCTGTTCCTGAGTCTGACATTCCAGTCGCAGGCGAAATGATTGAAGATGTAGTTATACCTGATGATTTAAGTGTTGAAATTCCAGGCGAATAAAAATATGAAAAAATCAAAACACGGAAAAGATAAATTTAAAATTCCTACTAAAGGTAGAGGTAAAGAATGTTTGTGGTGTAAAGAAAAAAAATCACCAGTTTGGCAAGATTATGTCAAAATGACTGATTTTTTGTCTACTAGAGCTAGAATTTTGTCTGCACCAATTACTGGTGTATGTATGAAACATCAAAGACAAATGGCTAGTGCTATCAAACAAGCAAGACACCTCGGATTGTTGTCTTTTACTACCACAGCAGAATAAATAATTAAATTTAGATTTAATTATTTAATGATGTAGAATAGGTAATGAAAATTGCTTGGAGTGTAAAGATTCCCAAAGATTCAAAGCTAAAGATAAAAGATGGTAGTGTAGTGGCGTTAGGTGATGTTGTGTATGAATATCGTCAAAATATTGTGAAAAGATTACCTTTATTAGGCTGGCAAAAATTAAGTTCAGGTGATAGAAAAACTATTTTACAGAGTATTGTTAAGCGAAAACTGGAATTAGGAGAAGTTCTTAAAAATAGTACTTGGTTTTCAACGATAATTGTTAAATCTCCTGGTAATGGTATGTGTTTGGGGATTGATGAATTTGGAAATATTGAGTTAGAAACAACAAAAGACGAAACATATTTTGCACCAATTTCGTCAAAAAAAATAAGAATTGAGGAAGATAAAATAGTTTTTGAGTTGAAAGGAAATGAATTTGAATCTGAGGGAGTTAACCAAATCAAGTCGTGGGGTAATTTTGACTCAAAAATTATTGATGATATGGATCAAGTAAAAAATATTGCATATGGTCAAATGGTAATAATTGATAGTAGCTTAGATGCCGCTACAAAAGCTGAGGCAGTTGGGGCAAATGGATTGATTTTGGTTAATTTTGATAAGGCAAAAGAATTTGAAGATAGTGATATTCCTGTAGTTATGATGAAAAAAGAGGAAGTAGAAAAACTAAATAAGTTTGTGGACGGTAGACCCTCAAAAATTTGGCTAAATGCTTCAACTGGTAAGGTGCTGGCGGTGATAGAATAAATGATGCAAAGAAAAATAAGAAATGTTGTATTAATTTTGGTTGTAATAACTCTAACTTCATTGGGGACTTATAAACTGGGGTTTAACAGTGCACTTAAATCATCGAAGGGGGATTCAAAATTGGATTTGAGCCTAATGTGGCAAGTGAAAGATAAATTAGAAAATAATTATTTGGATAAAAGTAAAATTGTAGATAAGAACATGGTTTACGGATCAATCACTGGCCTGGTTGCTAGCTTAGGTGATCCGTACACAGTTTTTTTGCCTCCAAAAGAAAATAAGTCGGCAAATGAGGATTTGGCAGGTGAATTTGGTGGAGTGGGTATACAGCTGGGTTACAAAGAAAAAACATTGGCGGTAATGGCTCCGTTACCTAAAACACCAGCCGATAAAGCAGGGGTCAAGGCAGGAGATCTTATTTTAAAAATTACTGATGTAGAAAAAAAAGTTAATAAAGATACTGCAGGCATTACTTTGGATGAGGCTGTTGGGTTGATTCGAGGAAAAATGGGAACTGAGGTAACGTTAAAATTGTTTAGAGAAGGCAAAACAGATACTTTTGATGTGACTTTAAAAAGAGAAGCTATTGTAGTCCCCAGTTTGGAGCTTGAATTTAAAGAAAGTAAAGGTAAAAGTGTTGCTTGGGTAAAGTTGTATAAATTTAGTGATCAATTATATACTGATTGGCCTGTGATTGTGAATAAAATTATTGCTGAAAAAAATAAAAATAGCAATAATTTTGGAGGAATTGTCCTCGATTTGAGAAATAATCCTGGGGGATTTTTACAAGCTTCGGTATTGGTTGCCTCGGATTTTATTAAGGATGGAGTTATTGTGACTCAGGCTTCAGCTAATGGCCAAGATCAAAAATATATGGTGGAAAGTGGTCGGGGAAAATTACTAAATGAAAAATTGGTAGTGTTGATTAATGGGGGTTCTGCTTCAGCTTCGGAAATTTTGGCTGGTGCTCTAAAAGATTATAAGCGGGCAAAATTAGTTGGTGATAAGTCTTTTGGTAAAGGTACTGTTCAAAGTCCGATGGATTTTGACGATGGTTCGGGTTTGCATATTACAATCGCCAAATGGTTGTTACCAAGTGGTAAAAATATTCATGGTGAAGGTGTAACACCTGATGTTGAAGTTAAATTTGTTGATAGTGACAAAAAGCTTGATAATCAACTGGAAAAAGCAATTGAAGTGTTAAATGAAAAATAAAATCATTTTTTTATTGATACTTGTTGTATTGGTTTTAGTTAGTTTTATTTTGGTCACAAAAAAAGATGTTTTGGTTAAAAAAGAAATACTTGATGAAGAGTCAGTTGTAACTCGAGTAGTGGAAAATTCGACTGAAAGTGTGGTAACTATTTCAAGTGGTGACAAAGATATTGGTACAGGATTTATTATCAGTGGTGATGGTTTAATTGTGACTAATAAACATGTTGTGGCTGACATAGGTGCACAGTATAAAGTTATTATTGGAAAGGATACTGTGGCGGAGGTTGTTAGTGTATATCGTGATCCTGTTAATGATTTGGCAATAGCTAAAGTTGAAAAAACTGGCTTAAAATCGGTTAATTTAGGTGATTCAGATAAAATTAAAGTAGGGCAAACTGTGATTGCGATTGGTACTGCTTTGGGTGAGTTTAGATCAACGGTGACGAAGGGGGTTGTCTCGGGTTTGGGTCGAGGAATTACTGCCGGAAGTTTTATGATGGGTAGTGAACGGCTGGATGGAGTGATTCAAACTGATGCAGCAATCAATCCGGGAAATTCGGGAGGTCCATTGTTTAATTCAAACGGTGAGGTAATTGGAGTCAATGTTGCCGTAAATCAAGTAGCTCAAAATATTGGTTTTGCCTTGCCAATAAATTTAGTAAAAGAATCAATTGAAAATTTTAAGTCAACAGGTCAATTTGATAGACCTTATTTGGGAGTAGCGTACAAAATGGTTAAAAATGGAGCACAAGTCGAAAATGTTATATTGGGAAGTCCTGCACAAAAAGCAGGAATATTGATCGGTGATGTTGTAGTTGAAGTTGATGGTAAAAAATTGATCGTGGAAAAAAATACAGTATTGTCGACATATATTAATCGCCAAAAGATAGGTGGAAGTGTAATGTTGAAAATATTGCGAAATAATCAAGAAATTGGTATACAGGTTATTCTGGAGAAGAGAGTGCAGTAAGTTCGAGTAACAAATCAGTTAAATCGCCATCGAGACATTTTTGAAGATTAAAATCTTTGTTGATTCGATGGTCTTTGATTTGATTTCGAGGATAATTGTATGATCGAATTTTGTCCGAACGCATAGCTAATCCGATTTTGTCACGATTTGAACCATTGGCGGCAACACGTTTATCTTCTTCATTTTGCCAAAGTTTGGCGCGTAATAAATCCATGGCTACCATTCGATTTTGTTCTTGACTGCGCTCTTGTCTAACGGAGAATGTTAGACCCGTGGGACGATGCAGAATACGAACGGCAGTACTAACCTTATTAACGTTTTGTCCACCATTGCCACCGGCACGTGAAGCTGTCATTTCGACATCTTCGGGATTTAAGACAATATCATGACTTGTGATTTGAGGTAAAACAACAACTGCTGCGGTTGATGTTTGAATTCGTCCCCGTTTTTCGGTGATGGGAACTCGCTGGACTCGGTGAGTACCTGTTTCCCATTTGAGTTGGTCATATGCTCCGACACCACTAATTTTAATTATATTGCCGTCGATAATATTGACTTTCCATCCAACTTTTCTGGCATAAGCTGTGTACATTTTTATCAAATCATCCATCCATAAATAGGATTCGTCACCACCAGGTCCGGGTCTAAATTCGAGAATAGCGATATCGGGATTTACTGTAGGCATAAAAAATCAATTAAAAATTAGTTATTTGGTTTCTTTTTTGACCTTTTTGGCAGCGGCTTTTTTGGCGGCGTAGGTGACACCTTGGGCTTGTTTTTCTTTGAACTTGTCAATACGTCCCTTGATGTCAACAAATTTTAGTTGACCGGTAAAAAATGGATGACATTTGTTGCAAACTTCAACTAAAAGGTGATCAACAGTTGAACCAGTGGTAAATTTGTTACCGCAAGCACAAGTGACAATGCATTTATCAAAATATTGAGGATGGATAGCTTGTTTCATAGTTAAGTATTATAGCAGAATTAATTTTTTCAGCCATAGGCTGATGATTTTTTGGCTGAAATTTATAATTACATAATTTTGAAATTATTATTGACATTTTATGAATTATGTATTATGATGGTTTTATGACATACACAATATCAATATCAGATAGGAAGTTGGGATATTTTCCTGAGGTTTTATTGAAAAAACTTAATATTAAAGGAAAAGGAAAAATTATTGTGTCACAAGATAATGGGAAATGGACGATTAGACCAGTAAAAAATATTTCAGAGTTTGCTGGAAAATCAAAAATAAAAGTACCACAAGATTTTGATTATAGAAAATACATGGAGGAAAATTTTAATGCGGTGGATCGACTCTAATATATTTTTGCGATATTGGAATGGTCAGGATGATGCGGTAAGGTTTTTGGACAAATTAAAAATTGGAAAGACCAAATACATTGTTTCTGCCTATGTTTTAAGTGAATTAGAATGGGTAATGAGAAGTTTTTATAAGGAAAATAAAACAGATATAGTTGAATTTATTGAGTCAATATTGGGGATTGATAATATAATTATCGAAAATAAAGTAAATATTGAAAAATCTATGAGAATTTTTGAGCAATACAATATTAAACTGATTGATTCAATAATCGCAGAATCGATGAATACCGATGATGAAATTGTTAGTTATGATCATGATTTTGATAAGTTACCCAATATTAAGAGAATTGAGCCAAAAGATCTGGTTGGTTAATTGTTTTTTGCTCGCCTGTAGCCATATTTTTGATGGTAACTTGATTATCTGCGGCTTCATTGGTGCCAATCATAGCCATAAACGGGATGCCCAAGGTGTCGGCATATTTGAATTGTTTGCCGAGTTTTTCACTGTCTGGATAAAAAGAGGATGCAATATTATTGTTGCGTAAATCTGTGATTAATTTTAATGATTCAGATAAAGTTTCTTCACCAAAATTGGCCACTAAAATCTTGGTTTTGGTTTTGGGAAGATTTGGTAATAGATTTAGGTCGGTGATGCAATCAATAATACGGTCGAGTCCAATGGTCGTGCCAACAGCAGATATTTTTGGGCCACCCAAGACTTCGATTAAATTGTCATACCGGCCACCTCCTGTGATAGATCCAATTTTAGGCTCGGTGACTATAGTTTCAAAAATTGGTCCAGTATAATAATCGAGGCCACGGACGGTTGTGGGGTCAAATTTATAATTATTTTCTGACACCCCAAATATTTTTAATTGATCAATAACTTTTTGAAGATATTCATCGGGCTGTGCTGTTTTGATATAGTTAAAAAGAGAATCAATAGTAGCTTGATCAAGACCTTTGGATATGAGTTCTTTTGTTACCCCTTCTTCACCAATTTTTCCGTATTTGTCGAGACTTTGTAGTATCGAATTTTTGTTTTCTGTAATACCGCAGGCGTCTAAAATATTATTTAGGACGGTACGCGAATTTATGAGAATGGTATAGCTTTTAAAATTTAATTTTTGTAATACGGTGTTGATGATAGCTAATATTTCAGCATCAGCAATAGGGGAATTGGTTCCAAAGGTGTCAATATCACATTGCAATACTTCACGATAGCGACCCTTTTGAGTATTTTCGGCACGCCACACTGGTTGAATTTGATAACGCTTAAATGGCATGGGAATTTGCTGATTGTACATAGCCAGGACTTTGGCTGTGGGGACGGTTAAATCGTAACGCATACCAATTTGGCGATCACCATTGTCGGTAAAGGAGTAGACTAATTTATCGGCCTCGTCACCGTATTTACCCATAAGAGTTGTCGAATATTCAAGGGTGGGGGTTTCCAAGGGTTCAAAACCAAAGGTTTCGAAAGTCTCGATTAATAAATTTTTGACATAATTGCGAACGGTCATTGTTTCGGGTAAAAAATCCCGAAATCCTTTTAGTGTTTGAGGTATTGATTGTTTCATAGTTGATTTTTAATGTTTAATCTTTTAATAATTCTTCCATTTTATCTAGATGTATCACATCCATTTTACCTGATAAAACTTCGTTATTATTTGTTATATCAGTAAATTGAACAATGTTGCACAATGATTCGTGTGAATAAAACATCTTTAACCAATGTCTGTTGTCATGAATAAGTTTGTATGTAGACTCAGTATCTTGTACTATAAATGGTTGTAATATGTGAGTTCCTCCCCATTGAGAGACTGAATTATTGTCTTTAATAAATTGGTTATCAACTAACATGTGCATTTTGGCAGCGTACACAATATCTCGCCCCTGACCTTTTAATGTGTCGATGAACGGAAGAATTTGGTTATTAATTGTTCTGATAACGTTTTTTGCTTTTCGATCTCTTGAAAACATTAATAATGTTTCTGATGTAAGTGGAGCGGTCAGTAATGCTTTGGAAACTATTTCAATCATTTTAGGACTTTTTGTATCAATTGTTTTTGAAGTTGGTTGTTCATCTGCAAAAAGTTTGTCATAAAGAGGTGAAAATACTGGTGATAGCACCTCGGATGTTAATAGAAATCCCAATACACTTTGAACTACTTGCGGGTCGATAAAATTATTTAAAGTAAGATCGGGAAATAATATTGGAATATTATTATTAATTGAAAATTCAAGCGATGTTTGCTGATTAGTTCCATCAAAAGCTGATTTAATTCTTTGGAGTAGCTCCTCGGGATTAAGATCATCTATAGGTTTATCTAATAGATTTACTGCTTCATAAAACATAAGTGACGGCTTAATATTAATAAATGTCTGTTCGGGTGTGTCTGTAAAATGGTTTCCATAGACTATGGATGTTGATTTACCTGTTTTGCCAATGGGGATATCTTTTTCGACTGTTGGTTCGCTTATAAAATATTCTTCACCCAATTTTCCTGTCGCAAATATACCCAAGAGAATTAATGATGACATTCGCAAAAAATCTCGTCTCGACATATCGCTACTTTTACTTAATGTATCTGGATCCAATTTTACTTCACTGTCCATGGTTGATTTTAACATTTAAATTTTATTGATAATGTCTTGTAGTATTTGGGGGAGTTTATTTAGTTTTTCAATTTCAATAAACTCGTTGCTGGTGTGTGCAGTTGCTTGACAACCAGCACCTATAGTAAAAGAAATGGGTTTGTCAAATTTTTGCCATAATAATTGTGTATCAAAATAGCCTGATTTGCGGATGTTTTTAAATGGTAGTCCAAATTTTTCTAAATCTTTTTTTGGAGTAATCCATGACCCAAAATCAAAATTTATTTTTAAATTTTCTATTTTGACTGATTTAGAATTGGCAAATTCATTTAGCTTGTCGGTAATTAATTTGCCATTTATTGCACTGACGCTGGGGCGAATATCGAGAGTCATTTTGCAGTTTCCGGCAACTAAGTTTGGAGCTGAGCCACCAGAAATTAGGCCAAGATTAATACTAGTCGTTCTCAATTCAGGGTCGTTAAAAGTTGACAAATATTCTTTTAACTTTTGATAAATTTTATAACTGGCATCAATGGCACTGATGCCATTTTCAGGCGTTCCAGCGTGACAGCTTTTGCCAATTATTTCCATTTGGACTTCAATTAGCCCCCGACAGCCATTGGCTATTTCTAATTCACTGCCATCGAGACAGATAATATTTCTTGGTTTAATTTTGTCTCCATAATCGGCAATAAACTTATTTATCCCCAAAAATGCAAATTCTTCATCGATATAAAATAAAAAACCAATGTTATTGGGTAGATTTTTTTGGCAGGCCAAAAGCATCATGGCGGCGACGCCACTTTTCATGTCGGTAGTGCCACGGCCATATAATTTGCCATCAATTTCAGTTGGAGTGGTAGGTGTGGTGTTCCATGATTTTAAGTCGACACCCACCGTGTCCATGTGACCGCATAACAGTGTGTCAATACCCTCGCTGTTGCCAGCGAGGATATTGTAACGACCATTAACAACCAACTCTTTGGTTAATTTTAACTTTGAATTATTTTGTAAATAATCAAAAATAAAATCGGCAACTAAAATTTCATTAGTTTCACCATCCACCCAGGAGGGGATGGAAACTAACTTTTTGGTAAGATCTAAAATGTTTTGCATAGTTTTATATTAAATTAATAATTGCATTATTTAGTGCATTGCTCCTGGTATCCAAATTTTTTTTTCGTCTGTTAATACCCATCTGTTTTGGTCAGGTGTCCAAGTGTATTCCCATTTGGTTGCTATTTGACTTCCGCTGGTGGCGTAGTTTACGTTGTCTTCATACCGAACTAATGGGTTTACCAAGTTTTGGTGGAGTAGTGAGATAAATTTCGCGCCGTTGGCGTTCTTTTTCTTCACACTCCGCAATTCTAGTTTTGACCATGGTAGCCAAATTAATTATTGCTTGTTTTGGTTTTTCAACCAAATTTTGTAATATTTTTTTTCTTTCTGTCATATTTTTATAAATTATTTTTTAATAATTGGGATTAACAACCAAAAACCCCCGTTGGTACGGGGGTTTGATATTTTGGATAATTTAAATTTTAAGACACGAAAACACCCCGTTGGTTTTGTGCCACGGTATGGGTGTGATGTAAATTAAATTTTGTAAACATATTTTTATTTTTATTTTTCCTTGCCATCAGCTGTAAGTCCTAGTTTTTTATTAATTTCAGCTGCATTTTGATCAACCCAAGCACTGTAATCTGATTGCGTTGTAGGGTAAATTGCTCCATCAAACTGCATTATTCCAATAACAGGTCTGTCAGATTCTCTTGTAGGATATGACCAATTTGCATTGTTATTCTCTAAATCAATTGAATTTTTCATATTTTCTAAAATACTAATTAATTATTATAGGTCATTATTGATAATATGTCAAATATTACCTATCTTTGGGTAGCTGAAGGGGCTCGAACCCTCGACCTCATCCTTCACAGGGACGCGCTCTAACCAACTGAGCTACAGCCACCAGATATTAAAAAATCCGCTTTTGGCGGATTGTGTTTTAAATACAGCAATTACCGCCAACTAGTTGGAGGTATGATGGATTGATTTTTCCATTGCAGTATTCATTGGGGTTATTTTATCATATTTTTATAAATTGCGATATCATAGCTTATGAGTTACTCAATAGGAATGATGGCAAAAAAAGAAAATATTAAGATTGATGGTTTAGGGGAAATTATTGATAACGTCCGTAGTAAAATAGACCAAAACAGAATCCAAAATGAATATGGTTCAACTAGTGGATTTGTTTTTTGGACTGATAGTTTTGTTGTTCCAAAAAATGTCGACGATAATGCTTATTATGAACAAATCAATGAAAATATTTGGATAGTAAAATATCTAAATTCGGCTGACATGCGACTATCAGGAAAAGACCTGTTGGATAAATTATATATCAGTGATATTTTTGTGAAATATGTTTTTTATGAGGAGACCGCTAATTGGTGGATGAAAGATGAAAACAAATTTGATTTTTCCTATTGTCCACCATGGAACTTGGATAAAGATGGGTATGTAATGTTGTCTGTTAGAAATACAAGTTCATTTGTGGAAACTAATAAGGGAAAAAAGTGGATAAAAAAATATGGTAAAAGAGGTGGTAATAGTTTTTTGTTTTCTGATAAGTTACATGATTTGACAAAAGATAATTCGTTGTTAGATTCGTTAAAGGTGCTAGTTTCAGATCCTGAAATTCAGTATCGTCAACATGGAATAATTGTTGAGACTAAATTGAGAGATGGTGAAATATATTTATTTGAATCAGCTTGGACATTGAATCCATTGGTAGCAACACATTCTGTAATAGTTTCTACTCAAAATGTTGATTATTACGCGGTTGAACCTTGTGTTTTTGATGCTGTAAAGGTCGAATTGAAAAAATTGAATTCTAAAATAGATAATTTAAGATACTTGAATTTTGGTGAAGTAATAAAATACCAATTTACATTACAATAATTTTTTCGGCGGTGAGTGATTGTCCTGCAATAGGAGAGGAAGGGAAAATGATAATTATTTTTTTACCTTTGGTTATGTCTTTGATGGTAAGTTTACTACCGGTTTTGGATATAATTTGTAACCCTTTGGTGTCGCTTTTAATTTGGTATTGAGTGTTTTTATTTGATGAAGGAATCATGGCAATAAGTGAATACATGGTCGAGACATCGACAACCTGTCCGTTGATAACTGTCTTTTGGTTGTTAGTTGATTTGGGAGTGGTAATTATTATACGTTTGGCAGAAAAATTATTTTGATCATCAATGGTACCTATGGTAAGTACCTCTTGTCCGACTTTTAGGTCGGTAGATTTTATTTTGGATGACTTGGCATTGATAAATGCGGTCTCTTCATTAAATTCTGCAATAATATTTTTGTTTGGAGTGTCGAGGTATATTTTGTTGGAGTCGATTTTGGTAATAGTACCTAAATATCCTCTTTTGAAATCAGAAGGATTGACTTGACCGATGTTTTGCAATGTAGCTTTGACTCGAGCAGTAACTTCTTCGCGAAATTTTTGAATTTCGGAGGTAGATGTAACTGACGGAGATATGCTTGGAGTTGCTGTTGGTGAAATTGCGAGTGCGGCAAGAAGAAAAGGAAAAATCATCATATTTTGGCTGTAGTGTAGGTAACAAATAACTCGGTGTTATTTTCGGCGTCAGTGGGGGAAATGGTGGTAATTTTTAGATGATTGATTCCGGGATTTAAGTTGATGGTGGTGTCAAAATTACCTGAAGAGTCGGCATTAATTGTATAAGAATTGTCAACAGTAGTAATGACTATAATGGCAGAATTGTCAGTTTGACCTTTGAGAATTAATTTTGAATCGGAAACAACGGAATTGTTTTGGGGTTGGAAAATATTTAAGGTATTTTTGGTTGGCGCTATGGTCGGTGAAATTTGGGCTTGAGTACTAGTGGGGGAATCGTCTATCTGAGTAGTGATTGCATTGTTTGTAACTGAGATATCTTTTTTCTTAAAAGCAATAAAGGTGCCTGTGGCACCAAAGCCTATGAGGCCTCCGAAAATAATTGCGAGAATAAGTTCTTTAAACATAGTGCGTGTAAATGCTATTATAGCAATATGGAAATAAGCTTGTATGGGTCAAAAAGTTTGTATATAAAAGGTAAGGTCGCTAGCGTCTGGCTAGATCCTGAAGCAAAGAACTTGAATGAAAATAATGCCAAGATAATAATGTTTGATAAAATCGAAGACAATTTTTTGGGCTTAGATACTGGTGAACAGGTTGCAATTTGGGGTCCAGGGGAATATGAAGTTTCGGGTATTGAAATAAATGTAAGCAGAGTTGGCAATGGGTTAATGTCAATATTTAATATTGATGAAGTCAAATTAGGCTGGATTTCAACTGATGCAATTGACTTAACTGATAAAAAGAAGGAAAGATTGGCAGAATGTGATGTTTTGATTATAAAAAGTGTGGGTGAAATAAAAAATGTTTGGGAATTAATTAAAGGAATGGGAATAAATTATTTGATAATGACAAATTTGTCAGAAGAGGATAAAAAGAAATTATTGGATATGGCAGATATGGAAGAAACTGCCGTTATTGACACATTGAAATTAGAAAAATCCACCCTGCCCGAGGTGATGGAGGTAGTAATATTACAACAGAAATAGGGCGCATGCCCCCGTCTTTTGAAGAGGCGGAAGTATCGGTTTTGGGTTCAGTTTTGATTGACAATGATGCAATTTTGGCGGTATCGGAATTTTTACGACCAGAACATTTTTATAATGGATCACATGCCCGTATTTTTGAGGCGATGTTGCATTTGTATGAGCAAAGATCTCCTATTGATTTGGTTACAGTTTCGGGGCGATTAAAGGAGATGAAGGTATTAAAAGTGATTGGAGGTAAGGCATATTTGGCCCAACTGGCCAATGATGTACCTACTTCGGCTAACGTTGAAGCATACGGTAAAATGATAAAAGCGCTGGCGGCAAAACGAGAATTGATTTCAGCCGCGGGTAGAATTACAGATAAAGCATTCGATGAAGGACTAAAAGCTGAAGAATTGTTAGATATGGCAGAACAGGAAATTTTTTCATTGTCACAAAAACATATGAAGTCAATTCCGGTGTCGTTAAAGGACGTATTAACCGCATCGTTTGATAGGCTTGATGAGCTTCAAAAACGGGGGAGTAATCTCCGCGGATTGGCATCTGGTTTTGGATCTTTGGATAATATGTTGGCAGGGATGCAGGACAGCAACTTGTTGATTTTGGCAGCTAGACCTGGTGTGGGTAAAACGGCTTTTGCCTTAAATGTGGCAAGATTTGTAGCTGTGGAAGAAAAATTACCTACATGTATATTTTCATTGGAAATGAGTAAAGAAGAATTGGTTGATCGTTTGCTTGTTCGTCAGGGCTTGATTGATGCTTGGAAACTTAAAACGGGTCAGTTGTCGGATGATGATTTTTCATCGCTCTCCGAGGCTATGGGGGTACTGGCTGAGGCTCCATTGTACATCGATGACACCCCTGGTTTGACAGTAACCGAGCTAAGAACAAAAGCCCGGCGTTTGCAGGTGGATAAGGGGATTAAATTTATAATTGTTGATTATTTGCAGTTGATGCATGGGATAAATCGGGAAAATCGGGTGCAAGAGGTGTCCGAAATTTCTCAAGGTTTAAAAAATTTGGCGAGGGAATTGAGAATTCCTGTGTTGGCTTTGGCTCAACTTAATCGTCAAATGGAGGCTAGGGGAGGCAAGCCACGATTGTCTGATTTGCGTGAATCGGGAAGTATCGAACAGGATGCTGACGTAGTCATGTTTTTGTATCGTGAGGATGAGGAAATCAAAGAAATGGTTAGTTGTTCAATCGAAAAACATCGTAACGGTCCGACAGGACAATTTAATTTATATTTTAATGGTAAACAGGTCAGCTTTTTTGATGTGGAGAAGAAAAACTAATTTTTGTGCCGAAGGAGGGAATTGAACCCACACAGTATTGCTACTACACGATTTTGAGTCGTGCGCGTCTACCAGTTCCGCCACATCGGCAAATGTGAGTTTATTATCTCATATCTTAGATGTGTTTGAATAGAGTTGTCGCTATTTATTTGGCAATGAAAAAGAAAAAGTAAATTTTTGGTTTTATCACTTTATTTTGGAAGGCAAAATCTACTTCCTACAGTGTAAGTACAATCTTTACTGTTTTGGCTCATCATTATGGTGTTATTTTCAAAATTCATGATGTCTAGATCAGTCGCTGTAAGTACTTGGTCGGTGATAAGTTCTCCTCTGCAAGCTGAATCTCTTTCAACAATGTATAACGATTCGGTTGGTGGTCTGGTGCCAGCATTTAGATAGATATATGCGGCCATAGGTTGTTCGCTGCCCGTGGACATAGTTCTACTTACAAAGACATCATTTTCGTTAGGGTGTGAACCACTAGTAACACCTGATAAATCAGGTGGTAATGGTTTCCCTCGTTCGGTTGGTAGACAGTTATTTTCTTGGTAGTCATTAACTGCATTTTTCCAGCCTTGTTCAGTGACTCTTGAGGCGAAGTCCGGACCATCAAAATAGACAAACGATCCAATAACGGCTGTAGTAATTGAACCAGAAAAAAATAATAAAGCATCTCTTTTAAAACTCATTTTTATAAGTATTTAATGTGTATATGAGAATATGGTACCAAATGATAAAGGATAAGTCAATATTATAAGACAATAATTATCGTTATTATCGAATTTTATTGTTTCAGGGTAAAATAGTAAATGATGCAAATTTTAATTGGTGTAGTGGGGTGTATGGTGTACTTGTACTTGTCCTGGCGGACAATGAAAGAAAACTATAGAGAGGAGGATATGATTGCCTTTGGATGGGTATCGCTTTTGGTGTACCTAATTGGAAGTCGAATAGCCTTTGTTTATAGTGAGCCAAAAATGTGGTTAGAATTTTGGAAGATGAACCAATCAAATGTCTTGGGTGGGTATGTTTTGTGGTTGGCGTTGACGTGGATGGTAACTAAGGATAGAGAATGGAAATTTTTTGCTTTTTGTGAGGACAGTTTGATTAATTTAGCTTGGATAACTTTTGTTTATTTTTTGTTGTCATGGAATTGGAAATTATTAACATTGCTAGCATTAACTTGTTTGGTAGGTTTGCTGTTAAAAGGTAGGTATCGATCATTTTGGTGGTATAAAAGTGGCAAAAAAGGATTCTTGTTTTTGATGGTAAACATAGTTTTTTTTATTGGTATATCGATTACGTATAATAATTATTTCTTCTTAATTATGAGCTTGCTTTCACTCCTTGGATTAGTTATCCTAGGCAATGAGCGAAATTCCAAATAAGTATATTGGTCCAATCAGAGTTTACTTGGAGAAAAGATTGATGGAGCTAAAGACATGGCAGAAAAAGATTAAATCTTCTGATCCGTTTTCTGACGAACAGCGTACCAAAAATAATTCGACAGAAGAAGATTTGGATGAACAGGTTGGTCATTTTGATAGTGAAATTAAAGCTGGCTTTGTAAACAAACAAATTGTTGGATTTAGAAAAGCCTTGGCGAGAATCAAAATTGGTAAATATGGGGTATGTGAGAAATGCAAAAAGATGATTGATACTGATAGGTTAGCCGTCAGACCAGAGACTACTTTGTGCCTAGATTGCGAAAAAAATGAGGAATAGTGGGGCAAGTTTTGGAATTGATTTTTTTGGATTGAATATTTTGGCAATAGTATTGTTAGTTGTTTTGTTATTTATTTGGAGAAAAGATAAATCCATAGGCTGGTTGTTAATAATAATTGGTGGTATGTTTAACTTGATTGAAAGAGTTGTTAACGGATATGTGACAGATTATTTGCCTATTTTTGGTACAAATATATATAACAATATTAATGATTATTTAATTTTTATTGGTGGGATAATGGTTGTATGGAAGAAGTTAAAATAATATTTAAAAATGATAACTATTTTGTTATAAATAAGCCGGCTGGATTGGTAACCACAAATGAAAATGGTCGAGAAATAACAAGTCTGGAAAGATGGTTGTTTGAAAAATATGGGGATGTTGGATTACGTCGACAGGGGATTGCCCACCGACTTGATAAGGGGACGTCGGGAATAGTTTTGGTGGCTAGAAATCAACAATATTTAGATTATTTTTTGAAAATTTTTAAAGACAGAAAAGTTTTTAAAAAATATATTGCACTGGTGACAGGGGAGGCAAGCTTTAAAGGGTCAATTGATATGCCTATTGGTCGGAATGGACATATATTTGGTAAATTTGGAGTGCGGAGTGAAGGGAAAAATGCCTTAACATTATTTGAAAGAATTGCGACGATTGTTTTTGAAGAAAAGAAATTTTCATTAATCAAAGTAGACTTAAAAACTGGCAGAACACATCAAATAAGGGTTCACTTTGCTTATTTGGGTTGGCCATTGGTAGGTGACAAAATTTATGGGGGAAAGGTGGTCGCAAATTTGGATAGGCCTTTTTTGCATTCGAGCGAGATCGAGTTTGTTGATATGGAAGGAAATCATGTTTATTATCGATCAAAATTATCAAAAGATTTGACAAAAACATTAAAAATAATGGGGTATGAAAAAAATATTTTGGTATAGAATTTTGCTATTATTATTGATTGTAGGAGTCGGTTTTTGGATGTACAAATATTCTTGGAATGGTGATGATATGTCAATTTTATCTATTGATGGGGAAAAGGTGGAGTTAGTTAATATTTCACCAGATAGGGGTATGATAAATAGCTATGAAGTAAAAAATGTTGATTTGTGGATTCCAAATGGGATGGGATGGTATCCTTCGTCGCGGTTGGGTTTAATAATAAAAAATGACGTTGAAATGGCTGCCAAAATATCATTTTTTAATTTTGGATTTTGGCCAAAAAAGGTGGTGTTGCATGGTGGATGGAACAATAATAAATATTTGTGGTCAATATTGGGACCGGTGGGTTTTGCACGATATCGATTGTCGGCAGATGAGTGGTTGTGGAAAAATGAAATTTTAAAAATAGATAATTTGGGAGAACTTATACCAAGGGATATGTCTGATAACCGATTGATGCAGACTGATGTAAAAATCACAATTGTAAACTCATCGGGAAAAAATGGTTTTGGAAATATGATTGCTGACAGACTTGAATGGTGGGGTTTGGTGGTAACTTCGGTTCAAACTCGAGATTTGGAAAGATCGTGTCAGGTATATTTTGATTACAAAGGCAAAGAAAAAGAAATAATTGTTAAATTGGCGGATATTTTGGGCTGTAATAAAGTTAATCGATCAGGTTTGCCTGAGATAGTTTTGGGTACTGATCTCGAAGAAATGTTAAAATATAGTCAAACATATGTCAGGTCATTCTAAGTGGTCAAATATAAAAAATCGTAAAGGAGCAGTTGATAAAAAACGAAGCGAGGTGTTTACTCGAGCTTCGAAAAATATTATGACAGCATTACGTTCAGGTGGGGGAATTGCTTTAAAGACGGCTATCGATCAGGCAAAAGAGGTTAATATGCCTCGAGAAAATATTGAAAGATTGCAAAATCGATATGTCGAAAGAAAGGCTCATTTGGTTTATTGTCGTTTTGAAGGTTATGGTCCACATAATGTGCCATTGGTAATAGAAGTAGAAACTGACAATAAAAATAGAACTTTAGGTGAAATAAAATTGTTGTTTCGAGATATTGGAGGGTCACTAGGGAGCGAGGGTAGTGTCGGGTATTTGTTCGATAGATTGGGTGAAATTGAAATAAGTCAAAACATGAATGATACACAACAACTGGAGTTGATTGATTTTGGTTTGGTTGAATATTCTGACAGTATTGTTACTTGTGAAGTGGAAAATTTGTCAATTATGGACAAAAAAATTAAAGAGTTGGGTTTTGAGGTGGTAAGATCAGAAATTGTGATGAAATGTAAACAATTGGTAAAATTAAACTCGGAGGATGAAATAGGTGAAGTAATGGATTTGATTGATGCGTTGGAAGAACATGATGATGTAGTTAATGTTTTTTCGGGATTTACACTTAATGTCTAAACGTTGGCGATATTTTATTTCAACATTGTTGTCTATGGTAGGGTTTTATTTGTATTTGTGGCTGCCAGTTGAATCTCGATATTATGGATTGGCACTAGAAATTGGTTTGGTGGTGTTTTGTTTTTGGTTTGGTTTGGGTGTAATTTTTGAAAATAATATTGATGAAAAATTAATGGTAATTATTTTACCTTTAATTTTTGCAACGGGATATTCGCTGTTTTGTGCACTGTTGCCAACCAATCAATTTTATATGATTGTTTTATCGGCCTTTTTTGCTTTTGTTATTTACTCGTTATTTTTGGTAGAAAATGTATTTTTGGTGGCAATTGGTTTTAAAACTGTACCATTGTATCGTGCGGCGTATACAACATCATTAATTTTTACCTTATTTTCCGCCTTTTTTGTATTTAATAGCATATTATCGTTTAGATGGCCTTTTTATATTAATTTTTTGGTAACAGGGATGGTGTCGATAATTTTATTTTTATATCAATTTTGGGCTATAGCGATTGAATTGCCAGATGATGGAATAAAGAAAAGTAAATGGACATACGCAACAGTGGCAGGATTTATGATGGGGGAATTGGCTTTGATATTTTCCTTTTGGCCTGTGGGTGTGTTTAAAGGTTCGATTTATTTGGTCTCGGCGATATATATATTGTCTGGCTTGTTTCAGGCTGATATTAAGGATCGTTTATTTAGATCGGTAATCATGAATTATGGTTTAGTAGGAGCTGCTGTTACTTTGGCAATAATTTTAACGAATAATTGGGGATAAATAGTCAGGCTAGGGGAGTAGTCCTATAATATTATAGGACAGAGGAGTTGATTTTCACGATATTATAAGACATTTTCATGATATAGATTGATATAGTCTTGTGGATAACCGTATTAGCAGATGACTGTATCAAAGTGATAACGTCTTGTGCCTGGAGAGTAGGGTTGGGCTGCCGCCGGCATGCATATATTAAATGTATTAATTATTTTATTTGTAGCTAAGTTGATGTGATTAGTATATTTATTGATTGTTACTCCTCTGGTGGTCGGGGATTCTCCTGACCATAGTCGCACAATGTATCTTTTGCGACTATCTATTTCACAAGAGTCAGGGGAGACCCTCAAAAACTAATTTTCTTTTATAAATTACAAATTATGAATTATCAAGAAATATTGTCTTTGATACGAGTTTAATTGGGGCCTTAATTCCCCCGGATTAGATGTGTGTCGTCTAGCTGGTTACCTATGCCTAAAACGTCTACTTGACTCCCCTGTCACAAAATAATGCGTAAAGATAGGCATAAAACTATATGACTTCACCAGAGGCCCTAGAATTGATGATTGCTTAGAACTGGTTAATAATGGTAGTCTAGATTATGAAATTGCATCAATCGATAGTAAGTTTTATGGAATATTTGGAAGTGGAAAGGAATTCATCAAAATTGACAGTGAGAAATTACCTACATTACTTGAGCGAGTTTGAAAAATTTTTAATTGAATCGGGAATTGAGGTACCAGAGATTGGTGATATTAATATGAATAATATTCGGAATTTTCGTTTGCATTTGTCTCGCTGTCCTGGAACACAGGGAATGATGAAGAGTGTTACCCAGGGTTATTATGCTATTGCGATACGTTCTTTTTTGAAATGGCTAATTAAAAATGATTATTCAGTAATGGCCCCAGAAAAAATTGAAGTGCCAAAAAATAAGGATCACTCGTTAAAGTTTTTGGATGGTGATCAGGTGGAAAGATTGTTGGCTCAGCCACTTACTTCAACTAAGGTTGGTTTGCGTGATAGAGCCATATTGGAATTATTGTTTTCGACTGGACTGCGTGTATCAGAATTAGTTTCGCTTAATTGTAGTCAAATTAATCTAAAGTTGCGTGAATTCGGAATTGTTGGAAAAGGTGGAAAATCTAGAATAGTTTTTGTTTCCCATCAAGCAGCAGATTTACTTGATAAATATTTAAAATCGAGAATGGATAAATTTAAACCATTGTTCATCCGATATGGTGGTAAGCAAGAAATTATGAGTAGCGATGCTGAGATGAGATTGAGTCCACGATCTATTCAAAGAATGGTAAAGCACTACGTCGTAAAAGCAAGATTACCTGTAGTGGCAACACCTCATACGTTACGTCATTCAATGGCGACGGACCTACTGCGAGCGGGTGCAGATTTGCGATCGGTGCAAGAATTGTTGGGTCATGCCAATATTGCTACAACTCAAATATATACTCATATTACTGACTCAAGGCTACGTGAGGTTCATGAAAAATTTCATAGTGGTAATAAAACCTATAGTAAGGCACAAAAATAAGAAGTGTCTAAAAAAATATTTCGACTACTCCCCCACTGAATAATAGTGTTGATTTATGGCTAAGATAGGCCATAAATAGCTTTTTGAGCCTGACTATCACTCCCCTACTCCGACTGCTAAAACTACATATCCAAAACATCAGGTCTTATAATACAATAAATATCAATATCCTATAGTTATTTTTTGTCCTGTCCTATATTATTTTCCACTACTGGTTGTGCTAGTATAGTCATCGCATTGACCTTATCTTCGGTTGTTTTTAGTCTCATGAGAATAACACCTCTGGTATTGCGTGATAATACAGGAATGTCTTTGAGTGGAAGTTTGATAGTAATCGCTTTTTTGGAAATTATTATTACTTCGTTGTCTTTTTCCGAAACAACAGAAGCGACAGCAATAAATCCAGTTTTGGTAGATAGGTTTGACGCTTTGACGCCTAATCCGCCTCGTTTTTGAAGTGGATATAGATAGGCATCAGATCGTTTGCCTACGCCGTTGTCAGCAATTACTAATAAGTGTCTGTAAGAATTTGGTTGACGTGGTGGTAATACATCCATTGAAACAAGCTCATCGCCTGTTTTGAGAGTAATACCTTTGACTCCTCGAGTATGCCGACCCATAGGTCGAGTATCGGTTTCATTAAAGCGAATACATTTGCCGTGTTTTGAAACTAAAAATATTTGATCGTTGCCTGAAGTTGTTTTGGCCCATACTAGCTGATCTTTTTCATCTAGTTTAATAGAAGCAAGACCCGAAAGTCTGACATTGGAAAATTTTTCAATGGCGGTTTTTTTGATAACGCCCATTTTTGTGGCCAATATTATAAATTTGTCTTGGTTTAGTTTGCGTAACGGTAAAATTGCTTGAACTGTTTCACCGGCAACTATATTTATTAGGTTGATGATGGCTTGACCTTTGGACTGACGGCTGGATTCGGGGACATCCCAAACCTTGGTTTTGAAGCTTCGACCTTTGTTGGTGAAGAATAATAACTCGTCATGAGTGTTAACAAAGAACATGTTTTCGACTTCATCCTCTATTTTGGTTGACATTCCTGAGACACCGACACCACCACGTTGTTGTGAACGATAGGTATCTTGAGGTAGTCGTTTGATGTATCCACTGCGGGTAATAGTAACTAACGTAGGTTCGTTGGGTATTAGGTCTTCTTCTGAAAACTGATCGAGTCCTTTGGCAATAATTTTGGTACGACGAGGGTCGCCAAATTTTTCAATAATTTCTTGATTTTCGGTTTTTATAACTCCAACCATTTTTTCAGGGATGGTAATTATGGAAGTTAAATCGGCAATAATTTTTTGAACCTCGGCAAATTCGTCTTCGATTTTTTGTCGTTCGAGTGCAGCCAAACGTCGAAGTTGCATTTCTAGGATTGCATTGGCTTGAAGATCGGTAAATTTGAACTTGGCCATTAAATTGGTCTTGGCGTCGTCAGCTGTAGCTGAAGCACGAATAGTTTTGATTACTTCATCAAGGTTGTCTAGGGCAATTTTTAGACCTTCCAAAATATGCGAACGCATATAGTTGGCTTTGAGATCAAAAATAGTGCGTCGTCGAATGATAGTTTCACGGTGTCTTAAAAATAAAAGTAAAATTTGTCGTAAATTTAGAGTTTGAGGTACACCGTTAACTAATGCTAATAAATTGGCAGAATACGATGATTGTAGAGCTGTGTATTTAAATATTTTATTGAGGATACTTTTTGGTTTGCTAATCTTTTTCAGTTCGACGACAACTCGAATACCATGTCGATCGGACTCGTCGCGAAGATCGCTGATACCAATAATTTTTTTGTCGCGAGCAAGCTCGGCTATTTTTTGAACAAATTCGGATTTGTTTACCTGATAAGGAAGTTCGGTAATAATTATTCGAATTTTTCCTGATTTGGTTTCTTCGATGTTGGTCTTGCCCCGGATAATAAATTTGCCACGACCGGTGGAATACATCTCAACAATGCCTGTTTTACCGTAAATTTCACCATATGTAGGAAAGTCAGGTCCCTGAATTACTTTGACAAGTTCTTCGGTTGTAGTATTGGATTCAAAGGTAAAATGAGTTCTTTCTAAAAGACGGATGGGTTTGAAAATAAATTCTTGAGTGGTTAGTTCTTGATCGGGAATTTCTTTGTAATCATTTAAATCTTCTACTTTTTCTAGGGTTGCGGTGTCTAACATTAAGTTAAGACCGGCACATAATTCTTTTAAATTGTGGGGAGGAATGCGGGTAGCCATACCAACGGCGATACCTTCGGCACCATTTAATAATAAATTAGGAACACGAACAGGCAAAACGGTGGGTTCTTTGGTTGAACCGTCATAATTGTCCATCATTTCCACTGTATCTTTGTTGATATCGGTGATCATTTCTGGCGTCATTTTGGCCATACGAACTTCGGTATAACGCATAGCGGCGGGAGGATCACCATCAATTGATCCAAAATTTCCTTGACCATTGACTAGCATGTATCGCATCGAAAAATCTTGGGCCATACGAACGAGAGCACCGTAGATAGAGCTATCACCATGAGGATGGTATGACTTCATAACATCACCTACAACAGCTGCTGATTTTACGTTTTTGCCAGTGACGGTTAACCCCATTTGGTTCATGGCGTAAATTATGCGTCGATGAACAGGTTTTAGGCCGTCGCGAACATCAGGTAAAGCACGTTGAACGATGACTGACATGGAATAATCCAAATATGATTTTTCCATTTCGTCGATAATATCGACATCTAGGATTCTTCCTTGATTGTTGATAAATATTTTGTCATTTTCAACGACAGTGTTTTTTGATGTATCTTGTGGCATATTTGTTAAATAACTCTAGGAGATCCAACCTGTTTTATTACAGCATCAAATAAATCTGTTGCATTGTAACCGTTTAAAACAGCATTGTCATAAGCTTTTTGTGTAGATCGTTTTGCATTAATAAAACTATCTTGTTGATCATGAAATATTATTTGCCAATAGTTTTGTGAAACGTCGGCAAATCTAGCATTTATTCTAGCTTGTTCTGCAATTAATTTTAATTCTGGGGATTTATTATTTGCCTCAATTGCTTTGTCGGTTTCAAGAACTAATTCATATTGAGTAAGTGTTACTAGCTCGGAAATACAAGCTAATTTTGGCAAGCTAATTACTCCCTCGTTTGTTGGAATATTAAGTTCTGTCACTAGACTGTTAGCTAATGATGTTATTTCGATTTTTGGTTTAGTTGTTTCTTCTGACATTGTTGTAATTAAATAATTAATATTTTTTATATATCCAATGTTGCTAAATGGGCGTGAGTAACGATGAATTTTTTGCGAGGTGGGACGTCTTCTGACATCAAGATTCTAAATATTTCATCGGAACGTTCGGCGTCGACGATTGATACTTTTTTGAGTAATCGAGTTTCAGGATTCATAGTTGTATCCCACAATTGAACAGGATTCATTTCTCCCAAACCCTTATATCGTTGAATTTCAACTTTTTCACCATTTAATTTTTTTAGAGCGACTTCTTTTTCTTCGTCAGTATAAACATATTCGATTTTTTTGCCTACTTTTAGGCGATAAAGTGGTGGCATGGCGAGATATACATAACCATTTTCAATGAGTCCTGGCAAGTGTCGGAACATGAAAGTCATCAGTAAAACGGCGATGTGAGCACCGTCGACGTCAGCATCAGACATAAGAATAATTCGGTGATAACGTAATTTTGTAAGATCAAAAGTATCACCAATACCCATACCTAGGGCAATAATTAAATCTTTTAATTTGTCGGAACCGACAACTTTGTCAAGACGCATACCTTCGGTGTTTAGAGCCTTTCCCCATAACGGTAAAATAGCTTGAAATTTGCGATCTCTCCCTTGTTTGGCACTACCTCCAGCTGAATCTCCTTCGACGATATATATTTCACATTCTTCTGGCTTTTTTGACTGACAATCGGCTAATTTGCCTGGTAATCCCATAGAATCAAAAGCACCTTTGCGCATGATTGCATCTTTGGCGGCTTTGGCGGCTTTACGGATTTGAATGGTAAGTAAGGCTTTGCCAATAATAGTGCGAGCAACGTCAGGATGTTCTTCAAAATAGATATCGAGACCTTCGCGAACCATTTTGGCAACAATTGGTTGAACTTCGGAATTGCCCAGTTTTCCTTTGGTTTGACCCTCAAATTGGAGGTCTTTACTGCCCATTTTTAGGGAAATTACTGCAGTTAAACCTTCACGAACATCGTCGCCGGTGATAATGTCATCTTTATTTTTGATCATTTCCTTGCGTTCGGCATAATCTTTGATAGATTTGGTTAAGGCTGATTTAAAGCCAGAAAGATGAGTTCCACCTTCGTGAGTGTTGATGATGTTGACAAAAGATGGTGTATTTTCAGCAAAAGTATCGTTATATTGAATGGCAACTTCAATGTCCATATCATCTTGATTTTGATGAATGTAAATTGGAGAGTGAATAACAACTTTACCTTTGTTTAGTTCAGAAAGTAGGGCCAAAATTCCACCTTCAAAATAATAATGATGTTCGGTATTGTCCCTGTCATCATAAAAATGAATATAAACTTTTGAGGTAAGATAGGCGTGATCTTTTAGCGATCTGATAATTGTTTTGTCATCAAATTCGATTGTTTCTTTGAATATTTCTGGATCAGGGTAAAAAGTGACGGTAGTACCGTTAACTGATGAAGAAATAATACTTCTTAATCTTTCGTTTTTTGATTCTTTGATGACAGATAATTTTGTTTGGGTGACTCCTCTACTAAAATCGATATAATGAAATTTATTGTTACGTCGAACCTCGATGGCATATTGAACTGATAGAGCGTTGACACAAGTAGTACCAACACCATGTAGACCACCAGAAACTTTGTAGGCATCACCTTCAAACTTGCCTCCAGAATGGAGTGTGGTCATAATAACCTCGACTGCTGGTTTGCCATATTTTGGCATGATGTCGATAGGAATCCCTCGTCCATCATCAGCGATAGTGGCTGAACCATCTTTGTTGATTACTACCCAAACATTTTTGGCATATCCACCTAGAGCTTCGTCAATAGAATTGTCAATAACTTCCCACAAACAATGATGTAGACCTCGACCATCGGTAGATCCGATGTACATGGCTGGACGTTTGCGGACAGGTTCGAGTCCTTCAAGAACAACTATTTGTTCACCTGTGTATTTTTGAGTATCAGCCATAAAGTAAATCAATTCTACCACTTAGAAATAGCTTTACAACAAGCAAAATATATGGAAAGATAGGCTTAATTTATAGTGATTTTGCAGCTTCAAAACCGATGATGCTAGTAGCAATTAAGACGTTTAAAGATATGTTTATTCCATACATTGGAATCTCGATAATATGGTCACAAAGTTTTAAAGTTGACTCCCCTATTCCATTCATTTCTGATCCGGCAACAATAGCTAAGGGGAATTTATATTTTGCTTTGTGGTACAAAACACTATTTTGTTTTTGTTCGCACGCATAAATGGTGTAACCATCTTTTTTTAGCTGTTTTAGGCAATCGTCTGTGTTTTGATACTGTTCCCAAGTAACCCATTTCCAGGTTCCAATTGATGCTCGATGAATTTTTAAATTAGGAGGAGTAACAACAGGTCCACAAAGACAAATTTTTTCTACATTTAGAGCATCAGCTAACCTAAAAAAAGAACCAATATTATAAGTGTCCAAAACATTGTCTAAAACCAAGACGATGGGATTTTTTTTGTTATTTTTTTGATGTTGACTCCCCTCTCTGGCTAAACTTTTACGAAGTTGATGAGAATTTAATTTCATTTAATTATTCTGGTTGAGGATCAATTCTTGTTTGTGTAACTCGGGCTCTACATTGAGGACACCACGCTTCAATTTTAAGTGTGGCTTTTTCAAAAAAATTACTTATTCTTATTTCAATTGATTTATCTGAATTATCCGGATAACCATTTGGTTTTTCACCAAACATATACATATTCTCATGTAATCGAGCGCAACGATAACGTACGGTAGCAGTTCTTTGTTCAGTCATAGTGGGATTATAGCACTAGTTTTTTTAATTCCCACAACCACCGGCGGCGGGAGCAGAACCGGAGAGTTCATTGAGAATTGTTTTGCACTCTTTGATTGTTGATTTTGAGCCAACGCACAGAGCTTCTTTGATAACATTTGGTGTACGATATTTGTCTTGGGTAGCAACTTTGTTACCAATTTTTATATTACCTTGACCATCTTGGGAATAGGCAGCCTCAGGTGGAAAAATTTGGTCATTGATCAAAACGGTAGGTGATCCAGTAACACTAAACTGTTTTGTAATTGCTAATTCTTTTTCAATTAAGTTGATACCGTCTTTGTTAAAACAGTCAGTAATTGCTGCGGTATCTAAGCCAACTTGTTTGGCTTGGTCTTCCCAACAGGAATCTGCATTTTGAGCCGAACAATTTTTGTTGACAGCTCCGATAAAATCCCACCACTGTTTTTTATTGTTGCCTACCATGTTCCAGACACACATTTCACGAATGTTTTGAGTAGCCTCTTGTCTTCCGTGAAGTGAAGCATAAAGAGTACCGGATGGTGCTTGAATATAGGCTTTGGTGTCCTTACATTTTGTAACATTGTCGGTAATTACTTTTTTACATTCGGATTCACTGGTAAAATATTTATTTTGAACGTAAGTTGAACATTGAGTGGCATCACCGTTTCGGCTTTTGCAATAAGCGTTAACATCATCAATTTTGTCAAATATATAATGTGGAGTAATATCGACTTTTGATCCTAATAAATCAAAAATAGGACGGAGGACATCTTCAATTTGGTTGCCATATGGACAAAAACTCATGACGAAAAACTTTAGTTCAGGTTTGTCAAATTTGGTTGGTGCAAAGGATATTTTACTGTCGATGACTGGACCTGTTGATAAAGTGGTTTTTGATTTGGCAAATGAAAGTCCGGAATAAAAAGATAAGAAGATTAATAAAACAACGGTAAAAATTACTGCAGGGACAGGAACTTTGATATAAGAATATGATGGAAGAGTAATATTGGTTTTGATTTTTTTTGTCATATTATTTTTAATTATTATTCTTCAATAATTGATATGGCTCCAACAGGGCACGAGATTATGGCGTTTTTAACAATGTCGCTGTTGACATCAACTGGTTGTTTTTTGACCTTGGCTTTATATGTGACTGTATCCATTTCAAAAGTTTCGGGATCAAGTAAAGGGCAGGTGTTGCAACCAATACATTTGTCTGGATCCACATATACTTTTTGAGTCATATTTTAAAATTATAGCAAATTATTTTGTTTATATCGTTCCATAAAGTCACCTGAGTCAATTATTGCCTTAAGAATAAGGTTAATACGGTCTTGGGCTTCAACTAATGTCAACTTTTTGACATTACCAGGAAAATAATGAAAGATTTCATTTCGACCTTGTTTCCAGGCTGACCATAATTTTTCTGCCAAACCCTCACCATCTTCGTGCATGTCAGCTAATTTTTTAAAAATAGAATATCGTTTGTATCTTAAAGACGGATTTAATGTTTTACCAACTCTAAAACGATCGGAATGATAGCTATATTCGTCGATAATATCTAGATCAAAAAAAAAGTCTTTGAGAAAACCTTCGTATGCTTTGGCTGCTGGAGCAACAATAAAAGAATAGTCATTGATATGATTTTGTTGTAAATAATTTAATACATTTTCGACATCGTCGACCAACTGATCTTGATCGTTTTTCAAATATTTTTTGGCGTCTATAAAAAGTTGAGGATTCATATCGTTAGAAAATTAAAATGTAGATTAAAAGACTGCACACAAAGCCAAAAAACCATAGATAATATTTTATTGAATTTAGAGCAAATTGTTTTGATTCACGAGCAAATAGCCATTGTTGGAGGATCTTGGGGTTGTGTTGATAATCAATTATTTCGTCGATTAACAGATGTAAATTTATTGCTAAAAGTAATGATTTGACAAAAATATTATTGGTTGAGGTTAAGACAAATAAAGAAAAAATTGTTAAGATAACTTGGAAAAAATAATGGTGGAAAATTAGGCTTAAGTGGTGATGTTCGGTGATCTTTAATAACTTAATTAAACTCTGCCAATCCCCTTTTTTCCAGGCGATTTGGGCTAAACGACTTTCCTCTAAATTTGGTTTAAGATACAACCAATAAAGTAAATGATCAAGATCTAATATGTATGAACCTAAAGATAGGCCTAAAAATAAATATATATAATTTAAATAATGTATTTTTTGAAAAAACCAGACAATAGTAGTGATGAAAAAAATGACAACCAAAGGAACAATATGTTGTTTAAATTCTGATTTCACTTAATAATATTAACAGAAAAAAATTACTCGTACCTGAGGGCTTCGATTGGTGAAAGCATTGAAGCCTTGCGTGCTGGAGCAACACCAAAAATAACTCCTACGGCAAATGAAACCCCAAAAGCAATTGAAACTGATCCTATCGTAATTTGAGCCGGAAAAAATTGAGCAATGCCCCAAGTACCTAACGCCCCTAAGATAATACCGATAGTGCCTCCGATGCTGGATAATATAATAGCCTCGATCAAAAATTGTATTAAAATTGCCCTGGGATAGGCACCTATAGCTTTACGTAGACCTATTTCACGAGTGCGTTCAGTTACTGTAACTAACATAATATTCATGATTCCAATACCACCAACGACCAAAGAAATTGCGGCAATTCCGGTTAAGGCTATTGTTAAGGTGCTAATAATTGAGTTAATAGATGATAATAGTTGTGAAGAATCAAAAACAGAAAAAGCATCTTGGTCGTACTTTTTTAGTAATATTTTTTTGACTTCAATTTTGGTAGCTTCGACACCTTCTTGTTGGCTGGCTTTGATATTGATGGCATTTATTTTTTCGTTGCCATTAAATTCAAATACTATGCCAATGGGAATAAATAGATAATCGTCAAAAGCTGGTCCACCAAAGGATCCACCTTTTTTATCTAAAACACCAACAACTTTTAAACTTTTACCTTTGGCAATAATTTTTTTACCTAAGGCTGAAGATTTTGGAAAAAGATCTTTGGCCAAAGTGTAGCCTAAAACGGCAACATTACTTTTTTTGTCATCTTCTTCTTTGTTGAACCAACGGCCGTTACCATTACTTGGAACTAAATTGTTGTTGGGCCCGTATAAATAATTGGAACCGAGTGTTACGACACCTTTTTTGTTGGCAAAAGAGGTGGATATGTCTACTGCAGTTTGTGAATTTGGTGAAACGATAGAATTTTTTAGATTACGTCGTAGGTCAGTTAAATCTTTTTGAGTGAATGATGTTGTTACCAATCGGGAAGATGGACTGTTGGAAAACCCTCCTTTGTCATTGAATACTTTACCTGGAGCAACAAAAACGGTATTGGCTCCAAGGCTTTCGAATTGTTGATTGATAAAAATTTGTAATCCGTTACCAATTGAGGTTAATAAAATTACTGATGTTACCCCGATAATTATTCCAAGTGATGTCAGGGCCGTTCGTCCTTTGTTTTTGAGGATTGATCTAAATGATGATCGAATTAAATCGTCTAAAGAAGGTTTAAGCATATAAGTTTATTTGTCGCTAATTTTGCCATCTCTAATAATAATTATACGTTGAGCTTGTTTGGCGAGCTCCATATCATGAGTAACCAAAATGATGGTTCGACCTTCACTATGTAATTGATGAAATAATTTAATAATTTCGGCTCCTGACTTTGAATCTAAGTTGCCAGTAGGTTCATCAGCTAAAATAATTTTGGGATTGTTGACTAAAGCCCTCGCAATTGCCACGCGTTGTTGTTGGCCACCTGACAATTGAGCGGGAGTATTTGGAGCTTTTGATTCGAGGCCTACCTTGGTTAACATTTCCATAGCTAAATCATTTCTTTGATTTTTTGGAGTATCAGAATATAAAAGAGGTAGAGCCACATTTTCGACGGCACTAGTTTTGGCTAGTAAATTAAATTGTTGAAAGACAAAACCCAAAGTAACGTTTCGTGTTTTGGCTAAGGCTTCCTCTTTAAAATTTGAAATATTTTTACTGTTTAGTAAAATTTGGCCTGAGGTTGGGTTATCTAACAATCCTACAATATGCATTAAAGTTGATTTACCTGACCCTGAAGGTCCGGTAATTGAAACGAATTCACCATTGTAAATTGATAACGAAACGTCATCTAGGGCATTAAATGAATTGTTGCCTAGAGTATATGTTTTGACAATGTTTTTTAATTCCAAAACAGGTATCCCCTGATTAACGTTTTTTGATGACGACTTGATCATTTTGATTAATCCCCTCTAAAATTTCAACGTTGGAATCTGTTTCTATTCCAGTTTTAATGTCACGTCGTTCTAATTTATTATTTATTTTTAACCAGACATAAATTTGTCCATTATCATCATTTATAGCTTCAATGGGAACTGTTAAAATATCGGTTTTTTCTTTGATTAAAATTACAACGTCTCCATCCATACCTAATCGATAGTTTAAATTTTGATTTTCGAGGGGTAAAGGAAAACGAATTTCATATACAGTAGAAGATTGTCCTGCAACAGGGGTAAATGCAATAAAACTTAATTTGCTATCAATTTCTTTTTGATCAAAAGAATCTAACTTAATGATGGCTGTCAAGCCTTGGACTAATTTGACGACTTCCTGTTGATCGACTTCGGATCGAAAATAAAGTGAATTAGGATTTATTACTGTAATGTTGGCACCTGTCGGAGTTACATTTACACCGGATAAAGGCTGATCAATGGCAACTACGACACCTTCAATTGGGGTAACTAATCGAGATTCTTTAATTGCCATGTCGGCAATTTCGTAATTTATGACCGAATTTTCGAGTGAATATTGAGTTCGATCCAAAATTCTTTGAATTGTTTCGGTGACAAGAAAATCTTCTTTGGTTTTTTTGTAGGTTGATTGGGTGTCGTTAAATTGACTGAGCTGAGATCTGTAACTATTAAATTGTGATTGTAAAGATTTTTTTAGCTGGGCACTGTCTAGAGTAGCCAAAACTTGGCCTCTTTTGACTCGATCCCCTACTTTGACACCAACCCAATTTAATTTTCCCGAATTTTGAAATTTTAAAATTGCAATTTGATCGGCATTAATTGAGCCAGATAAAGTTAATTGATCCTTAATTTCTTCTAATTTTGGAGAAATAATGGTGTCAGTTTTTGGGTCCAAGGTGACAGCTGACGATTTTTTTACTGTAAATTGACGAATGGTAAAAAAGAGAGCTATGGCTATAGCTGAAGCTAAAATTATTTTGGTAGTTTTGTTCATATTGAGTTGTATCTAAATATTAGGTTATTTTTGGCACTTTTGACAGATACCAAAACATAAAAATGAATAATGATGAATTTTAAAATTATGATCCATCTCAATTTTTGATACTTGATTTTGAGACAGTGAAAAAGTGTTGGTTAGGGGGAAAATTTCGTGACAGACAGAACAAACCAAAACTTGATGTGGTTTATTTTTGTTTAATTCGTAAAGAGTCACACCCTCAATGTCGATTGATGTTAATACATTTTTGAGAATTAAAAAATCTAACTGTCTGTATACAGTCGTTTTGTTGGCTGCGGTGGAATGATTTTCTTTTAGTAATTTAATTACCTCTAAAGCTGATATTGGTTTTTTGACTTGATGAAAAATGCTAATAACTCCAAATCTGATTTTGGTATTACGACAGGAAAGCTGATCGATAATTTCTAATGGTTTGCATGGATTCACAGTGATAGTATATGCAACTGAGTTGCATAAGTCAAATGGCCAATTTTAACTCAGCTTCAATTTTAAGTTGTTTTAGCTTCCACATAAACAGTCTACCTTTGGAATTAATTTTGTTTTGAGTTTGATCTTTTATAAAATAAAGAGCTTTGTCAAGCAAAGCTTTGTCTGTATTTTTGGCAAGCCTTATATATAGTGTCTTGTGATCCCAATCGTCTAATTCTTCGGCAAGCATTAAACCATAAGCTTGAAATTCGTTTTTAATGTATTTTTTTCTCCGTTCTAACTTTTTTTTATAATCGACTAAGGTGTCGGCAAAAAGTTGGGGAGGATTTGTCGTTTTCATGGTGGACCATGGCGGACTTGGACCGCCCTCTCCGCAATGCGAATGCGGTGCTCTACCAGATAAGCTAATGGCCCAAAATTATTTTAATTCTTTCAGTATTTTATCAATTTTTTTTTGTTATTATTGTATATGGACGATACTCAAAAAATGCTTAAGGCATTAATTAAGGGGCAGGTTGATTTATCAAATAAAATTGTGGGGCTGTCGGTTAATATAGACAATGTTCACAGAGAAGTTCAAGATTTAAGGATGGAAACAAAAGATGGTTTTAAAAAAATTAACGATCGAATGGATACACTTGGTAATTCCTTGGCATATCTTGAAGATGACGCTCCAACCCGTGATGAATTTGACAATTTAGAAACAAAAGTTATAAAAATTGAACATATCTTGGCGACTGGTTAAAATAATCCAAAGATTTATTTTAATTTTTCCACTATTTTATCAATAGTTTCATTAATTATCACTTTTTCTTCTTTTGTAAAAGGAAGTAAAACAAAATCTTCGACGGGTACTTGATTAATTGGCTTACCAATACCGACACGAATACGATTAAATGCTTGACTTCCTATATGACCAATAACTGATTCGACTCCGTGGTGACCTGCTGGTCCCCTATCAAATTGGATCCGATACTCCCCTACTGGTAAATCCAAGTCATCATGAACTAAATAAAAATTGTCTAAATTGACTTTGTAAAAATGTACAAATTTTTGAGCGGACAAACCCGCTTCGTTCATAAATCCGGTGTTGGTTTCTAACTTACAATTAGGGGGGTTTTTTTCTTTTAGAATAGAAATAATCTGATGACCAATATTGTGCCGAGTTTTTTCGTACTGTTTTCCAGGATTACCTAGTCCAAAAAAGTATTTCATAGGTTGATTATATACCATGATCTAGAATGATATATAAATATAGTGTAAAGATAGGATGTATTTATTTTGATATAGTAATTAGCAGTTGTCACATTAGACTGCTAAATTGTTCCTCGGTGATTATCGGTATGTTTAATTTTAGAGCAGATTGGTATTTATCTGAATTAGATTTTTCGTTGCATATTAAATAGTTGGTATTAGAGGTAACTGATGACAGAAATTTGCCACCGTTTGATTCGATAATATCGATTAGTTTTTGGCGTGGTTGAGATAAGGTACCGGTGATACAGAAGGCTTTGCCTTCTAAATTTTTAATTTTTAATTTTAAATTTTTAATTGTTGTATTTATTAATATTGATTCGATCCACTCTCGTCTTAAATTTATACCGTCGATAATTTTTTTGGCTAAAACTTTTTGAAAACCTTTGATTTTGATTAATTCGTCTACATTTAAATTTAATAATTTATTTGGTGAATCATAGCCGGCAATTATTAATTGTTGAATTCTGGCTCCGGAGAAATTGGGAATAATGGCAGCGTCAAAAACTTGTTTTAAAGTAAGTATTTTTTTATTTTGAATTTGAACAATAATGTTCTTGGCTGATTTTTCGCCTAGGTTGTCAAGTGGGGCAATATCGTCGGTGGTTAATTTGTAAAAATCGCCAGGTGTTTGAATTTTTTTGGCATCGTACAATTTTTGAATAGTTTTGTCAGATAATCCCAAAATATCTAAAGTGTGACAAAATAAATTTAGTGATCCAATAATTTGGGGTAAACAATTTTTTGTATTTGGACAGCGAAGTAATTTTGATTCTTTAATTAGAAGTGTTTTGCATGAGGGACAGTGAGTGGGAATAGTGGTGTGATTATTCGTAACCTTGGTAATAACTTTTTCTATGTGTGGAATAACATCACCTCGGCGAGTAACCTCGATAATATCTCCAATATTAATATTTTTTTTGATAATTAAATCGTGATTTGCCAGTGAAGCAAAAGTAACTATCGCACCAGATAATTCGATTGGCTCGATTTGGGCGACTGGAGTAATTGCCCCCATGGGTCCAACTTGCCATTCAATATTTAAAATGGTGGAGGTATTGGTTGAAGCGGGAAATTTGTATGCGACTTGATGTTTGGGGCGGTTATTTTTTTCTCCTAAACTTTTGGCAATATTATTACTGTTAATTTTGATTACTAATCCGTCAATTTCAAATGGGTAAGAAAGCCGATTGGTGGATAAAAAATCTTGATAAATATTTTCGACTTGATCAAAATCTTGACACTGCAAAGATTCGACGGTGGTAAAGCCTAGTGATTTTAAATAATCTATTTCGTCTGAAATAGTAGATAAATTGGGAAAGATATCGACAGCATATAGTGAACAGTATTCACAAAATTTTGAATCAAGACGTTGTGAAATACCAGAAGCCGCGTTACGAGGATTGCTGTATTCAGGTGGTAATTTTTTAAAATCTTTTTTGGTGACCATAATTTCGCATCTAACTGAACCGGTGAATCCTTCGGCTACGCTCAGGACAAGATTTTTCATTTTGACAATATTTTGAGTAATTAAATCTCCTGTTTGTCCATCGCCACGGGTAATTGCATCAACTAGATTACCGTCTTTGTATATTAGCTCAACCGAAATTCCATCGCACTTAGGCTGTACCACAAAGTCAATATTTGAAACCTTTTTTAATTCAAAATAATGAATTAAATTTGTGATGTTAGTTACCTTGTTCTGCGAACCCATGGGCATAGTATGGTTTTTTTTGGTAAAACCAGTATCAAAATTGGGATTACCAACTTTGGAGAATATCCTATGATTGGGTTGTTTTTTGCGCAAAATGTCTTCTAACGTGTCATAGGTATGATCATCCATAATTGGATTGCCCCCGGTATAATAGGCCTTTTTGGCTTTGATTAAAATTTCACCCAATTCTTCGGGGCTTGTATTTTGTTGATCTATTGATTCAAGAGTGATCATACTGAGGCTAGGGAATAGTAGGCACCTTTGG
Source organism: Candidatus Shapirobacteria bacterium (assembly GCA_041674845.1). Classification (GTDB taxonomy): domain Bacteria; phylum Patescibacteriota; class Microgenomatia; order UBA12405; family UBA12405; genus UBA12158. The sequence continues at coordinate 180,907 of JBAYUY010000001.1, forward strand.
TTGATCCTCGTTTGACGACGACTTTGTCGTCTATTAATTTTTTGAGATCACGCCAAATTGTGTCGTCGGAAATCATAGGGAGTAAACTTTTGGCATCTGACATTCGTAGTCCACCGAATTGTTGCATAAATTCAACTAATTTTATTTGTCTTTCGGTTAGATGTACTTGATGTCCGCCTAATTTTTGTTTAAATTTTAGATCACGTGACAAAGTTTGGACTTTGTCCTTAACACGGGTTAGTTCAATGGCTAGAGCTTCGCAAAAATATTCGATCCAATTGGTTAAATTGCGTAAAAAAATGTCTGAATTTTGCTCGTGAGTAGATTGAATGACATTGTAGTAAATTTCGGCGTTGCGATCGAAGTATTCTTCGAGAGAAAACAATCGACGAATATCGTATTTTTCAACATAAAGTGGCAAAATGGCAAAGGCACGGGCACTACGACCATTACCTTCGATAAATGGATGAATGGCAATTAAAATATAGTGAGTAATGGCGCTTTTGATAGCGGGGTGGATGTCTCGTGATTCGACACTATTGAGCCAATCAATGTAGTCTTGCATAAGATAAGGAACTTCAATGGCGGGTGGTGGTCGATGAGCAACTTCACCAGTGCGAGTATTTTTTAAAACAACCTGTTGGCGACGGTATTCGCCTGTTTCAGTGGAGGATATTACTTTGTATGTTGTAAGTGCGTGAATTTTTTTGACAATAGTTTCAGAATAGAAAAAAAATCGATTTTTTTTGTCAATATCAGGGTCAAATTTTTCCTCGGGTAGTGGCATGTTGGCATCAAATAATGCCCAAAGTTCCTCAAGATAACTCATGACATTGCGATAGTTAATGACTTCTTGAATGTCACGTGCAGTACCTGTAATCTCGCGACCTTCGACTAATTTGGCAACTTCTTGATAAGTTAAATCGTTACCTTCGATACGAGTACCAAAGTGAACAGTGCGAACAACTGCTTCTTGTTGAAACTGCTTTTCGTAGGCAGGGATTAAGGGCGCTTCATCGATAATAGCTTTGGCGGCTTCAATTGAGCCAATATTTTTTAGGATTTTATTATTGATGGTAAACAGCGGTGAAAACATCTGAGCCTATTATAACAAATTTTTTTGAGTCAATGAGGGGAAAGTGCGGAAATCAGTATTTTAATAGATAGTAGTCCAAGGCCAACCGAGGATCAATATTGGAATCAATAAATTCGAGTGATTTTAATAAAAAGCCTATCTTTTGAGATAATTTTGGTGTAGGTTTTTTTATAAAATCTTGATGGAGACAGTTAAGTTCATTTGATAAAGTAGTTTTGATTAAATTTTTGTCGATACTTGAGGATATATTTAAAGCCGATTTAATATCAGAAGGACATGCTAATGGCTCTAAAGGGTTGTTATATGTATTTTTTTGAATTATTTGATGACAACGAGAAATAATCGTTGATAAGACTAGTGACAAATTTTTGGTGGTTAAAATAAAATAGTTGTTATTGCCTGGCTCTTCGATATTTTTTAAGAGTGTATTTTGGGCGACAACTTCAAGATTTTCAACATCTTTGATTAAAACAACTTTGTTTTGGTGGTTATACGGTAGATGTTGTAGAAAATTGTTTATTTGACGAATGACATCGACTTTGTATCCACTGTTTTCATCGACAATCAACAAATCAGGGTTTTGCAATTGTGAGTGACCCAATGATTCGAGTAGTGGTAAATAATTATCTCCAATAATAAGTGTTGAAGGGAAGGTCTGCATAGTCTACTATGATTATAGTATGGTTTATAAAAATTTAACCGATGTGTTGGTTGCCCACAACTATTTGACGCAAGATGTCGCGGATAAAATTAATCTTGAAAGAGTACAGAGTGGTCAATCGGAAGAGGAAATAATTTTACAAAAACGATTATTAAATGATCTTGATTTTGTCAAAGTTAAGGCTGAATTTTTGCGTATTCCATTTGTCGATTTAAATGAAATTGGTTTTGCTCCTGAAGCTTTGGCCTTGGTACCACAAAGTGTGGCCGAAAAATATAAAGTAGTCCCATATCAAATGGATCCCAAAGATAAATCGTTGTGGGTAGCAATGAGTAATCCTCTTGATTTGGAAACTGTAGAATTTTTGGAAAAAAAGACAAGCTTGAAAATAAAAACAGCAATGGCTGAAGTTAAACAAATTGATTCATTTATCCGAGAAAAATATGAACGAGAGAAAGGAATCACCTCTGAAGTGACCAAAGCTTTGGATGAACAAAAGGCAGATACTTTTAAAATTGAAGGTAGCGAAAGACAAAAAGTATCGGCTGAAGCTCCTATTGCTAAAATTGTGTCGACGATTTTGGAGTATGCTGTAAAATCGCGAGCTTCAGATATTCACATTGAACCACTTGAAGAAAATGTAAGAATAAGATATCGAATTGATGGTATTTTACAAGAAAAATATATATTGCCCCGAAATGTTTTGGATGCTGTAGTTTCTCGTGTCAAAATTTTGGCAAATTTGAAAATTGACGAAAAAAGAATGCCTCAAGACGGACGCTTTAATATATCAGTGGATGGAACAGAAGTTGATTTACGTATATCTACTTTACCTGTGTCATATGGTGAAAAAGTTGTTATGCGGTTGTTGCGTAAAGCTCAAAAAGTTCCTACTTTACCTGATTTGGGTTTACGCGGTTTGGCTTTAAAAAATTTGATCGAAGCAATTGAAAGACCTCATGGAATTATTATTGTCTGTGGTCCAACAGGATCAGGTAAAACTACGACTTTGTACTCGGTCCTAGATAAAGTTGCAACATCAAAGGTAAATGTTGTGACTGTGGAAGACCCTGTGGAATATCAAATGAAGGGGGTTAATCAGGTTCAAGTAAATGTTCAGGCTGGTTTGACTTTTGCATCAGCCCTTCGATCTTTTTTACGTCAAGACCCAAATGTAATCATGGTGGGAGAAATTCGTGATACTGAAACTGCTGAATTGGCAATCAATGCTGCTTTGACAGGTCATTTGGTTTTCTCTACTTTGCATACTAATGATGCTTCTGGTGCGCCTCCTCGAATGATAGATATGGGAGTCGAACCGTTTTTGTTAACATCGGCCTTGACTTGTGTTGTCGCTCAGCGGGTGTTGCGTAAAATTTGTTCAAATTGTGTGACAAGTGATGAATTAAAGTCAGATGATGAAGCTATCATAAAAGATACTTTGGGACCAATTTATGACATGATTGCTGACAAGTGGAAACGAGAAAATAAAAAAATGTCACTCCCCCATCCAAATGGTTGTGATAAATGTAATAATACCGGATATTTAGGACGAATTGCTATTTATGAAGTTATGCCTATTTCGGAAAAAATAGCAAAAATGGTGGTTGAAAAAACATCGGCAGCTGCGATTCAAAGACAGGCGATGGATGAAGGTATGTTGACTATGAAACAAGACGGATTTGTTAAAGTTTTAGAAGGAGTAACAACACTTGAAGAAGTGCTAAGGGTTGCCCAATATTAAAAAATATTTATGAACACAAAAATTCAAGATTTGTTGCGATTAGCTTTGGCAAATAAGGCTTCGGACATTCATTTGTCTACTTTGATATTGCCAAAACTTAGGATAAACGGTGAATTGAGTAGTTTGGGTAATTTTGAATTGCCAGACAAAAAAGAAATGGCAGAAATGATATTGTCAATTTTAAGTCAAGAAAAAGCGGAGGAATTTTTAAAAGAAAAAGATTTGGATTTTTCGGTAACATTGGGTGATGCACGTTTTCGTGGCAATATGTTTTTTGACAATGGTTTGCCTTCAGCAGTTTTGCGGGTTATTCCCCTTGATGTGCCAAATATGGCAGATTTAAAATTGCCCCCGGTATTAAATTCTTTTTTGAAATTGAAACAGGGTTTTGTATTGGTTACAGGACCTACTGGACAGGGCAAGTCAACGACTGTGGCCTCGATGCTAAATGAAATAAATAAAACTATAGGCGGGCACATAGTGACGATTGAAGATCCTATTGAATACGTAATTAAGCCACTTAAGTCTTTGGTGTCGCAACGAGAACTTGGAACTGATACAAAAAGTTTTGATAGAGCTCTTAGATCGGTTTTGCGTCAGGATCCAAATGTAGTTTTTGTGGGAGAAATGCGTGATTTGGAAACCATACAATTGGCCTTAACTGTGGCCGAAACAGGACACTTAGTTTTTTCAACCTTACATACTAATTCGGCATCACAAACTATTGATCGTATTGTTGATGTTTTTCCTGAAGGATCAAAATCACAAATTAGAACTCAACTTTCAACGGTTTTGTCGGCAGTTGTTTCTCAAAGATTGGTTCCGGGGATTGATGGAGGACGAGTACCGGCAATGGAAGTGTTAGTAGCAAATAGTGCAATAAAAAATATTATTCGTGAAGGTAAGACATTTATGATTGATAATGTAATTCAAACAGGGGGTGATGTCGGAATGGTGTCTCTCGAATCTTATTTGGCAAAATTGGTAAAAATGGGACAAATTACAGAAGAAGTGGCGATGAGTTTTTCAAACAAACCGTCTGAGTTACAAAGTTCGTTGCGTTCAATTCGATTAAATAATGGCTAAATATATATTTCGAGCAAAAGATTGGGCTGGCAAAATGATTAAAGGAGAATTGGAGTTGTCAAATGTTCGCGAGGTGGCTGAGTCATTAAGATCAAATGGATTAATTCCTTTGGAAATTGAGATAAAAAATGAAAATATAATTGTTGGATTGTGGCGTAAAATTACGGGCAAAATAAGTGGTAAATTGATATCGAATTTTACTCGTCAGTTAGCAACAATGATGACAGCAGGTTTACCGATGACTGATGCTTTGGCTTTGCTTAAAAATCAACAAGAAGTTGGTTCATCAATGTATTTGGTTTTGGATAAAATATTGTCTGATGTTAGAGGAGGTATGTCGCTTGGTAATGCAATGGAAAAATATTTAAAAGTTTTTGGTCAGGCTTACGTAGCTTCAATTGCTGCTGGTGAAGAAGCTGGTGTACTTGAAGAAATTTTGTCTAAACTTGCGACAAATTTAGAAAACGAAAATGAATTTCAAGGAAAAGTAAAAGGAGCAATGATTTATCCGACTATCGTAATTGTAGGAATGTTGGCAGTGATGGTTATTATGATGATTTTTGTTATTCCAAAACTTACAGGATTGTATGCTGATTTTGGCACTGCCAAAATGCCGGCTATTACTCGTGGGTTGATGGCGGTATCAACATGGATGGCAAAGTTGTGGTTTTTGTTTCCAATTTTATTTGCAGCACCTACTATTATTTTGAAAATTGGAGCAAAAAATCCTAGTTTTAATTTTAAAAAAGACAAATTTATGTTGGGCTTACCTATTATGGGTAAGCTTACTCAAACGACAATTTTGGCTTCGACTTGTCGAACATTATCAATGTTGTTGACTGCAGGCATATCGTTAGTTGAAGCACTTCGGATAGTCGCTACTGTATCGGGCAATGATGTTTATAAAAAAGCTTATAACGACATTGCTGAAAAAGTTCAAAAAGGTTTTGGAATATCGGTTTCATTTGAAAATACTGGAGTTTTTCCGGTTATTGTAACTCAAATGGTAGCAACAGGAGAGGCTACCGGTAAATTAGATGAGGTGTTGCTTAAGGTAGCTAATTATTTTTCGGTTGAGGCTGAACAATCGGTGTCAGCATTAACTTCAGCAATTGAGCCTTTGATTATGGTGGTTTTAGGAATAGGGGTTGGTTTTTTGGTGGTAGCGGTAGTCATGCCAATCTATAACTTGACAAGTAGTTTTTAATAGAGTTTAATTATTTTATGAAAATAATAAAAAGAACTGGTTTTACTTTGGTGGAATTATTGATTGTTATTGCGTTGATTGCTATTCTGTCGGTGGCTGTTTTGGCGACAATTAATCCAATCGAACAAAGCAACAAAGCTCGTGATGCTAAATTTAAAAATGACACTGCTGAAGTTTTGGGTGCGTACGAAAGGTATTATGCCTCACAAAATGTATATCCTTGGAATAATGGTGTCGGGGCAACTGTGGCTTTTGGGGCTAAATTTGCAACGGGAAGTACCGATCCTGCTTTTGGAGTTTTGGGTGCTGGCACTAGTATGGGCGTACTTATTACTACTTCAGAGCTTAAGAGCTCGTTTGCTGGTAAGGAAGCATTTAATCCCGCTATGGGTCCGGTAGATAGAATGTATGTGTATTTTAATGGACTAGATTCTAGTTACGTCTGCTTTGTTCCTAAAGCAACGGCAAATAGATTTTCAGGTGGTAGTCCTAATCCAAATTTAAAATGTCTGGATTTGGTGACTCCGGCGTTATTAAATATTGGTGGAAATTGTGCCGCAGTGGCTGATTGGTCACTTGCTGCTAGCTTGTTACCTGGAGCAACCTTAGCAAATATGGTTTGTGTTCCTGAAGGAACTGTTCAATAAAGAGATCTTTTGATCCCGGTACAATAGTACCGGGATTTTTTTTGTTAGAATGATTTGTGAATATAATGTTTTTTATACTGGGTATATGTGTGGGAAGTTTTTTGAATATGTATGAGTATCGATTGGCGAGAAAATATAAATTAATAAAAAGCAAAAAGTTTAAGATTGATAAAAACAGGTCATATTGTGATTATTGTGGCAAGCAATTATCGTGGTATGAAAATGTTCCGGTTGTATCATGGGTGTTTCAAAGAGGTGTTACAAAATGTTGTGGTAAAAAGTTACCGATACAATATCCCCTGCTAGAAATATCAACAGGAGTTGCATTTTTAATTTTTAATTTAAAATTTTTAATTTTTAATCAATTTTCAATCATCCAATTTTTAATTGGATTAATAATTATTTCGCTTTTAATTTTTAGTTTTGTGTTTGATTTAAAATATATGGTTTTGCCTGATAAGACAAATTTGGCATTGGTGATTATTGCTTTGATATTTTATAGAAACAATATATTAATCGGTGTGGGAACAACACTATTTTTCTTTATTTTAAATCGCATAAAAATTCGTGGGGGTGAGGCGATGGGTATGGGAGATGTAAAATATTCCTTATTTATGGGTTTATTTTTGGGTTGGCCCAATATTTTGGTGGCAATTTATTTTGCTTTTATTGTGGGGGCAGTAGTTTCTATTTTTTTGCTGTCATTTAAAATTGTTAAAAAAGAAATGCCAATACCTTTTGGTCCATTTTTGATTGTGGGTACGGTGGTGGCAAAGCTGTATGGTAGTATTTTGTATGAGAAAATCTGGTTTTACTTTAGTTGAACTAATTATTGTCGTGACAATTATTGTGATAATGGGAGCTGTTTTGGTGGGTATATTTAACTCAGCAGGAATTTTGGACAAAGCACATGATGCCCAAAGAAAAAAAGATCTAGGCCGGATAAAAGTAGCTTTTGAGGAATATTACAATGATATTGGTTGCTACCCTGACTCTGACTTGGCTAATAAATTAAATACGGCGGCTAACTGTGGAACACGGGTATTTTCACCATGGTTGACAAATTGGCCGTGTAATCAAGGTAATATTCCATATATTGTAATAGTAGAAGATATTAAGGTTGATAAGTGTAGTAAGTGGTATAAAGTATTGACAAATTTGGCTAACAAAAGTGATATATCTATTCCTAGTGGTTGGTCATATTTATCGTCGTACTATTTGGGTAGTGAAATTACGGCAAAAATGGTAAATTATGGAATTTCTAGTTCAAATATTAATTGGTTTGATGTATCAGTTGATCCAATTTGTGCTATGTATGGAGGTTGTTATTACAACCCTGACCCAGTAGATCAACCAAATTTGTGTAATTCAGCAGGAACAGGGTGTGTTGGTCCAAATTGTTTTTTGGGTCAATGTAAAAATAGCTGTATTGTTACTTGTTGCGGAGTTGGATGTAAATAGATTAATAAAAATGTTAGACTTAAATTATGAGTAAGGCATTTACATTAGTGGAATTGTTGATTGTGATTGCAATAATGTCAATTTTAGCTTCAATCACTGTTGCTCAGTTTCAAACAGCCAAAAAAAAAGCAAATGATATTTCTCGAAAAACTGATTTAAATGGGGTTAGTAAGGCACTACAAATGTATTTTGCTGATTATGGAGTAATGCCGACCATGAGTGATCCGACGGGTGGAAAAATAAAGTTAAAAACAGTAATTGTTAATTGGGGCGGTGAATTTGTAGATGGAAATTATGTTTATATGAAGGTGGTTCCAAAGGAAAACAGCCCAAATTTACCGCCATATTGTTATAAAACAGATATTGACAATAAAAAGTATGCCTTATTTGCACAACTGGAAAATATTGCTGATAAGGAATGTGAAGGAAATGCTTATTTGTGCGGGGGTAATACTTATTGTTTTTCGTATGTATCACCCAATACTAGTTTAAATACAACAGGTGACCTACAGTAAAGCATTTTCTTTAGTGGAACTATTGGTCGTAATTTCGATTATTGCCATAATATCGGCTTTTACATTGCCTAATTTTATGGGAGCTCGAGAAAGAGCGAGAGACAGTTCTCGTATTTCAGATATGAGTGCTATTAAAAATTCACTAAGGATGTATTACAACGATCATCAAAGTTATCCATTACAAATTGGAGGCACGTTGGGAGTAGACATGGTTAGCTATATGCCATCAATTTTAAATTTGGGTTATACCTATGAGTATTTTTCTCAAAATAACGGTGATGGTTTTTTGTTGAAATTAAAACTTGACTCAGGCCAAGGAGATGATGATATTGAATCGCAAACTAAATGTGGCGTCGGTGTTACTGATGGTTATTATGCTGTTTGTGCTAATTAAAATAAATTACGAATTAATAATTACGAATTACGAACATATGAATAATAAAAAACAAAAAGCTTTTACATTATTTGAGCTTTTAGTATCAATTTCAATTGTGGCTATTTTGACTGCTATTGCGAGTATGTCATTTTCTGGAGCTCAAAAAAGAGCTCGTGATGCAAGACGAGTACAAGACATGAATTCGTTGCAAAAAGCAGCAGAACAATATTATGCGTTTTCCTCAAATGTTTATCCGATTAACATTGGTAAATGGACGGCGACAAATGGTCAAGTGGTATTGGATATTTTTCCTGATGATCCAAAGGGTGTTGGAGCTACTGCCTATTCCCCTACTCTAAGTGTCAGTTCTTATTGTATTTGTGCGGCGTTAGAAAGTGCTATTGGAAATTCTAACGATACAACTTGTGCAACTTTTGTAAACGGAACGGGAACTTATTATTGTGTTAAAAATCAACAATGAGAAATAAAGGCTTTACATTAGTTGAATTGTTGGTGGTAATGACTATCATAGTTGTAATTTCGTCTGTAGCGATGGTGAGTTATGTTGGATCGGGTAAGAAAGCTCGAGATTCGCGACGGATTGCTGATTTGGAAAAAATTAGATTGTCACTTGAAATGGCCAAACAGGTTGGCTCGACTTACCCGGTTTCGTTGACACCACTCGAGACAATGAATTATTTGTCAAAATTACCAGTTGACCCAAAGACAGGTTTGTATCGATACGCTGTTGTAAATAATAATTTTGGTTATACTTTGGATGCAACCATGGAGGATTTGGGCTCGACTAACGGTAGTTATTCATCTGGATACAATTATCGAGTAACAAATTTGTAAAAATGAAGGGTTTTACTTTGATTGAGTTGATGATATCAGTAACGCTGTTGATGATATTTACAGTGTCAGGGGCTATATATTTAAACAATTTTAATACTAAGCAAAAACTAGACAGAGTAAAAAGTGAAGTCGAATCACTGGTAAGGCTGGCACAAAATTTTGCCAAAGTAAGACAATATCCTGCAGGAGGAAGTGGTGAGGTGAACTATGTTGGGTTGTCAAAATCAGCGACAGGTAATATCGAAATTGTGGTTAACGGTGTGGGTGAAAGTTATGTCTCGACTAAAATTAACGAATCGGGCTTGGTGGTGACACTTAATCCCACAACAATGTATTTTTGGGGTGGAACAGGACACTTGTCCAGTAATATAAATGGCAATTTTTTTGGTCCAAATCAAAAGGCAAATATTACAATTTCTTTGAATCAAGGAATTGCGGAAACGCGAGTTGTCATTATAAATTTTCTGGGGGGTGTTGAGTGAAAGGACAAGGAATAATTGAAGCTGTGTATTCTATTGGTATTTTGGGTTTGATATTGACAGGAGTGGTAATTTTGATCTTGATGACGGTAACAACAAAAAAAAATGATTTTGATCGAAAAAAAGCATCAGAAATAGGATCTTTGGTTATGGAGGAGTTGGTTTCAAAAAGTAAAAATGATCCAGTGAATTTTTGGACTTTAATAAATGTGGTTGGTTTGACAAAACCTGAGTTTGTAAACTATTCGTACGATATTAGCTTTACAAATATTACAGCAGATGCCAAATACCCTAATTGTGGAATGGGGGTGACTGACTGTGCCGAAGCCAATGTGAATATTAATTGGCAAGGTAAATCACCTCAAACGATAAAAATTAATCGTTTTTTTTCTAAAAATGGAAACTAAAAATAAGGGTTTTACTTTAATTGAAATAGTTGTCGTTATTGGTATATCGATTGTTTTGATAACAGTGGTATCAGAATTGATGTTGTCGTCATTTAAAGTAAAAAATAGTACGGCTGTGTTGGAAACAATTTCAACTGAAGCCTCGATTGCCTTGGTAAAGTTGAAGGATAATGTGTTTGATGCTAGTATTGATAGCTTTATATGTCCAGTAGGGACAGGAACGTCGATTTCTTTTTTTACTAAGGGGGGTGGTCAAACAACTTTGTTGTGTGATGTCGTTACGGGTAAAATTGCCTCTGTTTCGGCAGAATCGGGTAGTTTTTCGTTGACTAGTAATGGGGTCAAGGCTAGTAGCTGTGACAAGTTTGTTAGTTGTACTACAAATAGCAGCAATGCTGTTATTGATATAAATTTTAATTTAAATATTGGCCTGACTGATGGACAAAGTATTGGTCAGACTTGGACTTTTGTGAATAAGGTGGTGGTGAGGTGAAATTATTTTATATCAATCAATTCAATGTCAAAAATGAGAGTGGAGTTGGGAGGAACACCTACTGTCCCTTCGTCTCCATAAGCTAGATCGGGAGGTATAATTAGCCTTCGCTTGCCTCCAACTTTCATACCGATTATTCCTTGATCCCAACCACGAATCACTTGTGCTTCACCTAGCTTAAATACTGCTCTTAAGTTGTCGGCATATGAGTCTTCGAATACAGTATCATCTTTTAGTCGACCAATATATTTAATATTGACAGTATCTCTATTTTTTGCTTTTGCGCCAGAACCTTGGATTAAGTCTGTTATTTTTAGGTTTGTATCTAATTCTAAATTATTAGATGTTTTTTGAATGAAGTTGCTGTTTATAGTATTGTTAAAATATGCGAATGTAATAATTAAGATGGTGAGAAAAAATATTATGACAATTAGTGAAATATTCTTGATCATGTTTAATTGTAACAATAATTTATTTTGAACTAAAGTTCTCAGAACGTATTTTTATGAAAGCTTAGAATTATATAATTTTGTATTATATAGTGTATGTTTATTAGTAATTTTTATTACCGATATTTATACAAGTTTAAAATATTAGCTTAGTTTGAGTTTACATATTTGTAGCATACTTTTGGATTTTTAATAGTTTTTACTTGACAATGTTAATGTTATGGGATATAATTAAATAATTATTTTTTGAATAGAAAAATATGAGCCTTCTAAGAGACGGATTGAGATTTGGTCTATCGAGTGTTGTTACTTTTGTGGCTGCTCGTGAATTAATTGCTATGAATTTACAATCTTCACAGTGTCTTCGTAAAGACGGTGTAGGTTACTCTGAAGCTGCAAACCCACGTGTCAGTTTTGGTGAATTGGGTTTTGAATGGGCTTTGTTTGATGAAACAGCAAATAATTATAGCGAACAGAGAATATCAGGTTATTATCGTGGTGCTGATAGTTGTTATTATCGAATTGCCATCTCTGAAGAGATAGAGTAACCGTTTGAGGGTAAATTTGTTGACAAATTCATAAGATCTTGCGCTATAATTTAATGAATGAGATTGAGTAGATTTATTGTTATTTTTTGTTTTGGATATTTTTTGTTTTTCCCTAATTATATTTTTGGTTTTTGTTGTGATGGGTGTTCAGATTGTGTACAATATCCAGATACCTCTGCATCGTCAGGTTGGAAATATGTTTGTGAAAGTAATGATTGTGTTGGAGATTGTTTCCTCCCTGGGACAAAAATTGCAAGTATAGATAGAGATATTGTTGTGGAAAAGGTAAAGGCTGGTGATGTGGTCAAGAGTTTTGAAAATGGAAAGATTGTTGAGTCTAAAGTTAGTCAAATTTTTGAACGTGAACGTGATTTTTATTTTACCCTAAAGGCAGGTGATTATGAAGTAAAGGCTTCGGCGGAACACCCATTTTATGTAGGGTTTAATGAGTTTAAAGAAATCCAATATTTAAAACCAGGGGATAAAATTTATGTAATGGAGAATGACAAATTGGTGTCAAAAACAGTTACTTTTAATACTCGGATTGACGAAAAAACTAAGGTTTATAACATGACGGTAGATAACACTCACACTTTTTTTGCTAATGGTTTTGCTGTGCATAACAAAAAAGGTGCTTGTATTGGATATAGAGGATTTGATTGTCCTGCAGGTACTGTTCGTTCCAATATAGTTGAGAGAGAGTGGTGCAATATAGGAATATGGACTTGTAGTATAGGCAATGCTCAAGAATTTGTTGAACCTGGATGTAACAATTGTCATTGGGTGCGGTTTTGCGTAGATATTGGTTTGAAACCAAACGGTGAGATGAAACGGGAATGTTCTAACGTTTATGAGTGTTCGAATGAGTTAATTAGAGATTATCAATGTGTACCTATCTGTGCGGTAACAGTGCCGACATCTCCTGTTCAGTTGTTACCACTTAATGGCGCGGTTGTGTCCAATGTAGTTAATTTGACATGGTCATCACCTTCTAGTTGGGGAACAAATTGTACCGCTAATAATTATTCTTATTTTGTTCGAGTTAGTACAAGTCCATCATTACTATCTGGTAACGTAGATACTTCGCTTGCTAGTAATGTTGAAACTAAATCGTTTACAGGAGTGGTGGGGCAAACATACTATTGGAGAGTATCGGCTGTAAATGGTTCGTCTGATAGTAGCTTAACGGACACAATTCAAAGTTTTAAAATTAATTCTGCACCGACATATTCGGCCTTAACATTAAAGAATTCATCAGGAACTACTGTTTCTTGGGATACTGGTAATAAAAATCATATTTGTAAATCTGGTTTTACCAAAAACCCTTCACCAAAATTAGTTACTTTTCAGTTTACCTTGACTGATGAAGATGGTGGAAATAATATAACGGCCGCTCGAATGTTGTGGAATGGAGTGGCAACTAATTTGACCTTGGGAGCGGTGTCGGGAAATACTGTTATCGCAACCGCAACAGTCAATTACACAGGGATAAACAATATCAATTCATTTCCAATCCAGGTAGAGATTAGTGATACTGCCTCGACTACCGGTTGGATATCGACAGGATATACATGGAAAGTGTGGAATTGTAACGTACCAGTAACCACAACTATTTATGATGGATCGTCGGGACAGGCTTGCAACACAACTGGGTTTGCACTTTTGGCTGATGCCAAAATGGGATATACGGGAACTATATATAAAAATATGAGTGGAGGTGTTGATCAAAGTAATACCTTAGATTGGGCAGATAGTTATTTACCTTTGGTTAACGGTGGTGACATTTTAAATCCTAACGGCAATTTATCTGCGTCTGGACGCTTTACTCGATTGATTGATTTGGGAGTAGGGACAACCATATGTCCTTCAGGTTCACAATTTAATACAGGAGTAACTGTTTCACCTTATTCGGCAAGTCCTAGTTTAAAAGTTGATTTGTCATTTATACGTAATCAAGAAAATTGGTTTCAAGGTCGTGGAGTTGATATTCGATCAAAAAATGAGATAACTTCAGGTATTCCTATAACGTCTTTGGCAACATTATCAGCTGATAATTTGTCAATTGGTACTTCCAATAATGGAATCGTGTCATCGTTAACTTACAAAAATACTAATGGATGGAATGATAATATTCAATATGGTTTTCCAAACAATTGGTATATCAATAAGTCGATAGTTGATGGACATAAATATGATTACCAAGCTCTGTACAATGACTATTATTCAAAATTAGGCGTTGGGGTAACTGGAATAACTAATATTTCGACTGGAGATACAGGTATATTGTTTGTTAATGGAAACTTGAATATTAATAGTAATGTCGTGGTACCGGCTAACAAATATTTGATGGTGATTGCTTCGGGAATAATTAATATAGGGAGTAGTGTAACTCAAGTTGATGGTATATTTGTGGCTAATGGAGGTATCATGGCAATTGGGACAGCAAGTGGTCAATTAACCATCAATGGTGCACTGTATGCGGCCAACGGAAGTAACATTAGACTTGCTCGAAGCTTTAGTCAAAAAGAATTAAATAATACAGTGCCTGCAGTGGTGGTTAATTATCGTCCTGATATGATTTTTGCATTACCTGGTAAAATTAATAAAGTATTAACAGGATGGAAGGAGAATTAAAAATGAAAGGTCAAGTAGCTATAATAGTTTTGTTAGTTTCAGCGGTGATGTTGACATTGGGTTTGGGTATGTCTAAAAAAGAAAGTGTTAATGTCAAAATTAATACTAATGATGAATTGTTAAAAAAGGCCTTTGATACAGCAGAATCGGGAATTAACTATTACTTGGGTACTGGCGGTACAAGCTATTCTTCGCCCGATAATGTTAGCTTTGCTGATGTTAGCACTAGTAAAATTAGTGATGGAAGTGACAAAATTGATTTTGGTGAATATCTTCAACAAGGGAATTCAGAAAATTATTGGTTGGTGAATCATTTGTTTAATGGTGACATAGGGACAACTTATTTTAATGGACCTGATGTTAGTGTTTGTACTGTAAGCTATTCTGGACAAGTAAAAGTTGATTATTTTTATAAAGTTGGGGTAAATTATAATATAAAAAGAAATTTGATAAATTTAAATTCAAATTGTTTTACTGTTGGTATTGTTGGCTCCCCTGTTTTGTTGGCAGTGACACCAATTTCAAGTGGTGGTAAGTTTTATATCCAAGCATTAAATGGTGGAACTTTTTCGTCCCAAGGCATTGATGTTATAGCTGTCGGCCGTGCTGGTGGAACTCAAGAAGGTGTCAATACTCAAGCAAAACAAAAATTAAGTATTCGTCAAAGATATATGATTCCTGGTTTTTTGCTGTCAGGGATGATGGCTGAAGGATCAATTTTGAGTGATTAAATGATTGTTTTTTTTGTTAGAATTTATATATGAGTAGTTATGTTGGCATTGATTTAGGAATGGGAAGTATCAAAATTGTAAGTTTGTCCAAAGATATGGATAAAGTTGTTTTAAACAATATTGGTGAGGTAAAAACTCCTCAAATTACAAAAATTACTGATTTGGCTCCCGTATTAAAAAGTTTATTAAAAGAAATGAAATTGGAAGGAAGCGATATTGTGGTATCGTTGCCCGAAAATAAAATAGTGTCTCGACTTGTGTCGTTGCCTCCACTTAAAGAAAGTGAAATAAAAGATGCTCTACGTTTTGAAGCGGAAACTTTTGTTCCATTTCCTCTTGATGAAGTCTCGATAGATTATGAAGTAGTTAGTACGGATGATGCAGGTAGGTTGTCGGTTTTTGCTATCGCGGCAAGAAATGATTTGGTGGCAGAATATGTAAAGTTGTTTAAAAGTTGTGGGATCGAACTTTCGGCAATTGAACCAACATCATTGTCTCTTAAGCGATTGGTTAATCAAATCTCGACAGAGACCAAATCAACAATGATATTAGATATAGGTGAAAAATTTTCTGACATTATTTGCATGCATGAGTCAAATATTTTTTTTGCACGATCTTTGTCAATCGGAGGTGAGTCAATTACCCGAGCAATATCTGTAAATTTGGGTTTAGACATGGCGAGTGCCGAAGAATATAAAAAAGCATATGGGATGAAAGAAATGGAATTGGAAGGTAAAATTAAAAACTCAATTATGCCTATTTTTGAGAGTTTGGCTGAAGAAGTGAGACGAGCGATTGCGTTGTATGTTGAGTCACACAACAAAACTGTTGATTTGTTAATTATGAGTGGTGGTGGGGCAAAAATGCCTGGTTTGGCGGAAGAACTGACAAAAAAATTAGGAATTGAGGTACAAGTAATGCAACCTTTTTTGAGAATTGAGACTACAAGAATCGTGGTTCCAGTTGATTTGAACTTGGATGGTTATAGATTTTCGGTGGCAGTAGGCTGTGCCTTGCGAGGTATAACATGAGCTTAAACTTACTTCCTAGTCAAGCCAAATTTCAAGTTGAAAAAATTAGAGCTGCTTCTTTAAGTAAAAAAATATTAACTTCTTTTTTGGTCGTTTGGGTTGTTTTGGTTTTGATAGTTTTTTTTGTACGACAAGTTGAATTGTGGTTGGTTACCAAACAAAATGATAAATATAAATCTTTGGTCGCTAGTTATCTGGAATCTTCTGACGAAATTGTGACTAGTCAAATAATTAAATTTAGAACAAAATTATTGGGCAAAGTACTGACTGATCGATTTGAGTATTCAAATGCTTTTAATGTTGTAGGTAATATTTTTGATCCTCAAATAATAATTAATGACTTTGAATTGAAGGAAAAGACTTTTTTTGAGATGACAGTCGAGGCTGGTAGTCCCGAGTTAATGAAATCAATTGAATCGAGAGTGTCACAAATAAATTTAGGTGCTAGTCCTGAAGTAAAGCGAATTGTAATTAAATCAGCTACATATTCAAAAACATTATTAAAATGGGTAGTTGCCTTGGAGGTTTATATCAAATGAATAAATTAAAAAGCTATTTGCCTGATAAGTTGTATGGTCAGGATGTTGGAGTGTTGTTGGTTTGGGCTGGACCAGTCAGTGTCATAATAGTCATGATGTTGATTTTCTTGGGTGTAATTTTGCCAAAAATTACTGAAGTTGGTGAATTGTATAGTAAAATAAACAAAGTAGATAATGAAATAAAGTTGTTAAACGAAAAAAGAACATATTTGTTATCGTTGGATCAAGCTGATTTGCAGTCAAAATCGACGTTAGTTGAAAATGGAGTATTGTCGGAAAAAAATTCCTATTTATTGGTTAAAATTATTAGCAAAGTTGTGAGTGATTTTGGTTATTCTGTAGGTGATTTTTCGGTGCGACTGGGAGATGTAAAAGAAGTTGATAAAAAATCTATAAAATTTGATTATCAAAAAGTCCCTGTAGAGGTAATTATAAATGGTCCAAAATCAAATTTTTTGGCCATGGTTTCGGGAATCGAAAAAAGTTTGCCAGTGATTTCGATTGATAATTTTAATATGACTGGAGCAAATGATGTGGCGGAAATTAAAATGAATGTATCCGCATATTATTTGCCCGATTGGACTCAAACTAAGTTAGAAAGTTTGAGTGTAGCTGATTTGACCCCAAGCAAAGACGAAACTCTGATATTGAATCGAATCGGAAGTTTTAAGTATTATGGTGATTCAAATGCCAAAATTGGTGATATTGATCAAAAATATGTACCACTAAACAGAAATGATCCGTTTTATTAAAATTATTCTTTGATTTCTAGTTGATAGCGAACGTCAGGATAAGCTAAGTTGAGCAATGTTCTTAATGACTTGATGACTTTTCCCTCTTTGCCAATCAATTGACCAATAAATTCGGGTAGTGCAGAAACAGAAATAATCAAAGTTCCATTGTCGTCACGTTGAGTAACTGAAACATCAGCATTTTCGGGTAAAATTGATTTGACAATATATTGGGCGGTTTCAATTATGGTGCTCATTTTAGGCTGTTTTGGCTATAACTTTTTTCTTTTTGTTAGGATATTTGTCAGGATTTAGAAGTTTGTTGACACCTAGGGTGGTTTGGGCACCATTTTTAATCCATTTTGCCATCTCTTCTTTGTTAATTTCGAGAGTTTTAGATTGTGGAGTATAAAAACCTAAATCAGCAGTAAATTTGCCGTTCATCTTGCTGTGCTCTTCGGCAACAACAATTCGATATGAACGTTGATGAACTTTTCCATTTGGTCTTAATTTTATTTTTAGCATAGGTAGTATTGTAACAGAAAAATCAGTTTTTAGTAAGTGTCTTTGTGGCATTAATTGCAGCCTGTTCTTCGGCTTTTTGTTTGGAATTACCTGTACCTTGAGCAATAAGTTTGTCTCCAATGTAGGCACCAGATGTAAATTGTTTATCGTGGTCTGGTCCAATTTGTGACATTATTTGATAATTGGGGGTAACACCTTGCTGTGATTGAGATATTTCTTGGAATACACTTTTTGGATCTTTGTATTGATTTTTGACTGAAAAATCGTCAATACTTTTTTGCAATATTTGGGATAAGAAGTTGTCAACTGTGATTTGGCCGGCGTCTAAATATACAGCTCCAATAATGGCTTCTAATGTGTCAGCCAAGATAGAAATGTTTTTTCGGCCACCATGAGTTTCTTCACCGCGAGAAAGATATATGTAATCCCCTATTTTAAGGGATAATGCGATGGCGGCAAGATTTTCAGTACGGACAATTAAACTGCGTAAATTGGTCATTTGACCTTCATTAAAATCAGGAAAACGTAGGTAAAGGGCATTTGAGGTCCATAGTTCTAGTACTGCGTCACCCAAAAATTCTAATCTCTCATTTGATGTGGTAAATGTATTTTTTAGCTCGTTTAATGACGAACGATGAACTAACGCCTGATTTAATAACTTTTCGTCATTAAAACTAATGTTTAATTGTTTTAATAACGGTTTTAAATCAGTCATATACTATTTGATTATAGATCCCAAAACAGCATTGATAAATGAAGATGATGATTCGTTGCCATATTCTTTGGCAATTTCAACGGCTTCGTCAATCGCTACTTTTGGTGGAATATTGGTTTGGGAAAATAATATTTCCCAAATTGCTAAACGCAAAATTGACAAGTCAACTCGATTGATTTTATCGATGGGCCATTTTGGAGCAAAAATTCTTATTTTGCTGTCAATTTCTTCTATTTTAACAATAATGTCTTTTATCGATGTCTTGGGTGTATTTTTGATTGATTCCCAGGCAAAAAGCTCTTGAAAAAGGTGAATACGGTGTTTGTGGCGTGGGTCTAGTTTACTTTTCACAATTTTGACACAAGAATCCAGGTCGTTTATCTTGGCCACATTTGAGACATTTGGTAACTTGGGCCAAAGCTGGTCCGGTAATTGTTGCGCGACGACGTCCTTGTCGACGACTGGAGGGCCAATGTTTAGGTAGTGCGGTCATGGAGGTATTTTAGCATTAATTCGTCGTATTGGTATTGGTTTGATTAATGATGGTTTTTTTTAGGTCAAAATTGATTTTTAGTAAATCAGAGATAATTTGTTTACCAACCATGATTGATTTTTCATCAAAATAAAAATGACCTGATTGGAGGGTGGAGAAAAGTTCGCCTGGACCGCGGATTTTTAAGTCAAACTCGGCTAGTTGTTGTCCTTCGTAATGGGTGGTCAAATATTTTAAGCGGTTAGATTGTTCGTTGTCGGTAAATAGGTAGCAGTATCCAGGATCAACTCCCCTACCGACTCGACCGCGCAATTGATGAAGTGAGGCTAATCCAAAACGGTCAGCAGATTGAATTACTACAACTGTAGCATTGGGAAAATCTATCCCAACTTCAATAATTGGGGTGGTGACCAAAATGTTGATTTTGTTGGCTTTAAATTTGGCAAAAATTTCTTGTCTTTTGGTTTCGGGAATTTTGCCATGAATTAATTCTAGTTTAAGTTTGGGAAATAATGGTTTTAGTTTTGCAAACTCTGTTGTGGCTGATTTCACCGTCGTCAACGACTCGGAATCCTCGATAAAGGGACAAACGATGAATGCTTGTTGTTTGGTTTTTTCAATTTGATTTTTTAACCACAAATAGCAATCAGAAATTTTTTGTTCGGGAACAATAAAAGTTTTGACTGGTTTCCAGTGTGGTAGATGAGTTAGAAAAGAAATATCTAAATGGCCATAAAGTGATAAAGCTAGAGTTCTGGGGATGGGTGTGGCAGTCATCGAAATTGTATGAGGAGGTTGTGTAAGCTTGGCCAAAAAATTTCTTTGGACAACTCCAAATTTGTGTTGTTCGTCAATAACTAAAAGAGCTATTTTTTTGAAAAATGATTGATCTTGATAAAAGGCAGCATGAGTTGAAATAATAATTGCATTGGATGGTATTTTTGGTAATTTTGACTTGTTGTTTAGTAAAAATATTGGAAATTTTGGAAGTGTCTTTTTAAAAAATTCAAAATGTTGGTTGGCGAGAACTTGAGTAGGGGCAACTATCAGCGAGACATGTTTGTTGACTGAAGTTAGGTGTGCGGCCAAAAGGGCAATAATGGTTTTGCCCGAACCAACGTCTCCTGATAATAGTCGGTGCGTGGGGTTTTGAGAAAGTAAATCAGTTTGAATTTCTGACCAGGCAATTTGTTGTGAAGTTGAAAGATTGTAGGGTAAAAAATTAGTCTTTGGATTTTTTGTTAAAAGATAAGCAGGTTTTTTGTTTAAAATATTTTGTTTTTGAAGTTCTGATTGGGCTAATAGTGATAATGACTGATGTAAGTTAATCCTATCTTTGGCTTGATTTAGTAGTTCTTGTGAAAGTGGTTGGTGGATTTGAATTAGCGCCGTCTTTATGTCAAAAAGATGGTATTTGAGTAAAATATTTTCTGGCAGAATTTCAAAATAATTTTGGAACAGAGTGTCTAGATTAAGTTTAATTGTTCTTTCAATCCAGCTTGAGTTTAAATTGGATGATTGATGGTAAAGTGGGATTATCCGTCCAGTTTTTTGTCCGATTAATGGGGCGATGATAGTTGTTTTGTTTTTAAAATAACTGACTGTTCCGGCTACCGAAAGTGTTTGTCCAATAACGATATTTTTAGCTAAATATGGTTGATTAAACCAAATTAAATTTAAAGAACCAGTTGAATCTTCAATCGTAGCTCGTTGAATGTTTTTGTGGCTGTGTGTAAATATATTTTGGAAAGAAATAACCTTGCCACTATAAGTAGCCGGTTGATTGATCGTAAATTGGGAAATTTTTAAGGTGTGTGAAAAATCTAAATAGCGAAAAGGTAAATAAAACAAAAGATCTCCTAGTGTAAAAACACCTAAATCATTTAATTTTTTGCATGAAATTGGTCCTACATTTTTTAGAGTCGACAAAACATCCATTTTTCTATGTTATCATTTATATTATGAGGTTTATGGGGCTTAGAAAAAGACAATGGAAAAAAATTATTTTAGTAATCGCTTCTCTCGCATTACTACTATCAGGAATAGTGCCATTTTTAGGCACAATTTTAAAATAGATTGGAAAAGTAAACAAACCTGGTATCTCTTGTTTAAAGGTGTATTGATTTTAACGGGAATTGTTGTTGTGGGAATATTCTTTTTGTTTGCATGGTTTTCAAAAGATTTGCCAAATCCCGCCAAAGTTGTTCGTAGAGATGGTTTTACATCGCGAATTTATGACCGAAACGGCTCGTTAATATACGATGTTTACAAAGATGCAAAACGAAGTCCTGTTGTTTGGTCTGATGTGCCTGATTATTTAAAAAAAGCCACAATCGCGGTTGAGGATAAAGACTTTTATAAGCATTCGGGGTTTGATCCATTGGCTCCATTCCGAATTGTAAAAAATATTTTTTATTTTAAAAAAATTACTGGTGGTTCAACTTTGACCCAACAATTGGTAAAAAATGTATTGCTAACTTCGGAAGTTTCGGTAACTCGTAAAATAAAAGAATTTATTTTGGCGGTACAAATTGAAGGAAAATATAAGAAAGATGAAATTTTATTGATGTATTTGAATGAAGCTCCGTATGGTGGTTCTGCTTGGGGTGTGGGTACCGCTTCGGAACAATATTTTGGAAAAAAGGTTTCCGATTTATCATTTGTTGAATCGGTTATTTTGGCAGGTTTACCTCAACGCCCCAATGTTTATTCGCCATTTTCTAAAACTCCTAAGGCTTACATTGAGAGAAGTGCCCATGTGTTGACACGAATGGTGGAAGATGGGTATATAACGGCACAGCAAAATATTGAGGCGCAAAAAGAGTTGGAAAATTATAAATTTTATGACAATAAATCGCAGCTTTTGTCTCCGCATTTTGTTTTTTGGATAAAGGATCAATTGATTGATAAATACGGAGAAAATGTAGTAGAAGGATCAGGTTTAAAAATAACAACAACTTTGGATTTGGATATGCAAAGTGAAGTCCAAAAAATTGTATCAGAAGAAATAGATAAAGGAGAAAAATTAGGTATTTCAAATGGAGCAGCCATGGTTATTGATCCGACTAATGGCCAGGTTTTGGCTATGGTAGGTTCACGTGATTATAATTCGACCAAAACTGATGGAAAATTTAATGTCGTTACCCAAGGATTACGTCAACCAGGTTCAGCCATAAAACCGGTAACTTATTTAACGGCAATAAAAAAAGGCTATACAGCAGCGTCGTTAATTATGGACACCCCAGTAACTTTTGCCACAACTTCGCCGGGGCAAAAAGATTATAGTCCGCAAAATTATACAGGAAAATTTGTAGGTCCTCTTAGTTTACGCCAATCTTTGGGTAACTCTATAAATACTACAGCAGTTAAAACATTGGCCTTGGTAGGAATTAATAATATGCTAAAACAGGCCTTTGATATGGGTTTGACGACTTTAGAGCCAACTCCGGAAAATTTAAAAAAGTATGGGTTTGCAGTAACCTTGGGTGGAGCTGACGTTTATATGATTGATTTGGCATCGGCTTATGCAGCATTTGCAAATGGCGGCTTGCGTTATGACCCTGTCGGAATATTAAAAGTTGAAGATCAATCGGGCCGGATACTTGAAGAGTATAAATCAATTGAAGGTAAGCGAGTGATGACTCCACAGGAGGCATTTATTATTTCAAATATATTATCTGATAACTCGGCTCGAGAAATAACTTTTGGGACAGTCAACTCGTTAAATATTTCTGGTTATCAAGTTGCAGTTAAAACGGGAACAACAAACGATAAACGGGACAATTGGACAATAGGTTGGACACCAAATTTGTTGACGTCTGTATGGGTGGGTAACAATGACAATAGTCCAATGGGTAAGGTGGCCTCAGGTGTGTCAGGGGCGTCCCCTATTTGGCGTAGAATTATGCTTTTGACAATACCAAAACGACCAAAACAAGACTTTCCAATTCCTGACAAAATTGTTAGTATGGAAGTCGATAAAATTTCGGGGTGGCCTGCTCATGATGGATTTCCAAGTAGGCAAGATTACTTTATTGATGGAACTCAGCCAAATGGACCTGATCCAATTCATTTACAATTAAAAGTATGCAAAGATAAAATTGGTTTGGCTCCTCCTGAGGATGTAAATAATAATAATTACAATACAAAAGAATATTTTAACTTTGTTGAAAGCGATCCTGTTTCGACTGATGGTAAAAATCGTTGGCAAGAAGGTATAAATAATTGGATTGGGACTCAGGGTGATAAAGATAAATATATACCACCTACTAATTATTGCCGCTTGGATGGAATGGTGACGGTTAATTTTGATAGCCCTTCCGACCATCAGACAGTGGGTAGCAACTTTGATATACGAGTATCAACATCATCACTAAAAAAGATAAATGAAGTCAAGCTGTGGGTTAATGGTTCGGAACAAAAAACTTGGGGTGAAAGACCTTTTGAAACCAACTTAAATTTAAGTGAAGGATTGTATACTTTAAAAATTAGGGCAACCGACATTGATGGAGCTAGCAATGAAAGAGAAATAAAAATTGGAATAAATAAGCCTTGGGATTGGACTCCATCCCCTACCGCGTCACCGACTATAATCCCTACAGCTGTACCTACTGTTGGTGTGACTATGCCAGTTATACCTAGTTCGACCTAGATTGATACCTATATATTACCTAAAGATAGATAATATATGTTTTGATGTGTTTATTAGCACTTGGAATGTTACTCTGCTATTATATTAACAAGCTTGCCCGATATTGATATTATTCTAGTAATTTTTTTATTTTCTAATTTTGTTTTAATTTTTGTGAGCAATAAGGCAATTTCTTGTTGATGTTCTTTTGTTGTACCAATTTCACAAGGAACAATTTCAATAATTTTATTGTTAATTTGAACAACTAAATTAAAAGTGTCATTTGATATTAAATTTTTGTTAAATAGTGGCCAAGATTCAGTTGCAATAGATTTTTGTTCGTAAAATATTTTTTGCCATATTTCTTCAGTAAAAAACGGAGTTATAGGATTTAGTAGTTTTATAAAACCTTTGGCGTACTCGAGGGGAAAAACATCTTCTTTGTATACCGCATTGGTAAATATCATCATTTGAGAAATGGCAGTATTAAAAGCTAAATTTTCGAAATCTTGTGTGACTTTTTGAACTGTTTGATGATAAATTTTTTCTAGTTTTATATTATCAGTGTCCTGAATTATATTTTTATTATTGTATAGTCGCCATACTCTGTCAATAAATTTTTTGGATCCGTCGATCCCAGTTGTGCTCCAAGGTTTATCAGCATTGATTGGTCCCATAAACATTAGATATAGCCTCAGGGCATCGGCTCCATGGCTTTTTATAATATCATTTGGACTGACAACATTACCTTTTGATTTACTCATTTTCTCATTATTGGCACCCAATATCATTCCTTGATGACATAATCTTTTGAATGGTTCTTTGACTGGAGATATTCCTTTGTTGTATAAATATTTATTCCAAAATCTTGAATATAATAAATGTCCAACTGTATGTTCAGCTCCACCAATGTACAAATCAACAGGCATCCAATGTTGTAATAATTGTTTGTCTGCAATTTTTTGATCGTTGTTTGGATCAATGTATCGTAAAAAATACCATGATGAAGCTGCTGATCCTGGCATAGTATTTGTTTCCCTAATACCATTATTACCATCAATAACAACGTTTTTCCAATGAATAGCATTATCTAAAGGTGCTTTGCCATTTTTAGCTTTGTAATTATCAACTTCCGGTAAAAGTAATGGAAGGTCTTTATCATCTAATAATTTCATTGTGCCATCTTCCATGTGTATTATGGGAACAGGTTCACCCCAATATCTTTGTCGGGCAAATATCCATTCTCTAATTTTATAGTTTACTTTTTTTATACCTGTTTTATTTTTTTCTAACCATAAAATCATCTCATTGATTGAATCTTGGGTATTTAGTCCATCGATAAATTGTGAATTTATGTGAGTTTCGTTGTCATCTTTAATGACAGGGATAATTTTTAAATTAAACTTTTTGGCAAATTCATAGTCACGGGAATCATGGGCAGGAACTGCCATGATTGCTCCTGTTCCGTAGGATGATAATACATAATCAGATATCCAAATGGGAATTTTTGTATTATTAACTGGATTAACGGCATACGAACCGGTAAAGACACCTGTTTTGTTTTTATTGACCTCGGTTCTCTCAAATTCAGATTTAGAAGCACATATTTGTTTGTAATTTAGTATTTCTTCTTTTTGATTGTTGGTCGTAATTTGGTTAACCAAATCGTGTTCTGGTGATAAAACGCAATAAGTGACACCAAATAAAGTGTCAGGCCTAGTGGTAAAAACTGAAAATGAATTGTTTGTTTTGTCCACTGTAAACAATATTTCGGCACCGTTAGATTTACCAATCCAATTTTTTTGCATTTCTTTGGTTGATTCAGGCCAATCTATTTCATCTAAACCATCAATTAATTGTTGAGCGTACGCTGGCATGTCCATGATCCACTGTTTCATGTTTTTTCTAATTACTGGATAACTACCACGTTCACTTTTACCATTGACAACTTCATCATTAGCCAAAACCGTTCCTAATTCCTCACACCAGTTTACTGGCATATCAATGTATTTGGCTAGCCCATCGTTGTACATTTGTTTAAATATCCACTGTGTCCATTTATAATATTTGGGATCACAAGTAATTACTTTTTTTGACCAATCAAAGTCAAAACCTAACATTTTTAGTTGTACAATAAAATTATCGATATTTTTTAGAGTAAAACCTTCAGGGTGGTTACCTGTTTTGATGGCATATTGTTCGGAAGGTAGGCCAAACGAGTCAAATCCCATAGGATGTAGTACGTTGAAACCTTGCATTCGTTTCATTCGAGAAATTATATCGGTAGCGGTATAGCCTTCGGCATGACCAACGTGTAAACCTTGACCTGAAGTATATGGGAACATGTCAAGAACATAATATTTTGGTTTTGAAAAATCTTGAATATCAGTATAGAAAGTTTTATTTTCTTCCCAATATTTTTGCCACTTTTTTTCTATTTTATTGTGATTCATCATATTTTTATTATAACTTTTATTTTACTCTATAGACCATGTCGTCTGATATGGATTGATTGTTTAAACTGATATTGCTTTGGTTGTTAATATATTCATCAATATTTGTAAATATTTCATTGGTTATTCTTTTTACTTCTTTGCGGTTAAGAAATACAGACATAGGATATGCTTTCAATGCACCCAATTTTATTTTTGTGCCAGGAATCATATAGCTTCGTGATGATGTAAATGTAAAACTTATTTCTCTGTTCTTACCTTTATCTAGGACAAATTTTCCATAGTTTATATTAAAGTTTTTAATATAATTTATCTCAGTTTCGGGTAAATTTAATATATCGTTTAAAGATTTTTTTAAATATATTTTTGGTTTAATAATAAATAAGGTGGCAAACCCTTCAGTGTTTGGATTAATAACACAAATATTTTTATTTGTTGTTAATGTTTCTCTAAAATATTCTGTTGATGAAAAAAGAGTACTAATTATTTCTTGAAAACCTTTAACACCTAAAGATTTTAAGCAGGTTAGTGCTGCAATTGCTCCTGTGCAGGCACGTGTCAATTCTAATGTTGTTTCATAAGGACTATAATTTCCGTATTGTAGTTCATCAAGTGATTTTTCTGATGACGGATTTAATCGATAAAAATCTTTCTTGTTTTTAACAATAAAAATACTTGATACATATGGACAAAATCCTGTTTTATGAAAATCTACTCCTATTGAGTCGGCGTATTTAATTTCTCGAACTTTTGAATTTAGAGATTTAATTTTATTTAAATGTGGTTCGTTTATATTAAGTGGATTAGTTTTGTAATTATAATCATTAAAAAATAGTGATACCCATCCTAATACTGAATCTACATGAATATGTGGTTGGTAGCCTAAGTTAAATTTATGTACAATCTTTAAATTCATTTCATATATTTTTTTAATTGGATCAACGGTTAATTCGTTTGTACTTCCACCATTTAAATTAAATCCTAAAAATATTTTTCCTTTTTTTATATTTTTATGAATAATTTCTTCAGTTTCTTTAATATTTATTCTCTCATTTTCATCGCAAGGGGCTATTATGCAACTGTCAGTTCCAATTCCGAGCCAATCACAAACTTGATAGTGACATGGGTGAGCTGTAGCCGTTGTTATCATAAAATATTTTCCATTTTCGCATCCAATTTTTGGAATTTCAGGATTGCATTTATTCAATGCAATTTTCGTTGCATATAAACTTGTTCCTTTTCCACCAAAAGTAAATACTCCATAACTTTTTTGCCAATTCCAACTAACTAAATCAGATATATATTTTGCAACTTCTAGCTCAGCTGCTATTAAAAGTCCTGCATAGGTATCTTGGGCAAAATTGGAGTTATATAATCCCGCAAAACTAATACTAGCCATTGAAATTAAATTTACAGGTGGAATTACATTTATCATTGTTCCTGGATTGTTCCAGTTTGGTAGATTTTGAAATAGTGGTGAAATATAATCAAAAGTATTTTCGGGCGTCATTGAATTATAATTTAATTCACATTTTTGTAAGTATTCTTTGTAGTTTAATTTAAAATTACCTTTGAAAAATGGTTTGCCAAAGTTATAATATTTTTCTACTTTTTTTTCTAAAATAGAAATGTATTTTATAAGTTGTTTGGTGTTTGATTTCTTATAAGATCCAAAATATGTACTTAATTTCATATGTTTTCTGATTGATATCTATCTAGATATTTGTTTGAAATTTGTAAATAGTTTGATGCTAATTTGAATAAATCACCTTTTCCTAAAAACAGTAAAGCATTTTTTTCATCTTGAGATAAACATAAAATGTCGGATAATTGGTAATTAATATGTTTATATAGTGAAACGGGATATTTTCTTAAATATATATATAACCATTTAAGAAAGTGAGTTCGAGTTTTGTATAGATGGTCTATTATATCTGGGTCTTTATTTTTTTGTAGAAGATCAACTCTTTTTGAATAAATTAAAATCCTATTTGTCAAAACTTTTAGTCGTTTTGTTCTAATTTCATCACTGTAGAATGGAAGATAGTTGTCGTCCACATATTGTTTGTCAGGAATTTCTCCAAAAAGTGGAATTCCGTGTTGATATAAAGTACCAACTAACATTTCAAATGAGTCGTATGAAGTGGTGTTGATAATATTTTTTCCATTTGGAAATTCTGGTGGCAAAATTGTGATATCAAACTTAATCTTTGGGTGAGAAATATAAAATTCAATCCTGTTGGCGATATGGTCTCTTAATATGGTTGGAAATTTATCTGTATAATTATTGTCTTTTTTTTTAATAATACTTATGATTTCCTCAGGGGGTAGAATATTAAATTTGTCAGTGTAAACACAAATATCAATGTCAGAGATACCCGGTATAAATCCCTTTTCCCATGTAGATGAACCATATATTTGAGCGGCAGTAATTTCAAGTTCGGCTAAATCGTTTTGTAAATAATTCGTTATGTCTTTTAATGCTTCTGTGTAATTATCTAGTAATTTCATATATCTGTTTAAATGGTGTCTTTAGATTATACCTCTGTAATTTTGTATTTTAGAAACAACTAAAAACCTCCCTTTCGGGAGGTTTGTGTTTTAAAACGATTGTCGTTTATTACAGTTAAACCTCCCGATTGGGGCGAAGGTGTTTGGCAATAATAAAAGAGAGTGGGTACATAATAGGTATGTTACTAGTTTAAATTAAATACGTCAAGATGGATGTTCTTGGCTGTTTTGTCATCACAATTGTAATAGCAAACGCGAAATGTATATTTGTCTTTGAAAATATCGGTTATTTCCATGGACCACAAAATATTTTTGTCAATTAAAGCACTGTATTTTTCAATCAGTTGCGTTGGCTCACTGTGGTTATTTATTGTCACATTGGCATCGAGGGTAATAATTTGTGAGGTTAATTCGACAGCATTGTTATCAATTGATTTGGGGACATAATTTTCTGGTTTTTCAAGATCGTCTAAAATAATTTCTGAAAAATTTTGACCGTCATATTTGCCCAGAGCATATTTTTCAACAAATTTTTCTTCATCCTTGTAAAATATTTTTCCAATTTCAAAAAACTTTGAGTTAGGTAGTTTGTATTTGTTGTATTGTTCTAGCTGAAGCTTGAGTGAAGGAATTAGACTTTGGCGAAGATATACAACTTCGTCATTAATGCTGTTTTCAGTTTTGACAACAGTCTTTGAGTTGACAGGAGTACTAACTAATGGCCAGGTAATTACTTCATCGTAACCTTCGGAAACTAATTCATCTTTTAATTTTTCAATTAAGTAAATTTCTTTTGGAGTAATATCGGTGACCTTTTTAAAAGTCAAAGGTTGATCTTTGGGAATGTTGTTATATCCATAAAATCGGACAACTTCTTCGACCAAATCTTCGGGTTCTGTAATGTCTGGTCTATTACCCACCTTGGTGACGATGTTATTGGCAAAATCGATAGGGATGTCAATGCCGGAGACAGTTGATGGTAGTGTGGGATCAAATTCAATAGATTTGGCAATAACTGGATTAGGATAATAGTCAAAAATTTGAGATCCTAGATTGCCTCCGCAATTTAAAGTAATTAACCTAATAAGATGATTTAATGCTTGTGGGATCGACTCGGGGTCAAGAAATTTTTCAAGACGGGTAGCAGCCTCGGTGGTTACCTTAAGTTGCTGTCTGTTTTGACGAACAACGGTGGGATTGTAGATAGCAATTTCGACAATTGTGTTTGTGGTGGAATTGTCGATGGCACAAAACTCCCCTCCCCAAAAACTTAAACTCAATGCAAAATGTGAGCTATTGACCATTAAAATATTTTTATCGATAGGTAAAATTGTGCCATCAAGGCTTTTAAATGAAGAATATTTTTGATTCATTTGCCAAATAAGTTTATCGGTAGATTTTGATGTGTCAAAAGCATGACTGGGTAGTCCGTACATGAACATTACATAGTTGGTTAAATCGACAAGGGTATTAATGGAATTTACTCCGTGTAATTTTAAAAACTTGGAAAGCCAATCGGGTGAATGTTTGTTTTTAATGTGAACAATTTTGGCGGCCATCAAACGAATGACATTGTCTGTTTCAATTTTGATTGGTAACGAGTAATTTGATTGAGGATGTTTGAATTCAGTGGCAGGTACGAGAAGGATGTTGTAAAAAATTGAGAGGTCTTTGGCAATGCCGTAATAACCTAAACAATCACCTCGGTTAATTTTGATATCTAAATCAAAAACAATTTCACCCTCAATTTGAGCAACTCCGGCAACAAAATGACCTATCATGGTCAAATCATCTCGTAGTTTATCAGATGGAACATCTAAACTAGGAAGAAAAGTTTTGAGGTGGGAGTAAATTATTTTCATAGTTTTGTGGGTTTGTAGGCTAAATTGCCACCCATTAAAGTTCTAATGTCTGAAATATTTTTTTTGGCCATGGTCCAACGATCTAGTCCCATTCCAAAAGCAAAACCGGAATATATTTTTGAATCGATTCCTGCCATTTCTAATACCTTGGGATGGATCATTCCTGAGCCTCCCATTTCGATCCAGCCGACGTATTTACATAATTGACAACCTTTGCCCTTACACTCAAAACATTGCATATCGGGGCCGACTCCTGGCTCAACTTCGGGATAATATTTGCAGCGATAGCGAACAACTACGTCGGGACCGTATAGTGTTTTGAACATTAAATCCATCGTTCCAATCAAATCTTTCATGGTAATGCCTTTGTCGACTACAACGGCCTGGTATTGATGAAATACAAAATGATTGCTCCGATTAACTTTTTCATTACGGTATACACTGCCAGGAAAAGCGGCTCGAATTGGTAAATTTTTTGACTCATTTTGTAATAAATATGATTCAATTGTTGATGTTTGGGTTCGAAGTAAGTAGTTTGGTTCTTTGATGTAGAGAGTATCTTGCATATCCATGGCAGGGTGATTTTCAGGGACATTTAGCCGTTTGAAATTGTATTCGGAAGTAACTATTTCGGGGCTATTGTATATGGAAAAACCTAATTTTCGAAAAACTTCGTTTAATTGACGTTCTGTGATGGTGATGGGGTGAAGATGTCCCACCTTTGCCAAGGCTACGGCGGGTAAACCTAATTTTTCTTTTTTTGTTGGTAGAGACGTTGCATGCAACGTCTCTACAGTGGAGGAAATTAAAATTTCTAAATCATTTTTTAGTGTATTTAATTGTTGTCCATATTCTTTAGGATTTTCTGCCGATTTAATTTCGGAGAATAACTTGTTTATTAGTCCATTTCGACCTAATAATTCAATACGAATAGCTTCTAATTCTGCCGAAGTAGTGGCAGAATTTATTTTGTTTGTGTAATCTGATTTGATTTGTTTGATATCGTTCATAAAATAAAAGCCCCCTCTCGGGGGCTTGCGATTCAATTAAAGTCCCCTTCTTATTTTAGGGAAGTAAAGATAGCTTTGAAAGTGGCAGGATTGGTAATAGCCATTTCAGAAAGCATTTTACGATTAATTTCAATTTTATTAAGTTTTAATTTGTTAATAAAAACAGAATAAGACATGGAAAATTCTTTGAGAGCGGCGTTGATACGGATAATCCATAATTTGCGCATATCACGTCGACGAATACGACGACCATTGTAAGCGTATTGACCGGCATGCAAGACAGCTTCAGACGCTACCTTGTAGCGGGTGGATCTTGTCATCCAATAACCTTTGGCGGCTTTTAATACTTTTTTGTGAAATTGTCGACGAACGACACCTGTTTTAACGCGCATATTTTATAGTAAACCTAATAACTTTTTAACCTTAATTGCAAATTTGCCTAGTACTTGTTGTTTTCCCTTGAGTCTACGTAATTGTTTTTTGGATTTTTTGCGTCGTAAATGTCGGTTGAAGGATGACATTCGCATGACTTTACCATTTGGGGTAACTTCAAAACGGTTGCTAACTGATTTTTTGACTCGATGTCTTTTACTCTGTTTTTCCATTGTTTTTTAGTTTTAAATTTTTGACTGGTCCAAAAGATGCCATCAATCGCTTGCCCATCATTTTTGGAGGTGCGTCTATTATACCAACTTCTTCGATATCTTTCTTGAATTTATCTAATAGTTGATTGCCAAATTCTGGATGTTGCATTTGGCGACCTTGGAATTTTATACTGATTTTGACTTTATTTCCAGTAGATAAAAATTCTTTGGCGCGTTTTACCCGAGTTTCATAATCCCCTGCCCCAATAAATGGGCTTAATTGAAGCTCTTTGGTGTCTCCACCTTTCATACCTTTCTTTTCAGCTTTGGCTTTTTTGGCTTCTTGATATTTGTATTTTGAAAATTCAATTAATTTAACTACTGGGGGCTTGGCCATGGGGGCAATTTCGACGAGATCAAGGCCGGTGGATCTAGCCATTTCAAAGGCTTCGGAAATAGAAAGGACACCAATTTGCTTGGCATCTTCGTCTATTAACCGTACTTCTGGTGAAGTGATTTGGCGATTAGTTCTGATGTATTTTCGATTATCCATTGAGCTATTTTATCAAATTTAGAGACTTATTGCTGATTTGTTCCTTAATTTTGGTGATAAATTCAGAAACAGGAATTGCTCCTAAATCTTGACCGTCACGTTGACGGACGGCAACAGTACCAGCATCGGCTTCGCGGGCACCAATAACTAACATATAAGGTATCTTTTGCATTTGAGCATCACGAATTTTGGCTTGCATTTTTTCGGATCTATCATCAATTTCCACCCTAATTCCGGAATCTCTTAGTTCTTTCATGACTTTGTGGGCAAATTCGTGTTGCGCATCAGTGATAGGAATTAATTTTACTTGAACAGGTGAGAGCCATGTAGGGAAATTGCCGGCAAAATGTTCGAGTAAAAATCCGATCATGCGTTCGTGAGTGCTAAGAGGTGCTCGGTGAATGCATAATGGAGTTTCTGCTTTACCTTCTTTGTTGGTGTAGTGTAAATCAAATCTTGCAGGTACGGCAAAGTCGACCTGGTTGGTGGCGAGGGTAAATTCTTTGCCAATAGCCGAAAAAATTTGGACATCAATTTTTGGTCCGTAAAAAGCGGCTTCGTTTTCAACTTCGACAAAATTTATTTTGCCGTCTTGTAATGTTTTTCGAACCAAATCTTGGGTTTTTATCCACAATGATTCATTGTCAATATATTTTTTACCTAAACCTTCTTTTGAATAGGTACTAAAACGCATAATATATTTATCAATTCCAAAAACTTTGAAATAGTAAAGATACATGTCGACAACATCCATAAATG
Source organism: Candidatus Shapirobacteria bacterium (assembly GCA_041674845.1). GTDB lineage: Bacteria > Patescibacteriota > Microgenomatia > UBA12405 > UBA12405 > UBA12158. Next base: position 214,692 of record JBAYUY010000001.1, read on the forward strand.
TTTTGGCAAATTGTTCTTCAGTACAATAGATATGGGCATCGTTCATTTGCATTGATCGAACTCTCATTAAACCAAGCAACTCACCTGATTTTTCGTAACGATAACATGTGCCATATTCAGCCAATTTTAAGGGTAAATCACGATAGCTTCGACCAGTGTTGGCAAAAATTTTATGGTGAAAAGGACAATTCATGGGTTTAAGATAGTATTTGTCACCATCGATTTCCATTGGTGGGAACATACTATCGGCATAATAGGGTAAATGTCCACTGCGAATAAACAATGTATCCTTGGTAATATGAGGTGATTTTACACGGAGATATCCGTCTTTATCCTCTGTTTCTTTGGCTAATTTTTCTAGTTCTTCAATAATTACCCCACCATTTGGTAACCAGAGTGGTAAACCTTGACCAACTTCGTCATCAAAGAAAAATATTTCTAGCTCGCGACCTAATTTGCGATGATCTCGTTTTTTTGCTTCTTCTAAATTATTTAAGTATGTTTCTAAATCGGCTTTATTTTCAAAAGCTGTTCCATAAAGGCGAGTAAGCATTTTGTTTTTTTCATCACCGTGCCAGTAGGCACCGGCGATAGAAAGTAATTTAAAAGCTTTGATAGCGGTGGTGTAGCGAACGTGAGGCCCGGCACACAGGTCTTTAAATTGATCTCCGGTTGTATAAACAGAAATCACTTCATCACGATTTTGAATTGATTCGAGCCATTCTAATTTGTAAGGATTATTGGCAAACATTTTCTTGGCTTCATCAATTGTTATTTCTGACCTAACTATAGGTAAATTTTCTTTGATGATTTTTTGCATTTCGGTTTCGATTTTAGGGAAATCATCTTCGGAGATTTTAAAGTCATTTAGAGGTTCAAAATCAAAATAAAATCCATCATCGGTGGCTGGCCCCATGGCCATAAAAAATTTATTGGCGCCAAAAACTCGTTGCATGGCTTGAGTTAGGATGTGCTCGGTACTGTGACGAATTTTATATAAATTATCGTCTTCGTGTTTTTGAGAATCTAATTGTGACATATGGTTATTATAAATTAAATTATATTAAAAAGTAAAAAGCCCTTCGACAAGCTCAGGGTGAGACAATTGGCCCAAAATCTGGGCTAGGTAGTAGTTTCGATGGTCAATTCAACTTTATTGCAGGTTTCACATTTCCAAGCGACAACAGGTTGTGCTTTTGATAAACCAAAGGTTTCCATAAATCCACCTCTTTTTCTATCGTTTTTTAGCCACTGCATACCGTGGGTATATAAATTTCCTTTTGTCATTTCAGTATTACATTTTGGACATTTCATTGTTTTATTGTACTATTTTATTTTTTAATTTAGTGAATCTGACAGGACTCGAATACCCTCAAGGGGTATCTATGGACCTGCGACTGATTTTTAAGAAGCGCTCTAACCCGCCTGCAAAAGCTACTGCTTTAGCAGTTGCGGGCAGGCCAACTGAGCTGTGAGTCTAAGAGGACTCGAACCTCTGACCTCCTCAATGTCAATGAGGCGCTCTAACCAACTGAGCTATAGACTCGGCTTTGCAATTATATCAGCCAAATAATGTTTTAGTCTACTCTTGATATATTTTCGTCCGAATCCAGTTTTGAGTGTTTTCTCTCTAGCAATAGCATCTTTTTCACTTAGACATGTTTCAAAATAAACTAATTTATATGGTTTTTTGTTTTGTGTTGAAAATACTTTTCTTGAGTTGTGCTGTGTTATTCGGTGTTTAAGATCATTTGTCCAACCAATGTAAAAAGTTTTGTCAACCTGACTTTGCAATACATAGGTAAAATAGTACATAGTGAGCTACCCGCCTGCAAAAGCTGACGCTTTAGCGTCTGCGGGCAGGCAGATTCAGATTTACTTGCTGATTATAACAAATATATTATAGTGTGACACCTGCAACATAGAGTACTTTACGACATTTTGGACATCCAATAGCTAATGTTGGATTTTGTGCTTTGACATATTCATCGTATTGAATCTGTGAGATTGGAGATACTTTACCATCACAAACTTCGGAAATGATCACTCTTAGTGGGCCAATATAATTTCCTGTGTCGATGGGGTGTTCAGGTAAAATTGCTTTAGGCATGAAGTTAATCTCCTGACCTGGCGGCGGAGTGTTCGTCGCTCATTAAATATTTTAGACCACCTTTGGATTTTAAATTTTTCCAATAGCCACTATTTTTTTGTTTTTTCTTTTTACTATTAAAGCTGTCAAGCCAACAACTGGCTTCGTTAATATTGCGACGAAAGGCAATAACTAAGTTTTTTAGTCGAAGTAAAAATGAAACTTGATATTCGTTGGCTTCTGGAATATTTTCCATTGTGGCATGCGATAGATTTGAATCAAGTTCACTAGTAGCAACAGTTAATTTTTTTACTTCTAATTTTAGTTGTTCTACAACAGATTCTAATTCTTGCTGCTTGGATTCCAATGCTTTTCGCTCTTGTTCACCAATTATATTTAAATGGAAATTTTCTTTGGTCCACAACTTTTCGGTTTGAGACTTATGGATTTCTACTGATTGGTTTAGACCTAAAATACCGCGCAAGGAAAAGTTAACGGGAGCAAAACTTGGTTTGCTCTCATTTAAAGATTCGTTATCGTTGACGCCCCAAAATGATTTCCCTTTTTTAGGATCGTTTTTTGATGTAAGTACACCACCTGCCATATGGTGGGATTATATCATTTTATAAGATAGAAATCGAGTTATAGAGAAAGAAGATAATTTATTACTTTTTGTTGGGTTAAAAGATAGACAACTAAATTGGGATTTTGAGCCAATTGTGGGTTTTTGGAAACTATGTCTTTGACTTCTTCGGGGGTTGGATCAAGTTTTTGCTCGGTAGAAATTTGGGCAATAGCTAAATTTAGTGTCCATTCGTCAATAGCTTGTTTTTCTAGTTCTTGCTTAAGTTGATCTATAGTTTGATTTTTATTTTTTAAATAGGCATCAAAAGTCAGTCCTGCCTGTTGAACTTGGTCAACAAGATTGGTTAATTTTCTTTCGACCTCGTTGTCAATAATAATTTTGGCGATAATTGTTTCACTATTTTCTAAGATAACTTTCATGACAGTATCGGTTCTTTTTTCCTTTTCAACTGAAGTGTCAGCATTAATTTTTTTGATTTCGGTATAAGCTTTTGCTTTGATGGAAATTTCGGGTATTTCGGCTCCGGTTATTTCGATTTGCCAGTCTTTAGTTAAATCAAAAGGAGGGTTCTTGATGACTACTGTTGGTTGAGTGGCTGGCTTTAGTTTGTTTTCTTTTGTTATTTCATCGTATTTTTCGGATAAAATGTGATTTACTACTTCGTCTAACATTTTGTCACTAGATATAGAATTTTTGACAACGTCAAGGGGGGCTTTGCCTTTGCGAAAGCCTTTGGTTTCAAAATCGGCAGCAACATGACTCAAGGTGTGATTGTACTCCTTGGTTATTTCATCGACAGTTACGCCAAAAGACAATACAAAAGATTTATCTTTATTGTTAGTTATTTTTGTGTTTGTTTTCATAAGTAGGCTTATGATAGCATATTACTAGAATGCGATTAATCGAAAAATATAAAGTGTATTTGCAAGTGTTTTTTGTGATGGTAATTTCATTGTCTTTGACTGTCGTTTTGTTTGCTGAGGTGTTGTGGTGGACTAAAAATAACCCAAAGCAAGATCAGTTGGTTGCACTTGGTTATCAAAGTAGTGGTGGAAAATTGGTATCGGTTGGACAGTTTCTTGGAATCGAAAATGAGGGTCCTGTGGTGAGTAATGTTGTAGTGGCAAATGATGCGAGGCCAGTAATAATTGAAAGATATTTAAAAAAGTATAATTCACCTCTTTTGCCTTATTCTCGGCTTATATTTGATTTATCTCAAACTTATGGTTTTGATTATTATTGGATAGTTGCTATTGCACAACAAGAATCAAACTTGTGTAAAAAAATACCCGAAAATTCTCATAACTGTTGGGGTTATGGGATAAACTCGGCAGGAACATTGAGATTTGATAATTATGAACTGGCATTAAAAAGTTATGCTGAGTATTTGAAAAGACAATATTTTGACAAAGGATTAAATACTCCTGAACTTATAATGAAAAAGTATTGTCCGCATTCTAATGGCTCGTGGGCTTATGGAGTACAGCAATTTATTGATGAGCTGGAATCAGGCAGGTAGATACACATTTGTTGACTACTATTGACACGTTTATAATATATTGATATAGTACATATTAGATCCCGGGGTGGCTCCTCTAAAAAGCATGCTCTGGGATTTTTTTTGCAAAAAATCTATTAAAAACTTAATTTTAATTTTGGTGTGTATTGCTTTTGAAGATTTTTTTTTGGTCAAGCCCCTCCCCTCGACCCTCCAAAGGCGGGCAGGCAGGGCGAGGTTGAGAAATAGTAAATGGGGGTTACAATTTGATCTGATACGGGTTAAAATAGCCACATGGGTACAATATCAACTTCACAGTTAAAACGCGGAATATATATCATTTATCACGAAGAACCACATATGGTGGTTGATTTTTCATTTGTATCCCCGGGTAAAGGAAGTGCTTTTTATCGAACCAAAATGAAATCGTTGTATAGTGGACGCGTATTGGAATATACCTTTAAATCGGGAGAAAAGCTTGATGAGGTGTTGGTAGAAACTACAGAAGGACAATATTCTTATTTTGATGGTGAAAATTATGTGTTTATTGAACCACGAACTTTTGAACAGTATTTAGTCCCCGTCGATATCGTAGGCTCAGACAAAATATATTTAAAAGAAGGTTTGTTATATCGACTAAAGTTTTATGATGAAAAGCCAGTAGGGATAACCTTGCCAAAAAGTATTGCTTGTATTGTGACTGAAACAGAAAATTCGATTAAAGGTGACACTGTTACAGGTGCTATGAAAAACGCAGTTTTAGATACAGGGGCCAAGGTTTTGGTACCATTGTTTATTAAAGTCGGTGAAGAAATTTTGATTTCAACGGAATCGGGTGAATATTTGTCGAGAAAAAATTAATCCTTCGACAAGCTCAGGACTTTAGTTACCTAGATTTACGTCAATTTGCGGAGGTAATATTTCTGGATTGTATTTTATTTTGTTGATGATGGTATTAAATTGGTCTTGATATTGAGTGGGGAGGACATTGGCTTCGTTGATGTATGTTGGAGTAGCCATTGGAGTTGGCAAATTGGTGCCAATATCTTCGCGAGTGGTTGGTGGTCGTAAAATTGAAACAACTAAGCTTAGGACTAGTATTAATACTGTAAAAACTGAAAGGCCCACTAATGTCTGGACTTTGTGATCGGTTTTAAGTTTTTCTCTAAAGGTTAACTCGGTTTTTGTTTCGGGTTTGAGTGGGTTATTATTGACCAAATCGATATTTTGATAAATGTTTTCTTGCATATTATTGATTTAATTTGATGGCAACGGCCCTAAGGTCAGACATCATATTTGTTAAATATATATTAGTTCGATTTAACTCTACTTTGACATCGGGATAAAAATCATCAAAACGATTGGTTAACTGTTTGGATTGAGTTAATCCTTGTGTTGTTGCAATTGAGCTCATGACCAAATCAGATTTTACAGGCAAGGCAGAAAGCCAATCATTGAGCATTGTTCCTGTTTTTGGGTCGTTTCTAATATCGGTTGAAAGTTGTTTGATGAGACTTAATATTTGTAGTCGTTGATTAATTTGATTTTGAGTAAGAGCTGTATAAATTATTTGTTGTATGGGAACATATTTTTCTTTAAAACTTTCGGTCCAATTGGTGATATCTTGTTGACTGTTTAAATTGGGAATAATTAAATTTTGTTCAGAACACCAATCTTCCCATCGACTAAGTTCTATTTGGGTTTTTTGGGTACTAGTTTGATTTTCAACTTTATATTCGTCTAGACTTACTCGTAGTGCCATGAGATAGGTTTTAATCATTGAATTGCGGGCAAATAAAACAGTTTTGGCAGCGGTGACTTTGTCTTTTTCGGTAGAAACGGTGCGATATTTGGTATAAACTTCTTTTTTGTCGATGTAGTCGATATATCGTTTTTGATATTCGGAAACTTGAAAACTGTAATCTTGCTTGTATTGGCTAATTAGGGCAATAACTGGATCGGGAGTAGGAGTGGGGATAATTGATGGTGTGGGGGTGGCTGTGGCCTCCTGTGCCATGACTAGACCAAGTAGTAACGATAACATAAAATAGTGTAGCAGATTTTAAGAAAACGTAATCTATTTTGATTTGTTATCGTTTATATTTTGAATAAGTTCAAACCAGCTGTTGGGTATTTTGGTGTCGTAACTTGTTTTTAAGTTTTTGATAATTGTGTTGAACGACTTTGTTGATATATTTGAATAGTTAATAAACAAAATATTGTTTTCAATTGAAAAACCTGTAATTGTCATTTTTTTAAAATGTTGATGAATTGTTTCAAACTTTATTAGTATAGGGATTTTTATTTGATAAAATTTATTGTTGTCGATTGGCGGGAAGATTGTGGTTTTTTCATCAAAAATATTCCAAATAATAAATCTAAGTGGTGTCAAATCTATATAATTATTTTTTTTTGTAATAAAATTTGTTTTTTGTACTTTTGATGAGTGTAAGTATTTTGATAAATTTATTCCTTTTGTTAAATATATTTCTTCAAAGTTTGACTTGATATTTGTAGATAATATTGAAATTGTTGATGTATATAATTTATCTTTATTTTTATATAGAAAATGTTTATCACTAATATTAATTTTTGCGTATTTTTTATCAATAGGTACAATACCCTGGGTTATGTTGATTGGATATGAAGGTAACGCTGTTATTTGAATTAATTTTGAAATAATGAAATCCATTATATTTGAACCCAGAGTGGCGAAAGTAATTATCTGATATCCTTTTTTAATGTAGGGTGAGAGTGTTGATTCTTGCCAAGCAAGTAATTGACGTGCTAATCCAAGACCCCGATATTTGGGGTCTGTTGCTAAGCTACCTAATTCGATTGTTTTTTGATCAAGAAATTTGATTCCACAACATCCAATAATAATGTTGTCTTTGTTTTTAATAACACAATATTGAGATTTGTTAGTTTTTTCGACATGGCACAGAGGTGAACTCTCTCCCCATATTTTTTTTAGAAAAAATACTAATTCGTTTATCTCAAAATTATCAGTAATAACGAATTTATCATTAATTTGTTTTTCCATAATATGTGTAGGGATATTAAATTAATGTAGCAGATTTTGTTATAAAGAAAAAAGAACCAGCGAGATGACACCAAAAATTAAGGCAATAATTTGAATTAAGGTTAAAGTTTCTTTGAAAATAATTAAGCCAATAAACATAAAACCAATAATTGACAGTAAACTCCAGGCGACAGAAGTAATAGTTAAGCTTTCTTTTAATAATGCTGGTAGAAATAATAATGAAGAAAGAGTGTAAAACAAGACGTTGAGCCAAAAAAATTCTGGTCTTAGGTTGGTTGACCAAAGTTTGCCAAAATAATCACCTAAAATTGTTGTAATGGCACTTAATAATATTAAGGTCCACACAGAGAATCCGTTAAATAAATTTATGTACCAATTAATCATGGTGCGCCCAGGGGGAATCGAACCCACATCAATAGTTCCGAAGACTATTACTCTATCCATTGAGCTATAGGCGCAAATTGTTAAGTGGGTCGTGTGAGACTCGAACTCACGACCAATCGCTTAAGAGGCGATTGCTCTACCGACTGAGCTAACGACCCAAATTGTTAGATAGTGCCGCTGGAGGGACTTGAACCCCCACGGATTGCTCCATAAGTTCCTAAAACTTACGTGTATACCAATTTCACCACAGCGGCTAAATATTATGCAAACAATGCTATTTTATCAATAAAACTGTTAAAATATCAGCAATCAGTCCTCGTAGCTCAGTTGGATAGAGCGCTTCCCTTCTAAGGAAGAGGTCATTGGTCCGATCCCAATCGAGGATACATATTACTTTTAAATTATTATTTATTCTATAAATATGACAAAAAAAGTAGAGAAATGGAAAGATTTGGGAATAGGTGATTATAAATATTTGTTTTTTGTTGGTGGCGAATTGCATGTTTCAACGGATAGTATGGAAGAACATAAAGACATTTTAACAAGAAGCAACAGGCCTTTGAGAGATATTTTGATAGCAGGTGCTTACACTTCTAGTAAGGCCGGTGTTGTTATTGATGGTGGGGGTAGTTACAGCTTGGGTATTGGTGAACAGGATTGTGCTGTAGTAGGTGAGTTTGTTAGTAAATTGCCTGATATAAAGCAGAGAAAAATATCAACAATTTAAATACTTAAAACAATCCACTCCACCACTCTTTGACATAATTCCACAAACTGGTTTTGGGATGGTAGATGGTGGAACTGGGGGAAAGCAAGGATAAATCATATTGGGGTAAATTTTCCCAGGAAATATATGATGGCGAGGCTACGTATTTTATTTCAAAACTAAATGGAATTTTTTGAACTTGATTGGGAAAAGTTTTTTTGTTTGGATCAATGCATAAATCAGAAAGGGTGATGTTTGGTGATGAATTTTGTTTGAGACAAAACTGAGTCTCACCCCAAATGCTTTGACCTGTGTTTTGAACCTCGACAGCTGAATGATAAACAGTGTTGGGAAAAATTATAAATGGTAAGTGGGTAAAAATTACTTTATAAGAATTTAGCTGAGAAATAGTATTTTTGGTTTTTGGTAAATTGACCACTCTTTGATATTCAAAATTTAAAGTCCCCTCTTTTGTTAACCAAGAAAATTGTTCAAACGGTGGATAAGGGTAATTAAAAATAAATGGAGTAACTGCAACGACTCGCCTATCTTTTGACCATGTGTTTATATTATTTATTAAAATTTTACCTGCTATTTTTTTGTTATTAACTCCCGTCTCGGTAATATAGACAGGTAAATCTTTTTTTATACCTAATTTTTTTATTGTATTTAATTCCCAAATGTAGTTTCGGGGACTGTTGGCAGGATAATAATGGTTGGCAATCGCATCTATATTATCAAAATAGTCCGGTTTATAGGCAACAATTTCTTGATAAAAAACTGTTGCTGATTCAAAAGCGGGAAGTTTTGAAGGTGCTGCTAAATCAATTCCGCCAGATAAAATGTAAAAATTTGGATTAAGTTTTTTTAGTTTTTGGGCTGCATATATTGAAATATCAACAAAATTTTTGACGTCAACCTCTCCTCCCCACTCGGAACCGTGATTTGGTTCGTTAAAAAGAGTTATTATTTGTTGTTGTTGAGGCCAATTTAATGAATTTAAAAAATTTGTCATAATGTCAATATCATTTATTTCTGGTCTTTTCCAATGGTCGTTTTCTAAAGAGGTTGCTAATCGAATTATAGGAGTGATATGTAGCACTCGACATTTGTCAAAAAATTCTTGCCACATTTGATGATTTAATAAGTCGGACCGAATTACGACAGTGACATAACCCCAATCGCCATTGTTGGAATTGATAATGGCTGCGGCCTTGGTTATATCGCTGGTATCGGATAAATGGAGACCATAAATATTGGCTGCCTGCGCTTTTATTGGAAATAAAAGGAATATTAGTAAAATAAGGAAAAATTTCATATAATAGTAGGTTCTATTTTAACTTAAAATGTACGCTGACGAAATATCAAAGAAAATTGAAGCCGTTAAAAAGGAGATACACGATACTCCTTATGACAAAAGTAGCCAGTTTCATCATGGAGTTTTAAAGGCGAAGTTAGCCAAATATAACGATATGTTGGAGGCGAAGGTGGCAATGGGAGGTGGTGGAGCCGGAGGTGGGGGCTATGCCATAAAACATTCGGGTGATGCCTCGGTGGTTTTGGTGGGCTTGCCATCAGTGGGAAAATCTACCTTACTTAACGCCATAACTAATGCTGAATCAAAGGTAGGAAATTATGATTTTACGACACTGGGTGTAGTTCCCGGAATGATGGAGTACAAGGGTGTGCGAATTCAAATTTTGGATTTACCAGGAATTATTGAGGGAGCGGCTGGGGGTAAAGGTTTTGGAAGAAAGGTTTTGTCAGTGGTTAGGGCATCAAATTTGGTGGTATTGATGACTGACTATAAGCGGGCAGATTGGCTTTTAAAAGTTAAAAAAGAGTTGGAAGATGCGGGTATGCGATTGAATAAGCGTCCGCCAAAAATTCACGTTCATAAAATGGCAAAAGGCGCAATTCAAATCATTGATCCATATTTTTCGTTACCTCAGGAACAAATTTTAGAAATTGTTAAAGAAATGGGATTTGACAATGTGGTGGTGCAGTTTGGAGAAAAAATTAATAGTGTCGACGAGTTGATCGATGGATTGAGCAAATCGAGAACATATATTCCTTTGGTTGAAGTTGTAACAAAAATTGATCAAGAAAAAAATGTAAAAAGATTGCCAGGAATTGTATACATGTGTGCTGATAAAAATATTGGGATGGAGGAATTTAAAGAAGCGGTGTGGAAAGGGTTGGGATTGGTGCGAGTATATTTGAAACGGGAAAGGGTAATGGAAGCGGACAAAAAAGAACCTTTGATTATGAAGAAAACTGATACTTTGAATCATGTGTTAAAATGGATTAGTAGCGAAATGAGGGATGATGTAAATCGTGCCTGTATTTGGGGTAAAAATGCAAGGTTTCCGGGACAAGAAGTATCACTTAAGTCGTCGGTTTTTGACGAGATGGAAGTGTGGTTTGGGAGATAAAATTATCTTGCTAACACATGTTTAAGACCGTTAGTTTTAGAACAACTTCTAGTTATCCATAAATTTTCACCAATAACAGTTATTCCCCTGCCTGAGATATTTACACCTGAAGATACTGCTACCAAATCTTCTCTAGGTATTATTGGAGTCTCTTTTTGAATTTCAACATTAATTTCGAGGTCACATTTTTCACATCTACCTTCAAGAATGGATGTATAGATATGTGTATTATAACACTAAATTTCTGAGTTTTTTTGAACGTTCGATTAGAGTTTGTTTTGATATTTTGTCTGATTGTAAAAATAAATCACGGGCGGGGGTGTCGGGACGAGGGGAATATTTGAAAACGTGGATTTTGGTAAAACCAATTGATTTGCATAAATCGTAGGTTTCTCGAAAATCAACGTCGGTTTCGGTGGGAAAGCCGACGATAATGTCGGTGCCAAGGGACAAATTTTTAATTTTTAATTTTAAATTTTTAATCAATGTTTTAATTTTTAAGTTATTATATGGCCGATGCATGAGTTTTAGGATTTTGTCAGAACCAGATTGTAATGGTATATGTAAAAATTTTGAAACACGGTCATTTTCTAATAATTTAATAAATTTATTGTCAATACACAAAAGTGGTACTGAACCAAAAGATATTAATTCTATTTTGGTTTTGGCTAACAGTGCCTCAACTAAATTAGAAATCCCTGGCAAATACTGAGTAAGATTGACACCAGTGATGATAACTTCTTTGTAGGTTTTTGCAGAATTTATTGTTTTGACGGCATCTTCTATTGGTAAATAGTTTAACGTTGTTCGTCGGCTGGGAACAATGCAAAAAGTACAATTTTGACTGCATCCTGATTGAACTTTTAAAAGATATCGATTTGTATGGGAAAATTTGTCCTTAATGTTTGGTGAATAAGCTTGATTAATTTTATCTTTGTCAATATTTTTTAAGATTGTGACATTTTTAAAATCTTTTAATTTGTCCAAATTGGCGCAACCGGTGGCAATAATTTTTAACTTTGGATTGTCTTTAATTAATTTTTTAATTTTTGAAATTGACTCGTATTCCCCTTTTTTAGTAATGGCACAAGTGTTGACAATAATTGTATCGGGATTTTGATCGTCAAAAATAAAACCTTGATCGATTAACTGTTGGGATAGTTGATTGGTTTCGGCGGCGTTGACCCGACAACCAAAATTAACACTAGAGAATTTCATTGTTTTTTAAATAATCGATTGTTTTTAACAGTCCTTCCTTTAGCTCTACTACTGGTTGCCAATTGAGTTTTTCTTTCGCTAGAGAAATGTCGGGTTTTCTGATGTTGGCGTCATCTGGAGCATAAGGAAGATAAATAATTTTGCTTTTTGAAGTAGGGATTAATTTTAAAACAGTTTCGGCAAGTTGTTTGATAGTAAATTCACTAGGGTTACCAATATTAACTGGTCCAATAAAATTTTCGGTATTGTACATCATTTTTTCTATACCGTTTAATAGGTCTGTAACATATTGAAAAGATCGAGTCGTGGAACCGTCACCATAAATAGTGATATCTTTGTTGGTTAATGCTTGAACTAAAAAATTGGAGACTACTCGTCCGTCGTTTGGTGACATTTTTGGTCCGTAGGTGTTAAAAATTCTAATGACTCGAACGGGTAATTTAAAATAGCGGTTGTAGTCAAAAATAATTGATTCCCCGGCTCTTTTTGATTCTTTGTAGCAGGCACGTAAGCCAGTGCAATCAACGTTTCCTCGGTATGTTTCAACTTGAGGATGAACTTGAGGATCGCCGTATACTTCAGAAGTGGAAGTATGAAAAAATAATGAATTATTTTTTTTGGCAAATTCGAGCAAATTATAAATTCCCAATGTTGAAGCTTTCCAGGCTCCGATTGGGTCCTGGTGATGAGCTATTGGTGAGGCAGGACAGGCAAAATTGAATATCTCATCTATATCTTTTAAATTTATAGGGTCACAAATATCTTGTTTTATAAATTCAAAATTTTTTGAATTTATAATTTCGTCTAAATTTTTTAGTGTTCCAAATGATAGATTGTCAATTCCAATTACTTTGTGACCTTGATTAATTAATTTTACTGTTTGATTTGAACCGATAAAACCAGTACAGCCAGTGACTAAGATCTTTTTTTGCATAGTGAATTATATAGCGGTCTTAGTTTTTCCATAAGTAGAGAATAAAAACGAAGGTTGTGAATGGTGGCTAGTCTGCCTGCTGTCATGTCGCCAACTTGAAACAAATGCCGTAAATATGAACGAGAATAGTGAGTACATAATAAGCAATCACAAGCAGTGCTAACAGGGTTTAAATCAAGTTTGTGGATTTCTTTGTCGGGAACAAAGTAACTATAAAAATTGGATGATAGTACATTAATATTGTCCATAGAATCGGCATTAAAGGTATATAGTCTTTTGTGTCTGGCGTCACGAGTGGGGAGGACGCAATCAAAAACATTCCAACCCATTTTGACCATACCAACAATATCTTGAGGTTTACCAACTCCCAAGCCGTATAACAAATAATTATCAGGACAATTTTCTCCAATAATTTTGGGTATGTCAAAATTAAAACTTTTGTCTATGTTTTGAGGCCAACCACCATAACCCAAACCATCAAAACCAATTTCGACTAGTCTTTGCGTGCATTCTTTGCGTAATTCTAAGTTGTAACCACCTTGGACAACTCCAAGTAAATATGGGCGATTATCTGTTTTAATTTTGTTAAATATTTTTTTGCACTCTTTGGCCCACAAAATAGTCCGTTCAACTGTTTCGCGTTCTTTGTCGGGGTTTGCATCAAGATCGGTAAAATCATCGAGAACGACGACCATGTCAGTTTTTAAAACCACTTGAAAATCAATGGAAGTTTTTGGAGTAAATAGTATTTTTTTGGTAGTACCGGGAATTTTAAAATTGACTCCTTCGTTTGTAACTGGATTTTTTTTGTTGTTTTCTGATTTGGCAAGTGACATAACTTGAAAGCCGCCAGAATCTGATATGACTCCCCCATTCCAATTCATAAAATTGCGCACGCCTTTGTGTTTTTTAATTATATCGGTGCCGGGAAAATTGTTTAAATGAAAAGTGTTGACGAGAATACCTGGAGTTTTGGTCGATTCAATGTCGATAGAATCAAGAGTTTTTAAAACGGCTCGTGTGGCATCGGGGAAAAATACAGGCAAGGGAATATCTTTTCCGGTTGTAGTTTTAAAGTGTGCGGGTTTCATAAAAATAAAACCGCCTACGCTTGGAAGCTACGGCGGTCAAAGTCGGGGATACAGGATTCGAACCTGCAACCTCTTGCTCCCAAAGCAAGCACGCTAGCCAATTGCGCCAATCCCCGATGTTCTTTTTTTGTGCCGCTGGCGGGAATCGAACCCACACGGTATTGCTACCACAAGATTTTAAGTCTGGCGTGTATACCAATTTCACCACAGCGGCTTTTAAAGAACAGTCTATTTTACAACATATTTTGTATATATAATATACTTCGGTCACATAATATCCTATAACTTGACATTATTAGATAGTGATGGTATTATAAGATAGTTAACAATCAAAGGAGAGAATCTTGGGGTTACCCAATTCTATTGTATAACTCCGTTTCTCCTTTGACTATTAGCTACCCGCCTCATCGGCGGGTTTTTTTTTATAAATATAAGATATACTATACTATAAAAATAGTTTGTTTAATGTTTATTTGCTAAAATATAAACACTGCGGGATTAGTTTAATGGCAGAACTAAAGATTTCCAATCTTTAAGCAAGGGTTCGATTCCCTTATCCCGCTCAGATAATGGCACAAATAAAATTATGTGATGTATTAAAAGTTAGATTTCCAAAAATGAGTTTGGAAATGAAAGTAGGATCTGGTGTTCAGGCAATTTGTTTGGTTGATGGCAGACGATGTTTAAGTTCTATGGATGTTAGTGATGATTACAGTTTAATTGGTAATTCTGATAATGGATTTACGGTATTGAGGGTGCTTACTTCGTACAGTGAAAAGTGTGATGGTTGTGACAGAAATGGGTAGATAACTTTTTTAGACATGAGATAATACAAGAGATGGTTTAAGTCGCTGTGGTGAAATTGGTATACACGTACGTCTCAGAAGCGTATGGGGCAACCCGTGGAGGTTCAAGTCCTCTCAGCGACACTGGTGAAAAATAAAATAATAAACATTTTTTTGTGGTTGTTTTTGATAATTGAAGGATTGATATTCATTTTTTTGTTGCCACCATTTCAAAAATATGACGAAACAGGTCATTTTAGCCGAGCTGTCGCTTTGTCATCGGGACAATTTTTTTGCAAAAATAGTCAATTTTTAATCCCCAAAGATTTGGCAAAACTCCCAAGTGAGTATAATTTTACTTCGGTATTGATAGAGAATAAAACTTTCCCTATAGATAGTGTTAATTTTAATGAAAAACGGGGTGTTGATAAAGGTAGTCTGGTGGCAGTAACACCATGTAATTTTAGTTTTGTTGGATATTTGCCAAATGTTTTGGGACTATGGATGGGAGGACTAACAAATAATTTGGCAATAATTTTTTATTCAGGGAGAATTTTTGCTTTTATATTTTTTGTGACGATGTTGAGTGTCGCTTTAAAAATTATAAAGCCAAAGTTTCAATACTTACTATGGTTTTATGCCCTAACCCCTTTGGTAGTTCACCAGGTAACGTCGTTTAGTTATGATGTGATGATAATGTCGTTGGTGCCAGTTTTAATATCACTGTTTATAAATAGATTGGATGGTGCGAAATGGTTGTGGCGAGATTGGGTAATTATTTGGATTATTTTTACAGCCGTATCTTGTATAAAAATTGTGTATTTACCATTAGTTTTGTTGTTTATGGTGATTGATTTAAAAAAGATAAAAATTAATTTTTTGATCTTGATTTTGGTGTCGATAGTATCTTTGGGAATAACCAAAATATTGATGAAAGATATGATTTACAATCAATATGTTAACCCGACAATTCAGCAAAAATTGGTGTTAACAGATCCTGTCTTTTTTGTATCAACCTTAATTAAAACAATATCAAGTAATTGGCAGGATGAGTACAAATCGATGGTGGCTGTATTTGGATGGAAAAACGTGACGATGTCAAATGATTTTGGTTTTTATGTATATCTTTTGGCCATTGTATGGGTAATAAATGAAACAGGCAAAAAAATGTCTAAAAAAGTAAATATTGGAGTAGTAATTTTGGGTTTAACTATTAATTTGGGAATAATATTTTATATATATTTGGCAATGTATTTGACGTGGTCGGTGGTGGCGTCAAGCTATATTTATGGAACACAAGGACGATATTATTTACCATTGTTACCGTTTGTTTTGATATTGTTGTCACAATTATGGGTTTATATTAAAGATAAAGGTTATTTGTTGGTTGGTGGGGTAATGTTATTGGTTTTAATAAGCTCTATCAATGGTTTATATAGTAGATACTTTGATTATTCAAAAAACTTTGTTGATAAACCAATGGTCATATCTAAAAAAGACAAAGTTAGTTTTGTATTAATTGATAGTAAAAAGACTTTTGATTTGGCAGTTACTAGTAATAATATTTCAGGCTTTAAAGTTAATATTGATAATCAAAATAAAGCAATACTAATCCCCTACCGTTATCGTGTAATGGATAAGAGTTGTAAAAAAACCCTAAAATATGGTTATTTTAGACAATATGATATTCAAAATGACAATAACTATATAGAAATATTTGGAAAAATTGATGCTAAAGATAATCAGTTGTGTTTTGAAATAACGCCTTTTACTTTTGATTTGAATGGATATACGGATTCTTTTTTGTCTGTAAAAAATATAAATGATAGACCTTCGATTGAATGGATATATTTTTGATATAATACTAATACTTCTCGCCGAAGTAGCCAAGATGGTCACGGCACTGGTCTGAAAAACCTGGGATGTTGGTCCGAGTCCAACCTTCGGCACAAAGTTGGTGCAGACACTGATCTGAAACCCGGCAGCGGCCGGGCGAGTCCAACCTTCGGCACACATGACAAGAATTTGGGTATCAATTGTAATTATTTTATTTGGAATTCATGTGTATTTTGTGCCCAAACAAAATTTTTTTGAATGGAACGAAATGGATAAAATAGAAATACAACAGAGAATGGATGAATATCCACCTGAGTTGTACCGATTGGCAAATATATTGGAAAATAGGATGAGATATTTTTATCGTGCTAAAAAAATATTTTTTAGTTATTTAGATTTTTAATTGAAAATTAATAATAAATATTTTTTATTGTTTTTAACTTTAATTTTTGGATATTTTTTATTGAGTTATCGGTTAGGTGAAATTCCTCGAGGAGTGGTCAACGATGAGGCTGTAGTTGGTTATGATGCCTATTCTATTTTGAACACGGGACGTGATCAGTACGGTCAGTTTTTGCCGGTTTATTTTAAATTTTTTGGTTCGTTTACTCCGGGTTTGTTTGTTTATTTGGAAACAATACCTATTAAATTATTGGGATTAAATTCTTTTTCAATTAGGATATTGTCAGTTATTTCAATTTTGATATTGGGTATGAGTTTGTTTTTGTTTTTGGAAAAAAATAAAATAATGGTGGGAAAATACTCGTCTATTTTGGCTGTATTTTTGTTTTTGATTACTCCCTGGACTTTTTTTAACGCTCGAATAGGGTATGAAACAACTTTTGCCTTTGTTTTGATATCTATAGGAGTTTTGTTGTATACCAAACCGATTTTGGCATTTGGCTTAATTTCAATGTCAACATATGCTGGCCATACTCAACGATATTTGGCTCCATTGTTTATGCTTTTGATATATTTTGTTTTTTATTTTAGAAAAAAATCGATAAAAGAACTGTACATGCCAATATTATTGGCTGCCCTGATTCAAATCCCAAATTTTGTTTTGATTTTTACACCATCATTTTGGGTAAAAAACAACAGTTTTACAACCTCGTTTTTTGCTCAATATTTGTCATATTTTGCTCCCGTAAATTTATTTTTTAACGAAGATTACAAATTACAGCGATCGATTCCTGAGATGTCGGTGTTTTATTCATGGATGTTGGTTCCTTGGGTGATGGGATTTTATGAAATTATTAAAAATAATAAAAAACCTATTTATCGACTAATTTTGGGTTTGGCTATACTGTCCCCTATTCCGGCTGCGCTGGCAAATACTGACTATTCAACTCAACGGGCATTGCCATTGTTGTTGCCGTACTTTTTGATAATAATGATGGGAATAGATCGAATAATATTTAGACTTAAAAATAAAATTAGTATAGTTTTGGGATTTGTAATAGTTTTGTTTTCCATGCTTATGTTGTACCGATCTTATTTTATATTTTTCCCTAGTGAACGTGAACAGGTATGGGATTATGGGTATGAATCATTATCAAAATACGTTTTGGACAATCCAGATAAAAAATTTGTTGTCGACAATGGTAGGAGTGTTCCTTATATTGAACTTTTATTTTTTACTAAAAATTTGATAAATAATAGAAAAACAAATAATTATTATTTTGATACTGATTTTGACAATGATGCAAAATTTGCAAATATTGAAATAAGACCTATAGATTGGCGAAATGATATATGTATAGATCAAATTTTGGTGGGTGATAGCTTGGCTATTTCAAAAGGACAGATTGAAGAACATTTTTTGACAAAAGTTTTTGAACAAAAAGACAAACATAATGCCATTTTGTTGCAAGGATATGTGACAAATCCAAAGTTGAAATGTGGAATAGTAACAAAGGTAAATCGTTGATATAATAACCTTACGTTTACAACCTGCGGGTATAGTATAGTGGTTACTATGCGTCCTTGCCAAGGACGAGCCACGAGTTCGAATCTCGTTACCCGCTCAGAGATTTACACCTACGGCCACTTAGCTCAGCTGGTAGAGCATCCCGTTTACATCGGGGCGGTCAGGGGTTCAAGTCCCTTAGTGGCCACTTTAACAACTTGTCGCTGTGGTGAAATTGGTATACACGTACGCTTGAGGTGCGTATGCCGCAAGGTGTGGAGGTTCAAGTCCTCTCAGCGACACACTAATGATGACTTTTACTTTGCCTCGTCGTCTAATGGTAGGACAACAGACTTTGAATCTGTTTACTGAGGTTCGAATCCTTGCGAGGCAACAAGATTGATTTAATTGAAATGTGTCTAAGAATCCTTTTTTTATATTTACCCACCTTATATGTTGCCGCTATCGTCTTATTTAGTGTGAGAACTTTGGTAAAATTGTTTTGTGCTAAAGAATGTTTTGATAATTGCCTTTTTATTGTTGGTAACAATTTTTTTTCGTACATATAAGTTGGATAAATTTTATTCTTTTGAATGGGATCAGGAGAGAGATTCAATTGTTATAAACTCAATTATTCAAGACAAAAAACCTGTTTTGATTGGACCTAGAGTAATTAACGATAAAGGGTTTTTTACCGGACCTTACCACTATTATTATTTGCTACCATTTTATATTTTATTTGATGGCAATCCAATTGCTGGTGCATATGCAGCTTTGCTTGTTGAATTAGTTACTCTAGTGGCAATTTATATTGTCTGTTTAAAAATATTTGGAATAAAGGTGGCAGTGTTTTCGTCGCTTATGTATTCTGTTATTTTTGGCCTTATGTCGTGGAATGCAATGTATATTTCCTTGTTTTCAATAGTAATATTTTATTTGTGTTATTTGATTATTAATAACAATAATCGGGTTTTCCCTTTGTTGATTGCATTGTTTACATTGGGTTTTAATATTCATCCTTCATTGTTTGCATTAATTATTCCGATAGTCGTCGCGTATTTATATTCATCAAAAAAAGTTAAGTTAAGGACGTTCTTGATTTCAATTTTATATTTTGTAATTATTTTGTCACCATTGTTGTTTTTTGATTTGAGACATGATTTTTTAAATTTTAAAGGATTTTATAATTTTATTTTTGGATCAAAAACAATAAATTTTGCTCCATTTTTATTTTTAAGAAGTTATTGGCGTGGAATTAATTTGTTTGCAACTCATGATGTATTATTTTTGGTAATTGAACGAATTTTGATAATACTTTTTGGTTTAATAGGGTTAATAACAATTAAGGATAAAAAACTTAAAATATTGATGTCTGTATGGGTTTTCCATCCGTTATTGTTATTATCTTTTTATCGAGGTGATATTCCTGAATATTATTACTCGTCATCTTTAATCTTGCTAACGGTTTTGGTTGGAATAGTCTGTGCAAAGGTGATTCCCTCAAAACTTATTCCAATAATCGTCGTGGTTGTTGTCGTTGGCCAATATTTGTCAATAATAAAATCAAATTATGTTGGTGGATTGTCGTTAAAAAATAAGATTGATGTTGTCTCATATATCGTCAACCAAAAACGAGATACTCAATTTAATGTGTCGTATGATTTGCCTTTGGGTATGAATAGTGGTTATAAATATTTGTTTAAATATTTGGGTAAAGAACCAACTGATACGCCTGACTCGCACTTATATTCAATTGTGTTGTTGGATAAAAGCGCTAAAACTGATGATATTGTGTATCGTGATCAAATATTAGGAGTTGTACGACGATGATTTTTATATTGTTTGTAGCGTGTTTATGGCTGTTAAATTCTTTTAATAGCCCACTGTGGCCACGATCACATGATGGAATATATCATGCTGTTAGAATTAGTGAATATTACCGGGAATTAGCTTCTGGTCAGTTCCCTGTTCGGTGGGTAGATAATTTAGACTATAAGTATGGATTGCCGTTATTCAATTATGTATATCCAGGTCCGTATTTAATTTCTTCTATTCCTATGTCTTTGGGTTTGGGTGAAATAACTTCATATAAACTTGTAATGGTTTTTGCCTATTTTATTGGAGCACTTGGCTATTATTTTATTTATTATAAGAAAAATAAATTTATTGCCCTAGTATCGTCTTTGTTGTTTGCGCTGTCTCCATACATATTTTTGGATATATTCGTTCGTGGGGCAATGGGAGAAGTTGTGGCTATAGGTTTTATGCCTTGGGTGATTTATGGTTTTACAAAACAAAAACATTTGTTATCGATATTGTCTTTGATGATGATATTGATTAGCCATAGTTTTTTGGGAATATTGTTTTTATTTTTTGTGTTGTGTAAATTAATATGGGAGCGTAAATTTGATTTGAAAAGTGTTAGAAACATTTTAATATCCCTTGGATTGAGTTCATTTTTTTTGCTTCCACTAATAATTGAAAATAAATTAATAACATCAGGCTTTACAAACAATTTTACCTTTGATTATAGACAGCATTTTTTGTATCCAATTCAACTTTTGTACGGTAAATGGGACTATTGGTATTCAAACCCAGGTCCAATTGATGGTATGTCATTTCAAATTGGATTTGCCAATATTTTGATTGTTTTATCGTCGTTGTTTTCATTTTATTTTTTTAATAAGAAGAGGAATATAGTGTTTCTTTTGTTGTCTGTTTTGTTTGTATTTTTTTTGACTTTAAATTATTCACAATTTGTATGGGAAATATTTTCACCATTGCAGATAGTTCAATTTCCTTGGAGGCTATTGTTTATTCCTACGATTATATTTCCATTAATATATATTGACTTGGCCGATAAATTTCAAAATAAACACTTGCGCTTGGTGTATTTTTTTTCAATTGGCTTGATTGTTTTGGCATTTGTTAATGTTAGAAATTATCGAAGACCGATGGAGTATATTGGTGCAGATAAATATAGTGAGATGTTTGTGGATGAAAACCAAAAGACGACTACGTCTTTGCGCACTGAAGTGACTCCTCGTTGGTCGTTTATCGCAAAAAATAATGGTGCTCGGGTTATTAATAACAAAGATGGAAGTGAAATTGAAGTGAAAAAAAGTAATTTGTCGCTTAATTTTGATATTAATACTGATACTGATGTTGTAATTCTAAAAAATTATTTTCCGGGATGGAAATTGATTAATGTATCAACAAATGAAGAGGTTAAAATATTACCTGATTTGTCTGGAAACATTGTGGCTCATGTGTTACGAGGAAAATATGTATATAAATATTTTCAGACCTCAACTGAAATGTGGGCAAATTATATTTCTATAATTTCTTTGTTGTGCTTAGTACTGTTACGATTTTTTAAAAAGTTGTAGTAATTATTTCTTGACTGATGGTGTTGCAATAGAAATCGTGGGAATGGGTGAAGGTACACCTAAAGGTGCATTTTCAACATTTTTTAATACATTAAAATCAATCGATTTGTACGAAAGATATCCGGCATACGATAATAGAATGAAAAAAACTGTGATTAAAAATACTGCAATATAGTCTGTGTTATTTTTATTTTCCATGGTTTATTGTTTTGTCCTAGTAATAGTGTACACGGTTGGATAAGTTAAGAAAATAGTTGGAGATTCTTCTAAAAGTGATTTTTGAAATTCTTGGTATAGACGTTTGCGTTCAATAAAGTCAAAAGTAGATCTCCCGTCCTCCAGGAGTTTATCAATTTTTGGATTGTTCAACTTGGTTATATTGCTTTTAATTTGAGTTGAATGCCAAAAAACATATTGGTCGGGATCAGTAGGTATTGACCCGTAACTAATGATTGCATCAAAATTGTTTGGATCAATTTGTCCGACAGTTAGATTGACTTTTATCTTTAAAATATCCTCCCAATTTTTTTTAATATTTTCGGCTGTTGTTAGTAAACTTCGATCGCCAACGGATAAATTTATCGATTCGATTTTGTTTTTTTCGAATAACTCACGTGCACGAGTAGGATTGAAACTGTACTCTTTGACAGTTGGGTTGTATGCCCAAGATGTTGAAGAAATTGGGGATAAACATCGATCGTTTTTGTCGGTACTTTTTGGAGTTGCATATGCCAAGGCTTGACGAAGTTGTTTGTTATTAAGTATTTGGGTGTTTAAAAATATGGCAGAGTATTTGGTATTTGTTGTTATGTTTTTGGTTATGTTGATGTTCCACCCTGACTCCAACTCAGACGGATCACTGTTTACTTCAATTTGGTCTACCTCTCCAATTTTGAAGGCACTAAGAAGATCCGATTGATTTTGATAAAACCGATATATTATTTTTTGTTTTTTGGGTGAAATCAAACTGATAAAACTAATGTATCCATCTTGATAATTAATTTTATTGATACTATATTCACCTAGACCAACTAACCCCTTAATATAAAGCGGTTTGGATAAAATACTCTCGAGTGGTGAAAATAATTTGTCGGTAGTAACTATTAGTGTATCGTTAGCTGGACTTGAAAATGTAACTCCAGGAATGACATATTTGATATCACTACTAACTAGTTTCTTCCCATTATGCCATGTTTTGCTGGTATCGATTTTAAAAGTAAAAATGTTCTTTTCTTGGTTAATAATCATTTCTTTGACAAACGGTGATAGTGTTGGTTTGCCATTTTCAGAAATTTGGGTAAGACCAAAGGAAATTTTTTGAGAAATTGATAGGGGCAAATTGGTGGTCGTGTACAATCCTTCAATACCAATTTTGGTTACGGGTGTGCTTACTTTTTTGTAAAAAATAATTATCTCTTTTTGGTAGTTTACACCAGCTATTCCGAGAACCAAACCAAGAAATATATATAAAAAATTTTTTTTAAAATAAAATGAATAGAGTTCTAATTTAAATCGAATTTTGGTAAACATTAGCTGATAAATTGGACGATTGACGAAACAAGAAATAAAAAGGTAATAAAAATTGTCAAATTAAAAATAAATTTTTCCCAACCACGACGTTCACCTGCGGTGTCAGAAAGAATGTTAGAGTTACTTTCGTTATTGCCTTTGGCTTGGAGAAATATAAGAGCTGATAATACAACCGAGAGAATAATTTGAATAATTGATAGCGTGACTTTCATATAATTTTAAAAATGTAGAGAAATAAACTAATAAAAAATGAGGTACCAAGATAGGCAAAAAATCCTGTTAAGTTCCAACTATATATACTAAATGAAGATACTGTTAAGACAGGTAGTAGAAAAGTGACAAGATATAGACCTAGTGTGTTTATAACTACCCTGATCAAGCCTAAAGTTAGTATCGTGATGGGAAGTAATAAAATTTTGACAATTGGTTTTAAAATTAACTCAAAAAAAGCTAAAATAATTGAGGCTTTGACTATTGTGTATATACGATCCGGTCCGAATGCCAAATTACCCCAAGTTTCTTGCTGTAGAACAAGAGCAAATCCCAGATATAAAGCATATTTAAAAAACTTTTTCATATTATTTGTGTCGTAAGAGTATTATAGCGCCAAAAGAGAGAATAATTAGGCTGGTAATAATAGTAATGAATAAATTTAAAAAGTGATATGGATTTTGTATATAAATAGTTTTGGTCGTAAAGTCGGATGACGCAATCGTTATGGGAATTTTTTGGTTTTGAGGCCAGAGAGATTTGATAAATGCTGTTTTGGGAAATTTAATATTTGTTGTTGCGAGTGGCAAAAGGTTTGTTGGAGGACTGTTTTGCACAGACAAATTATCAAGGGAAAAAAGATTGGGATTGTTAACAACTAAATAACTTTGGGAAAATGGATTAAATTTTACTGAAATATTGGGAATAACCGGTTTCGCAAATAACTCATTGTCAGCAAAATTAATATCAACACTTTTTATATTAGAATCAGATTTGTATGATCCTGGTGGTGGTGGTGAGTCTGATTGTTGGTTGTGAATGACAAATGAAAAATGGTTTAAATCTAGGTCATCAAAATAATTTATTCCTCCTGTGGTGTTACCCCAAGTTGGGTCTATAGGGATCCATTTTTGTGATTTTGTATCAAAATATTCTGGCCAGGCATGGAGGATGTCAGTTCCAATTGAAAGCGGTTTGATGGTGGCGTTGTTAGAATAAGCATAACCTTCTATTTCTCGAGCACCGATACCTGCCGCTCTTGCTATGCTGACAAAAAGATCGGTAAAATCAGTACATAATGATGTTTCGGGGCTGGATAGGGCTGCCAATGCTCCTCTGCGAGCGGAGTTGTTAACTCGTTTGTAATCATACTTTAGCGTGGAAATAACATAATCATAAATTTGTTTTGGAGTGGTATATATCTTGGCTAATTTTTGTATTTCTAAATTGTCGACAGGCCAATATAATTGACTAGATAAATTTGGTTTACTTTGAAATTTATAATTATGATTTTGACCTATTTTTGCTTGGCCTGACGCAGTAATGTTGATATTTGATTGGGGATCTAAAGTGTAAAATGCAAGAAGATTTCCGTCTATATCGTTTTCGATTTTTTGAGGACTTGGATCAATTTGGTTGAAAATTATTTTTTGAGTTGATGTGTCAGGAGGTATGGGAATAGTAAATATACCCTTTTTGTCGGATGAATTTTGAAGGTGGTAGTTTAAATTAAAGTCAAAAAGCTGATACTCACCAAAGGTTAAAATTAGTTTATTGGTTTGATTAAATTTTGTAAATTCAATAGTGGTGTTTTGCGAGTCAGTTGAAATTGTGGCTCCTAGTGGTGATGATGATAATTTACCAAATGAAATTGGAATCTTTAGATTTATATTAATATTGTCGCTGAGATTGTCTTGAAACTGAGGTATGCTTATTTCCCACGTTTTGCCCTTTTTTTTGACTAAACCGTTGCTGCGATAGCGAATTTTGAATGTTGTATTTTGATCTTTTCCAACCTTTGGATTAATTAATTTTAATGATATTTTTATTTCATTGTTGTTTTGGGTTGTGATGATGGGAATAATACCTGCTGTGTCGAATGCTTGAATGTCGGTAGCACTAGATTCAGTGAGTGAAAGACTATATTCTGTGGGATAAAATTGAGAAAAATTGTTAATAATACTAATCTGATGTTCTACTTGGGCATTACTCTCCTCGGAAAACTGATAACTAATTTCTTGGCTGGTTTTAAATTCATTTATTGCCCTAGAATAGGTAGTGTTTAATAATAAAAATAATATGGCTAAAGAAATAATCATTGTTAAATAGTATCACATTTGGTTATTGACTTCGGGTAATGTTTGGATAGAATAAATATATGGTAGCAATAATATACAAAAGACAAAAAGAAATTTTGGAGTTAATTATAAAATCAATTAGCAAATATGGCTATGCACCGACTTTGACGGAAATTGCTGACAAACTCAATTTGTCTTCGTTGGCAACTGTGCATGAACATTTGGCAACGTTGGAAAAAAAGGGTTTTATCCGACGATATCGTGGTGCTGTTCGGGGTATTGAAGTCCTTGACCAAGATAATGGTAATCGTAATAGTGTGGAACTGCCTATTTTAGGATTTATAGCTTGTGGATCTCCTTTGGAACCATATACTGACCCAAATGCGACACTGGCTGTATCAGCAGGACTGGTTAAAGCTGGTGATAAATCTTTTGTTTTACAGGCCAAAGGTGATTCGATGATAGACGATGGAATTTTGAGTGGTGATTTTGTAGTGGTGAAAGAACAGCAAGAGGCACACAACGGTGATATTGTGGTGGCGGTATTAAAAAATGGTTTTGCAACTTTAAAGCGTTACTACCAAGAAATTGATAGAATTAGATTGCAACCGGCCAATTCAACTATGTCGCCAATGTATGTGACTGATGTTCAAATACGGGGAAAGGTGGTGGCTGTTATTAGACAATTTGCATAACGATGCTATATATTATTTCGACACCAATTGGGAATTTAAAAGACATTACTTTGCGAGCGGTTGAAACACTGGGAAAATTAGACATACTGTTATGTGAAGATACGAGGAAAACAGGATTTTTGTTGAGTGAACTAAAAATAGAGAATAAACCAAAACTATTATCGTTTTATGATGAAGTCGAAGCTCAAAAAATTCCTGAGGTAATCAAAATGTTACAAGATAATATGGATGTTGGATTGGTGACTGATGCTGGAACTCCCCTACTGTCTGATCCTGGTTGGTTGCTTGTCAAAAAATGCCGAGAATTGGGGATAAGCTATACGGCATTACCCGGGGCATGTGCGGCTATTAATGCTGTTGTTTTGTCGGGTTTGCCAATACAAAGGTTTTCGTTTTTGGGTTTTATGCCAAAAAAAGAGGGGGATATCAAAAAAATATTGTTAAAATATAAGGATTTTGAAGGAGTTAAAGTTTTGTATGAATCCCCTATTCGAGTAGAAAAAACTTTTAAATTAATCAAAGAAATTTGTGGAGAAGATACAGAAATTCGAATTATACGGGAAATGACAAAGAAGTTTGAAGAGGTGTTGATCAGCGTCAGCGCTAACACTAGGGGTGAAGTGGTAATTTTGTGGAATTGATGATATTATATAGGATATGATAAATGTCAACATTGCTAGATGGAATGGCGAAAGGTGGAAAATTGTACGTAAAATCGTAGATAATAATAATCCTGTGTTTTATAATAGGAGTAATTTGGGTAATATGTTGGGTGGTGATGTTGTACCAATAGCTTTTGAAAGTGTTATAGATTCACCTGAAGGTATTACTGTTAGAGCTAAAAACGGGTTGACACTTGATTTTGAAGCTACTGATTTAAGTTTTGTTGGATCAATAACTGACAAACCTTTGTTTGTCCGAAAGTCTGTAGTTATCCCTTTTAAAACAGAAATTAAAAAAAATGGCGATTTGGGTTTGCGATTTAGTTTTAAAAAATAATTGTTAATATAAGATATGACAACTAAAGTTGATACTGTAACCTCAGGTTTTGATTGTTGGGTTATGATTAGTGGTTCTCAAAAAGTATTTTCTGGTGGTTCGAGAACAATTGAAGGTGTTGGGGTTGTTACAGATACTGAAACTTGTTCTAGGGTGGTGTTTGATAATAAGGATGTTTGGATGTGTGTTGGTAATGGAAGTCCAACTCGTGTTAACGCGAATAGTATTGATGTATCTGGCGAGGTAGTGTTTATGAAAAATTCCAAAAGAAATGTTGGTTCAAATGGCACTAGAGTTAGTTTTGTAAAACGAATGATATAATTTGATTTATGTCGTCAGTATCAGTTGTAAAAAAATCAGGTGAAATATTTGTTGAAGTTAAAGGCTGTTGTTTTGATTTAAAAGATAAAACAGATCGGATTGATTTACTTAGATTATTATCGCCAAATCATGTAGTTTTACCGGGACTCGATAAAATTGTAGTTGAAGAGGGAAATACTTATGTTTTGGCAAATAGTGATTTACCTATTGTGACTTTAGGTGGTGAGGGGATGATTAGTAGTCGAAAACCCTTTCATGTCACTGACTCAATTGTAATTGCCCCTGCAAATTTGGCTAATGGCGATTTAGCAATGAGAGTCAGAGCATAATTTTTTATTTGTGATTGATCTTGCGGTTTTCGGCCCAATGGATGATTTCACGAGTGTGATCAATAGCATCGGGTGAAACAGAAATAGATGTGATCCCCCATTTGACTAATTTTTCGACTAAATCGGGATGGTTGCTAGGTGCTTGACCACAAATGCCAACCATTATTCCACGTTTTTTTGCCTTAGTTACCAATCTTTTTAAACTCCATAAAACTGCTGGATCCATTTCATTAAAATCACGTGCTACTTCAGAATTATCACGATCGAGACCAAGTGTTAACATGGTTAAATCGTTGCTGCCAATGGAAATACCATCAATACCAACGTCAATAAATTTGTCCAAGAGTATTACATTACTGGGAATTTCGGCCATCATAAAAAGTTTAAATGATGGGCTTCGTAGTAATCCCGCTCCGGCAATAATTTTTTTGATTTCAAAAAGTTCTCGAGGTGTACGGCAAAAAGGTATCATAAGCCATAAGTTTTTTAGGCTAAATTTGTTTCGTACTATTTTGATGGCCTCTAATTCCATTTGAAAAACTTCGGGAGAATATATATATCGTCCTGCTCCTCGAAACCCTAACATGGGATTTGATTCTTCTGGTTCATATAATTTTCCGAAGCTGAGTGATCGGTATTCGTTGGTTTTGAAATCGGAAGCTCGGTATATTACAGGGCGAGGATTAAAGTTTTTGCAGAATTCAGTGATACCTATGGCTAATTTGTTGATGTATTCTTTTTGTCTATTTTCGGCAATTATGCGTTTGGGATGCACTCCAATGTTGGCCATCATAAATTCAGCCCGAAGAAGACCGATACCATCAACATTTTTTTTGCTAATTGTTTTTGACAATTCTGGTTCACCTAAATTTACATATAATTTGGTGGCAGTTTTGATATTAATTTTTATTGTTGGTTTGTTTATTTCTGTGGGAAGGTTGGTCAAAAGATTACCAGACCAAATACGTCCAGTAGAACCATCAATAGTGACAATGTCACCTTCTTTAATACGAGATGTGGCCGTTTTGGTACCAACAACACAGGCAACTCCTAATTCACGAGAGACTATTGCGGCATGAGAAGTTTGACCTCCTTTGTCAGTAATTATGCCAGCAACTTTTTTCATGGCTGGAACAAAATCGGGGGTAGTCATATCGATAACCATTATTTGTCCACTTTTGACACGATTTATTTCTTTTTCATTTTTAATTAATATGGCAGGGCCTGAAGCAAAACCTGGGCTAGCTGCTTCACCTTGTAGTATTGGGATATCGGTTATTTCAAATTTTTTGGTTGCAGCATTGCTTAATGTTGTAATTGGTCGAGTTTGTACTATATAAAATTTATCCTTTTCTATAGCAAATTCTATATCTTGAGGTTTACCATAATGATTGTGTAATTTTTGACCAATTTTGGCAATTTTTAGAGCTGTAACATCATTGATTTTTATTTTATTTTGTTTGTATTTTGGGACGGCTACTTCGGCCGTCTCATTAACATCTTTGATTAATTGACGGTCTTGAGAGACATTATTTTTTTGTTTAATGGTCCAATTTGACTTGTCGATAATAAATTGATCTGGAGTAACAACTCCTTGAACAATGTATTCACCTAGTCCCCAGATAGTTTCAATGATAATTTCGTTTTTATTATTTGAAACAGGATTGGCAGTAAACATTATTCCTGAAATTTCACTTTGAACCATTTTTTGGACTGGGACAGCGACACCGACTTTGAAATGGTCATATTTCTTTTTGACTCGATAAAAAATTGATCGAGGAGTGAATAGTGACGCCCAGCAATCACGAACACGATGTAATACGTTGCTTTCACCTATTACATTGAGAAATGTGTCTTGTTGTCCGGCAAAGGAGGCGTCAAGACTATCTTCGGCGGTTGCTGACGATCGAACAGCAACAGGCGCATCTTTTAGTCCGGCAAAAGATCCTAATTTTTTGTAGGCAGTCATTATTTGGATACCAACATCATGAGTAAATTCAGACTTTTTGATTAATTCACGAATTTTTTTGCTGGCTGATTGAAGTTCGTCGGGGTGATCGACATTGGTAATGCTCAATATGTTTTTAATTTGGGGTTTTAATTTATTTGTTTCAATAAAATCAAAATAGGTTTCTGCTGTTACAACAAAACCGTTTGGAACAGGGATGCCCATACTATACATTTCTCCTAAATTTGCTCCTTTTCCTCCGACTATATTTACATCTTCAAAACGAATATCTTTAAACCAGAGCAAACAACTTTTCTTCATAATTTAAAATTTTTAATTTTTAATTTTTAATCAAATCTCAATAACAAATTTTTAATTTAAAAACAAAAGATGTTTTTATATAATTTATATTTTTTTTAAAATTTAAGAATTTAAAATTGCTTAAAAATTAAAAATTTTAAATTAAAAATTATTTGTCGATTGATGGTTTCCAACCTCGGTTGGGTAAATTTCTAACTTCGTCAGTTTCGTCGGGACGAGAATAATCGTCTTGAAGTCGATGGGTTGTGCCTGTTTCACCGTTACTGGCTTCGATTAAAACTGTGTCGGTAATGGCCATAAAACGATGGACAATTTTTGGTTTGATGGTGTAGCCGTATTCGGGAATCATGGTTTCAATTTTAGTTGTTTCAATAGTTTTACCCATTAATACTTGACAATTTCCTGAAATTAGGGACATGGTTTCAATTCGATCGTCATGATATTGGAGAGATAGTTTACCTCCGGCATTTAATTTGAGGATTTTTAGAGTGTAGGGCAAACCTGGTTCAGTGAGAATCGTTTCAGAACCCCAAGGTTTAGTAATAATAGTAGGCATTAGAAAATAATAGCAGAAATTAGGACATCAAGTCGACGAGGATGTTAAGGCATGATGATTCCTTGGGTTCGTGTAGTTTTCCATTTTTGTACAAATATTCCATTTCAATTAATTTTAAATATGCTTCCTTTAATTTATCTTGAGGGAATTTGGAGTAACTGGTTAAATTTTTGCGAATTGTGTTTTTTAACCAAAAGAAAAATAATTCAAATGGTTCTTGGCTTAAAGTTTCTTGATAAAGTTGACAAAAACTATGAATATTGCCTGGACGTAGGGCATTTAATGTGGCAAATAATTTTTTGTCGAGAGGAAATTTTTGGATAAATGCTTTGCCAAATATATTATTTTCTGTTGGCTTTAAGGTTCTTTCTTGCCAAATAATAATATCAATATCATTGTTTTGAATAGCTTTGACTAATTTGTCTAAACTAGCCTTAATTAGCGAAAATGGATTGTCCAAAACCAATACTTTATCTGATCCAAAAAGTGATTGAGAATTTACATATTGGTTTAATTTGTCAAAGTCAATTGATTTATTGTCAACATGAAGCACTTCAAATTCATGGTATTCTAAGATCTTTGTTTGATAGGCTTGCTGACTTTTGTACTGATCATCACCATGAAATATGTATATCATTTGTGTTTAATTATAACTTAGACATGTGTTATATTGGTTAATGAACGAAATATGTCCAAAATGTGGTGCTCCATTATCCCCTGTTACTGAAACTCCAACAGGTCGTCAGTTGCAAAAATGTTCTAAAGGTAGTTGGAACAAGGAATTAAAAAAAACTGAGGGTTGTGATTATGTTCTTTGGCTCGAAGTGGCCCCAAAAGAGCTTGATGAAGTTTGTCCAAAATGTGGCTCACAATTAGTTTTGTCGGTGACTCGTTTTGGCAAAAAAATGAAAAAGTGTAGTAAGGGTACCTGGAATAAAGAACTAAAAAAAGCAGAAGGTTGTGATTATATAGAATGGATAAATGGAACTACCGAAAAACTTGAGGAAGATTGTCCTGATTGTGGGGAAAAATTGGTTTTGTTTACCACTGCTGCTGGCAAAAAAATGAAAAAATGTTCAACTTCAGGTTGGGATAGTGCCAAAAAACAAGCTACAGGATGTAAATATATCGAATGGCTAAAACCGGGTGATTATCAAGCAAAAGAAGATAATGGCGGAGAAGAATTCTTGCCACCAGAGGAATAATTTTTTCTGTTAAAGAGTCATAGTATTTATGTCGGTTGATGTGTTTTTGTTGGTATCAATGGTAATACCCATTCTTTGAGCATATGTTTGAATCTTGATATTTTGATTCTTTATTAGACTGTCACCTGCTTTACTATAATTTAATTGACGTTTTGCCTGGTTTAGTAAAGATTCGGCGTTAGATATATTTGTTATATGAGCAATGGCATGAAGAATGGTAGCTTGTCGATAATGTGAATCAGTATTAGCGGCTAGATATTTTATTTGATTGTCATTAAGTTGTTTTTGGAGTGAACATCGTGGATCGATAAGACTAGACTGTCCTAATCGGTGAACCATACTTTCCATTAATATCACGTTTATTATATTGGGAGTTAAAATTATATTGTCGGGTAAAAAAATATTTTGATTAATATTGAGATTATTTGATACATTGATGGCATATGATAATGGTTGTCGTTCTATGGTATCCGGAAAAAATGTTGAAAATATGGCAATTTTTTGAATTTCTTGGAGAGAAAACGAATGTTGGTTGCAAATACTGTCAATTTCGTTTAAAAGCTTGGATTCGCTGGCTGTTGTTTCGTGTTTATTTAAGTGGACTAAATTTTGTCGATATATTTCAGATAACCCAACAATAACTTGATCAGGTCGTGTTTCTTGACGACAAAGATATAGTAATAAATTTGCTGGTGATGTTATTTTGTCATCACTATTTATTTCAATTAATTTGGTGTGAAATAAGCTTAATATTCCTGTTGGAGGTGAGGGGTTTCGGGTTATGAATTCGGATGGATCAGGTGTTGGATATTTTTGATGTGAAAAGAGTGTCTCAAGGCGTAAATTATTTTTTTTTAGACCCACATTGTATATTTTATTACAAAGTTTGTCGAAGTCAAATATTTTGATTTATTTTGTAGGTTTAAAAATCATCATCAACGTTTCCTGCTCCACATCCACCATATTTGTATCCTTTGTTGAGTAAACTGTCAAAACCATGATGTTTGTTGTATTGAAAATTAGGTATTTGTGCGTGTAAGCGAACATTAAGGATGTCATTTTGTTGAATCATGTCTTCGGACGTAATTAGTCCGCCTTCGGAGGTAAGTATTGTTCTTGCCCGATCTAGCCGGGGTGTTGCGGTTAAATCGTCTTTTCTGAAATAGAAATCAACTTTTACTTTTTTTATATTTATTTTAATGTATGAGATGTGTGAGCTGTTATGACGAAATTCGAACTTATTTTAAAAATAACTTTTAAATATTGAGCTCACAGCGTCGGCCCGCCGCCCGCACCGGTGGGCCTAGCTGTTCGCGTTATTTATAATTCCGCCTTCGCGGAATTTTCTTTTTTGCGCGCGCGGGAAACACTCCATTGTATCCCGACTATCGTCGGGATGTAAAATTTTATTATAAATATTTTGGTATATAATTTAATAATGGAATATAAAATAAGACAAGCAACTAGGGAAGAGTTGAATATTGCCATAGAATGGGCTGCAGATGAGGGTTGGAATCCTGGGTTATATGACGGCAATTGTTTTTACTCTACAGATACAACTGGTTTTTACATGGGTTTTCTGGATGGTCAACCAATATCATCAATATCGGCAGTGGCTTATGATGAAAAATTTGGATTTATTGGATTTTATATTGTAAAAAAAGAGTTTCGGGGTCAAGGATATGGTTTTAAATTATGGAACGAAGCATTAAAACATCTATCAACACAAAACATTGGACTTGATGGCGTTATTTCACAACAAGAAAATTACCAAAAGTCAGGTTTCAAATTAGCTTATCGAAATATACGATATGAGGGTAAAGGATCAGATGGAACATTGGAGAATTCAAATTTAATTTTACTTAAAGATGTTGATTTTGACCAAATACTAAATTATGATAATTTGGTTTTCCCTACAAATCGCTCAACATTTCTCAAATCATGGATTCAACAACCTCAAAGTCTAGCCATTGGTTATGTGAAAGATTCAATCCTTAAAGGATATGGAATGGTACGACCTTGTAGACAAGGGTACAAAATTGGTCCTCTTTTTGCAGATAACCAGGACATTGCTGAAATTCTTTTTCAAAAATTGCAAAATTTTGTTGGCAATAACGACCTGATGTATTTAGATGTACCGGAAATGAACAGCGAAGCTACTAAATTGGCAAATAAATATGGTATGAAACCTATGTTTGAGACAGCTAGAATGTACACAAAAGGAATACCCACAACATCAATAAATAAGGTTTATGGTGTAACAACTTTTGAATTAGGATAGACACTTAACAAGATTAGACAACAACATCGTAAAAACATAATAATGTTCCCTGTTTGTTAATTTGTTCAATTTTTGTTAGCTGCAAATTAATACCAAAATTGTCACAGATTAGATTATGACCCTCACCAAACATCTTTGGCTCAACAGTCAAAATCATTTTGTCCACCAGTTTTTCTTTTAAAAAGATAGTGTATATTTGCGATCCCCCAACCAACAATGCCTTTTTATGACCTCGTGACTCAAGATTTCTAATTATGTCTTTGGGAGCATTGTCAGTAAATTCCAATTGATTTAGAACACATGAATCAAGAAATTTGTTCGGATTATTCGTCACAACGACCCTAAGTGTATTTTGAGTTAATACAATATTACTTTTGACCGAATCGTAGGTCTTTCTGCCCATTATCAAAACCGTACTACTTTCTTTTAGTTTTAGAAAATAAGACTTATCTTCTTTCGACGTCCATTTGTAAATATTTGAATCATAATTATTGGTAGTTTTGCCATTTACTGAAATTACTGACACCATAGAAATAATCATTGCAACCTCCTAACCTGTGGGTAAACTTTAGATAGTAAATATAAACTTCCAGTAACAGCAACTAAATTTGATTCGTTTGTAGCTGTCTTAATGGCTGACTCTGGATTGTTAATAATTATGTATTTATTAAACTTAAGTTGTTTGAGAATTAAAACCAAGTCACTAATTGTTTGAGTAACTGCAATCATATCTTGATCGTCAACAACAAAGCTCGTTAATATTATCTGACTTGCAATTGTGGTAATCGACCGAAGCATTTTTTTAGCTTCTTTCTTTTGTTTAAAAGCTACAACAAAAATAAATTTTTGATTTGGATAAAAATATTTTAAGCTTTTAATAAAACCAGACATTTTTTGTGGATTATGGGCCCCATCAAAAATTACTGTAGACGTATCATTTATTCTAAAAACGTCCATTCTTCCTAAAAATTCAAAATTTGAAAATGTGTGCAAGATAATATCTTGTTTTAAATTAAAATGATCGCGATTACTAATAATCTTTAATACACTTAGAGCTAAAGCGCTATTTTCTATTTGATAGAGCGCTTGTGTGTTTATAAATATTTTATTTATTATCAAACCGTCGAAGTTGTAATTATATGTTAGTCCATTTGTAGCTAAGTGAATATTTTTGTAATTGACATTACTTTGAATGTAATATAGTTTTGAATGGTTGTCGGTTACTACCTTATTTATTATATTTCTGGCACTTTTTGTTTGCCACAATGACAAAACAGTATTTTTTTGATGGATAATTCCAGCTTTTTGAGATGCAATTTTGGCGATGGTGTTCCCAAGAATTCTAGTATGGTCAAACCCCAATTTAGTGATGACTACTAATTTATTTTCACTGTCAACTACATTCGTTCCATCCATTAATCCACCCATACCCGTTTCGACTACGGCATAATCGACTTTATGTTGATAGAAAGCCAAAAAAAACATCGCCACCATAATTTCAAAATATGTTGGATTGCCATAATTATTATTAATAGTTTTATCGATTGCTGGGATAATTTTATTTAATAGGTTTACGAAATTGCTTTGACTAATATTTTTATTATTGATTTGAATCCGTTCTCGAATATCAAAAATATGGGGAGAAACAGTCAGTCCAACCTTAAATCCATGATTTTTTAACAAAAAACTAAGGTACGAAGCAGTCGACCCTTTCCCGGAAGTTCCAGCAATATGAATAACAGGATATTTATTTTGAGGGTCACCAATGCATTTTAATAAATATTTTTGCCTATCTAGTCCTAATGTTCCCGGATATCTTAATTTTCCTTTGGGAATTGATTTATGTAGATAATCAAGGGCGTGTTGATAATTAGTTATAATCATTTTGTTTAATTAATTTTTAACCATCTAATTCCCAGATATACAAACGGAGTAGAAATAATCGACATACAGGTTTTCAAAAACCAATATGGCAATATAACTCCCCATAAAAACCCAAAATTCGCTGAAGGCGTGACTGAAGTAGAGTAAAAAGCAATTGTCATAAAAATAAATGTATCTATAAATAATGCTAATGTATTTGAAAGATTATTTCGAAACCACAGTTTACTATTTCCCATTTTGGATTTAAGTTTAAAGAATATATTTATATCTAAAAAATTTGAGATAAACATTGCGATTAAACTTGCAATCGAGATTCTTATCGACTGAGAAAAAACCAAAAAATAGCTTGGATTTGTTGATAGAAATCTGCTTGATGAAGGTAATGAAACAGCAAAAGCAGAAAAGATAGCAATAAAAAATATAATAAGTATTGAAATTTTGGCTAAGTTTTTGGCACGAGCAAAACCATAAACTTCAGTAACAATATCGTTTATGGAGAATACCCAAGGGATTAAAAACATCCCTACTGCTCCAGTTAAATTTAGTCCAAATAAATTAAATAAAGGAAAAGTTTTTGAGCCCATTAGCTCAGCTGTTACAATACAAAAAATGTATATTGCAATTAAGAAATCAGGTTTATGTTGACTTGTAGAAAAAAGTGTAATCATTGGTTTAAAAAATAATTAAAAGTTAGCCCAAAATAGGACTAAAAATACTTTTGAAATTATTTGTTTAAACCATGGTATGTTTCGTTGATTAACAGCACATTATACCACTAAAAATTTATTGAACATTTTTGGAGTAGAATTATGTAAGTACATTAAAAATTTTTGCGTTTTCATCGAGCCGATATTTTTTCCGCCGAAGGCGGAATTATAGATAACGCGAACAGCTAGGCCCACCGGTGCGGGCGGCGGGCCGACGCTGTGAGCTCAATATTTAAAAGTTATTTTTAAAATAAGTTCGAATTTCGTCATAACAGCTCACACTCAGGGAATTCGCATCATGGCGAGGCAGGCGACGCCGCGCGAGTGCGGCCGCGCGAAGCGTCGCAAACGGCTTTTTTAAATCGTCCTTCAAAAAAAATGAAAACGCAAAAATTTGAGTAACATATGAAAAAATTTATTATCTATTGTCGAAAATCCACAGACGAAAAAGACAAACAGGTTTTGTCCATCGAAGCCCAGATTGCTGAACTCACCGAATATGCCAAACGCGAACGACTCGAAATAGTTGAAGTCATAAACGAAGCCAAAACAGCCAAAGTCCCCGGTCGAGAAATATTTAATCAAGTACTAGCCAAAATCGAATCAGGTCAGGCCAACGCCATTTTATCGTGGCACCCCGACCGATTGGCTCGTAACAGTATCGACGGCGGAAAAATTATCTACTTACTTGATACTGGACACCTTGTCGACCTTAAATTTCCTTCCTTTTGGTTTGAAAATACACCCCAAGGCAAATTTATGCTCTCGATAGCTTTTGGCCAGTCAAAATATTATGTCGATAATTTATCCGAGAATGTTAAACGAGGCAATCGTCAAAAAATTAGAAATGGCGTTTGGCCAAACAAAGCACCCATTGGCTACGATAACGACAAACTAACAAAATCAATTCATCTCAATCCAGAAAAAGCTAAGGCCGTCAAAAAAGCTTTCGAAATGTTTGTCGCGGGTCAAACTTTTACACAAATATCCCTATTTATGGCTAAATGTGGCATAACCAAAGGCAATGGTAAACCAAAGTCAATTAACCAAATCAGGCGAATGTTGTGTAAAAAGTTTTATATTGGCATTCTTGATTATGGTGGTGAGAAATCAAAAGGTATTCACAAATGTTTTATCAATCGTAAGCTTTTTGACAAGGCTCAAGAACGACTAGAGTATTTAAATCACCCTCGACCACACGGTCATTATTTTGCTTTTTCTGGATTGATGAAATGTGGGGAGTGTGGCGCTTCAATTACCGCCGAAACAAAATCTAAACATTATCTTCGCACCAATCGCGACGCCACCTACACTTATTATCGCTGTACAAAAAAACTTAAACCCTGCGCTCAGCACTACATTAACGAATCAAAATTAGTTGACCAAGTGGCGCAGCTTGTCAGTCTCGCCTCACTCCCCACATCGTGGGCCAAACAATGGGAACAATGGCTAGAACGAGATAGAATCGAGGAGGAGCAATCTGGGCAACAAAACCTGTTGTCTTTGGATAATGAGATTCAAACAATTGACCTTAAAATGGGCAAACTACTTGATGCATATTTGGACGACACCATCGAAGAAAGTATTTACAAGAGTAAAAAGAATCAATTGTTTGAAGAAAAATTAAAGATGGAGGAGAAAAAAGCCAAAACTAATGATTACGGTTCGAGTTGGCTCGAACCTTTTTCTGAATTTATTATTGGCGCACAGGATGCGCCAAATCGCGCGCGCAAAAAAGAAAATTTGAGTCGACTCTCGTCGACTCTAAAAAATATCGGCTCGAACTTATTTTTGAAGGACGGAGAGCTGGTAATCGATTTAAAAAAGCCGTTTGCGACGCTTCGCGCGGCCGCACTCGCGCGGCGTCGCCTGCCTCGCCATGATGCGAATTCCCTGAGTGTGACTCCAGGGGGAATCGAACCCCCGATTGCTTGGATGAAAACCAAGAGTCCTAACCACTAGACGATGGAGCCTAAAAATAAACCTAATTGTTAAATTGTATCGAACCCCGATTGTCCGCCTAGGCGGAAGTCCTAACTAATGGGTTCACTTTGTGGACAGGGTATTTTATCAAATAAATGCCCAGTAATACAAATATAAATGATATTAAGTTGGCTATTTTGAAATTGGAGATAATCCAAGTATCGTTTCGAAAATATTCAGTGATAATACGAATGATGCCGTAACCAATTAGATATATTGCTGTGGGATTTACTTTTAATTTTTTAATAATTAAAAATAATACAAAACAAAGTAGTGATTCGAGCCACCAAATGGGTATTTCACCATTAACATAATTGCCAAATCGACCTATTGCTTGAGCTAAAGGTAAAATAGGTGTTATTGAATCGGTAATTGACAAAACCTTTATTTTGTTTAATTTGGAAAAAATAAAAATAAATAAAAATCCGGCAATAAGGCCACCGTAAATACCCAATCCCCCGTTAGGTATATTGATAATTTGTTCTAAATTTTGGGAATAATAGTGCCAGGTGTCGATGACGTGATAGGCTCTGGCACCTAATAACATAAAAATTAATAACCCAAAAATAAAAAAATTAAATTTTGACTTGGAAATTGTTTGGTTATTTTTTTCAAAATAATTGAGGCTGATGGCAACTGCGATACCGATGATGAGACCGTATAAATGCATTGGTGGGTCCAGCGGGACTTGAACCCGCGACCAATTGCTTAAAAGGCAACTGCTCTACCACTGAGCTATAGACCCATGAGTGTTAAAGAGATCGGGCTCTTTCTTCTCGGAGGAAGTAAAGTTTTGATCTTCTGACTTTGCGTTTTGGATCACGGATTTTTTTGATTGAATCAACCCATGGTGAGTTAACTGGAAAGATACGTTCAACAGTAACTCCGTCAGTGGCTTTTTTGGAAACTAAAAAGGTCAAGTTATCACCACGTCCAGTGATAGCCATAATAATGCCATCGAAAGCCTGTAATCTTTCTTTATCTTTTTCTTTAATTTTGTATTGAACCTTGACTGTTTCGCCGATGTTAAAGGTAATATCTTTGTGTATAAATTTTAAGGACATGTAGGTATTTTATATTATTAAAGCAAAGTTAGCAACATTTGACTTTATTGGTAACAAGTATTACAATGGAGTGTAACCGTATGATAAATATTTGTTATTTACAGGTTACCTCCAACATCCGCCAGTGGGCGGTTTTTTTTTGCCCAAAATTTATAATTTTAATAAAGGAGGTGAATATATAAATGGCAGTTGTAAAAGGTAAAAAAGAAGAAGATACACAAAAACCTGTAGTTGTAGTTGAAGTAGGACAAAAAATTACTGATGTTCTGGGGGATGATATTGAAATTAAGTTGGGAGAGAGTTTGGGTACACGACCAAATTTGTTTGACAGATTTAGAGGTTTGATAGACATTGTAACCAGATAAAAAATAATGCTGAGCGCGCCAGTATTAGTTCTTTGTAAATATTGAGTCTATTTGTTTTTGTAGGTCTTCGTTGTATTTTACGCCGTAGGGTAGGCTAATTTCTTTGCCCGTGGGCAGTATGATTACCCCTCTATGGCCATTGGGATTGTTTTTTAAGAGCCGATTTAAATCCATCAGTTGGCTTTGACTGGTGTCTTTGGGAACTTTAATTATAAAATCATATCGATGGGTATTTTCGGGTAATGTCGAGGCAATTAGGTCAATGAGAATTGACTTTTCTTCATTTCGAGAACTAATTTTCCCCTCAACGTATACGGCTTGATTTTCGACCAAAAGACTTTCGAATTGAATAAATGCTTTGGGAAAAACCACAGTTTCGATGCTGCCAGTGTCATCGGTTAGAGTAACAAAAGCCATTTTTGAACTATCCTTTTTGGTAAGTATAGTTTTGTATTTGGTGATAATACCGGTAAATTTACAAACAGTATTGTCCGGTTTTTCGCTGAGTTCTTTTATTTTTAAAAGTGAAGCTCCTACAAAATGCTCTAGCATTTTGGAAATTGGATTTTCGGTGACATACACGCCCAACAATTGTTTTTCGAGACTTAATTTTTCTTTTTCTTCCATCTCGGGGACATCAGGAAAAACATCTTTGGGAACAAAATGTTCATCTTTGTCGTCCTGACCATCAAATAGTCCAAATTGACCATCAAGTCTTTTGCTTGAAAGTTTTTCGATGTTGCTTCGAATAATGTCCAATCCTGCGAGAATTGCATTTCTGTGTGCAAATTTGTCAAATGCCCCTACTTTAATGAGACTTTCTAAAACACGTTTGTTTACTTTTGAGCCTGAAACGCGAAGACAAAAATCAGTAAAACTTTTGTATAAACCATTTTCATCACGTTCTTTGATTATCATGTCGATGGCAATATCGCCTACATTTTTGATAGCTGAAAGTCCAATGCGGATACTCATTTTGTCGAGTGATTTTTCGTTATTTTCAATTTCAAAACCTTTTTTTGAGGTATTAATATCGGGAGGTGAAACAACAATTCCTAAATGCCGACATTCGTTGATTCCGTCAGTAATTTTTTCAGCATCACCTGATTCAGCGGTTAAAAGAGCGCACATGTATTCGACGGGATAATTGGCCTTCATGTATCCGGTACGATACGACAACATCCCATATGATGCTGCATGAGCTTTGTTAAAACCATAACCTTGAAAAGGAACAAATAAATCCCAAATTTTTTCGGCACCTTCTTTGGTCATCCCCGAATGCTCGATACAACCATTAACAAATATTTCGTGTTGTAAGGCCATTTCTTCGGGTATTTTTTTACCTATGGCTTTGCGCAATTTGTCGACAACTACCCAGTTGTACCCTGCTATTTCAATGGCAGTAAATAAAATATCATCTTGGTAAACTAACACCCCAAATGTTTTGCCCAAAAAGTTTTCCATGTTTGGGTGCAAATACTCAGGTTTTTTGCGACCAAATTTTCGATCGATATATGCCGAAATATTATCCATTGGTCCAGGACGATAAAGAGCTACCATAACCATCAAATCTTCGACTCGACTTGGTTTTAATTCTTTAAGCCATTTAGTCATGCCTTCGCCGCCAAGTTGGAAAATACCCATAGTGTCACCTCGAGAAATCATTTCAAAAGTTTTTTTGTCATCGAGAGGCAATTTGCGTAAATTTATTTCGATACCTCGAGTATTGCGAACGTTAATAATTGATTGACGTAAAAATGATAAATTACGAATTCCGAGAATATCAAATTTAATAAGACCAACGTCTTCTGCAGCATGCATTTCGTATTGGGTAATGATCTTGTCCCCTCCTGATTCAATTTGTGTTGGAGAATAGTCGTTGACAGTGGTGGGAGAAATTACCACAGCGCAGGCATGAACTGAAATGTGTCGAGCACAACCTTCGATTTGTTTTGCCACGCTAATTATTTTTTTGGTATCAGGGTCAGTATCGTATAAATGTTTTAAGTCGGGGGTAATTTCGATAGCTTTGTCAATCGACATGGGAAAACCCTGTTTCCCTAAAGGGATCATTTTGGATATTCGATCACCAATGGCATATTCATATCCGAGCGCTCGAGCAGTGTCACGAATTGCACCTCGAGCCATCATTCGACCAAAAGTACAAATTTGAGCCATGGCTTCTTTGCCGTATTCTTCGGAAATGTGGTATAGCATGGCTTGACGCTGAGTGTCGGCTACATCTAAGTCAATATCGGGTGGTGACGGTCGATCTTTATTTAAAAATCTTTCAAATGGCAGTTGATAATCTAAAGGGTCGACTGACGTAATACCTAAAACAAATGATACGAGCGATCCTCCTGCTGATCCTCTAGTGTTGGTAGGAGTGTCATTGTCTTCGCACCATTGGATAAAGTCACGCATGATTAGAAAGTATCCGGCATATCCTTTGGGACAAATTACATCAAGTTCAAAATCGAGACGTTCTTTGACCTCTGGGGTTATTTCACCATAATGTTCTTTTGCCTGTTCATAGGTTATTTCTGTAAGCCTGGCTTCGGGTGTGACACCTTGAGGTAATTTAAATTGAGGAAAATCCCACTTACCTATTTCAATTTGAACATTGCATTTTTCAAAAATTTTGACTGTATTCTCGATGGCTTCGGGAAGGTCGATAAATAATTCAGTCATTTCTTGGGCTGTTTTAAGATAATATTCTGGAGTATTTGCCATTGACATTCGATTTTGCGAATTGGAGTTAGTTTGGGTGTTGATCATAACTAAGACATCTTGGGCAAAAGCATCTTCTTTTTTTAGGTAATGTGAATCATTGGTGGCAACGAGTGGGATACCTAGCTCTCTGGCCAATTTAATTAATTTAGGATTGGCTTCGTTTTGTTCTTTTAAATTATGTCGTTGAATTTCGAGATAATAATCGTCACCAAAAGTATTTTGAAAACGTGAAGCAATTTCTTTGGCTTTGGAATAATCGTTATTGACTAAGTTACTATATATTTCACCGCCCAAACAGCCGGAAAGACATATTAAACCCTCATGATATTTTTCTATGGTTTCCCAATCAAGACGTGGTTTGTAATAAAATCCTTCAATATGTCCGATGGAAACTAGTTTCATTAAATTTTTGTAACCTTGGTAGTCTTTGGCTAGTAAAATTAAATGATTTGCTTTTTTATTGTTAGGAGTTTTGTCAAAACGTGAACCAGTGGTGGTGTATATTTCACAGCCAATAATTGGTTTAAGCTCGTTTTTTTGAAAAGTTTTGTAAAATTCAATTGCGCCGTACATATTTCCGTGATCAGTAATGGCGCATCCGGGCATTTCAAATTCTTTGAGCGTATTGGCTAATTTTTTTATTTTGGTTAGTCCATCGAGTAGGGAGTATTCGGTATGAAGATGAAGATGAACAAAAGCTGACATTGTTATAGTTTACCGTTAACAGCTATGAGATACGAGTAGAATAAACTATAACATTGCTTCAAGTGTTTTGATGCGGTCTTCAATTGGGGGGTGGGTGGAGAACATGGAGGCGAGCTTATTGCCTTTGAATGGGTTGGAAATATATAGTGAAGCAGTGGCAGTAGAGGCAAAGTCAGATGGAGAATTGTCTTGTGATAATTTTTTTAATGCTGAAATTAAACCTGAAGGTTGATGGGTAATAGCCACAGCCGAGGCATCGGCAAAATACTCGCGTCGACGAGAAATGGCTAATTGGATTAATTGGGCAATTATTGGAGCAAAAATAATAAGTAATAATCCGATAATCATAAATATTCCATTACTTTTATTATCGTCATTATTGGAACTTCGGCTGTGATAAGACATGTTAATTAAAATAGATAGTGTTCCAATTAAAATCGATACTATTGTCATGAGTCGGATATCGTAATTTTTTATATGTGACAACTCGTGTCCAACTACTCCCTCCAATTCACTTCTATTTAATTTTGAGAGTAGTCCTGTAGTGGCACAAATAATGGCAT
The DNA here is from genome assembly GCA_041674845.1 of Candidatus Shapirobacteria bacterium. Lineage (GTDB taxonomy): Bacteria > Patescibacteriota > Microgenomatia > UBA12405 > UBA12405 > UBA12158. Next base: position 259,072 of record JBAYUY010000001.1, read on the forward strand.
GGTCAGGATCGCGACCAGTAGCAAATGCGTTCATAGCATCTGCTTCGATTACATAAATTTTGGGAACTGGGATTTTGGCGGCCATGGATAAATTTTCAGTGACAGTATAAAAATCAAAGAACTCTTTGCGGGCAGCAGGTCTAGCATTGTTTAACCCCAAGACAATTTTGTCTCCGGCAAAATAGCTAATAAGCGATGAGCCAGTAGAAAATATTATGGCAATTGGGACTAATTCGGGATTATTAGTAGCTTGGGCTATAAAATATACTGTCGCAATTATAAAGCCTATAAATAGGGCAATTATGCCAAAAGATTGGCGCTTATTGCTGTTGATTTGTTCGTAGTAATTAAGCATTCTTAATTTAGTTTTACTGTTGGATTGATGGTGTCGGCGGCCGAGACTTCGAGATGGGCGCCTGTGACTGGAGTGTCCAATCCTTTTTGTGGAGTAAATCCGAACATTGGAGCGAGCCACATACCAGGAATAGTTGATATTTTAATGTTGTAATCAGCCGACAGATCGATTAGAGTTCGTCTGGCATACATTATTTTGTCTGATGTATCGCGCAACTCATCCATTAAATCTGCAACCAAGGTGTTGGATTTAATTTCCGGGTTTGATTCCATTATGACATTGATTGAGCCCATAACTTTGGAAATCAAATCTTGAGCTTTGTCTATATCTTTGGGGTTATTACTTTTAACTGCGGTATCGATTTGACGACGGGCAGAAGTTAAATCTTCAAAAATCCCCTTTTCTTGTTTCATAAATCCTTTGACTGATTCGACAAGGTTGGGAATTAAATCGGCTTGACGTTTTAGTTGATTTCCTATTTCTTGAATCGAGGCACCAATTTGAACAAGGGCGGTTTTAAGGCCGTTATAAAAACTAACTAAATAAATTGCAATAATTGCGAGTATTCCGAGTCCAATATACATAATATTTATTAATTAGTAACTATATTTAGTATACCATCATTTCCCTGACCTGAATTCTACTGATGAAGCATTCAGCCATGGGTTGTGAGTTTGTGCCTAATATCGCCATACCATATTCTCTGAGAAATTTTGTACAGTTATGTACTGGACAAATTTTACAACACATTATCAAACTTATAGTTGTATCAGCTGGGGTTACTGCAAGTTTGTCGGGTGATATATGTGTAAATTTTCCGGTGGTTGTTTCCATACTGTATTATACATATTTAATATGTAAAATACAGTCTATAAATTAATATGGACAAATAGTTTATGAATAACTAGCTGACCTTATGATGTGATGCTCAAAAAGAGGTGCCGTACTGTCGGGCGGACTGCGTGGTGCGAAATTGGAACTTATTACTAACTACAAGCTGTTTAAATTATTAATTCTGTAATGGTAAATTGTTAACACTCCATCTCTTTCAAATTCGTCTTTATGTTGTTCTTGTACAAATATAATTGCTTCGTCAGTAGTTTTAAAGCCACAGGCTATTATATCTTCGATTGGCATATTTTCAGGTCTAGCACTTTGAATTCGAGTAATTTCAGCTTGTCCAACAACATCAAGTCCAGTATTATCTGCGTTTGAAACTAAAATTGGCACTAACCCAATAAAATTAGTTCTTTGACCACCTTTTAGCGATGCACCAATATGTCCAACTTCAGGAACGGGATCATTTGGCGGATAAAATCTGAGTCCGAAATTCATTTCAATCGGGTAATTTCCATTAGGTCCTAATTTTTCATATGGGGCGAAAACTGTGGATGACATATCGAATTATACATTATCAAAAAGTATTTGCGGGCCTGATGGGATTTGAACCCACGATCTTCCGCGTGACAGGCGGATGTGCTAGACCGCTGCACCACAAGCCCCAATTTAGAAATTTCGGTCTTTGTAATATATCAAATTTCGAGTTTATTATCTACCTTGAGTTTATTTAAAGCCATTTATTTGTTTTTCTAAAAACATGTTGATTAACTTTTTGAATAGATTTTTGTTGTTTAAATATTGGTCAAAGATAATATGATCAATTCCGGCATTTTGAGCAAATTCTGAATCAATTAAAGAATCACCAAAATAAATGAATTCTTCCCGACTTGTACCTGTTCTATTTATTAAGTCGATTAAACAATATGGATTTGGTTTTTTGTATCCCATATCAACACAAGAAATAACTTCATCAAAATATCCGAGAATATTATTAGTTTTTAAAATTTTGATTAACAAACTTTTGATTCGATTGGTGCAAATATATAATTTTTTCCCATTTGATTTAAGAAACTCCAATATTTCCACAACTCCGTCAAACATTAACATTTTGTCGATGTTTTCTGACTGAATAATTTCGTCTTTTCTGAGAAGATCGTTAATATCTGCTTTTAAACCAACTTTTTTGGTAATGTGTTTATACAAATCTTCGATTGATCGGCCAGCAACACTATCGTGAAGATCACAAATTAGTTCAAAATTGATGGACGGGTCGATAGAAGTAATAACTCGGGCAATTGTTTCACCACAAAAGCGTTGACCGTCAAGTAGAGTATTGTCTAGGTCAAAAACAAACGCATTTTTAAAATTAGGACCTTTGTTTGTAGTACTGTTAGTACTATCGTCAATGTTTTCAAAAAATGAGGTAACAGGGATTTTTAAAATATTAGCTACTTTAATTAGTTGAGGAATTGATATTTGGGAAACACCTAATTCGTACCTACTTACCATTATTTCAGTGCAGCCCAAATGTCTAGACAACTCTTTTTGAGTGATATTTGCTTTAGTTCTCTGTTCCTTAATTTTTTTACCAATTTGATTTTCCACAATCTTGAGTATACATCAGAGTACTAGTTGTGTCAATTACTTTTTACTCAAGCTGTCAGTGATTTGTTTTTGAATAGTAGCGTAAGGTTTTTTGAGAATAAAAGAAATTTCTTTGGCTAAATGATTGGTTATGGTGTTGATTATTTCTTGATTGCTTTTGAGAAATTTTTCACCAAATTCAGCTTTATTTTTGTATAGTTGCTTTAAAATAATGGCGTTTTTAATCGGGTTATCTAAGTAAAGTGATTCTTTTACCAATTTGCTTTCCAAAACTGAGTCGGCTGGAAGTGCTTTTTCGAGTTCGGTAAAAAATTCTTTTATGTTTTCTTTTGTCTGTAAATGTCGAAAACCACTTTTGACTAAATTTGCTTTTGGTAAAGAAGATGTTGAAGAAGCTTTGTCACCATCAATATTGTGATAAAAAAAGAATCCATCTTTTTCATCATATAGATTGTAAATATTTTCAAAATCTACTATAAAATCCCCAACTTTAAAATCAGTCATAGGTTCTTAAAAACTCGCCAACAAATAAATTACAAAGGCAGATAGCGTTGTATATATTATACCACTAAAATTTACTCTAAGATTCCGTCTAAATTTGCATCGTAAATTATTTCTTCGGCAATTAATCGATAGCTTAGAATTTCTTCTGGTTTAAACCAAACAGCGATTTCAACTTTGGCTTCTTCGATAGATCCGGAAGAATGGATTATGTTTCTAACAGATCTTTTGTCGATGTCTGCTGCAGAATATGAATCAATAGTATAGTCACCTCTAATTGTTCCAGGAACTGACGATAGAGGTTCAGTGCCACCAGTAATTTTGCGAACAACGGCGACAGCATTCATCCCCTGCCAAACCATAGTTACAACTGGCCCTGAACTAAGAAAAGTCTTTAAAGTTTGTCTAATACTTTCGGCATATTTAATTGGGTCGTCTGTCCATAGCTTTTCGCCTCTTACAGCAGCTGCGTTGATTGATTTTGTTCCAGTGTTAAGTGCCCAGTTTGGATCGGTCGAATAATGAGCTAGAGCAAGTTCGGGAGAGGGAATCAACATTTTTATGGCTACTAATTTTAGACCACATTGTTCATAACGTTTGATGACTTCGCCAATTAGACTACGTTGGACTCCATCGGGTTTGACAATTACTAAGGTTTGTTGCTGTTTGTCATCATAATTTTGCATGAGTGTATTTTGAATTATGTTGACATAATATGCAACAAGAAGTATTATATTCTCATATTCAAATATAAATATATATCACAACAGTTGGCTTTAATTAAACTTATTTTAAATAATGAACTATGTGTCAATGACATAAAAAATTGTTTAAATTTAGCTCAACCAAAAGTTTCGATGCTACTAAAAGAATTGAGAGATTTGAAATTGATTTTGTCTCGAGTAGATGGAAAAAAGCGGTATTATAGTGTAAATAGACCTGTAATTAATCAATATCTGATTGGTATAAAAAAAATAATATCGGATTTTGAATCAAATGGTTCGGATGAGATAATTGTTCGGAGAATATAATCTCTTTCTAATTGACTATAGGGTAAATTTTCGATAATGTATGGAATGAACAATAACGTATTGCCTGAGTCACGTGAAGAATTAATTTCGATGTTTATCGGATTAGGTGTCGTTATTATGGTTGTTGTTGTTTTGTTTAATTTTGTAATGCGAGCAAAAGGTAGTATTTCTGTGCCGGGTTTATCAGTCCAAACAACCAAGAGCGAATTAACTAAACCGGGTGAAGTTGAAAATATTAGTTCCGATGTTTATGAAGTAAAGCGTGGCGATAGTTTGTGGAATATTGCTGTGGCAAAATATGGTAACGGTTTTATGTGGACAAAAATTGCAACGGAAAATAATATTACAAAACCATCGACAATTGAAATTGGTCAAAAATTAGTTGTCCCAACTATGACCCAGGTTGAAAAACTGACGGTAGAAGGAAAGGGTGAAATTGTTGAAGAAACCTATCAAGTTAAGATTGGTGATTCTTTATGGTCTATCGCGGCTGTAAATTTAAACGATGGTCACAAATGGACACAAATTTGGAATTTGAATAAGTCAAAAATAGTAGATCCAAATCGACTGGAAATTGGAATGGTGTTAAAATTGAGATAATTTGTGCGGGTATAGTTCACCGGTAGAATGCGTCCTTCCCAAGGATGAGAAGTGGGTTCGATTCCCATTACCCGCTCCATGCCGAAGTAGCTCAGCTGGTAGAGCAACGCTTTCGTAAAGCGTGGGTCGGGAGTTCGACTCTCCCCTTCGGCTCAGGGTGTATAATAAGCTTGTTATGGCAAAATTTTATAGTTCAAGACTTGAAAAAAAAGAAGACGAAGAGATTACAAAAAAAACAGTAGTAATGGGAGTAGTAACAGTTTTGGTTTTAATATTGGTTATATTTTTTGGTCTACCTTTGTTGGTCAAATTGTCAGTATTGTTAGGTGAGGCAAAAAATCGCAATAGTTTGCAGCAAACAGAAAAATTAATGCCACCTTTACCACCGCGTTTGATAGTAAATTATGAAGCGACCAATAGTGCGACTGTAAATATTCCTGGTTTGGCTGAGGTCAACACTTCGATTGAGTTGTTAAAAAATGATGTACCAATAGGTAAAATTAATACGACTGATTCTGGCGATTTTGTATTTGATAGTGTCGGCTTGGATGAAGGAGAAAATCAGTTTTTTGCAATTGCGACTAAAGATAATATCGGTAAAAGTGAACAGTCAAAAATTGTAAAAATAATATACGATAAAGTATCACCAACCTTGACGATGACAAATCCCTCAGAAGATTCGTTGAAAGTTAATACAGCTGATTTTGATGTTATTGGACAAAGTGAAAAAGATGCAAACGTTACAGTTAACGGTCGTTTGGCAATGGTCGATGATACAGGAAAATTTAAGATAAAATTTCAACTAAACTCAGGTAAAAACGACATTGAAATAGTTGTTCGTGATTTGGCTGGAAACGAAACTCGAAAAAAGATCAGTGTAACTTTTGACTTTTAGCATTAAGAATAATTAATAGTACTGTTGAATAAGGATAGAATAATGAATTGGCAAAAAATGAGTGTATAAAAACTGCTAACAAAAGAGATTGATAAAAAATATTGGCATTGATAAATTCAAAATATAAAGCTGCAAGTAAAAGTATTAGTCCAACAACACCTGATGTAATAGCAATGGTAAGTAAACTGCTGTCAAAGCCCGAATTAGAGTGCGACAGTAGGTTGTTTTTATAATTTAATAAAGGAATGTTGTTGTAGCCTATACCAACAAGAGGGTGTTGTAAAAATATATTGACTCCTTGTTTGTAGTTTTCTACTTTTGCAAAAATAGATGATGTCCGTTCGAGCTTGGTCCCCTCTCCTGGCATACGAGGTAGTATCAAAAGTGTGGTGACAATAATAATTAGAGTATAAAAAAAGATATTTGATTTTTTTTTGATAATGGAAATATAGGTAAAGACAATAAAAAATGAAAATAGTGTTGATCTGCTGTAGGTTAATGCCAAAGCGGTATATACAAATGACATTAATAGTAACTTGTATTTTGTTTTGGAAAAATATATATAAAGCAAAATAAATAATAAAATTAATCCAGTAAAAGTAGGATCAAAATAACTACCAACCAATCGATATAGATGTGGATCCCAATTTTGTGAGGCCATGATAGTTAAGTTTGGCCAATATAAATATTGAATAAAATCAAAGATGACAATAGAAAATAAAATAATGTTTAAAAATTTTTGTTGATATTGGTTAATCAGTGGGGGGAATATTAAAAGTGAAGATAACGATAACAATCGGACTAAGTATAGCCAGCCTAAAATATTAAAATACAATAAATTAGATATGATGGCAAATATTGTAAAAAATAATAAATTTTTGTTTTTAATGGCATAATTTTTTTGTGAAAAAATATTTGTTATGGCGAACAATATAATAAAAATGTCAATTATTGGGAATAACTTACCAAAAAATAAAGCGATTAGAAGAGCGTAATACATTAGGTGTGATATAGATGCCATAATTTGGCACGAACGAGGAAACTATAAAAAGACATGGCAAGACAGATTGTGAGACCAGGGATGCCGTCCAAAAATCCAAGATGGTATAAATAATATTGAACAAATTTGGCTTTGGGATAAATGATTATGTGAAGTAAACTCGGCTTTTTCTTTTGATCAAATAATTCTTTTGCGCGAATAGTTGAATATTTATTTAATTTTGATAAAAATATTTTTAAATTTGGGGCTGAATTGTGGAAAAGTGGTTCATTAATTTTGATTATTTTATTTTTGGTAGACCATGTTTCATGGACAGGACCGGTAAATTTGCCAAAATTTTTGTTGAACAAACGGATGGTGTAATCGGTGGCCGAAACTCCGTGATATAAAATATGATTGGCATATACTAAGTATCGCTTGATGGAATAGCAAAATTGGTCGTTTAAAATTGTATTGTTTATATAATTTAGCAGTTTTGATGAGGGTGTTTCGTCGGTATCAAGAAAAAGAACCCAATCGTTGTTCGTCTGTTTTACTGCAAAATTTCTTTGTAAAGCATAGTTTCCATCAAGTTCTCGATCAAATATTTTGATAGACAAATTTTTGGTTTCAAATGATTTTAATATTTTTTTGGTGTTGTCAGTTGAATTACTATCGATAACAATTATTTCATTGACCCTATTTAGTTTTGTGATCCAATTTTTCCATACCAACAAATTTTCTTGTTCATTTTTGGTTAGGAGAATGATGGAGATGTTAGACATAAGGTGTTTTTCGTATTAAGTGAAATACTTTTAATATGGTTTCTTCAATTGAAAATACTGTATTTAATATTTTTGATTCAACTAAGCTTAGGTGCTTTGTAAAATATTTTCTTCTTGAAAGATACCATTCGTTTAATACTATATTATACTTCGAATTACTACTTTTTCCTCCGAAATGAGTTATTTCTGATCTTGGATCAAAAATAACTTTATAGTTAATATCTTTAATTTTGTTTCCAAAGTCAACATCTTCTAAATATAAAAAATATCGTTCGTCAAACAAATTATACTTGTTGTCTATTTTTTTTCTAAATATAATATATGCACCGCATAAAGATTCAACTTGTTGAGGTTGTGAGATTTTTGTATTTTCTACCCAAAAACTTTTACTAAACATGTTGTTTGGAAATATTTTCTTTAAAATTGTAAATTCAAATAGACCTGTAAAAAAATTTGCCTTATTGTTTGCTGTTAATTGATAATTTTTCGATTTATGTTTTTTTATTTTTCCACCTACTGCACCAATTCTTTTATCCATATAAATTAGTTTAACTGACTTTAACAGTGAAGAATTTTCAAGATAACAGTCAGGATTAATCAACAAGATCAGATCTTCTCTTGCTTTAAGTATTCCTTGATTTACTGCTTTAGAAAAACCAACATTTTTTTTGTTGTAAATTATTTTTGTTTTATCATTTTGTCTGATTTCTTCTTTGTCGATTGAGTTATTGTCTATTATTATTATTTCTCTAACGTGTTTATTTATCAAAGTAAGGCTATCAATCATTCGGTTAACAAACTTTGAGACATTGTAATTGACGGTTATTATTGTAATTTTAAATACATCTTCTTTATTTTTTTTATTTGATGTCATATAGTCTTATAATGAATACAATTAATAAATTCGTTTGTGTTGTTGTTTTCTTGATATTAACATTTTGTTCTTTTAGTTTTTCGTATGGAGTTGACTATTTTGTTGATAATTTTTCCGGAAATTTAAATAATTGGGATTTTGTATCTGGAACAGTTTCTGATCCAAACAGTTGGTATCTAGATAATGGTGTTCTTGTTGGGTCGGTGGGTTACGGTGGTTCCTCATATTTATATCCTGTTACTTCACCAAATTTAATTTCAGATTTTACACTAGAATCGGATATTATGAGTATAAGTGGAGTAGATATCAATATATTTTTTCGTCAGGCATTGGATAAACGTCAATATTATTTTGTAGGTTTTAGATCAAATGATCCGAATTGGTCGCAAGATCATAATAATATAGTATTTTATCGGTATCAGGACGAATATTCTTTACTTGCCAAATATTCTGCAGAGCTAACGCCAGGTGGTTTTGACTTAACACAAAATATTTGGCATAAAATTAAAATTGTATCAGCTGGAAAAACAACAAAAGTGTATTATGATGGTAATTTAGTTATAAATTATTATGATTCTGGCACGTTGTTGCCTGCTGGCAGAATTGCTTTGCAAAATTGGGGAGGGGCTTTTTCTGGACAAATTGTTAACAAATTTGATAATTTTAGAATAAGTGATGGGATTGTTACTCATAACAAAATAATATTTCTTCCTGGTATGGGGGCGAGTTGGAACGAAAAGGCAATGGTACTAAACCAAACTGTTGCACAAAGTGAATGGCGGATGACTCCGTTTGTAAAAAATTATGACCAAATGTTTAAAGGTTTTGAAGATAATGGTTTGATTAAAAATAAAGATTATTTTGTTTACAATTTTGATTGGCGTAAACCATTGGCTGATCAGATAATTGATTTTAATAATTATGTTAATGGTTTGGGTTTGGGTACTGGTGAAAAAGTTGATATAGTTGGACATAGTTTTGGCGGAGTTATTGGACGAATTTGGACTCAGGAAAATGAGGCAAAAGTAGGTAAGATAATAACTTTGGGTAGTCCAAATTATGGAGCGGTAAAAGTCTACGACATGTGGAATGGGGCAAAAATATCAGACACAACGGATTCAGGTTCGATCGCATTAAATGTTTTGCTGGCGTTACAACGCAAAAACAAACAGACCGCAGTTGAAACAATAAGATCATATGCGCCAGCACTAAAAGACTTATTACCAACCTTTAATTATTTGAAAAAAAATGGGGCGATTGTAACTCCCCCGTCGAATAATTATTTAAATGGGAAAAATTCAACATCATCAACAGTTTTTGATAAATTATTGTCGGTATACGGACTCGGGACAAATACCAAAGAATGGATAAATTTGGGAGATAGAAATGTATTTGATACTGTTTTGGGGCAATGGGAGCAAGGTAGTCCTTTGAATTACGGATATACAGATGGTGATGGAACTGTTTTAAAAAAGAGTGCGATTTTTGAGGGTGATATGTCATCCCAAGTTACGGCTGCGCATGGTTTTGTCCCTAACAAGTCAGTAAATATTGTTTTGACTGAATTGGGCCTTGGTAAAACAATTTCGACGGTTGCTGATACCAGCTTTAATGGGGCGGTTTTTTACATGGGATCGCCAGCTTTGATGAAAGTCAATTGTGGTGGGGAAGATTTGAGTGAATCGGATGGTTTTATTTTGGTACCAAATCGTAATATTTCTGAATGTGTGGTTAAATTGGTAGGTACAGATAATGGTGTATATCATTTAGTAATGGGTAATAGTGCCGATGATGAAAGTTGGAAATATGCTGAAGGAAATATAATGACTGGTGAAATAAAAAATATTTCAGTTAATATGGTTGATTTTTGGTATGAGCAAATGTTACGAGAGACAAATAGTTTGTTATCATCTTATCCGAATAATTCTTATTTAAAGAGTATGAAAACGGCAATTTTGGCAAAAAATAGAAATAATTTGGTTAGTTATTATATGTTGTTTAGAAAATCAAAATTAGAAACGATTATTACGTGGCGAATGATAAATTATTTGGAAAAAATTATTAATATTGAAGTACCGACACCAACACTAACAATGATTAGCAAACAAAAAAATTTGGCTCTTAGTGCAAAAAGTTTGACCGATAAAACTGCTGCACTTTATCAACGGAGCAAAGTTAATCCAAATTTATGGCAATCTTTAAATTATGATCAGGGTAGCAACCTACTAAATAATCCTAATTATGCAAAATATGTGTTGGCAGAAAAAATATTTGGAATGGTTTGGTATTAAATGTATTGATACTTTCCGTGTATTGATATCATTGTGTTTGGGTCGGCCCAATTGTAAATTATTTCTGCTTCGGAAGTTTTCATATTGATACAGCCATGTGACATTGGAGTTCCAAAATTATTATGCCAATAAGTTCCATGGATACTGTATCCAGTCTTTTTTTCTACTTTGTCGTTGTAAAAAAATAAAATGTAGGGGACATTGGGCAAATAGTAATAAGTGCCCAACTCTTTGGAACCACCTGACATTTTTTGAGACTTAACTTTTGCCCAAATCTTGTACTCACCGATAGGAGTTCGATCCCATTTGCCGGAGCCATATTGGATTTGCAGGTCGCAAATCACTATTTTTAGCCATAATATCCGTATACTTTTGAGGTTCTTGCCAGTCTTTATATCTATCGCTCCAATTTTCTTGATTGGATAATATCTCATATACTGGTTTCAGCTTAATATCCAACATTTTGTTAGTTTTTAGTATGAGGTTCGTGCCAATAGTCAATAAAATAGTTTGTTTTTCTTCTCTCAAGCCATTTTCAAATTTATATTGACAGTTGCGAGCGAAATCTATTGTATTTTCAACTTTTGTCCTCCAGTCATTTAATTCATCACCAGCATTGTCTATTTTTACTTTAATTTCACTTTTTTCCTTCTCAAGATTTTGTTTTTTCTCTCTATAAGTTTGATCATCAATAGTTTCATCCAACTTCATATCTAAAAGTTTATCTAGTCTTTTTTCTAGGTTGGATAATTCGGCTTGTTTTAATTTTAATGTATCCTCGTTAAAAGCGGATTCATTTTTATGCACTACTGATAACCATCTATTCATCCAGTCAATAAATTTTTGATTTGGTCCCAATTTTTTTAATAAAGTATCAATTTGATTCAAAATATCATCTTCGGTCACTGGTTTTGATTGACACTTAATGTTTTTATTTTTTTTACTGCAATGATAATAAGTGTAGACAGCAATTCTCCCAGTTTTTTTATAATGTTTTATTTTTTGTGTAGCAGTCATAGCACAGCCACATTCCTGACAACGGAATAATCCAGTTAAATCAAAAACATGTGTTCTGGCTATTGGTCTTCCGTATTTTCCCAAAGCTTTTTGTACAACATCAAATTCTTCTTTAGTAATCATTGGTTTATGTTTGCCAATATATATATTGCCAGACTTCTTAGGCCATTCATATTCACCATAATAGAAAGTTTTACCTAACATATAGTAAAAATTTGCTTTTGAAATTTTTAAACCCCAGTTTTCTGTTACATCTTTCCATACTTCTGAAGCTTGTCTGCCTTTAATTATTTCACCAAAAATTCTTTTAACTAAATCAAATTTTTCTTCGTCCACTTCAATTGTATTAGTTCCTTTTTTACCAAAAGTATTTTTATAACCAAGTGGAGCAGTACCTGGAAACCATCCCATACTAGCTTTTGTTGTCATTCCTCTTTTTGCATTTACACCTTTATCATCAGACTCTTTTTTAGACATCATAAAAACCATACTCATCCAACTTTTATCATCAGGTGTATTTTTATAGATTTTCCCTGGTTTATAAATTTCTTCAATCTGTTTTAAATCCATCATGTAAATTACTTTGCCACCATCCATGGAATTTCTAGCGATACGAGATTCGTCCCAAACAACTATTCCTTGAGCTTCACCATTTTCAATTCTGGTTAACATTTCATTAAACATTCTTCTACCAATAACATGAGCACTGCCAGATTCTTTATATGTGGCAACAACTTTTAAATTATTATCACTAACTACTTTCATTAACTCTTTCTCTTGTGAATCAAGAGATAAAATTTGTCTATCTTCCTGTTCAGAAGATTTTCTACAATAAACAAAAACTTTTTTTAATTCCATAATTTTCCTTCTAAAAAAATAAATGCCCCCACTAGTGCAACCAGAACCGTTAAGCTCTGTCTAATGAGGGCATTCATAAGCTTAAACGGATTTTCTGGTTGCATAATAATTATACTATTTTTGAGTCATAATTTCACTAATTTCTCCTAATAAACCAATAAAAATTAAATAGTTATTAAAGTAAAAGTAACTTTATATTTTTAACCTTATAGGAAAAGAATTTATTATTAAGTTAATAAAATAAAAGTTACTTTATAGTTACAGTTACTTTATATATAGTTACTAGAAGGGCATATAGATTTTTCCATTAACCGCCTCTTCTTCAATTGGTGTTCCCTCTAAAAGTTTTTCTTTATAAGCCTGATAAATTTCTTTTTCCATCTTTTCCCAATCAGATGGATTTTCAATAAAAACCTTGGCATGATACTTTCCATGGATATTAACTGAGAGTGGTTGAATATTTATTTTTTCATTAAGCCGAATATTCAAATTATTACTACTCCAAATAATAAAATCCCTTATATTGATCCAGCCAAAATCTTTAGTCATAATTGATAAATTAGCATTTGCTAATAAATTTCCTCTATCTTTTATTTTTATGTCTATCTTTATATTTTCGTTCATTTTTTTTAATAAATAATTAACAATCAGCATCTAAAAAATCAGGTATAACCTGTAATAGATCTTCCTTGGTGAAATATATTCCTTCATTAAAACCAAACTCATAATTAACACGGAGTTCAAAACAACAATTTTGAAATTTATCTGCTTTGAGAAAGTGATAAATTCTCCTTACTTTTCTACTAGCGATACTTTTAACCATTTTTGAGTCTTTGTAGATCCTTATTGAGATTTTAGGTTTGATCATTTTTGTTTTTTGATGAAATTAATAATCCTAAATTTAAAAATTGTTCTGCCTCTAATTCCGCCTCATTAAAATCCAAAGTTTTATCAAAAATCTCTTGATAAATTTTTTGAAATTCAATAACAGCTTCTTTTGGCAAGTTCATAGTATTTCGTAAATCCTTGCCTTGAGAGTTTTGATCTGATCAAAATGATTACAAGCATCAACCAGTAAATTTTTATTCCAATAGTTTGAAATCTGTTCACGGAGTTGGGGAGAATCTTCAAAGCAAAAAACACAATTCTTTTCAGTTACATTCTTTTCAATATCTATAATCGGAAACGACAAAGAAATAGCACTTGCTAGGGCCAACGAATTAGTTTTATAAATATTTAAATCTGTATTATTCACATACAGATTAAAGCAAATTTAATGGAATTACAGGCTACATTTTCTCGTCGGTTTTTTGTCTCACTTTTTATAAAAAAGTGATTTTATCTCTTCTTCGGCACGGTTATATTCTTTTTCTATTGTTTTTGGCATTTTATCAATATTTTTATCCATACCTAATTTGGTAAAAAATACTTTATTTTTTATTTTTTGATTTTCCCTTCTTGCTAAAACAATCATTATCTTTTCGCCCGATAAAGTTAGATCATTCTTTTTTGGTAATAATGAAAATATTTCTGACAATCGTTCTCTATTGTCTCTAATAAAACTAATTACAGCCTCTGGTTTAGTATAGGATGATATTTTTATAGAAATTGATGGTTGTTTATCGGTCTTATTCAAATCAATATCATTCTCTCCAAAATATGATTGAATTGAAATTTCTTTTGAATCGCTCATATTTCCATATAATGGTAAAGCTAAATTTGCCAGCAAAATTGATCTAAGCTGATTTGAAACAAATGAATCACATACAAATTCTTTTAGTATTCTATTAATTTCCAATTCAACTCTCTTATCAAAGTCGTCGTTAATTTTTTTTATTTTTGGATTAAAAGCATCTAGATTTCGGTAGGGTGGATTAATTTTTATATAGTCCTCGTAGCTTAAGCCGTTTTCCGATATACCAATTTTAATTCTTGTTTTTAAAATCTCTTGTTCAAATTCAGTGTTAATTTCCAAACCTCGGATTTTCCAATAATCATTCAAAGTAAAACCAGGTAATCCTTTAAGGTTATATCTTCTAATTTCGCTCCATTTTGAGAGAGGTGTAATAGGGAGACTACCCACCAAAAAATTGATTTTCATTTATATCTTTATATTTATATCTAGCCTATTATCCCGCAAATTTACTGTTTAGCAATTAGTTATAGTTTAGAGCTATTAAAATCACTGAAACTAAAAGAATTATTCCGCAAACAATCATTACGATTTTTTCACTTTTTTTAGAGTTTTTAATTTCGCTTGCCTCTTTTGGATATATACTAGCCAGCACTCCAGGATGTTTAATTATGAAAGGTATTACTCCTATTAAGGAATAAAAGGAATATAAGACCACTGGTGATGTCTCTGGGAGGTAATTTAATACCTGCAACGATAATCCAAAGATCATAATGCCACCACAAAGTAGGATTGATACAAAAGCTAATTTTTTACTCCAATCTCCAGATTTAAATCTTTCCTGTTTTAATAATCCATAAACTGCAAAAGGAAATAATAAAGCCAATATTAAAACTAAAACGGAGCCTAATCCAACCGTTAATTTACAACTTAATAATTCAGGATTGGCTTTACAGGCTTGATTAAATTGATAACTAATTACACTCATTTTTTTTGTTTTTAAACTATTAACCTTAGGTTATGAAAATATACCATATTTAGGTTAAAAAATTAACCCACGGTTAATAAACTTTTTTTGGTAGGATTGGTAACTTGTTTCAATGGAAATAAGAAAAGTTACTAAAAAAGATATTCAGTTTGGAAGAAAACTCCAACGAGTAAGAAAAAAGACAGGGATAACTCAAGAAAAACTATCTGAATTGACGGGCCTAAGTACTACTTTCATTGGTCTTATGGAAACTGGCAGAAGAAAACCAAGTTTAGAATCTCTTCAAAAAATTGCTTCAAAATTGAAAGTAAATATCAAGGAACTATTCTAGTAATCTAGATTTTTTATTAACCCATGGTTTATAATTGAGTTAATAAAATATGAATTATAAATATCTTGGTTTGACTTGCGGTATTTTACTTTTAATTGCTATTCCAAATTGGCTACCATACGGCTTTTACATAATTTTACGATGGATCATTTCTGCTGCCTCAGTTTTGTTAGCCTTAAACTTTAAAGATAATAAAAATCAAAAACTCTCATTTACTTTCTGGGCTGTCGCTATTCTTTTTAATCCGATAATCCCAATCTACTTAAACAAAGATATTTGGATATTAGTTGATTTAGTAGTTTCAATTCTATTTTTCTTTATTTCTTCAAAAATAAAATCAAAATGATTCTTTATATTATATTTTTAATTATTGAATCTCTTTATATTTATTATGTTGGAAAATTTGGTTTAAAAGATTCAATTGATCAACCAGCAGGTTATTTAAAAGCCAAAAACTTATTATCTTATTGTAAATATGGGGTTGTGATTCTAATGATATTAATAAGTCATTTTTGGTTACTAATTCCAATTTATATTTTTTATGATTATCTTGAATCAAGAATACTTTTTTCATTCTCTAAAAAGAGAGCTATTAAAAACATGGTCAGAATACTAACAGGTGACGGAAAAACAGAAAAAGAATTAGGGACAAAACCGATGGAAATTGAAGATGCTCGCCGAGTTGCCCCAGAAATGGTTGAACAAAATATTAAATCTGGTAGCTACATAATTTAATTTTATAGTCTTAATTAAATTGGGTTTCTGTTAAAAATCATTGGTTGTTTGGGTAATATTTAAATTTAAAATTGCTTAATCACTATCAATAAAAACAAACAATAAAATAGGATAAAAATAAAGTATTTGAATACAAAATTTACTCAATTAAACAAAAAGAAAAAATATCCAAAACAAAAATAATTATTAAAAAATAAAAAGTCACCAAGTAACTAACTTCTGAAAAAAAATATATCAGTCAGACTTTTTAAAACCTATTTTCATTCTGACAGGTTGGCCTTTAGTCCCAGCTCTACCAAAAGTGATGGGTGGGGTAGTGGTTCTGTAAATTATTTCTATATTAATTCAACCATTTACTTAATAAATCTTATTTGTAGGTTTAATTTTATAAAGAGAGATCCGTTTTCTTTATAGACAACACCAAATTTATGACGAGTAGTACTAGGGGTATCAAAACGAGTATTTTTAAATAGGTATGTTCTAAAAGCATCAGCATTATAGACATGATAACAAACTATTTCTCCATCTTCTCGGACAATAATGTAACCACCATGTGCTCTTATACATCCATCCCATGCTGTGTTTGGAACCATTCCTAAAGCAACATCATAAAGAAGATTTTTAATCTTAAATTTATAATCATCTTTTGTTAAATCAAAATTCAAAATATCAGTTTTTTCATCTCCCAACCTATCCACTAATTCTTGTAAAGATGATCCCTTATTTAAGAAATATGTTAATAATAGCTGAGCAACAATTTCTGGAAGAACAGCATCAATACGACGGAGATTTCTTTTAAAAACATCAGAACTTATACCATAAAACGAAAAACTACCACCAGATGCGATGATGGAAGAAAGTCTATCTCTAACTTTGGATTTAGTATCAATAGAATTAATTTTATTAATATTATTTTCATCTAAACCATTTATTTTAAAAATGAAATTGGTAGAGGGTGAAGCATTTAATAATGTAGAAGCGGCCCCAATCATTGATTTTATACTGAAGCCAACAGTTGGTTCTGTTCCAGTATAATGATCATGAATTTTTAATATAAGATCTTCTTTCTTAGTATTACCAGCATTCAATCGTTTAGCATGAAATTGTTCCATTAATTCACTTGCTTTTGGAATTTCAAAAGAAGACTGTTCTCCGTCTTTTATTAATTTAAATATTTCAGCGACTTTTGACTTTAAATCAGAACTATTTACCAATGCAATTTCTGTACCAGCTTGAATAATTTTTACTTGATTCTCACTATTTAATTCATATTCAACTTCACCAATATTTTCTTCACGAATAATTTTAAGAACTGGATAAAAAATATCTTTAATTTTATTTAAATTTTCATCAGCAGCATCTAATCTTTTTTCTGCAAGCAATTTAATAAAAGTGTAAAATTCGCTCCATTCTCCTTTGTTCCCCGTAAGATTATTTGTCATATTTTTTTAAAGTTTTAACAATTTCTTTTGCTGTTGCTCTAATAGCATCAACGGCAACACTATTACCAAGCTGTTTCATTGCTTGATTTTTAGTAACTGGAAATACAAAATCATCAGGAAACCCCATCATTTTTTGAGCTTCTTCAACTGTAATTCTATGAGGCTTTCCATCAACTAAATAAGTATCCCAATTATGTCTATCATTTAATCCAGAAGCTTTTCCTCCAACTCTCAAAGTATAACCGATTTTTTTATCGCATTCTCCATTAAATATTTCTGGTAAAGTTATTTTTAATTTAGATGGATCAGGAAATTTAAATTCTATATTTTTGTCTCTAAATCCAACCATATACAATCTAGGGCGATGTGTTGGTAACCCATAATCAGATGCTTTAATTATTTGATAATTAAATGAATATCCTAAATCTTTTATTATTTTTTCCATTACTCTGAAAGTATTTCCACCATCATGTGATTTTAAATTTCTTACATTTTCAATAAAAAAAGCCTTTGGTTTTTTAATTCTCAATATTTCTGCAATATTAAAAAAAAGTGTTCCTCTTGTTTCATTAAACCCTTTTTTCTTACCTGCCTGAGAAAAAGGCTGACAAGGGAATCCTCCTGTAAGAATATCAAAATCAGGAATTGTTTCTGGATCAATTTTTGTTATATCTCCAGCAAAATTTCCATTTTTAAAAACCTTAGGTGATATTTTTTTAAAATTTGCTTCATAAGTTTTTCTTGCAGGATCATCCCATTCTGATACCCAAACACATTCAGCACCTACATTATGAAAAGCCAAATGAAAGCCTCCTATTCCAGCGAATAAGTCAATAAACTTATACTTTTTACCTTTGGCTTTGCCTTTATCCATTAAACGATTATACAGTGAAAAAACAAGTTAGACTAAGTGATTAAAAACATTAAAGATATGAAGAATAAAGAAAATAAAACAATTTCAAAAAGTGAAAAAGAAATAAAAAATTACTTTAGACAAAATTATAATTGGGATATGACAGAAGATGATTATCAGGAAGCTTCGCAATCTTTATATTATCTAGGTAAAGCAATTTATTTTTTTCTAAAAACAAATGGGATAGTTTTCTCTGGTAAAACAGAGTAAAAAGTGTTAAAGTTATCTAACCTGCCAATATAAATAAAAATGGCAGAAATATCTCTAAAATCAATAAAACTCCCAAGAACACCTTCGTTGAATTTAAGTGGTCTTTTCTTAAAAAATAAATCTAAAAAGAAAGAAAAAACAGTAAAGTTAAAACAATATATTTTACCATCAGATGAATCAGCTTGTGACTATAGTCATGAAGATCTGTTTCAAAGAGAAAACATTTCTCTACAAATATCAGATTCAATTTTAAATTCATCTGGTCAAATGAATTTTCTAGTTTCTGGCAAATGGGGAATAGGTAAAACCAGTATTCTTAATGGTATTGAAAAAGATTTAAAAGGAAAAAACATTTCAATAATGTGGTTTTCTCCATGGAGATATTCTTCAAGCGATGAAAAATCAAATGCTATATCCAGGGCATTTTTAGTCAATCTTGCTGAAATTCTGAACAAACCACAAGAAATAAAAAATCTTTATTTAAATCGTAAAATTGAAACCCATAGAAACATCTTTAGTCAGTTTTTAATCTGGATTTCACTTTTTTTTGTTACTGCCTTGTTTATTATTGCATTGATATATTTTGGCAGTTTAATTTTTGGATTATTTCCAATGTTTAACTGGAAAATTCCTAGAATATACAATGAACTTTGGAATAACTTAATAAATATTTATGAGTCGGAAGGCGGAAGAAATAAAGTCAATGTTATTTTGGCATTAATAGGATTATTATCCATACCAAGTATTGGTGATTTTTTTATGAGCCGTACTAGACAATCAGCAGAAATATCAAAAGAAATTTCACCAGAACAACTTGAAAAATCATTTCAAAACATAATTAATAATTCACTAAAATTTAATTTTCTTCAAAAATTTATAAGTTGGTGGGAAACAAGTGTTGAAGAAACATTTTTATCTTTTTTAGGAAAACCATTAACCATTTTTTTAAACAAAAACATATTAAAACCATTCAAACTAAAAAAATTAGTGGTTTTTGTTGATGACTTAGATAGGTGTAATAATAAAGAAATAAATGAGTTTTTGACCAGTATGAAAACTTTTTTATTTGATAAAAGGGTTTATTTTGTAATAGCAGCAGATATTGAAGAAATAGCAAAAGTAAACAAAGAGGGAAGAGACTATTTGAGAAAAATAATTCAAATTGATTGGAGTGTTCCATACTTAGAAGAAGAAAGTATAAAGAGTTTAATAAAATATTTAGTTAAAATTTCAAAAATTGAAGACAAAACGATAAATATTGAACAAATTATAAATTACAGTCGCTATTCACCAAATCCAAGAAAGATAAAATACTACTTTAGAAGAACATTGTTTATATTAAATCACTTAGAAAGAACAGGTGGAAGTTATTCTTCTTCAGATATAACAATGTTGTATAAATTAATTTTACTGTCAGATTTAGATGAAAAACTTTTTGATCGGCTAGCAAATAATAGAGAATTATATTTCAAAGCAGAGAGTGAGCCAGGGAATCATCTTTTATACGAATCAAAATTTAAGGAAGGTAAGGAAATCAGTGCTAAACATATTCAAGGGAAATTCCTAAAAATAATAAAAGATATTCCAAGAACGAGTGATATAACAAAAGACTGGTCGGAAATAATATCTTTAATTTCTTCTATTGAAGGTGAAGCTGATGTTTCACTGGATTTTATAAAATTAGCTGGAGGTAATATTTTAAACGATGCAATATCGTATCTTAAAAAAGTTTCTTATGATTTTGAATCGTTAATTAAAATTCTTGTTTCTGACATAAATCAGGGAATAGGGAAAATAGCTATTTATTTACCTCCACCAGAAGACCTAAATAAAGCCCCAGATAATTTACTTGAAATAGGAAATAAAATAATAACTTTATGTAAATCATTAACTGTCAAAGAGTATCGTCAAGATCATGAAGAGTTTTGTTCTGATATTGCAGGACAATTTTTCCAATCACTAGAAAAACTTAATAGCCAAATAATAATTCAATATTTATGGAATTTTCAGTTAGATAATAGTTGTAGAGATGCTATCCTAAATCTTTTTTCTATTGAAAAAATGGCACCAAAAACTTGGTTTATTACTTTAATAAGTGATCCTTATTTTAATGATTTTTCTAAGATTGAAGAAATTACTAAAATTCTAGATGAAAACAAAGTTGGTTATTATGCGATGAATCCAGAATTATCTTCAAAATTTGTTTCTTTTATTGATACTAATGCAGAGCAAATTCTTTCAAAAATAGAAGAAACACCTGATTTAGTTGATTTAGCTGATTTGGAAAATAAATTTGCTGAACTAAATTTAGAAGATGAGAGTAGAAATAGAATTTTAAAAATTATTTTAGATAATAATTTTGAAATAAGAGAAACAGTTTTTAACGATTTGCTTGAGTATGAGGATTATTTTAATCTTGGACAAGTTGTAGGCCGAATTTATTCTAATCAAGTTTTAAAAAATCAACTTAAAAAACATATTATTGAGAATATTAATCTTGAAGCTAGTGGTGTTTTTGAGTTTATAAAAAGTATCTGGGAGATAGAAAAAATGAACGGATTAGATCTATGGGATAGTAATCTTTTATCTTCTATTAATATTAAGATTAGTCAAATTACTAACCAGTCTCTAAAAAATGAATATTTAAAATCTCTAATTTCAATATCAACCCAAAATATTGAAGAAAATAAAGCCTCTATTCTTTGTCAATTTTATGAATCATTAATAAAACAGGCAGATTCAACCAAAGGAATGCTTTTTAGTGAATTCGGCAAATCTCGTTTAAGAATCAAAATAAATAAACTATGCGGTATTAAAAAAGTTATTAATTCAATTAAAAATGAAAGAAAGACTCAAAAATAAAATAAAATCATTTTTCATAAAAATTACAAGTTTAAAAGAAAAAATCAAAAAAAATATGACAGATAATAAAGATTATATATTATGGATAGTTTCGTATTTAGTTTGTTTATCACCACTCTTATTGTTCGCATTTATTTGGAAATATAGTGAAGGAAACGAATTACCATGGGTAATGATGTTTTCGTTTTATGTAATTTCTACTTTAATTTTTATCTTTGCGTTATTAAAACCAAATTTTAAATCAAAAGAGGAATAATATACCAATATTGATTAGTAGAAAAAATGTTTAATAATTAAATATAAATAATGGATTGTAATAAAAACATATTTGAAATTTGGAAAGAAAATGGTGAAAAATTACCGTTTAAGGTAATTCGTAATTCATGGGACGAAAACAAAGGTCATTTTGCACTTGTAAAAAAAATTGAAATAGGGAAATGGCCATATGGTAAGGCTTACGGTCAGTATTTTTACCATGGTAAACCTGGAATAATTGGCATTATTGGTTGTGCTGGTACATATGCTTGGAAATTAAAAGAAGAAAAATAAATAACCTATGCACTCAGTCAGAGAAATCATTATCAGGATGCAACCTTTTCCAATTGAACTTAAAAAGATTTGTAAAGAAAATCCTTCTTTTGAAGATGCACTTAAAAGTGTGCATCCAGAAAGGTTCGTTTCCTTGGGTGCTATAGTTACTTCTCAATGTCCTTTAGTACCAGAAGATGAAATAATCGGATTTTTTGTTTATGATTATAGAAATTTAAATAAACCAATTTTCAAACAAGATTTTATTGTAAATATTGGCAAGAAAAATAAAGAATTTATTTTATATACAAAATATCCAAGATCATACAGTAAAACTATTAAAGATATTAGTGAATTTTTTAAAAAATATCCAACATATAATAAAAAAGATCATCACCCAAAGTATAGAAAATTACCAGACCTAATTAAGCCTAGGGCAAAAGAAGCTATTAGGTTAGCAAATAATATTTTAAAATTTGGTTTAAGAACGGAACTTACTGATGATGAATTCAATCAATTTGATTTAGATTTAAAAAAGTTTGGTTTATAGTCCGCACACAGCCATTCTTATTTGTTCCAAAGCAGGGAGGAAATTCTAAAATCACCTACAGAGGTATTGTCTTCGAATGCAGTTAAAGTTTGAGTAGTTAAATTAATTTCGATTCGTTTGTTGGAAAAATTTGTGGTATCGCCTAAAATATTAGTATCGGTAAATTTTTGTGGAGGAATAGGTATTTCTTGATTGTTATAAATAGCCGTGTTTTGACTTGGATCGTAATTATTTTGTATTTTTGTGGTTGGAAGTGGATTTTGGAATGATAAAAAACTGGCAAGAAAAGCGAGTAAGAGATTGTACATAATTTAGAATATCACTTTGTGGCCGCTAGTGGGATCGAACCACTGACCTTTCCAATGTGAATGGAACGCTCTACCACTGAGCCAAGCAGCCAATTGATAGTTGGATTATACAGTTAAAGACTGTAAACTGGAAGCTATGACAACTAACTTATCTTCACAAGCAGGTTTCTCATTTGGTAGCTTTATTTTAGAATTTGTACAATCAATTGTCTTGGCTTTGTCAGTATTTGTTTTAGTGTATTTGTTCATAGCACAACCAAACGAGGTTAAAGGAAGTTCGATGGTTCCTAATTTTACCGATGGAGAATATTTGTTAACAGACAAACTGACATATCAATTTTCTGATCCAAAACGAGGAGATGTGGTTGTTTTTAAAGCTCCACCATCTGAACCGTGTTCTGAGAACGAATGTGAATATATAAAACGAGTGATGGGGGTTCCTGGTGATACCGTTATGGTGCTAGAAGGAAAGGTTTATTTAAATGGAAAATTACTTGATCAAACATTTTTACCTAATGATTATGTTTCTGATCCAGGTGAATTTTCTGTTGAGGGTGAAGAAAAAATTGTTCCACCTGGTATGTATTTGGCTTTTGGTGATAATCGATCGCATTCTCGAGATGGGCGCGAATTTGGTCCAATTAAAAAAAGCTTGATTGTGGGAAGAGCATTTTTTAAGTATTGGCCTTTTAATTCAGTTGGATTAATTCCCACTATTCGCTTTTAGTTAGGGGTTTTTTGCAAATTTCTTGATATAAAATTTGCAGTTGTTCGAATCTTTGATCTAGCGGTCCCTTGAATTGGAAAATAACCTTGGTGTAAACATTGGTTTGAGATATTTTTACCTTGGTTGTTTTTTCTTCAAAAGTTGATTCAAAATCTTGACTAATACTGTCCATGCGACTTTTTAAAAATTGAGGAATGTTTTCGGCAGTAATAGGAACTAGTCCTTCATCGATTTTTTGACGCATACGACGGGCAATTTCTTCGGCTCGGCGAACAGAGGCTTTTTCTCGAATGACCATTTTGTAGGCTTCGATCATAAGTCGTGTATCACCGATTCCACCTAATGCTCGACCATGACCTTCAGAGATTAAACCGGACAACAAACCATCTTTAATGGCATCAGGAAGTGATAGTAGTTTTAAAACATTAATGACGTAAGGTACACTTTTGCTAACTTTTCGGCTAATAGCATGATTGTCCAAATTAAACTCATCTTTGAGCCGATTAAAGGCCTTGGCGCGTTCGATTGGATTTAGGTCGTGGCGTTGAACATTTTCAACGATAGCCATTTCCAACATTTGTTGAGGAGTAGTTTTTTTTATAATGACAGGGACATAAGGTAACTTTAATATTCGAGCAGCGCGCCATCGACGTTCTCCCGCGATTATTTGATAGCCTGCAGGAGTATGGGCAACAACTAATGGTTCAATTATGCCGTGTTCGCGAATTGATTCGACTAATTCAGAAACCGATTCGGGGTTTATTACACCGCGAGGTTGAAGCGGGTTTGGATCAAGCTGATTTGTGGGGAGTTGGGTTATATCTTTCATAGTAAAACTATACTATGAAAACACCTCGTGAAAAAGATATCAGA
The DNA here is from genome assembly GCA_041674845.1 of Candidatus Shapirobacteria bacterium. Taxonomy (GTDB): domain Bacteria; phylum Patescibacteriota; class Microgenomatia; order UBA12405; family UBA12405; genus UBA12158. The sequence goes on from JBAYUY010000001.1 coordinate 283,803, forward strand.
TTATTTTTTGACTACTTTCTTGACAGTTACTTTTTCGCCTAAGGCGGATTTCGCTTTGCTCAATTTGGCAACAGGTTTTTTGATTTTAGCGACTACTTTTGTTTCGACAGCGATAATTTCTTTTTTTACAGTTTTGATGAAAGGTCTAACGACAGTGATAACTTTTTTACCTAACTTGTCAATAAATTTAACGACTCCAGGACGAATGGCATAAATAGTAAAATCTTTGCCTAATTTTGTGCCTAGTCCAGAGTGATATTTGGATCCAACTTGACGAGCAATTATTTGACCGACGGTTACTTTTTGTCCGCCTGATTTTTTAATACCCAGTCTTTGCCCGGGACGATTAGATTTTTGATTTGTTTTACCTTGTGACTTAGTATGTGCCATATTTTTAAACTATATATTAATTTTGGTAATTTTAATGTCGGTTAATTGAGCACGAAAACCCATGGTTTTACGGTAACGAGATTTTGCTTTGAATTTGGAAACACGAACTTTGTCGCCTTGGTATTGATTAACAATTTGGTATTCGACTGAAGCGTCTTTTACGTTTGGATTACCAATTTTGATTTTGTCATCATCAACAATTAATAATACCGAATCAATCTTTCCAGTTGAGTCTGTTTCACCTTCAATTTTGTCAACTGTAATTATTTGATTTTCCTCAACTTTGTATTGAGTGCCAGATGTGGCAATAATTGCGTATTTCATAAGTTTGAGTATATCACACCAAGTGAAAAAAGCAGAGCCATGAGGGATGATCCCCCAACAGATAAAAATGGTAAGGGAATACCTGTTACAGGAAAGACTCCAATATTCATACCAATGTTTATTGAGGCTTGAATCCAAATTTCAAAAAAAATACCTAATGTAAATAAAAATAACGGTTTGTTGTGTTTGGTACCGTATGCTTTGTTAAGTAATGTTGTTAGCAAAACTATGTAGGCAAAAAAGATTAGAATAATGGATAGTGAACCTAGTTCTTCGGCAGTAGCAGCAAAAATAAAATCAGTGTGTTTTTCGGGTAAAAACAATAGCTGTCCTTGAGTGCCTTGACGATAACCTTTGCCAAAAAAACCTCCTGATCCGACTGCTATTTGTGACTGTATTAAATTATATCCTTGACCCAATGGGTCATGTTGAGGATTGATAAAAGTTTCGACTCTATCTTTTTGGTAGTCGTGAATAAGATACTTCCAAACCAAGGGGGAGGCCATTGTGAGACAGACAACTCCAACAATGGCAAGCTTAAGTAATTTGGGAGAGTAAAGCAGAATGGGGATTAATAAAACAAGTATCGTAATAGCTGAACCAAGATCAGGTTCCATTGCTACTATTGCCACTGGAATAAGGTGTAAAAGTGGAAATGGTCCTGAAGCTAAAAATAACATTAATGGGGGTTTGACAATTTCACTAGGTTGGATGGTAACTGGTCCTATGTTTAACCACCGTCGTGACCCTCTTGTAATATTTCCCAATATAATCGGTAATATTAAAAAAATGCATGATCCAATAAAAAATATCCAACGGCTTTTTTGATTTAGATTCGGATTAATTTGAGTCCCGATGAAAAATAATCCAAAACTTATTGTCCAGGCAATAATTTGTTTTACCAATAGCTGTGGTGCTAAAGAAGAAATCATCAATAAATTTAGACACAAAAAAATTAGTAGTGAAGATACAACTGGAAATAATCGATGATTTAGCAACATTAGGCCTTGGTTACGGTGAGAACTTCACCTTTTGTAATTGAAATAGCTAAAGTTTTATTTAGAATTTCACTTTCAAAAGTTGATGGCCATGTAGGAGCGACTATATTTATTTTGTCTTTGACTTCAAAACCTTGGGTTTTGCGTAATACTTGTATATTACGGATAAAATCACGATATTCGCCTTCGGCAATTAAATCGGGAGTTAAATCTGTATTAAGCAAAAACTTGTCACCGACAGAAATATTTTTTATATTAGTTTCGTCTTTTATTACATTTAGTAGCTCAACATCAAGATTGTCGACGATAATGGCCGATGCTAGTGGTTGGCGAATTTTCAAATTGGCTAATTGACGGGCAGCATGGATATCTTGGCAAATTTTTCTTACTTTGATCATTTTTGTTTCGAGTTCAAGATTGATTTGGCTTTTGTCAACAACAGGCCAGTTTTCCAAATTGACGGAAACTATGTCGGTAGCCAAATTTTTGTGTAATATTTCACCTAAAAATGGGGTAAATGGTGAAATAATGACTGAAAGTTTTGTAAATATAAAATATAATAATTCAAAATTATCGGTTCTGTCTCGATTGCGGCGAATATACCAAGTTGAAAGGTCGGTGACAAAATTTTGAATTGATTCTGTTGCTGTGGCTGTACCAAAATGGGTTAAGTTTTTGGTGACAGTTTCAATTGTAGAATTTAGGCGCGAAATAATCCATTTGTCTAAAATATTATTTAAAATAATATTTTTATTGCTGTTTTCCCAGTTTTCTAAATTTGCATGTTGAGTAAAAAAACGATAAGTGTTCCACAATAACAAAATGTATTCACGTTTGACTCCATCGGCAACTGTGTATCCAAAGTTGACATTGGATGATGGTTTTTGGAGACAATATAGCCATCGCATGGCATCGGCGGACATTTTTTCGACAGCCTCGTCATAGGGTATTCCATTTTTTTTGGTTTTGGACATGCGCTCACCTTTTTCATCGCGAACTTCACTGTGAGTAACAACTGTTTTGTATGGTATAGTTTCCTCTAAAGTTACGCCAAAAAATAGCATTGAATAAAACCATAATCTAACTTGTTCGGTCATCTCCAAAACCATATCGGCAGGAAACCATTTGTGCCAATAATCTTTGTCGGTTAGATATTTTAAAGTTGAAAAAGGAACGACACCAGCATCGAGCCAACAATCCCCTACTTCGGGAACACGTGAAGTTTCTTGTCCACATTTGGGACATTTTATTTTGACAGTATCAATCCATGGGCGATGAATATGGGTTAAATTTTCAACCATCTCTGGATTAACAGCTTTTTCTTTTAGCTCTTGCAACGATCCAACAACTGTCAATTCTCCACAGTTACATTTGTAAAATGGGAGAGCGAGTCCATAGTACCGACTTCGACTAATCATCCAATCATCCATCGAATCTAACCAATTTTGCATACGGTTTTGGACAAACTTTGGGTGCCATTCGATTTTGGCCGCAGCTGCTTTCATCAGTGGTCTAATCTCATCAGTCTTGATATACCAACTATTTTCTAATCGAAATAAACATTTGGTTTTACAACGCCAGCAGTGCGGATAGCGATGAGTAATTTCTTCGGTTTTGAAAAATGCACCAATAGATTTTAGTTTGTCAAAAACCATTTCTTTGACACCATGGGCATATTTACCCGAAAATTCACCGTAATTATCGGAAAAATGACCTTGTTCATTAAGTGGTGAAGGCATCGGAACACCTAATTTTTTACCTAGTTCGTAGTCTTCTTGGCCGCATCCAGGAGCAATGTGAACAACACCGGTACCATCTTCTGGTGTTACATCTTTCCAATCGGTGACAAAATGATCGACACCCTCTTGGTAAGGAAGATCAAAAAGCGATTCATATTTTAAATTTAATAATGATTTGGAGTCAATCTGTTCGTAATCAGTTAATCCTAGACGGTTTGCGGCATCTTTGGCTAAGTAAACTACTTTGCCTTCGTAATTTGCCTTAACATATGGATATTCGGTATTAATCGCAAGTAAAACGTTGGCGGTTAAAGTCCAAGGGGTAGTAGTCCACGCTAAAATATATTCGTTAGTTTTATCTTTTAATTTAAAATAAACATAAACCGAAGTGTCAGTGATATCTTTGTAACCATCGGCCTGTTCGTGTTGAGATAAACCGGTTTCACAGCGGGGACACCATGTAGTGGCACTTTTACGTAAATCTAGCCATCCTTTTTGGTGGACTATTTTTAAAAAGTGCCAAATGTATAAATTATTTTCTTTAGAGTTGGTGTAATAAGAATTTTCCCAATCCATAAAATAACCCAATCGTTTGGATTGGATGGTTTGGACTGTAGAAAATTTGTCGATACGAGCTAGACAGGCATTGGTAAAATTGTCGAGACCAAAATTTTGGATATCTTTTTTGGAATTAAAACCAGCATCTTTCTCAACTTCGACTTCGACCCATAAACCCTGACAGTCAAAACCATTTTGAAAACGTTGAGCATATCCTTGCAAGTTCTTAAATCGTTGAAAAACGTCTTTTAGTGTACGTCCACGAGCGTGGTGAACTCCCATGGGAGCGTTGGCGGTGATTGGTCCATCGATAAAGGAGAATGTTTTTTCTGATTGATCGTTGCGATGGAGATATTTATTTAAAATATCGTTTTGCTCCCACCATTGCATTATTTCTTTTTCTAACTGTGGAAAATCTGGGTTTTGTGGAAGTTCACTAAAGTAAGACATAATTTTTAATTTTTAATTTAAAATTTTTAATCAATTTTAAATTTATAATGTTTAAATTTTTAATTTATATTTGATTATATAATAAAAAACAAAAATCCCGCAGAGGCGGGATTGAATAGCCGGGAAAATCCCCCGGGCTAGATAATGATTATTTTTACTGAATGTAACATTGGGATATTATATAACATATATCGTCATTGCGAGCGAAGCGAAGCCATCTCGATGGAATTTAAAAAGCGCTGTACTTATCGAAACGCGATTGCCACAAAATTTTAAGAAAAATTTTTCGCAATGACGTGTTACCGTTATTTCCTTAAAAAAGCTGGGATGTCAAAGTCGGTTTCGATGTCGAGGCCTTCGGGAATGACCTGATCTTGTAAAATATTTTTGTATTCACCTGACAAAAGAGGTTCTTGAACTGAATCAGTAGATTGAGCTTTTTTTATTGATGCGTAATGAATTTTGGAATTATCAAAACCGGTAGCGATAACTGTAATTTTGATTTTGCCTGTAAGTGATTCGTCAATTGATGCGCCAAATATTATATTGGCGTCAGGAGCAACATGTTCAGTAATTGTTCTGGCTGCTTCCTCAATTTCAGCCATGGTGATGTCAGGACCACCATTAATGTTGATTAATACTCCACGTGCGCCATCAATGTCGGCTTCAACAAGTGGTGAATCAATTGCCGATTCTACGGCTTTTTTGGCTCTATCTGTACCCTCTGCTTCTCCTACACCCATAAGGGCTGAGCCTGCATTACTCATTACTGATTTGATGTCGGCAAAATCCAAATTGATTAATCCTGTTGTGGTAATTAAGTCGGCGATTGCTTTGGTTCCTTTGGTCAAAACATTGTCTGCTATTTTGAAAGCTTCGAGTAAGGTCGCTTGATTGTTGACAACCTCCATTACTTTTTGGTTAGGAATTACAATCAAAGTATCGACATATTGGCGTAAATGAGACAAGCCGTCATCGGCACGACTCATGCGCCTTGTACCTTCAAATAAAAATGGCTTTGTGACAACAGCAATGGTTAATATCCCTAATTCTTTTTTGGCAATTTCGGCAATGATTGGAGCGGCTCCAGTGCATGTTCCTCCACCCATGCCGCCGGTGATAAAAAGCATATCAGTGTCAGCCAAAGCTTCTTTGATGCGTTCACGGGATTCCTCAGCTGCTTCTTGACCGACTTGTGGTTCACCCCCAGCACCTAATCCTTTGGTTAATTTCTCTCCAATTTGAATTTTAATTGAAGCCTTGGAGTTTAATAATGCTTGAGAGTCAGTATTGACGGCGATAAATTCGACACCCTTGATATTATCTTCATTTATCATGGAGTTTATGGCGTTATTTCCACCACCTCCAACTCCAATTACTTTTATTTTGGCAAATTGACCTGTGAGTGTTTTAATGAGTCCCATAGACTAAGGCAATAAAGGTGATAAAAAATCTTTAATCTTTGAAAATATTTGACTCACAGGAAAATTAATTTTTTTGCCCGAGGTGTTGGAAATTTGTTTTGAATTTTGAAAAAACAATATCGATCCGATAGCACTACTGTATGAAGGGAAAGTGATATCGTCAACTAAACCATCTAATCGGACAGGCTCACTGATTCTAATTGGAAGTGGAATAATTTTTGCTGCCATTGTCTTTAAATCAACTGTTTGAGCCCCTCCTCCGGTAAATACTATACCTGCAGGAATTAAATTTTGAAAACCACGATTGCAAATTTCGTGCCAAACTAGTCGTATTATTTCTTCGACTCGTGGTTTGACAATCCCATTAACGGTTGAAGAAATTGATAATTTGTTGTTTTCGGAAACAATCCCGATATTGGACAGATCAATTTCATCATTGAAGCCTTTTTTGTCTATTAATTGAGCTAATCGTATTTTAATTTTTTCGGCATCGATCAAAGGAAGTCGAAGTCCAATGGCAAGGTCGGCAGTAATATTGTTTGATCCGATTGGTAAACAAAATGAACACGCTGGTGAATTGTCGATAAAAACCGTCACAGTAGTGTTGTACCCACCGATATCAATAAGAGCGACACCAAGTTCATTTTCAGTTTCGGACAAACAAGCAAGACTAGCTGTTAATCCTGAGTATGCCAGCGATATTATTTTAATATTGATGTCTTCAAGGCATTTAGTTAAATTTTTTATGGCTGGGGTAGAAGCAACTATTAAATGTGAATCAACTTCAAGACGTATTCCGTTCATGCCAATAGGGTCGACAACACCGTCCTGACCATCGACGGTATATACACGGGGGATGCAGTGAACAATTTCTTTGTTGGGTGGTAGTGTAATAGCTTTGGCGGCTTCAATGGCGCGAAAGATATCATCAGTGGTGATTTCACCGTTGGGATTACCAATGGCAGTAACTCCGTGTGAATTTATTGATTCAAAATGAGGTGCCGTAAGCGAAACAAATGCTTGGTTGATTTCGATTCCTGCCATTCTTTCGGCAGATTCGATTGACTCTGTTATGGTGTGTGAAGCTTGCTCTAAATTAATTATTTGACCTTTTTTAAAACCTTTGGCAACAACTGATGAGACTCCGATAATATTGGGAATTGATTTATTTTCGCCAAGTTGAGCAATAATCGTGGTTATTTTTGAAGTTCCGATGTCAAGACAGGTAATTGTTTTTAAATGAGGCATATTTACTATTTTAGAGTGTTTTGATGAGTTTTAGTAGACTATAGTTTGTATTTGGTTTAGTTATCGTTTTTGTTTTTATTTTTGCCAATTTATTTATTGATTTAATAAGTGTTGAAGATGTTAATTTTATTTCGGGAATAATAATTGTTTGTGGTAAGGATTGCTTGACAAGTTCAGCATTAATATCTTGTTCATTTTGTTGACTTATTTTTAGAGGAATTAAAATAGCTTTTTTATTTAAGGCAATTATTTCTTGGCAAGTATTTGCCCCAGCACGACTGATAATAAGATTGGCATGATTTAAAACCCATCCAATATCATCAATATAATTTATTGGTAAATAATTAATTGATGGAGATAAATTTTGATTTCCTGACTGATGAATTATAAAAAAATTTTTTGTTAATGTAGGTAAAATTTTGGTTATAATTTTATTTAATACCATTGATCCTTGGTTGCCTCCAGTAATATAAATAATTGGTTTTTTGATTATTAACTTATCGAAAAATGTTGATTTGCTATTAAATACTTGGTTCCTAATTAAATTTCCTGTGACTATAAATTTGTTATTTTTAATATTTGTGGGAAATGATAAAGCAACAATGTTTGAAAATTTTGAATTTATTTTTGTAGATAAACTGAGGGTGCTGGTTTGTTCGTGGGTAATTGAGGGAATTTTTTGTAGATATGCGTTAAAAATTACTGGCACTGATATGTAGCCGCCAAAAGAAACGACAACGTCTGGTTTTATTTTTTGAATTAATTTGTATATTTGAAATAATGATTTTATGGTTAAGGGTATACCAGCTATGGTGTTGGGTAACCAACGTCGATCTAATTTTCCACTGTCAAAACCATAGAATTTAACTCCTAATTTAGGAATTGCCAAAGATTCGGTGGAGACGGATGTTTTTTCGTGTGAATTAAAATTTCGACCTATATATATAATATCCCAATCTATATTATCTTCTTTTAGTTGATTAATTAATTCGATGGCGGGAGTGAGGTGTGTGCCGGTAATTAATATTTTTTTTGTCATGAGTATATTTTCCTTCAATATTTACAATAAAACCAGTGGCAATCATGATTGACAGTAAAGATGATCCCCCATAAGAAATAAATGGAAAAGGAACACCTGTGAGTGGAATTAGTGCAACTATAGCTGAGAAGTTAATTAATGCTTGATATGCTATCCAACAGGCAAAAGTAGAAACTAATACTTTCTCAAATTGATTTTCAACTATGTTGGCGAGTTTAAATAAAAATGAAACAAATGATAGGTATAACGAAGTTAGAGCAAAAAGGCCAATGAATCCTGTTTCTTCGCCGATTATAGCCAAAATTGAATCAGTACTAATTTTTGGTAAAAATTTGTATTTTTGTTCTGAATTGGCAATCCCCTTGCCCGATAATCCTCCGGCGGATAGTGAAATAATAATTTGTTGACTATGATAATTCAAATTGTCATCTTTTTGGGTATTAACTAATGTGTCAAATCTAGCTTTTCTGTATGGTGAAGTAAAAATTAGTATTGATCCAAGTAGTGAAAATAATAGAAATAAAATAAATATAGGAAATAGCTGTCCTCCTGACAGGTAATAAGATGAAACAACAATGGCGGCAATTAGTATGGCGGTGCTTAAGTTTGGTTCTATAACGATCAAAAAAAGTGGTGGTAATAAAAAAATTAATAGATGTTTGAACCCTGAATTATTTTCACTTGTAAATAACGCAGGAAAAAATATAATGGCAGCTAATTTAAAAAATTCTGATGGCTGTAAATTAAAAAAACCAAAGTTAATCCACCGACTGGCACCAAGTGCTTTTTGGCCTATGCTTGGGATTAATACTATGATTAGTAATGCTATTGAAGCCAAATATATGGTAAAAGAATGTCGACGGACGAAATCAAGGTTTATTTTTGAAGTGATAATAGCAGAAATTATGCCAAGTATTATCCAAAATATTTGTTTACGAATAAAAAAATTTGGATCGCCTAAACTTTTTTGGGCTTCAAAAAGAGTAGAAATTGATATAAAAAATAATCCAATTATGGTCAAAGATAATGTATATGCCCAGGTTTTAGACATTTATTTTATAGTTATGTTCCTTGCTAATTATTACTCCGTTTTTGTCTCGCTTTGTTAATTCTGATCCGACTATTTTTTTGTTGTCAAATCTTTTTTCGCTTATAATTTTTTGAGGAGAAGTAAATTCGAGTAAGTGATAATAAAATAACGGAATAATATCGGCTTTTAATTCAATTTCGGTATAAAAGGCAAACGAAGCAGTAAGGCGAGGATTGCATTCGAGTAAGTATACTTTTCCTTTGGAAACAAAAAAGTCGAGACCAAAAAAGCCACGATATTTAAGTTTTTTTAAAATTTTGCCAAAGGCAATAGTAATTTCTTTTACTTGTTTAGTTATTTTTATTGAGGCATTGCTTGGCCATTGACGACCGACAGTGGCAAAAGGATTGTTGGTATATTCTTTTAATCCTGTAAATTGGAGTGCTGGAGGACTTTGTAGCAATCCCGTTGTTGTCATACAACAATTGTTTAGGAGAGTGTAACCTTTTAAAAATGGTGTAAATTTGCACAATATTCCATTAGGAATAATTGTTGGGTCATATTTTTGAATTAATTTGGTGCTGTTGCCTGCCCAACCAAAGTGTGTTTGGGCAATTATTTTTGGGCCATACTTGTTAAACAACTTGTCAATATTTTGTTTGGTGTATGGGGCGATGATATATGGTATATGTGGAATTTTGTCGACAATACTGGGGAATTTAATTTTGTCTTCGAGAAGCCGATTTAAAGATGCTAGATTTGAAACTAAAATCCAATTATTTTGTTTGCATAAAATATCAATTTTGGCAGAGGGTTTGAACGGAATTATGGCAGCCTGGTGGCCTGAGATGGTCGTAATTTTTTTTATATAATCAATGGTCGAGGGTTGTGATAATAAAAAACCACTATTTTTTTGAGATAAATTTGGATCAAAAATTGAATAAAAATTTTTTAGTTTTGGACATTTTATATCAAGGTTTTGGTCGACAGTAAGAAAGAAAAAGTCGATGGGTAAATTGTTGATTATTTTTTCCATATTATCTTTTTGCTCCGGTTAAAATTATGACAGGAAAAAACCCTAGGTTGACTTGTGATTTTATTTTGTTTAACCCTGCTAGTGCCAAGGCACCTTCAGTTGAGGTAATAATATTGTTGGCTATTAAATAATTTTGACTTTGGATAATTTGTTTGTTTTGAATGACGATTCCTTGTCCTTGATGGTCGTTTATGGTTTTTATTATTTTAGTTTTTAATGGAATTAATTTTACTCCAAGGGCATCGGTAATAGTGGATTTTTCGGGAATAAAGTCATGATCAAATATTGATGCAATAGGACAATGAGAAGCTGGTTGGACGGCAAATATTGGAATAGAGTTTGGTATTTTTTGGGATATGCCGAGCAAGGTAGTTCCTGAACCAACTGGAACAAAAATGGATGAAACTTCGGGTAATTGTTTTATTATTTCTGTAGCAATTTTACTGTATCCTCGAAGTGCAGTTGGGTCCGTTGATTGACGAAGTAGGTATGACCGATTTTCTTTGGCAAACTTGAAGGCATCAGAAATTGGTCGAGATGACACAATATAATTGGCGATTAGCTTTAGTTTTGATTTGTCAGTATGGGGTGAAACAAATATGGTTAAATTTATGCCGTATTTTCGACAAAAATATTGGGCCGATATTGCTGCATTGCCGGTAGAAGAAATTACGGCTGATAGAAATTTGTGTTTAACTAAGTTTTTGACTTGAATTTCTAAGCTTCGATCTTTGGCACTACCAGTTATGTTTAGATCTTCTCGTTTGAAATAGACATTACCAATTTTTACTAGAGGTGTCATATAATAGATATATTATGAAGCAAACTGATCAAAAAATCATGTGTCCTGATTGTGGGACAGAAATTAAAGGTGAAAATGTTTTAAGTGTGGGTGATATTTTGGAATGTCAGGAGTGTGGGACTGAAGTAGAGTTGTTGTCCCTTGACCCACTTAAGTATCAGTTGCTAGTAGAAGAGAAATAGGAATTATATTCTTTCTCCTGAGGGATAAAATATTGGTCTGGCATTTAAATCGCGTGTGACCTCTAATAGCCTGTCCTTACCCTTAAGTTTAACTAAAAACTTTCCGTGTTCATATTGATGTGCTGCGAACTGATTCATGTGGTGCATTTTTTCTTCAATATGTACAATATCAACTACAGTACTTGATTCTTTTTCAATAAGATTTTCTAAAATTGCAATATCTGTCGGGTCTAAATTTCGTCGATAATTACATCCGATTACGGAGCATCTTAGCGTTGTCATGGCAGAGATTGTATCATATTTGTAATAATATTAATTATAATTTTGCCGAAATGGAGGCGACATAAGATTTGATGGCGTCGTATTGATTTATACCTGAAGTTGGGATTAAAATTGATTGTCGGTTTGAAGTAGAAATCATTAAAACATTTTTGTCAGTAAGGGCATAGGATTCAGTTTTGTATTTGGAAAATTCGTAGACTTTAAGAAGATATTTTTCAATGTCGGAGGTAGTTATATCTGTATAGAGGTGATATTTTAAAGTTTTGATAATAGGGAATATTTTTGTTAAATTGTTGGGATTAATAATTTTGTCACGAATGGCAATAATTACTTGTCGTTGACGCAATCCTCGATTAAAGTCACCACCATCTGTTGGAGAATGACGAGAACGGGCGTATTTGAGTGCAGTAATACCGTCTAAATGTGTTGTTCCAATACTAAAATTTAATGTTTCATAGCGACACGTATATTGTTGAGCTAGTATATCCCCTGACATTGTTGCTTCGATAGCTTTTATATCATCTGGAGACTTGTTACAGGTGTCGGTTGTGCCAATATCGAGTGGGTACCAAGGGTCTTGCCAATTTTTTACGATTTTTAAGTCGATACCACCCAACTGGTCGATAGCTTTGGTAAAACCATTAAAATCGAGGGCCAAATAATAATCAATATTAATGCCAAGAATTTCTCCAACTTTTGACTTCGTGGTGATTGAATCGGTAGATGGATATAAATAATTTATTTTGGCAAATTTTGGAACTGCGCTGTCAGTTGAAACATTTATCCATAAATCACGAGGAATAGATATTAAATTAATTTTTTGATCGTGAGGACGAACTTGGGCAACCATTATAGAGTCAGTTAGACTGCCACCGTCATGAGTACCACCACCATAGCCAAGTAATAAAATAGAAATTGGTCGATCGGGATCAGGTGTTGGGGTGGGAATAATTGTCGGTATTGATTTGATAATTGGAATAGTTGTTTTTGTATTAATTAAATTTATAATTTGCCAAATAAATAAACCTAAAATTATTGACAAAATAATTACACTAAAAATTAGGATTTGTTTTTGAGAAAATTTCATTGATTTAATCGCCAGAAACCGTCATTAGGAATATCAGATATATTTTTTGTCTCGATGACAACGCCTTTGGCTGCAACTGAAGAATGAACGTAAGTGATTAGATCTTTATCAATATTTAATACTAATAAAACATGTTTGCCGTCTTTTTGACGAATTAAATCGTTTGGTTTTAACGTTTTTACTTTTTTGGAAATTGGCTTTGAAGTTAACATGTTGGCTGAGGTTTTGCGGACATCAACTTTTAGTTCTAACAAATGGCAAACGAGTCCGGAACAATCAATACCTAAATGATTTTTTTTCTGAAAATTATAAATTTGTTTTGGTGTTAATTTTAATAAATTAATATTTTGAATATTGGCAAATTCAATGGTCTGTAGTGCAATTTCTTTGGCACTACCTTTGCCAACTAGTGCATTGTTTTTTGATAATACCTTGTGTCGACCGATATTAATAAAATATGGTAGACCTAAATAATTGTTTAATTTATCCCCAACCATAAGGCAAAAATAGCTAAAATAATAGTCGCAAGCCAAGCTCGAAAAACAATTTTTGGTTCTTCCCATCCAATTTTTTGTAAAGTTAGGTGGATTGGGGCAGCAATAAATATTTTCTTTTTTAAATATATTTTTGAGAGTATCTGTAGTCCACTGCTTACACCTTCGATAATAAAAGGTAAACCGACAATCATTAATGGAATTACTTTACCAAGCAGTACTGCGATGACAGCGATCGTGGCGCCAAATGACAACGATCCAACATCGCCAAGCCAGAGTCTAGCAGGATATACATTAAAGTAAAGAAATGCTATTAGGGCACCAATCCATAAAGAAATAAATAACGAAATAGGAGTGTCAAGACTAGTGCCGGCCAAAATCCAAAATGCAAAAAGAGCGATAATAAGAATGCCACAAGAAAGACCGTCGAGCCCATCGGTAATATTAAAAAAATTGGCAAAAGTAGTAATAATTAAGGTTGATATGGGGATAAAAAATAAACCAAGATTGACAGCACCAATAAATGGAATGTAAATAAAATTAATTCCAAGTCGGAAATATATTAACAATGATATAAAACCTGCAATTAAAAATTGCAGAATTAGTTTGTGCTTAAGCCTTAAACCAAAAAAACCTGATTTTTGAAAATTAAAAAACTTAAGGATGTCATCATATAATCCAAGTAATCCAAAACTTATAAAAGTTATAAAAATGACTTCTAACTCTAAATTTAATTTGTAATTGCTGGATATAAAAATTTTACTAAATTGCAATAAAGGCAAAAGACAGGCAAAAAGTGTTGTGACAGAAAATATTATTAACAATCCTCCACCGACTGGAGTACCGGTTTTACTGTTGTGAAATTGATCAAAAATCGGGGTACGATTGTTTTGAATATCTAGTGTTTTTTGGTTTTGACGTTGAAATTTTAGTTTGTATAACAAATTGATAAATGGCACAACCAAAATACTGGTGATAATAAATGAAAATAGTAATAGTCCAAGATAAAGATGTACCATTTTATGTTTTTATATACTGAATATCGGCTCCGAGAGCTTTTAATCTGTCGGCTAATTTTTCGTAGCCTCGTTCGATGAATTCTACATTGTTAATGGTGGAAGTGCCATTAGCAGCAAGAGCTGCGAGGGTTGCATTTGCACCTGCACGAAGATCTTTTATGTCAATATCAATAGGTTTTAATTTGCTTGGACCGTATATTTTAACTCCATGAAAATATTCTGGTTTGTCACTTTCCTTATTAAAATCATAAAAAGTATCATGATCAACTTCTGGGTTAAAATATGTTGTTTTTACTCCCATGGTGTTTAAATTGGCAATGTGTTGGAAACGGCTAGGATATATGGTTTCAATTAAAGTACTTACACCAACTGCTTGAGCTAAAAGCAATGAAAATATTGGTTGCCAATCGGTCATAAAACCTGGCTCAGGTTCAGTTTTAATATCAATAGCTTTTAGAGGTGCGACCCAGGAAATGTTTACTTCGTCTTTGCCACAAAATACTTTGGCACCCATTTTTTCAATAATATCTAGGAAAGCTTTGATAATTTTTGGATCACATCTTTGAATACTTATTGATCCTTTGGTTGCCAAAGCAGCGCAGGCAAAAGTAATTGTTTCGTTACGATCAGATATTATTTGATGTGTTGTTCCATTTAGCCAAGGTACTCCATCAATTATGATTCGTTTTGGGTCATTTTTATCACGAATAATTTTGGCGCCCATATTATTTAACATGATTATTAAGTCATCAATTTCGGGTTCCATAGCCGCATTGTCTAATATTGTTTGACCATCTAATAATACGGCAGTCATTATTATTACTTCGGTTACGGTATGTGAAGGTTTGGAAAAAGTGTAATGAACAGGATTAATTTTGGAAGCCGTAAAAGTCATTATGTCATCAGTTATTTCAGTGGTAATGCCCATTTTTTCGTAACAATCAAAAAGTCGATCAAGAGGTCTTGCTCCGAGTTTGTCACCTCCGGGGGTAGGAATAATGGCTTTTCCTGTTCTGAGTAAAAGTGGTGGAGCAAAAAGAAAAGAAGTTCGTGATTTTTCACCTGTACCATGAGGAACTGTTGAGGAGGTAATATTTTTTGTGGTTATTTCAATGCTGTGGGGACCACTTTTAATAATTTTTGATCCAAGACTTTCGGCAATACTTTCTGTAATATTTACATCTGAAATTTGAGGAATATTGGAAAGATATGTTGTTTTATCTGATAGCATTGAAGCAATAATTTGTTTAAAGGATGCGTTTTTGGCACCACGAATGGAGACTTCACCGGAAAGTGGCTTACCACCATTAATGATGTATTTGGACATAAATTATTTGAAAAATTTTATAATTTTATGGAAGGATTTTTGACCGTCAAGACCACCAGAAGAAAATCGAATTAAAATATCGCCAGATTTTAGGATTGAAGTAGCTGTATCAATAAGGTCTGAGGTCATAGGCAGATATTTAATATTATCACCAAAAATAGTTTTGTAGTCGAGAAAGGTTATCCGGTTTTCTTTGTCAAGATTTTTACTGAAGGAAATTTTTGTCAAAAATATTTGAGATACCTTGTCGAATGAGTTCGATAATTCGTTAATCGATTTTTTAAATTGTAAAAATCCGGCATGTGGTTCTAAAATTACATAAATATTTCGATGAGGGTATTTTGCCTTAATTGCCAAAATAGTAGTTTTGATTCTGTCTGCAGATTGGGCAAAATCATTAAAAAATAATATATTATTGGTGTTGGATATTAGTTCTAATCTTAGTTTTACTCCGGGAAATGATTTGATTGCATTTATTATTTTATTTTCATTTAAACCAAAATATTTACATAAAGTGTAGGCTGCTGCAATATTTTGTTGATTATGTGTACCAAGTAACGATGTGTCAAATTCTTGATTTACATATGAAATTTTTTTTGATTTACAAAATGGCAATATTTTTTGGATGTCTTGGTCTTTGTCATTGTAAATTAAAACACCGTCGGTGGGTAGTTTTTCTAAAAGTTTTTGGTAGGCTAATAAATTGTCAGTTTCGGTTTTGTAACAGTCTTTGTGTTCCCATTTGGCCGAAGTTAAAATCAAATATTTGACTGGATAATACAAAAATTTGGCTTTGGTTTCGAGTCCGTGAAAATCTTCTCCTGCCTCAACAATTGAATGTTTTGAGTCATTTATTTGACACGATGGTATGTTTTTTGTAAATTGTCCGGCGACAAAATATGATGGATTTAATTTTAGTTTTAAAAATATCCATGAAAGAATAGCTGTTGTGGTAGTTTTTCCAACAGAACCGGAAACCAATATGGACTCTTTTTTGATGAGATATTTGGCAATGTATTCTGTGGCTGAGAGGTGGGGTATCCCAATTTTTTTTGATTCTTCAAACTCTTTTTTTGTGTTTTCAAAAGTATTAAAGGCTCCATTGGTAATTATTAAATCAATGGAGGTATCCATTGGTTGTGTGTTTACTTTGATTTTGTTTTTTGAAAGCATGGTTGAAAAAGGCGGATAAATTTTTTCTTGATCACTGCCAGTAATTTGATGTCCCTGTCGTTGTAGTGCTAATGCTAGTGGTGTTGACATTGATCCTGCAATACCTAATATATGAATTTTCATAATATAAATTTTATCCAATTATTATTGTTTATATATTCAAAACCTGGAAGCTCTCGTTTGTAATATCCTAGTTTTATCTCAGGATTAAATCGACCCAAATAACAATATTTTAAATTTTTATCATGACTGTCTATGATTGCTTGTAAAGATAAACGAATGGGTAGATTGTCGTGGGATAGTTTTGGATTATAAAAAACATAGGCAATGTGAGATATTTCTTTTGAGAAATAACATATGGAATAAGCAACAGCATTGTCATCTTTATCGAGCCAGACATAGACATAATTAAAGATGTGATTTGTAAATATTGTTTTGACTGATGATATAGGAAAATCCCAACCTATTTCTTTGATCCATTTATATATAGTTTTTTGGATAAATGGAGTAAATCTAAATTCAGAGAGTTGTATAAGTTGATACCGATAAATATTGGTTTTATTTATTATTCGACGATTTTCTGATGATAAATTAAATTCTGATAAATTAGAGCGACTGGAAGAATCTTGGTACCATAAATTTTTATTATTACGTTGAGGCAAAAGTCCTTTTTGGTAATTGTCTTCCGGTAATGAATTGTTTTGTTGATTATACATTTTGATCGCGGGTTCTAAATGCAGTTTTGTAAGCATCACTTTCTGACCAGGGATATTCAGTTTTACCATGAAGAATTGAAGTTTCGTGACCTTTGCCACAGGCGACAATAATGTCACCAGCTTTGGCCAAACTTACGGCCAAATTAAAAGCATTTTGTCTGTTGGGAATGTCGTAATATGTAAATAAATTAGAATTTATTTTGGATTGATCAAATCCAGCAATTATTTGTTTGTTAATGTCGACAATCTTTTCGTTGCGTGTATCATCGGCGGTGACAATGCCAATATCGCAATTTTGGGAAACTACCTTACCCATTAGGGGTCGTTTACTCTGGTCTCGGCCACCAGTGGCTCCAAAAAGACAAATTAGTTTGCCCTTGGTGACAAGTCGAAGTGATGATAATGTTTGATAAAGGGCATTTGGAGTGTGGGCAAAATCTACAATACATTGGATGTGAAGATCGTTTTTGACTAACTCACGTCGACCTTTCATTTCGGGAAAATCGATAATTATTTTGGATAAATAATTAGAGTCAACGCTTAATTGTTCTAAAATTGAGTGAACCATGAGAATGTTGTAGATTTGATAGCGGTAGTTGCTGTCGGTTTTGTAGACAGTTTTGTTAACAGTAAACTTGAGATATTTATTATTTAGATCGATATCTTTTGCCTGATAATCTGACTTTTTATCAATACTGTAAGTAAATACCTTGGTGGTGGCTGGTGTAACAATTTCTGAGAATGAGAAGTCATCTTTGTTTAATATGGCGATGTCGGAATTGAAAAAGAGTTTGGCTTTGGTTTTAATATAAGATTCCATGTCCAAGAAGTCATCAAGATGTTCGTGTGATGTGTTGGTAATAGCACTAATGCGAAAATGACAGCCGTAATATCGAAATTGATCGATGGCGTGGGCAGTGACTTCGATGACGGTGTGAGTAATTCCCTCTTTGACCATTCGAGCGAGTAATTTTTGAACGATGGCGGGGTCGGGTGAGGTGGTATGTAGCCCAACAGAAATACTTTCGTTACCAATTTTGGCTCCAAGGGTGGAAATTATTCCGGCCTTGATACCGGCATCGAGAAGGGTTTTGTGTAAAAGATTGACAGAAGTTGTTTTACCATCTGTGCCTGTAATGCCAATTAAAGTTAGTCTGCGTGAAGGAAAACCATAATAAACATTATAAAAAATACTTTTGGGAAAATGCCAAAGAATATTTTTTATCTTTTGGAAATAAATCTTGTAGGTTTTTTTATCCATCTTGGTTACATATTATAGCAAGTGAGTCAATTTTTGGGCAATTTCGAACCATAAAGGAGCTGCTGTTGATGAGCCCCACTCCCCTTTTTGGGGTTGGTTAATGGTAATGATCATGGTAAATTTTGGACTGTTACAAGGGGAAAATCCAATATATGATCCTATTGTATTTTGATCGTTGTATTGGCCTCCTACCGAAATTTGGGCTGTTCCGCTTTTGGCACATACTTCTAGATTTTTTGGTTTTAGAGCCTTGATAGCACCGTTTTCGACGGCATATTTGAGTATTTCATTGATTTTTTGGGTGGTATCGACTTTAAAAACAGTAGTTGTGTTTGGTTTTAGATCGTCTTTTAAGTGGGCTGAAACCAATAAACCCTGGTTTGCTAGTGTGTTAAAGGCCTGAACCATTTGCAACTCGTTAACGGCTAATCCCTGACCGAATGAAGCCGTTGCCAGATCAATATCGGCATAGTATTTTTTTTGAGGTGAAATTGATTCACCGATTAAATCAATATCGTTTTTTGAGTCTAGTTTAAGTAGGTGAAAATATTTTTGAAAACTTGGAAGGCCTAGTTTTTGAATAATATTGCTCATACCAATATTGTCAGAATTTTTTATGATTTCTTTTAGACTGGAATCAGGATGGGTTGACTCATCCCAATTGTTTATGGTGTATTGGCCAATTACTCGTGGTCGATCACAATCAGAACAAACATAATTGCTGTCAATCTTTTTGTCGTCGATGGCCATAGCTACAACTAGAGGTTTGAAAATAGATCCTGGTTCAAATAAATCGGTGATATTGTTGATGTTTGTTACCGGAGAAGTGTCAGAACGAAAATATGCCATTGCCAATATTTTGCCTGTTGTTGGGTCAATTATTGTTCCGGAGGCACTTTTGGCTTCATAATCTATTAATCCTCTTTTTAGGGTTTGTTCAAGAATAGCTTGAATTTGTCGATTTAAACTAGTTTTGATATCTTGGCCGTCGACTTCTGTTTGACGCCAATTTCGATTGGTTAAAATGTTTTGACCTGTACCATCGACTGATGAAAGAGAAAAACCAACTTTGCCATTGAGACTGCGTTTGTAATAAATTTCTAGATTGGAAATTATGTTTTTGGCTAGATCGCCCTCGGGATAAAATCGTTGGTTAATTAATTCAAACTCTATGCCGGGTAGATTAAGTTGTTGTTTTTGATTTGGGTCAAAAATTCCGTTTAGAGTTACCCATTTTATATTGGGGTTGTTTATATTTTGAATTTGTAGACTATTGGATGATGCTGTCTCGGGTTTTATTTCCTCAATTTTTTTAAATAATTCGTCAACTGATATTTTTAAATTTGGTTTATAAATTGACAATTTATAGCCTTTAATTCCCATACTTAAGGGAAAATTATCTGATGACAAAATTTTACCGGTATTAGGTAAAATACTTTGAAGTTTTGATGTTTGAGACATGTTTGTCGTACGAATACTTGGCCCCATGACTATTTGCCAGTAAAAAAGTCTAATTATGACTACGATAAACGCTAAACTAATAGTTAGGTTGATAGTTTTTAGCCGACTATTATTGGTTGATGGCGTGTTTTTTGGCATACTCAACTTCGAGAGTTTGGTTAATTAACGATAACTGTAAATATTTTTTGTTGTTTTGTGAATACTGTTGATTTAATTTGACTATGATGTTGGAATATATGATAGAAAAAGCAATTTGAAAAAAAAATAAACTAAGAGTGATGGTGAGCAGGATTCTGTTTTGCATTATATATTAGTATAGTATGGTGAGTACGTCATTGCGAGGAGTCTTCGACGAAGCAATCTCGTGGGGATTAGCACAGTTTTTTAAGTGTATAATTAATTATGTCAATACGAGATACAATTCAGATTGGGGATTTGCGTTTAAAGGCCGAAAATAAGGTGGTAACTAATTTTAATGACCCAGCGGTAATTCAAGTTATCCAAGATTTAGTAGATACTATGCACCAAAATGGGCTAATAGGAATGGCAGCTCAACAGATTGGTGAAAATTGGAAGATCTTTGTAACTGAGCCACGAGAAACAGAAAATCGTCCAGCTGATCAGGCCGATGAATTACGAATTTATATTAACCCAACTATTGTTGAATTTTCGCAAGAAGAAAGTGAAATTTATGAAGGTTGTGGTAGTGTTTTAAACGGTACTTTATTTGGTCCAGTAGATAGGCCAAAAGAAATAACTATCGAGGCTTTTGATAAGAACGGGGATAAGTTTAAATTAACTTGTGATGGAATTTTGGCTCGCGTAATTCAACACGAATATGACCATTTGTTGGGAATTGAGTTTACGGAAAAAATTTCTGATTATAAAAAATTAATGACGGCAGATTTTTATAGAGAAAGAATTAAAATGTCCCCTGGACAGATAGAGGCATCGAAAATTACAAAAAAAATAGCGACGAAATTGTAAAACATGCTTTACAAGTCGAAACGAGATTGCTTCCCCTGCTGCTGAGGGGTCGCAATGACGTGTTTTACGGCATTACTTAATAGTATAAATCCTCAGAACGGCGGAGCGGGAAAGATGGTTGATTTTGATTTCAGATTCGGTGGGTAGATATCGAGTAGTTTTGAAATTATGCTGTTTGATGAAATTTTTGACAATACGATCTTCACCTGAATGAAATGAAATAATTGCTATTATTCCGTCTTTTTTTATTATATTTTGGCTATCAATTAAAAATTTATTTAAATTTTCAAATTCTTGATTAGTTTCAATCCTTAATGCCATAAATATTTTGGTGGCTGGATCAACTGCCGATCGTAGTTTTTTTGATTGATAGTATTCCCGAATTATATTGGCTAATTGTTCACCGGTTTTGATTGTTTTTTTTTGTCTGGAGGCAATAATTTTTTGAGCCAAGGGATGGGCATATTGTTCTTGGGCTACTTTGGAAAATAATAAATACAGCTGGGTTTCGTCATAAGTGTTGATGATATTTTCGGCTGAAATTTCTTGAGTCTCAGGATCAAGCCTCATGTCAATTGATTGTGTATCGTTAAATGAAAAACCTTTGCCTGACTCACTTTGTTGGTTGTTGCTTAAACCTAGGTCGACTAAAATACCATCAACGGGTGTGTTAATATTTTTTTGCCAAATTTGTTTTATGTCTTTAAAATTGCCTAATATCGGGTGCAAATTTTTGTTGTTGAGTCTGTCAGTGGCTATTTTTAAATTGTTTTTGTCAGCGTCGATACCATAAACTATAGCTCCTTTGTCAAGTAATGCTTGACTATGGCCACCATGACCAAGAGTGCAGTCTATATATATTTTATTTGATGCCGGATTGAGCTTTGATATTATTTCTGTTAATAAAACTGGTTGATGATAATTCACTTATTTGAACGTTACAGTAAATTTTTTACCTTTGGTTGAAGTCAAGGTAAAAGGTAATTCCATGGAGGCAACTTGGTTGTCTTTGGTAATCATGGTTAAATTGATGGAACCACCATTGACACCGGCGTCGTATTTGTATTTACATCCATTGGTACAACTCTCAGTTCCAAGTAAAATTTTGCGCTCGCTGCTGGACCCGTTTACAATATCACTCGATTCAATATTGCCGCTTACACCTTTTTCAATTTCTAAACCAGAATCTTGTGCACTATAAATTAGTTCGTATTCAATTTTGGTAAAAATTGGATCAATTTTGGAAATTTTTAAGGTTAGTTCGTGTCCGTCTTCGCGTGGAGTGAGACTGACAGAAGGCTTTTGGTTGTCAGTAATAACTAACTCTCGAGGGACAGGTGTTGGTGTGGCTGATGATACAGTTTTTTTGGCTCCACAAGATGATAAAACAAAACTGGTAATTAAGAGTATGAGTAATATTTTTTTCATAGTTTATTGTAGCTTATTTTGTAACCATGCGTCAATTTGATCAATGGGAAGGCGAATTTGTTCCATAGTGTCTCGATCACGAATAGAAATGGTTTTATCTTCAAGCGTTTGATAATCGACAACAGCACACCAAGGAGTACCAATTTCGTCATGTCGACGATATTTTTTTCCAATATTACTACTGTCATCAAAATCAACTGAATATTTTGACTTTAATGATTTGTATAAGTTTGTAGCAATATCTACCAACTCGGGTTTGTTGGCAGCTAGTGGGAAAACGGCCATTTTATATGCAGAAATTTTGGGATTTATTTTTAGATATATTCTTACTTCACCTTTTTCATTAGTTTCTTCACGATAACTGTCGAGCAATAAAAAGAAAAAACTACGATCAACTCCACCAGAAGTTTCGACTATGTGGGGAATATATTTTTCGTTAGTAATTGGGTCGCGATATGACAAATCTTGTTTACTAAATGTACTATGTTGGGTTAAATCATAGTCACTGCGCCAATGAATTCCTTCCATTTCTGTCCATCCCCATGGAGCATTGTATTCAATATCGAATGCAATTTTGGCATAAAAGGCCAATTCATCTTTTTCGTGTTGGCGAAAACGAAGATTTTCTTGATTGTTAAAAAGTGAGAGATACCAGTCAATACGATTTTGTTTCCAATATTCATAAAACTTGTCCATATCGTTGGGGTGGCAAAAATATTGAATGTCCCATTGTTCAAATTCGCGAGTTCGGTAGAGGAAATTTTTGGGAGTTATTTCATTTCTAAAGGCTTTTCCTATTTGAGCAATACCAAATGGAATTTTGACACGAGCTGAATCGATAATGTTTTTGAAATCTAAATAAATTGTTTGACAAGCTTCACCACGAAGATAAGTGTGGATGGTTTCACCTTCGATTACACCGACATCGGTGTGAAATAATGTATTGTATTTTTTTGGAGTAGTTAATTCTCCTGTACAATCGGGACATTTTTTTGAAAAAGAGATAAGATCTGGTCTAAAACGATGATGACATTTTTTGCATTCGACCAACTCGTCGGCAAAATTTTTGACGTGACCTGAAGCAGTCCAGACCATAGGATGGGTAATAATTGAACCGTCGATCAAGACAACATCATCGCGTTGCTGGACGTTATTTTTGAGCCATAAATTTTTCCAATTGTATTTCATCAACGAACCGACTGGACCGTAATCATAAAAACCTTGGATACCACCATAAATTTCACTGTTTTGAAAAACTATGCCACGACGTTTGCATAAAGACACAATTTTGGCAGTGAGATCATTTTGATTGTTTTCAGACATAGAGAATTATAACAAATTGCAAAGTATGTCATTGTGAGGAGGTAAAATGAATCATGTCAACATTTGCCGACAGTTACAGGGTTGAGTCAGTTCGAAAAATTGGGTGGAATTATTCCAATGCTGGGATATATTTTATTACTATTTGTACTTTGAACAAAAATAAGTTATTTGGAAAAATTGTTGATGGTGAAATGGTATTTAATAAATGTGGATTGATTGCAAATCAGCAAATTTTAAAAACTATTGATATACGAAAAAATATATTAATTTCTGATTGGGTGGTAATGCCTAATCATGTACATATTTTAATTATGCTTCGAGATTTAGTAGTAGAGACGCCCCGCGGGGCGTCTCTACATGAAAATCCCAAGCAAATTACAGTTATACCAAGTCACAAAAACCACCCCGAGTTTTATAAAAGAATGAATTTAAAATCAAATCAAGAAATACCAAAAATAATTAATCAATATAAATCATGCGTCACCAAAATTTGTCGACAAAATAAATTTTGGTTTGGTTGGCAAAGTCGATATTATGATGAAATTATTGATGATGAGAAAAGATTTAGAACTATAAAATATTATATTAAAAATAATCCTAAGAATTGGGTAAAGGATAAACTGCATATAAATTAATTACATTTAGTTTTTTGTTAATAATTTGTGTGAGGCGAGTGGTTTTTGAAGAATTGATTCAAAATATAGTATTAATTGTTGTTGAGCTAGCTGATAATTTTTGTCAAGATAGTTTTGTTGTAAATCGAGCGGAGCACCAAAACCTAATGTATTTAATATATCGATTTGATTTTTAATAAATTTTGGCCATTGGTTGTTATATAGACTAGTAATAGCTGTAGCTGATAATTCAAAAAGTACAGGAGAGCTTTCGCTCTCAGGCGCAAAATTTTTAATTATTTCCAAAAAATAAAATAGTAAATTTAGCTGAACTAATTGATGGTCTTTTTGGAGAAATGACAAAATACTTTGACTTTCGGTAAGCCAGTAAAAATTGTTTTTTTGATATAGTGAGACAGAAACTATATTTCCTAGTTGTAGGCTTTGAGATCTGACAGATTTGATCGATTTGGCACCAGCTGCAACAACGTTAATTTTGCCCAAGTTTGGAGTCAAAATTGTTATTTGGATATCTTTTTCACGACTGTTTCTGATATTGACAATAATTGCTTTAGAATTTATTGAAAACTGGCTCACAGAGATAATTTTAGATTTTTATCAGCTGACCAAAAAAATGACTCAACTAATTTACCATTGAGATAAACTTCGTAGGGAATATTTTTTGTACCTGGTTGTTTTTGCAAAAGTAAGCTGTAATTTTTGCTGTAAGCAACGCCTGATTGGTATTCGATGGTCACTTTACTGCTGGTTTGAGCATATAATGGGTATTTGTCACCGTAAAATCCTTCAAAAACTTGTTTACCAAGTTCTTCGTAGACAACCGGTTCGACTTCAGATCCTGTCATTTTGGTTAAACTGCTACCTATGGGAGTGTAAAATCTAAATAAATCGCGATATTTGGGAGCATTGAGACACAAATCCCCTTTTTCGAGATTACAGTTTGAAGCCTTGGAAGGGTTGGTGTAAGTTACACTAACTTTGTGTTTGACTTGATTATTGGTAATTGTTACCTCGTGTTTTATTTTTTGGGTAATAAATATATTACTTTTGGCTGAGGCAAAATTGGCATCATTTAAATGAAAATAGTCAGTGGTTGGAGGTGTCTGAGTGATGTTGCCGGCAATATTGGCCATGACTGAGGCTTTTTGCATATCGGCATCAGGAAAATAAAACATTAAATGTTTTTCAAATAAACTTTGGAAAAAGGCTTGGCCAAGTAGTGGCAAAGTATCTTTTTGAGCACCCATAGCGTTACTAAGTAATGCAGACATTAGAGGAGCGAGGAAGTCTTTGCGATTTTTTTCGATGTAATTTCGGGGACGACCAGAAATCCATTCCAAATCGTAAATTATTTTGGGACATCCATCACAACGTGGATCGGGATTTGTTGTAAAAGTTCCAACTCGAGTGTCAAGCTTGCCTAAGACTTTGACGATATTGACCAAAACTTGAGTATCGAGAGCAATAACGGCATCGTAGGTAGTTTTTTTGCCGGTAACTTTGTAAAAAGTGTCGAGAAATATTTGGGCATCGGTAGGAAAGTCAGGTGATAAATTATTATCGCGTAAATTTAAATAGGGAACATTGATATGGTAAGCCTTGATAAGTCGGGGAGATGGTACTGTGCTCGAGAGAGCGTCGTCAAGATCATAAATATTACTGGCAGGACCAGGAATTACTTTTCCTTTGTCAACTTTAATAGTAGCGTAGGCAGTCCAAAAGCCACCACTGGGACGAAGTTCACCGTCATTTTGAAAAATAACAAGATAATTACGAGCTTTGTCTTTGCCTAATAACCACGATGATTTGGTTAAAATCGGACGACCATCGGAAATTAGTTTGCTGCCTTGACTAACGGCATCACGAGCTTGGTTGTAAATTTGTTTGATATTGTAATTTTGGTAAGTTTCGGGATATTTTGAAATATCTATTTCACTTAATAATTTGTCAATGTCACTAACCTTGGTTTCGATAGAATCCAAATGGGGCAATACACCTTCGATTGATTGAGTCAAAAAAGCAATTCTGTCTTCGGTGGTTTTGGCGCTTGAAGTTGAGGAACCTTTTAGTCCGAGAAAATCTTGATATGGTTCTACTGCTTGAATAACGGTATGACCGATTTGAACACTGTCATTGGCAATTTTGATAAACCGGACACCATCTTGATAATAATTTCTGATGTAAGGTATTAAATTTAAATAGCTTAAAGTCGAAACACTATCAGATACTTTATCGAGATTGTTTTGGACTAATGTAAGTTGGTTTTTGGCTCCAGCCAAATCTTTGGCGGCAATATTTTCTTTTAATTTTAGGGCTTCAATTTTGGTGAGAACTATTTGATTGGATATTTTTTTGGCTGGTAAATAGGCAAAAACGTAGGTTATGATAGAAAGAAAAATTATGATAGCAAAAATAGTTCCAAGTACAAATAAAAGTTTTTTTGGGACTTTTTTAGTTTTTAGAATAGGTTTAATAGGCAGTTCTGTGTTAACAATAGTTGGGTTATTTGGCATTTCCATGTTTTAGTTTAACAAATTACCAGCTGGAAAACATAGCAAATGGTGTTTTGAATATGATAATAAGTTCGTTTATAAGGGATCTGTTGTGTGCGTATTCAGAATCTAACTTGGCACGTTTTTCAAAGGACAGTCTATTACGACCTGAAACTTGCCATGGTCCAGTTAATCCGGGTTTGATGGAGCGAATGTCTTTTATATATTTTTTGGTATGTGGATATTTGATACTATATTCTTTCAACTCCTCATCACGATAAGCTCTAGGTCCGACTAAACTCATTTCACCGTGTAATATATTAATAAATTGGGGCATTTCATCAACTGATGTTGAACGAATAATTTTGCCTATTGTGGTGATTCTAGGGTCTTCGTTTGCTGATAATTTCCAATCATTGTTTTTATATTTTATCCATAATTCAGGATAATTGTCTTTTAGAAATTTATCATTGTCACCAATTCGCATAGTACGAAATTTGTACATATAAAATAGCCCGTTTTTGCCTACACGTTGTTGTTTGAAAAATATAGGACCAGTTGAAGTAAGTTTTATAATAATACAAACAATAATTAATATAGGTGAAAAAATGATTAGTAATACTATTGCTGAAACAATATCAATTATTCGTTTGATTATGGGGAATAAAAATACGCGCAAATCATAGAGAAATATTTTATTTTTCATCGTCGACAAAAAAATGTTTTAACGTGGGAGTGGCGGTAATTTTGATAACAAGGTCCCTCACTTGTGAGCTGTGATCAAGGGAGGAAATTAGAAGAGCATTGGGAGTATCGATAATGGCCAGGTTATTAACATTAACTAAACCGATTAATTTGTTAGAGTTTTGTGATGAAACTAAACAGTGATGACTATCTTGATTAAGAAATTTTGTGTCTTGATTAACCAAGGCAATATGTTGTTTGTCCTGCTTTGATTTGGTAAAAATTGAACCCCATTCGCCAATATCACTCCAATCAAAAGATGCTTTGATATGTTCAATATTTTTTGTTTTTTCAGAAATAGCTTTGTCAAATGACAATGGGAGTGATTTTGTGTAATTTGGATTTTTAAAATGTTTATCAAATTCGGAGAAATATGTTTTGATAGTGGCCGTGTATATTCCTGAGTTCCATAAGGCACCGTTGATAATATATTTTAAAGCGTGTAATTTGTTAGGTTTTTCGACAAATTTGTGGTTACTAAGAATGTATCCAAATGAAGTATTGGGAAATGATGGATGAATACCAATGGTAACAATTGATTGGTTTTCGCTGGCAATTTTGGCAACTTTTAATAAATCGTTTTTAAATTTGTTGATAGGAGATATAAAATGATCTGATGGCAAAAAAGTAACAACTGTGTCGGATGAATAATTTTTAAATTGAGACAGGGTGTAAAAAATTGCTAGAGCAGTATTTTTTTTGTCGGGTTCGATAATAATATTTTGAATGGGGATTAATTTTAGGGCAATTTTAGTTATTTCGTTAACATTTCGGTTGCTAGTGGTGATATAAATATTGTTTTTGTCAGTAATTTGCAAAAGTCTTTTGATGGTTTGGGCAAGTAAACTATCGGATGATAGTATCGAAAGGAATTGTTTTGGGTGTGATGTGGTTGATAATGGCCATAACCGTGGTCCTGTCCCTCCACAAAGTATTACAAATATTTGTTGTGCCATAGTTTATCGATTTCTTCTTTAAATTTTAGCATGAAGACTGATTCGTCATACTGTTTGACATGATGACTTATAAATTTGTGGTCAAATTTTGTTTTGATAAATTTATTTATGGCATTATTGAGTGATTGTTGATTTTGGTGATCAAAACCAATTCCCGTTGTGTTATTAATGTTAGTTTCGGCAATTCCACCATTATTAAAATATATTATTGGTCGTCCACAACTTTGGGCCTCAAGTGAAATAATTCCAAAATCTTCGAATTGAGGACAAATTAATGCGGTACAGTTTTGATATAGTGATAATAATTTGCGGTTATCAACTTGTCCTGTAAATATTATGTTGTTGCTATTTTTGGCCATATTTTTGAGTTTGTTTTGTTCCCGACCCGAACCAACAATGATTAGCTTTTGATTTAAATTTAAAAAAGTTTTGACAACATAATCAACACTTTTGTGTGGAACCAATCGTCCAACAACTAAAAAATAATCATTAGTTGGTTTGTTAATGGGAGTAAAGTATTTTGTGTCAATTCCTGGATTAATGATGGTAGAGTCAATGTTTAAATATTTTTGTAATCGATTTTGAGTGGTCGTTGAGTTGCATAAAGCAGCATCAGGTCGTTTGGCCAAAATTTTGTCGATTGTTTTGTAAATATTTAAAAGTGGGATCAATAATTTTGGTGGTTTAAGATAAATGTGTCTGTTTAGATTGTGATAATAACAAACAAATAAGCTTTGAGGATTAGTTAAAAGACTGTGTCCAATATTGCTGGTAGTAGAAATAATTATGTCAAAATTTTTAAAGTCAAAACTTTCGGCCGCTATATCGTAAATAGGAGTTAAAAGATTCGTTTTGGGTAATTTTTGCAAAAAACTAGTATTTATTTTTATATTTTTGGGTAACCAAGTTGTCTTTTTGGAATCATAAAATAGAGTAAAAATTTCGGCTTTTGGGAATATTTTTAAAATATTTAATAATACTTTTTCGGCACCACCCCATTGATTTAGCCAGTCATAATATATGGCGACTTTGGCTTTAGCCAATGATTTGTTCATAAAAATTTAGGGTTTCTGTGGCACATTTTGTCCAGGAATATTTTTTGATTTGTAAATTGCCTTTTGTAATTAAATCTTGTCTTAATTTTGAATTGTTTTGTAATTTGGTGATTTGTGAAACTAGTTCTTGGTGGTTGTTGGGATTAAAATACAAAACTGAATCACCATAAATTTCGGGGAGACAACTATTAGATGAAGCAATAACAGGACAATTTTGAGCCATGGCTTCAAGGCCAGTGAGGGAAAAGCCTTCTAAAAATGCAGGGTGAACAAGGGCAAGGGCGTTTTGATAAATTTCACTAAATTTATCATCGTGGACATAACCCAAAAATTCAACTTGGTTTGTGATATTCAAATCTTGAACTATTTTACGGGCTCGCTGTTGAAATACGTTTGAGGCACTAATAATTTTTAGTTTTAATTTTGGTAATTGTTGTAGGGCTTTGAAAATAATATTGACGTTTTTGTGAGGATAGAGATTACCGGTATATAAAATATAATTTTTAATTTTTAATTTAAAGTTTTTAATTTTTATATTAGGGTCGACTGCTTCGTAAGTTGTTACTATTTTATTTGGATTAAAATTATATTTTTTGATAATATAGTCACGCCAAAAATTGCTGGGAACGATCACTAAACTGGTTTTTAATATAATATTGACCATTAATGAATAAGCAAAAAATCGAATCCAATAAAATAAAATAAATTTGGTGGTTGTTTCTTTGCCTTTGCTAAATAATTTAATTAAGTCGTGGACAGTGACAACTGATTTGTCAAAATACAATATTGGTTTGTCGATGTGGGTAAAATGGACTAAGTTTGGTTTTAGGGATTTTAATATAACTGGTAGTAAAATTTGTTCAGAAATTGAGTAGTGACGAATACTGGTAATATAATAGTGATAATTATTTTGTAAATCTTTTTTGATTTCGGATTCTAATTCAGGATAAACTAAAAGGGTAAATTTATATTTTTTAAAATCGGGTAATTTGGATAGCGCGACTAGTAAATTTTTGGTATATCGGCCGAGCCCAGTGTGTTTTGGACCGTATAATCGGGCATCTATTACTATGTGTTTTTTATTGACAATTTCTTTCATTTTTTATATAATAGCTTAATCACGAGAGAGAATACGACCCTTAGACTACGTGTCTATGAGCAACGCCTCTCATTTTTTTTGCCTAAATTCTAACTTTTCTTTTTCTCGATTGATAAATATTTTATAGTTTTGGAATTGACTTAGGAGACTTGATTCAGAATATTTGTTGGGAATAATAATTGTTTTCAATTTTTTTCTTTCAACCAAGAATTTGTGTAAACAATAAAAATCACCGTCGCCAGAAACTATAACTGCTTTATTATAATTATTATAATAAATTGATGATGAATATAAGACTATTTCGGCATCGACATTGCCCTTAACAACTCCGTCGTGATTTTTAACTGATGGTTTGTATACTAATTCATACCCAAATGAACTTAATGAGTCGTATAGTTTTTGATTTTCTTTTATATATCCTATGAACAAAATGGCTTTTTCGACTTGAAATTTATTTTTTAAATAAATGAAGAATTTTTTAAAATCTAGTTTCCAACCTTTATATATGATTTTTCCATTTCTGTTGACATCTTTGCTAGTACCTAAATTTAAATTTTGAGCGTCAATAAAAGCGTAAGTTATTTCTTTTTTCATAAATATTTTGCTTTAAAGACTCGGTAAAATTTAAGCAAATTAATTCCCAAATATATTATTGGATGAAAAAAGCTGGGGTATTGGGACATTAAATTTTCTTGGTAAAAGATTTTCATGGCAGTCGTGGACGCCAGAGCAGATCTAATTTTGGTTTCACGAGATGCCATACTTGCTGAATTATTCTTTAATCCAGAACTAATCCCATGAAAATGAATTATTTTTGCTTTGGGATAAAAATAAAGTGAAAACTTATTTTGTTTTAGTTTGTAACATAAGTCTAGATCTTCTCCAAGGAAAAAATATTTTTCATTCCACCATTTTATTTTTTCGCCAACTGTTTTTTTTAACATCAGAAAACAACCTTGACAACAATCGATTTGTTGAGTTTTTGTGTACTCTTTATAATCACCAAGATATCCGTGTAAAAGTTTTGATTTGGGAAATAAGGTAGGAATTCCTAAACCAAAAAAGTGCCAAAAAGTATTCCATGGTGTGGGAAAACCTCGATGAGTTTCGAGAGCTAATTGATTTGTTTTGGATAGGATGACATAACATGTTGAGGCATCAACATTATTATTTTTTTCAAAAAAATCAATCATTAACGAAACAGTGTCAGAATTAAATATCATGTCATCATTGACAAATAATACATATTTGGAATTTTGATCTAAATGTTTTATTCCTAAATTATTACCAGCAGCAAAACCTAAGTTGGTTGGTGAATAAACAAATTTTGTATTTAAAATTGAATTGTTTTTGAATTTTTGTTCATTCATTTGGGCAATGCCATCAGTAGCCCCATTATTTACTATTATAGTTTCAATTTTGTATGATCCAAGTTTTGATAAGGCGAGACTATCGAGGCACTTTTCTAAATAATCTTTTGAATTATAGTAAAGTACAACTATGGATAATACAGGATTATTTTTTGATGCTTTGGTCATATATCTGATTAAGTTTTTTGACACTTTGATCAAACGAATAATTTTTTTTGATTAATTCGCTGGCGGCTTGTCCCATGTTTTCTCGATATTTTTTGTCGTCAAATAATTTGTAAATATTTTTGAGGATTTCTTTTTTGGGACATACAATAGCGTGGTGATAATTTTTTATTTTGATATTGCCCATACCGCCTTCGGGATTGGTAATAACTGGCAAACCAAATGTCATACCTTCAAGGAATTTGTTGCGGGTACCTCCCCCACTACCCATGGGTGCCAAAAGTGACCAACAATATTCGTAGTAATATTGGGGATTTTTTGGTCCATCTGTATCCGCTTCGGTGACTATTATGTCAGATGAATTGTATTTGCCAAAAATTTCGGGTGCATTTCGGCCAATAATGTATAGTTGTGCCGTTGGATATCGGAGTTTTATTTGGGGCCAATAATCTTTTAAAATAAGATCAACTGATTCGCGATTTTGCATCCACTTCATATTGGAACAGCCAAACAGGACAGTGGGGTTTTTGGATTTTTCTGACTTTTTGGGTAGATTAAAATATTCAGGGTCAACGGCATCTTCAAAAATCTGGATGTCTTTACGACCCGTAACTGAGGAAACAAATTCTTGGTCTTCGTGACTAAACATTATGACGGTGTCGGTTTCGCGCCAATATTTTGTTTCCCAATATTTTAATTTTAAGACATCGATCATTAATAAAGGTCGAAGTAATTTTCTAAAACCTACTAGTGAATCGGCATAATGTTGATAAATTGCGTATTCAATTGTGACATCAACTAGTATCGTAGGAATATTAGTTTTGGGAATATTGGCCATGGGGTACAAACAATCGCAATGAATTATGTCAAATTTGCCGTTATTGATTTCATTTTCAATGGCATGACGAAAGTCTTTGTTAATGTAATTTACTAGTAAAAAGGGATAAACTCCAAAACCAGTTGACAAAATATTTTGTAGACTCCAAGTGGATGATCTTTTGACAATAATCACTTTTTGACAATATTTTTTTACTTCTTTTAGACCATCTTCATTGCGACTGTAACAAATCAAGGTTATGTTGTTTGTTCGCGATAAATACTTTAAGGTAAAAAATGAGTGTCTCTGACCGCCTGATTGTTCAAGTCGAGGAATGTATGGAGTAATCATTAAAATGTTTCTTTTGATCATTTTGATATTTGCAAAATTATAAACTGAGAATCGCGATAAATAGTGGGATATGTTTTGATAATTTTGTTGGTGTAGTCGTCAAAATTGACTGATACAAAATAAACAGGAGTTGAAGAAAACTTGGTGGTAATTGAATCAAAATCATATACCTCAATAGGATAACCTTTGCGATTGGTTTGGTAAAGCAGGGCAGTATCGCCATTGTAAGGAGCAATAACGATGGCATTTTTGGGAACCATTTTATCTACCATTTGGCCGGCAATGATAATATTTTGATTGTTTATTTTGTAATACTCTATTACTCGTTCGTATGAAAAAAATATGGATATGGCAAAAATTAAAACGAGTGAAGAAATTTTTAAAAAATAGCTTTTGAATAAAATTTGATAAATATAAAAATAGCCAAGTCCTGACAATATGGCGATGGAAGGGATGATTAATGTTTGATAATAATCGTGTTGAATATTGCCTTGGGCGATAATAAGAAAATACAAAAAAATACCAAAACCCAAACTGAGACTAATGGCTTGAATACGTTTGCGTCGATAGGCAAAACCCAAAAATAAGGGGATAACTCCATATAGTCCCAAAATTAAATTGCCAAGACGATCTTGAAATAACCAATACCACCAGTGCGGACGGAGAGCGACTAGTTTGTTTAAAAAGCTTAAATTGTATCCATGAAACCAACTGGGGAAGGTTACTGTATTACCATTGTTGAGTAACCAGTTGCTGACGGGAATGCCTTCGGGGTATTGAGAAATCCATAATCGCCATAATAAAAAAGGAGTAATTGCGATAATGCCAAATATTATTAGTTTGTAAAATTTTTTGTTGAGAACCAAAATTGTTGGCAACAAAATAAGAGCTGTATAGGGTTTTACTAAAATAGACAAAGCTAAAGCCAATCCAGAAAAATATATGTTTTTTTGAAATAAATATAAAGATAGCATCATAAAAAAAACTGCAGTTGGCTCGGGAAGAATGGTTCGAGAATAGTAGACATTGAAAGGTAACACCATAAAAATAAACAAAGAAAAAATAGACGGTAAAAAAAGATTAGTGTGGTTAAAAACAAAAAGAAAAATTAGTAGTCCACTACCAAGAGAAAATATAATTGAAACAAGACGAGAAGTTAGTTCGATATTAAGGTGAAAAGTATTGTAAAAAAATAAAGAAATAGTGTTATAAATTGGAGCTTCAACCATGCGATATCCTTGAGGGTTGTCTTTGCCCGACTGTGTGGAAGAAACGTCAAAATATTTGGGATGAAAAAAATCAAAATTATTTTGTGAAAATATTTTGGTTACTGACATTGTATCGGCTTGTCGAAATGAATGCCAATCGGCGACAGGTGAATTAATTTTGTAAAGGCGGAGAAACAATCCAAAGGCGAGAACCAAAAAAACAATTATTATTTGATATTGTTTCATTTTTTACTGTTGTTTAATTCGATTAATCGATAAAAAATTGCCATGAGTACCCAAAAAGTATAGGCAACTTTGGATGCTTCAAAAATGTCAATAAAAATAGCGTTGACTAAGGCTGAGGTAATAACACCAATAAATATTAACTGAAGTTGGACATAAAAATCAGGATTTTTTTGCCAAAAAAGTTTGATGGTTTTGAAAATAAAATATAGAGGAATCAAAAGAAAGGTAACGAATCCAAAGACTCCACTTTCGCCTAATAATCGAAGATAATCGTTGTCTGTTGCAAGGGAAATTGAACCCAAGCCAGTACCAAATAAGTAGTTTTTGTTAAAGGCAGCAATTGCTCGTGGCCATTCAACATTAAAACGAATTTCACCAGATCTTGCGACACCAACATCGGCATCAACGGGGATAAATTCGTCGACTGGCCCATGACGAATGATGGTAGGTGTTGGTTTGCTGGAAGTTATAGTAGGTACTGGACTAATTTTGCTAACTATAATGGTGGGTATGCTCGTGGTTGGTGTGACAATGATAGAAGTTGGTTTTGTTTTTGGTTTAATTATGGAAAGAGTGGCAAGTAATCGTTGATTAAGATCGACAGAAGTAAACATACTATATATAACGAGTGCCGAAACAGGAATAGTCCAAATGTATTTTTTGACTAAGATAATTGAAAGAATACTGCCTCCCCAAAAAGCAAAAATTGATACCCGAGAAGCGGTTTGAGTTAGTAAATTAAAGCCAACTAAAAATAAAATAAATGAAATTAATTTGATGAATTTATTTTTGACGACAGTAGTAACACCGATTAACAATATTAGTATTAAACTTAAATATGCGGCAAGATCATAGTGTCCGGCAAAAGTAGAACTAATTCGGGTCCAGACATCCATGTGAAGTAGTTGACCATGGGAAAATTCTTCGTTCATAGTAGAAATTATGGGAAAATCAAAATATCGTTGACCATAACCATAAATGGCGATACCAACTAAACTTAATAACAGAAATAAATATGGTGCGGTGAAATCTTTTTTGGTTTGAATTGCACTAAGAGTTATAAAAAAAATTGAAACATATTCAATTCGACGAAAAAAATGAAGTAAAAGAATGTTTGGAGATGTGGTTTGATAAATAAAAATAGAAATAATAGTGGAAATAGTTATGGCTATAAGATAGGCAATAAATATAAAAGTTATTTTATTTTTAAACACTGGAAATTTGTTTTTGACTTGCCATAAAAACCATACTATAACAGCTATTGCAATAACAATATCGTCGAGACGTAGAGCGACGTAAATGCCTGTAAAATTGGCCAAAGGAAATTTGGGGTATAGAGGGATAAACATTATTAATACAGCTAGTAGTGGTCTGAGGATGTTAAGCATGTTTAAGAATTGATTGTAAAAAACGATTAATCGATATTAGTATATTAACTATTTTTTGTTGTATAAGTGATTTGTGAATTTGAAAAAATTTTTGAATGCCGATATATTCACGATCAAAAACAAGTTGTTTGGAGGGTGATGATGCACCTCCAAGATGAATAACTTGAGGACCAATTAAATACCAAAATTGAAGCTGGGGATAAGTTTGGTGGATACGATAACACATTTCCATTTCTTCGCCGTACATAAAAAATTCGGGACTAAATCCATTAACTTTATTGATGATTTCTTGACGAATAAGAATATATGCACCTGTTAGCCAATCTTGAGAATGGTCCGTGGTGAAGTATTTGTCGTGTGTATAGAAATTTGGGGTGTGGGGGTGATAGGGTTTGATAATGGCGTTAACAAATGGCAAATCATCGAGATGAAGCATGAGAGTACACATATTGAGTAGAGTAGGAAAATATCCTCCACTGGGCTGTATTGATCTGTCCTTGTTTAATAATTGTGCAGTACAGCCGCCCGCTTCGGGGTGACTTGATAGCCAATTTAATGATTGAGAAATGGCAGAATGCAAAATAATAGTATCAGTGTTTAACATTAAAATATATTGACCTTGAGCTTTTTTTAAACCTTGATTGTTAGCTGCTCCAAAACCAATATTTGTTTGATTAATTTTTAATTTAAAATTTTTAATTTTTATTGAATGAATAAAATTTTTAATTTTTAAAATACTTTTATCTGTTGATGCGTTATCAACCAAAATTATTTCAAATGGGATATCTTTTAATCCTTTGTCTTGATAGATTGATCGTAAACAATTTACCGTAATGTCGGCTGTATTGTAGTTGACGATAATAATAGATAATAATGGCTTAGAGGGCATTTTTGGTAAAAAACTTTTTGTAGCAAAGATAAATTAAATATATTCCAATCTCAGAAACAAACAGTGTGACCAAACGAACAGGTATGGTCGTGGTAATTAGTTTGGTGTTGATTTTGCTTGAATAGCTAATATTTTCATAAATTAATTTATTTTTGACTCGTTTTTCGGGTTTGGTAAAAACATCTTTTTCCCACTCAAAACCGTTAATAAAAATAGACTGCTTAAAGGGGATAATAAATTCTTCGAGATAATAACTTTGCATGGTGTCGCGAAAAATTTCTTTTGATTTTTCGGGAGGGTGATTTAGACGAATTAAAAAGGGTGATGAATATATTGACTGATAAAATTTCATGACTTCGGTCCGAGACAAATTGGTGTAATACCCTTCAACGTTTTTTAGCTGGATGGTGTCACCAGGGAGAGTTGATTTGACACTGTTTGATAAATCTTTTATGGCAGGGACAGGCAATATTAGATATAGAACAAAGAAGCAATTGACAATAACAAAAAATATTTTTTTGATCATTGAAACCACATTGCTCGACCAAGATTGTAATTTGGATTCTTGATTTTACGATCAGAAATTTTGCGGGCTGGTACTCCACCCCAGACTTCAAGAGCAGGAACATTTTTGGTGACAACAGCACTTGCAGCAATGACGGCACCATCCCCTATTTTAATATTTGGCAAAATAATTGATCGTGGTCCAATAAAAACATAGTTGCCTATATTTACAGGTCCAAATGAATTTCCATAATTTTGATCATGGATATTGTGTTCGTCATTGTAAATCATTACTTCAGAAGCTAGGCTAGTGTGATTGCCAATAGTAAGCGGGGCGCGACCATCGAGAAAACAGTTGGTGCCAATCAGTGAGTCGTGGCCAATAGTGATGCCTGAGGGGTTAAAAAAATTGGCACCCATATAAATATTAGAATCAAATGGAATATTTAGGCCCGCGAGAACATAGAAAAATTTGCGAACGGTGTGGATGGGAATAAACCCAACGTATTTTAAAATAAGTAATAAAAATTCTAAAAAAATGGTTTTGATACGGTTAATCGATTTTGGAACAATATTTTTGATTGATACTTTTTGACCAACATGTTCGTTCATGAGCTAATTATACATTAGAGAGGGTGTTAAATAGGTTAAGAAGTTTTTTGGCACTGTTATGCCATAAATATCTTTTGTAGTTGTCTGATGTAGATTTTTTGATATTTTTCATAGCTTTGACTAGTGAGTTTTGATCGTGTGGGTTGACGTAGACGGCACTGTTGGCCATTATCTCGCGGTAACTTGGGATGTCACTGACGATGACAGGAGTGCCAAAAGATTGAGACTCGATGGCAGGAATACCAAAACCTTCGTATAATGAGGGTAAAACAGTGGCTGTTGCAGTTTGAAATAGAATATTTTTTTCAATTTCGGTGACAAAATCGGTAAATATTACTTTGTCTTGGAGTTTTAGGTCTGAAACAACTTTAAATATTTCGTCAAACAACCAACCTTTTTTGCCAGAAATTACTAGTTGATAACCCGATAATTTGGCAAAGGCTTTGATTAAAAAGGGATAATTTTTGTTGGGCTTGAGAGTGCCAACTGATAAAAAGAAAGGTTTTGTTATTTTGAATTTGGCAAGTATTTTTTTGCATTTGGCGGATGAATGTTTTTTAAACTTGGTAATACCATCGGGAATGACACTAATTTTTTGAGGATTGATTTTGTACTCTTTTATTATCTCGCTTTTAGTAAACTCGGAAACAGCGACAATATGTTTGGCTTTTTTGATCGAGTCTCGCGTCCAATTTTTGAGTTGATAAAAATCTTTTTTGTTAAACTGATTTGGGGTTTTTAAATAGCCTATGTCGTGAATAGTGGGGATAGTGGGAATAGGGCTGGGATTGGGTGAATAGTGAGTTGGTGAGTAAAATAAATCGACATTTTTTTTGCTAATAGCCAAGCTTAAGGGAAGAGCAAATTTGGTCCATAATAATTTTGGGCCAATGACCTTGTATTGCCACAACTTGTTTTTTTTGGGCATGTCACCCAGTGGTTTATTTTTTAGGTAAACAGTGAAGCGGTGAGTTTTGTTGATCTTGTTTAGTTCTTTTAAAATATGAAAAGAATATTGACCACTACCGACTCTTGTTTTTGTGTTGGCTTCGTTACCGTCTATACCGATGTTCATATAAATTAATTTTTAATTTTTAATTTAAAATTTTTAATCAATTTAAAATATTAAATTTTTAATTTTTAAATTGTTTGATAAATATTAAGTGTTTGTTTGGCAGCGGTAGTCCAGGAGAATTTTTTTGATTGAGCAATGGCTTTGATTGATAAACTTGATCGTAACTTTGAATTAGTAAGGATTTTTTTGAGACCCAAATAAATTGATTGAATCGAACCAGGATCTATTAATATGGCCGAATTACCGGCTATTTCGGATAACGAAGTGTTGATACTGGTAAGTACAGGAACTCCGACACTAAGTGATTTTATTAGGGGAAGTCCGAATCCTTCGTAATATGAAGGTGTGGCCAAAAGCATGGCCGAGGCGTGAAGGGCTACCATATCTTTTTCGGGAATATAGCCTAAAATTTTGATATGACTTGATTTAGAGACGACTCCTTGGCCCCAACCTGTTTTGCCGACAATTGCTAAAACAATTTTTGACTTGGGATGTTGAGTAATAAATTTTTCAAAAGCAGAGGCAAAGTTAATCAAATTTTTGCGTGGTTCACGTGTGCCTTGGATTAAAACAAATTTGTCCAAATCATATAGGTTTTTAATTTTATTTTTCTTTTGAACTTGATCAGCTTTACTTAGTTTTAAAAAATCCGAATATTTTTTTTCGGCGGCTTCGTAAATAACACCGACCTTGTTGGGATTAATTTGGGGAAATATTTTTTGAATGTCTTTTTGAGTGGTTTGGGAAACGCTAATAAAATAGGAACAATATTTTATGGCTTGTTTCATTTTGCGTGTATGGGTGTCAACTATTTTGGGATGCGACCATTGAGGGTATAAAAATGGAACCAAGTCATGAACAGTGGTAATGGTTTTGGCTTTGAGAGTGGGTGGCTGAGTCCAGTCAGAGGTGTGAAAAATGTCGCATTTGCCTATAAATAGTTCAATTGGTAAAATATGGAGACGATTCCATAAAAAATCGAGGGCTAGTGGGGGTAATTTATGGGGATAAATTTTAACGTTAGTATAGCTTTCTAATATTTTTATTTCGGGAGGTAATGGCAGTCTTAGTGAACTAAAAAATAATTTGTATTGATTAGTTTTATCGTTTTTAATTAAATTTTTGACCAAATTGAGAGTGTAGTTGCCAACACCGGTACCATAAGCAGTAGCTGAAACATCAATTCCGATGATCATATAGTTTGTGAAATTGTTTTCGCTTTTGTAACATCTGAGGTAAGTATATCAACACTTGGCCATAACTTTTTATTAATGCCTGAGGGAGTTTTAAAACGGGGGTAGCTTTGATTAGTCCCGACAAATTGCGCAATCGTTCGATGATAATTGTAGGTAAGTTTGGCAGTATTTTGCTTAAAGGGTAATCTTTGATAATAATGTAAAACCAGTTTTTGGTATCCATAATTTGGCGAAAGTTACCCATTTTTGATGAAGTACCACCACCAAGGTGATAGCTAATGGCACTGGGAATTAACAGAGTTTTGTAATTTAAAAGATGTAACCGAAGGGCAACATCGACGTCTTCTTCGTAAGCAAAAAAATCGTTATCAAAACCACCAATAGTGTTTAATATTTTTTTGTTATAAATAACTAAAGCGGCGCTACTACCCCAAATTGATGTTGGTGGCTGATTTGTGGGGATATAAGGTTGTCCGTTGTTGATATTTTGACACTTGCCTTTGTATTCAAAATGTAGGCCCGAAGATTCGTATTTGGTGCCGTCTTTGGTAAGAACGGTACCGCAATAGGTGGCATATTTGTCATTATTTAATTTAATTTGGGTAATTACTGTGACAAACCAGTCGGGGCTAATAACAATGTCGTTATTAAGCAGAATTACCCACTCGTATTTAGATTTTTTTATTCCTTGATTGATTGCCGGAGCGAAACCAAGGTTATTAATATTTTTGATAATTTTATGATCAAATTTTGTTAATTTGTTATTAAATAGTTGAACGCTATTGTCGGTTGAACCATTGTCGACAAGAATTATTTCAAATTTTGACTTGATTGGTTTTAGAGCAGTGATGAGTGAGGGTAAGCAATCAGCCAAAAATTTGGTACCGTTTAGGTTGGGAATAATAATACTAAAATCAATTTTTAATTTATAATTTTTAATTTTCAATCAATTTTTAATTTATAATTTTTAATTTTAAAAATTTAAAACATCTCCTGACTTTAAATTTAATTTGGTGGTAGTGCCAGCATTGAGTTCGAGGCAATAAAGTGAGGGAGAGGTACTATTGTATAATCGCAAATCGTTAATAGGTGCAGTAATTATGTTGACAATTTTTTTGTTTTGATCGATAAAAATCATATCAAGAGGAATTAGGGTGTCCTTCATCCAAAATTGTAAAATTTGCGGGGAAGGAAATACAAAAAGCATGCCGCAATTTTGACACAAACTAGACCGGTTGCCCAACCCGAGAGATAGTTGACTGGGAGTGGTGGCAATTTCGATAGTAAAATCTTGGTCGTTGATTTTAATATTTTTGGTTTTGAATTTAAATGGATAAAAAAGATAGACAATAATACCGATAAAAATAACAATCAATATTAAAGTGTATTTTGGCATAGTTTTTTGGCTATATCGGGCCACAAGTAATTTGCTTTGACATAATTATAGCCGTTTTGACCTAGCTTTTGACATAGAGTTTGGTCGCGCAATAGCATTTCAATATTGTTAAGACCAATTAGTCCTCCCAGGCTGTTTGATATAAGCTCAGAAGTTGCGGGAATATTTTGCCCTATTACTGGGGTTTTACGAGCCCAAGCTTCGATTATGGTTAATCCAAAGCTTTCTTGAGTCGAGGGGCTTACGACAATAGTTGACGAGTCAATAATAGTTTTTAATTGTTTGTCACTAAAACCAAAAATAGTTTTGATATTAGGGAGCTTAAGTAATTTTTTTAATTGGGGGTAATATAGTGATTTTTGACCTGCAATAATTAGTCTTAAGTTGGGAAATTTTAGGAGTAATTTTTGGTGTTCGTTAACTAAACTTTCGATATTTTTGTGTTTGGCTAGGGTGCCAATATATAATAGTGTAGGAATTTTGGGGAAATTTTTTGGTGAAGTTTTGAGTAAACTTGGGTCAATTCCATTACCCAATTTTATTGAATTGTTAAATAGTTTTGTTTCGTGATCAGTGAGGGTCCATACATAATTGGCAGTTTTTAGGGTGTTAATTAAAAGTGAATTGTGGAAATCGGGGTCGGTGGGGTGAAAGGATGCATTAATTAATAATTTACAATTACGAATTACGAATTTCAAAAAACGAGCATAGAGAACAATGGTAGTGGGTAGCGGTCCGGCGATGATAAGGTCTGGATGAAACTGGTAACTAGTAACTAGTAACTGGAAAAATGGAACAAATTTGAAAATTGGGCCTTTGGCAAAAACGCCAAAAATAGGGAAAATCTTTGATATTAATTTAAATGGTTTGTGAAAAATGGTGAATACAGGAAGCCCCCCCGGGGTATTTTTGTTGGTTGATCTGACAAAATCATCGGTGGAATAGCAATTTGATGAAATTAGTAAAGTCTGGTGACCTAGTTTTTTTAGGTACTCCCCCATTTTGACAATCACTCG
This sequence comes from Candidatus Shapirobacteria bacterium, assembly GCA_041674845.1. Lineage (GTDB taxonomy): Bacteria > Patescibacteriota > Microgenomatia > UBA12405 > UBA12405 > UBA12158. The sequence continues at coordinate 326,795 of JBAYUY010000001.1, forward strand.
TGATCCACCGTCAACAGCTGGGGGTGAAATGTGGGTAATTAATAAAATATTGGCCATATACGGTATAGTATAGAATAATCTATGTTTAAAAAAGTGTTGATGTCAAAATATACTAGATATATTTTTTCCTTGGGTTTGTTGTATTTTGCTTTTCAAAAAGTTAATTTGGTTTCTTTGATCAAAGATTTGATATCGGTGCCGTGGTGGTTGGCACCATCGTTATTGGCGTATTTGTCAATTACCATGTTTTTGGGTGGGTGGCGGTGGGCCATATTGGTGTTGGAAAAGGTAAGAGTACGGGATGTTTTGGCATTTACCAAAGCAGTGTATTTGGGTGGATTTTATGGCATATTTTTCCCTACACCATTTGCTGGTGATTTGATTAAATGGACTACTTTAATCAAAGCTTATCCCTATATTTCTAAAACTCGTTTTGTAGCCAGTATTTTGATTGATCGTGTAGTTGGTTTTACGGCCTTGTGTTTTGTGGCCTTACTGTCGTTGATTGCCGGTTGGTTTTATGGATATAAATTTCCCAATTATTTGTGGTTTGTGTTTGTGTCATTAAATGTCGGTTTGATAATTTTTTATACTTTAGCATTTTTAATTGATTTTCAGGCATTGTTGTCCAGATTTAGTAAATTAAATAAGTTGGGAGAAATTGCTGGTTTATTGCACTCGGCTGGTAAAAAGGATTTGTGGCTGGTTTTTGTGATTTGTTTGATATCCGAGCCAATTTGGATGTCAACTACGTGGTTTATAGCCTTGGTTTTTGGACTAAATTTGCATTTGCTAGATGTTTTAATATTTATGCCGATTATTGCTTTGGTTTTGGTATTGCCGATATCAGTGGCTGGTTTTGGGGCACGGGAAACACTTTTTGTATATTTCTTTTCCACACTGGGACTGCCAGTTGACAAAATATTGGCAGTATCAACATTTAATGGAATACTGGGTATTTTTGGATCATTGATTGGTGGATTATTGACATTTTTTTAGTATGAATACAAAAGATTTTAATGTTTTTGACAAAATTATTGCCAAATGGCGATTATCAAAAATAGTTAGAGAAGTGTCAATTAACGATGATGTGTTGGATTTTGGTTGTGGTAGTCAAGGATATTTTTTAAAAATAGTATCTGACGGTATTAAAAGTGGTGTGGGAATTGACTATGATGTACCGGTCAAAAGTGAGGGTAATTTAAAGTATTTGAAATACAAATATATTGACAGGCTGCCGTTTGAGAGTGGTGTTTTTGATAAAGTGGTAATGTTGGCAGTTTTGGAACACGTGATGCTAGATGGAGTCAAAAATTTGTTTTGTGAATTTGCTCGAGTGTTGCGAAAAAATGGACAGATAATTTTGACAACCCCAACCCCAATGTCAAAACCATTGTTGGAATTTTTGGCAAAAACAAGGATAATAAATAAAGCTGAGATTGAGGATCACAAAAAATATTATAATAAAGCAGACATCGAACAATTGGCGGCTAAAACAGGTTTTGAAATAATTAGTTATAAATTATTTCAATTTGGATTAAACAGTGTAGTTATACTTGAAAAAAATAATAAGTGAAAATAATAAATAAACTATCAATAATTATTCCTGTTTATAACGAAGAAAAGACAATTAAACAATTGTTGGAGCGAGTTTTGGCTGTAGATTTGGGAAAAATTAAAAAGGAAATAATTGTAGTTAATGATGGTTCGACTGATAGGACTTTGGACGAAATTAAAAAAATTAAAGATATAAAATTAATTAGTTATAATAAAAATATTGGTAAGAGTAGTTCCTTGAGGACTGGTTTTGAGCAGATTACTGGTGATGTGGTGGTAGTGCAGGATGGTGATATGGAATATGACCCAAATGACTTTAAAAAATTGTTACGTAAAATGCAGACACCAGGTGTACAGGTGGTGTATGGTTCACGAATATTGGGCAAGAGAGATATAAATTATTCGGGTTTGAGCTTTTTTGTGGGTGGATTGGCACTGACAAAATTGGTCAATTTTTTGTATGGAGCAAAAATAACAGATGAGCCAACTTGCTACAAAATGTTTGAAACAAAGTTGTTGCAATCATTGGATTTAAAATCGGTACGATTTGAATTTTGTCCTGAGGTAACGGCCAAAGTTTTAAAAAAAGGAATTAAAATTTATGAAGTGCCGATTAGTTATAATCCTCGTCATATTGACCAAGGCAAAAAAATACGGGCTGCCGATTTTGTCGAGGCAGTGTGGGTGTTGATTAGGGAGAGGGTAACTGTATGAAGACAATGATTATCGTGCCGGTTTTTAATGAAGGAATGAGATGTGTTGACACAATCAATCAAATATTATTGGTGTCAAAATGTGACGTTATTGTGGTTGATGATGGATCAAGGGATGATTCATTGCAGATTTTAAATAACAAATTTAAAAAAAATAAACGGGTTTACGTTTTAAGTCACATAATAAACTTGGGAAAAGGCGCGGCTATGAAAACTGGAATAAAAATGGCGTGGAAGCTAGGTTCTGATGCTGTAATTTTTATAGATGCTGATGGGCAGCATAATCCAAAATATTTACCTAAGTTTGAAGCAGGACTTGAACAAAGAGATATGGTTTTTGGATATAGAAGATTAAATGGTAATATGCCTTTTGTCCGCAAGTATGGCAATATGGCAGCAAAAGCAATTGTTAGATTTTTGTTTGGGGTCAAGCGCAAAGAATTTTTGTGTGGATATTTGGGGTTCAAAAAGTCAGTGTATAAAAAGATCAAGTGGCAGTCTAGTCGCTATGGGGTGGAGACCGAAATTGCCACCAAGGTGGGTCGAAATCAGTTGACGTTTTTGGAAGTAGAAATTGATACAATTTACATAGATAAATACAAGGGTGTGTCGCTGTTTGACGCGATGAAAATTTTAATCCAAATCCCCTTTTGGTATTTTTCGAAATAAATATATGAGTATTGTTGGAGTCCAGCTAATCATTTTTGTTTTTTCTTTTTTCATGTTGTACAACGTATATTTGTATTGGAAAAAGGGTGAGGTTGGACTAAAAGGAGCATCAGCATGGATAATTATTTGGGGTGGGCTGTTGTTTATTACCTTTTTCCCAAAATTTATTGAACCTTTGGTAAAAGAATTGTTTTTTGTCAGGCTTTTTGATTTAACTACTGTTGGAGCTTTGGTCATTTTGGCCTATGTTATGTTTGAAAACCATGTCAGGATAAATAGGCTGCAAAGGCAAATGAGTCAGTTGGTGAGTCAACTGGCAATTAAAAGGGTGACTAAAAATTAGTAACCATTAATCTGATGAAAGAGAGATTGGTAATACTGGACGTAATGAGAGGTATAGGAATTTTACTGGTGGTTTTGGGACATTTGTTGTCAAAAGACATCTCAATAAATAATTCTTTACTCATTTCGATAACTATATTTAACTTTATCTACTTGTTTCACATGCCGTTATTTGTCGTGGTCGCGGGATTTTTGTGTAAACCATTTGTGGTTAGCGGTAAAGCAGTTGTTGGTAAACTGAGGACTTTGTTGGGGACATATTTGCTGTGGCATTTTGGGATTGGCTTATTCGAAGGAAAAATTAGTGGACTTGGATCTATCGTTCCTTTTATTATTGATTCGTTTCTCAAACCAGATTCGCCTTGGTTTTTGTTTGCTTTGTTTGTCTGTGCATTTTTATTGTATATTTATATTTTTTTGCATCGATATTTGAGATTTGTCGCAATAGTTCCAGTATTGGGTCTGCTTTTTGTGACTAAAATTAGTTATATAAATGAATATCTTCCGTATATGCTGATTGGGTATTTTGTAAGACTTTTTATGGATAGGGCTGATAGGTCAAAGAAAATGTACTTTGAAGCAATACTTGTGTTGGGTTATATATTGTCACGATCATACTTGTCGTGGGTAACAATACTACTGATTGTTGCCACTACTTATTTGTCTTGGTTAATTTTAAAAAGTAGATGGTTGACTAAATGTTTATCAATTTTGGGGGAACAGAGCTTGGAAATATATTTGGTGAGTGGCTTATTGTTGTTTATAAATATCGGGAGTGGATTGATATCAACTTTATTGGAAATGGTAGTGATCATGGGTTCGTCTTTATTGATGGTTAGTATAGTTAGAATGAATAATAGGGTGTCACTACTTGTCTTTGGTCGAAGAGGTGTCAATCAACAAACTGGGTAAAGGAAAGTTTGGCCAAGATGGTGGCCCACATGGGGAGTTTGTCTGATCGTTTTAATTTATCGAGACTGATGATTTCAAAAAGGCTATTAATTGTTTTGTCGTAATTTGAAGTAATGCTTTCTAATTGAATATTTGTTCGTTGGTGAAATAGCCAAAAAATATTTTGAGATGTTTGAACTAGTGATGTAGCAACAATACTAATTGCTATTCCCAAGAGATTAAACTTGGGAATTAATATTAAAAAAAGTGCTATTTGGATTATCGCAGTTGAAATTGTTGAGTATGAATAATATTTTTTGTGATTGTGGTAGATAATAATGGCTGATATTAAGGAATTTAGTGGGATGGTTACTATCGGTATTGAGAGTATGCTCGAAAAAAATATTGCAGTAGAATAATTACTACCATAAACAATATTTATTGCGAGTGGTAATAAGGTCAAAACGGGAATCATAATTATTAACCCGGTGATAAAGAGTAAGAATATACTTTTTTTAATTGTATGAATTGCTTTTTGATTATCAACAGAAGCTAACCAAACTGAAGCTGGATTGAAAAAACTTTTAACAAGATCTTTGGTTTTATCGGGCACGATTTGAGCTACTGCGTATATGGCGAGTATTTGTGGCGCAGTATATATTGAAAGTATAATGTATTGTATTTTTGAGGCGATGATTGATATTACACTAACAATGTTGAGGTGAAGTCCATCTTTTGTATATTGATTACTTTGTTGTTTGTTGTATGGACCGGAAATCTTGGATGAAATGTAGATAGTCGTAATCAAATTTAAAAATGCGGTTGGTACTACCAGTCCAAGAAGAAGTATTTTTGGTGTTTTAAAAGTAATTACTAAAAATATTTGGGTAGTTGTAATAATTATTTGTAGAATAGTTGTTATGTAAAATATTGTTGAATACTTTTTTTTGCCATTTAAATATGCGTTTGATAAATTGATCCCGTTTAAAAACGGGACAGATATGGCAGCAATGTTAAATAAGATTCTAAGATTGGGATAATAACTACCAACGTAAACAAGTATGATAGAAGCTAAAAATGATGAAATAAAACAAATCTTTGATCCTTCTATAAAAAAACGTTCGTATCCTTGTGAAACCGCTCGAGTCACAATGTTATTAAAACTGTTTAGAGATAAGAATGAAATTAAACTTATCCACGAGATTATTATCGTGTATTCTCCAAATTGTGATTGGGTCAAATTGTGACTAATATAGTATTGAGCAATAATACTGATTAAGAATAATATTATGTTGTTTGCAACTGATAAAAATGAATTTTTTATCATATTTGTGTGTATATAACCATACGACTAGATATATGAAACAATGAAAAAATGTTGACAATTAATTTTATGATAGTTGAACGAATATATTTACTATAGGCAACTTTTTTAATAATATTAAGTAGTGGATTTCTGATCATATAGTTTAAAGGGTTGAGTAAATCATGATCCGTGTTTTGAAAGAAAATACTACTTCTCTTAAACCCATATTTTTTAAGATATTGCGTAATTGTGCTTGGAGTAAAGTGAGTGATGTGTGTGGGAACTTGTAGGGTGTAGGCGTGGTTTTTGTATATTTTGTTTTCGATACCAATGAAATTAGGGACTGTTATGATAAGTGTTCCGTTTGGTTTAAGTAAATTGTGAACGATTTTTAGAGTAGCTGTTGGTGATAGTACATGTTCAAGAACCATTCTCATGGTAATTACATCAAACTTTTCGGTAATTAGATTATCTTCGATTTTACCTTTTATAATGTTTAAATTAAGATTTTTCTTGCCCCAGTTAACTGCTTTATCGTTGGTTTCTATACCGGTTACATTCCAACCAATTTGTTTCATTTCGTATAAAAAGTGGCCATATGAACAACCGATATCTAGCAGTTTCCCGTTGGCGACAAATTGAGGTATACCATTTTTTACTACATGATTTTGGTGTATCAAGTAGTATGGGTAAACTAAAATTTTCTCGAATAATTTTTTTTGTTCGTGTGGATAATAGTTGAAATATTCACGCATGGTAATTCTTCTGATGTGAGTGAAAATATTTTTTTTATGAATTGTGGGTGCCTGTGGTTGGTAGTATCCGGCCGAGTCGGGATAAAACAGATGGATGTTTTTCTCGGTTGGCCTTGGATTTGTATAGACTAAGTGGCATTTTGTACATTGAACAACATTAAATCGACCTGAAATGTGATTGTAGTGATCAACAGCCTCCAGTATAGGTTGGTATTTTTTATTTCCACAATAATCACAGCAGACTGGTTCTAATTCGTACTCTAATGTCATACTATTGTTGATTAATGATTTGATAACAAAGATTTATCCATTTGTTTTTTTCATTCAACATCTTGTATTTGGCAAGCAGTGTGGAAACGACAGGGATGTTGTATAGGCTATTCCTGTTTTTTGACATATATTTGACTGGTAATGTTGAAGAACCTCGTCCAAAGTGAGAGGCAAATATTTGCAAATAATTTTTGTCGAGATAATATTCGGCACAAATAACTTTGTTGAGAGGTCCGGACTTGTAATTTTCAGTGTGTTTCATTTCAATAATCTTTCCTCCGATCTTTGCTTTTTGATATTTTTCACGGATATCAAAACCTGTATCTTGACCTAAAGCAATATTTTGGGGACGGAAATCGATATTAAGTTTGTTAAAAGTTTTTGTTTCAAATATAATAGCAAACATGAGGGGGAAGTCTTCAGGTTTTATCGACCCAAGTGGTGCTTGAGTGCCGATTACTTTTATGTTCTCGTTTAACTGATTAATTAGAATTTTGTCCCAGTCTTTCTTGAGCCATAGAGCGTCGGCATCGAGTATCGAAAAGTAGGGGGTGTCTATCTGTTGGCAAAGCTCGTTTAGAGCTGTGCCGTGGGCGATACTGCCACGAAGAGTGGTGTTATTTTTAATTATTTCAATATTGTTGTAACGAGAACAAATTTGTTGTAGTTTTTGGTAGTCGGATGGTTTGGATCCGTTGTCGATTATTTTTACCTTATATGAATTTACCGTCAGTTTTGACAGAGCATATAGTGACAATTCAATGAAGTCAGAAGTATTAAAATTGACGATAAATATGGAAATTGTCATTTATTTGCAATAATAAAATATCCTTGGGGAAATTTGTTTAGGGTGTTGTTGTTTTTGACTAGTTTTGTGTTGTCGAGTCTGACTAAAAGACTGAGGATAGGGATAAGGATAAATCGCGATAGTCTAAGTATCAAGGGAAGTTCATTAATAAACATTGAGACCATATCGGAAAGAGTGGTAAAAAAACCACCCATAGGTTTGATGTTTATTGATTTAAACCCAACCGAGTGAAGAATATTGTCCCACTTGTGGTTAGTCCAGCGTTGATAATCTGATGGATCGGCATGGATGGGAAATAAAAAAGGAATAGAAATTATTATTGTGCCGCCGTTTTTTAGAACTCGATAACATTCGGTAATCCCCTTGTCGATTTCCTGGACATGTTCAAACAATTCAATACAGTTAACGACATCAATTGACTCTGTGGAAATTACATCCATATGGGCGACGTCAAGAACTATGTCTGGATGATGTTTTGCCTCAATATCGGCAAAAATCCATCTGTCGACTACTGCTTTTGGTTTTTTAAAAGAGCCTCGATCGCGTCCACCAATGTCGAGGACTACTCCTCGATATTCTTGGATATGATCTTGTTGAAATTTGTCTAGTAGTTTGCGACGAAAACTGGTGCCAAAATAATTATTGATTGTCGCTTGTATTTTAGACATGGTAGATAAAGTTATCGTAACACATATAATGTTAGTATAATTGGTTATGGAAATGTTATTTGAAAAAGTATTTGTATGGTGGGTGTGGTTCAACATTAATATTGGTAGTATCTTTTTGTCAAAAAAGCACAAGGCAATATTGTTATTGAGATTGCAAAAGCTAATTGAGTATTTATTAAACAGCCGACTGGTTCGATATGATCTGGGGATACATCCAAAACACAGATTGATGAATTATCATTCATTTTTTTGCGAACGAATTAATAAGCGCGACCGGGTATTGGATATTGGCTCGGGTGAGGGTGATTTGTCGACAAGTATAGCTAAATCTACCGGGGCATCGGTTTTGGGAATTGAGTTGGTTTCAAAAAATCATTTGGTGGCAAAGAATAAATTCAATCAGGTGAGTAATTTGGAATTTGTGTTGGGTCGGGCCCCCGATGATATACCAAAACAAAAATTTGATGTTGTGGTTATGTCAAATGTGTTGGAACACATTGACAATCGAGTTGTATTTTTAAAATCAGTAATTAAAAAGGTGAACCCCAGCAAATTTTTGATTAGGGTACCAATGTTTGATCGTGACTGGACGGTTCCGTTGGCAAAAGAATTGGGTTTGGATTATCGTTTAGATTCAACACATTACACCGAATATATTGAGTCAGAATTTGTAGATGAAATGAAAAAATCAGGCTTAAAGGTGATGTATACGAAGATCGCTTGGGGTGAAATTTGGTGCGAACTTAGCGTTGGATTGTAATTATTTTAAAGATAATGTGTAAGAGTTGGAGATATGTGACGGACCTTTGTGTCTTTTGTTGTTGAATTTGGGTGGCAAATTCAACATATTGTAGAGCTACTTTGTGAATATCGGGGAGACTCGTTGGCTGATTGTATTGTTCGTAGTGATTGACAATTGTGTCGAGTAGTTTGGGTATTTCTTCTGGTCTTGAAAAAAGCAGTCCTTTTTTCTGAACGATTTCGGGGTGACCGCCGTCGTTTAAAGCGATGGCGGGGAGGCCGCAATGCAGGGCTTCGATTAAAGAATTGGAGCAAGGGTCATTTTTTGAAGCGGTGAGATAAATATGATGTTGATGTACTAATTTTTCGAGATGTTGACTATCAAGCGGTTGGATTCTTTTTATATTAACGAAATCAATGGGACTGTTACCAACAAAGGTTACTTGGTATTTTGAAAAATCGAGATGAGTGTCAAGCCACTGGTATGTTTCAAATCCTTTGTTGATGTTTGAAGACCAGCTGGCGATGATTATTTTTACGGGACTACTGAGTTTAGTTTTCTTATAATAAAAAGTTTGACTGTCAGGGGCATTTAAAATTATTGTCTTGGGAATATTGAACTTCATCCCCTGTTTTAAATTGGCTTGTTGACTCCAGTGTGATTGGAAAATAGTTCCGTGGGAAAATAGCTGGTTGATTTTGTAAATGAACTTATCGATATAGAGTTGACTCCCTCTAATTCTAAAAATGGGACCGTCAATTCGGTGGATTAGGGTCGTACCCTTGTTTAGAATTGATTTGAGAAAAAATAAGTCTTTAATGGGGTGGGCAAAGGGAAAAGAGTTAAATAAAACAATGTCTGCGGTTTTAGGATTGTCAGTATAATATCCGAGATTAATAAGTTCAAGACGAAGTGACTTTAAAAATTGATTGCCTCCGCCAAAAGGACCGTCTACGAAGTCGAAATGGATATTTATTTTTAGTGCTGTCATTATTTTAGTAGGGGGTAATAAAGTTTGTCCCAATATAGCTTTGATATCTTTTTTAACGAATATTGTTGCGATTTTATTACGGCATTTTGTGAAATTTTTTGACGAATATCCGGGTGGTAATAAAGATTGTTGGTAATATTGACAATTGTGTCTGTATCCTCCTGGTTAACAAGAAAGGCATCAGTACCACTCTTGATAATCTCGGGGGCTTGACCGACCTTGGTTGATATTAGTGGAATACCACAGGCCATTGATTCGAGAACCATTTTGGGACCGCCTTCCTCGCGTGACGTAACAAGATATAGATCAAGGACATTGAATAAATTTGGTATTTCCTCGTATTTTGGGTAAAAATGTGAATAGCTAATATTGGCAGCCTGTAGCCTGTTTTTGACATATCCGCGAGATGGTCCAGTAAGCAGGACATGGATAGGGATAATCTTGGAAATTTTTATTAGGGCATCGCACAGAATATCTGGTCCTTTGATTAACTTTGGCTCATTGCCCTCTTGCCAGCCATTTCCGTCTTTTTGAAATGAACCAATAATAAATTTATTGACTGGTAGTTGAAATTTTTGTTTTAACTGTTGTCGTCTTTTTGTTGTATATGGGTAAAAATTATTTGTATCAACAGGTATTGGGATAACGACTATTTTTGAGTCTGGAACCCCGAGCTTGACCAGTTTGTCTTTGGTGATCTGACATGAGGTGTGAATTATATCGACATTTTTGAAATATTGACTTAGATTATCTATTTGCGTATCTTTGGGGGTTACATGGTAATAACTAATAATGGTTTTGTTGTGCAAGGATGTTTTTGGATTGTAGATTGGATTTGAACCAAAGTGAACTAATTTGTTGTTGAGGCCACGAGTGGTGGAACGGGTGACAATCGAGGGTATATTTTTTTTGAAAGCAATCCCCTCTCTTTTAATTGTCCAGTCGATTGGTTCGACAATATAATATATTTTATTTTTTGAGCCAATTATATTTTTGCCAGTGTCAAGGAGAGACTCGAGAAAAAGATTTATTTTTCGATAGAGTGTTGAGATATCGTGTCCCATACTGATAATAGCCATTATATAGTAGATTGGGTAAAATGAAACAGATGATGGAACAACTATTGCAAAAGATATTTAAGTTTAGCGTCGAAAAAATAATGACAGCCGTTGATTGGTGGACGGTAAAGAAATCGTCATTTTCACTGGAAGATTCAAGTAAAATATTACTAAATTATGGTAAGAGGATCCCAATTAGCTCGAGAGCTTATGGTGGATGTGTAAAGCTTTTGCATCTAAACAACGTTTACCCCGAGAACGATAATCAATTCAATATATTTTATTTGGTGAGTAGCTGTTTGCCATTGTCGGTCGGAACATGGATTAAGTCAGTAAAAAAACAGAAGATTAAAGTGGTGTGGAACCAAAATGGAGTTGCATATCCTGCATGGGCAGGAAAATACACAAACTCAATTAATCGAACATTACGGAATAATTTACATAAATCTGATTATGTTGTCTATCAAAGCTGGTTTTGCAAAGAGGGTGCTGATACTTTTTTGGGGAAGTTTGCTGGAGATTTTGAAATAGTGTACAACAGTGTTGATACAAACAAATTTAAACCAATAGACAATAAAAATTTAGGTGAGACCATAGTTTTGCTGATAATGGGCAGTCACAGTAATCGGGAACGGGTTACTCTACCATTGGAATTGGTAAAAATGATTAAAGATAAGGGTTTGTCTGTTAAATTGATTATAGCGGGAAGATTGTTGTGGGATGGAGCTTTGAGTGAAGTGAAGGAAATAATAAAAAAAATGGATATTGGCGATAATGTTGAAATATTGGGACAATACAGTCAAGATATGGCACCATCAATATATAATCGGGCGGGAATATTGCTTCACTTGATGTACAATGACGCTTGTCCAACTGTCCCAATTGAAGCAATGGCGTGTGGTGTGCCGGTGGTTGGCCTTGATTGTGGTGGTATGCCAGAATTAATTGGTAAAGAGGGAGGAAGTTTGATATCAGTACCCCACAGTTATGAAAAAATGTATAAACCGGAATTAGTTGATGTTTATAGGGCGGTAAAGTCAATCAATAAAAAGCAGAGGCAATTTTCAATATCTGCGAGAGAAAGGGCAGTGACCATGTTTGACAACTCTATATGGCTTGATAAACATCGTTTAATTTTTGAAAGGTTATTAAAAAGTGACAAATAATAGTCCTTTAGTTTCGGTTATATTGCCGGTATATAACGCCGGAAAATATCTGTCACTAGCAATTGACAGTATACTTAATCAGCAATTTAACGACTATGAATTTATCATTATTAATGATGGTTCAACGGACGATAGTGAAGAAATTGTGTTGAAGTATAAGGACAAACAAATTAGATATTATCGTAATCAAAAAAACATGGGTTTAGTTTTTACCCTAAATCGAGCGATAAAGATGTCTAGAGGTAAGTATTTGGCACGAATGGATTCTGACGATGTGTCGAGAGCTGATCGATTGGATAAACAGGTAAAATTTATGGAGAGTAATCTTGGAGTTATGGTGTGTGGAAGTTTTGCGAGAATGATTGATGAAAAAGGTCATGTCTTGGGAAAGCTGACACCTCCAACAGGGTGGTTACTAAAATATAATTATTGGAAACCGTCACCAATGATACATCCCACGGTGATGATGAGAAGGGAGGTGTTCGATAATCTAGAATATGATTTGGAGGCTAAGTGTGCTGAAGACTATGATTTGTGGTTAAAATGTAGTGGCAGATTGTACAACATTGATGAATATTTATTAAACTATCGAATTAATTTAAACGGGATTTCGCAGACAGGACGTAATTTGCAGTTGCAATCGAGCTATCGATCGTTTAAAACAATTGTCGGTTTGAAGGAAATTTCGTTTGAAGAATATTTATCTCTATGTTCATTACAATTTGACATGTCAGTGATGTTGCGGTGGAAGTTGATTGGCAAGTTATCAAACCATATTGATTACCCAAAATGGTTTGCAGTTTTGGACAGTATGGTTTATTTTTTTAGGAAAATATCCAAATGATGCAACGAAAAATTTTAATCGTGACTCCTGGTTTTTTTCCGTTGTTTGGGGGAATGGAACAGGAATGTTACCTACTAGCAAAGGAATATTTGAGAAATGGGGTGTCGGTTGATATTTTGACCGAACAGACAGAGAAAAGTTTTTTGAAACAAGAAAACATCGAGGGTATAAATGTATATAGAATTAAACATGTTGATAATAGAGGGCTGTTTGGTTACTTGACAATTGCAATCGAGTTGATAATTTTTTTGTTGAAAAATAGCCACAAATATGACTTTTGTGTGATTAGAACCCTGACATTTCATGGACTGGTGATCGGGTGGCTTAAAGTGATCGGAATAATCAAAATTCCAACAATAATAACGGCGGAAACTGGTGGCGAACACGACGATGTGATAGCCATTAAAACGAGATTATTTTGTGGGACAATTGTTTCGATATTTAATCGACATGATTATTTAAATAGTATCTGTCTTGAAAATTATTTACATTATGTTGAATTGGGCTTTGATAAAGATAAATTGACCCGTATATATAACGGGGTTGATGTGGTCGAGTACGGTATGGCAAAATATCCAGATAAAGTTAACAGTTTTTCGTTTATTGGAAGACTTAGAAAAACTAAGGGAATTTGTGAATTATTGTCGGCATTTAAAATGCTAAATCGCGAGTATCCTAAGACTCGATTAAACATCGGTGGTGACGGAGAAGAAAAAAAATGGCTTGTGGAATATATCAGTAATAATGGTTTGGAAAAAAGCGTAAATTACTGGGGATATATCTCAAACAGTGATAAGGAAAAATTTATTATGTCGAGTGAATGTCAGGTTTTGCCCTCATACAGTGAAGGTTTTCCGACGACAGTTTTGGAAGCGACTGTCTATAAACGTTTTAATATCTGCACTGATGTTTCAGATTTACGGGAGTTGTATGGTGACAATATTCAGTTTGTAAAAATGCGTGATGTCGAAGATTTGTATGACAAAATGAAGCGGTTGGTTGTCAATTCTGACAAATACAAACCAAATTATGATGGGGTGATAGATGTTATTGATATTCGATTGGTGGCAATTAGAATCTGGCGATTATTCGTCCCTGTTGATTTGGCTAGAGTTTTGAATCAATCAGTTTGAGGACCTGGATGCTTTCGTTTTCCCAATATGTGGAGTAGTTTTTTATTGCGGGATTATTAAGGACTTTGTTGATATTGTCTTGTTCAATTTGCCACAACTGACTACTTAATGTCATTGAAGATATATAATATTCGTCTGTACTAAGGGCATTTTTCATCTCAATACTGTCAGATTTGCATTGGTTTTTGGGATAGATTATGTACGTTTGCGCTTGGTTACTGACCCCAATGTTCTCTTTAGTAAGGGGCTTTGTCACAATTGAAGGAGAAAGAATACTTACTTGTTGATAGTTAGTAACAATAATCTTTTTTTGGTCGGGGTATTGATCGTTAATTGAGTTGACAATGTCAAAGACACCGTCACAATAAAAATGGGTAAAGGCTGGAGGTTGATTTTTGATCCAATAAAGAGAGAGGATAACTGCCGCAATATAGATAGGTGCAAAAATTTGTCGATAGATATTGTCTGCCCACCACAGAAGCCCCAGAGATGCTAAGAAAATATAGGCGACGCCTGTACGACCACGATAGGTGGTCATCTCTGTAATGCCAGTGATGGCAATTATGCCAAAAATGATAGTTACAGAAAATATAATGACTCCATATTTATTTTTACTTTTGACCGAATAGAATAAACTAATGATTGATATGATAAGCCACAAGTAGGTATTGTTAGCTCCGGGTGAAAATGGGTATCTGATACCCTTGGGAGTAAAGGCATCAAGGCCAGTAATAATTGATGGAGCGACATAGCTTTTAAAAAATACACTATTGGTATACCTCAACATGGAACTGGGGATTATTTTGTCAATTAAAGCGATCAAATCAATACTTTTTTGCCGGTTGGATACTGGGGTGGCGATGGCTTGGTTAGTGGTGTTGATACTTGTATTAATTTCAGGGAAATAGGCACTTTTGCTAAATATTTTTGTTTGAGCATAAGTGTATAAAAAGAGGAAAGCAAGACAAAATACTGAGATAAAAATATAGACGAGATACTTTCTTTCTTTTTTCCAGAGAAACAATATAGTGCCGATTATCATCAATGTGGGAACATACTGGACAAAAAAGTAAGGTACAGTAAAGCAAAGACCAAGACTGGCAATTAGGTAAAACAAAATGTCTTGGTTCCAGATGGTGTAAATAAAAGTCATTAAATATAGGTAGACTAGTGATGTTGGCCAAAAACCAACAGTCTGAATAATGGCAAGGTTAAAAATTGGCAGAGAAAATATTATAGGGATTAGAAATCTAACGGGGCTATTTTTTAGAGTTGGTCGGATCATTAAATATATTGCAAAAAAGATAATTATTCCGAGAATTGGTCCTGTGAATTGGTAAATCTGTGATGGTTGTAAAAAATAAGTTAATGGATAGATGACGATATGAAAGCCAGGAATATAAAAGGTGTTGTCGATGTGGCCGGTCAGTTTTATATCTTCGAGAAATCTAAGGTGAGTGATGGTATCTTCAAGACCTGGTTCGATGGTGCTAAGGGCTGGATATAATCTAGTGTAAAAAACAGGCAGACAAGCGAGTATTAATAGAATGAATGCCAATAAATTTATTTTTGGTATTGATTTTGACCTAATAAGAATTGCTAGAGAACAACAATTGACGATAAATAGGATAAAAAAATATAGTGGGTGAAAATATTTAAATATTTGTAAAATATAAAAAATAGTTCCAAAACAAATTTCAATACTTAGAGACAAAGGAATTACTAGTGCAGAAGTTTTTTTGGTCTTGAATATCAGTTGTAGAGGTAGGTAGAGGGCAAATGAAGAGATAAATAGAACCGAGACAATAATTAATAATGAAATCATAGATGTTTGATGAGTATTTGTTTGGCTTGTTGCCAAGTAAATTTGTCAACAATGTGTTGAGCGGAATCATACGACATCTGTTGGATTAATTTTTGATTTATTAATAAATTGTTTATTGTTTTGGTGAGTTCCGTGGAATTGCAGTTAATAAGTTTACCTGTTTTGTTGTTAGCTACTGTCTCTTTGGGTCCACCTGAGTTGTCACATATGACTGGTGTTCCACAGGCCATGGCCTCGACGGGGACGATGCCGAATGGTTCGTTTTTGGAGCAGGAAACAAATATTTTGGCTTTTTGGTAAAGTGAAATTTTTTCTGTATCTGAAACATTTGTTAAGAAATCAACTTTGTTTGATATCTTAAGTTCTTTACTTAGGTTCTGTAAATTCTTTAATTCCTCGCCATCGCCAACAATTTTTAGCCGATAGTTTGGTTTATTTATTTTTGAGAAAGCATTTATTAATATGTCAATGTTTTTGAATTTAGTGAGACGAGAAACGGTGAGAATATAGTTTTCCTTTTTCTCATATGATATTGGTTTAAAAATGGTGCCATCGACTCCTGGATAGATGACAATACTGTCTCTGTTGTATGTTTTTAAAATATTGTTTTTAGAAAATTTTGAATTGGCATATATTTGATCAGGAATTTGGGCTAAATAATAATCAATTTTTTTGAATATTGGATTTAACAATTTGGCGATAGTTCTCTTGACTGGGCTATTGATGGCATTAATCCATTTGATGTCCTGAACAAAAGCACTGGGTTCCTGACAAAACCAAAATAATTTATTTTTTTTGAATAAGAATTTGTATGGGAAAACTAACCAATTGCTGGGGAAAACACTAACTAGTATTGATGATTCTGGCATACAAAATTTTTTGATTAAAAGATATGTTTTGAACTGCCAGTATGGGAATAATAGCCAGAATAAAAATTTATCGGTTGTAGGGCCAGATGTGGTGTGAAAAGATATTTCTGGGTAACTGTCTATGTATTTTTGATCGACTTTTTGAGAAATAAAAATTATATTATATTTATCAGAAAGCCTCTTGCCAACTTCTAACAAAAAGGTTCCGGCGCCTCCATTGATCGTAAAGTGGGGGTGGATGAATATTAATGTTTTTTTCACTTTATTTTTTTGTAAATAGATTTAACAAAGTCTTTGGCTAAGGCATGAGCAAAATAAAAAATGCTTTTTGGGTGGTGGGAAATAAAGACTAGCCAGTCTTCATCAAATTGTTTTTTGAATCCAGTATTACCTTTGGACTGTGGGTGGATGCGAAAGACAGATAAAAAGGTGTGGATTCGGGAAGGTAATGACCTTTTTTGACAACGTAACCAATAATCATAGTCAAAAGCAAAATGGTATTGAGGATTAAATTTACCAACTTTTTTGACAAGTGAACTTTTTAAAAATACTGATGGTTGGTTGATGGTATTAAAAACATAAAGTGCACTTTTGAAACATTGGATAGGCCAGATGTGTTTGAGCCAAAATGTCCAATTGAGTCGTGGATCAGAAACTTGACAGTTGCCTACTACCCATTGTGACTTTGGGTGATTATTAAAATATTTTGAAACTGTGTCAAATGCGTTGGGTAGATAATAGTCATCTGAGTTGATGTAGGCAACTACATCACCTGTGGCCTTGGCTAGAGCTTGATTGATGGCGTCAACTTGACCATTGTCACTCTTACTTTGCCAATAATATTTTATTTTTGAATTATTCTTTAATTTTATTTCGGTGGCTTTTAAAATTTTGACCGTATCATCGGTTGATCCGCCATCCATTATAAAATATTCTATTTCAAAATCACCAATTTGTCCCACTACACTATTTATTGTTTCTTGAATAAACTGACCTTGATTATATGAGGGAGTAATAATAGAGAATTTCACTTTGTTATTTTACAACATATTTGTGGTTATAATTAGTCGTGAGAAAAGTATTTTGGATTTATTTGGTATTGATGGGGTTGGTGATGGTTTGGTATATTCCCCCATTTCAAAAGCCGGATGAAATAGTTCATTTTCAAAATGTTGCTGTGATTGTTGGTGGTAAGACATGGTCAATTGAAAATAGATTTGTCGATTTGCCTGTTAGGCTAAAAGCTTTGGAGATTTCGCACAGATTTGAAAATAAATTTGATAGTAAAAGAGTTTGGGAAAAGGATGTTAATAAGGCTATTAGTGTCTTTGGATATAATATAACTTGGAAAAGCTACATTAGCTATTTTCCCGTTGAAATTGGGATGTGGATTGGATCATTGACTCCCTACCCTGTTTTGGCCTTGTACTTTGGTCGTATGATGGGATTAATTTTGTTTTTATTTTGTGTTTGGTTATCGTTGAAATTAATTCCGATGAAATATTCGGGATTGGTGGTTGCATATGCATTAATTCCGATGGTCATACACCAAGTGACGGAGGTTAGTTATGATGGATTGCTACTATGTTTGGCGCCATTGATTTTGTCGGTATTTTTGAAGATCCTTCGGCCTATTCGACAAGCTCAGGACAAGCAAGCTCAGGGTAAACTTTGGAAATGGTTTGGATTGCTGACTGTACTAATATTATTGTTTGTCACTGTTAAATCTGGGTATTATCTGATGTTGTTTTTACTACCAATATTAATTTGGAATAAATATAGAAATGAAATTATTGACAGGCCGTGGATAGTGTCTGTAGTTATGTTTTTGATGATACCGGTAATTATTATTTTTATTAATTTTTTGAATAATAATGTTGGCGGTGGTACGTCTGGGCTGGTGAACGGTGGCTACCAATTGGAGATATTAAAACGTGATCCGATTTTGATTGTCAAAATATTAGCGGATACCTGGGAGGCTAAAATGGATTTCTATATCAAGGGAATGTTTGGTTATTTTGGTTGGTTGGATTATGAATTTGACTTGTATCAATATTTGATTGTTGCAGGGATGATTATGGCTTTTTTAATTAACGTTATTATTTCTATTAAAAGACCGGTTGTTGGGTGGTTTGGATTAATAGTGACTGGTCTAATTATCGTTGGGACTTACGTCTTAATTGAA
This sequence comes from Candidatus Shapirobacteria bacterium, assembly GCA_041674845.1. Classification (GTDB taxonomy): domain Bacteria; phylum Patescibacteriota; class Microgenomatia; order UBA12405; family UBA12405; genus UBA12158. The sequence continues at coordinate 345,587 of JBAYUY010000001.1, forward strand.
TTTGGATTTTTTATGCAGTGGACTGTTGTCGGATCGCAGATAATTGAAGGTGTACAAGGTCGGTATTTGTTACCTTTAGTTCCTTTATTGTTATTTTGGATTACTCAATTTTTTGTTCTGGTTGGCAAGAAAAGATCAAAGATGATTGTGTTTGCAATGTGCGGATTTGTATTAATGTCTGGCATGATAGACAAAATTTTTTATCGATATTATGATTTGTCTACCAACTTTAGAAACGTAGACGAAATGTTTAAAGCTTTGAAAGATGCGGATGAACAAAAACTGAAAAAAACGTATTTATCTTCGAATAAAAAAATGAGTATAAATTTTCATACAAGTGATGGGGATGTGTTGGGAGGTTTTGATGTAATAACCGAAAGGAATAACAATATGATTGTTGTCCCTTATAGGTATTCAATTAAGGACAAGAACTGTACTCATGAATTGATATGGGGTTACATTGATAGCTCTAAACTGAATAAAGATAACCTATATGCTCAGATATTTGATGGGTTAAAGCTTGGTTATCGAGACATTTGTTTGGAAATTGAGCCAATCGTAGTTGATGGTGAACAAAAATATTTTGATTACGTATTGGTAGAAGAAGAACCGTTGATAAAACTAAAGTTTTTGATTAGTGAAATTAAATATAATTGATATGGCAAAATGGCTAACTGATTGTTTGTAGTCCAAATACCTAAATATCTAGTTTGCGTTGCGGACTTTATTCCATTAAACTCTAATATTTCTTTTTGGACTTTGGCAATATTGTTAAATTTGTTGTTAACCATCCCTTGTTTTGACGCAGTGGAAGTGGTGGTTTCTCGCCAACTATAAAGAATTTTTGGTATGTGGAAAAATTGTTCTGCTTTTATAATTTTACTTGTACGGAGAGCCAAATCCCAATCTTGGGCACCATTTGTACCTGGTCGTAAATTATTTAGCTTAATTAATAGTTGTCTATTTATAAGGGAAAAATGATTAATGTAGTTGACTTGATGAAGCAATGATAAATTAAAATCTGGTTTTAAAAATGGAGAGGTGTGATGATTTTGTTCGTTGATTTTGTCTGAGTCGGTATAAATGTATTGAATATTAGAATTATATTTTATGACTTTGGAAATTTGGGATATGGCACTGCTCCAAAGGAGATCGTCATGGTCAAGAAAGGCAACCCAACTACCGGTGGCAACTTGTATCCCCTTATTGGTTGAGGTGACAATGTTTAAATTGTTTGAATTTTTTAGAATTTTTATTTTGGGGTTTGATTTTAAACTTTGTAAGTATTTGTCGATATTGCTTTGGTTTGAATTGTCATCAATTAATATTAATTGCCAGTTTGGAGAAGATTGATTTGTGACAGACTCGATACAGGCTTTTAGGTGATTAATATTTGTTTTATAAATAGGGACAATAATGCTAATGATGGGATTGTTGTATTTTGAAATAATTTGTTTGTTTTGGCGCCATATATAGGGGAATTTGAAAAAATATACTAAATTAAGAAGTAGACGAAAAATAGTTTCTAATATTTTTTGAAAGTAACGATTCATTTTTTAATTATTTTATTGAGTAAGCGGGTAATGGGATGGGTTTTGTAAAGTGCGTCTTCTAGTAATTTATGATGTTGCTGTTCTAGAGCTAGAAGTGAGCGGAGACGAAGATTTTCAGTCTCGAGGCGTTTGATTTTATCTTGATTAATTTTTGTTAACATATAATAGATATTATAATATGATTAGAAAAATATATTTGAGTGATCACAATCAAGTCTTGGCTGATATTGAGGATAGCTTTGAAATTGTAGATGATTGGATGGATGCCGATGCAGTTGTGGTTTGGCAAGATGTACGAGGAGAACTTGTTAACATTGTGGCTCAGTCAAATTTAATGGGTATTCCCACTTTTGTAATGCAACATGGACTACGAGCTAGCCGTGAGTATTTACCTGAATATGGGAAAGAGTTATTGTCACAAAGAATTATGGTGTGGGGACCACAAGATAAGGTAAGAATGATAAAATCCGGAGTTGAACCTGAAAGAATAGTGGTTACAGGGACTACTATTCTTGATCATTTGAAACCAAAACAAAAACACGCGGGAATTAATGTCTTGTTTGTGCCCTTGCATTGGGATAAGGAGATAGAAGAAAATTATGAAGTAGCAAATATACTGAATCAAATAAAAGACATTAGAGTATTAACAAAGTTGGTTGATGGTCAAAGAATAGAAAATTATAAAAATGTAATTTTGAGTAATCGAGATGACAAAAATCATTTGGATAAAATTACAAATATTTTGAAAGATATTGATGTGTTGGTGAGTCTGTCCGAAAGTACCATGGAATTTATGGCTTATTATCTAGATATCCCTGTTGTTGTAGTTAATAATTGGCGTCCAAAAAAGTTTTTGGATTATGAGGTGCTGAATATTAATAAGGATATTAGTAATGCTTGTGAAGTGACAGATATAAATAGTTTGGAAAAAGTTTTAAAAAATGTAATTGAGAATCCTGGCAAAAAATCCAAAGAAAGAATTTTGGCTTTAAAATTGGAAATGGGGGTTGGATTTGATAATAAAACTGCAAAGCAAAGAATTGTGGAAACGATCAAAAGTGTTGATCAAGATTTGGACTGAGAATATTTTTTGATAATATCTTTGCTCTGACCATCGGCAATATTCTTTGAATGATTGATATAAATTACTCGAGAACAAAACTTTTGGACGGTTTCCAAATCATGGGAGACAAAAATAATTGTGACACCAGCTTTTTTGAATTCTTCCATTTTGTTTAAACATTTTTGTTGAAATTTTGGGTCACCTACGGCTAAGATTTCATCGACTATTAAAATTTCGGGATTGGCATGGACGGCTATAGCAAAGGCCAAACGCATATACATACCTGAGGAATAATGCTTGATTGCTTGATCGATAAACTCAGGGATTTCGGAAAAATCAATGATACTTTGAAAATTCGCATCAATTTCTTTTCTTTTTAAACCGAGTATTGCTCCGTTTAAATATATATTTTCGCGACCTGTAAGCTCGGGATGCATACCGGCACCAAGTTCGATAAGAGGACTAATTTTGCCATGGACTGAGACAATACCACTGCTAGGTGACATAACACCAGCAATAAGCTTTAAAACAGTTGATTTGCCGCTGCCATTGGGTCCAATAATACCGACACATTCCCCTGCTTGGATTTCAAAAGAAATATCATTTAGGGCCGTAAACTTGTCTACGGTTTTTTCACCCATAAAGAGAGCGGGGAGAAATTCCTTGAAAGTTTTTTGATTATTTTTGGAAAAGTTTTTGGTGACGTGATTAAACCGAATGATAGTTTGATTAGGCGCGATAGCGCGTTGGTTCGATAGCGCGTTGGTAGAAATATTATTTTTCATTTTTTGTTTTGTATAATATTTTATCACGATGAGATGGCATGCTTAAGGATTCGTCCGAACGCTACTCACTCTCTTTTTGTTTTATCGTTAAATAAAAAACCCGCTTTATACCTAATCGCGCATAAATTGTGCAAGAAAAGTATTAATTATTTTGATATTTCACTAAAATTTAATTTGGATAGGTATATTTCAATTTCCGCATCTGACAATTGCTCGGAAAAATATATCGATTGATAGTCATTTTGTTTGTCTAATTTGGCTAAGGTCCAATTACTTTTAATGTTTTTTGGACTTATTGTTTTTCTGATTTCTTTTTGTTTTACCAGACTAAATACATATTTTAAATCTATCGATAGTTTTTTGTTTATCATCGTAAAGTCATAAAAATCGCGATATCGAACCCTATCGTTCATGGCGCGAATTTTTTCGGCAACAATTTCTCGGATGTCCATTACCATAATTTTAGTTTTGATGCCATATTGATTGTGATAATCCATTTTGATTGGTGACAAGACTACGTTTTGGAGAAAATCGATTTCTAATTTTAATGAATTTGATTGATTGAGAGGACCGGTATATAAAAGTCGTTCGATTTTGTAGGTGGCGTTGGATAGATAATCTTTTTTGATTTCTAAAAAATCGTAGTTTGTAAAAATTGATTTTATTTTATTTATGTCAATTTTTTCTTGATTTGAGGAAAAATCCAAATCTTCGGAAAACCTAAGTTGGGGTAAATAAGTGTGGTAAATGGCGGTACCACCTTTGAAAATTATTTGATTTTTTAATTTTGATTGATAAATTATTTTGCAGACTAGGGCAAGAAAGTAATCTTTTTCGGCGATAGCTAGTGGATATTTTAACTGACGATTAAGAATACTTAAAATTGATTTATCCAGTAATTCGATTGTCATAGTAGATTCGCCACTTGGCGTTAAATAATTTTGACTTTACTGTGAATCGGGAAAAACCTGTATTTTTATCTAACGACTGGTAAATTTTGTCTGTATTTATATTAATATGGTCGAGTAAAAAACCAATTTTGCGTTTGATTGTATTGTCACACAATAATGTATATTCTTGGAGTTTGCTAAAATCTATTTCACTTTGATAATCTTTTAATTTTTCATATACGAGACTGGCGGAAGTAAAACTTTTATCAATATATAAATAATCAATTAACACCTTTTCAACATCGGCGATGTTTATTAGTTTACCTGCATTGTTCTTTTTTGAAAAACCAAAATACATACTTTTTTTTACTTTGGTAAACTTAAAAACAAAGTCGTCAAAATTGAAATCATTTGATTGTTTTTTGCTTATAGCTATGACATTTTTTGAATACTGGTCATACATTTGATAATAATTTAAAGCATAAGAGAAGCTAATATATGAATTTTTATTTAATAAATTTGAAATTGATATTAATGAATTTTCATTTTGAAAACGTGAACTTAAATTGTCAATGACGAGATATAATCCTCTTTTTATTCGTTTTAGCCAACCATTTTTGCAAAGTTTTTGAATCCGATTTTGACTCGCAAATTTAGAATATTTTGTATTAAAAACGCTATTTAAATCTTTTGAGTTAACAATCCGTCCATATTTAAGTAATAGTTGTTCTAATATTTCACTATCTGTTTGTGATAAAATTGTATTTTTCATATGGTGTTATCCATCATATATGGTTTATAACTCCTTACAGTATATACAAATAGGTAGTTTTTGTCAACTTTTTTATATATTATCGGCAAAGATTTTTTCGCGAGATTTAAAATAAGAAAAACCAAAATATAGGGTGACGATTGAAACACCTAGAGCGATAAAAAGACTTAAGTAGTTGGGTGCTCCGTTACCTAAAATTGTTTGACGGTAGGCGTTGATAATTACGGCCATGGGATTAATTTGAAAAAATATTTTGTATCGTTCAGGGACAATATCGGCTGGATAAATGACAGGTGTAATGTAAAACCATAACGTTAAAATTAGGGTGAGTAAATATTGAATATCTCGATACAAAAGATTTGAAGCGGCGAGAAAAAGAGATACCCCTAAAGTAAATATTTGTTGAATAATAAATATGGGTATGACCCACATAATGTTGGCTGATATTGGCATTTGGTAAATAATCATATAAATGATCAAAATTATTAGAGCAAATAAAAAATCAACTATTTTAGAGAGAATGGCAGATATAACTAAAATTGTGCGAGGAAAATAGACCTTGGTAATTAGTGATGATGAATTGACTAAAGAACTGGTCGAAGCAATTAGAGAAGTTGAAAATAAATTCCAGGGTAAAAGAGCGACAAATAAAAAGATGGAATAAGGAATGTGAGATGAAGAATTGGTGGGGATACGTAATATGATGGAAAAGGCAAACGACATAACAAGCATTTGAGCCAATGGATTTAAAATAACCCAGGCATACCCAAGAATTGATTGTTTGTAACGTGATTTGACTTCACGTCCGACCATTTGCCATAGGAGCTCGTGCCACTTGATGATGTTTTTAATCTCTTTTAACAATTCCATTGATAAGATTATAGCTCAATATTGCTATTGGAAGCGATAATAATAGTGAATATAAACCTAAATAAACGTGATTTACTTTGATGATTTGGGCAAAAATGTCGATAACTAAAAAATGACATAAATATAAAGGGTAGCTAAGTTCGCCCAAAAATCGGTCAATTTTGTTGTCTTTGGTATATTTAAACAAAAATGGTATTGAGACAAAGACGACAAAATAATAGGCCAACATACGTTTGGTGTTAAAGGGTATATAGGGGAAAAGGAAGGTAAATAGAAATACAGGAATCAAATAAAAAATATTTAATTTTAGATTTAATTGTAGGTAAATACGATAAGCAAAGATGCCTAATATAAAATAAATAATTTCGAATGGAAAAAAGCGATACTCCCATGGATCATGATTTAAATGTAAAAAGTAATAGGATAATAATCGGGCCGATAAGCTGAGAGCGGCAACAATGATTAAGGTTTTATTTTTTTGCTTGACTAACCAAGGAGCAAACATATAAAACATAATTTCGAGCCCAATAGTCCAGCCCTGAGGCAAAATTAAATAATTCCAAATTTCGGGAACAGTATCGCGGAAAGACGGAGTAAAAAACAAATTACCTGTAGTGGTATTTAGGCCCATGAAATTTGAGACATCGTTAAACAACGGACTACTATTAAATAAAATTAAAATTGTTTTGGAAAACGGGGTGATATAGTAGTCTTTAAATATTGTAAATTTGCCGGTGGTTATAAACGAAGTAATGATGACAGCAATGGTAAAAAACCAATATAAAGGAAAAAGTTTGAGAAAACGATTTTTGTAAAAGGTTTTGATGTTAGTTTTGTATTTGGTGGTTAAGATAAGGGCCATGTAGAAACCCGAGATCATAAAAAAACTTTCGACAGCAACACGACCACCAACTAAAGTATTGCCAAATATAGGCGTAGAATGCGCAATTAATACTGATATGGCTAGTAATAAACGGAAGATTCCCATGAAGTAGTATACTAGTTAGAATGATAGTCACAATAGGTGGAGGGTCGGGAATGCCGATTATAAATCAAGCTTTGGTTAAGGCTGGTTTTAATAATATTAATTCGATTGTAACGACATTTGATAGCGGAGGTGACTCGGGAAGAATCAGAACTGATGAACGAGGATTGGTGTTGGCTTTTTCTGATTATTGGCGATCACTGATGTCCTTGTGGGATGATGGAGAACAAAAAACTTATTGGCAAGAAATGCTTAAATATCGTGACGGTCGTGGACGTAATTTTGGGAATTTATTTTTTCAATTTATGTCGGAAAAGTCGGGTGATTTGTCTAAAGTTGATAGTTTATTTTCACTACTTACTCAAGCGAATTTGCTGGGACAGGTAATACCTGTGGCACTGTCCCCTGCTGAGGTATGTTTTGAAACAAAATCGGGAAGAAAATTTATCGGTGAACACAATTTGGATGATCAAAGAATGTCTCTAGATATGGTTGAAAATGTATGGTTGTCAACTGATATATCGGCTAACCCTGAAGCGATACAGGCTGTAGAAAATGCTGAACTAATAATATTTTGTCCTGGTAGTTTATATGGTTCGGTGTTGACAAATTTATTACCTTTGGGGATGAAAGAATCTTTGGAAAAAACTAATGCAAAAAAAATGTTGGTGACAAATTTGATGTCAATTAGTAATGAAACTTATAATTTTGATCAAGATGATTACGTAAATACGTTTAATAAATTTGTCAAAATTAATTTTGATTATATATTGATGAATGATTGGAGCTACACGGAAAATTTGTTATTAGATAAAATTTTTGAATCATATATGTATGAACATTCTTCACCAATTAAATATAAAAGTACGGGTAAAAATAAGGCAATGATGCACGACATTATTTCGATTGATGAAGTTAATTTGAGATTGAGACACAGTGTTGATAAACTGGCAGATTTTTTTGCTAAAATGGACTATGTCTCAAAGAAAAATTAAGAAATTGAAAAAAGAATCGCAGGTAGTTGCTAATGAAGAAAGTGGATTGTTATCAAATACGTCACCTTATATTGAAATTGGTTTTTGGGGGGTTGTTCGAAAATATTGGAAATTTTTGACTATTTTGCTTGTTTTGGCATCGTTATTGTACTTTAACAGTTTGGCTGGTAATTTTGTGTCTGATGATTATGCTTCGATTACTCAATTTCCAAACATTGGTGATTTTTGGTATATGTTTTCGAAGGATTCATATGCAAATTCGATGTACATGACAAATCATTTTATTTATAGTTTTTTTGGTTCGGATAGTCCTATCCCCTATCATTTTGTTAGTTTTGTCAGCTACCTTTTGGTTTTGGTTGTCGGTTTTGTTTTTGTTCTAACTGTATTTGAGAATGAAACTTTGGCGATGGTGGCAATGTTACTTTTTACAGTTATGCCAATTCATGTGGAAGCCGTTTCATGGATTTCGGGGCGGTTGTATGTGTTGTTGGCAATATACATATTGGCGTCAATGCTTAATTTTATTTACTTTATTAATCGGGGAAAATATAAAAATTTGATTTTGTCTTTTTTGTTTTTTGTGTTGGCATTTCAAACAGATAAGCCTCGTCCTTTTGCTTTGTTTTTTATCATTTTGATTTATATGTTTTTTGTGGGGTGGAATCGTTTAAAAAAATACTTTTCTAAAATTTGGTGGATGTTGCCCGTCGTTATGGTTGTATTTGTATATTTGGCAATACCGTATACGAATGTAAGAATTGATGTGGTTAATTCGGGGATTAACGGTAGTGGTGGTATATTTTATGATCCATTTTTTCAATATCCTACAGCTATTGCCAAATACTTGCAGTTGTTGTGGTTCCCAATTGATTTGACCTTGTATCACACTATGTATGTCATTCCGATTTGGTTAAACTGGTCAATACTAATAGTGTATTTGACAATGTTGGTATATTTTTATTTTAATGATAAACGTTATTTTTTTGCTTTGGCTTTTATTTTTGCGGCAGCAGCACCATCGATGGCTCCGGTTAAAGTAAGTTGGCTGGTGGCTGAACGATATATGTTTTTGGGATCCTTGGGGTTTGCCATATTTTTGGCTTTAATTATTTTGGATTTGAGTAAATATTTGAAATTGATTCCATCGGTGTTATTTATTTCATTATTGGTATTTGGTATGGTTAGAACTTTTTTACGTAATAGTGATTGGACTACAAACCATGATTTGTGGGTAAGTACTTGTATAGTTTCGCCAAATTCACATAATGCTTGGAATAATATTGGGGATGATTATGACAAATTAAAAGATTATTCTAATGCCATTAAAGGCTTTACTCAGTCAACGATTGTAAAACCAAATTATGCCGATGCTTATCATAATCGAGCAAATATTTTTTATAAAGTTGGCCGATTAGATTTGGCCCGCGAAAGCTATCAAACAGCTATCAGACTTAATCCAAACCTATATCAGACATATATGTCACTGATCCAAATAGATTTGATGGAGAAAAAATTTGATTTGGCATTGGCTAATACAAATAGATTGATTGATTCTGACAGAAATAATCCACAATTTAAATATATTTTGGGTGTGGTATATGTACAATCCGGTGACTTGGCCAAAGGTGTTGAGACCTTTGAATCGATACTCAAAACCAATCCCGATTTTGAACAGGCCAAAAAGGCATTGGCAGAATTGGAAAAATCACCGACGACAAAGAAATAATTTTGTTTCAGGAAATATATATTTTAATATTGGAAATATGGGAATAAGATATTTTTTGTGACTATTTTTGAGTGTCCAATATAAGTCTAGAGGAAATTCATATGGTAAGTCGATTACTTTGACTGAGGAAAAATATTTTCCAAGTATTTTTTTGAACTGTATGGTGTTAGGTATAAATATATGTCGAGGAGGATCAAGATGGTAAGCTTTTGAAGGATTTAATTTGAATGAAGCAGAATCAGAAACGGGGATAGAGATGATAATATATCCGTTATTTTGTAAAATATTTTTGGCTTTGATTATGGCGGCAATTGGATTTGTAAAATGTTCGAGTGAATGCCAAAAAGTAATAAGGTTAAATTTGTCTGTAAACTGGTGATCAATAAAATCGTCTTGAATAAGAGATGGTTTTGGTTTGTCTATTTTGATATCGATTCCGGTTTTGAAATAGCTTTTGGGAAGGTTGTTTATAAATTCACCATTGCCACAACCAACGTCAAGCAAAGAGACTTGTTTGCTGTGAAATAGATTGTCAATTATTTTAATTTGGGTATTATAGTTTCGGTGTATAAAAAATTTTTCGATAAAAGAAACTGTATGGCGATAAGTTGGGGTGTAATAGTTATTTATATTTATTTTGGTTATGTCGGGAAAATATGAAAAACATTTTTGACACCGATAAAATTTAAATATATTTTTTGAAGATGAATATTTACCATGAAATTCGTTGGTGGTAAATGCATATACTCCTTTGTTTTGTTGGCAAAGTGGACAAATCATAAATTTAAATTAAACTTTTGATTTAATACTTCGCGAAATAAATTTACGCTTTGGGAAATGTAGTTTAACTTATTGGATGAATTAAAAAACATTGAAATATATTTTAGGCTTAGATGAAATTTTATATTGGGAATTAATTCATTAAAACGTCGATTTTGAATCGTGGCCCAATTTAATATGTTGATATTGTGTTTGTGGAATTTGTATTTTATGGGAAATGTCTCAATTAAATCTGAAGCTGAAAATAGTTCTTGGTATTCGTCTTTTGTAAAACAATATGTCATGTTGTCGTATATGTCGGTACCAGGATAGGGAGTAAAGACGTTGTATGAATATATTTCGGATTTTAGGGTTTGAGAAAATTTGATTATGTCATTTAGGTCTTTTTTGGTTTCACCAGGGAGATTGACTAAAAAATTGGCAAAGGTGCGAATTTTATATAAATGACATAAATTAAAAATTTCAGTAATCATTTGGGTACTGATCCCCTTTTGGATGTCGATCAAACTTTGATTGCTGCCACGTTCAACACCAAAATCTATTTGGACACAGCCAGCTGAGGCCATTTCTTGAATTATTTCTTTGTTTAGTGTCGATACTTTGGATGAACAACCCCAAAGTAAATTTAATTTTTGTTTTTTTAGTTCGCGACAAAAGTTTATGACGTTTGCTTTGTTAATGGTAAATAAATCGTCGATAAAATAAAAACTATCGATTTGATATTTTGATTTTAGTGTTTTGATTTCTTTAATTAAACTTTTGGCTGATCGAACACGAGTGTATTGTCCACCTCCATTAAATGCTCGTAGTTTTTTGGCAACACAAAACGTGCAGGTTGAAGGACACCCTCGAGTGGCTAAAATATATATTGACCGTAGAAAACATCCTCGAATGGCGTATGGGGAGGCGTTGGTGTAATAATTCATGTCGATTAGGTCATATGCGGGATGTGAAATGTAATCTAAATCGCTGTTGAGGGGTCGTAGATTGTTTTTAACTACTTTTGATTTACTTAAATAGGCAATTCCTTTGATCGACGATAGTTTACCTGTTTTTTTGATTATGTATTTGGATAATTCTAGCAATGTTTCTTCGCCTTCACCGACAACTTCATAATCGATAGGTGATTTTGGCTCCAGCAACATTTCATCAGGATATAAAGTTGGGTGAATGCCACCGATTATTATTTTTGTTTTGGGAAAAATGGCTTTTATTTTGTGGGCTAAACTCAAAACTTGCATGTACTCAGGGGTGTAACAGGTGATACCCACAACCATGGGTTTTAATTGAGTTATTTGATGTATTATTTTTGATTCGATTGCCTCTATTTGTTGGTCAATGTTTTTGAAAAATTTTTTATTTTTTACTACTTCATTTAGAGTGATGTCAACAATTTTGGCTTTTATTGAGTGTTGTTTTAAATAACCGGCAAGATAAAGTAGAGCAACTGGAGGTCGATAATGATTGATGCTACGTGATGGAGGTGAGCAAAGAACCACTAACGGGTTTAGCTTAGATAAAGGTTTTTTCATAAATAATTTTTGACTGTTTGTCCCAATTCCAGTGGTTTTTGATTAAATCTATGGCTTTGGCTGAGGTTTTATTATATATAATTTTGTTGGTTAAAAGTAAATAAATATTATTGGCAAAAATATGTTTGTCGTATAGAGGAACCTTGATCATCCCTTGTGGATAATATGTTTTGAGAGCGGGTAGGTCAAAAGATACACCAGGCAAACCAAAACTCATTGCGTCGGCGGCAGCCATTCCCCCACTATCAAAAGTGGCAGGATGAAGAATAACTTTTGATTGTTCAATTATTTTGTATTTTTCTGCACCAATTTTAAAACCAAAAAGTTTTATGTTTGATTGCAGTGAGAGTTTTTTGATTTTTGAGATTAGTTGCTGATTTAGTATGCCATCCCCAATGATTGCCAACTTGGCATTGGGTATTTTTACACAAAGTAGTTGCCAGATATCGATTAATTCGAGGACTCCTTTTTGAGGATGAAGTCGACCAATAAATAATCCGTCATATATTTTTTTGGTTATTTTTTTTGATTGAAAATATTTTTTGGAGGGATTTAGATTGACTCCTCCCCGGATGACAATTACTTTTTTGTTGGGAAAATAGCTTATATCGGGTTCTGAAGTAATGTAAATTATATCGGCAAATTTTTGAGTAAAATATTTTGTCGGAATTTGAGACAAAAAGTATAACCATCCCTTGAGTTTTTCTGATTTATATGAAGAATCGTTGTCAGTTGGTTTTGATATAAATAGATAGTGGCAAGCGATCCATATGCCACGTCGATTTATCATTTTGTAAATTAATCCTAAAAGATAATCGGGGTAAAAATCAGAAGAGGTATAACAATAATTTGAAGATATGAATACATGTCGATATTTTAGAGCAGTAGTTATTCCCCAAAAAATACGTCTAATCGTGTGTATCAATAAATTTGAAACAGAAGGGTGTGAATGAAGGTTTGTGTCATCGGTCTTAATAAATTTTATATGATCAAGTTGATATCGATTTAATAAGGCATGAGCTTCTTGACAGCCAAAAACGGTAATATCGAGTTTGTTTTGCCAATGTTTTATAAGCTCGAGAAAAATAGTATCACCTCCGCTTTGACTGGTTCCGATGTTATTATTAGCTATTACTAAAAGGGTCTTTGGCATTGCTATTTTATAACATATTATGATTAAAATTAATTTAGGTTGTGGTCCGTTGGCTAGAAACAATTGGACAAATATTGATTATGGATTGTTACCGTTGTTGGGTAAATGTGGCTTGACCAAGGTCGCTGGTTGGTTTGGATTGATTGATAAAAATTATGTTACCGTATGGCCAAAGTTTAAATATTTTGACATACGACATCGATTACCTTTTGAAAATAGTTGTGTAAATTATATTTATTGTTCTCATGTATTGGAACATTTTGAAAAAAATGAGGTATTTAAAATATTGTCTGAATGTCGTCGAGTTTTGAAAAAAGGTGGTGTTGTGAGGATTGTATTACCTGATTTAAAGAAATTGATTGATTCGTATGATGGAAGTGATCTTTTTTGTCGTGAATTTTATGGATATGATAAAGATTTGATATTTGGATTTTGGGGAAATATAAAAAAATTATTTATACGTGGACATCAATGGATGTACGGGCAAGATGAGTTTGTAAATTTACTTAAAGAAGTTGGATTTAAAAAGGTTAATGTTGTCTCGTATCGTAAAGGTGTTTGTCCTGATATTGATAAATTAGACTTAGAAGTTCATTTGCGTTTGAGTTTTTATGTCGAAGCTTCGTCCTAGATATATATTAGTGGGAGGAAATGGGTATGTAGGCAGGGCACTGCATGATGAGTTACGAAAACGTGATGTTGATGTGGTGGTAATAGGGCGAAACATGTCAGTGGATAAATATATAAAAAGTAATGATATTGTTTTTTACTTGGCAACGGAAAATAAATCGAATAAGAAAATTGATCATTGGAAAGTAAACGTATTGGGATTAAAAAAAATAGTAAAAATTTGTTCACAAATTAAGGTAAAAAAATTGGTTTACTTGTCGACAATAATGGTTTTTAAAAATGGCCAAATTAGAGATAGTGTGACAAATAATTTGTATGTTGATTCGAAAGTTGAGGGTTTAAAGTTTTTTTTGAAACATCAGAACAAAAATTTTTTTGTAGTTTATCCGGGAGTTGTGTTAAATAGAGATTTTCGATATCAACGAAAAGTAGTGGGAATATTAAATAATATTAAAAATAAACTGGGGTTTTTTACTCAAGGTGGGTTAATGATGATGATTGGCGATAAACACCGATTGGTTAAATATATTTTTATTGATGAATTGGTTAAAATATTGCTAAATTTAAATGATAGAGTCAGTGAAGTAATGGCCGTGACACATACATTAACAGTGCAAGATTATGTTAAAGTTGCTTCAAAGACTACTAACTTTTGGCCCTTTAGAATTCCGCTGTTTGGTATGAAGAGTAAATTTTTTGTAGATTATTGAAATTGGATTTGGAAAAATGTTTTTTGGCATATGAATGACAATTGTTTTTTAGTTTTGTAATTTTGGTTATATTTTTTTTGAAGTTTGATAAAGTTGGGGGAAATAGGATTGAGACTGTTGAATCAAGATTTTCGGGAATGGCACCGCGATTTGACCCCAATACTGGTAATCCACAAGCAATGGCTTCCATGGCTGTTCTACCCCAACCTTCGGCATATAAACTAGGAAATAAAAAAACATCATTTGATTGATATATGAGATGTAACTTTTGATAAGAAATATCGCCAAGTAATTTTAAATTGCTTTGTACTAATTTTTGTAGCTGAGAGTATTGTGGACCGGTACCAACAATATTAAATTGATATTGGGGAAAAATTTTGGCTAGTTTGACAACTAAGTTGACACCTTTTTGGGGTATAAGCCGACCAACAAATAAAAAGTTTGTTTGTCTGTTTGGTTTTCTTGTTGCTGGTTTAAACCTATTTAAATCAATCCAATGATAATATCGTCCAATTATTTTTGGATTAATACCCCACACGATTAATTGCTGTATTGATTGATTGGATTGAGTCAAAACATGATCAGCGCAATTTAAAACATATTTAATTGTTTTAAAAAATAATGAACTAAAACTGACGTTATCATAGGTTGAATATATGTTGATTATTAGAGGCCATTTGTATATCAATTTTAATATGTATCCGATAATGGCGGAATTTAGTCCGTGCGCGTGAATGACGTGTTTTTGGTGTCGATATTTGTAGCAGATAACTATTGAGGCAATAAGTAAATATGGTGTCAAGTAAATAAAATTTAATAAAGGGAATTTTTCTAGCTTGTGAAATAGATTAAAGCCGATATGAGGGAAACGAAATATTTCATTATGTTTTGATTTGACATGAAATGGAGCTTTGGCATTAGTTGATAGTGGAGAATAGGTGATAACAATATTTTTTATTTTATTTTTATTGCTAATGTCGATTAAATCAGATAAATACGTTTCGACACCACCTATGTTTGGGGCATAAAATGGAGTGATGTGAATTATCATATTATTGTGACCACCTCGATCGGCTTTGGGGTTTGAGTAATTTTAGACGATACAGGATTGTGTTTTTACCATAAACGAATAAGGTAATGATGCAAGCAAAAGGGTGAAAAAACCAGGCAATATCGGGTTTTTTATAATATCCGTAAAATGTATCGAAAAGCATGGGTAAAATTAAGACTACATATAGAGAAAATTTTATATTATTTTGTATTTGTGAACTAATTATGTGCTTTGGTCTTTGGTTTTGATAAATATATAAATCAATAACTCGTCTATTTTGTTTTTTGATGAATTTATTGATTGATGATTCGCAATAGGAATGAATAATTCCACATTTTACTTTGGCAAAAAATAACTCTTTTGTTTTGACTAAGATACTGTTTAGTAGATCAACATCAATCAAGTAATCTGAATGATATGAATTAAAAATTGAGCGACGGTAAATGGTGCCGTTTGCCCCGATTGAAGGAATTTTGTCACTTGATGTCAATTTGAATAATTGGTAATTTTTATAGTTTTTGGTTTTGATATTGAGTCCGTTCCAATTTGGTCTGATATAGTTTTTACGGTCATAGTTGTTGGTAATAAGTGAATAGGGATCGTTAACACCGGTTAAAGCACTGTATCGTTCAATATATCCGGCATGAGGACGATAGGTATATTGCCATGGTTCGGTGCCAATAACTAAATTATTGCTAAAAGGAATTAGCATTTTTTTTAACCATGATTTGGTAGGGAGAATGTTGTCAGAATCGATTAGAGCAACGTATGTACCCGTTGCATGTTTGATACCCGTGGCTTTTCCGGCTTCGGCAGTTTTTAGTGGATTATTTATAATTTTACAATTGAATTTTTGAGCAATTGTTAAAGTATTGTCGGTTGAACCACCATCAATAATAATTATTTCAATTTTGGATTGATCAATGTTTTGGGTTTTGATTGAATTTAGGCACTGTCCAATTACTGACGCTGAATTTAAGGTGGGAATAATAATTGATATTAAAATTTTGTTAGATAAGACCGGCATATTTGTGCACTTGAGTAAATAACCAATAGTCTAGAGGAAAATCAAAATATTTATATTTCCACCGTAGTTTGACTAATTTTAGACCAATTGTGTAGGCAATATTAAATAATGTTTTACCTATTTTTGAAGAGATGCGATTTTGGAGGATTTTGATTGTATCTTGGTCCATTAGACCAAAAATATACTGAGTTAACATGGCCGTCATGGTGGCTTGTTTTGGACTAATCCACTTTTGACGTAATATTGATTGAAAGGCGTCTTCTGGAGACATCAGGTAATTGCTCCAACCAGTTAGTGAAGTGGGAGGTTTGTAACCAAAACTGACGGCACGATGAAAAAGTGGGGCTCCGGGATAGGGTAAAAAAACATAATATGTATAGCGATTTTTGGTAGATATTTTTAATAGCTTATCAATTAATGTTAGTGTGGATTTGTATTCATTGCCGACGAATTCTTTGTTCTCACTTGAGTCTTTTGACCAAGGTAGTCCGACTAAAAATGAATATAAAATTTTGATTTTGTACTTGTGGCATAATTTGGTAAATTTGATTATTTCATCAACATTCATGTCTTTGGAAATAAGGTTAAGGGCTTTTTGATTACCGCTTTCAGCTCCGGTAAGAATCATGGCGCAGCCAGTTTTTTTCATTAATTCCCACGTCTCTGGTTTGTATTGTGATAGTTGTCTGACACGTCCGTTGGCATTGCCCCATTTTATTTTTAATTTGTTTTTGATCAAAAGTTTACATAATTCATTGACGCGATTTTCGTTAACAAAAAAATTACTGTCGTAAACAGCAACAGAGTCGATTGAATATTTTTTTGATAAATCACGCCATTCATTAAATATTTGTTGGGCTGATAATGATGTCCAATGACGTTTGTTGACTACTTCTTCAACGCAAAAACCACAACGGTGGGGACAGCCATAGCTACTAATGTAGGGAATGGTTTTTTGGCCGTATTCGGTACCAAACAAACACTTGGAAATGTCTATCAAATGATAAGGAATAGGAGGTAAAGTATTGAGATTGACTGGTGTTGAGTCTGGAGTACTAATTATTTTGCCCTTTGATTTGTATGTTAGTCCATTAATTTTTCGGAGACTTTTTTTGTCCTCTATTGAGTGGACTAACTTGGGAAATGTTTCATCGCCTTGACCTCGAACCACAATGTCAATATATTTATTTTTGACCGTTTCTGTGGGTAAAATTGATGGATGCCAACCGCCCCAGACGATTGGAATATTTTTAAATTTGTTTTTAAAAGATCGTGAAATTTTTAGACCGTCATGAATTTGAAATCCGGTCATAGTACTAACACCAAGACAAATTACTTTATGTTTTTTGGTGTAATTTAATAGTTCTTTTAGTGGATTTTTTTGTAAAAATGGGGCATATATTTTGATATTGTAACCTTCCTTGTCTAATACCCGTGATATTGCTAACACTGCTAGTGGAACTCCTTTCCATGGTCGATGATAAGGAAAAGGTGTGGGAAAATATAGGACAACAGATGATTTATTTGTCATATTTAAAAACGGAATTAAGTCTCGTATCTTTTATTAGTTTGTACCCGACTGAAATTAGGTATTTTGATAGAGTATCATCATGGTAGGTTTCAAGGCAAATGGCAGTTGGGTGGCATACGGTCCAAGGAATATTTTTTAAAATTTTTAGTTCGACGCCTTCGGCATCGATGGACAAAAAGTCAATTTTCTTTTTGTGGCAAAATTTTTCGTAAAAATTTTTGAAACTGAGAATTTGGCATTTATTTTGTTCAATTAATTTGGCCCCTTTTGATTGGTAGTGTACACATCGTGATTTGGTCATGGTTGAGTTGACGTGTGGGTCCATTAAATAAAACGTTCCGGTTGAATTGTTGTCAGAAATACCTATCGGAATATTTTGATCACGTGGCCTAATTCTTTGACAGATATTGATAATTTGTTTGTTAGGGTCAATATTGATTCCATGATGGCCTTGGAGATAAAAATGGTAAGTGTTGTTAAATTTTACGGGGTGATTGGATCCTATGTCTACATAAAAAATATTTTTTTTATGATTAAGAATTTTGGTAACAATAAGATCTTCTCCATATTGGGAAAATGATTTTTGAAAAAGTTGAAAATATAAATATCGATATAATCTTTCGGCTGACAATTTTATTGTCCATTTAAACCCGTATATTTTATATCTTAACTTGATTTGATGAAGGATTGCGAGGAAAGTCTTGAAGTTTTTTGAGATATTTAATGGCATAGTTAAAAAGATGTGAAATATCGTTTATATTTCTAATACTAGTTATTTTACGCCATAAAAATCGTGGTGTCAGAACACCATAGAATAATCCATGAACTAACTCGAGCTGTTCGTGATCACTGATCGGTGATTTCATAACAGGTAATCGCATGTCGTAATCATTCCAGTCGGTACTTTTGAGCCAGTTATTTTTTTGACACTCGGTAAACAACGGGGTGCCAGGGTATGGAACAACGATTGTGGCCTGCATTGAGTCGGCCAGACCGTCTTGAAATAGTGATCGGGCTTCATCTAACGTGGTGACGGCATCTTGTTTTGATTCCCAAGGATAACCGACCATAATAGTCAAATGAGGTTGTAATCCGGCTTTTTTGGCCATAATTAGGGTTTTGCGTGAGTCCTCGACCTTGGTGTTTTTTAAAATATGATTGAGAGTATCTTGATTGCTTGATTCAAGACCATACAAAATAAATCTAAAATTGGCTTTACCCATAAGGTCATACTGTTCTTGATTAAGAGCACCAAATCGCATGTTGCAACCAAAGACAATTTTTTTGTTGAGACCGGTACTGATCAGTTGTTCACAAAACTCTTTGAGCCAGGGACCAATGGGCAGTGTTCCGGCATCATCAAAAACTTCTTTGATGCCAAGACTGGCCAAATATTTTAATTCCTTGATGGTGTGAGCGACTGAAAAATTGCGAAAAGTGTTACCGGGATGAGTGGTAGTCCAGCTACAAAAAGTACATTTGCCCCACCAGCAATCACGTCCGGTCATAATGTAGGCGGCAGGTTTGTATTTGAAATTGGTGTTTTGGTAACCGTAAATTTTCCAATTGGTTAGCTTGCGATCGATGATTGGTAGTGAATCTAAATTGTGATGTTTTAGGGCAAATTTACCTGAGTTAGTTATTGTTTTATTTTTCCTAAAATAAAATCCTGGTTCTAATTTTTTACGATGATATAGATGATCGACCAAATTTAGCATCATAAAATCATAATCACCACCTGTAATTACGTAATCTACTTTTGAATTGTTTAATGACTCTTCGGGTAACGCTGTCGTGTGGTCTCCCATCAAGACAATTTTTAATTTGAAATTTTTAATTTTTAATGATTGAAGTTTTAATTCATTGATAATTTCCCAGTGACGTTTGATGACTGGAGTTTTGGACTCGATAAAAATAATGTTTGGTTTGAATTTGGTAATTCTTTTTAGCCAAATGTCATAGCTTATTTTCTCGGCTATGGCATCGTCCCAAAGAACTTTGTAACCAAGTTGCTTGAGGGCCGTGGCACCATAGGCAGGAATGACAGGTAAAATAACATTGCCGGTATTTGTCCATTGAAATTGACGATTTTGACCCAAAAACGCATTGCCCTTGGCGTTGATTAGGGGAGGATAAGAAACAGCAATTTTGATTTTATTATTGTTCATAAACTAATACTATCTTAGTGTGAGTACAATATCAACACTAAAATAGCCTTTGATAAATAAAATACCGTAGGTTAGGTGGGTAATAAAAATGGCAAAAACAGACAAAAATCCTAGTAATATATTTTTTGTTTTAAATATAATATTTATTAATGTTAAAAATAATAAAAATATATATAAATATAGCGGATATACTATTTGATGAAACGGCAACGAAACAAAATAAAGGGCAAAAGCAGAAGGAATAAGATAGCCAGCAGTTAGGCTGTTTTGTGGGAAAATACGTGCAAAATGACCTCGATGAATAGCATAACGATTGGTTTGTTTTAAATGTTCTTTTAATATTTCTCGACGGTGATGGTAGACAACTATTGATGGATGGTAATATATTTTTTCTTGGATATTTACTAAATCAAGACAAAAAATAGTGTCTTCACCGGGCCAATATTTGATTTTGAATCCACCAATTTTGTTGAAAACTGATTTTTTGACGATAAAATTGACCGTCGGATAATCATTAACAAAACGAGGAGATGATATATTGCTACGATATACTCCTGCTCCCCCACTGCCCATAATTGATGACCAGACGTGTCCGGAGGCCTGCTGCAAAATATTGTCGTGTGCTGGAGTTAGGGCAGGGCCGCAAAAGGCGGCGTAGTCGGAATGTAGATCAATTTGTTTTTTGACATTTAATAGCCAGTTTTTGTCGGGATATGAGTCGTCGTCGATAAAACACAAATAATTACCCTTGGCGATTTTGGCACCATAGTTTCGTTTGGTGCAGGGATTTGTTGATATTTTGTCAGTTATTACTAATAATTCGAAATCTTTAAATGTTTGTATTGATAATTTTTGCCTAGTCTCGCGTAAAAAATCATTTTCACTTTTGACTGGGATAATAATGGAGAAAAATATCTTTTTCGTATTCATTTTCCGGTATTGATACGCATATCTAATTCGGGGTCGTAAATCCAACCACGCTTGTTTTGGTTATCGTAGTATTTTTTGATTCGTAGCCGGTAAAATACGGCCAATGCGTCCCACAAACAATTGAAAATAATTTTTAGTCCTGTAGCGTGTGTCAGGCTGGTAAAATCGTAGGTTAGTTTGATGGGGGCTTCGTAAATACGAGTAAATCCAAGACGATTGGACACTGATAATAATTCGAGGTCGAAGGCGTAATTTTTGATTAAAAGTCGAGGTAAAACAGTTTCCAATACTTTGCGACGAAATATTTTTAGACCTGCTTGAGTGTCACGAATGTTGATGTTTAATAAAATACGAGAAATTATTTGAGCACCAAAAGAAATTATTTTGCGATCGAGTGGATAGTTTACAAATGAAGCGGGATGACGTTTGGAGCCAACAATAATATCGGCTTGATACCATTCGAGTTG
Source organism: Candidatus Shapirobacteria bacterium (assembly GCA_041674845.1). Classification (GTDB taxonomy): domain Bacteria; phylum Patescibacteriota; class Microgenomatia; order UBA12405; family UBA12405; genus UBA12158. Next base: position 367,208 of record JBAYUY010000001.1, read on the forward strand.
CTCGACTATAAGCGATAGACCATTTGGGTCGATTTCCATACCGGCGTCGATAAAGGCAATGTAGTCCCCTTTGGCCCTAGCCATGGCAAAACGAATAGCATAGCCTTTGCCGTGGTTGTGTTCGTAACCAATAGTTTTGAGATTTTTGAGTTTTAATTTTTTGACTTCGTCATAGGATGAGTCAACATGGATACCGTCGACGACAACGATGATTTCGTAATTATAACGAATTCGTTCGAGAGTATCGTAAATTGTATATATATCCTGGCGAATAGTTTTGGCCTGTTTGTAGACAGGAACAATGACAGAAATAAAATGTTGCTTATTTTTGGACATCGAGCTGACACAACCGATAAACGGCAAGAGTATTGATGGCACACAATTGCCAGGAAAATGTTTTGGCTCGATTGTATCCTTTGATAATTAATTCTTGTTGTAATTTAGTATCAGTTAAAATTAATTTAATTTTGTTGGAAATATCTTTAATAGAATATGGATCAAATGATAAGCCCGAAAAATCACTAATTTCGGCAAGTGAAGTTTGTTGTGAATAACAGGTAGGTGTACCACATTGCATGGCTTCGAGTAGAGGTAAACCAAAACCTTCGGCAAAGGATGGTTGGCAATAGACTGAGGCTAAGTTATATAAAACTGGTAAATCATCGTCGGAGACAAAACCTAAACTTTTTAAATATTTTGATTGATGAGCTTGAACCCATTTGATATCTTTGGTCCAAGGGTCATCGGGGACTGGTTTTACCGCTGAACTACCAGCAATTATAAGGGGAATATTTATTTTTTGACAGGCATTGGCTAAACTCGGAATATTTTTGTTTCGGCCGATATCGCCCACATATAGGACAAAAACGTCGGGTAAATTATATTTTGTTTTGATTGATTGTAATAATTTTTGATCGGTTATTTTTTTGAAATTTGAATTGGCGGCTTCATAAGTGGTAAATATTTTTTCTTTGGGATAACCGAGAATATCGCAGATAGAATATTTGGCGGTGTGGGTAGGAGTTAAAATGTATTTGGCAAACCTTAATTTGGTTTTTTGAATTTGCCATCTGATAAAGCCTTTGATGCCGATAGGAAATATGTTTTTAAACAATCCTTGAGGAAATATTTTGGTTAATAAACCGACAGGAATTGTTTTGGCGATTTCGATGGGGACTAAATCGTGAACAGTAACAACAAAAGGGGTTTTGGTTATAGGTAAAGTTAAAAAAAATGGATCGAAATAGGGATAGTGGACTAGATCAAAATTTTTAATTTTTAATTTGTAATTTTTAATTAATGAGATTTCTATATCTTTATAATCGGGGTTAGTTTTGACTTCGTGTTGTAAGGCGGTAACTAAATTTTTGGTGTAGTAACCAACGCCACGAATGGCATTGCCGTCAGATAGAGGTGAAACATCGATAGCAATTTTATACTTTTTCATTGTTATATATTTCGTATAATTTGGTGTAAGCGGAAGGAAATCGAAGTGCCGAATAATAGGCAAAAACTAAACCGGGAAAACCATCAACATAACCTCGATGGCGCAAGTAGGAAAGAATAAACCAGTGAATAGGTTTGAAAATATAATATAAAATAAAATTAGTTGAACTAATTTTGACGTTTTGTTTTTTTAGATCTGAGGCCAATAGTGAAGTATAGCGATCGTGACGTATTAAATATCGAGAAAAAGTTGGATCAGAATAATGCAATAAATCTGATTTTAAATGGCCTACTTGACCATTTATTGCGGCTTGTTCGTGAACGTCGAGACAGGGCAGCTTGCCTGTACCTTGACGATACAACCTAATGGTGGGATCGGGATAAATACCACCTTTTTTGAGAAACTTACCTAAAAAGAAATTACTGCGATTAATCCAAAAACCATTTTCGATAGGATTGCTATTGATTGTTTTTATTATTTCGTTTTTAAGCTCAGTGGTGACTACTTCATCGGTGTCGAGCTGTAGTATCCAGTCACCAGTACAAGCGTCGATAGCTTTTTGTTTCGTAATGTGAAATATGGCCTCATGTTTGGTAGAAATTATTTTTACCTTTGAATATTTTTTGGCAATAGTAATCGTATTGTCGGTAGAATTTTCGTCAACAATAACTATTTCGTCAACCCAATCGTGAATGGCATCAAGGTTTCGTTTAATATTTGACTCTTCATTAAATGTAGCCATGGCAACGGATATTTTTATTTTGTTGGTCATTTGGTATATATTGTAAAGCTTTGTCCGGTTTTTGCAAAATCGGAAGCATTAATAACTAGTGAATTTGGAGGAATAGTTTGGGGAATGTCAAAATTTATATTGTCAATTTGTTTTACGGTAGAAAAACCAAATTTGTCGGGTAAAGTTAGTTTGATTTGTTTTTGAATTGTAGTCGGATCGTACTTGCTAAAAAATAAATACAAAATATAGGGTTGATCGTATTGATTTGTAAAATATATATTTTGATAATTGTTTTTTTGATTTTCAACTAATGGAACAATATCACTAAACCCCCTATTCCAGGCAAAAGCATAACGAATAGGTGCGTGAATAAAATAGGTATTACAAAAATATATGATAGAAAATATATAGCAAACATAGATTAAATATTTTAGTTTTGATATTTGATGGATACCTAAGGCGGTCAATATTGATAACGGTATAACTAATGGCAAAGCACGAAGGGCGGAGGGGGCTTGAAAGGTAAGTGACGAAGCCAAAGGGGAAGTAACTAGTAAACTGGTAACTAGAAACGATAAAGACTTGTATTTTGGATTATTTAGAAGAAAGTAGATACCAAGAATGATGAGGGGTAATTCGATTAAATATAGTTGACCCATGTCGGGGTTTTTGGACCGGGGGACATCATCACCATTTATAAATAAAAAATTCAAATCAAAATGGGATAAATATTTTTGTCCCCACGAGAGGAAATATAAAACACGTCGGTTATGAATAGCACGATCGTAGTAATTAAAACTTGGATGCTGATTTAGTAACTCTTCAGATCGGGATAACGGTCCCCTGTCGGCAGATAAACCAACGCCTGCCAGTCGAGTTGTTCCACCATTGTTGAGGAAGGACATCATGAGCGGGATGCATAATAATCCTGAAATGATAATAGTGACAAAAAATTTTTTGTTTAAAAAATTTTTGTAATATTTGATAAATAAAATTAAAAATAAAACGGGAATAATGAGCCGGGCTGAATGATAAGTGTAAAGTGCGGCAACTAAAGGTAGTGAGAACCAGTTTGACTTTTTGTAAAACAAATATAATCCAAATACTATCAAAAATAAGGCAGTATTTGATTCCCAGGCGCCACGGGAAAAATGAATTGCCCATGGGCTGACGGCTAAGACAAAAGCAGAAATAAGTGCGATATTTTCTGACTTTGTTAATAATTTGATTAATAAATACAATAAATATATGGTAAATATTGATAAAATTAGATTTGGTAATCTGACTGCTAATGGTGTTAGTCCAAATATTTTTATAAAAGGCATGGCAAGGTAGACATAGCCACCGGGCTTGTAGTCGCCAAACGATTTGAAATGAATGGGCCAGGCGATACCGTGTTCATCTTTGCCTGTTAGTAATAGCGAATAAGCATTGTAGCCCAGTGCTGCTTCGTCTGGATTAAGTGCGGGTAAAGTATTGATTTGCCAAAAACGGAGGATGATGGCTAAAAGAATAATTAGTATTAATTTAATTTTGGTAGGCATAAAAAATTGGGCTAATTTTAACAAAGTCTTGAATATTAAAACCCTGTCGAATAATTTCATCATATGCCAAAATGGCGATAGTTTTTTGTTTTGAATTTTGAATTTGACGAATGTCGGGAGTTTTAAACAAAACACCATCTATGCTTTCGACGACTCCGGTGTCGACACCGTTAGATGTTAGATTGACTGTGGTAAGTTTTTTGGTATAAAAAAGATAATAAATATAAGCTTGACCATAAAAATTGGTAAATATTTTGCTTTTATCTTGGCCATTGTTTTGCATGTATTCCACTGCTTGTTTGTAGCCAACTAATGATTGTTCGGGTTTTACTTGAGTCATGTGGTGTGTGTACATGTCCCAATAATAGGCAAAAGAAGCGATGTATATGACTAGTATATATACTATATTTTTTTTGTTTAATATTGTTGATAAACCGAGTGCCGCAAAATAAATTATAGGGATAGATAAATTTAGTCCACGAACAGCCTGAATGATATCGAGTGACAATGATGAGGGAATTGGGGCAAACAATAGCCAGATTAAAAAAAATGTGTGTTGTTTGTAGTTTTTTATAGCAATAATTAGACCCAATATTAGGAATACAAAAGTAGGATATAAAATTACACCAACGTATGGAGCTGAATGACGAAGAGTTTGCCAGTCACCTTCAAAGATTAAAAATCTAGTTGAAAAAAAGTTGAAATATCTTTGAGCGAAATTGCGGGCAAAAAATATTGGTTGAGAATAAAATAGACTAAAATCAAGGTTGTTGCTTTCGGCAATAATGGTATTAATTTCGGAGGCGGGTCTGGTGTAAGCCGAAAGATTCATTACTTTTAACCGATTGGCATTGGGTCCAAAAAACATACCATAAACTACAGGGAGAAAAAATATCCCCAAGATTAGTATAAATTTTTTGGGAAATTGTTTTTGATGTAGTAATAGGGTGATAACCATAAAAGGAACAAGTAATTTGCTGGCTTGATATGTGTATAGACTGGCGGCAAAAATTAGGGCCGAAACTATATATTTCTTTTTGATAAATAAATACGAAGCCAAAACTAACTGAAAGAGCAAAACGTTGGTTTCCCATGAACCTCGAGAAAAATGGACGTTCCAAGGATTGAAGGCCAAAAGTATGGCAGCAATTATACCTAATTTTTGGGATTTTGGATTAAGTGAGGTAATTAATAAAAATAATAATAATGGTAGGAGTGACCCCAAAATTATGGAGGGTAGGCGAACTGATATTTCGGTTAGACCAAAGATAGCGACAAAAGGAATTGTTAAGTAAACATATAGTCCAGGCTTGTAGTCGCCAAATGATTTAAAGACAATTGGTAATACTTGGCCGTATTCATCGCGACTTGTGTGGATGAGTGAGTAGGCATTGTAACCAATTGCCGCTTCGTCCCACAAAAGTGGAGGATAATTGTTATTGATAATTCTGACTAAAAAAGCAGCAATAGTAATAGCAATTAATATTTTTTTAATCATATGCGACTATATCAAAAACAGGAGTACCGTTTGGTAAATTAATTGTTTTTAGTAGCTTGGAGTTTTTTGGCAAATAGTTGTTTGGACTGGTAACTAAAATTGAATTTTTGGGGATGGTAGTGGTTTTGACTTCCCAGTCGTTGATAAATTTAAATTTGTCAAAAGCATTGACCCAATACCAATCGGAGTGAAAGTCGGTATTTAAATTGGGGTCAGATAAATATTTTTGGGGATTCCATGGCCAGTAAAATAAGATAAATTCATGGGGTTCACCATATTTTTTGGTAAAAAATATTTGATTGTAACTGGGATATACAGTTTTTAACTCAGTAATCACTTGCTCATATCCATATTGCCAACTTTGGGCAAAATTAATATTGTACTGTTGATATTTTTGCCAGTAATTTAGGAAAAATAGTAGAGTAAGAATTATAATCGAGGGCAGCAGAAAGCCTTTGGTTTTGGTTGATATTGTTTTTAGACCATAAACAATAAACAAATAAATAAATGGAGTGGCGATAGTTAGTCGAATTGAGGGATAGTCACCAATAGTAAGCGCGGCTGGAATTAAGGTAACTAAAAAAGATAAAGCAAGAAAACGTTGGTGTTTAAAGCAATAAAATAAACCAATATAAAAAAATGGGAGAAAATAGATAAAAATTAGTGGAGTGTTGGGTAAATTGAATTGATAGTTTTGACTGCCGTTAAAAAAAATAGGGATCGGGCTAAGAAATATAACGTAATTAGTGGCAACTTCTTGTACAAAATAGACAACTTTGTTGTTTACTACTCGATTTAGTATTTGGGGACCTTCAAATATTCGGCGTTTTTCGTTGATTAAATTTATGGAGTTGGGATTGATAATGCCTACCCAACGATTGCGAGCCAAAGATTGGGGGGAGGCTAAATTGATCAAATTGGGAATGGCAAAAATTAGAAAAATTATACTAATAATAATAAATTTTATTTTGGCTGGACGATAAAAATATAGTAAAAGTCCAAAAATAAGAGGAGCAACTAACCTGGTGTTGTGATAGGAATACATTGATAATCCCAAAGATAGGGCCGAAATAATCCATACAATTTTTTTGTTTGATTTTAGGATAAAACAATAAATGCCAAGTAACAAAAAGAATTGGGCTAAATTTGATTGAAAGACTCCCCTTCCTGGGAAAAATGTCCAAGGAGAAAAGGCAACGATAGCAAAGGTAATTAGTGATAATTTTCTGCTTTTGGTTAACAATCGGCTGACAAAATAAAGTAAAACGGCAAAAGCTAAACTGAGTATGGCGGCTGGTAACCGAATAGAAAATGCATTGAGCCCAAGAAAATATACAAAAGGAATGGTGAGATAAAGGTTGAGGGTGGTTGGGTAATCACCATAGGCCCGGAAATTAAATATGGGCCAGGACTGACCCCACTGGTCATGACCAGTTTTGATGAGAGAATAGGCATTGTAGCCATGAGATATTTCGTCCCAGTTAAGGGACATTGGTAATGAGCCTAATTGGTAAAAACGAAAAAAGGCGGCAACTACAAAAATAATAATGAAATAAAGTTTATTTTGTGACACGGATTATCTTAATTATAAATGCAATTATAAACAATAGCGAAATATAGTTTGACAAGGTTCTGATGGGTGTGTCGGTAAACTGTAAATAAAAATGATGGGTACCATTGGGAACATCAAACTGAATTTGACCCAAATCGGGATTGATTCGATATGAAATTTTTTGAGTATCGAGTCGTAATTCCATTTTGGGAAAATAGGCAACAGGAAGGTTGATAGTAGCAGAATGACTTTCAACTGTAACCTGACCATAGGCAATTTTTGAGTTTTTTGTAAAAGTAAGATTGGTAACGGTTCCATTTGAAGTGGTTACAACAGGAGGTGTCTCAACGGTAGGAAAATTGGTAGAAAATTTTGGATAAAAATCGGTAAGACCTGCACCTTGCTGGGCAATGAGTGACGAGCCAGACAATGACCATTGGTCTTCGTGAAAAAAAGAATAATTAAATATCACCAAAAGAGCTAGAGTAATAGCAACAAAATATTTTTGTATTTTTTTGGGAATAAAGAAAATAATTGAACCAGAAATAAACGAAAAACACAATATCGCCCCTCCTACAAACCTCCAGGGAAATTGGAAGTATGCCATAAAGGGAAAAAGTTGCCATATAAATGTCGATTTGTTGTGGGTTAAAAATGTAAAAAATATTCCGACTATATAAGTAATTAAAATTAAATATTTGTGTTTATTATTTTTATATAGTGCCACAAGAACGGCTGTTGTTGGCAATATCCATTGGAGGTAACCAATTTGAAAAGACATGTCGTCTTTTGGTCCCCAAAGTGATGCTCCATAACCCCAAAATCGATCAACAAACAATTGTTTGAGGGTAGCAAAATGAATAATGTAATTAAAATATCCCTGGGTCATCAAAAAATTGGTGGTGTAGCCTTTTTCCAAAAATGAAGGAATAAGAAAAAATGATGAAAGTCCGAGTGACCAAGCGATGATTATTAAAGTTGGTTTGAGTTGCTTTAAACTAAATAGTATAAGAAGGCCGATGGCATATAGGGTAGTTAATTGATGGGTTAAAAATAGTATAGTCAAAAATAATATTGATAGATTTTGTTTTTTTGTGACTTTTAAATAAAATATTACAGGAACTAGGTTTAAGGCAAAATTTTCGGCTAAGGCTCCCCTGACAACTAGGTTAAGAGCTTGATAAGGAGCAATTGCAAATACTAAGGCTGATATTAGCCCTCCCATACTTCCAAAATATACAGAGGCAAATAAATACATAAATATTGGACCAAAAAAGAGAGGTAAAAGATAAACAATTTTGGTTGAGTCAGAAAACGAAATTCCGGTAAAATGAAATAATTCACCTAAGGCATAGGTAACAGGAGGATAAAAATTAAAGACGGGTGAACCAAAACCGAGGGCAGAGTTGGGTGAGTAGCGACAAGGAATTTGGCCTGATTTTAGACATAAATCATATTCGGATAAACGAAATATGTGCAAATCGTCTTGAACTGACCACATACCAGGGCGCATCAGACGAAAGGTTAAAAATAGTGAGACACACAGGATAATGATAATGGCAAATTTATTTTTCATTGTTGGTGTATATATAAAAATTTTGAGACATTTCGTATGTTTTGGGTATTTTTTTGAGTAGAGTCAAATTGGTAACTTGTGAATTATCAATTTCGGGAATTATAAATAGACTGTTTTTGGGAAATAGATTTATGTTTGATAGGTTGATATTGCCAAAAAAATATTTGTTGTCTAAATTTTTGCCCGAAAAATAGGTTGTATCGGTAATATTTAGATTAATATTTTTTAGATAAGGGAAATAGTTTAGGAAAAAAGGAAGAAAGGGTTCGTATTTGTCAGAATAATAAATTTGGGAATAACTATATTTTTGTGATTCAACCACCGAATTTGCCATATTGTAGTGCCAAACATTGGCGGTATCTTGGGGATAATGAATGGTGTAGTAGTGCCAAAAATTGATAAATAAAAGTAAATAAATAATTATTAAATATTTATATTTTTTAAGACCCAAAGAGCTAAAATAAATAAGAGAAGGAAGTATTAAAATAAGCCGTGTAGAGTGAGGGCCAATAGAATCGCGAGTTAAAGCAAATGGAATGGGAGCCAAAATTAATAAATAAAAAAATAGATGTCCTAATTTGGTAGGTTTGTTTTTGTATATAAATAAACCGATAAATAAAGTGAAAAAATCGATTATATATAGTAGTCCATGAGTGCCAAAACCGTGGCGGACATTGCTGTCACCAGTTGAAAATAAAAAGCTAGTTGAAAAACTGGCAAAATAATTTTCGATAAATTTGTTTAAGCTAAGAACCAATTTGTTGTGAAAAATTTTTGAGTATAGAGGAGTAACTACTCCTATTTCATTGGAATGTGATAACAATACATCTTGATAACGTAAGGTATCGGTAATTTGTTCGCGATGGGGCAATGAAAAAACGTTGATGTATGAAAATCTAAATCCGGAATGTCCCTTGAGAGTATCGATACCCATGGGTAAAAGTAATAAAAAGCTGAGTAAAAATAATTTATAGTTTTTATGTTTGACTAGAAACAAAAATAAAATTATGGGGACAAAAAGTTTGGCGGTGCTATAAAAATAGGGAGACAAACAAAGAAATAAGCTAAATAAATAATATTTTTTGGTTTTGTAAAAATAAATAGCCGCCAATAGACAAGTGATCATTCCTGAAACTTCAAAGCCGGTACGTCCATAGTGAATTGACCATGGCGAAATGGCCAATAAAAATGGGGCAGAGAGTGACCCAGTGATTAGATATATTAAATAGACGCCAATAGTTGAATATATAACTGAGGGTAAACGAACAATGTAAATATCGTTGTCGGTAAAATTGCTGACAATAATAGATGAATAAATTTGAAGTGAGGTGCGCCAATCGGAAAAAGAGTGGAAGTGAATGGGATATTTGTTTCCAAAATAATCGGTGCCTGTAGTTTTAAAAACTTTGACTTGGTAGGCAATGTCAACTTCATCAGCAAACAAAGAAGGAGGAACACGATCGAGTAGACTTATTCGAAAAACAAAAGCAAAAACAACGATTAAAGCCAAGATTGTGTTTTTTGCCATAAGTTATTTTATACTAAGGCAATGTTTTTTTACTATCCTATATCTGCGGAACAAGTAATAATTTTAAATTATCTGCATTTGTCGGGTAATGTTAGCTTATGGTTGTTACGAATAGCGAGTTTTTTGGTATTGTTTGCTGCTTTGAGATTGTGGTTTAAACTAATTTCTCATATTGCTGATAAGCAAATTGCGATTGTTTCGATAATAGCGATTGGTATTTCACCAGCTATTTGGGTTGTAGGGATGGTATATCCGTTGGTTTGCATTAAATTGCTTTTGTTTACTTTGGGAATGTATTTTGTGTCAATGAAAAAATACTGGTGGTTAGTTGCTTTGGTATTGGTTTTGTTTAACATAAATATAATAGGCAATAATCCGGCGATTTTTAATAAATTGTCGATTAAAGATGCTCAAATTGAAGTAACCCACCGAATATCGACTGAGGATTCGCTTAAAAACGATTTAAAAGTCTCCTTGTGGTGGCGACGAGTATCGTACAATAAATATTTTTTTACATATAAGCAGGTTTTAGCCGAGACGTTGCCATTTTTTGATTTTGAATCAATATTTTTTCAGGAGATAAATCCGTTGGCACAAAAATCGGTAGTGATTTTTTATTGGCCGGAAATGTTTTTGTTAGTATTTAGTTTTTATTTTTTGGTTAAAAATAAAAATAATAGTTTGTCCAACTTGTTGTTTGTTGGTTTTTTGACGGCTGGGGTTAGTTATGTATTTTCGGAAGGTGCTGTGTACTTGAGATTGATTTTGGTGATGTTCCCAATTTCCTTGTTGTTGGGTATGGGTTATGTAAAATTGCCAAAATTTGTAAATATTTTGTTGACATTGTTTGTCGTATTTGGCGCTTATAATGCAATTAACGATTTGAATGTACGCAGTGATTATTGGCTGGACAATAGACCTTTGGCTTTTGAGTTTTGGTATAGGGAAATTGATAAACTTGATTTGACTAAATATAACAAGATACAAGTGAGCAGTTTGGTGGGTGATGCAAAACAGTATTGTTATTTTTATTTGGGAAAGATTTGTGATGATAAAAAGTTTGAGTTTAATAGTTTTGATTTGAGTCTAAAAAGTGAAAAATCAACTTTGTATGCGGGTTTTGCGGGTGAATTTGTAGGGTCACGTTTTAAAAATGATATAGATAGTGGTTGGGATAAAAATGCCTTGATTGATATTGTGGCTAAAAAAAGTTTGCGTGACACTATTGCTTATAAATATGGAAATGACTTGGGAGTAGGTTATGAAAAATAGAATTTATTTATTTATCGTTATTTGTATTGTCGTTTTTGGGTTTGGATTAAGAATTTTTGCGCTGGAGAAATCACCATCTTCTTTGGGCTTTGATGAAGCAGCCTTGGGATACAACGCCTACTCACTTCTTAAAACTGGTAAAGATGAATACGGTAATTTTTTACCGTTGTCGCTTCGTTCGTTTAACGATTTTAAACCGGCTTTGTACGCTTATTTGACGGTACCTTTTGTATATTTATTTGGGCTAAATGGAACTGCAGTGCGGATGGTGTCGGCGATGGCAGGTGTGGTATCACTGGTATTTTTGTATTTGTTATTGAAACAATATATTAAAAATAAATATTTGGTTTTGGTGTTGTTTTTTGTATTATCGGTGCAACCTTATCGTTTGCATTTTTCGAGAAGTGCTTTTGAGACAAATTTGTCGGCGATGTTTTTTTGTGTCGGGGCGTATTTGTTGTTAGTTTCAAGAAGTAAAGTCAAAACTATTTTGTCAGTGTTATGTTTTGCCTTGGCGGCATACAGCTATCACTCGGCTCGATTGTCGGCGCCGTTTTTGTTGATACTGTGGATGATTGATCCAATACAAATTTTGTTTAAAAAAACTAAATTTGATTGGCAAAAACTGATCCCACTTTTGGGGTTGGTAATAATATGTATTCCCATTTTTATGATGAATAATAGTTCATTACTTTTGACACGATTTAAACAAGAAAATGTATTTAATCGTTTTTATCCATATGCACCACAAGAAGTTCTTAACCCTTTGAGTTTTGGGTATTATTTTTTGGGTATAATTTCGGGACATGTGTTTTCATACATGTCACCGATTAATTTAAATTATCGAGTTTATGATTGGGTTAAAATGTCACCACAGTTTATACCGGGAATGGGGATGCTGGGGTGGATTGAAGGAGTAGTATTTTTGTTTGGATTTGTATTTGTGATTGGAAATATATTTAAATCATTTAAATATAGATTTTTGGTTTATTGGATGGTTGCTGGTATTGCTCCGGCGGCGGCAACATGGACATGGTATCACCCACTAAGATCGTTAAACATATTCCCTGTTATAGAAATAATTGTTGCTTTGGGCGCGTGGCAGATATGGAAGAGAATAAAAAATAAGTTTCTCTGGGGCGGGTTAATTTCTATAATTATGTTGGTGACAATGATTTTTACAATTAACAATGAGCTGTTGTATAGTCCGGTGGAAAATAACGGGGAATATCAGCCGGGTGGATATAAAGAAGGTATGCCTTATTTTGCCTCAATATCGGACAAATATTCTAACGTAATTATTGATACGCCTCATGCGCAAGGTTTTATTTTCTTTTTGTTTTATACTAAATTTGATCCGGCAACAATTCAAAAATATGCTGACATTAGACCAAAACCGGGAACAGAGGGTAATTTAAATTTTGATTTTGATAAATACATGTTTAGAAAAGTAGATTGGCCAAATGACTATAAACTTAAAAATACTTTGTTTTGGACTCGAACTGATATTACAGATGAGGAAGTAAATAGAGTGCCAGGGGCCAAAATTGAAAAAAGAATTTGGAATGTTCTTTATGAAACTGCGAGTATAATTACTACAGAATAGTATGAAAAAGATTATTTTATTGGCGGCAACAATATATTTGTTAATAGCTCCGTTTACCTATCACCCTGATACAAAATTGGTTTTGTATTATGCAACATTGGGTAATGAAAAGGTTTGGAATATATATAAATATTTAAATGAAAATATTGATAGTGCTCCCAAGTTTCATTACCCCCCGATGAATTATTGGTTGCTAAAAGCTGAATTGCCCTTGGTTAAACTGGTGGGTGGTAGTGATGTTGTAAAATGGCTGGCGACTGGTAGCAATATTGCGTTTTTGGATGATAATATATTTTTGTATAATTTGGCGACAAAACTACCCCTGCTATTAATGATTTTGTTGACTGGATTTGTATTGTATAAAATTGCAAAAAAATCGGGGTTGTCGGAAAACAGATCACGATTTGTAGCCTTGATTTGGTATTTAAACCCGATCACTTTGTTTAGTGGAGTTGTTATGGGTCAAAATGATATTTTGGCTATTTTGCCTTTTATTATTGCTTTGTATTTTTATTTTGATTACCCTATTTTGGCATTTTTTTTGTTTGGACTGGCCTCGAGTGTCAAAAGTTTCCCTCTGATTTGGGCAATAGCTGTCGCTGGAGTTTACCCCACTAAAAACTGGTTTAAAAAAATATTTTTGGCCTTGATTCCGATTACACTCTATTTGATAACAATTTTGCCGTTTTTAAAATTTGATTATTTTAAAACCGATGTTTTAAACTCGGGACTGGCTATGAGGATGTTTGAATTAAAATTATTTGTACCGGTAGTTCCTGCTTTGTTGGTAATAACTACTTTGATAGGGATAAAAAATAATTTGGGTAGAAATTTGGTGGGTTTGAGTACATTGTTGGTGGCAATTAATTTGGTTGTATTGGGGTTTTCTAATTTTAACCCTCAGTGGTTTATTTGGTTAATGCCGTTTTTGGCCATATTGTTGGCGGTTAATGGTGGTTGGTTTAATTATTTTTTGATTTTGATTAGTTTAATGGTAATCACTCTGTTGTTTGATGATAAGTTTTTGTATTGGGGATTGGTGTCGCCAATTAACCCAAGTTTGATTAATTTGCCATATATATCAGAATTATTTAATATTAAAAAATTAAATACTATGTTTCATCTGGTATTGGAATTAATTACTTTTTATTGGTTATACAAATGTGTTAAGTTTAAAAAATAAGATATTAAAAATTATTGTTGGTTATTTGGTTTTTGTTTCGATGGTTTTTGGTGGTTTTTTTGTGATTAGTTCTATTCCTTCTAAAACAGCAATTAGTGATGATGTTGTGTTTGAAACAAAATTTATTAAGTTGACTGAATTTAAAAACTATAGAGGATATTTTGAAAGCAGTTACAACAATTTGAATCGAGTTGATGTTTTATTTAAAAATCCTAATTTGGAAAGTCGTGATGAACTTTTGATTGCGATTACTGACTTTGAAAAAACTATTTATCAGCAAAATTTTACTGGTTATAATTTTGGTGATACTAGTCGTGCTAGACTTGATTTTAGTCCAATTGTAAATTCAAAAAATATTAAATACACGATCAATATTATTCCAACCAAAATAGTTGACGGTAAGTTGGCAATAGGAATAAAAGACAATAATTTAGATCTTATTCATTATTATGATCGTCCTTTTGATTTTAAGAGTTCTTTTAGTAATAGTTTGCATATGATGCAAAACAAAGTTTTAATATGGCCTTTAATATTGTTAACGATATTTTTATGGTAAAGATTATTAAAAATAATATTATTTTGGTTGTGTTGATGTTGCTGGCTATTTTTTTGAGGACTTACAAATTGGATTATTTGGAATTGTTTGGTGATGAAATAGATGCGGGATATCAAAGTTATTCTTTGATGATTTCGGGTAAAGATTATTTTGGTCATGTGTTGCCATTATATATGCAAAGTTTTTCTGAGTGGCGTGCGCCAGGATTGATGTATGCGATGGTGCCGTTTATAAAAATATTTGGATTAAATGAATGGGGTGTACGCTTGGCTCCGGCATTTTTTGGAGTATTGAGTATACTGGGGTTTTACTATTTATTGTCGTCATTGGGAATTGCAAAAAACGTAAGATTGGTGACGGTCTTGTTGCTGGCGATTACACCGTGGCATATACAATATAGTCGAACTGCTTTTGAATTGACAATGATGTCATGCGGAATTATTTGGGGAAGTTATTTTTTGATAAGAAAAAAGATTATTTTGGCAGGTGTATTGTATTGTATTTCACTTTATACCTACAATACGGCAAATATATTGGTGCCATTGATTGCCTTGTTTACTTTATTTTATTTTAAGGCTAGTAAAAAACAAGTTTTAACTTTGGCCGTTACGGGTTTATTGCTAGTTTTGCCATTGGCCTTTCAAATGTTTTTTGGACATGCAGGTGACCGTTTTGGCACAGTCTCAATTTTTAGTAACAAAGACATTGTGGCCAAGGTAAATGATTATCAAAATGCGGGTGGTAATTCACTAATGTCTCGAATTTTGTATAACAAAGTTACAGTTGGGGGAAAACAAATTGCGTATAACTATGCCAACGCGTTTGGAGCAAATTTTTTGTTTAGAGATGGTGATGTTACTTTTAGACACTCGTTGCATCAGGTTGGTAATTTATTTTGGATTGAACTTTTTTTGATTATATTTGGGGTATTGGTGTCAAAAAATATGTGGCTGTTGGGATTATTATTAATTGCCCCAATTCCCTCTAGTTTGACAATTGATGGTTTTAATCATGCATCACGATTGTTTTTGATGGTGTTCCCATTGTCTTATTTTGCGTCGGTTGGACTTTGTAAAACAAAAAGTTGGTTACGATTAATTGTTGTTTTAGTTTTGGTTTTTGAATTTGTAAATTTTCAATATTATTTTTGGAATTTTTACCGAAATGAGTCGTGGCGATGGTGGCATATTGGTTATAAAGAATCGATGATGTATATATATGACAACAAGGATAAATATCAAAAAATCGTAATGGATAACACCTACGAACCATCGTTGATACGGTTTTTATTTTGGAACAAAATTGATAGCAAAAAAGTATATGGCCTAAATGATGGTCTCGATTATTTTTGCATTGAAGACAAATATTGTTTTAGCCGTAGTTTTAAGGTAAATGAAATGCAAGATAATACACTTTATTTTATATCACACGAAAAAAGTGTGGGTGGTGATTGGGATTGGAGTCGCAATCCCCCATCAAATGTGACAGTTGTTAAGACGGTATACAATTACTTGGCACAACCAATTTTTTATTTGGTAAAAAAGCGGTGAAATATTTGACTGGATTTGATAACTAAAAAGATTAGATAGTATTTAATACTCCCAAAATATATTTTGGCTGAAGGTATAAGTCGTCGCCATTGGTTTGCATCATTGGTAATTTTGGAACCACTAGCACCATGTCGATGGATGACTTTGCAGTTAGGAAAATAGATTACTTTTAAATTTTGTTTGTGTATTTGGCGACACAGCTCGAGATCTTCGTAATAAAAAAAATATCTTTCATCCCATCCACCAATTTTATTAAATAATGTTTTACTTATTACGATTGCGCCGCCAGAAATTGCGTGGACAGAGGAGGTTGTGTTTGAATAAAATTTTGTATATGAGTTGGATATTCCCAACCAGTACTCTTTAAACGCATTTAGGACTGTTTGAGGTGGTGTAATTGAACCCTGAATTGATAGATCTGGATTTAAAAATTGAGGACCAATGACACCAGTTTGAGGATTGTTACTAAAATAGTTGACTATGTCGACTAAGGATGAATCAATTAGCTCCATGTCAGAGTTTAGAAAGAATAAATATTTACCAATGGCTTTTTTGACTCCAATATTGTTGGCTTGAGAAAAACCTAAATTTGTCGAATTACGTATATATTTTATGTTTTGTATTTTGGAAAATATTTGTTGGGTTTTGTCAGTTGAGGCATTATCGACAATTATAATTTCGTAATAATCTTGGGGAAGATATTTTGTAATAGTCTCAATACATTTTAGGGTAATATCGGCAGTGTTCCATGTGGGAATGATAATGCTAACTGTGGGATTAACGGTCATTTGATATTAATAAATTAATATTTGGCTCATTTAAATTAACTTGCATATTGGTGGCTGATTCAAGCTTGGCGACTTGAGTTAAAAGAATGCTGTTTTTGGGCATTGGATCACCAAGATGCCAAATATTTATTGATTTTTTAAAATATGCTTGTTCAAAAAATTTATTGGCATCACCATGAGCATCGAAGATATCAGATTGGATATATGGTTCTAGCTTATTTGTTTTTGACAAATTTGCCAATGACTCAAAAGACATATGGTAGTTGTTAGCAAAGGCTTGTTTGGTTTGACTAAAGTTTGGATATTTAAAGTAATAGTAATTGGCAAAATCAGCGAAATTTAACAAAATTAAAACCACAGATAATATGGCCAATGTTTTTTTGGCTTCGTATAAATGTTTTAATCCAAAAATTGTGATGATGACATATAAGGGAACAATTCCGGTAAGTCGATGGCTGTAACTAGTTGACTTGGCTACGCCAAAAAGAATTGGTGTTAAAAAATAGGTGATCAAAATAAATTTTTGTGATAGTGAACCTTTTACCATTAAATAAACACCATAAATAAAAAGTGGTAAAGTCGATACTAAGAGGGCACCAAAATAATCCATTTGATATATTTTGCCAATATCAGGCTGCGAAAATAAAGAAAAGCTGTTTATGTTGGCTAGCCAATAGTGTATAAAATAACGGTAATTTTCGAGAGGAATGGATGATCTATCAAAAATTGAACCAGGAAACTTGCTTTCTAAAATAGGGATAATTAGAGCAAATGGAAGAATAGTGAGGATAAAAATGGTTGCATCTTGAAATGATTTTTTGGTAAATTTGTTGATAAATAAGCAATAAAGAATTGTTAATCCAGACCAAACTGGAACAATTATTCTCATGCCCTTGAAACTGTAAAAACCAATGCCTAAAACTAAGGCTGACAAAAACATTAGATATTTTTTGGAGTATTTGGCATAAAGCGTAAGTAATAGTAACCATAAGGCTGAAAAAAATGAGGGCAAAATGCTTTCGTTGCCAATGCGAGTGGTGATGATAATTATCGGAGAAATACTGTACAAAAGCATGGCCATCAGAGCGTATGTTTTTTCTTTGATTAAAAGTCTAACTAAAAAATATATTAATATGGTTGTCGATAGCGAATACAAAACATTGACCAATTTAAAATTTAATAAACTGGTGCCAAATATTTTGAACATGATGGCACTAGAATAAATTAATACTGGCTGTTTCCAATCAAGATGGTCACTGGATAGTATAAAAAATGGCATAAACCGACCATTTTGATCACGTAAATTTTTGGATATCAGAGATGAATTGTAGGA
Organism: Candidatus Shapirobacteria bacterium; assembly: GCA_041674845.1. Classification (GTDB taxonomy): domain Bacteria; phylum Patescibacteriota; class Microgenomatia; order UBA12405; family UBA12405; genus UBA12158. The sequence goes on from JBAYUY010000001.1 coordinate 385,374, forward strand.
AATTGAACCTTCATCGGTTTCCAGTCCAGGAGGAATTGATAATATTTTGTAGGAGAAAATAAATAAACTAATTATGACAATAAATATAAACCACAGAAAGTGTTGTTTGTTTTTGATCATTTGAACATGCTTAATATTTGGATATCAGTTAGTTTTGATTCAGAAATTTGAGGTGGATGAGATTTTAATTGTCTTTTGGCTGCTAATATAATTTTTATGTAATTTGGACCAGTAAGAATACGTAATATTTGCCAAAAAATATTTTCATATTTAAATTTTTTATCGGTGAAATTTCGTAAAGTGCAGATTAGGTGGTTTCTTTCTTTGACATAAATTAAAAAATTCTTCCCCATTTTTGATGTGGAATATTCGTGTTGATGATCAACAACTGATTTTGGTTCCCATAATAATTTATATCCTGAGCGCCAAGCCCGAAGACCAAGATCAGTGTCTTCAAAATAAAATGGGTCGTAGATATCGTCAAAACCTCCTAATTTTAGAAATAAATCGCGTCTTATAATCGACGAACCACCTGATAACCACGCTGTAGTATGAGTTTTGTCTGAGTGACCTGGTTCAGTTTGAATGTATCCGTTTTTCCAAAATATTTTGCCGTAATTTTCTTTGCCTAACTCAGAAAAGCCAACGCCAAAAACAGACGGATCGTTAAAATGATTAAGGGTGGCAGTAATATAACCTTTGTTTGGCACTAGGTCGTTATTTAGTAAAACAACAAGATCTCCAATAGCTTTTTTGACTGCCAAATTGCTGTTTTTACCAAAGCCCTGGTGGTTTTTGCGGCATATTATTTTTAGTTTTGGATATTTTTTTTGAATTTTTTTGGCGTAAATAACACTATTATCGGTCGAAGCATCGTCTATTAAGATGATTTCAGTAGCTTCTGGTGACGCTATGATAGTATTTTCAAGATGTTTTTTGAGTACATGGATTCCGTTCCAATTGGTGATAATGACTGATATTTTCATTTTGAATTGATAATGTCTAATATTTTGGTTTCAAAAATTGACTTGCTAAATTTTTGAGCGGTATTGATAGCATTTTGTTGTAGTTTGTTAAAATCATCGGGAGTATTAATAAGTAGTTGTGTTTTGGCTAATAAATCAGATGGATCGTCCCACAAATATCCATCTATCCCCGGGGTGATAATTTCTGGTAGACCGCCTTTGTTGATAAGGATGGGGACTAAACCAGAGGCCATAGCCTCAACTGGGGTGATGCCAAAGTGTTCACATAATTCGGGATGTTCGTTTTGATTGACACCATAGCCGGCGGCATGCCAATAAATTTTTCCTATTGAGTAAATCTGTTTTAGCTTGTTAAAGTCAGGGTTGATAATAAATTCGATTGGTAAATTTTTGGCTAAATTTTGGAGATGAATTAAGTAGTGATTATTAGACTCAGATTGTAAACTTCCTCCCATTAAAACGAGTTTCCAATCTGTTTTGGGATTTTGAGCAATAAATTTTGAAAAAACATTGATCAAAATATCTTGCTTTTTGGAGTTCATGATATTGTCAAATCTTCCGACTGATAAGATTATATTTTGCTTTGGCACATCTGGGGTAAATTGGTCAATGTCTACTGGGGGATAGACAATAATCGTTTTTGAGGATAAATTTTTTGGAGTAAATGATGATGTAAAGTTTGAGTTGTAAACGACACGACTGATAAATTGTGATTTTAATTTTGTAATGAATTTTTCTTTGAAATTTTGTTTAAATGTGAATGGCACTTGAGTATGAAAAATATTTTTTTTGGCGAATAAAAAAGGTACTGAACCATCACCAAGATAAAAACATAAATCATACTTTTTGGTTTCATTATATTTTGTAATTATCGATTGACTGTGAGTTTTGTGAGATATAAATTTTTCAATAGATTGTCCTTCGACTTGGTCAATACTTGTGGTTTTGAGTCCAAATATATCGGGTACAATATTTAATCCATCTAGTTTTAAGGAAAAACGAGTCATGGCTTGTTCCACTAATTCCTTTTCACCTGACCAAAAAAGATCGACTTGCCAGCCCTGTGATAGTAAAATTTCGGCTACGGTTAGACAGTATCTCTCACCTCCGCCGAGTGTATCTAAATAGGGGTCGTAAATAGCTGCTTTTGGCATATGTTTATATTACACCCAACTACCCTTACCTAACTTTGATAAATAGAAATCTCGAACACCAATTTTTTGCCAAGTTCTACCAACAATTATATGTTTAATAGATTCGCGAAAAATTGCAAATTTTGTTCGTAAACTAGCATATTTATAAGTAAAATATAGTCTATTTCGGGTAATAAAATAGTCTTGGATTTGTGATGAGGCGACGGCAGTACCAGAATTTATATGCCAGATTGTTGATTGTGAAGCAATAATTAGCGAATACTTGCGTTGTTTTGCACGAATTGATAAATCAACGTCTTCCATGTACAAATAATAATTTGGATCAAATAATCCCACTTCTTGGAAAAAATGTGCATTAACTAAAAAACAACAACCACTGATAAAGTCAGGTTTTGGAGGACTTTGATCATATTGCCCATGATCAACTTCGTCAATTGCAATATTTGAACCATAAATATTTTGCCAGTCAATTTTACCGCCCATGGCCCAAATTACATGTCCTCGCTCTGATAATTTGTACCTAGATTTATAAAACTCAAATCCTTTTTCAAAATATATTTTGGGTGCAACTATTGATTTTGGTTGTAATTTTATTTGAAAAAGTAGTTTTTCGAGAAAGTCTGGGCTTACTCGAATGTCGTTGTTGGCAATAAGAACGTAATCATATTTGTGTTTTAGGGCATATTTGATACCTAAATTGTTGCCTCCAGAATAGCCTAAATTATTTTTATAAATAATTGTCTTGACGGTTCGTGGTAATTGTATTGGTTTGTTTGAAACTAAAACTATTTTGTATTCGAAATTTTTGTGAGTAATTTGTCCAATTGAGTTAATGGTTGAGATAGTTAACTCAGGCTGGTTCCAGTTAAGAATGATAATGGCAATTTTGGGCATTAAAAATCTTTGATAACTCGATCTATAAGTAACTTGAATTTCAAAAAAATGTTTTTGAAAATATTATTGGTATATTCCTCTTTAAAATATTTGGTAAACCAGTATGAGTATTCGTATGATGCCTCGAGACTAGCACCAACAAATGAATCCTTGGATACTATTTTTTCGGGAGATCCTTGTTTTTCCCATAAATTGGCGTAAATTAAAAAAATTGAAAAAGACTGTAAAAGTGAAAAAATTAAACCATGAAGACCATCCTTATATCCGTGAGCAAAAAAGAATCGACTATTAAATTCTTGGACTGGTTTTAAAATAAAGTCACTCATTTTGAGCTTGATTCCTGAAGATTCTAACTCACGTGCCTGAATACTGCTGTATCGTAGGGCACGAGTAATATATTGGGTGACCGAGTTGTAGTGGTTATGTCTAATGGCAAGTTTTTCGGAGTCAAGCAAGGTTACCCCGTTACCTTTGGTTTGAGGTTGGCTATGAATTTCTTTGTTCCAGGTGACATAACCTTTTTTGAAAAAACGGACTAAATAATCTGGCCAAGTACGAGAGTTGTGAAACCATTTGCCAAAAATTATGTTTTTGCGGGGGATGTGAACGAAGTCAACATCGCTACGACTTGTAATCTTTTTTAATTCATGTTTTAAGGTTTTTGACAAATATTCATCTGGATCGAGCAGAATAATCCATCGTCCAGTGGCCTTGGAAAGTCCATAGTTTCGAGCTGGCTCAACGTATTCAACGAAACGATAGGGATATACTTTGGCACCAAACTTTTTGGCGATATCACCTCCAATATTGACAGTTTCCATGTCAACGATAATTATTTCGTCTGCAAAATTTTTTAGTGATCGTAAACATTTTTTGAGGCTATCTGCTTCCCCATCGATGATGTTGATAACGGCAGAGATTAATGGTTTCATAAACCTATTTTATCATTTTATAACCTTAAAAATTTGACAGTTATCGTTTTGGTATGACAAATTTAGATACAAATTTTTTGTGTCTAGTACAGTTTTGAATGTTTGAATCCCAGTTAAATATACATAGTCGATTTTATTGTTCAATAAAAAACCTCGATCTTGGAATTGATTTTGTTGCTTAAAAAACTTTTCTGAATTTGATCGACGTAGTTGCCATGCATATCCTGAGTTGGCCAAATTCATCTCATCTTCAAGATAAGTGGTTTGGTTGGTATATGCCGAAACATATGATGTGGTTGTGTAGGCATACAATGGAATGGGAGCTTGCATTTTGTCTTTGATATATGCGTCATAAGGGTAGGTGAGAATGTTTGACGGAGGTTGTTGGCGTAAATAATTAAGACATTCTATTTCATTATTGGAAATATATGCAGGTGGGTTTTTGCCTATATATTGGGGAAATGAAGCAATTAGAGGTAAAATTTGGATGGAGATAATTATTAGAGGAAAAATAAAGTTGGTATGAGATAAAAAGTAAGCCAAAGGGATATTTAGTAAAAATATGGCATAGTAAATAAATTGAATGGTATTCCAGCTGGTGCCAGACTGAACAAAGAAAAGTGGTATCAGGGACAAAATAGTGATTGAGGTAATCAACGATAGAGAAAACCAACTTTTTGGTATGGGCTTTAATACTGATAACAATCTAAATGCAAAGTTACCAATAAAAAATATTGGTATACCAATTAGATAAAAAATAGTTTGCTTGAAGATTGTTGAATGTGCCAGTGCGGCAAATCGGGGTAAATATAGTTTGTCGGTTGATTCGAAAAGTGAACGAATAAACCAAAATGGTTGCCATATCAAAAGTGATGACGAGTTTTTGTTAAATTGGAGAAATAATATTATAGAAAATAGTAGAGATAAAAATAATACATTAAAATGTTTTTTTGTTTTGATGACATAAAATAAGAAAATAATAAAAGCAGGTATAGCTGAGTAGGCCTTAATAATGGGCAATAATATTAATATGGGGTAAACATATAATATGTTTTTTTTTGATAATAAGATATATATTAGAGACAACAAAAGAACTAAAGACAAAACATATGGAGGATTTAATTGATTACTAGGAGACTGCATGGCCCAAAAAAGTGATTCGCCCTCAAAGTTATTATTTCTAAATAAATTAATTACCCAACCAAATGAATTATTGAGAGTATTTAGGATCATTAGTATGATCCCCCCCTTGTCCGATTTTGTAACTAATTTGCCGATGTTATAGCTGAGATATAGATATAGAATGGTCGATATTATTGGGAATATTTGGAACAGTAGCAATGATGAATTAATTGCAGTAATTTTTGAAATATAGGCGATCAAAATGTCAAAAAATGGATGATAATTTTTGAGGATTTCACCTGAAAATATAGGCATGTTAATGACAAATGGATTGCTGATGTGATTAATTAAGGATAAATGCCACACACCATCATGTCCATTTGGGCCCCAAAATCCAATGCCTGAGCCAATATTTGTACCACTACGAATTACGGGAATAATTTGGGCAATTAAGCACAACAAAAAAACTAGGATAAATATTATTTTTTTTGTTGTAGCCATTTTGCTTGTGCTAAAAACCAATATATTTCATTTTTTGAAAAATAGAGACAATAAGCCAAATAAACAACAATTCCTACGATAATTTTGGTTACTATATTGATGATTGAATTAAAATGAATTAAATTTATCGACCAAATGGCAACAGACATTAATAGTGTGGCCATAAATGGATGAAGAATCACCTGAAAAACATTAATTAAAAATACTTTTTTGGCAACAATCCAAACCACTATCGAGCTTGAACCTACTATTAGTGTTGCGGCTGCCGTACCCATATAACCAAATTTAAGGCTTAAAAGAGGATAAAAAATCCAGGTAAGGATTGTCCACATAATCATTAATTTGGTGGTAATACTGATTTTACCGACGGCGTTGAAGGCATTGGTTAATGGTGTAGTAACTGAGGCAATTGCGGCATTTACGGCAAAAATATACATTGGAATAATTGCGGGAAGCCACTGTGAATATTTGGGAATGATATTAATAATATCAAGGGCAATTGCTGATATACCTGCTAGTGTCGGGAAAACAAATAGAGCAATAAAATAAATACTTTTTTCGATGCTTTTTTTGAGAAACTCTTTTTGATCTTGAATACGAGAAAAAGTAGGAAAAGTGACTCGCATAATGGCATCCATAAAACTCAAAGGAATACGTGGTCCTTTTTGTGCCCACGATATGATTCCAAATGAATCGCGACCGATAATCCCGGCAACTAATAAATTTGAAAGTCTGTCCTTGGCTACGGCGATAAAAGAATTGAATTGAAAAGGAATGCCATATTTAAATAGTTTTTTTGCTGATGGTAGTGAAAAAGAAAATCCAATTGGCCACGGACTATAATGATATATTACAATTAGACCTAAGAAACTGCGAATGAACGTGGCAATTGCATAAGAAAAAACTCCATACCCAAGAAAAGCAAAAAGAACAGCAAAAAAATAAAAAGTAGTGTTTTCGACGATGTCGATTGTAGACAATAATTTAAAATTTAAGTTTCTTTCAAGTAAAATTGAAGGGATGGTTTTGAGTGAGGCAACTGCAAATGAAAAGCACAGGGATATGAGTATCCATAGCTCTTTTGATCCATAGGCTTTTGCAATACTTATTTTTGGATATATTATGGCAACTACGACTAGAGCGATTATAACCAATAATTGTTGTATTACAAAAGTAGTTTGTAGTTCGGAATCATTTGGTTTATCTTTTTGTTGAATTAGCGCAGAAGCTAGTCCAATATCGGAAAAATAGCCCAATATTCCGACTGATTCGGCAACAATAGCAAACAGTCCAACATCACCTCGACCGAGAATAATAGTTAAAAGAAAGAAACCAACGATAGATATTCCTTGTATTCCAAAATTACGTAACGATAAAAAAATTATACTGACGGTAGTTTTATTTTTTAGTTCTGATATTTCGGCGGCGTTCATAGGTCGATATAAAAAAAACTAACATTAGAATAATGGCTGCTAGTGAAATAAAATTGCTAATTGTGCGAGTAGTTGTGTTGTGTAGTTTTAAATATATTTGATGATTACCAGAAGGTAAACTGATTTGAATACGTCCCAGTTCTGGTTCAATTTTGGACTCAATGTTTTTGCCAAAGTCGGTTACTTGCCATCCAGGATAGCTTAAACGAGATAATGTAATTAGGGCTGGTTGATTTAAATTGATATTAAATAATGTCCAATCGGTACCATTTTTTAGGCCGGTAACTTGATAATCTTTTGAAGCTATATTGATATGATCAACAATAGGTTCTGCTGCTTTTTTTGGAGCTGTGCTTGCAGTTTTTGGTAAATAATCATAAATTCCTGACGTAATTTGATTTTGCCAGGCGAGTCCTGTAAGTTTTTGATTGTCGGTAATTGGCCCATAGGTTATTGGAGTTAAATGATTCCAATTTAAAATCACGATAGAAGCAAAGACTAGGGATATTATCCATTTGTTATTTTTGGTATATATGGCCAATGAACCGGCTGTAAGCGCCAAAATAAATGAGGAGTGAGAAAGAAATCGCCATGGAAATTGTATTTTTTGAATAGGAGTAATGTATTGCCATAATATTCCGCTTTTTTGATGAGTCATCAGTGCTGCAAAAAATCCCATTAAACCTAGTAAAATAGTAATTTTTGCGACTGGAGAATATTGTTTTTTTAGTAAAAAAAATAGGGAAATAAATATTAAAATAAGTGGAACAATCCAGTGGACATAACCAATCATAAATGGCATACCGTCGTTTGTGCCCCAGACTGAGGGGCCATCACCCCAAAAATTACTTAAAAACAATTGGGAGAATGAGACGAAATGAACAGAATAGTGATAATAGTTTTGAAACATCGATTCGATTTGAACATATTTTGACTCTAGTAAGACGGGAATAGTATAAAAAGCAGTAGTTGCCAAGGCTAAGAGTGAAGAAGTGATTAAATATAATATTTTTTTTGGTAAATTTGTTTTATTTTCGAAAAATAAATATAAACACCACATGGCGACAAAGGGTAAAAACGTTAATGCCATTGGATTGTGTGACAATAATAGTCCGGAAATTGATAATGAAAGTAATAAAATGTTTTTCCATTCAAATTTTTTTGCGATAATTATTTTTCTGGAAAAATAAAATATTAAAGGAAAGAAAACTGAAGCCCATGCTTCGTTCATGGCGCCACGAACAAATATATTTACTGAACGGTAAGGTGCATAAGCATAAAATACAGCTGAAATTAGGCCACCCATTGGGCCAAAAATTGCAGAACCTAAAAGGTACATGGCACCAGCTGAGGCAATAATTTGAAAGACAACGGTGAGTTTGATAGCTGTTACAAAAGAAAAACCAACTTGACGAAAAATTTGTCCGACAATGTATGGTAAAGGTGGGTAAAAATTAAATAATGGATATCCATATCCAAAACCTAGGTCTGGTGTCCATCGACACGGTATTTGTCCATCTTTTAGGCATTTTTCCATTTCTAATTGACGGATAATTTGCATATCATCATGCATGTTCCAATATAATCCAGGGCGTAAAAAAAAGAAAAATGTGGGAATTAAAAGTAAAAAAAGAATAATTAATATTTTATATTTTTTGATCATAGTAGTTGGTAAAACAATATTGCTGAACCATCGGGTTTGGAAAATTTATTAATCAAGACTAATTTTGATAGTGATTCGGGAGTAAACGTATTTTTTGATGAGTTTTTGATTAGGTAAACACTGTCTCCATGGTTGCGTGCGTCAACTAGCTTGTCAGGAATTTCAACTAGATCATTGTTGACACCAAAAACGGTTAACTGAGGTATGCTGTCGGTATAAATTTGAAGTCCATCGGGAAAAGTTCCAAAATATCCTTCGGTTCCAACAATGACGTTATTTGTTTTGGCTTTATTAATTAAATATTGAGAAATTGAATCTATGCCCCAGCCTGATGTCCAACCTGAGAGATAACCGGATTCTGATCGTGGTATCGTGGTCGCGTAAGGGTTTGACGAAAGTTGAAATTGATAATATATGTTGGGGATAAATAATAAAGGAATAAAATATATTGCTAATTTATATTTGCTTACTAAGTTTGTGATGCCAAGAGAAATTAAAAAAACTAAATATGGTAAGGAAAACAGAATATATCGTCCTGTGAAAACCTTGGCGATAGCCATATTGGCAACTAGAGGTAAGACAAATACTAAAAATATAAAAAGAACTATTTTATTTATTCTTTTGTAATTGATAAAAAGAAGTAGGAAAAATGGTAAAGAAATAAATTTGGAATATAATGCAGCTAAATCACGTAAATGGGGAACAAAAGGATCAAGGGGGTGGCTCAATATTTCACCAATGGGCCAAATATAGTCAAGGTTGCGAATTGCAATTTGATGAAATTGTGGACCTAGCCGTAATAAATTATAAATGATATATCCGATAACAGCCGAGAGGATAGGGTAATATATTTTTTTGTAGTTACCCAATATTACAAACCCCAATACAGAAAGTACAATAAAATATATTGCGGGTGATTTGGTTATCCAAGCCAGACCTAAAACTAAACCTAATATCATTGAAAGATCTAAACGAGGATATTTGGATAAAAGTAAGGTTAAAATTACTGATAAGAGGCAAAAGGCTGAAAGCAAATTGTCGGGAACAGCTATGCGGTCAAAAAAGAAAGCAAAAGGAAGAAATATATATACTATGGCAGGAATTAAGTTGGTATAAAAATTTTTTGATAATGATTCTAGTAAAAATAACTGGGGTTCTTGTTTTTTTGATGAATAGTTTTGATATATAGCAAATAGCACAATTAACAAAATCATGATCATAAGACCCGATAGTGTTGACACTAAACGACCGGCAGTTAGTGCGGGGAAATATTTTAATAATGGAACAACTACCCACATAAACAAAGGTTGTTTGCCGTCATTTAAAGGAATAAATCGAAGGGTTTCAACATTTTTTATAACTTGTGACCAGCGTAAATAAATTGCTTCGTCTCCAAAAACTGGGATAGAAGTTAAATTTATTAGTCGACTGACTAAATATATGGAAATGATAACGATTATTAATTTATTTTTCATAGACACCTTTGAGATTGTTGAGAAAAATACGCCAGACTTCGATAATCATTTCTTTGGATTCGTTAATATATCTTAGATTTGGATCGCCTTTGGTAATACTGGTGTCTTCGTTATTCCAAACCACTTGAACTTCTTTTATTTTTTTGCCCCATTTTTGGGCAATTGTTAACATCTCAACATCATAAGCGGTGACTCGCCAAACTGTTTGACTTTGAATTTTTTTAATCACAGCTAATTTGGGAAATATTTCTAAGGCTAATTTTGTCTTCATGGCTTTGAAGCCACATTGAGTATCAAAGATATTTGTTCGGAGAAGAAAATTGCGGAGTTCACGGAATATGTTGGCACCTAATTTACGTAAAATTGAGTTACCTTGACGAAGTCGTCCTCGAGAACCAATAACTACGTCATAGTTTTGGTCAAAATAGGGTAAAAGTTTTGACAATTCTTTTAGAGGAGTTGATTGATCCATGTCGGTAAACAATACAATGTCGTATTTGGCATGTTGAATACCACCCCATATTGCACCAGCTTTACCACCCTTGGGTAAATCGAGTACCTTAAAATTTGGTTTATTTTGGACAAATTTTTTGATTAGAGAAAGGCTGTTGTCAGTTGATTTGTCATTGCAAATTATGACTTCCCAAGAAAATTTTTGTTGTGAAAGAAAATTATCGACTTCAGTTAATACCCCTCTTAACAGATTATCTTCTTCGTTATAACAAGGAATGATGACGCTTAATGATTGCATGATATTTGATTATAAGTGTTATTATCAAATTATGAAAGCTTGGGTCTTATTAATATTGGTTTTGGGCTTACTTTTTAGATTGTACAACTATAGTAGTGGGTTTTACTTTGCCCATGACCAAGATTTGTATTCGTGGATTGCCAAGGATATTGTAGTAAATGGCCACAATCGACTGATAGGCCAACTTACTAGTGTTGATGGTGTATTTATTGGAAGCTTTTATTATTATTTGATGGCAGTTTTTTACAAATTTGGCGGGATGAATCCCCTATCTGCAGTAATTCCAATTACGATAATTGGTTTGTTTAATATTTGGAGTTTTTATTTTGTAGTTAAAAAGCATTTTGGAACAAAAGCGGGGTTGTGGGCTGCGTTTATATACAGTGTTTCGTTTGGGGCCGCTATGTTTGATCGTTGGTCGGTACCAACCCAACCAACCGTTACGTGGTCAATTTGGTTTTTGTATATAATTTTGGAAACACTAAAAGGGAATTTAAAAGTTTTGCCAATTTATGGGTTTTTGTGTGGATTTGTGTGGCAATTACACATTGCCTTGTTGCCGATTTTACCTTTGCCAATACTGGCGTATGTATTATCTAAAAATAATTTTCTTAATGTTTTTAACAAAAAAAATATTAAAGTTACTTTTGTTTCAGTTTTGATTTTTGGGTTAACCTTATCGCCATTTTTACTGTTTGAATTTAAGCATAATTTTTCACAAATAAAGGCGATGGTAGTGGGCATTAATGTTGATAAGGGTGGTCCGACAGGAGTGCAAAAATTGGCCAAAGTACTCGATGCTTCGGGACGTGAGTTTCAAAAAAGATTGTTGTTTGATTATGATCAAAATGGGACGGTACAGTATTGGGTAATTTTGCTGATTGTGTCGGCATATTTGGTGTTTAATAAAATTGTTAAATATAAGTATTGGGTTGTGTTTGGATTGTGGTTTGGTTTGATTTTGCTGGCTCAATATACTTCAAAAAGAGTCGTGTCAGAATATTATTTTACCAATTTGTTGCCAATATATATACTTATTTTGTCCATAGCTTTGGGTAAAATTAAATATAAGTGGATATCAGTGGTAATGGTTATTATTTATTTGGGTCTTAACTTAAACTGGCTGTTTAATAAGTCAGATATTTACGATTCGTATTATTACAAAATGCAGGTTGTTAATTTTATTAAAGCAGATGTAAAACTAAATAATTATCCTTGCGTGGCCGTTAATTTTATCGCTGACCCAGGTGTGGGGGTGGGATTTAGATATTTATTTTGGTGGCAAAATATTACTTTGGTAAAGCCTGGGATTGTAGGTATACCTGCATATAATATTCCTATACCCTGGCAAATTAGCCAAAAAGACGGACCAACAGTGTTTGGTCGATTTGGAGTAATACTCCCACCTGTGCCAAAAAATAAAATTGATCCGGCAGTTTGTAACAGACCTGAAAATCAACTAGACCCTTTGCTCGGATATGTGGAATAAGTTATTTATTAAGATTATCTTTTCGACATATTCTAGTAACACATGATTTATATTGATTAATTATTTTTGGTATTTCTTGATTTGATTTAATATTTATTCTTTTGTAGTACTTGGGGTGGTTTTTGTGACTTGGGATGACTGTAATTTGTTTGGGATTTTCATGTAGAGACGCCCCGCGGGGCGTCTCTACCACCCGATCCCGAAGGGATAATAATATATGTACATGATTTGGCATTACCACCCAATCTGAAATTAAAATATTTTTTCGAATCTCAATTGTTTTTAATATTTGATTATTTGCTATATCACCACACTCATTCAATACCATTTCCCCTTCAACAATTTTCCCAAATAATTTATTTTTACAATAAGAACAAATGGTAATAAAGTAAGTTCCATTATTAGAATAATTCCAACCAATTTTACGATTTGATTCGACGCGATAATTGTACAACGATTAGATACCTGTCGGGTTATGTACAAGTTTAAAAACTTTTATTCCGTTGACTTCCCACTGACTGTCGATTTTGGCCCAGCCAAAGGCTGCTATACCCCACTCGGGATTATTTATTGGATTGCAGTCGATTTGGAATGGCTCACAGACCACGAATAGTTGGTCGGTGATTTTGTCTGAGAGTTTGTAATAATTTTTGTTTTCATTTAGATAATACAAATATCCTGGATCATAATTCATTTTGGCTAACAGACTAAAATTAAAAGGCATATTATTTGATTTGTCTAATATAGATTTGTCGATGCTTTTTGTGGTTGCTAGTTGTTTTGGTGGCTCCCATTGAAACTGGTTAGAATAAATTGATAATCCTGCAAGCATGACTACGATAAATATTGTTAAATATTTATTTAATTTTGATAAAGTTATAGCCAGTAAAATAAAAATTACTGGATAAATAAAGGCAAAATAATGATCATAAATATGTTGTTTGTACAAAGCTAACCCAATTAGTCCAGAAAAAAACCAAACTAAACAAATGTAAAAAAATCGATTTTTGATTTTGTACAGTGCAAGTAATATTAGGGCAAAGAATATAATTGATACTACTATTCCAAAATTTTCTATTTTGCCGGCCAGTAGTCTAGTGGTAACTTGGTTAAACATGGCAGGAAGCAATGGCAAGGCTTTGGTGGGAATAATGGAAACGGTGGTTTCACGCTTGATGAAAAAAGTTGCAAGGGCTTTGATATTTTGACCATTATGTTTTAGGTCAAATAATAACTGTGGAATTAATGATAGTGAAAATATTATTATTGGTAAAACAAAGTTTTTTATATTAAATTTTTTGTAGTCTAATAAGATTATGTAGGCGGCAGGGAAAAGCAACAATAAGGCTAAATAATGTGAGTTTAGGCACATAATAAAAGCAAGAGTAGCGTATATATATTTTTTTTGATCTAGACAATAAATAAATAGCAACGCAAACAATGGCATTATGTTTGGGTTCCATGAAAAATTGCTGTATTTGATGACTACGGGAGAAATAGCAAATAGTAATGCCGCAATTAAACCTGTTTTGTCGTCAAAATATTTTTTGGTAAAGATATAAATTAAATATGTGGTGAGAATACTTAGAATGGCGACAAAAATAGCGGGGCCGATGGGGGAAAAGTTGGCTAAAAGTAAAGCGGGGGCAATAAAATAGTAATAAAATGGGCCCAAATACATGTTACCAATACTGGTAACTGGACCGATAAAAAACAAATCACCTTTTTTGAGAAAATCTTTGACAATAACTACATCGCGACCTTGATCACCTAAAAACTCCATATAATCACCAATGCGATATAGCCGTAAAAAAGCGGCGATAACAATGATTGTTAAAATTAAATAGTTTTGTTTGAGAAATTTAGAGAATACCATAATCTGAATAAATCCTTAAATCCGGCAATAATTACGTTTAGCTTTGATCCAGTGGCTGTTCCAGCGGCTCGAGCATAGTGATGAACGCCTGCTTCAACAATTTTGAATCCGCTTTTTTTTGATTTGATCAAAAATTCCGAGGAAATAAATGGTCCACGTTCGGCAATTAATTTGGGTATAGTGTCGATAACTTTTTTATTGACCAATTTAAAACCACAGTCAATATCACGAACATGGAGGCCAAATAGAACAAATACGGCCAACTGCCACAGTTTGGTACCCCAAATACGATAAAATGGCACTTTACGTCCAAGATAGTAACCAATAACTAAATCAGCTTTTGTTTTGGCTTGGACATCAAGTAATGAATAAATATCACTAAAATCAAATTGGCCATCAGCATCGATAAAAGTAATCCATTCATATTTTGCAGTATAAAAACCTGATTTAAAAGCGGCTCCATAACCACGATTTGGGTTATGAGTCACTATTTTGATATGTTCTGGATCGGTTTTTTGAATGGACTTGGCGATGCCACTAGTATCATCTTTGGATCCATCGTTAACAATTATCAATTCCCATTTTTTGGCAACTTTTTTTAGTATTGGTAATGTTTTATTGACAGTTGATTGCAAGTTTTGACCTTCGTTGTAACAGGGTAAAAAAAGTGAAAGTTCAGGTATTTGTTTTTGCATTATTTATTGTAAATGTAAGTATAAAGTCATTTTACCATCTCCGTGAAATATTTTGACGTGATTGCCTAATGATGATCCGGCATTGCGATAAAAATAGGCCACTCCATCATTAACTGACATGACTGACTTGTTGGCCGACACCATATCAACCCCGTGGTGGAATCGGTCAGAATATAAATAGCTATATGGTGTTTTTCCCCTACCTTGTGTAATATCAACTGATCCATTCATGGGCCACATATACTGTTTAACATATCCGGAACTATCAATATCGTTGGTGTAACTCCACGAAGCAATATTGGACTCAGATAGATTGTATAAACCAAAATGTAAATGATCACCAAAGGAGTAGCCTGAATTACCCATTATGCCAACTACTTCTCCTTTTTTCACTTCTCGCTTACCGACAAACTTGGCGGCTATTAATGAGGCAAGTTCTTGTTCTGCCTGAGCTTTTAATTTTTGATATTTTGCTTCGTCGTTTTTGGTAACTGCTAGTAGTTTGTTTTTGGCTGTTTTTTGTAACAGTAAATCGGCTCTTTGGGTTGTTAAACTAGTTTCAAGCTTAACCAATTGCTCTTGTTTTTGTGATAATTCTAATTTTTTATTTTTTTTGATTTGTTGCATTGTTTCGTCTTTTTCGATACTTTGGCGATTGTTTATTTGGACTATTGAAATATATTTATATTGGTTTAAATAATTATTGAAACTACCAGAAAACAAAAAAGAATAGACGGGTAATTTCTTGCTTAGACGATAACTTTGTTTGATTCTTTCAAGCAAATATAGAGTGTTTTGGTTGATTGATCCGTCAAGTTTTTCGATATCTTGATTTAATATACTAATTTCTGAAATAACAGTTTTGATACTTAACTCGGTTTGACGAATTTTTAACTCAGTTTGAGAATAAGTAGCGTTAATTCTGGCCAATTCATTGCTAAGTGAATTTTTGGCTTTGGCTAAATCAAATAGTTTGACGGTGTACTGGTTTATTTGACTGGACAAATCTTCCTGTTCTGAAGCAAGAATTGGTGGGTGAAATAGAAAATAAAATAAAAATAATAAAACTACCATTTTATATATCGTTTGGAGACCATGAAACTTGTGAAAAGTCCAACTACAAAACCGACAAAAACTTCGAAAGCGAAAACAATGAAATAAAAAGTTGGGTCATTGCTTACAAATACTGCTGGTGCAAAAAAAGTATTTAGCTTGGGTTTAAAGTAAAGAAAAATCAAAAAAGTGGTTAGATAGCCTGTGATTGAACCGAAAATTCCATAAATAATACCTTCTAGTAAAAAAGGCCTTTTTACATAAAATAGTGATGCTCCTAGAAGTCGGGAAATATTTATTTCATCTTTTCGATTGGTTATTTTGAGTCCAATAACAACTGAAGTGACGAAAAACGCGACAAGTCCAAAAAATACTATTGTGACGATGGCAACTTTACGTAACATGTCAGTCCAGCCCATTAAGGATTCAATTAAGTCTTTTTGATAAACAATTTCGTCGACGATATCGGTTTTGGCTGTGAATTTTTGAGCGACAACTTCAAGGACCTTAGGGTTATATGCTGAAATCTCAAATGATGCCGGTAAAATAGAAGCAGTTACCATTTCTGTTAATAGAGGGTTGTTTTTGTTTAGGTCTTTGTATAGTTGCAAGGCTTTTTCTTTTGATATGTAGCGAACTTCACGAATATCAGCAATGGCAGCAATTTCGTTTTGAGTTGATTCTAGTGTTGTTTTGTCTAATCCGTCTTTGAGAAATATTGTAATTTCGGGCTTTGATTCAAAATGGTTTAAAACTGATGTAAGACCCGAATTAACCAAAATAAATGCAGTTAATATCAAAAAGGTTACTGACATAGTAATTAGCGCAATCAAACTTTGGAATGGTGACCGTCGTAAATGACGCCATGTGTGGGAAATATGGTGCATATTAACTTTCTTTGGTTAATCTAATAACTTTTTTGTCGAGTGATTTGACTATGTCGGTGTGATGGGTAGTCATTATTATTGTTGTCCCTCGTTTTTCGTTTTCTTGTTTAAGAAATTTTATTAAATTCCAGGCATTGATGGGGTCGAGATTGCCTGTTGGTTCGTCTGCCAATATTAATTGGGGTGAAATTGATAAGGCTCTCGCGAGACAAGCTCGTTGGAGTTCACCTCCTGAAAGTTGAGTTGGAAACAAAAAACGACGATTTTGAATCTTCATTTTTTTGAGTGCTTCATCAATAGCAATAGCTCTTAATTCAGGAGAAAAATTTACAATATCAAGATTTAGAGCGATATTTTCTTCAATTGTTAAATCAGATATCATTTGAAAATCTTGGAATATTACGCCAATTTTGCGTCTATTTTCGTCTATTTCGGTTTGAGTTTTTGGACTTTTACCATTGACAAGTATTTGACCTCCGTTTGGTTTTATTTGATTTAAAATTAATTTGATAATAGTTGATTTGCCTGAACCTGAGGCTCCAGTGATAAACACAAAGTCACCTTGAGAAACACTAAATGACAAGTTAGATATGGCGCTGATAGGACCATAATTTTTTGAAACTGAATCGAATTTTATTTCCATATTTTATTGCAATATTTTGATAGTACCGACGTCAAGCAGCCAAGATGTTTTGATAGAAGAATTGGTTTGTCCTGTAACTTGTACTTTTTTGCCGACAAACAAATCGAGATCGACAACTGATGATGTCAAGGATGCGCGTTGAGTGGCTCCACCTTCGCGATTTAAAATATGAGTACCCTCTCCATTAATTGAACCTTTTTCTATAACACCAGTAGCGGTATCGGAAAATGTTTTGGAGACATTGCCATAAAGTTTGCCTGTTTCGATTTGACTTTGGTCGGTAATGTTTTCAGGATTTGTGACTAACAAATTAGAGCTTGGTGTTAGTGAATTATTTGATGAGGGTAGTAACCTTGATCCCCAAAATCCCAAAGATAGGGCTAAAATTATGACAATAAAAAGTGTAGGTTTTGATAGTGGGGTAGAAGTGATTGGATTAACAATGGTTGGTTGATTGAGATTTGGTATATCCATAAAATTAGTATAGCAAAGATTTGGAAATGAAGGATTTTAGAGACTGGTAGTCAGGAGTTGAAGTTATAAAAACCCATTGTTTATTGATAAATTTTTGAGGATGAAAAATGATATCTGTTTTTGGGTTTTCACCAGTCGGAATATTGATTTTATTTAGCTTTATTGTTTTTAGATTGGGTAATATTTTTAAACCTAAACTTATATAATCCACCTTATTGAGGTTGTGTGAAATGCTGGAATCAAAATATTGATAAAGTGCAAAAATTTGTTTTGGATTGCGAATATCTAGCACTTTGAATAATATTGCATCAAATAATTTTTGTTGACGAGCTATTCTTCCCAAATCGGTACCACCGTTTATTGACAAATCAGAACTTTTTCGAGAACGAACAAATTCGGTAATATTTGATGAATTGAGGTGATTGATACCCACAGGATAGTAAATTGTTTTGTACATTGGGGCTCCAGACTTTGGATCATCAATGTAATCTTGATTAGGATATTGATTGTCTGTTAATTCTGTGTCGATAACAACATCAACTCCACTAACAATATCAATTATGTCTCGTAAATTTTGTGTCGTGATTACGATCGTTTTATTGATGTTTTGACCTATAATTTGGCTAAAGTTGTTTTGAATATTTTGAAATGAATCAGGATAAATTTGATTAATTTTTTTTGATGTTGGGAAAAACCACAAATCTCGGGGTAGTGAAAATAATTTTATATTGTCGAAATTAGAAGATATTTTGGCATAAATTATAGTGTCGGTAGTTTCGGATTTTTCGAGTAAATCGTTTCGTGGGTCAAGACCTAATATTAAGAAATTTTGTGGTGGTGGATTTTGATATTGAAATTGATTGAGAGATAATATAAATATAACCGAAAAATAGACAAATAATATTAATGCAATTTTTATTTTGGTCATAAAAGTCTCAGTTCTGCAGAAATAAATTCATCCAAGTTACCATCCAAAACAGAATCGGTGAGTGATGTTTCGTATCGAGTACGTAAGTCTTTTACCATTTTGTAAGGGTGGAGGACATAAGAACGAATTTGGTGTCCCCAGCCAGCTATAATATTGTCTCCTTTAATATCTTTTTGCTCGGCGGCTCTTTTTTCTTGTTCGAGTGCCCATAATTTTGAAGCAAGCATTTCCATGGCTACCATTCGATTTTGTTCTTGGCTTCGTTGACTTTGACATGAAAAAACTAACCCAGTAGCTTTGTGAATAATACGAACAGCGGTCGAAACCTTGTTGACATTTTGACCACCTGAACCACCCGAACGATAGGCTGCAAACTCGACGTCTTCGGGTCTTATTGCAGCCATTTCTTGGTCACCACTAATTACAGGAGAAACTTCGACCTTGGCAAATGATGTTTGACGAAGTTGATCGGCATTAAATGGTGATAGTCGAACCAAGCGGTGGACTCCCCCTTCGCGACACAAATAACCATAGGCATATGGAGCAGATACTTTAAACGAAACCGATTTGATACCTGCCTCATCTCCCATTACCATATCAAGCATTTCATATTTCCAGCCTTTTTTGTCAAAATATCGCAAATACATGCGTTGTAAAATTGATGCCCAATCCATTGCTTCTGTTCCGCCTTGCCCAGAATGAATAGAAAATATTGCAAAATTTTTGTCGTATTTACCTGAAAGATAGGTTTGATTTTCTAATTGTGTCAGTTCACTGTTTATTTTGTTGATATTTTTTTCAAGCTCAATAGCTAGGGTTTCGTCTGGTTCGGAAATCAAGAGATTTCCAAGTTCTACAAGATTGTCAATGTCGGATTTAAATTGATTGAGTTCGGATAATGTTTTACCTACATCGGATAATTCTTGCATGATAAGACTAGCTTTGCTTTGGTCTTGCCATAGATCGGGATCAATAGATTGTGTTTTTAGCTGTTCTTGTTTTGCTTGCAATGTTGACACATCAAGTTTGTTTTCTATTTCGATTATTCGTTTTTGCAAATTGAGAGCATCCATATTATTTTAATATAGACGATTTAATTTTGGCAAAAAATTGATCTAAGGCTTGTTCTTTTAGCTTTACCACTTCAGTGTTTATCCATTTTTGAGTTTGTTCTATCTTGGGTGAATAGTCCCCCAATACTTGGGGAGTGATTTTTGGAATATTTATATTTGAATTAGTGGTGCTTAAATAGCCGATAGCCAAATATATTAAGACGGCGAACACGCCCAAGCGCATCATTGATTCGATACCAAATTTTACTTCTTTGTGTTTTTTAGCCATTCTATTACGGGTTCGTCACCTAATATACATTTTTTATTTTTTGGATCAAATGAAAGAGGTACTCCAATACCTTGACTAACATCAATTTCGGGACAAAGCTTGGTTGTGGCTTCTAGTTTTTGTTGGTTGCCATTATCATAATAAACTTCACGATAAGCGATCTTGACCGTTGAGTCTAAATTGTTGTCTCGTATGTATTGTTTGACTTTTTCGCAATGTGAACACCCCTTACCCCAGTATATTATTAAATCAGCTTGATCGTCGGGATAATCAGGTAAAGCATATTGACCAATTTTTTTGCCAACAAAATAAACTAATCCGATAAGTATTATGGCTATAATTATTTTTTTCATTGTTATTTTGTTGATATTTGGGCTTTTATAATTTTGTCACCTTGGGCTATTTTGTCGAGAATATCAAGTCCGGTGACTACTTCACCGAAATTGACATAATCACTGGTAAGATGGGCACAACCAGTATCGTTATAACAAATATAAAATTGACTATCGTTACTAACTTGATTTGTCTCGGCCGTCCGGGCTAAGCCTAATGATCCTCGTTTAAAAGGAATGTTGTTTAGTTCTGATTTTTGCTTACCTCCACCCATACCTGTTCCGGTAGGGTCACCACCTTGAGCCATGAAACCTGGAATAACTCGATGAAATATTAGTCCATCATAAAATCCAGAGGCGACTTTGTCTCTGAAGTTTTTGGCTGTATTTGGAGTTTCTTTGTCATAAAGTTTAATAACCATTTGACCATCCTTAGTAGTAAGGGCAACCAAACTATCAGTCTTTGTACTTGTTTTTGTATCCATAGTTGTGGGAGTTGGGGTAACTTGTAATGTGACGATATCAATATCGTCTGTTTTAGTTTGACTAGTACATGCAGACAATAAAAATATAGATAAAATAATAATTAATGATTTGCTCATAAATCTATTTTAGCAAAAGCAACAGTCTAGGTGGGCCTTGAAAATCATTAAGGCTCTCTAATAAAATTTTGTAACTATATTTAAAATATGCACCAAACTGGGTACCAACATCGTGGACGATAAATATTTTTTTGTTGTGATCGTATCCCAAAATTACAATGTTGTGATAATCTGGACCACCATTTCTAAAGTATTTGTTTTCTTTGTATAAAATTTTGCCATTAGTTGGTGCAATTAAGATATTGCCTTGAGATAAATATTTTTCGATAGTGTCTGTATCGGGATTGTCAATAATTGTTGATTTGTATCCATAAAGATCATTAGCAATTTGGGACATAGTTGACATATTTATACTTTTTTCTGCAGATTGACTTAATACGTTTTTGTAATCAGATAACAATGTTTTGGTATCTGGAGTTATATTTTCAAAATAATATTTGACAGTTAACAAAGCTGCTTCTTCGCAGGCATCTTGCCACGGTTGTTCCCAGTTTTTCTCTGGTGCTTGAGGAATAAAGGCTGTTTTGTTTAAATAGTAATCGGGAATACCAGATTCGAGAATTTTGGTTGGTTTGGGAATAATTGTCTCTGTGGCTGTTTCAATTTTGTTAATAGTACTTGTAACACGACTACATGAAGATAATAAAATTACAGAAAGCAATATGATTAAAAAAGATTGCATATATAATAGTATTATACCTGTTTTGTTGATATAATCGAGGAATGCCTAACCTATCTGATATTCGAAATGTTGCTGTTATAGCCCACGTTGACCATGGAAAAACTACTTTGGTGGACGCTCTGTTAAAACAAACCCATACTTTCCGTGATAATCAAGAAGAAATGACTCGTGACAGAATCATGGATAGCAATGATTTGGAGAGAGAAAAAGGTATTACTATTTTGTCAAAAAATACATCGGTTGTTTATAAAGGGGTCAAAATTAATATTATTGACACTCCAGGACATGCTGATTTTGGTGGTGAAGTTGAACGTATTTTAAATATGGCTGATGCTGCCCTGTTGATTGTTGATGCGGCTGAAGGACCATTGTCACAAACTAAATTTGTACTGAAAAAAGCACTGGAAGCAGGCTTAAAAGTTATATTGGTGATTAATAAAATTGATCGTAAAGATGCCCGTGTAGCAGAAGTTATTCGTGATGCAGAAAACTTATTCTTGACCTTGGCTGGTGATGATGATGCTCTTGATTTCCCTATCGTGTATGCAATTGGTCGTGATGGTAAGTGTTATACCGAGATGCCTACCGATTTGTCGGCTCCTGGTGATACTACTCCATTATTTGAAACAATTTTGAAATATGTGCCAAATTCGATGATTAATGTCGACAAGCCTTTTCAAATGCAAATTTCGGCTTTTGAAAAAAATGAATATTTGGGTAATTTGGCTCTTGGTCGAATTATTCAAGGTAAAGTAAAGAAAGGTGATTTTGTTTCGCTATTAAATCCAGATCAAAAACTGGTGGGAAATTTTAAAATAGAAAAGATGTTTGTTAATGAAGGTATCCAAAAAGTTGAAGCTACTGAAGCCACTTCGGGTGATGTTATTTATGTTGCAGGGAACAGTAACATTAAAATTGGTCAAACGATGACTGATACTCATTATCAAGTAGCGTTAAAGGCAATTGAAATTTCAGAACCAACTATTAAAGCAAGTTTTGGCCCTAATACAGGAATATTTGCTAAAGAGGAGGCAAAATTTTTGACTAGTCGTGAACTAAAAGAAAGATTGGCTGAAGAGATGGAAACCAATTTGGGAATGAAAATTGAAGTCGATCAAAATGATAGTATCCGAATGGTTGTTGCTGGGCGTGGTGAATTACATATTGCAATTTTGATTGAAAAGTTACGACGTGAAGGTTACGCCTTGGAAGTAGGCAAACCTGAAGTTATTTACAAAGAAGTTGATGGTAAAACTTTTGAACCTTTTACTGAAGTAACAATAATTGTTGATGATGAACATGTAGGGGTTGTAACTTCAGAAATGGGAAAACGAAAAGGTTTGATGCTTGATATGACGACCGATGAAAAATATGGAACAAAGATGATTTATAAGATCTCGGAGCGTAATGCACTGGGATTACGTAGTCGTTTGATTGCTGATACCCGAGGAATGGTATCACTGACATTTTTATCATTGGGATACGAGCCAAAAGGTGATGGTGTCCAAAAAATTCGAAATGGAGTAATTATTTCGGATAGATCGGGTAAAGCTTTGGCATTTGGTCTTGATATTGCTAACAAACGTGGAGTTGTATTTATTGATCCAACTGAAGATGTGTATGAAGGACAAGTTGTAGGTTTACGCCCTGTAGAAGGTGACTTGGAAATGAATGTGTGTAAAGGGAAACAATTAACCAATATGCGATCATCGGGTAACGATGATGCTATTACATTGGCTCCTGCTACTAAATATAGTATTGAAGAAGCCCTCGATTTTATCGAAAACGATGAATTGATTGACATTACACCAAAAAATGTACGTTTACGTAAGAAATATTTAACCAAAAACGATCGCGTCAAAAATGCAAGAAAAGCCTAATTCGTCATTGCGAGTGTAGCGAAGCAATCTCGATGGTGTTTAGCAAGATTTTTTTGTTCTAACCCCTCCGATTTGACAAGAATCAAATCACCTCCCCTTGACAGGGTGAGGCCGGGAAATACTAAAATGGTGACTGGATGTTGATTTGAGGTTTGGGAATAAGATTTTGGATATATTGATTTAGATATTCACCTAAATTTAGGCTAGAAAAGACATAGTAAACTAAAACAGCGATTAATATGGTGCCAAATAAATTACCAAATGCTCTGAATATACCGGCAGTAAATTGAAGCCCGGCGACTTTAAATGGATTGGTAATTCGATCGAGCTTTTGATTTATCAAAATTAATTGTTGTTCTAGATTTGTTTCGTTCATTTTAAATTGTTTGTTATTTTGTTTTGGAAATCAATAAATTCTTCTTTTGTAAATGTTATTCGGTTATCGGTATTTATACCATGACCTTCATGAATATCTCCTATAAATCTAGGTATTATCCAAATATGTGCATGTGGAACTTCGTTACCAAAAGTGACAAAAGATACGTAGTCTGCATTTACTGCTGTTTTTGTGGCTAGTCCTATTTTTTTTGCTATTTCAAAATATTGTCCAAAATTTGGGACGTCGTAAGTCCAACGAAAATGTGTTTTGGGGATTAATAAGCAATGACCTGTGGCAATTGGACGAATATCGAGAAAGCCTAAGAAATTTTCATCTTCGTAAACTTTGTAGCAAGGTATGTCCCCTTTTACTATTTTGCAAAAAATACAATCGTCCATATTAGCTTAATTCTAGCTGATTAGTATCAATCCAATCAACTAGATATCGTATTACAAATGGTAAATCTAATTCATCACCCCAGGTTTCATGTTTAAAGCCTCCACCGGCAGCACGATCGTGTCCACCACCTATATTTAATCTTTCGACTATATTTCGGACATTTACCGATCGCGGCAATGATCGTAATGAGACACTAATTTCACGTCTTTTAGGAGTTGCAATAAAACCCCAACTATAATTTTCAATTAAACGTAAATAATCTGCCATATATATATGCCCTGCCTCGCTTGTGTCGGCATCAGAAAAACTATTTTTTCTTAAAAAATCTTCAGTAATAAAACTATATTGATAACTTAATTTGTTTGGTACTTCAACAAATTTTGTATTATCAATATATTCCTTTACTATGGCAAAAACAGATTTTTTTATTTTTGAATAGCTGGCTTTGAAATCTTGGATTTCTACTTGAGATATTTTGACTAACTTTTTTACATTATCAAAAGTGTGTAATTGATTTGGTTTTAAATAATTGAAGGTGCCAGTATCGCCAAAAATTCCCATCAATAATATTTTGGCAACCTCTGGAGTAATTGTTTCGTCTTTATATAAAATATCCATGATTATTTCGGAGGCAGAGGTTGCATTTTTGTCTAGATATAACAAATCAAACTTATCGACAGGTGAGCTGTGATGATCAAAACATATTTTTTTGGAACCGTGACTTGCTATATTTGCCGGAACACGAGAAAACCGACTATACTGGCTACCGTCAACCATAATTAATAGTTTTGAATTTTCTAGTTCACTTGATAACTCGTTTACAAAATCAATTTTGTCATAATTTTGAAAGATATTAAAACGATTATTGGAACTACCCATAATTTTGATTGATATCGATTTTTCGGGGAACTTATTCTTGATAAACGCATAAACTGCAAGTGTCGAAGCTATTGCATCATCGTCTGGTGAAAAATGTGTGGTGATGGTAACTCTACGTGATTCCTCAACTAATTTAAGAAATTCTATTTTTATTTCTTTTTTTGTCATTGCCATGGGTAATTATAGCAATGATGGGCTAAAGTTTTATAGAGAAAAGATATTTAGATAGATTATTTTGATTGAGGGGCTTGGATTTTTTGGACAGCTGTTTGAACGAGGGATGGAGTATCAACTTCTATATTTATTGTTCTTTTCAAATTAACATCTTTACCCAAGGCATTTTTTAATTGTTCTTCAAATGAAATTTGATCATTATTTACTTCTTCTTTTGCAATTTCTTTTGCTTTGATCATATTTTATATTATAAGTAGCGATTATATGGAATGCAATGATTAGGTTGATAGACGATATAAAGCACCGCGGGTGGCGCCGATTTTGGTAATGAGTGATAAATCAATGAGTTTTTTGACATCGTAATGAAGAGTTTTACTATTAACGTTGGCAAAACGGCGTTGGAGAAAATCGAAGGAACAATTTGGATGATCGGTGATAATGTTTAAAATTTCTTGTCGACGAAAAGGTAAATTTGATTGAGCAGATTTTGGATTTTGAAGTTGTTTTAAGATAGTTTTGGCGGTGATGACTAAAGATTTTAAAAAGTATTCGATAAACTCGGTCATGTCGGAACTGGGTTCGAGGGCATAATAGTAAGCTTGTCGATGGTTGTCGGTATATTCTTCAAAGTGAATTAGACCACGGAGGTGATAATTGTTTTGTTTTAAAATATAGGCAGATATTAAACGTCCGGCACGACCATTACCATCGGCAAATGGGTGGATTTTTTCAAATATGAATTGCGAGATAGCAGAAATAATTACTGGGTGATCGGATAAATTGTTTATATAATTTACAAAATCCTGTAATAACTCGGGTACTTTAAAATAAGGAGGGGCGAGATGAATGGCATTACCATTTTGATCGAATATTGCCCATGGCTCTTGTCGAAACTTGCCGGCCATATTTGATAAATTTTGCATGGTTTTTAAATGCAATTCCTTGATTAATTCGATTGATATATTTTTATTGGAGTCTGATTGATAGATAAAGTTGTATACCTTGTGCAAATTTTTAACTTCAACCTGATATACATCATCCGAATCGTTTTGTGTGATTTCTGATGGGTGTAGTGGATTGCCTTCAATTCGTGCCGAATATAGGGCACTTTTTAGGTGTGAATCGCGTCGAATTTTTTCTTCGAGTTCAGGAATTGATTTTAAGTTCTCAAAATTAATTTTGATAGCTTCTAATTCAATTAGATACTTTTCGATGTCTTTTGATTTAGTGAAGTTATACGAAATCATTAGAATATATTAGAAGATATTAGATTATATTGGAAGATGTCAAAATCTCAGGAGTATTTTTAAATACTCGTTTATATAATTCTTTTCGATCAATACTAACCACACCTTTTATTTCTGGGCCAAATAATCCAGTGGCTTGGTAGGCTAAACGTTCGTCATTATGCAGATTTCGACTATCTTGGCTATCATTTAGTTTAATAGTGGTTATGATTGATAACAGCCCAGTAAAAATCAACGTTGAAATATCTGCATAGGTAACGGTAGACGGTAATATTGTTCGATGTGACAATATTAATGTTATAGCTCTTTCTGCCATTAGTCCTCCAACAGTGCTACCAAGACAGGTAACTGATATTAACGCTAAAGCAATATTGTCTTTTACTTTTTGAATATACTCTGGACTAGCGAATCGGCTCTCATCATGTTGATATAATTGATGCCGCTTTTCATGGATTAGGGTGCCTTGATAAAATGACTTTAAACTAATTTCAGATATTTTTGCAAAAGTTATTAAATGCTCATTAATGAATTCATTTATTTTTATATTTTGTACTGTTTTGTCAGGAAAATTATTTTTTATGTTTTCTATTCCAAGTTTTATTAACTCCCTATACCTATTTGTTGACTCTCGTGAATATCTCTCACCTTCTTTGTCGGAAATTGCAAGTGGGTGAATTGAAATGACTCTATTTTGATAGGCAACTTTTTGTTCAATTTCAGATATCTTTTCATTATGATTTAACTTTACTATAGGCTGTTTTGGAGAATATAGTCCTAAATCATAACCGGTAATTTCTTGAAATAATTGAAGTCGACGAACCATAAATTCAGCAGGTATTTCTTCAGATACTTTTATGACAGAATCTTGATATGAAGCGATAGCTGTTAGTGATTTGTCAATCTGGTATGCGCAATCAAGATTCACACCAAAAATTTTAGCAGCTGTATCCTGCATTTTTTCGGTATCAATAACTATTCCTCCAGCGTTTACTATTTTCTCTTGAGATAATAGTTCACTTCGTCGATTCATCTATTGTGTTGATGGATAATGACACCGTTTGAACTTTTTGCCTGACCCGCACCAGCAAGGGTCGTTGCGGCCGAGGGTGGCACCACTGACGACTGTTTTTGGTGTTGATGAAATATTATTTTCATCAATGACTTCCCCCCTACCTTCAGTTATATTAGTTGGTGCAGTGATTGGGGTGGCGGTGGGTTCGAGTCTAAATAACATCCGGGCAAGATTTTGTTCAAATTTTGCCATTAGATTTTGGAACATTTCAAAACCTTCTTTGCGATATTCAATTAAAGGATCTTTTTGAGCATAACCACGTAATCTGACTCCGTCGCGTAAGTCATCCAATGCTGTTAAATGTTCAACCCATAGTGGATCAAGTGTTTCAATGATGGCATAGGCAATAATATCGTTACCGATATTTTCGCCAAAAAATGATTGCCGTTGTTTCCACTGATCTAATAACATATCGAGTAAAAATTGAGGTTTATCATCGGTTGATTCGATTTTTTTCTCGAGTTCTTGTCTATCGTGTGGAGACATGGGTAGAATTTCACTAAATTCGAGAGCTATATTTTCCGAAGTATTTAATTCGTGAGCGATACGACTAGTTTCTTTGGTTAAAACTTTTTTAATTTCTTCAAAATTATTTGTTGGATTTTCCTTGGCTTGTTGTAGAGTTCCATCACGAAGGGTGTAAATTATTTTTCGTTGTTTATTGATGACATCATCATATTCAACCAAAGATTTGCGAGTGTCAAAGTTATATCCTTCGACTTTGACTTGGATTTGTTCTAATACCTTGGAAACTAATGGATGTGTTAATGCCTCATTTTCGGGCATATTGAAACGTGTCATGAGACTCTGAATTTTGTCACCACCAAAAATTCGCATTAAATCGTCGTCCAAGGCTACATAAAATTGGGAATAACCTGGATCACCCTGACGTCCACCTCGGCCACGAAGTTGATTGTCGATGCGACGAGATTCATGTCGTTCAGTACCAATAACATACAAACCGCCTAAGGCTAGTACATCAGCGTGTTCTTGTTGCCAGACATCGAGTGGAAGTTGATCTTTTGGTCCACCCAAAACTATATCAACACCTCGACCAGCCATATTTGTTGCTACTGTTACAGCTCCTTTGCACCCAGCTTGAGCGATAATTTGGGCCTCAGATAAGTGATTCTTGGCATTTAATACCTGGTGAGGTACACCTTTGTTTTTTAACATTGAGGAAATTATTTCGTTCTTTTGGATACTGGTAGTACCAATCAATACTGGTTGACCTTTGGCATGAAGATTTGCAATGGTGGCTGCAATAGCGGCATATTTGGCACGTTGGTTTTTGTAAATTAGATCTTGGGTATCGACACGAGCAACATCGCGATGAGTGGGAATGGTAATAACATCAAGATTGTAAATTTTTCTAAATTCTTCAGCTTCGGTAGCGGCTGTACCAGTCATACCGGCCAGTTTGTCATAGAGACGAAAATAATTTTGAAATGTAATAGTTGCCCACGTCTGAGATTCTTGTTGTACCTTGACGTTTTCTTTGGCCTCGACTGCTTGATGGAGACCATCAGACCAGCGTCGCCCATTCATTAATCGGCCAGTGAATTCATCAACAATAATTATTTCTCCGTCCTTAATTACATAGTCTTTGTCTTTGTGAAACAGTGTTTGAGCTTTGATAGCGTTTTCAATATAGTGGATAGTTTCAAACGACTCTTCGTATAAATTGCCAACGTTTAGGATATTTTCGACTTTACGAATTCCAAATTCAGAAAGTGTGGCTGATTTTGATTTTTCATCAATAATATAATCAGTTGGTTGTAACGTTTGGGCTATTTTGGCAAAAGAATAATATTTGTCGACGGGTTGATTATTTGGTGAGGAAATAATTAGAGGTGTTCGGGCTTCGTCGATTAAAACAAAGTCAACCTCATCAACAATGGCAAAATTAAAATTGGGTCTTTGTACTTTTTGGTCAAAATTTTTGACCATATGGTCACGAAGGTAATCAAAACCAAATTCATTGTTAGTTCCATAGGTAATATCGGCCAAATAAGCCTCACGACGAGAAACTGGTTTTAAATGCAAAAGACGAGTATCGACAGAATTTATCGCCGAAGTAAAATCAGGGTCTAAAATAAAGGATTCTTCGTGAACAATGGCAGAAGTTGTTAGACCTAATAATTTTAAAGCACGAGGGTACCAGCCAGCTCCGACACGGGTAAGGTAATCGTTGGGGGTGATAATATGAACACCCTTACCCGATATAGCGTTTAAATAAGCAGGGAAAATAACTGAATGAGTTTTGCCCTCACCTGTTCGTTGTTCGGCAATTGAACCGCGATGAAGAGTGACTGCAGCCAACAACTGGACATCATAGGCCCGTTCGCCTATTGTGCGAAAGATAGCTTCACGACAGACAGCATATGCCTCGGGAAGAATTTGATCGAGAGTTTCGCCTTTAGACAGGCGATTTCTAAATTCTGTTGTTTTGTTGGTTAATTTTTCGTCTGAAAGTTTTTTGGTTTCTTCTTCAAAACTATTTATTTTGTCGACAATAGGTTTGAGTGAATTTATTGATTTTTTGTTTTCGTCGAAAAATGATTTAAAAAAATTTAACATGTATTGATTATATAGTATTAATAGCCCGGGCCCACCGCCGTCAACCGAGGCTGACTTTGGCGGGCGAGGTGGCTCCTCTAGCTAAGTGATTGGATACTGGAAAAACCAGTAAGTGGGACGAGGCATGATGGGATGGTGATAGAACCGTCGGGTTGTTGATGGTTTTCGATAATTGCATGAACAGCACGATCGGAGACAGCAGTTGAATTTAATATATGAACTAATTTATTTTCGCCGTTAATTTTGACTTTAGTATTTAGGCGCCTGGCTTGATAGTCACCGCAGTTACTACATGAACCAGTTTCTTTGTAGACACCTAAACCCGGAAACCAGGTATTAATGTCATACATGCGGCGATTGGGCTGAGGTAGATCACCAGTACAACAATTCATGACTTGATAATGAAGTCCGAAATCTTGCAATAGTTCTTCTTCGATTGACAATAGTTCCAATTGCATAGCATCGGAAATAGCAAAATCGGGTAAGGTAAATACATTCATCTCGACTTTGTTGAAGTGGTGGACGCGGAGCATACCGGACATATCTTTACCATAAGTTCCGGCTTCACGACGAAAACATGGTGAAAAATTTACGTATTTTATGGGAAATACTTTACTATCAAGAGTTTCATCAGTGTGATAAGGGACGACAGAATGCTCCGAAGATGAAATAAAAATTAGGTCATCTTCTGGAACTGAATAATAAGCACCCAATAAATTTTTGTTACTAGTATAACCACAATTCCATTCAGTTTTTGCCTTGACCATTAGGGGTGGCAACATGGCGCCAAAACCTTTGGCGGTTAATTTTTGCATAGCGTAAAACATGACGGCCATTTCGAGAATTGCTCCTTGATTTTTGTAATATCCAAAACGACTACCGGAAATTTGCCCAGCTTTTTCTTTGTCAATTATATTTAGTTTTTCACCGAGTGCTTGATGATCAAGAGGTTTAAAATTAAATTCGGGCTTAACACCAATAGTTTTGATAACAACATTATCATTATCGTCTTTGCCCACTGGAACATCGGGAGCGCAAATGTTGGGGATTTCCTCTAAAATAATATTTAATTCGTCTTGTGATTTCTTTAATTTTTCCTCAACTAATTTCAATTCTTCTTTTATTTTTGTAGCAGCGCTTAATTGATCAGGAGTTGGCTTACCTTTGATTTCTTTGCTGATTTTATTTTGTTCTGCTCGCAGATTTTCGACTTGTTTTAGAATGTCTCTATTTGTAGAATCTAGGGCAATAAGTTCTGCAACTACAGCAATATCTTTGCCGCGATTTTGTAAGTTGTTTTTAACTGTTTCTGGTTCGGTTCTTAGTAAATTTATATCTATCATTTTTGTTTATTTAATATCTAAATGCGTCGATTTTGTGAGGGGCGATTGGCGCGTCTATAACCCCATTGTAGAGGAGGTAGAAGTGATACAAAAAATTTGTTTTTGCATTTAGATAAAATTATTTTAGCACAAAGAAATTTTTTTATATCCGCAAATTAATAGCAAGTAATCAATTTATCTATTGAAAATTTAATATTAATGTGGGTGCAGAATAACCTTCGCGTGAAGAAATTTTAAATTGGCTATTACCTGTTGAATTAATTCCCATTGATAAAATATTTCCTAACTTACTTTTAACTGTGTTTGTAATGTCAATTGTAGCAAAGGATCCTTTAATATTTGACTGGGTACTAATAATTGCACCCAAACTAGGTTTATTATTGAAATTTATGGTAGATTCTTGCCATGAAATATCATCAACTAATTTTATGTTTTGAGTTGATTGAGAATTATCTGATATAGCAAATTTTAATGAAGCAGATTTTATTGTTTTACCAACATAATTTGATAAATCGTATTTTAAATATATTATTTTTATTGGAGAACCATTAACAATTAAAACTTTGCTTGATCCAAAATTTGTAGTTGGAGCATTTGATGATACATAGCTATCTGCTTGAGGTAAAAGAGTTTGAGTTGATTGAATTGTTGTCGGTGTCGCAATCGGTTTTAGTGTTGGAATCGTAGTTGGGATTAATGTTGGTATTACTGTTGGTTTTAATGTTGGCGCCAAAGTTGAAATGGGCGTCAAAGAATTAATCCATATTGGATCGGACAATGGGTTTACCCCACCACGAATGTCACTTGACCAATCATAATTTGTGGGAAAATTTGAGTATTCGCCACCAGTTGGAGGTAAATATATTGGACTTGGTGATTTTCTAAAATTATTTTCTCCATATTGAAAAGCACCCAAATCAGATCCACTTTCCACTATCAAATTTGCAGAAAAACCCAATAAATTTGATATTTCTTTTGATTTTGCACGAGCTGGTGAATTGACTAATAATCTTAAGTCTTCGTTTGTAGAATTGCTAAACATAGGATCAGAATTGATGATTCCATTTGGTTCAACATAGCCAAAAGTTTTGTTGGATATATCAAAATTAAATTTACCATTACCGATTAAAGCAGATTTTGTAAACGCAACTTTTGCTGTTTTATATATATGATTGTAATGAGAAAAATTGTTGACATTGGCATTTAAAAAGTCAATTGCGTAGGCATTGGTTCCAAGTGTTGAAGCGTCTACACTATTGTTAAATGCAAATACTCCGTTTGCGTAATAGTTGGTACTAAGATCAATTTTGAATCCAGAATTTATTCTATTAGTGGCTGCTTCGAGTGTCGGATCCTTGTTGATTATTTGCATGTTATTGTATACATAGACAGGACCTAGTAGATTTTTGTACCCTGGTGCAAATGAAACCAATCGATGAGTATTGATTAAGGTGTTGTTAAAAAAATGGTTATTAAAAGAAAATGATTCTGGCTCATAAGCATCATCGACTATGTTCTCAAAACGATTGTGATATATCCAAGTATTGGCGTCATAATATCGACCATCAGTTTTGTATCCAGAAGTTAGAAATATAGCATTGAACTGATCATGAAAATAATTGTATCTAATGGTATTCATCCCAGCTCCACCATCTGACTTGAATGCACCACCTTCCCATTTTGAAGCTTTTAATTGTGACCAGGTACTGTTTGACGGATAACTTTGATAAATATCATTATACTCAACCAGAATATGACTGCTTTGAGTTTTTAATAAAATTGCGCTGGAATGATAATCAATTATATTTCGTCTAACAGTTATGTAGTGACTATTGGCTATACGATAGGCAGTATCTGTTGAATTAATTACTTTTATTCTTTCAAAATTGATCCATTGTGAATTTTGAACTGTAATCATAGGATCCTTGATGGTACTTGAATAACTTGGATCACCTCCGTCGAGTACTGGATATTGACCTGGATTGGCACTTTCACCAATTACAGTAATTGGCTGTGTGGGTGTACCCAATTTGTTACTAATGTAAATTTTTTTGGTATATGTACCGGGGAAGACATAAATTGTAGTTCCTGGACTAGCTTTTGCAACTGCTTGAGTAATTGTTTTGAACGGGTTGTCTCGGGTGCCGATATTGGTGTCATTACCAGTGGTTGATACATAATATGTGGAAGGTGAAGTAGCAGCTTGAACGTTGAGACTTGTTTTTTTGTATTGATTGAATGTGTTGATTGATACTAAAATAGCGATGTAAATACTTACCAAAAAAGTAGTTAAAATTATTGACTTGAGTTTATTTATTGATTGTATGTTTAATAATACAGTAAATTAATTAATATTTACAGACCGATTTCAATTGCAATTTCTTGCATTGATGTGAGACAAATTTCTATGAATTTTTCGATGGGTAAATTTAATCCCATAGGGTCCATGCATTGTGCAACCTCGTCTCGACGTGTTCCTGCGGCAAACTTGGGTTCTTTTAAAAATCGTTTTAAAACTGAGGACACTTTGACTGATGATAATTTGCGA
The DNA here is from genome assembly GCA_041674845.1 of Candidatus Shapirobacteria bacterium. Taxonomy (GTDB): domain Bacteria; phylum Patescibacteriota; class Microgenomatia; order UBA12405; family UBA12405; genus UBA12158. The sequence goes on from JBAYUY010000001.1 coordinate 419,788, forward strand.
TCAGGGTAAACAAAAGCAACGGCAGTGATTAAACCAGTTAATGAATCAGCGCAAAAAATTGACCATTTGGCCTTGCTATCCATTTTAATATTTTGCCTGGCGTCGTGACTTAAAATTATTTGTTGGATAGTATCATTTATTTCTAAGCCATATTTGGCTAACACTTCACGAGTGCGGAGAGGATGTAATTCTTTGGTATCACCGGCAAAATCGATATCGTGTATCAACCCGGCAATCCCCCATTCTTCGCGAGTTGGTTCGTTGCTATCAAGTAAATTACTTGATGAAAAATAATCGTACAGACCGAGCATGCAGGCTTCAAGTGAAAGACTGTGATTGTAAATATTATTTTCTAAATTTACCTTAGCTGCGTCTTTGAATTTTTGATGATCCATACAAATCAATTAATAATTAAAAATTACGAATTATGAATACTTTTGACTTAATAAATTTAAATAATTTTCAATTGCTATAAATTGATCATTTAATTCTTCTTTAACAATATCTAAAGATACACAATTTTTCTTTTCGTTAAATTTAGTCTTAATTAAGGTGATAAAGTCTATGTCTGGCATTGATCTAAAGTAACGCAAAGTGTAGAACATTCCTTTAACCGAGGCAAAACGATAACAATCGGAATTACAAACTATTTCTGATTCTATCGAATAAAATTTTTGTACTCCATGATGTTCTTTGACACATGCTAAAACATTTTCTTTTTCTTCTGGTGTAATTTCTGAATCTAAGTCTAAAATTTCTTTGGTTTTGTCAAAACACATTTGAACATGATCCGATAAACGATTTTCTTTGATGGCAATTCCAATAATACAATCCATTAATAATGTTCCGAGTAACACAATGTTATTATTTGCACTTAATTTTTCCGCTAATCTTTGACCTGTTTCGTTAGCAATAAGTTGATGTGTTTCCATTGGGCCATCTATTTTGGCAAATTCTTGAATTTTAGATATTAGATTTTGAGTAATCATATTTTTAGTATATTAAATTTTTGTCGCCTTTGATTAACCTGTCTGTAAGTAGTGCTATTTTAAAATGATAATTATCCCAATTATAAGGGAATGAATCTTTATCAACTTTTATTTCAAAACTTTTTTTTTCTGTGTCAAGTCCTTTGGCAACAAAAGAATAATCCTGGGTATGGACTTTTATTAATTCATTGATAGGACAAGAGACAATGGCATGAACTTCCGACTTTTGTAAAACATAATTCTCGAGAGGTGAATTGTCAACTGTCATAAATATATGAACAACATTGTGTCTTTCTCGGTTTTTTGTGTCTGGGCTAATATGAACTTTTCGTCCGAGATTTACTAACTTATTAAAATCATATGTTTTACCCAATTCTTCGCGAACTTCTCTTAGTCCATCTTCAATATTTTCACCGGCACTATAGTGTCCGCCTGCCGTTACATCTAATTTCATTGGTGCCCAATTTGAATTGGGACTTCGCAGTTGATAGATAATCGATGGTACTGGATCTGATTGAATTATCCATAAATTAAATGTCCCTATCCAGTCTTCATCATTCCAGGCTTGTTCAATAGTTTTTGATTTGTGACTATTTTCAAATGTTGGAGGTAATAAAATATCAACCATTTCCATAATTATAAGTTGAATTGTTTAATATTAACTAATTTTGAATCTTTGGGTTCAATTTCTGAGGACAATAATAATAATTCTGAATTTCCAAAGTGAAAATTTACTAAAACATCTTTCCATTCTAGTTTATAAAAAGCGGCATAAACCATTTTGCCAAAATCGCCATGAGAAACCAACATTATTTTTTTATTTGAATATTGAGATTCAAGTTGTGTCAATAATTTCTTGGCACGATTAATCAAATCAGGGAATGTTTCAGCACCTTGGGGATTTAAAAAATAAGTCACTGTGTCAGTTTTGATAATATCGGGTGAGCAAAGTTTTTCAATATCAGTTTGTTTTTGTCCACTCATTACGCCAAAATCTCGTTCAATGAGTAGAGGTTCAACAATTGGAGTTGAATAATTATTTAGACTCGATACAATACTCGCCGTAACATAGGTCCGATTTAATGGTGAAGTTAAAACTATATCTGTTGTTAAATTTATTTCTTTTAATTTATGCCCTAATTCAATTGCCTGATTAATTCCAATTTCGGATAGTGGTAGATCACGATGTCCGTTTAAAATTCCGTTAACATTGTCGTAGTTTTGACCATGACGAATTAAATAGTAGGTGTTCATTATTTTACAAAGTCTTTAACTGATTCTCCTAGATTTTCTTTTAATTTTTTGTCCAAAAGATAAATACCGGAGTGGTCGTCGCCGAGGCCGAGCTCGCGAGTGGAACAGAGCATGCCGTGGGATTCGATACCACGAAGTTTGGCAACTTTTATTTGCATAGCATTATGTTCTTCGTCAAAAACTTCTGCCCCAATTATGGAAACTGGAACAATATCGCCAACGGAAATGTTTTGTGCACCACAGACTATTTGAAGCACTTCAGTACCGGTATTTATTTTGCACACGTGAAGCTTGTCGGCATTAGGATGATTTTCTAATTCGACTATTTCACCGATAATTATTTTGTCATTGGCAAGACCAATTTTTTCTTCTCTTCCGCCAAAGGCGGACTCTACTTCGTTTCGCATTGCAGGGAATAAAATGACATCTTTGATGGTGGGAGAGTCGGTTAAAAATTGGGTGAAGCGGTCGATACCCATACCCCAGCCAGCGGTAGGAGGCATGCCGTATTCAAGAGCACGAATATAATCGTCGTCCATTTGCATGGCATTTTCTGCACCTTTTTTTTCTAAAGCTACTTCATCGAGCCAACGATCTTTTTGATCCTTGGGGTCATTTAATTCGTTATAGGCCTTGAGTAATTCGGCGCCACAGGCAAGTAATTGGAATGAGGCAATTTTGTCCGGATTATCGGCTTTTCTTTTGGCCAGAGCTATCATTTCGGATGGGTAATCAGTAATAAATACTGGGCCAATAATAAATGGACGAACAAATTCTTTATACAATGCATCAAAATGGGCACCAAGGCCGACTACGCCAGCTAAATCTAGTTTTAGTTTTTTATCATTTATTTCTTTTATAAACTGTTCTTCGGTTTTGATTTTATCGATATCAATATTTATTTTTTCAAATATTGCATCACGAAAAGTAAGCCTTTCGAATGGCGGAGTAAAATCTAAATCTTTGCCTTGAAAACTAACGGCCAAAGAATTTTTTACGGCCTTGATTGTAGTGGAAACTAATTGTTCGGTTAGTTTCATCAATTCATCATAATCGACATAAGCCCAATAGAATTCGATTTGAGTAAATTCAGGATTGTGAAAACGGGAGACACCTTCGTTGCGGAAATCTTTACTGACTTCGTATACTTTTTCGAGTCCTCCTACTATTAATCTCTTTAAATACAGTTCATCACTAATACGCAAATACATTTGTTGATCGAGCTCGTTATGGTGAGTGATAAATGGTTTGGCACTAGCTCCTCCATAAATCGGCTGCAGAATAGGTGTTTCGACTTCCATAAAGCCATGATCATCTAAAAAGTGGCGCATGGTGGTTAAAATTTTGGATCGAGTTTTAAAAATATCCCTCGATTCTGGGTTGACAATTAAGTCAACATAACGTTGACGATAACGTTCCTCAACATCAGTTAAACCATGGAACTTTTCGGGTAGTGGACGTAGGTTTTTGGCTAAAATTTGAAAACCTGAAACTCGGATAGTAATTTCTCCTGCTGTAGTTTTAAAAACTTCACCAGTGGCTGAAATTATGTCTCCTAAATCAAACAATTTTGTTTGATCCATTTTTTCATTTAGAGTGTTTTGTTCAAAAAATAGTTGAATTTTACCTGTTACATCGTGTAAATCTGCAAATAATATTTTGCCATGACCACGAAGCAATAATATACGACCGGCTACTGTCACTTGTGTGCCTTCCATACTTAGAGATTGTGCCGTTGATTGACGTAAGGCTAAATTTGGCTGAGGATAGGCATCAGTTATGGCTTTTAGTTGATTAAGTTTATCTTGACGTTGATTAATTAAATCTGACATGACATATTTTACAGTATTTTAATTAATTGAAACGATTTTGTAGGTTAATCTGCCTGCTGGAGCTTCAATTTCAAACTTGTGGTTAATTTTTTTGCCAAGGAGAGCAATTCCTAATGGTGATTGATCAGATATTTTATTTTGAATTGGATCAGCTTCAAACTCACTAACAATTTGAAAATCTTTTTTGGTTTTACCGGCAATTTCAACTTTAACAGTTGAGCCTACTGAAACGTTGGTATTTGAAACTTTGTCACTGACAATTTCGACATTTGCCAAAACGTCTTCGTAACCTGAAATTTTATTATTGACTACTTCAAGCTCGGCCTTGAGTTGAGCAGCTAAGCTATCCTCACCTGACTCATCGGGCTGGGCAACTTCTTCGAGTCGGTCAACCAGCTCTGATGCTTTTTGGTTTAGTTTTGCCAATTCTTGTTGTAATTTTTGAAACCCATCCTTAGTTAGTTGTTGTTTTGTCATATTTGTTACTAAAAAAGCCTCTCATTTATTTAAAGTCGATTTTATCAAAAACGACTTATTAGTTGGAGAGGCAAATTAACTTGGCAAAAATAATCGTCGATTTGTTGGTAAGACGAATTGATTTTGTCATAGTTGAATATGTTAAACTAGTAGCTATAAAATGTCAACTTTTGATAATGAAAAGGTAAAATTGGCTTTAAAATTTGCCACTTTAAAGCATGAGGGGCAATTGCGTGAGTCGGGCGAGGAATATGTAACACACCCAATATGGGTGGCAAAAACAGTTGATCAATTGGAGGTTGGTGAAGAAGCGGTGATTGCCGCAATATTACATGATTGTGTTGAAGATACCGATACAACAATTGATGAAATCGCCGAAATATTTGGTGATGAGGTTGCTTTGTTGGTGTCTGGACTCACGGATGTTAAAAATAAAACTAGCGGTATTGAAATACATAACACAAATGTGGATGTTTTTAGAAAATTTTTGTTTTCGTCGGTAAATGATGTTCGGGTGTTAATAATTCGTCTGGCTGATAAATTACACAATGGAATTACTATCGGTTCATTGTCCAAAGACAGGCAAATAAAATACGCCAAACGAGTCTTTGGGATTTATGGACCGGTGGCGGAATATGTAGGATTGCATTACTTTAAAAGACAGCTGGAAGATATCGCATTTAATATTATGTATCCCAAAGATGCGAAAAAGTTAACATTAGAGTTGAAAAAGGCAGAGAATGAAGATCAGCGGATTTTGTACAATATTACAAACGACATTAATTTGTTGCTAAAAGCAAATAGAATTGATGGATGTGAAGTATCAAGTCGAGTAAAAGGTTTATATAGTAGTTATTTGAAAGTCAAAGCAAAAGGTATGTCTAACTTGAAGGACGGCGTAGGAATACGAATAATTTGTAAAGATGTGTCTGATTGCTATACCATTTTGGGGTTGTTACATGCACGGTTTGAATATATCCCTGAGTGTTTTGATGATTATATATCTAGTCCAAAGATAAGTGGTTACAGATCAATTCAGACGACAGTCAAATTAGAAAATGACAAAACAGCTGAAATACAAATTAGGACTTTTGAAATGCACGAATTTAATGAATTTGGACCGGCATCACATATTGCATATAAAATGAGCAAAAATTTACAAGATGGTCGTGGTTATGAATGGGTAAAAGAGCTAGTTTCTTGGCAAAGGAATGACGATAAAGTGAACAATTATAAAATATCTGTTTTGTCAAAATATATTTATGTTTTTACACCAAAAGGAGACACTATTCAGTTATTGGCAGGGTCGACTCCAATTGATTTTGCATACCGAGTTCATAGTAGCGTGGGCAATCGTTGCCGTGGAGTAAAAATTAATAAAAAAATGGCAAAAATTAGTGATGAATTAAAAACAGGTGATTTGGTCGAGATTTTGACAACAAAAAATAATAATGTAAACAAGGATTGGCTCCGAATTGCACAAACATCAGCCGCAAAGGAAATGATTAGAAAAGCGATAGGTCAGTTTTCATAAGAGTTTTACGATATCTATTAGCAAAACGATGAGCTTCGTTACGAAGATTTTTGAGTAAATTTAGAGCGCTAGAGTTGGCGGGTAGATTGATTTCGATATATTTTTCGTCTTTTTTTATTACTATCGTTTCATATTTTTTTGCTAATCCTATGACTATATCTGTGATAGCAGAGACAGAAGAGACTTGAGGTTTGCCACCATCGACGACAATCAGATCGGGACTCCCCCATTCGGGGTGTTGCAACCGACGATAGACAATTTCTCGAATCATAAATTGATCGTCGGCGGTGTATTTGGTATTAATTTTAAACTGACGATATTTTGAGTGATCGAGTTTGCCGTCAATGGCAACGGTCATTGATCCGACAAAATATTTTGTTCCAAACTGGGAAATGTCAAAACACTCGATACGATTGAGTTTTTTGACTGGTAAATATGATGAAAGAGTTGTTTGCAATTCTAAAACTGCTTTGGACGAAACGTCGTCATCTAAATTTATTTCTTTAAACAAATCAGATAAATTTTTCCATCCATCAACGACATAGTCAAGTGAAGAAATTTGTTTTTTTAAAATTAATGATTGCTCGTATTTTTGGTGTTTTGAATATGTATTCATTTCTGAAACTAATTGACGACGTAATAGTGAAAATTTGCCGTTTAATATTTTTTTTATTTTGTTTATAGTTTTTTTGTATAAAACCTGATTAGTATTTGGACCTGGACATAGATTTAAATGACAATATAGGCAATCAGTTTTTGGATGTTTTTTTGTATAATATGGGAAAATATGACGAATGGTTTTGAGTAAACTTTTGACGTCTCTGCCCGAAGGAAATGGACCAAAGATGTCAGCATTGGACGGTAGATCTGATTTGTGTGTACTATATATAATAGGTAACGTATCATGTGTAACTACTATATATAGATAGGATCGGTCATCACGCATTAAGGAATTGTATTTTGGAAGATGTTTTTTTATTAGTGACGATTCTAAAATCAATGCTTCAATTTCGCTGCCTACAACCCGTGTTTCAATACTGTCTATTTTAGAAACTAAGGTAGCAGTTTTAGGACCCAAGGCGTCATCACGTTGGAAATACTGGGTAACTCTTTTTTTCAAATTAATTGCCTTGCCAACATAAATAATTTCGCCTAATTTGTCGCGATAAATGTAGACGCCTGGTGATGGTGGAAGATTTTTTAGATTTATCATCAAATCTTAACCATTTTTTTTAAATACTGGCCGGTGTAGGATTTGGGGCAAGCGATGATATCGGCGACGGTGCCTGAGGCAACTAGCTCACCTCCGCGATGACCACCTTCGGGGCCCATATCAACAATCCAGTCTGAATTTTTGATGACATCCAAATTATGTTCAATAACGACAACCGTATTTCCCATATCGACCAAACGACGTAATACTTTTATCAGTTTATCAATATCATAAAAGTGTAATCCTGTTGTTGGCTCGTCGAGAATGTACAAAATTTTACCATCAATTTTTTTGACTAATTCTCGGCTAATTTTTAGTCTTTGAGATTCACCCCCGGACAATGTGTTGCTTGGTTGTCCTAATTTTAAATATCCCAAACCAACTTCGCGAATTGTGGCTATTTTGCGTTTAATAGAATTGATGTTGCCAAAAAAATCTGCGGCTTCGTCAAAGGTTAATCCCAATATTTCATTTATATTTTTATTTTTATACGTGACTTCAAGTGTCTCAGGTTTAAATCGTGTCCCCTGACATTCGTCGCATTTTACGTAAATATCGGCAAGAAATTGCATCTCTATTTTTATTTGACCTTGACCTTGACAGGCTTCGCAACGGCCACCCTTAGTATTAAACGAAAAACGTCCAGCGCTAAACCCACGGATTTGAGATTCGGTGGTTTTGGCCATAAGAATACGGATATCGTCAAATATTTTAGTATATGTTGATGGATTGCTGCGTGGAGTTCTACCTATTGGAGACTGATCGACTAGCAAAACATCTTTTAAATGTTCACAGCCGGTTATCTTGTCATATTCACCAATAGTGCCATAGTAGGCACCAAGAGTTGCTTTACGAACACCACCATACAGGGTGTCGTGGACCAAGGTGGACTTACCTGACCCCGAGACTCCAGTAACGGCAGTTAAGGTGTTTAAAGGAAATTCGACAGTAATATTTTTTAAATTCCACTGACGTGCACCAGTGATAATAATTTTTTTATTATTTAAAATTTTTGAAATATTTGTTGAGATAATTTTTTTGCCAGACATGTATTGACCGGTTAAACTTTTTTTATCTTTTAATATTTGATCGAGTGTACCTTGGGCCACTATTTCACCACCGTGTTGTCCGGCTAAAGGTCCAAAATCAACAATGTGGTCGGCATGTCTAATCACATCTTCGTCATGTTCGACGACAACTACCGTATTTCCCAAATCTTTTAGTTTTTGTAAAGTGCCGATAAGTCGGTCATTATCACGTGAATGCAAACCAATGGTTGGTTCGTCCAAAATATACAGAACTCCAGTTAGACCGGTACCAATTTGAGATGCCAAACGAATGCGTTGAGACTCACCTGAAGACAGTGTGCCAGCTTCGCGCTCGAGTGATAAATAATCAAGACCGACGGCAAGCAAAAATTCGAGACGTGAATGAATTTCTCGTTGAATTGATTCTAAAATGCTTTTTTCTTGGTTTGATACAAGATCAGATGACAATTTATTAATCCAATTAAAAAATTGTTCTATTGGCATTTGACAGACTTGTGAAATGTTTTTATCCATAACAGTAATAGCTAGGGCGTCAATATTTAGTCGACTACCAAGACATAGTGGACATTTTTCTTTGATCATATAACGTTCAAGCTCTTCGCGGACTGTTTCTGAAGTCGAGGAGAAATATTTTTGCTCAAGAAATTTGGCCTTCCATTCGGGAAATTTTGATCGGTCAATTTGAAATTTGGAGCCTAAACCTTTACATTCGGAACATGCACCTTGGGGTGAGTTAAACGAGAATAATCGTGGTTCTAATTCAGGCATTGATAAATTACAGACAGGACAGGCAAAATTTTCGGAATACAAAGTATCTTTAAACTCCTTTGGATTTAAAGGAAATTCAAAACTATTATCAAATATTTTACTAAAATAGCATAGGCCATTGCTGAACTTCATTGCCTGTTCGACACTATCAATCAGTCTTGAATACAAGTCTTGTTCATTTTTTAGTGATTCCCGAGTCACGGAAACTCGATCGCAAACTAAGTCGATATTGTGTTTGTTGGTTTTGGCTAGGCCAAAATCGGTGTAGAGGTCAATCAATTTTCCATCAACACGAATGTATTTAAAAGCTTGCTTTTTGATATTGTCGATAAGTCCATGAAAATCACCCGCTTTGTTGACCACCATCGGTGCTAGTATCAAAAACCGATATGGAGCTGGTGTTATTTCGCGTTTTATGACATCCATTATTTGAGTTACTATTTGTTTACTGGTTTGAGGCATGACTTCTCGACCACAATTGGGACAGTGTTGATGACCAATACGGGCAAAAAGCAGTCTTAAATAATCGTAAATTTCGGTAACTGTACCAACAGTTGATCGAGGATTGTGGGAAATCGCTTTTTGATTAATGGCTATAGATGGGGATAATCCTTCGATCATATCAACTTCGGGTCGTTTTAAGTTGCCCAAAAATTGACGAGCGTAGCTTGACAATGATTCGACATATCGACGTTGCCCCTCGGCGAATAGAGTATCAAATGCCATCGAAGATTTGCCCGAACCGGAAACTCCGGTAAAAACAGTAAGCTCGTTTTTGGGAAACTCAAATGAGACATTTTTGAGATTATTTTCTCGAGCGCCTTTGACAACAATCTTATTTAGCATAACCCCTATTTTATAACAAATCCTTCGCTTTGTCTTCGGGAATATGTCCTATGAAATTCACATGTGATATATTATGATTATGTTTATTAATATGACAAATAGTGAGGTGGTTATCTCGGTTGAATGTCCTGAATGTCATAAAGTTTTTTTACCTTATGAGGCACCATTGGGTAGACTACCAACTCATATCCCGGCGGGTGATGTTGATAGAACATTAGACTGTGGAAAATCGAGACAAACGGGAATTGAAATATTCGCAGTTAAACCATTGGTTCGAGAATTGACACTCGATATTATCGCCACAGCAATATACTAAATTACAATTTTTCAATTTCTAAAATTTTATCCCTAAGTCTGATGGCGAGTTCGAAGTCCAAGTCACTGGCGGCGGAACGCATTTCTTTTTTTAACCTGGAAATATGACTTTTGCGCATATTTGGGGTTAATGAGGAAATATCAATATCCATAACTGGATCAGGTATTTTTTCTTCGGGTAATCCAATAATTTGGGGACGAATTGATTTGTTAATACCTGCTGGGGTTATATTGTGATCTACATTATATTTTTGCTGAATAGTGCGACGACGATTGACCTCGTCGATAGCCATTTTCATTGCCGGTGAAACGACATCAGAATATAAAATTACTTGACCATCAACGTGACGTGAAGCCCGACCCATAATTTGAATTAACGCACTTCGACTTCGTAAAAAACCTTGTTGACCGGCGTCTAAAATTGCCACCAGTGAAACTTCGGGCAAATCTATACCCTCACGTAATAAATTTATCCCGACTAAAACATCGTATTCGCCATTACGTAATTGATCTAATATTTTTGACCTTTGTAAAGTTTCAATATCAGAATGCAAATAGGCAACTTTAAAAGTTTTGCCCAAATATTGAGATAATTCCTCGGACATCTTTTTTGTTATGGTGACAACTAAAGTTCGTTCGTGTTTGTCAACACGTTTTTGGATTTCGGATATCAAATCTGGTATTTGTTTTAATGTCGGCTTGATAGTAATTGGAGGATCGACAAGACCGGTGGGACGAATTATTTGTTCGACGACATGATCTTTTGATTCATCAATTTCAAATTGTGAAGGGGTTGCCGAAACATAGATTGCTTTGGGAATACGTGAGTAAAATTCTTCCCATTTTAAGGGACGATTATCATATGCGGAGGATAATCTAAAACCGAAGTTTACTAAAGTTGTTTTGCGGGCTAGATCGCCAAAATACATGCCTCCAATTTGAGGAATTGTAACGTGAGATTCGTCAATAACTGTCAAAAAATTATCACCCCACAAATGATGAAAATAATCAATCAAAGTATATGGTGGATCACCAATTTTTCGATCTTTTTCAAAATATGATGAATAATTTTCAATCCCGTTCACAAAACCCAGTTCGTTGAGCATCTCTAAATCGTAACTAACACGTTGCTCTAACCGGTGAGCCTCCAACATTTTCCTCTGAACTTTAAATGCTTCGACCTGTATTTGACAATCTGATTTTATTTTTTCAAAAATTTCTTTGGTGTCGCCTGATCCAGCACCCACATATTGTTTGGCGGGAAAAAGTCGATATGACTGCAAATCAAATTCATGGCCAGAAAACGGATTTCTTTCGGTTATTTTTTTTAGATTGTTGGATTCATCAAACTCGAGAACGATCATCCAATCGGCATAAGATGGCCATATTTCGACGACTTCACCTCGAACACGAAAATTTGAACGTTTAAATTCGAGCTCCGATCGAGTGTAAAACAATGAAACTAATTTTTCAAAAAGAGATCGTCGAGTCCAATTGTCATTAATTTTGATATTGAGAGTAGTACTGCCAAATTCACGAGGATCACCAATGTTATAAATGCAAGATACTGAAGCAATAATAATATTGTCAGGTCCGGAAAATAGGTTAGAAGTAGCTTCTAAACGTAATTTGTCGATAAGGTCGTTAATCTGAACTTCTTTGGCAATATAAGTATCTGACGAGGGCATGTAAGCTTCGGGTTGATAATAGTCATAATAGGAAACAAAATAGGAAACTTTGTTGTTAGGAAATAATTCTTTGAATTCTTGATATAGCTGTCCTGCCAACGTTTTGTTGTGAGAAATTATGAGTGTAGGTAATTGAGTTTGAGCAATAACATTGGCGATAGTAAAAGTTTTACCTGACCCGGTTACACCCAATAATGTTTGTTTTTTAATATTATTGTTGAGATTTGTTACAAGTTTTTCGATTGCTTGGGGTTGATCACCGGCAGGAATCATGTTTGATTTAAGATCAAAAGGCATGAATTATTGTATCATTGACTTCGGGTAAGGTTGGGGTGTAGATTTAGTAATAATGCTTACAAAAATTTGGAGTGCTGCTAATTATGGATTAAAGGCTGTGGAGATCGAGATAGAAGTTAATGTGGCCGACAAGGGTTTCCCGACTTTTACTGTTGTTGGTTTGGCGTCAAAGGCAGCAGAGGAAGCAAAGGAGCGTGTTAAAACAGCTATTTTGAATTCTGATTTTGAATTCCCGGTAGCGCGAATTACGGTTAATTTTGCTCCTGCTGATTTGCACAAAGATGGATCATTTTTTGATTTGCCTTTGGCAATAGGAATACTGGCATCACAACGACAAATTAATTTACCCAAGGAAAAGTCTTACTTTTTTGGTGAATTGGGACTGGATGGAACTTTGCGTCACACTAGAGGTGTTTTTTTGCTGGCAATATTGGCCAAGGAAAATGGGGTAAAAAATATTTTTGTCCCTAGGGAATGTGCCAATGAAGCGGCGGTGATAGAGGGTATAAATGTTTTTCCTGTACTGAATTTAACAGAAGTTGTAAATCATTTAAATGGTATTAGATCAATTACTCCGTTAATTACGATTGCGGTAGATGATGATGAAACACTAAGTCCTGAATTTGATTTTGCCGAAATTTTGGGACAAGATTTTGCTAAACGAGCGTTGGAAATTGCAGCTGCTGGAGGCCACAACGTTTTTATGGTGGGTCCTCCTGGCTCAGGCAAGACAATGCTGTCTCGAGCAATTCCGGGAATTTTACCTAAATTGTCGGAAGATGAAAGTTTGGAAGTGACTAAAATTTACTCAATCACAGGCAATATTCCTGCTGGTGGATCGTTAATTCATCAACGTCCATTTCGCTGTCCTCACCACACAACATCACAAGTAGGTTTGATCGGTGGTGGTAGTAACCCTCATCCTGGTGAAATTTCCATGGCTCATCGAGGAGTATTATTTCTGGATGAATTTCCTGAATTTGGCCGAGGAAGTTTGGAGGCCTTGCGTCAACCTTTGGAAGATGGATACATAACAGTATCGAGAGCCTCGGGTAGTATGGTATTTCCGGCACAAATAATGTTAATTGCTGCTTGTAATCCCTGTCCGTGTGGGTTTTTGGGTGACACCAAAAAAGAATGTAAATGTAATATTCATCAAATTTCTAACTATCAAAAAAAACTATCGGGTCCAGTTATGGATAGAATTGATATTCATTTAACGGTGCCAGCAGTGGACGTAAACAAGCTGATGGTCGATAAAGACAAATATACAGGAGAAAAATCTGCCACGATTCGCGCGAGAGTAATTAAATCACGAGAAATACAAAAAGTTAGGTTTAAAGGTTTAAAAAGTGTTCATAGCAATGCTGATATGAAAAATAAACATCTAAAGGATTTTGCAAAATTGACAGATAGTGCAAATTTGCTTTTAAAACAGGCAGTAAATAAATTTAGCTTATCGGCCAGAACTTACTTTAGACTGATCAAAGTGTCGCGAACTATTGCTGATTTGGACAACAGCGAAGTTATTGATAATAACCATATCGCCGAGGCATTACAATTTAGGGTAATGTCTGCCGATTAGAATTTTTGTAGTCAATATGAAAAAGACATTCTACCTCGCTACAGATAATGACTGTTCTGGGAACCGATGTGTTTCCATTATCTTTTGTACTAGGTTCTGTACTAATGTCCAAAACAACGTCGGTACGGGGAAAGGTCGAAACTTGACATACAGGGACAATATCTTCTGCATAAAATATCTCAGGTGGTCTACTGCGGATAATTCTTTTACATTTTTTTATTTCTAGTAACATATTTTAAAATAAATGTAATATATTATACACTATTTTTTGAAAAATGAAAAATAAAGAACAAAACTTTAATAAAGGCAGGTATGGAGAAAAAGTCGCGTTAGAATATTTACTCAAAAAAGGATATACACTGGTTGACCAAAATTTTTCGACTGATTTGGGAGTTAAAGGAGAAATTGATTTGATAATGAAAGATAAAGATCGGTTAGTATTTGTCGAGGTTAAATATAAATATAATGATAGGCTGGGTGTTCCTGAAGAAATGATTGACAAAAGAAAAATTGCCAAAGTCAAACGAATTGCAGACGTATATATAGTTTTAAAAAAACCACAAGAAGAACAATTTAGAATTGACGCGGTTTGTATATTAGGTAATTTATTGAAACACTATGAAAACATTGGATAAATGGCCGATTAAGACAATTGAACAAATTAATTTTCCCGAGCATTTAAAACGAATAAAAAATTGTCCAAAATTTTTAAATTATCGAGGTAATTGGGATAACAATATTTTTGAAAAATCCATAGCAATTGTTGGCAGTCGACGAATGTCGCAATACGGGAAAAGTGTGATTGAAAAATTTGTTCCCGAATTGGTGGTGCATAAATTTACCGTAATTTCGGGATTTATGTATGGAGTCGATACGGCGGCTCATAACGAAACAGTTGAATGTGGTGGAATAACGGTGGCTGTCTTGGGAGGTGGCTTGAATGTTTTTACCCCTGCTGAGAATGAGAAATTGTATTGGGAAATATTGAATAAAGGCGGATTAATTATTTCCGAATATGAAAATGATTTTTTACCGACTCGATGGAGTTTTCCACAGCGAGATCGTTTGTTGGCAGGACTATCACATGACGGAGTACTGGTAATTGAGGCCACAATGATGTCAGGATCACTGATTACTGCCCGCCTATGTCAAGAGCAAGGGAAAAAACTGTATGCTGTACCCGGGCCGATTAATTATAGTTTGTCGATCGGGGTAAATTATTTGATCAAAGAAAAAGGAGCGACAATGGCCACATGCCCAGAAGATATTACAAACAAAAAAACATCATTTGACCAATTATCATTTGCAATTGTTGACCCACTGGAAAAGTTGATTATGGAAAACTTGAGTATTGAATCGCTAACTACTGACGAATTGGCCAAAAAGCTAAATAAAAATATTTCATTGGTTATGCAAAAATTGATGATTATGAACATGGAAAACAAAGTAACCGAGAATTTGGGTAAATGGGGGAGATTATAGATACGGAGCCCAGTTGACAATTGGAGCAGCATTTCCGGCAACAAAATTTAGCGAATAGAGAATAACTGCCGGAATAAGTAAAACAAAAACCATAATTATTCTTTTCTTTGTCAAAAATTTGGCCAAAGATAGAATAATAAATGGATAAACGGGGGCAATGTATCGACTGATATCACGATGACCGACAAAAACTGAGGCAATTGTAAATAATAGAGGAAATATAAATACCAGTGAGATCTTGAACCGATGATGTAAAGCAAATAAGGAGACAAAGGCAATCCCAAAAATATAAATAACATCTTCTAGCCAAACGGTGTTGATCCACACATTGTGACTCATAAAAACGGAATACGGTACGAGACTCAAATGAATGTTGTCGCCACTGTGAAAATAAGCCCAAAAATCCCCTGTTTGGACATAATACAAATAAAATATTGCCAGAATTGACAAAGGTGAAAGCAAATACCAAATATATTTTTTGACATTAATTTCTTTTGTTTGGATAAAGGTGATTAGCCAATGAAGTCCAAAAGCAGCAAACAAAATTACTCCTGGGCTTTTTAGAAGCTGGGCAACGACAACCCAAAGTGCCGAAATAAAAGGTTTTTTTGTTTTGAAAAAATATATTGAGGCTAAAATTGAAGCCAAGAATAATGGTTCGGGCGAACCTATTTGACGAAGAACAAAAAGTCGTGCGGGGTAAAAAAGTAAAATGAAGCTAAGAGTCAGTGATTTATTGGCCGAAAAATAGAGATTAAAAAAACTGTAAGCAAAATATGACAAAAGAATAGAACTTATTAGTGTTACATAAATCATTGATTGAGGACCACCAAACACGACGTCAAACATAGCGATTAGAGCGGGAAATCCGGGAAAATGTGCAGGAAAATATTCAAGAGGCATGGGGAGAGCAAAGTTTTGGCGCAAACAATCACTATAATACCCACATTTGGCAATGGCGAGGTAGTTTGGACCATCATAATTGGCCCAAATTGTTTCCATGGAAACTGATCCCATACCAATTTTGCCAGGAATGTCAAAATAAAAAGCACCCCAAAAAAGTAGGGTAGAAAAAATGGTTATGCTCAAAAGAAGAAATAGATGTTGAAATTTGGTAAAATTCATCTGTTTTATTCTACTACAAATTTTGGCCCTATCGTCTAATGGTTAGGACAGCAGATTCTCATTCTGCTAATCGGGGTTCGATTCCCCGTAGGGTCACAATTACTTTTTCAGATCTTTGAACTCTGGATAATATTCAGTCACCATGTTTTTCCACTTAACTGTTTCATTTGGTGGACTGATATCATTTTTTGAATAAACCAAAAGTATTTTGATAATTTTTTTAACCATGTCAACGGCGGCAACAACACGATTACCCGAGCTTTTGGCTGAGACATTACTGCCAGCAATTTTAAAATCAACTTTAACAATACTATAACCATTACAGTGGCAGATATAATCAATTTTGGAGCTAGTGCTAATATTGGCGTTCACAAAATTATCGTAACGAGACAACATTTCCTTAATAGCTTTTAAAGTTATGTCCCACTGTTTGCCTTTGTATTTTTTGGCAAAACTATGAATATAGTGTCTTTGTGCAAAATCTTCTACAAATACTGAGTATTCACTAGTAGACATATTCCGGCTCTTGTTGAGTAATTAATTCATAAGGAATAACCTCGCCCGGACTACAAATTTTGTAAGGTAATTGTTCATGAGTAAATTTGACAATTTCCTCAGTTCTTTTACCAAGCCACTTTAATGATACTTTTTTAATTAAACTTTTTTCCTCTGTGGTCAAAAGATTGGATTTTTGCATAAGACCAGCGCGAGATAAACTTATCATTTGACTACCATTTTTTATTTCTAAATTGAGGACTCCTTCGGTAATAAGCTCTTCGACCTTAGCAAAATAGATATTGGGGACAGGGCCTTGAGCCAATCGACGATATTTGGCACCTGTCATGGATTCTAGGTGTTGGTAATACCAACTAAAGTCGTTAAGATAAATTAATTTTGCCAACTTTGTTTTGGTAATTTTGCCGTCGGTGGCCGCACCATGTCGAATGGTTTCGATCAACACTTCACGATATTTTTCTTCATTAACAATATCTTGAGCTAACACATCCTGTGGATCACAGCCAATTTTATCGGCCAGTTTATTAAGTTGCTCAATGGTTATCGAAACATCTCCCTTTTCGAGGGAAATATATGTGGGGCGTGAAACACCGATAAAGCTGGCCATCTCTCCCTGAGTCCAGCTATTTTTTGTCCTAATGTTCCCTAAAAAATTCATATGTTCATTTTAATTATTATTAATAATTAAGTTTACATTGACATTAAAATTATGTCAAGCATTTTGACATGAGGGTGTAAAGAAATATGTATAGCGATGTCTTAAGTGTACATAAAACTCTGATTATTTTGATATCTCTCGTAAACAAAGTTATAGACTTCATATCCTTTTAGTTCACAATCTTTCTCTGTATATTTTTCCTCTGGTAAACAGGCATAAAGTAAATCGGATATAGCAATTTTTACTTCAGCTCGATTGGTTTCAAAATCTCGCCAATGAGGTACTAACAGTGGTTTTAAATTTTCCATTCTCTATACTGGGGATAAACGGCCGGACCAGCCAATTTAGTGACATCGCCATTGAGACAGGTTATATAATATATACATGTACAAACTTGTTACAACTGGATTGGTAGTCATTTTGTTGGTCAACATATTTTTTCTGTTTTTTTTTAAACCTAAATCTGTTCCTCAAAATGAATTGAAAACATTCACTGTGAATGAGTTAATTAAATATGATGGAACAAATGATAATATGCCGATATATATGGTATATAATGGTGATGTCTACGATGTAACAGCTGGTCGAGAATTTTACAAAATTGGAGGACCATACCATGATTTGGCAGGCAAAGATTCGACAACGGAACTAAATATTGCAGGTGGAGGAATAATAAAAGTTAAATACACGGTTGTTGGTCATCTGATAAAATAATAAATGATTTCTAAACTATTATTTGGACTGTTGATATTATTTACCCTGGCAACAACAGCTATGTCTGTTTTAAAAGTTTCTAGTGAAATCAAAGAAAATACTTCTGTTTTGCCAACAATCACGACAGTCAAAATTTCTCCTGAAATTGAACCGACAACAGTTCCAACAGTAAAATTGTTTCCAACAGTAAAATTGTTTCCAACAGTAAAATTATTGCCAACGGAAAATATAATACCCTCAAAAAACCAATGTCTGATTGTAGTTTCGGGTCAACAATATAATGTAACGTCACTTCGTTCGAGCCATAGTGGAGGAGATATTTTTCAATGTGGGACTGATATGACTGGTATATATCAGGGAAAGCATGGATCAAAATTGTCATTAATTCAAAAATATTTGATTACTAGTACTGGATTAAATTCTGTTTTACCAACGGCAATTCCTCAAAATAACGGGGGTGATATGGAGGAGGACGATGATGATTAACTTGATCCCCTTTTTAATTACTTTGAATTTGTTTTTGATGTCAAAGTCAAGTATTGCTGATTCGCTAGCTAGCCCACTATTATTTGTAAGTCAACTATTTTCTTTATTTGGAACTATTTTATTTTGCTACACATTTGTATTGGCTAGTAGGTCAAGATTTTTGGAAAAAATGTTTGGAGGGCTGGATAGAGTTATCAAACTGCACCACATTGTTGGTGGAATTTCTTTTGTTCTGTTAATTAATCATCCCATTTTGTTGGCCGTTGAGGCTTTGCCCAATTATGGATTGGCGAGTAAATACCTATTTTTATCGAGTATTTTTGAATACAACGTAGGAGTTATCGCTATTTATGGAATGATATTGTTACTACTATTAACACTGGTAATCAAATTACCTTACGATTTGTGGATCAAAACTCACGATACTTTTGGGATTGTTTTACTTTTTGCTTGCTTGCACATTTTTTTTATTAGTAGTGATGTATCGAGATATTTGCCTTTGAGAATATGGATGTTTTTGAACTTGGGAATAGGGTTTTATTTTTATATTTATAAAGTCTTTTTGTACAAGTGGTTTGGTCCAAAATATGAATATGTTGTTGAAAAAGTTGTTAAAACTGGAGATTTTATTGAAGTTTACATGTCTCATGTGAACGAATTATTAAAATACAAATCAGGACAATTTGCCTTTGTGAGTTTTAAACAAGACGGATTAACCGAGTCTCATCCTTTTTCTTTTTCGTCGTCACCTGATGAAAAATTTATACGATTTACTATCAAAATTTTGGGGGATTATACTTTAAAATTAAAGGACTTAAAGGTTGGAACTATGGCTAAAGTGTGGGGTTCTTATGGCAGGTTTTACTATAATTTTTTTGAAAATAAAGATGTGGCTTGTATTGCTGGTGGAGTCGGAATAACACCCTTTGTTAGCTTGTTAAAACATGAAGAGACTCGTGCCTTAACTAGAAATATTTCACTGTTTTACAGTGCACAAAGTGAATCAACGGCAATTTACAATAAATATTTTTCTGGACTAGAAAAATCGTTAAACAATTTCAAATATTTTCCTAATTATGGTGAAAATATGCCACGATTGACCGGTAAAACTATTGTTGACAAAGTAGGGAGTATTAACAATAAATTGTTTTTTATTTGTGGACCAACTGAGATGATGCATACAATTTCAGCTCAACTTAAGGAAAGTGGGGTTAAATCAAATAATATTATTTTTGAAGATTTCAACTTTAAATCATGAAGCTAATTAAAAGTGCATTTTTAATAAGTTTGTTTGGTATTAACTGTGCCCAGTCCTACAGGAGATAATCGATGTATTATCGTTGTTGATGGAGTTAAATATAATATTACAAAATATCGATTGATACATTCCGGGGGCGATATATTTCAATGTAGGACAGATATGTCAACAGTGTTTCATGACAAACACCCAAACTCATTTTTGAATAAAATGGTACAGTATAAAATTTAAAAAGGCATTTCGTCAGGTATGACAATGTCTTCGACTACTTCAGAATTTTCTTGTGGTTTTGAATCGGAATGATCAGATTGATTTTCGTTTTGTGCTGATTTGTGGTCAGAAAAAGGAATGACAGTGTCGGCGACTATTTCACTGATATTCTTTTTAGTACCATCTTTGGCGTCATAAGAACGGTTTTCGATACGACCAGTAATGGAAACCTTCATGCCTTTTTTTAAGGTGTTGGTTAGGTATTCGGCGATTTTACCCCAAACAACAATGTTGTGAAAAGTTGGTTTATCTTCCCACACATCTCCTTTTTTAACTGAGTGGTTAGTGGCAACACCAAAGGTGCACACGGCCGAACCTGATGGAGTATAGCGAAGCTCGGGGTCACGAGTGACATTACCGGTGATAATTGCAAGATTTATTGAGAAGGCCATATGTTAAAACAAATTTTTAATTTTTAATTTATAATTTTTAATCAATTTTTAATTTTAAATTTATAAATATAATCTATTATAACCTATGTTAGAATTTATTAATGAAATTTAATTTGCGATTATTGTATTTGTACTTGTTTTCGTTTGTTGGTTTGTTAATTGTTGTCGTTGGTAGTATTCAAATGGTAAATTTGGGACTCAAAACATTTGTGTTTAAGGATGTAGATAAGTATGAAGTTTATCCTATATATCCAACAAAAGATGATATTGCGTTAGAAGATCCAGCCGTTACTGAAGCCAGACAAAATCGTGAATCATCACGTCAACGTCAACGTGATTTGATTAATTCAGTGTCAATGATTGTAATTGGTTTACCTCTATACCTTTACCACTGGAAGCTGATAGGCAAAGAGACTATTTGATATTGATTAGCTCAACTTCAAAAATTAAGGTAGCGTTGGGAGGAATTACTCCGCCAGCACCTTGTTCACCGTAGGCCAAATCAGATGGTATGGTTAACTTTCGCTTGCCACCTATCTTCATACCCAAAACACCTTCGTCCCAACCTTTGATAACCATCCCGACGCCAATTTTGGTTTCAAATGGTTCTTTTCGATCGTATGAGCTGTCAAATTTTGCACCGTTTTGTAATGTACCCAAGTAATGAATAGAAATGGTATCACCTGATTTTACTTCACGACCTGTTCCAATTTTTGTATCTTCGATTATTAATTTTGTCATAGAAGTGATAATAAATGATTTATTACCAATAATCCACCATCATGTTCACCTTGTGCAAAAAAGTCGTCTGTTTGTAAATTAGTTGGATCGGTGCTAATGTTGATTGATTTTTTGGTTGTTAAATCGGCATCATTGATACCATTGCCAACTGTAATAACGTTTTCCAAAGAAAGATGTTTTAGTAAAAGTAATTTGTTTAATGCCTGAGTTTTGGTAAATTTTTTGCTATTAATATCATAGGCTTCTTGGTTCCACCAACAATAAAATTTATTTTCGGGATCCGACTCGGCAACAAGTTGCTGAACTTCAGGGATATCTTGGTGACAGTGAAGAGTTGTTAAAAATTGCTTTGGCTCAAATCCAGCGACACGGGGATCACCAATTAACTTACCTAATTTTTCTCGAATTGTATGGATCGCAGTCAACTCATATTTGTCCAAATAATTTGTTTGAACCAAATAACCTTCTCCAGTCAGAAAGACACCTACTTCAGAAATCAAGGTAACATTGTCCCACAAAACATCTTGGTAAATTTGAGTGAGATATAAACTACTGCGACCGCTATTAATAACAATGTGGAAATGTTTTTTGAGCTCGTTTAGTTTTGATATAATTTTTGGATCTACTAAATTTGTTTTTTGAGAAAAATAACCTTTATTTTGGATAATCTCGGTCCCCTTTTTGACCAAAACACCGTCACTATCAAAAGCAATTAATTTTATTTGGGAAATATCGGTTTGCAATAATTCGGAAATTGGTTTCATATAAAATGATAGCATTAATATATAATATTAAGGTATATGCCAGTAAATAAAGGAAAAATACAAAATGTATTGAAGAGTACTTTTTGGGTTACCAAGCTATTGTTTAAATTTAGCCCCGGTTTATTTATCGCTGTGTTTGTAACACAAACAGTCACTTCTATTTCGCCGTTTTTGACAAGTAAAATTTTTAGCCAACTGATTGATTCGTTGACTAATTCGAATAAGCAATATTGGATACAGCCATTTACATATTTTTTAATCGTAGGTTTTGTATCTTCATTATTTTTCTTTTTTCAAGGACAGTTAAATAGAGTCTTGGACATTAAATTGCAGGCGTATTTACGTAAGCTATTTATTGCCAAGGTAGCTAATTTGGATTATCAACACCTTGAATCAAAAGATACATCAGCCTTGATATCAAAGGTAGATGAAGAATTTGGTTGGAGAATACGACAAACTGTTTCTGATTTATCTAATTTGTTTTTTAATTTAATGAGCTTGGTAGCAATTACCGTCATTATATTGCCAAAATACCCCATGGTGTGGCTATTAATTATGATTTCACAAATACCTGAATATTTGGTCGAGCGATTTTGGGTAAAAAAAGATTGGCAGGTACACGAAGCTAATAGTGATAAAAATAAAGAAATGTGGGATTTGAATTGGACATTGAGACAAAAAAACTTTGTAGCGGAACTTAGGATAAATAACGCAGTTGACTATTTGGTATCCAAATTTAATAATTTATTTGATTTTTTTGCCAATCAAAGAGTGTCAATTAGGGTAGCAAAAACTCCTAGCGAAATTATTTTGACGGTTTTGTCTACTATCGTGGGAGGGATTGGATTGGGAATTATTATCAATGACGTAGTACTAGGAATTTTGACAATAGGGTCATTTACATTTTACTTTGATACCATGCGAAGAGTGGGAAATGTTTTTCAAAGTTTTGTGTACACAACCGTAGCTATTACAGAAAACAGTTATCATATTGATAATTTTAAAGAAGTTTTGGAGCTAAATAATATTATGGTTGGTGGTACAAAAAAGATTACTACAACAAAACCTCCAGAAGTTGAATTTAGAGATGTCTCATTTAAATACCCCGATTCTGATAGATACGTTTTTGAACATTTGAATTTGACAATATCATCAAATGAAGAGATTGCCTTGGTGGGAGAAAATGGGGCAGGTAAAAGTACTTTAATAAAATTGACGTGTTGCTTTTATTATCCAACTACAGGGCAAATATTGATAAATGGAATTGATACTCGAGATATTGATATGCAAGATTGGTATAAACATTTGTCATATTTGACCCAAGAATTTAATATTTATGGTAATTTGACTTTGGCCGAAAACGTCACAATCGGTGACCCGAACAAAAAAGTAATTGAAAAAAATGTGTTGAAGGCGTTGGACTCGGCTGATGCCAATTTTTGGAGAAAATATAAAAAGGGAATTGATACGCCTTTGAGTCCACGCTATGGAGGAGAAGAGCCAAGTTGGGGACAAGGACAAAAAATTTCGATTGCTCGAGTTTTTTATCGGGATTCATCAGTTATGATTTTGGATGAGCCAACTGCATCAATTGATGCAGTATCTGAATATAAAATATTTAGCAACTTGTACAAGCAGGTAAAAAATAAAACATTATTAATTGTGTCGCATCGATTTTCGACAGTCAGAAACGCCAAACGAATTATAGTAATTGACAAAGGCATCATTGTCGAACAAGGTAGCCATGAAGAATTGTTGGCAATAAATGGATTATATTCCAAGTCATTTAAGCTTCAGGCTGAGGGGTATAATTGACAAATTATTACTATTCGTAGTATCATATAGTCAATCAACGCTCCGGTCATGCGAAAGCCCACCGGAGTTTTTTTGTGTCATAATACAAGTATGGATAATAATAAAGCAGCATTGTTTATTGATGGAGAAAATTTGCGACATTATGTGGAGAAAGTGCTTGTTGAAAATAAATTTGACAAAAAGAAATACTCGATAATTAATCTTGATTTTACAAAAATGTTTGCTGGGGCTTTAAAGAATTTGAATATAGTGGATAAGTTTTATTATTCGGCAAAACTACAAATTACCCCAGGAGTTGAAAAAGTTTCTACATTATTAATAAAACGACAAA
This sequence comes from Candidatus Shapirobacteria bacterium, assembly GCA_041674845.1. Lineage (GTDB taxonomy): Bacteria > Patescibacteriota > Microgenomatia > UBA12405 > UBA12405 > UBA12158. The sequence continues at coordinate 444,187 of JBAYUY010000001.1, forward strand.
GAATACTAAAAACAAAGCTTGAAAAAAGTGGATATGAATTTTTGATTGCTGGACACGTCAGACCTCAAACTATTAAACGTAATGGGAAGGATAAGGTGGTATTTAAGGAAAAGGGAGTGGACGTTCGTATGGCAGTTGATTTGGTTAAAACTGCGGTTGATAAAAATTATCAAACAATTGTGTTGTGTAGCTCTGATTCTGATTTACAGCCAGCTATAAAAGAGGCACGTGCCAGAGGTTTAAAAATAATTTATTTTGGTTTTGAGTCACAACCAAACAAAGGATTAACATTTACGACAGATAAGACAATTCTACTTAGAAGTTCCGAAATTATTGATGCTTTGGTAAAATAGTCATGTTATAATTATATTGTGAAGTCGCGATTCACATTAACTGCCCGCAAATAAGGCAACAGAGTGAACTGTATCCCGAAGGGACGGCTTAGCCGAACACAAAAAAGTATAAATAAAGGTGGTACCACGAGACAAATGTCCCGTCCTTAGGATTAATTATTTGATCCCAAAGACGGGATTTTTAGTTTAGAATATAACTATGAAATTTAGTATTGATAAAAAAGTTTTTGATAAATTTCCCAATTTAGTGGTAGCTATTCCACTAATTTATGGATTTGATAATAATAAATCAAACGTTGAAGCAGAAAAAATTTTAAGGGAAACTGAAAATAAGTTGCGAGAAAATTTTACTGTCGAACAGTTGATGGCCAGTAAAAAAGTTAAATCATATTTTGATTGTTTTAAACAGTTTGGAGTTGACCCTAATCTATTTTTACCTGCTCATGTAGCGTTGTCAAAACGGGTACTCGAGGGTGGAAATATTCCAAACATTAATCCCCTTGTTAATTTATACAATTCTTTTAGTATCGCCAATACAACACCGTTTGGAGGTGAAGATTTGGATAAAGTATATGGTGACTTTAAATTGTTTGTGGCAAAAGGTGGAGAAAAATGGTTCCCCATTGGAAGCAAAAAAAGTAAGTTAGCAGTCGCCGGAGAATTGGTGTGGGGAGATGACTTGGATTTGTCAACTCGAGCATTAAATTGGAGACAATGTGACAGAACTAAGCTTACAAATGAATCAAAAAATGGGTATTTTGTAATGGATGGATTTAAGGGAATTAATGACGAGTTGATTAAGAAAACGGCTGATATTTTTGTTAATACGGCAACAAAGCTATTTGGAGGTAAAGCAGATATTTTGTGGTTAGATATAAATAACCCTGAGGGTGAAATTTATTTTAAATCAAAAAATATCAAAGATATTATTGAAATAACAAAAGAAAAATTGATTAAAGAAAAAGTGTATTTTGGTTTGGCAAAAAAAATATTCGAGGTGGCAAAGTTGACAGTAGAACATCCGTCTGTAGAAAAGTTTGGTGATTATGCAGTGCGAGGAGACATTGATTTTTCGAATTTGGATATTGTTGAAAAAGTCGATAAAATTGCAGGATTTAGTAATGTATGGATTAAAGAAAATGTTTTGGTACATGAGGCAGAGAATATTTTGAATGATAAATTTAAAATTGAATTGGAAAATATTGGTAAAAATAAAACGGTGGTGATTGATTACTCGGCACCAAATATTGCCAAACCATTTGGTATTGGACACCTTAGATCAACTAATATTGGACAAGCGCTATATAATATCCATGAAGTTTTAGGATGGAAATGTATTGGGGATAATCATTTGGGTGACTGGGGAACACAATTTGGAAAAATGATCACTGCCATCAAACATTGGGGCATGGCTGATACAATCGAAGGACTAGAGAAATTATATGTTAAGTTTCATGTTGAGGCAGAAACGGATAAAACACTTATAGATGAAGGCCGTGATTGGTTTGCAAAACTTGAGCTTGGTGATGATGAGGCAAGAAAAATATGGCAAAAATGTATTGAAATATCAATAAAAGAATTTAATAGAGTGTACGATCTATTAAATGTCAAAATAGATAATGCCTATGGTGAGGAATTTTATTTGAAGATGTTGCCAGATGTTATTCAAATTTTTAGAGATAAAAAAATGAGTAAAATTAGTGAAGGCGCAGAGATTGTTGAGCTTCCGAATTTAGCTCCGGCTATGATTTTAAAATCAGATGGGGCAACTACTTATTTTACTCGTGATTTGGCGACAATTAAATTTAGAAAAGAAAAATGGAATCCTGACTTAATGATTTATGAAGTTGGTTCTGAACAAAATTTACACTTTAAACAAGTTTTTGCAGCAGCAAAATTGGTGGGTTGGGAGGCTAATTTTGTCCATATTGGACACGGGCTAATACGATGGAAAGAAGGTAAATTTTCGACACGAAAGGGCGACACAATACACTTATCGGATGTAATAGATAAAGCTGTAGAAATGGCAAAATCAATGGCTACGGAAAATGATGACGAATCAATTATGAAGGTGGCAATCGGGGCAGTCAAATTTAATGATTTGGCCTCAGATCCCAAAAAAGATGTAGTCTTTGACTGGGATAGAGTAATGAGTATGGAGGGAAACTCGGCACCTTACCTCCAATACACTTTTGCCCGATGCATGAGTGTGATAAATAAGTCTAACAATACGACAAAAAATATTAACGAAAAGTTTGATGAAAATGAATTAGCTTTGTTGCGATATTTTTATATTTTTTCCGAAAAGATTGTTGAGTCGGGAGAAAGATATTCCCCTGCCGTTCTGGCTGAATATTTATTAAATATGGCGAGAAAATATAATGAATTTTATGGAAAATGTAGAATTGTGGGCGAATCAGAAGAAGCAAGACGTGTATTTTTGACCCAAGTCACCGCCAAAATAATCAAGGATGGACTAAAAATCTTAGGAATTGAGACTTTGGAAAAAATGTAGTTATTTTTTAAAAATCTTTTTGTATATTTCGTCGTAGTGGGCGACGGGAATAAATTTGATAGATTTTTTGACTTCTTTGGGAACATCGACTAAAGATTTTTCGTTGTCCTTGGGAAAGAAAATAGTTTTGATACCAGCTCTGTGTGCCGCAATAGTTTTTTCTTTTAATCCTCCTATCTCTAAAATATTACCTCTGAGTGTTATTTCACCCGTCATGGCGATATCACGAGGCATAGGATGGTTGGTAAGAGCTGAGACGAGTGCAGTTGTAATAGCACCTCCGGCACTTGGACCATCTTTGGGGGTGGCCCCCTCGGGAATGTGGATATGAATATCGATTTTGTGAAAATCTTGCTTAATCCCCCATTTTTGAGCTTGGCTTCGAATAAAAGATAGAGCTGCTTGACACGATTCTTTCATGACTGAACCTAATTTACCAGTTAAAATCAATGATCCTTTGCCCGGCATTATGTTGACTTCGATAAATAAAATTACACCACCGACTGAAGTCCAGGCCAATCCGGTTGAAACACCTACCTCATCTTTTTTACCCTTAAGTTGGGAAGAAAATTTTTCTGGACCCAATGATTTTTTGATAAAAGTCATGTCGTTAATATCAACTTTTTTAGTTGATGTTGAAACTATTTTTTTGGCGACTTTGCGTAAAAGTGTAGCAATTGTTCGTTGTAACAAACGGACGCCAGCTTCACGGGTATATTTGTCGATAATAAATTGTAAGGTAGGAGCGGAAAATGGAGTTATTTGACTGTTACTGAGTCCATTGGCAGCTATTTCTTTTTTGACCAAATAATTGTTGGCAATATGATATTTTTCCTCTTGGGTATAACCTGAAAAATTAATAATTTCTAGTCGATCACGAAGTGCATAAGGAATTGAACCTAAATCATTGCCGGTTAAAATAAAAAATACTTTGGATAAATCGAGAGGGAAATCCAAATAGTGATCAGTAAAGTCTTTGTTTTGTTCAGGATCTAGGGCTTCAAGTAATGCAGCTGACGGATCGCCACGATAGTCGGCACCGATTTTGTCAACCTCATCGAGCATAAAAACAGGATTCATACTTCCGGCTTCCTTAATACCGTTGGCAATACGACCGGCCATAGCACCAACATAAGTACGTCGATGTCCTCTAATTTCGGCTTCGTCACGAATTCCGCCAAGTGAAGCCCTTACAAATTTTCGACCCATGGCGTGTGCTATTGATTTGCCAATTGAAGTTTTACCTACACCAGGAGGACCGATTAGACATAAAATATTGGCTGTTTGAGTTGTATCTTTGGACTTTTCTTTCAGTTTCATGACTGATAAATATTCCAAAATACGTTCCTTGACTTCTTTGAGACCAAAATGATCATTGTCTAAAATATTTTTTGACTTGGTGATCGATAATTTGTTTTGGCTATAAACACCAAAAGGCATTTCGACGATTGCTTCGAGATATGTTCTAATATACGAGGATTCTGGACTCATTGGACCCATTTGAGTGAGTCGGCCAAATTCTTTTAATAATTTCTTTTTAATTTCTGGTAACACTTTTAGTTTTTTTAACTTCGATTCGAGCTCATCAAATTCACCACCACTGTTTTTGCCTAGTTTTTTTAATTCTTGCTCAATTTGACTTTTTCGCTCCTCTAGGACATTACGCTTCATTGAAGTATTAAATTTTTCTTGAGTTTTGGCTTCAATGTCACGTTCTAAATCGGCAACTTTCATTTCTTGAACCAACAATTCGGTAACCGCTTTGAGACGAATTGAAACAGCCAAAGTTTCAAGTAATTTTTGTTTGTCTTCTATCTTAGTATCGACAGCAAATGAAACCTGATCGGCAAGATCGGAGGAAGAAACGCCAGTTGATAGTTGCATCATGGCGGGCAAGTCAAATTGACGGCCTAGTGAAAATGCTTTTTTAAGTTGGGACAATAGTGCTTCGGCAGGTTGTTGAATATCAGTTGCTAGTTCGACAGTTAAATCTAAATCTTGGTATTCGGCCAAAATAAAAGGATCGGTTTGAACAAAATTCTTGATAGATACTCGAGAGATACCTTTAACGATAGCGTGCATCGAACCATCGGTTTGAAGAATGTGTTCGATATGGGCCAAAACACCAGTTGTATATAAGTCCTTAAGTTCGGGTTTTTCGGTGTTTACTTCTTTTTGAGTGGTGATAATCACCATTCGATTAAAATTGTCGTAAGCGGATAAAAGCGACTTGCTTGATTCTTTGCGTCCAAAAAATAATGAAGTCTCGACGGAGGGAAATAAAACAACATTTCGAAGTGGAATTAGAGGTAAAATTTTGGGTAGGTTCGTTTTAGTAATAGCCATATTTAGCAGTCTATCAAAACCCTTGCTAAGTGGCAAGAAGTAAATTTTTAATGGTAAAATATACCAATGAAATACGGAAAAGTAGCTATAGTTGGTCGACCCAACACTGGCAAATCAACTTTGATTAATGCCATTATGAATCAAAAGGTGTCAATTACTTCACCTTTGCCACAAACAACTCGTCGAGCCCAGACAGTACTTTTTGCCGATGAACGAGGAAAAATTTTATTTACTGATACTCCGGGATTAATTGGTAAAGTTGTTGATTTAATGTCAAAACGAGTTAACGAAGAAATTCCACGTGAATTGGCCAAAACTGATTTGGTGGTAGCCGTGGTTGATATTTCTCGACCTAAAAATGAAGAGGAAAATAAAGTTTTGGGTTTGTTGCGTAAAATTAATACCAAAAAGATTTTGGTATATAACAAAATTGATCAAGCGGTGGGTCCAGCTAATCATTTTCCTGATTACAATTATTTGGAAGACGAATTTGACAAAACGGTAATGGTCTCGGGTTTAAAGTCAAAGAATGTCAAACAACTGATGAATTTGATTTTTGAATTGTTACCCCAAAAAGAGAATCGAGGCACAATGGAAGAAATTGAATCGATGAATAGTGAAGTGCGACCTCTGACGGCCATGAGTGCACGAGAATATATTTCGGAAATTATACGAGAAAAGGCATATTTGTTTTTGCGAGAGGAAATACCTTATACAATTAATGTTAAGGTTAAAGATGTGGTGGACAAGAAAAAATTGATCTATATTAAGGCCGAAATTATCACTTCGGCTGATCGGTACAAAAAAATGATTATTGGTGTTGGAGGAAGAAAGATTCGTGAAATTGGGCAAAATGCACGAAAAGAATTAGAGCTAATGTCGGCGCGAAAAGTATTTCTTGACCTGACCGTCACCGTCGACACTCACTGGATGGAAGGAGAGTAAACTCCTCCCCTCGATTAAGAAATCGAGTACCTCCCCTTGACAGGGCGAGGCTAAAAATTAATACTAGTTTATGCAACAAAAAATATTAGATAAAGTTAAAAATAATCATCATGAGTTTTTGGATTTTTTGAAGAATTACAAAGTGATTGAATTGGCAATTGGAGTGGTGATTGGTAATGCAGTTAAAGATTTGGTGACAGCAATAGCCCAAGATTTGATTATGCCGATTGTGGGAATATTTACTCCGACTGGATCGTGGCGAGAATTGGTTTTTATTGTAGCTGGTTCTGAATTTAAAATTGGCAATATAATTTCGGCCTTATTAGATTTTGCTATTGTTGCCTTTATAGTATTTATCGTAGTCAAAAAATTGTTGAAGATTAATGATAAAATTTAGTATATGTCAAACGAAAGTAAAGGAAGTAATTCATTGTTAATTGGTTTTTTGGGTTTAGTGGCTGGGACTATTGGAGGAATTTTGTTGGCTCCAAAATCAGGCAGTGAAACCCGTGAAGAGATGATCAAAAAAATTCGTGATATTTTTGGAATTTACAGTACTGAATTTAGAGATAAATTTGAAAAAATTCGCGGTGTAGTGGAGAAAAGATTGATCGCATTAAAAAAAGCTGGGTCACAAATAGATAACGAAAAATATATGGAAGTAGTGGATGAAGTGATTACTGATTTTAAATCGGATATCAATACAACAAAAGATGGTTTTGAAAAACTAGCCAAGTATTTGAAAAAGGATTGGGAAAAAGTAAAAAAAGCAGTTGTTTAATTGTTTGAAATTAGATCAGAAAGTTGTTTTAGACTGTCATCATCTGCAATTGAAACGGCGAGTTTTATGGGTAATTTTTTGCTAATTTTTTTGATCTCTTCTGGTGATATCAAATCTGATTTTGTTAATATTAAAATTTCTTTTTTGTCAGCCAAGGTCGATGAATAATTGGAAATTTCATTGCGAATAATTTTGTAATCAGCAACTGGATTTTGGGATTCGGCTGACAAGCAATGAACTAATAGCGTAGTACGCTCAACATGTTTTAAAAACTTGTGACCCAATCCTTTGCCTTCACCAGCACCTTCAATTAATCCCGGAATATCGGCCATAATTTTGCCACTTCGTAGTACACCTAAATTTGGTTCAAGGGTGGTAAATGCATAATTGGCAACTTTTGCATGGGCTTGTGATAGCTCGTTTAATAAACTGCTTTTACCGGCATTTGGTAGACCTATCAAACCAATATCGGCAATTAATTTTAGTTCGATAAAAATACTCTTTTCTTTGGTTTGAAAGCCATGATCAAATCGAGTTGGAGTTTGGTCAGTAGCACTGCGATAATGATAATTACCCCAGCCACCACGACCACCCTTGGCACCCATAATTATTTGACCTTCGTACATGATTTCCTCTTGTGAGCCATTATCAAAATGAATCAAAGAACCAACAGGAAGCTCAAGAGTCAAATCACGACCATCATGTCCTGATTTTTGATTTAGACCACCATTTTGACCATTGTCAGCCTCAAAACCCCGTTTAAATCTGAACTGAGTTAGACGACCAATGTCATTTACACCTTTAAAATAGACATTTCCCCCTGCTCCACCTTTACCACCGTCTGGACCACCCTTTGGTCGATGACCATCGTGATACAAATGAGCCATACCATCACCACCGTTTCCGGCTTTGATAGTGATATGTGATTCGTCTATAAACATAGTATTGATTATACCCTAGATTTGGGTAATTAGTTGGCCACAGGCAGAATTGATACTACGTCCAATACTTCGTCGAACGGTAAAAGGAATACTTGCGCGATCAAGACTGTCAGTAAAGACTTCTTGATTAGTTGAAGGTATTAATCCTCCTTGGACTGGATTTAGAGGAATAATATTGACATGAAGCAAAAAATTGTTACCGATAAACTCTTTAATAAGTTTTACGTCTTGGGGTCGATCATTTTGTTGGTCAATTAATATATATTCCAGCATAACCTGACGATTGGTTTTGTGAGTGTAATAGTCGAGGGCTAATTTTAAATCGGTTAGTGAGTATTGCCTTGATATAGGCATTAATTCATTACGTACCGATTGGTCGGCACTGTGAAGCGACAAAGCCAAATTTATCTCGGTGTCTAAATTTGCAAACTCAATAATTTTGGGAGCAACACCCGCGGTGGATATAGAAATTTTGCGTGATCCAATATTTAGTCCGTCTTTGTCATTAATGATTTTTAATGCTAACAATAAATTATCCCAATTTAAAAAAGGTTCACCCATACCCATAAACACAAGCCGACCGACATATTTTGGATACAATTTTGTATTCCAATATATTATTTGATCAACAATTTCATCAACTGCAAGATTACGCTTTAAACCCATTTTGCCTGTGGCACAAAAGGTGCACGCTAAGGGACAGCCGACCTGAGTCGATATACAGGCGGTGAGCCACTCACCGTAGTCCATCAAAACTGATTCGATATGCAGTCCGTCATGTAGTTTGAGGGCAACCTTTTGAGAATCGTCCGAGACTAAAAGATTTGATTCAACAACAGAAAGTAAGGGGTACTTTAAATCAAGGTCGGTACGCAAATCCAAAGGAAGATCGGACATTTGAGCAAAACTAGTATAGCGTCCAGAAAAATAGTTTTTGACTATTTGCCTCATGCGAAAATCGGGAAGGTTGAGAGATTTTAAATACTGTTTGATTTGTGATATGTCCATTGAATAGTTTATCAGGAACGACGTACGACAGAAGCATTGTTATGCCACATCTCGAGTCCACTACCTAATACATATTCATTCGAATTATTCGAAGGTCCGTATTTAAAACTAGATCCTCCTGATTCGATTTGACGACAGACTATGTCGGCAATTTTTTGAGCATCCCGTCTATTAAATGTAGGAAAATCTGGATATTGGGCAGCAGCACCTGTTGGTCGAAATGAGAATCTGCGGGGAATTGGTGGATTTATCAAAAATGTTTCGTGTGTGTAACCAGCATTAGTAACATCAGGATCTTCGTGGTGACCATCGTCTTTAAGCCAAACAACAGGCAAAGATGCAATTGTTACGTCATATAATTTGGGACTGATACCTCTATTATCTTTGACTGTGAGAATATTTCGACAGGCTGATTGTGGAATTTTTCTTGCATATTCACCGTGTAAATTTGCAGCTCCAGATGGTTGTTGATATTGGTGACGACCTGTTATATCAGCAGGGAAAATTATATGAATAGGATTTACCTCAACTGTGCGGCCTAGTTTCGCTTGTTTCTGGACAATTAAATCAGTTATTGCGACTGCCTTACTCTGTAGCTCAGGCAACTGAGCAATCGCTCTTTCATATTCTTGCTGTAAGGCTGTTTGGGTAAACATTCCACTACTGAATTCATGCATTTGTACTACTGACATATCCTATATTATACATACCAGTGATAGATATTACAACATTTTGATATATTCAGTTTTTGGTCGGGAACCCGTGAGGTTGGCAACAATTTTGCCGTCTTTAAAAATTATTACCGTAGGAAGGGATGTAACATTATATTCTTGCGCTAATTTTGGCTCAGCTTCGACATCAATTTTGATTAAAGTTATTTTTTTTTCGTTTGCAATTTCGTCTAATATAGGCGAAAGCATGATGCATGGTCCACACCAGCTGGCCCAAAAGTCCAGCATAACTGTTCCTACTGTCGGGATTGTGGTCATATTAGTTTTTGTTGTTTTTGGTCAAATGAGCATTACTAATAATGTCAAAAACTTGACCGTCAGGTGATTCAATTTGATTGCTGCCTGAAAGAATTACGTATTGAGATAAATAATCAGATAAGGCAATTTTTAGTTCTTTTGCTTCGGTTTGTTGTTCCTTGATTTTTTCAACTTGATTTTTGGCATCAGTGACTGACAACACTTTGGCCTTGGCTTGAGTCTTTAATTTGGTAGCAGCAGCGGCACCTGAAGCCGCCTCTTGAAATTCTTTATCATTTTCCAATAATGCATCGAGCATCATCTTGTGTGTTTTTAATTCCTTTTGCAAATTTTCAAGTCGAGTATTATGACTATGAATTAAATTTTCAATACTAGTAAGGGTTGAGAGATCTGTTGAATTTGACATGAGTTAAATGTATCAACCACAGATCGCATCTTCAAGAGCACAAAGCTGGTCAATCGAGGTCAATTTGACTATCTCCTGACGTAGCGCCGATGCATTGGGATGACCAGAGACGTATAGCAAAAAATGATGACGAAGTGGATCGAATCGACGTGATGGAAAAATTTCTACAAAGTGACGTGCGTGAGTTAACATGGCCTGGTATTTATCTTTAAAACTAACTGTTTTATCATCAAATAACCAGGGATTCCCCATCGCTGCCCGACCAATTAAGGCGCCATCGGTTCCATATTTTGCACAGTATTCGTTGGCCATTTGGCGATTTAATAGATCACCGTTACCAAATATTTTTATATTTGATTCATGACATATGATGGCAGCTTTGGCAATTTCTTGCCAATTTGCTACCCCAGAATAACCCATTTTAAGTGTCCGGCCATGGAGAGTAATAAAATCAGGGGAAAATGAACACAAATGTTTTATCCAAGTGTCAACGACTGATTCCGAAGTACCTATACGAGTTTTGATTGAAAAAGAAATCCCTCCCGACCTCCCATTGACAGGGGAGGAGCCAGAATAACTTAAATTTCGGTCAATTACATCCAATACTTTTTGCTTTAAGTTTAATGTTGATAAAATTTTTGGATTATTTTGATAATCGGCAATCCCCTTTTTGGTGGCCAAAATTATTTTGGTGGCAACCTCTGGTTTATCAATCAGAGCGGCGCCTGAACCATGTTGGGTTACTTTTTTGGCGGGGCATCCCATATTAATGTCGATACCATCAAATCCTAAGTGACACAAAATAATGGTAGCTAAGTAAAAAGAGTCAGGGTCTTTGCCAAATAATTGACCTATAATTGGGCGTTCTTTTGATGAATACAATAATTGATCAAATAATTTGACAGCATTGTGAGCGATACCTTCAGCACTCACAAACTCGGTAAACATAATATCGGGCTTGGCTATTTCGATTTGGGTCAATCTAAATGCAGCATCCGTAATACCATCCATGGGTGATAATCCGACTACATATTTCATCGTGAAGTCTTAGTTTTAGTTCGACTGGAAAATTTGGCGCCAACTTTGGCATGAAAGGCACGTGATTTAAAAACAGTAGGACGTTGATGCTCAAAATATGATTTTCCGTGAAATACTGGTTTTTCTTCTGATACTGAAGTTGGTTTTGGGGCTACAAATTTCTTTTTTGGAGCAGCTTCAAATGGCTGGTACGTACCCCCTTCTACTTCGGGTAACGAGGCCGATGGTCTTTTTTTCTTTTTCAAAGCTTGTGCAGCTATATGACGAGCAGCACCTTCGGGAGTTAAATATGGATCAGGCTCAGCAAAATCGACAATAATTGTTCTTTCTGGTTCGACGGCATAATTATGCAGTTCGTGCTTGGCATTGATAGCTTGTTGGAGTTCATCATATTCGACAAATCCCATACCTCGACTTTTACCCCATTGATTGTGCATGATACGTAAAGCAGTTATCCTACCAAATGGAGCAAAGAGAGTTACTAGCTCACCTTCGGTGAATTTAAAAGGTAAGGCACCGACGAATAGACGTTTGTTTGGTTCTTTTGACATAAGAGTATTATAGAATATCCTATGCTAAATTATCGTAGGTTAATTGTAGGTGAGTTAGGCACGAATTGCTATTTGGTATGGAGTAACGATAAAACAGCGGTGATTATTGACCCTGGTGATGAAGGAGTGGAAATTGCCCAAATAGTGGCAGAATTAGGTCTACAACCAATGGTTATATTGTTGACCCATGGACACTTTGATCATATTTTGGGAGTTTTGGACTTGCAACTTATTTTTAAAATTCCTGTCGCGATGGGAAAAGAAGATGCTTTTTTGGTAAACAGGGCAAAAGAAACCGCTGAATATTTTTTGAAGAAAAAGATTAAAGCACCAAAGATTAAACTAATGAATATTGAAAATAATAATATAAAGAATTTGAAAGTCGGAGATGAAACTATAAAAATTATCAAAACTCCTGGTCATACTCCAGGTAGTGTTTGTTTTTATGCCCAAGATTCGGGGTTATTGTTCACTGGTGATACTATTTTTGCAAATGGGGTTGGTGAGACTGACCATCAATATTCTTCGAAGCCAAATTTAGATAAAAGTATTAAGAAAATATTTAGCTTAAAAAACAATATTACAGTACTTCCTGGTCATGGAGAAGAAATTAGTTTGATTTTATTGAAGAAATTGTTTCTTCAAAATTTTGTAGATTATCTTGCTTGAGACTTTCAAGCAGCTCAACTGTCAGTTGCTCAAAATACTTTTTTAATATAATTGATTGATCAGGATTTAATTTTAATGTATTAATGACTTGGTCTAATGTTTGCATACTGATAGAATACCATATGGAAAATATGAAACTAACCAAAATTGTTGCGACAATTGGACCTGCGTCTGATACAGCCGTAACTATCGAAAGCTTAATTAAACTAGGGGTAAATGTATTTCGGTTTAATACCAAACATTCGACTCCTGAATGGCACGATGAACGAATAAAACTGGTACAAAAGGTGGCAAACAAAATGGGTGAAACCATAGGTATTTTACTTGATTTGCAAGGTCCTGAAATCAGACTTGAAACTAAAGACAAAGAAAATGTAGACCTAAAAACCGGGGAAGAATTGATTATTAGACAAAACTTTAATTTAATGGATACTAAGGTAATAATTCCCCATGTGGCAATTTTCAAAAATTTGTTGACTGTAGGTGACGAATTGTTTATCGATGATGGTTATGTGGAAACTGAGGTAGTGGCAGTAACAAAGGATAGTATTGTGGTTGTTGCCAAAAACGACTGTGTAATTAAACATCGTAAGGGAGTAAATTTACCCGGCAAAAATATTGATTTTCCTTCCTTAATATCTAATGATTTAAAACAATTAGACGTCAATTCGGTTAATAAGGTTGATTTTGTAGGATTGTCGTTTGTTCGTTCTGCTAGAGATATTAAGATACTCAGAGCTGAGTTGTTAAAACGTAAAATGAATGCCCAAATTGTGGCAAAAATTGAAAGCAGACAAGCATTGGATAATATCGATGAAATTATTGAAGAGGCTGATGTGGTGATGGTTGCAAGGGGTGATTTGGGAATCGAAGTACCAATTGAACAATTGGCTCATTGGCAACGTGAAATTATCACTCGATGTCGATTGGCAAATAAGCCAGTAATTACGGCAACTCAAATGCTTGAGTCGATGATAAACAATCCTCGTCCTACACGTGCAGAAGCAACCGATGTGGCTCATGCAATTTTTGATGGAACTGACGCAATTATGCTTTCGGGAGAAACAGCTGGGGGAAAGTATCCCGTTAAGACAGTGGAAACTATGGCAAAAATTGCACGTTGGAATGAAAAGAATCGACCCGACACCATTGATTTAAAATTTGTAAAAGATACTGGGACATATGCAATTTGTGCGGCTGCTGTATCAATTGTTAAATCAAAGATTGAACCAAAGATTAAGGCAATAATCGTTTTGACTGAAACAGGACTAACAGCAAGAACTATTTCGCGCTACCGATTAGGTATTCCTATATTTGGTTTAACATCGAGTCAAAAAACAGCTGAAGAATTATCATTGTCATTTGGAGTAAAACCAATCGTGGTCAAATTTCCTACCGGTCAGTTTACAACTGCTGGTGATTTTTTTGGCAAGTTAATTGAGAAAAACCTATTGAACAAAGATGACAGTGTGTTGATAATCCACGGTTCTCATTGGCAAAAAAGTGGACTGACAAACGCGATTCAAATTACTACGGTATAATAATGGCGTATTACCCCGTCGTCTAATGGTAGGACAGCTGGCTCTGAACCAGCTAATTGAGGTTCGAGTCCTTGCGGGGTAACAGTTTTGATAAATCACAGGAATGTCTTAGTCATCTTATCCATATCATTGATAATGATCGTATTTGTTTTCTGAGTTATCAGACCGTTATTTTCTAATTTTTTAATCTGAATGCTGGCTGTTTCTCGTGTTATACCTAACATACTGGCTATAAGCTGGTGAGTAGTATGGAAGTCAATGGTAGACCCATTGTTTTCTTTCTTGCCATAATCTTTACTTAGAGTTAATAATAATTTACCTATGCGAAAATATGCATCGCCGCTTAACGAGTTCTCCCATGAAAGTAATACCTCGTGAAAGGAATCAAGAATTATTTCCACCATATCAGTGGCGACGTTTGAATTGTTTGATAAAAATTTTTTAAAATCGACTAATGGTGCTTTCCACACTTCTAATTCTGTTAAAGCTTGAAAATAATACTGATTGGGAATATTTTTGTAAGCGAATAAGTAACTCATATAAAACACAGGCTTAAACCCAGAGTAAGTAATTTCTTTGCCTGACAAATCATGATTGTAAATACGAACATAACCTGTTTTGACAAAGGCGACATGGTCAATTTTCTCTTCAGGACTGTAAATTATTTCTTTGGCAGAATATTTTGATAATGTGTAATTATTAAAGAACTCGATTATTTTTAGTTGCGATAGTTCATTCATGGCGTATGATATCATTCCTTGTGGAAAAAATTAAGTTTACAAGTGACAAATATACTAAGGGACGAGGGAGTTTTAGCAAAAGAGTGTTCGTAAAATGTGTTAATTGTAGCGAAGTTATTTTTAATTATCAAAAAGAAGGAAATGGAGCGATTGAAAAACTATTTTTTGATAAAATTTTGGACAACTTTGGAGTAAAAAAAGAGTCAAAATTAGTTTGTCCAAAATGTGAAAAAATACTGGGAAGTCGATTTGTGTTTGGAAAAGACAAAAAACAAGCTTTTAAGGTGTATCCCGGAGCAATTTATTATCGAATACTTGTACCGGAACGAACTGTGTTTAAACGGGGTGGTAATTTGATAAAATAGACTTGTCACGTTAACAATTTGACCCGGTAGTAAAGCGGTTATACAGCAGTCTGCAAAACTGTTCAGGTGGGTCCGACTCCCACCCGGGTCTCAGATGATTTCAATCTCCCTAAATCCCTCTTTGACAAGAGGGACTAAAATTATAATTTTTATAATATTAGTTTTTGCTTTGGGTATATTTTTGGAGAAGAAGATCAAAGAAAATTTAAATTTTGATAAAGTAAAAATTGAAGAAGTAGTTGTTGTTAACAATGATAGAGAACAAGTGTTGGTAACAAGAGTACTTGACGGAGATACAATTGAATTGAGTGACAAAAGGAAAGTTCGATATATTGGAATTAATTCACCTGAAATGACTGATAAACGAAAGGAAATTTTGTGTTTTGCTAATATGGCTAAAACAGAAAATGAAAGACTGGTTTTAAATAAAACAGTGGAACTAGAAAAAGATGTAAGCGACAAGGATAAATATGACCGATTGTTACGCTATGTTTGGGTAGATGGACAAATGATTAATTTGTCTTTAATAAATAATGGATATGCCAAAATCGCGACATACCCACCAGACATTAAATACAAAGAATCGTTTTTAGATGCGAGTAAATCGGCAAAAAACCTTATTTGTAATAAGATTTGATTTGGAAAAGAATGTAGAGTGAAATAGCTGAACCAACAACCAAACTACCAAGATCAAATCTGATTAAGTTTTCTACTGCTTGGAGTAGAGCAACATAAAACATAAAATTCCATCCAGAAATTTGTCGTTTAAACAATGCAGGTAGAGCCAAACCTTGTAAAACTAAAGTAGCTAAAGTAAATAAAGTACCAAAAGAAAAGCCCATTCCGTAGCGAAAACCTCCCATATATGCAAATGGTGACAAAATAGCACCTAGTCCGAGAAATCCTAAAATTATCGGTAGGGACATAAACATTAAAACTGCTGTAATGTATGGTCCATATTTGACGAGTGCCTCTTTGGCAGTTTCAGGTATAGCTGGTGCTTTTTTGACGAGATAAAGATCGAGTGTAGTTTCTAACTGCGACAACATAGTTTTGAAGTCTGGGGTTGAGGTGTTTGTTTTGGTTTTCATATTAAGTTATTTTACACTTTATTTTTTCTTCCAGATAAACTTGTTGTACATCAACCAGTTATAAGGCAAAACAAGGAATACGATGATAATTGGTAATAATATTTGTCGAGATAACCCAAAGGCAGTAACACCAATTGATCCGACAACAGACTGGATAATTATGGCACCAACGGATGAAAGATTGAATTGAAAAAACTTTTTGGAAAGTTCTAACACCCCATTAATTTTTTGAGAGCTAAAGGTCCAGATATTATTGAGAGTAAAATTGCTGATAATGGCAACTTCAGTGGCCAATAGCCAAATTAACCATTCAATTGAAGTGACCTTGGCAAAAAGAATTAGTCCAAATGCGTTAAAAAGATATCCAACAAATCCAACTGTGCCAAATTTGAGGAATTTTTGGGTAAATTCGTCGTACCAACGACATTTTATTGAAGTAAATAAAATATCTTTGGCAGTATCTTTGGCTATTTTTGATTCTCCTGTCTCACGTAGTCCAAATTGTAGTGGTATTTCTTTAAACTTGGCTTTTAGTTGAATCATGCGGAACAAAAGTTCTATTTTGTAACCAAATTTTAGGGTGTACATGTGATCGAGATCGATTTGGTCAACAAAACCTTTGACGCGAGATGCTCGAAGACCTGTAGTTGGGTCGGTAACTTGAAAAAATGGTTTAAATGGAAAAAATAATATAAATCGAGAAGTAAAGCCACCAACATAGGTGAAAAATTTTCGTTTTAAACCCCAAGAAGCAGGAACAGAACCTCCCTTGATTTTACGGGAACCAATAACAAAATCATAACCATTATCGATTTCTATTAATAGTTTTGGCAAATCCTCGGGAGGATGTTGAAAATCACAGTCAAATTCCATAACAACGTCAGCATGTAGTTTGTCGATAGCATAGTGAAAACCTTTGGCGATAGCGTTGCCCATACCTAGCTTGACGGGATTGTTGACCAAATATAATTCGGGATAAATTTTTTGAAGCTCGGCTACTATTTCATAGGTTTTATCGGGTGAGGTGTCATCGACGACCAATACTTTGCAATTCCAGTTTTTGATGGTGGGCAAGACATGGTTAAATAAAGAATCCATCATTTGTCGAACAGATCCAGCTTCGTTGTAGGCAGCAATAACCACGACTGCAGTTTGTTTGTTAAAGTTCATGTGATTAGTATAACGCGCAGCTATAGTAAAATATAAGGATGAAAATTGTGCGAAGAGTGAGAAGGTTGGATCACAAATTTAGATTTCAATTGTTATCAAAATGGCTAGTGGAAAAATACTCTGCCTGTAAGGCAGCTGATGTGGGTGGGAGCAAAGGTTTATTGGCATTATTATTAAACAAACAAGGTTGGAATTGTGAGGTAATTGACCCGGTTTTTCCCGATTTGTTGACCAAATATAAAGATATTGAAATAGATAAAAGAATTTTGGTATCGAAAGAAGAGGCAAGCAAGATTCCGCGAAAAGTAAAAAGATTTGAGGAGGAAATGACACGAAACTACGATTTACTGATTGGGCTACATGCTCATGGTTGTAATATTAAAATAATTGATAGTTGCCATAAGTATGGCAAAAAGTTTGTATTACTCCCCTGTTGTGTGATTGATGAACCAATTGAAATAGTACCGGGAATTAAATGGTTTGATTCACTGGTTAAATATGCTCAAGATAAGGGGTTTGCGGTAGAAGTTGAGACAGTAAATTTCAAAGGTCAGAACAAAATCATGTTTGTGAGGTAAATATTGTATAATCGTGAATATGGCAAAGATTGATTTACTTTTTCTTAATGACGTACAGGGTAAAGTGAACACAAGGATATTTGAATTGCGAGTCGCTAAATCTTACATAAAACCAACGATCGATCTATTGGAAAGTACTTTACCTTGTATGAGATGCCCTGTAAATAGTAATGGTGATAGAAAATTAGTGTTTGAAGAAGGTCAATTGGTTTGTAAAACTCCTGCTGGTAAATTTCGTGAATCAACATTATGTGTTCCTGACCATAGTTTACCAACTTCATATGAAGTAGTGCTGGCAAGATCTAAGAATTTTAAACAAAAAATATTATTTTAAAAAAACATGAAATTTGATATCGTGACATTGTTTCCAAAAATGTTTGAAGGAGTGTTTGGGGAATCAATGATGAAAAGAGCGATGGACAAAAAATTAATTGAAATTAAAACTCATGATATGAGGCAGTGGGCGTGGAATAATTATGGAGCAGTGGATGATAAGCCATATGGAGGAGGGGTGGGAATGTTGATACGTGTGGACGTAATCTCGAAAGCTCTCAACGAGATTGCTTCGTCGAAGACTCCTCGCAATGACGAGTCTGTTCGAATTATTTTGACATCAGCACGGGGAAAAAAGTTTACACAAAGAGATGCGGAGAGACTGGGTAAATATGAGAATTTGATTATTATTTGTGGACATTATGAGGGTTTTGACGAGCGTATTTCGGAATTGGTGGATGAAGAAATATCGATTGGTGATTATGTACTAACTGGCGGGGAGATACCAGCCATGGTAATGGTTGATAGCGTGGCGAGATTGTTACCAGGAGTATTGGGAAAAGATGCGTCATCCAAAGAAGAAAGTCATAGTAGCGAAGGGTATATAGAATATCCACAATATACTAGACCTGAAGTTTATGAAGGTAAAAAAGTACCAGAAGTATTGTTAAGCGGTGATCCGAAAAAAATTAAAGCGTGGTTGACACTACAATCAAAGCAAGTAAAGCCAGGAGAAGATATTCCATCATAATAGATGTAGTAATATCACCACGGCGATAGTGGTGCCAGAGAGACCAACCTAAATAAAGTCCTGAAGCCAAATAAACAATTTGTCGTAAAGCGTGAGAATCAAAACGATAATAAATCAATAAAAACGAAACAGATGCGGCTAAAATTAAACCAACTACATAATTTTGAGGGTGTTTGGATATTTCACGATACAAATGATGCATGTATTTAAAATATAGCGCCCTGTTGGGCAAAAATTAATAACATCAAAATAATAGCGAGGAAGCCTATATGACCGGCACTAGATCCGGTAAGACGATGGGTATTGTTTTTGAGTGTGATGTAAGAATCGATAATTAACAAACTAATAATGAACACAAACAAAAACATGGCAAAAACTTTGTTTACCAATAATGGACTGACAGCCGGTGAAACTGATTCAGTTGTTGAGATATCGGTAGGTGGAGTAGCAGATAAGACTACACCATTGCGTGGTGAACCAAAATGCTGGACAACTAAAGTAGTTTTGACTCCGCCCAAAACACCATTAACTACTCCAAGACCTATTTCTTGATATTTGGGATTTATAATATTTGCTTTGTGTGTTGGCGAATTCATCCATGCTTTCACCAACCCTTCGGTATCGTAAAAATCTTTGGCCAAATTTTCACCGGCAACAGAATATTCATATTTTGCACCAATAAAAAAATCCCAAGGAGTTTTGCCAGAAGGCGAGGTGTGAGCCCAATAGTTATTGGCAAACATATCCGCAGCCTTATTTTCGGCTGATTTTGATAATAAAGAGTTAAATATCAAAGGATTTAGACCTAGTTTTGCCCGTTCATCGTTGGTTTGAGCCAAAACCTTGCTTACGGTTATTTCTGACGAATATCCCAATACTCCTGGTCGTGCAATAGTAAACGATTTTATAAATGACTGATTAAGTAAATATACCGCAATGAATAAGGCCAAAAACGAAGGCTGTAATAACAAAGCACGATGATTGTTGCTTGATTGAGGAATAAAATATTGAGAAATTGATTTGATCACTATACTCAGTATAGGAAATAGCAGCGCAAAAGAAAATAGATCAACACAAAAATAGTGATGGCAAGTGACGAATAAAAAACTTTTTTGTAGCGAAATATAATATTAATTAAAATTAATACAAAAAAATAAATTAAATATTTGTTGTTCCAAGGACAGGTAAGGTTGGTGGCTACTTGTTGACCGAGAACTTCTGGAGAAGTTGTTTGGGTACCTAACACACCAGGTTGGAATCCGACGGGTATTACTGGATTTTGGATGATATTGCCACCTGGTATGACTGAAATTATGTTGGAAAATGGACCTGGGGCGCAACCATTACCTGTGCGAATTTTAAAATAATAAGTCTTGCCAGACGAAAGGCCATTAACGATATACGAATCAGTCGTTGTACCCCCTATATTAGGATTGCCGTATTTATCGGCATTTTGATTGTCTCCAAAAGCTATTAAATAATATGTAAAAGTCCCTGTTGGTTTTTGCCAATTTAAAGTGACTGAATTTGTACCTGGTGTAGCGGTAAAATTCACAGGTGGAGCAGTTGGGACAGTATCATTACAAGTGGGAGCATCGTGATTGACAATATTATTTGATGGAGTTAATGGCGGATCATCACACGTAAAATTGAAATCAATATTAAATAGATTGGAAATATTTTGATATTCGTTGCCGGCATCTTGATTAAAGCTGGCAGTCCAATTAATTTCCTTGGTGCTGTTGGATGGAATTTGACCTAAAGTATGAGTAGCATTGTCAAACAAAGATTTGAGAGATCCGGAATACCAAACTGTGGTGTCACCGACACTACTAACACTGATGACTGAGGACAAAATATCTGTTTCCTGACTGTTAGCTAATTTGAAATCTAAATTGCAATTAGTAGAACGATTGTTGATAATCGTAGTTTTTTGAGAAACCAAATATGATGGGTAAATATTTGTTTCCAAAAATAATGGTAAATTTGATGATTTTTCACAAGAGCTATCAGTACAAGTAAAAGTTAAATTGTTTCCAGCAAAAACAGGATTTATAAAAATAAATAGTAATAATATAAATATTTTTTTCATTAGTTAAAAATTATAGTTTTGGACTCGCCAGAAAATGTAACTAAAAATGAGGAACCAAGGTCTAGAACAGGTAGACAAACACCGCTACTACAAGTACCTAGGAAAAAATCTCGAGAAACTGAACCATTTGCATCTACTGTGTGAGGTAAAATATTACCTGATATTTGTTGATCGGACCCATTGCCAAAGTATAAAATGGAATAACTTAAATCAGTTGAAGTACCACCAATTCCGGAGGCAGTAAAGGTAACTTTTGATTGAGATAACCGATTTTGGAGGTCAAAAGATAAAGGGGCATTGAGCCTAACCCACGGGCCTAAACCATTTGATTGGCGTGTCCATGTAGCGTCACCTAATGACTCAAAAGTGGTAGAGTCTACTAAAACCGAATCTTGTAACAAACTTACTTTTGTATCGCCAACGGCTAATGGAATATCCAAAGAACTAAAAGCAGTAATGACACCACTTAAAACAGTGGTAGTGCCAATATCAATTGTGTAACCGTTTAAATCGATAGAAGAACTGGTGTTATTGTAAAGTGAAATAGAGGTTGCAGATATTTTATTTAAAACAACTGGGGGCAAGGTGACAATCGAGATTGAATGGGTGTTTTCGGTATTGAAAGCA
The DNA here is from genome assembly GCA_041674845.1 of Candidatus Shapirobacteria bacterium. Classification (GTDB taxonomy): domain Bacteria; phylum Patescibacteriota; class Microgenomatia; order UBA12405; family UBA12405; genus UBA12158. The sequence continues at coordinate 465,957 of JBAYUY010000001.1, forward strand.
AAATCAGTAGAAGAAATATTTTCTGGAGTGGTGGTCGAATCAAAAATCCCAATACCAAGATCAGTGGCCAAAAACTGAGCCGGGGCGGTGTCCCCTGTTCGCAGATCAAGAGGAGAAATAATAATATCTTTTAATAAAACCGAGGTTGAGTTGCCCGCACCAGAATTAGTTAGTTTAAAAAATAAATTTACGGTTTTGTCGGCCCAGTGGGCAATAGAACGGGTTATTGTTTGCCAGCCTGGGCTGTTACTACCTCCAAAATAAAATATATTGCTATCACCGATACCAACAACTAAGTTATCAAATTCGGAAGTGTCGAGGGTAGTAAAGTTATAGGAAAAAGTTAAATTTGAAGAAACATTTTTTGGTAAAAATATTTGTTGCGATAAGATATCAATCGAATTAGAATCACCAATGCCTAGTTGAATTGTGCCATCGGTAAAAGTTATTCCGTTGCCGATGATTGTCCAGTTGTTTTGTGGTAATAAATTTTGACCATGAAAAGAGGGAACAGTCGTATCAATAATCAAATTAGTAGTAGGCGGAGTAATATCGTAAACAGTGGCTTCAGAACTGTGAGGATTGACTGTTTCTGTATTACCAGATTTATCCGTTGCTTGGGTATAAAAATAATACATACCTTCACCTCTGGGAAAATCGAAATTAAAATCAGTGTTACATTGCACTGTCTTGAAAAATGGATCATTAAAGGCATAACATAATTTGACATAATCAATATCAGTATCTTCTGAGAAATAAGAAATAATTATTGGAATATTTGTCTTGGAAACTAAATCGATAATTTCAGTTTTGGGAGGAGAATCATCTAATTGGTTATTTACGATAAATGCAATGTTTGTAACAGTTGTCTGGGTAATAAATTTGGCAAAAATTGATTTGGTAAAAACAATAGAAGAAAGTGATAATAAAGAAAACAAAATAAATATAGTTGACAAGGTTTTATTTTTGACTTGCAAATCAACTTCATCTTTGATGTATCTTTTGATATTTAAAATTTGAGAAATAACAAATAAAATAACAGGAATAACTATTAGCAATGCAAAACCGACGGGGGTGCGAACAAAGTTGATGACATAGCCTACATAGGGAATTGTGTAGACATGTTGGCCCAAAATACCAACGTCCATCAAATCCCAACTATCTGGTGCATTATTGTTGTCACCCTTGGTTTGAAAACGGAGCGGTTCTGTTGATTTTAGTCCGACGACACGATGTAAAATAACATTTTTGGGATTTGAGGGTGAGGTAAAAGCCACAATATCACCAGTATTGATCATCTTGGGATCAATGGGTTTTGTCAAAACAACAGAACCTGTTTTGATTATTGGCTCCATCGAACCTGAAACAACAACATATGTCCTTGGGATATTTTTAAACGGTAAAACAGGCGAAATTGAAATCCCGAGAATTACAACCAATACCACAAAAATGATATTTTCAAATATTTTTTTAAACACCTGTTAGAGCTCCGAAATCTTCGAAGCTCTGTAGAAGCTCAAACTAATTTTGAGTACCTGTAAACACAAAGGTAACAGGGTTTAATGATTTGCCTGATATTGAATTATTTGCATTATCATCAACAGCAAAAGAAACTCGATAAGTATCTTTGGCACCATCATGAGCCAAAACTTCGGTACTGAAGGTAATAGGATTGGCATACCAAGTTGCTAAAGTTTTCCAATCTCCTCCGGTTGGTAAAATATCTTTTGGAGTAATGGCCATATAAAGGACATCTTTTAAATCACCCCAATTTCCACCAGCATTGGTCAATTGCATTTTTAAATTTAAACCAATGTTGGAAGTACTTGTATTTTCAAAATCGACGAGAGTATAGTCTCTAAAACCTGGATATAATTTGCTTAGTTTGGCATTCATGGCATTGGAATAATCAGAACTTGATACAGACAATGAAGGAACTCCATAATCAGTCACCAACAGATCGGCGTTGCCTGCAGTAAACGTGATACCACTTACTTGAACGGTATCGCTGAACAATGCATAGGCAGCAGTGGCAGTAATGCCAATTGACATGGCAATGGCCATTACACTAAATAATATTTTTTTCATACCTTCCTCCAAAATTAACTAATAATTAAACCGGCCGGTTTCACTATTAGCTAACTACAATCAAAGTGACCATGTAATGAAATGTAGATCAAAGCATTCTGTGAGTATTATTACATCTACTACACGTGTCGTGTCAATAGGGACATCTTATATTTGCGTTTTATATACGGCAATAATATTTTTAGAACGATAATACCTATACCAATACCAACTAAATCAATTAGAGTATCAGAAAATTTACTGCCACGACCGGGAACAAAAGATTGATGAAATTCGTCAGATATCGCGTAAACATAGGAATAAAATACTGATATATTAATTTTAAATAAAGCGTAATAGATTAGCAAAAACAAAATCGCATACTCAATTAAATGAAAAGTTTTTAAAATTAAAAAACGTTCGGTTGAGGTGCCAGTGATGGAAGTTGTTTGGCCCGATGATAGGTAAAAAATTAACCCCATCCATAATAGTACGGGAAGAAATTTTATTAACTTATTTTTTATTAAATTTTGCATGAAACACTAATGGAGACAAAATAAAAACTGAGCCAAGTAACATTAATATTATAGATAAATAATTTCTAATTGGAGAAGATTGATTAATGGCGACTGAGGAGGAAGATGGTGAAGATATGTATATTGTTTTTTGTTTTTCAATTACATTTATTAATTTCTGAGTCGGAATTTTAGTGGGGGTTTTGGGTGATACTTTTTTGGGATTATCATACTCATAAATACTAATTTCTCGTTTTAAAGGATCTAATAAAGTTAATTTGTCGCTGTCATTATTTAAATAACCAGAAGAAAAAGTTGCATTACAAGTGCTGTTAGAATCAACGGTTATGCAGCTTAATTTGCGAAGACTACCACTATTATCGGCCACACGCCAATCGAAAAGGTTTACCGAAAAATTATTTGGGTTGTCAATCTCAATGGTTTCTGTGTCAGCATTTAGATTAGTAATTTTTAGAGAAATATAGGGAACAGATGTGGGGGTGTTTGAGAATAAAAATGAATCCTTGCATGTACCATTTGGCAAATTTGGAGAAATGTCAGACGGACACCAAGTACCGTCGGCTTGACGAGAAAAAGATAACCCCGATGGTATGTTTTTTGATGACTGAGAATCTATTAAATTATTATCTTGGTCAAACAGTCTAATAATGTCAGCCGTAGTATTATTTAAAAAACTTCGATCAAAACTAAAAGTAAAATAACTTTGAGGTGGAATTGCTCCGGACAAAATTTGTTTGTTAGAGGTTGTTGAGTCGCGAATTGAAAAACCTCCAATATCGACACTGTCTTGACTATTGTTGTATAGCTCTACCCATTCCATTTGGGGAGCAACGGGGTTTGGAGAAAATTCAGTAAGAAAGATGGTTAATAGCCACATCGATTTTATTTAATGTTTTTTCTTGTCCCAAGGCAGGTAAACATTCGACGACAGGAGGAGTAAATACACTACCACAAATAGCGACACGGAAGACCATAAAATATTCGCCCATGTTCCAATTATTAATTTTAATAAGCTCTAAAATTCTTTCAGATAAATTAGAAAAGTCGACTAGCAACTCTTTTGTTTTTGACAACATCTCGATAGCTAGTTTTGGGTCAGTCCCCTTTTTTAATAATAATTTGTGATCATATTCGACATCCTCAAATAAAAATTTGAGCGATTCTTTTAAGTCTGAAAATTTGACAATTCTTTCTTTTAAAACTGGGGTTAAAATTTTGATTTGTTCATCAGAAACCTCGGGTAAAAACTTTTTAAAATATTTTGCAAATTTTTCATCACTTAATTTGCGAATATATAGACCGTTAAAATAATCTAATTTTTTGCGGTCAAAAATGGCAGCTTTTTTGTGTAAATGTTTGACACTAAATTCTGAAACAAACTCGTCAAGAGTAAATAGTTCTTTTTCGGTACCTGGGTTCCAGCCCAACAACATAATAAAATTTAAAATTGCCTCGGGCAAATAGCCATCGTCCAAAAATTGTTGAGCAAAGACGGAACCAAAACGTTTGCTCATTTTACCTGGATGGGTTGGGTCTAATAAAACAGTAAGATGGGCAATTTGTGGAAATTCCCAACCAAAATAACGATAAAGTAATACTATTTTTGGGGTTGAGGATATCCACTCTTCGGCTCGGACAATATGGCTGATTTTCATCAAATGGTCGTCAATAACGACAGCAAAATGATAAGTGGGAATACCGTTTGATTTAATTAAAACTTGATCATCAATTTCTGATGTATTGAATTTTATTTCGCCACGAATCATGTCAGTGAAAATTATTGTTTCGTTCTCAGGAATTTTCATACGAATGACAAATTTTTCACCATTATTTATTTTTAATTTGACTTCTTCTGGAGTCAACTTTAAACATCGTCGATCATATTTTGGTATTTTTTTGGCTGCTTTTTGGATTTCGCGCATTTCGTTAAGTGTTTCTTGAGAGCAAAAACAATGATAAGCGTGACCATTGTCCAATAATTCTTGAGTATATTTTTTATATATTTCTAGGCGTTGGGTTTGAATGTAGGGACCAAATGGACCACCGATATCAGGACCTTCATCGTAATTTAGCCCAAATTTTTTGAAAATATCTAAAGCCCGTTGCCCCGAACCCTCAACTAATCTTTTTTGATCGGTATCTTCAATTCGTAATATAAATTGACCACCTGCTTGTTTTGCCATAGCATAGGCATATAATCCAGTACGTAATGTTCCTATGTGAACTTCACCGGTTGGACTGGGAGCCATGCGAGTGCGAATTGTTGTTGTTGAAGACATAATCGATTTTAACATTAAATTAACTTATCCTGATTTGGATTTAAAAGTCGTTTGGTTGAGTTTTTAATATCGTCTACAGATGGCAAATTTTCTGGCATTACTCCACCTAATTCTTTAATGGTTTGTCTAACTTTTTTGCCAACCGCCAAATGTGATTGATTGGCATTTAATTGACCAAAAATGTTTTCTCGTTTTAATTTGGCATCAGCTTGGGTAGCACGAAATAAATTTGCGGCCAATTCTTCACTACCCATATGATCTAAGATACTTTGACTTTTCTTTAATCTCTTTTTTTGATGAATATCTTTTTGTCGCAAACCACCATACAAACCTATATATCCAAAATCTTGAAAAGTGGCAAAATTGACCACACCAGATTTACGGGCAGTACTAAATAAATTTTTATTATGTTCTTTGACTTCGTTTCTTAAATATATTCTTTTGTTATCTTCAATTTGTGATTCTCGAATTTCTTGACGACGAGCTTGAATTGCAAAATAAGTTTGAGCTTTTGCAATTTCTTCTTTCCTGGGATCTCCGTTTTGAGCTATAAGATAACAGGCATAACGAGATAATTTATAATCACTTATGTTTCTATTTATTTTTCTATTGGATTCTATCGCAATAGTTAATATGTCGCTCACCTGAGCGAAATGTTCAGAAATTTTTTGCTTACTATTATTACAGGCCTCTATTGCACGGTTAATTGCTGGCACGAATTTGTTGTATTCTGTGTATCCTAATAATTTGTACAAATCCCTTGCACTCCAATATTCCTGATCAAATTCATTTGTTTTTTTAATATCTTCAAAAATGTTATTGCTCATATATTTATATTTTAGTTTATCACCGTTTTTAGTGTAATATTAATATTATGGCGACGTTAACGTATACAGCTTATATCAGTCGGAAAATAATAAAATTTGGGGGTGTTGGAGTCTTGGGAATTGTGATTATATACTGGTTTTTTGGATTAGTGTGGGCCGCTTATTTGGCAGCTAACCCCCCATATATGGCTCCAACAGTTCGTTTTGGAGTATTACCAAAAATAATATTTTCAGAAAAAGCAATTGCAAAAAAAGATTTTTCACTTGAATTGCCAAACGACACTTTTCCTGAATTTAAAGACCAAACTAATGTGTACGTGATTTATAGATCTAAAAGTGTAATTGGGGCACTCGAGGAAGCAAAAAAGACAGCCGAATTAATTAATTTTAGGAATGCTCCAACCGAAGTAAGTACAGGTGTCTACAGATTTGATGACCCAACTACAGGTAAAAACTTGGTGATGAATGTATTGGGTGATAGTTTTAAATTAAGTTACGATTATCTCAACGATCAATCGTTATTGAATCCGGGAAACATGCCTAGCAATGCAGAGGCAATTTCACAGGCAAAAGCATTTTTGTCACAAGCAGGTAAGTTATACAAAGATTTGGATGAAGGAACCACAAAAGTGACCCTATGGAAAATTGGTTTTGGAGCGCTGGCTGAAGTAAAAGGATTAACTGATGCCAACATAATTCGAGTTGACTTTTTTCGAAATCAACTTAATGGAGAACGTAATATAGTGTCAGAATCATTGGACAAATCGTCAGTTTCAGTATTGCTGTCTGGTTCAACCGAAATGGCAAAGAAAATATTGGAGGTAAATTATAAGTATGTAAATGTCGATGACAGCGCACCTTCGACATATCCTATCAAAACGGCACAAACAGCTTTTAATGATATGAAATCGGGATATTACTGGCCTGCAGTTGATGTACCAGCAAGTGCAGTAACAGTTAGAAAAGTATCACTAGCTTATTTTGAACCAATTACTCCTGTACAATTTTTACAACCTGTATACGTGTTTGAAGGTGACGGTGGTTTTGTGGGATACGTGCCTGCAGTAACTGACAAATATACGAAATAAGAAATTATCGAAATTCCCAGGTGATATTGTTTTTTGCCCAAGTTATAAGTGCCTTGGTATCGGCAAAGCGATCGTCGGACTGAGCAACTACAGTAACTAATTTGTGACCATTGATATTAATCAACCCAATAAAACAACCCGATGCTTCGGGAGTCCAACCAGTTTTAAGACCCTCAACTTCGGGAATCACACCCAGAAGTTCGTTAGTTGAAACCAAATGATATTTTATGTTGCCTGACAAATCAGTTAAATCAATTTCGCTTTTTTTGGCAGTATCGGTAATAAAGGGTAATGAGAGAGAAAGCCTGGCCAGTTGGGACAAATCATAAACAGTGGAATAGTGATTTTCATTGTGGATACCGTCAAAGTTTGTAAAATTTGTATTATTTAAATTATATTTTTTGACTAAATCATTCATCTTGACCACGAAACCGGCCGTTCCACTTTCGTAATGATTTGCCAAATTAAAGGCTGCGTCGTTGGCACTATAGACCAATAATGCCGAAGCTAAGGTGCGAACAGTGACTTTTTCACCATCAGTTAATTCCATTACCTTACCCTCGGTATAGGGAGTGATGGTGATTACTTCATCAAGCGGATACAGGTTTAGAGCCGTGAGAGCTGTAGCCAATTTGGTGGTTGATGCGGGATATATGCGGTCATTAATTTTACTACTTAACAAAATAGTATTGGTGGCCGAATCAAGGACAATAAAGTTGTTGGAACCTAAAAATGGAGGATATTTATTTTTGACTACCGGTATTGGTGGAGGTGAAAAAAATGCAGTAGATTGCGATAATTTTGCCGAAGTATTGTGATTACTTAAAACAAATATTGCAAGATTTATAATCAAAAATAGTCCAAAGAACACAATGTTGAGTTTATTGTTGTTCTTTATTATTTTTTTCATGGGTAATTGATATTCCAACATCAATGAGTTGCTGAGGGTCAACGTCACCTGGAGCGCCCATCATGACATCGACACCATTGGAAGATAATGGAAAGGCATAAATATCGCGAATGTTTGGTTCGTCTAATAGCAACATTAATAAACGATCAAGGCCAATAGCCCAACCGCCGTGAGGTGGAGCCCCAAAATGAAAGGCGTTATATAAACCACCAAATTTTTTGATAACTTCATCCCTGCCATAACCAACTTTTTCAAAGGCCTTGACCATGGTTTCAGGTTCGTGATTGCGAATTGAACCAGAGGCCAGCTCATAACCATTTAAGACTAAATCATATTGTAGAGATTCAATAGTGAGAGGGTCACTAGCATCTAAACCTTCTGAGCCACCTTTGGGCATGGAAAAAGGATTGTGACCAAAGTCTATTTTACCTTGATCGTTTAATTCGTAAAAAGGAAAACCAGTAATCCAAGCAAAAGATAATAGGTTGGGGTCGGTAAGTTTTAATAAATTACCCAAATAGTTACGGACATATCCCAACGATTTGTTGGCCACATTTAAACTGTCGGCGACGAATATTAGCAAATCACCTTCTTTGGCATTGAGATTTTCTATAATTGTTTTTTGAATTTCTGTGGATAAAAATCGAGAAATTCCAATGTCTAATCCGGTCGAAATTACCTTAGCGTAGGCTAAACCTCGAGCACCTTTTTCTTTGGCCAACTCCTCTAATTTTTCAATTTGGGATTTGGTAAATTCACCACCGCCCGTAACAACGATTGTTTTTATTATTTCTGCATTATTAAAAACATTAAAATCGGTTTTGTTTTTTAATAGCTCTGTTACATCTTGCAACTCTAAGCCAAAACGAATATCGGGCTTGTCGGAACCATATTTGTTCATGGCGTCGGAATAACTGATTCTTGGAAATGGAAAATTAGCTATCTGTTTTTGTGGTGCTATTGAGGTAATTGTATCTTGCATCAATTTTTCCGCTACACCAAATAAAATATCGACAGTAGGGAAACTAACCTCTATATCAATTTGATAAAACACGCCAGCATGTCGATCGGCCCTAGGGTCCTCATCACGAGCACAGGGTGCGATTTGAAAATAACGATCAACCCCTGAGACCATTAGCAATTGTTTAAATTGTTGTGGAGCTTGGGGTAAAACAAAAAATTTACCTTTGTGGATACGAGAAGGGACCAAAAAATCACGAGCACCTTCGGGTGAAGATGTGGTAAGTAACGGAGTAATTACTTCGGTAAAACCGTTTTGATCCATCCAATTGCGAACGGCCAAAATGAATTTGTGTTTCTTTTTGATAATATCGGCAAGACGTGTACGGCGTAAATCCAAATAACGATATTTAAGGCGTAAATTTTCTTCTAATTCGGTACCATCAGTGTCGAGAGGAAAAGGTGGAGTTTCAGATTTGTTCAAAACGGTAATTTTAGTGGCTTCGATTTCGATATCGCCGTTTAGAACTTTGGAATTGACTGCTTTTGAATCACGTTTTTTGACTATTCCTTCTATCTCCATTACCCACTCTTTGCCATACTCAATTTTTTCTTGAGTAACAATTTGAACGTTTCCACTCCAATCACGAAGGTCAATAAAGGCGATTTGTCCATGATCCCGGATATTTGCAATCCAACCATTCAGGATAACTTTACTGCCAATTAAAGTAGGACATTGAGAAATAAGAGTGCGTGACATATGAAGGAATTTTACACTGTTACGATTTCTTTAACAACAAACTACCTATTGTCTTTTAACCAACGGATTGTTTTTGCAAATTCAAGAGGAGCCTCTTGTTGCGTTGTAACTTCGGCTCGTAAATGCATTTGAGGATCATTAGTTAGGACTATAGTCATAAATTCTGTTTGCATATCTAAAATACGAAATCTCTCTAATGGTGTTTCAGCGGCATTAGTCGCACGTTGGTTTTCAACAACTCCCAGCTGCCAAGCAACAATACTATCTGTATTGGCAGAATATACAAATGAATATCTTTGTGTATTTGGATATTCTAGATCCTTCATCACTAAAATATCGCCCCATCTTGGCATATCCATTTTCGACATATTGAGTTGACTATATCACTATTTCTTTGATAATCAACTGAGGGGTCAGGGTATTGTTCCATTCGTTTAGGGATAGACTGGCGACAAGATCGATGTTGTCACCAATTTTGATTTTTTTGATTAGTTCGCCCTTTTTAAAGGCAATAGCATCGATATTATTTATTTTAAGTTTTAAGTGGTCGTTGTTTTGGCCGATGGTACGGATAGATTGAATAATAATATTTTTGAATAAAAATAAAGGCTCTGGATTGCCAATCCCAAATGGTGATAATGACTCAAGTGATTTTATGTTTTTTGTAGTAATAGCTGACAATTGCATCTCTGCATCCACATCCAAATGTGGAACTAAATTAATTTTGTTTAATTTTGCATTTACTGATTTTGTTAATGCTTTTTTTAATTTAAAAATATTTTTAGTGTAAATACTAAAACCGGCAGCACCAGCGTGACCACCTAAATCAATGAATAAATCGGAGTGTTCCCGTAGGGCATTGATAATATTTAACTCAGGAATCGAACGACATGAACCCTTGGCAATACCACCATCAATGGAAATTACAACAGATGGTAAATAATATTTTTCAGTGAGACGGCCAGATATTAAACCAATGATACCGGGATTGTATCCACCATCGACGATGATAAGTTTATTTTTTAAATTTATGTCATTGTCGGCAATATCGGTTGATTCTTTTTGAATTATTTGTCGATCTTGATTAAAACTATTTAAAACTGATGCGTATTTGGCGGCTTGAATATCGGAGTTACTGCACAGTAAACGTAGGGCATCGGTAGGATCGGATAGTCGACCAACGGCATTGATGCGAGGGCCTAAAACAAAACCAAGATGGTAACTAGTTACTGGTAACTGGACACTAGAAACTTGTATTAATTTATTAATGCCGGGCGAGGGACGATTGTTTAGTGATTGTAAACCGTGAACAACAATTGAACGGTTTATTCCGACCAGAGGCAAGCAGTCGGCAACAGTCCCAAGACAGGCCAATCCTAAATCAGCCTGGGGATCAATTTCGCGAGACAAAAAGTATGATATTGATGATCCGCACAATTCAGTTGAGGCGACAACGGCGTCCGCCGATAGTAATTTTTCGGCAGAAACATGATGATCGGTTACAATAATTTTTATATTTTGCTTTGCTTTTATTTTTGCCAGTTCTTTACCAGCAACAATCCCGTTATCGACAGTAATTAACAAATCAAATATAATATTTTTTTCTTGTTGAAATCGAAAAAAAGAAGTGGCCTTAATACCATAACCATCAATTTCGCGGTGAGGTATAAATGGCGTAACATTGGGATAAATTTTATGTATAGCTTGCCATAAAATAGCGGTGGCAGTAATACCATCAACGTCATAATCACCATATATTAAGATATTGTGATTGCTGTTAATTGCAAGATTAATTAATTTTAATGCGGGTTTTAGATTTAATTTAATTTGGGGAAAATTAGGATTTAAAAAATCTTTTGTATCGGATATTTTTCTATTTTCTAGAACTAAACTGACAATATCAGAGGGGGGAAACTTATCATCAATTATTTTTGAATTTAATAATTTAATTTCTTTGACCATGTGTGTTGATTATAGTATACTGGGGTGTTAATTATATTTTTTCAAAAAATGTCAAAAAAACTTTTTGTAGGTAATTTAAATTATAGTGTAACTGTTGATGAGCTAAAAGCAATTTTTGGCACTATCGGCGAAGTTGAAGACTGTAATATAGTAATTGACAAACTAAACAATCGTTCACGAGGATTTGGATTTGTTACTTTGAAAAATGATGCTGATCTTGCTGCCGCATTGGCACTTGATGGCACAGATCAAGGTGGTAGGAATATGGTAGTCAAAGAAGCTCTACCTCGACCTGATCGGGTGTAAAATACCAATGATTCGATTATATGTAATAGCGCCTGACAAGTCATCTGGTGAAGATTTTTGTAGATCTCTACACCAAAAAGGAATTCATGGTGAATTTCACTATCACAAAATTAGTCCTCGAGTAATACAAGATAAAATCTCAAAATCCAAACAGATTATAGATGATTTAAACAACGTATTTAAACATTTTAAAGATAAAACCAAAAGTGTGGTTATTGCTTGCAATACTTTACAATTATGGCTCGATAAAGTTGACAAAAAATATAAATCAAATGTCAAGATTTATACAACATTTGAGGCATGTATTTGGAGATTTAGATCACACAAATACAAGCCTGTATGGCTTGGAACTACGCCATTAGTCAAGAAAACTGAGTCATTTCCAACTTTATTATCATACAACCAAAGACCGGCTCAATATTTGGTTCAAGAACTAGTTTGGAGAATTAAAATGTACTATGGTGATGACATAAAAACAGCCCCAGATCAGGTGAAAATTGACGAAAATAATCGAAAAATACAAAAACAAAAAATTAATGATATAAAAATAGAAATTTTGTCGATATTACGAAAGATAAAAGTAAAGAAAGTGATTTTGGGGTGTACTGAACTACCGATGATTTTTAAAAAAGAATTTGAAAACGGAATTCAATTTATTGACCCGGCCGATGTATTGTCTGAATATATCAAATCTCAGAGTGTCTCAATTGTTTTTGCAGGTGGTACTATTTCTTCACTAGCGAATAAAAATGGAACACGATATGGGGGAAAGGTCTTTGATTTATTGGAGAAACTAAGTGAAAATCGTCCCGGAGCATACAAGAACATCAATGTTACAAAATCAGAAATAGTGTACAGTGGATTGAGTGAAAACATAACAACAAAAGAGCATAAATTAATTTTGAACAAAGTTAATGAGATTCTTGATAGCGGTGTGACAAGAATTGTAGTGACACATGGGACTGATAGCATGGAACAATCAGCACATTTTGTATACCATAAACTTAAAAATAAATTAAGAAAACTAAATGCTATTGTAGTTTTTACGGGATCAAATTATGATGTAGGATCTCCACAAACAGATGCTTGGGATAATTTAAGACTATCAATAAATGGAGATGTAAAGTATCACAAAAGTGGGGTATTTGTGGCGTTTCATGACAAATTTATTCCTGCTAATGAAGTATGTAAAGTATATTTTGATGGAATATCGATGCATTATGCGTCAATTAAAAGTCGTCAATACAAAAAAAGTGTTAGGGAGTACAAAAAAAAGGTTTTGAATTTGAACAATCAGTTAGCTTCATATACACAGGTAAAACCTGATAATACTGGAATTATGAAATATGAAGTCAATGTAATTAGACAAAATAATAAAATATTTTTTGATGAAGTTTTACTACACAAACCAAGGGCAATAGTTTTTAAGTTGTATCACTCAGGAACAGCCAATACTACTGATAAAAAATCATCGATTGCGACTGTTGTGTCAAAATTATCAAAAAAAGGAATTGTCTGTTTTGGTGCGACTGAAAATGGAGAACCAACGGATCTTCATTTATATGAATCTTCGGTGGAATTATTTAAGTCGGGTATGGTGCCATTACATAATATGTATTTTGAGGTGGCCTTGTTTAAGCTTTCGTTGTTAAACATAGTCAAAAATAAATTAAGTAACAGCGAAATAGCCAAACAAATGTTGACAAATTATGTTGGTGAAATTGATGTAAAATAGTTGTATGTATCTACCCCAAAAAATTATCGATTTGATGAGGACTTTTAAGGACTCGGAGATTTATGTTGTGGGTGGGGCAGTGAGAGATTTGCTATTAAACCGAGAAGTAAAAGACTGGGACTTGACAACAAACTTGGTGCCTGAAGAAATTTTAAAATTATTCCCTAAAAATAGTTACTACAATAATTTGTTTGGTACTGTAGGAATTATTGGTAAGGATGGGGAAATATTTGAGGTAACTACCTACAGAAGCGAAGAAGGATATGCTGACAATCGTCACCCGGATAAAGTAATTTGGGGGGAAACTTTGGAAGAAGATGTCAAAAGAAGAGACTTTACGATTAATGCGCTAGCAATGGATGTTACTGGGAAAATTTACGATTTTTGGGACGGTGAGAATGATTTGAAAAATGGATTAATTAGAACAGTGGGAAACCCAGACGAGAGATTTGGTGAGGATGCCCTGCGTATGATGAGAGCGGTGAGAATTTCGGCACAGCTTAAATTTCAAATAGAAGAAAAAACTTTTGAAAGTATTGTAAAAAATGCCAAACTTATCAATAATATTGCATACGAGCGGATTGCCAAAGAGTTGTTTTTGATTTTGCAATGCGCCCATCCCGGTGATGGCATGATTGTGCTTAAAAATAGTGGAATTTTGGCAGAAATTATGCCAGAAATGCTTGCGGGGGTTGGCATGGTTCAACGTGGTCATCATATTTACGATGTATGGAAACATAGCTTAGAAGCTTTGAATAACTGTTCATCCTCTAATCCCATTACTCGATTGGCAGCATTATTACACGATGTGGGTAAACCTGTAGTGATGAAGAAAATTGGTGATAATAATACTTTTCATAATCATGAAGTGGTGGGTAGCCGAATTGCTTTAGCTATTGGCAAACGATTTAAATTGTCAAAAGAGGATCTGCAACAGCTGTTTATACTGACTCGGTGGCACATGTTTACGGTGTCGGAAATGCAAACTGATAGTGCCGTTCGTCGATTTATTAAAAAGGTAACAGTCCCCTATTTGGACGAAATGATAGCTCTCAGACGGGGAGATAGACTAGGAAGTGGAGCCAAAGAAACATCGTGGCGATGGGAATTGTTTAAAAAAAGATTAATTGAGGTACAGACTCAACCGTTCTCAGTTAAAGACTTAAAAGTTGATGGCAAGGATGTGATGGAAATATTAAAAATAAAACCTAGTCGAAAAGTGGGGGAAGTTCTTGATGACTTGTTTGCGCAAGTTGAGTTGGATCCAAAATTAAATGAGAGAGAAATATTGCTGAAAAAGATTAGTGATATACTATGAGCCATGATCAAGATTGATATCGATTTGATTGATCGAATCGGTAATGTTTTTAACACAATGGCGGGATTAGGTTGTTTGGGAGAAGTTCCAATCTGTAGTTTGCCGGACAGTAAACTGGATTTTAGCCCTGACCAAGCTGAACAAGATTTTCACCGTTTGATGAAAATAATTAAAACCGAAATTAAAGGAAAATTATTTGATAGAAATAGTATTACCAAGTTATCTTCAGAAATAGACTTGGGATTTGCCGATAGAGTTATACGACATCTTGTCGGTCAAAAAATGGTTACGATGCCAAATAGTAGAGGTAGGGTAAAATTTGCATAAGTATATATCTGATGTGTATGTGTTATAATATGGGATATGAAAAGTAAAATAGATAGTGGTTTAATTAAACAAGTAGACGATATTTTGTTTTTGCTGGAAACTAAGGCAAAATTAGGTACAATTGCAGTAAATGATGTAACTATTTCTAAAAATCTGCTCTTCTGTGATCCTGACGTTGCAAAAGAAAAAATTAATGCATTGATTAAAGGAATAGAAGAAAACGCGCAAGTGCCATTTAATAGAACTTCACTCACTAAAGATATACCAGAAATACATACAGTAATGTCTATTCGATTAATGGAGTATTTTGTTGGTCAAAAAATAGTATCTGAACCAAACGCAAGAGGCAGGGTGTCTTTTATATAGTTTATTTTTTCTTTTTGAAAAGTAAAACTAGTGGTATGGCAACAGCAGTGGATGAATAGGTACCTGAAATAACCCCAACTAATAGAGCGGTGGCAAACCAACGAGTGGTAGAGCCGCCCAAAAGAACGAGAGCGAATAACATAAAGATAATCGTCATAGAATTGTTGATTGAACGGACAATGACCTCTGATACAGCCTGATTGGCTAATTCTGTCCATGGCAAACTGGCATGTTTGCGTCGCAACTCACGAATACGGTCAAAAGTAACAACAGTGTCATGAACCGAAGCAGAAAGTGTGGTTAGTAAAGCGGTAACAAAAAGTGTATCTAGTTGTGCTCCCCAAAAGTGTCCAAACAAAGAGAAGGCGCCAATTAATATAAACGAATCATGAAACATGGCCAAGACAGCCCCAGTACCAAAAGAGAAATCAGAAAATTTGAAACCTATAAACAAAAGAAGCGAAAGTGAGGATAAAATTAAGGCATAAATAGTTTTTTTGATTAGCTCTTGACCTAAACTTGGACCAACACTAGAAAATTGGAGAGTTTCACTATCTTTGTCGATTTTTTTAAATTCACTGTCAAATTTTACTTTTTGATCTTGAGATATATCGGAAAATCGAATTGTATAGATATTGTTTGACTTTGAAATAGAACGAATATCAATTTTGTTATCAGAAAATATTTTTTTGATTGAAGAATCGTCGGTTGTGTTTGGTAATTTTATTTCGTAAGTCGAGCCGCCAGTAAAATCTTCGGAATAATTAAATCCCCATTTATATATCGAAAAAATGGAAATAATAATAAGCAAACTGGAAACAAGTAAAAATAAAGGTCGAAATTTCATTATATTCATATTTTTTTACGTGAAGCTAAAACTCTTAATAAGTTACGAGTGACAACGACTCCGGTAAAAATGCTAATCATAATACCTAGCAGTAAAGTAACGGCAAAACCACGCAGCATGCCGGAAGAACCCAAAAACTGCCAATTAAAGGGATTAAATAAAATTAAACCAGTAATAATTGTACAAGTGTTGGCATCTTTAATTGAATCCCAAGCTTTACCAAAACCAAGCTCCATGGCCAAATTCCACGGCTTGCCGGCTCGTACTTCTTCTTTCATCCTTTCAAAAATTAAAATATTGCTATCGACTGCCATACCGATTGACAAGATAAACCCAACTAACCCGGGAAAAGTCAATGTAACAGGAATTAATCGATAAAGTGTAATAGTAATTAGCCCATATATAGCAAGTGATATTATCGAAATAAGCCCTAAATAGCCATAATTTCCAATCATAAAAAATGCAACTAAACCAAGTCCAACCAATCCGGCTTTGACACCTTTGTCAATTGAATCTTTACCCAATGAGGCGCCGACTTGTGACTGAGAAATCAATTTAATTGATAATGGTAGAGCTCCGGCATTTAACTGAGCTGATAATGATTTGGCCGATTTTATATCATAACTACCATTAATTACAGCGTTACCATCGGGAATAACTGATGACACTGTCGGTGCCATTAGTATTTGATCATCTAAAAATATGGCAACTCTTTTGTTGAGATATTCGGTGGTAGCTTTTTCAAAAATTTTGGAACCAGCTTCATTAAAGGTAAGAGATATTTCCATGGCTCCAGTATTTTGATTGGTAGAAGGAGCAGCTTTGGTCAAATGTGAACCGTTTAAACCAGTGTCTTTGAACTGGTCGTCAAAAGTAGCTGTTGAAGTTGCTTCAGGAGGAATATCGACAATTCCCATAAATTTTAAAGAAGCTGTTTGACCAATTAATTTTATAGCGTCGTCAATATTGGTGACGCCGGGAAGTTGGACCATAAGCCGATTTTCTGCACCTTGCTTGCTTAATTGAACACTGGATTCGGAGACACCGAATAAATTAATACGCCTCTCGATGTTTACTTTTAGGGATTCAAGAGCTGATGTAAGGTCACCACTTTTGGCAGATGAAGTATCAATACTGTAGACTAGCGATGCTCCGCCGGCTAAATCCAAACCATAACGTAAATTTGTGTTTGGTTTGATTTGACTGGATCCTAACTTAAAACTAAAATCAGGCCGATAAAATGTACGATTTAAAAAACTAAGTTTGGTTGGTAAATTTAAGATTAGACAAACAAAAGTTAAACCCAAAATTGTATAAAATAAATTTAGGTTTTTTTTGTTGGTATTCATTTTTTAATTAATTGACAGGGATAATTGTCGAGGGTGACCTGTAAAAATATAAGTAATGGTTCCTTTTGAATATTTTACCTTATATTGGGCAATATCACCTTCTTTGATATCAAGTCTTTGAATAACCTTGGTGGGCAAGGTAACGCATAGACTGTGACCGGTTTTAATAACTTTACGAATATGTAACATTAGTTGTCGCTTAAAATTTGTGGACTGCCAATTATAACAACAGGAGACAAAAGAAAAAAGTCAACTAAAAAAGGATCACGTTTATTTTGACGTAAGCGTAATTCATCCTTATCCATAATCATATAATTAATTTCATGGCCACGACGAGTTTCTTCGGTTTTCATGGCTGACTCGACTATTTTGGTGGTTAGTTCACCGACAACAATGACATCAACTTGGTTTTTGTCAACATTTCGCCCCAATAAAAATTGATATGAAGTTATTACTAATTGGGATTTTGACAGTAATTCACAAAAAGGAAGACTTTTGTAAGCCAGTGATAACAAAAAAGGGAAAAGATGATGTCTGGAATTGGTTGAGTAATATAATCTATTTCCCCTATTTTCAGGTAAAACTAAATTAATTTTAGTTAAGTTTTGAAGTTCTCGACGAACAGAATTAATTTCTTCACCTGTGGCACGAACTAATTGACGGACATAAAAAATTTCTTGAGGTGAGGTAAAAAAAATGTTAATTAATTTTGCTCGTGTTTTTGAAGTAAGAATGGCGTTAAGACTAGTTTCAACTTTCATAGGAAACTTTGTTACCTAAAGGTAAAATTTCGATCCAGGTACGACCAGGAACTAAATTAACTTCTTTGCCAGATTTATCCTTAAAAATAGTTTTGGCTGTTCGATTTGGTTTTGACCAGGTGATGTCGGTTTTTGTACCATTTTGCAACAATACTCCTTCACCAGTACCAACTACGGCATACAAATTGTGAACATGCGAATCGATGGAACGACTTTCTTTGGTCCACTGAATAATAATATTTTTGGAATTAATTTGTTCTTTGGTATTAAAATCAATGGCTACCGATCCACCATTTTGACGTAAATATAGTTTTTGAATTGAATCGTAAGTCCACGAAACCGAATAGGCTTTGTCACCCCACCAATCAAAGGAGATTGTTTTTGCGTCTACTGTAGACGAGGGCTGATCAACTTGTTTAAATGACCATGACTTGAAATTTTTATTCCATAATGTTTTGTTGATAATTGTTTCATTGGTCAAACCGCGACTAGCGGCAACATTCCACAACTCATTGGTCGAACAATACATCGTGTGCTCGGTGGCTTTGATATCACCGGTGCGATCTTCTTCTCGACGGCAGGCTTTGTACGACAGGGAAAACTGAGATAAATCACCCCAGGTACCTTTGTTTTGCCAACCATAATCAGAAATTTGTTCTAGAGCTTGAGCTTTTTTGTTAGTGGTACATGGACCAGCCGCACGACCGGTAACAGGGTCGAGCGGAGCACTACAGTTGCTTCCACCGACATGGGCGTATAACGGATAATCAGAATATTCGGAAGCCAAATCAAGAAAATAAGTACGAGCTGAACGAACAGGACCGACATCATATTTGTTAGTTGAACCTTTGACAGCATTACAATAAAAGACGCCCATAAATCGGGTAATTCCACCTTCGGAGTTGGCTTCGTAAACGATATCGGCATTATTTAATCCGGACTGAGGACGAGATTCGGAATGATTCTCTATCATTACAGCGAGTGGTCGACGAGTTTCCCAAAGGGTGCGTTCCTCTTTTGTAAATAATTCGCCATTGAGTGGGCAAATTTCTGTTTTTGGACCTTGAAAAGTAAGTGATCCGGTTTGCTTTTGAGTTGTCAAAGGAACACTGTCGGTTTTGATGGTAATTGAATTTGAAATTGGAATCAAATAATTGAATCCAAAATAACTGCCAATTGAAATTAAAATAAAAGCCAAAGAATATACAGCTAAGTTCTTTTTTGACATAAAAAAAATAATTAATGCTTAATAGCTTTTACTATAGCGGATTTTTCCTCTTTTGACAAAGTGATAGAATCCTCTTCACCGTTTTTAACTGGCTTGGCATAGATACGAGTGAAGTTGCGATGATGAAGTGAAGTTAAAATTACGCCTGAGTTTGTTTGATCCAAAATTGAAAGTGAAAAGCTTTGATCACCACCCAAATCATCAAAAGGGTTATAGCGATACAGACCAACTTTTTGGATTCCTAAAGTTGAAGTTGTTGGGGTATTTGCTTGAGTTGGGTCTCGGTATTTTTTGATGATTAAATAGGCCAAATAAAGCATGCCTATTGAATTTAACATAACAACTAGATATAAAAAAAATGTCATCGTTAGTCAATTTTAACAAAAAATTGATACACTGAGGTTATGAAAAAAGATTTGATCAAAAGTGCAGTCCTTTCGATGCTGGCTATTGCAATCGTGGTAGCTTTGTATTATGTTTGGAGGTGAAGCTATTTATAAATTTATTCATCTGGAGGTGAAAAATTCATGGCTACTATTAAATTTTATTCTGTAAAATCCCGCAAGTCTGTCGAAGTTGACGTTAAAGACGTAACCAAAGTTATGCTCAAAAACGGTCGACCAGCTGCTCAAGCAATTGATCCTGAGACTGGTGTTAAGATGTTCAAAATCTTATCCGCTGCTGATGCTGCTTTGCTATAGTTTTAGCAAGAAAATTAAATACCCGCCAAATGGCGGGTATTTTTTGGGATATAATCAGTTATGAATAATATTGTTTTAAATATAAATAAAATTGATCAAATTGATGAAGTTTTGGAAGTTGGGGAAGAAGTTTTTAAACCAAATAAAGAAGAAAAAGAAAAGTATCACAAAAAAGAAGTTTGGTTAAATAAAATTGAAAATGGATTATTGATTTCGGCGTCAGTTGACAATAAAATTGTTGGTTTTGCAATTTGTTATAAAAAAGAAACTGATTTACACATTTGGAACGTTGGGGTGTTGGAAGAGTATAGAAAATTTGGAATTTGGAAAAAAATGTACAACGAAGTTGTAAAATTTGCAATTGAAAATGAATATGAAAGTATTAGTTTGAATACTTACAAAGAAAAGTTTTTGGGTATGTACACCTTTTGTATAAAAGAAGGATTTGTCGAATATAAAATTGAGTTTGACGAATTTCAAAATACTACAAAATCGATGTTTAGAAAGAAAATATAAATACATGAAATATGTCGTTTCGGCGGGGGGAATTGTGATTAGAGATAAAAATAATCAAATAGAAATTTGTTTGATTAAATTTTATCTTGATAAAAGTAAATACAGTTTTCCCAAAGGGCATCCGGAAAACGATGAGTTACTAGAAGAAACAGCTTTAAGAGAGGTCAAAGAAGAGGTTGGACTCCTCGATTTACAGGTTATAAAATATTTAGGTAGCTTGGTACGTAAAGCGACTGAAAAAACTGGGGAAATTGTTGATAAAGAAATTAAAATGTTTTTGATGACGACAAATAATTTTGTTCACATAGAAACTGAAGAAGATTATGAGTATGAATGGGTAAATTTTGACAAAGCAATTAAATTGATGCAACACCAAGAAGAGCGAGATTTTTTGATAAAAAACAGAGAGGATATATTTTTGGTAAAATAAAGGGCTTCAAAGATAGGGAAGGGCTGACTCCGGTGTTACACCGGAGAGGAAAGTCCGGACCGCACATAGTAGAGACATCGAAGATTTAGATACAGCCGTGAGGTTGTGGCTCTGCTACAGTGACGAACACGCGCAAGCCGAAGTGCAACGAGTACCCGTCTCGCGGAAATCTCAAGATGAGACGTTATATCTAACTATGGAGAGTCTCAGGTAGAGAGAATAGATAGATAGCCCATAAACAGAATCCGGCTTATCACTATCTTTGAAGCAATTTAATTCAATCTCTCCCCTAACCCCTCCCTTTGACAAGGAAGGGGAAGAAAAATATTTTTAAATTTATATTTTGATTTATTTATTATTTCTTTAACACTTGGTAGAAGACGGAAGCAGTGAGGAAGAGAGGGATGGCGATAATGGCACCAACGATGCCGGCCAGTGAACCACCCATGGCAATTAAAAAGATAGTTACTAGTGGATTGATACCCAAACTTTCCTTCATTATTTTGGGAACTATGACATTGTTCTCCAACTGCTGAACGACAACACCACAAGAAACAGCCATTAGCCCAACTGTAGGGGAAACGGTGAGTCCAACTAAACCGGCCAAAATCGAAGTAACAACAGGTCCAATATTGGGAACCATTTCAAGAAAACCTGCGATAATACCCAAAGGTAGGGCATAATGTAGACCAATAGCCAAATAACCAAAATAAGACAAGAATCCAATCAAAAACATAAGAAAAAATTGACCTGAAACCCAATGTCCAAGTCGATTTTCTAGTAATTTCAAAATTTGGAGAGCTTTTTTTGAGTTGCTATCCGACAAATATTTGACGGCGTATTTTTCAAAACTACTTCGCTCCATAAGGAGATAAAAGGTAATAACAAAAAAAGCAAAAACTGAAATTAAGTTGGAAAATACAGATAAAACAGTTGAGGCAAAGGAACCAGGGATATTTTCAAGAATTTTGAGCTGAGAAGAAATATCAACAGGATTAACACCTGATAAATTTAATTTGTCAATTGTGTTTGGTAATATTTTTATTAAATTTGTAGTTTCAATCACAATAATAGGAATGGCACCAGCCAAGGAAAAAGAAATACCAGTCCAAATTAATGAGTAAAGAATAATAATAGCTAACACCTTGGGAATTTTAAATTTTTCTAGAAATAAAACTGCAGGATTAAGAGCCTCCATAAAAATGAAACAGAGAAAAAACATGAGGATAAGACCACGTAATTGCCAGGCAACAAAAAGAGAGAGCAAAAAAATTGCTAAAAAGATAATTGTTTTTTGAGATATTTCAACTTTTTGAATGTTCATAATTGATTGTACCATTTTGAAATAAATTTGATGGTGGACTGGGGATAGGTTGGTTTTGAAATATCGACAAAGTTGGCATTTTTAATGGTGCTGAAGGCTCGTTTGTGATGACTAACATCATGATGTTCGGCAAACTTCCATTTTTGAATAGCAGTGGTAATTGGTTCCAATTTTGCTATATAGTTTTTGAACGAATGATAGGCCGAAACTTTTAGACCTGGATCATTCCAAGAATATTTTTTTAATAACATTTTTAGCTCGTCCATATGGCCTAATGTCAGACGATCCTCTACCCTTGCGTCGACACGCGGATATAAAAAACTATTGGGAGCAGTCAGGGAGATATGAAGGATATCAAACTTTTCCAAATCAAACTTTGAAATAAAGGATTTGTGACTTAGCTTTATTTCGATTTTGCGAATAAGGCGGCGGGGGTTGTGAACATCTGAATTGTTTAACAATATGTAATTTGTTTTATCTAATAAATAATATATTTTTTGTAAAACAAAAACAGGTAATCGATCAAGAAAAAATCGAAGAAAATAATTTGGCTTGATATCAAAAGTTTGATAATTGTTGGCTAAAAGCGATTTTATGTAAAAGGCGGTACAACCAACAACGATGGGAAGATGTCCTCGTGATTGAACTTCGGAAATTTTTTGCATGGCTAGTTTTTGAAACTGGGCTACCGAATATATTTCATTAGGATAAATAGTATCAATACAATGGATAGGAGTATTGGTAGGATGATCTTTGCCGACTCCAATATCAAGACCGATATATATTTGACGTGAGTCGGCGGAAATTAGCTCGGAGGGAAAAAGTTTTGAAATGGCAATTGCCAGAGCTGTTTTGCCCGATGCTGTGGGACCAGAGATGATAAGAAGCTTGTTATTCAATTTTTGTATACGTTATTGTAGTCTTAGTGCGAACTAAGTCATCACTTATATATTCACCCGGTTTATGAGTCCATCGAAATCCATGGGTATTTTCGACACTTGTTACTGTTTCCTCAAAAGACACTCGGTATCCAAACGCGCCACAAATCTTCAACCACACTTGTTCAGTAATGTCTTCAGGCTCTCTTTCTCTTGTTGAACCCACTATTGGTTTTGGCATATTATAGGAATTTTACTATACATTAAATCTAAACTCAACAATATCGTCAGGGTGCATAATGTATTGCTTGCCTTCGTGACGAAGAAGTCCCTTGGTCTTGGCATTTTCCCAACCGTTATTGGCCACAAAATCGGCATAACTTACTATTTCTGCCATGATAAATCCCCTTTCAAAATCGGTATGGATTACTCCGGCTGCTTGGGGAGCCGTTGCACCCTGATGAATAGTCCAGGCTCGGGTTTCTTTGATACCGGCGGTGTAATAAGATTGAAGACCCAAAGTTTCGTAAGCTTTTTGAATTACTCGCTCTAGGCCTGATTTTTCCATGCCCAGTTCTTTTAAATAATTTTGTTGATCGTCTTTGCCTAGTTCTGATAATTCAAATTCTGTTTTAGCACAGACAGGAATTACATTTTGTAAATTAGTTTTAAAATTGGCAATATCGGAATAAGTATTTTCATCGACATTGGCAACAATGAAATAAGGTTTGGCCGTTAGTAGGAAAAAATCTTTTAATAATAATTTTTGGTCTTCATCCAAATCTAAGTTAATGGCCAATTTTCCCTGTTCTAATGTTTGTTTTAAAAATGCAGCAAAGGCAAATTTTTTGGTTTTATTTTCGATGGGATTATTTTTGAAACCTATCAGATATTTGTCGACAGATTCGAGATCTTTGATAATTAGTTCGGCACAAATGACTTCAAAATCGCCCTGTGGATCAACTGAACCTTCACGAACAATGTTGTCATCGGAAAAATTGCGCACCACGTGCATAATAGCATCGCAGTCGCGGATATTTGTCAAAAATTTATTACCCAAACCCTCGCCGGTTGATGCACCTTTGACAAGTCCAGCAATATCAACAAATTCGACGATTGCGGGAACTATTTTAACTGTATTAACAATTTTACCTAAAACGGGTAATTTATCGTCAGGAACTTCAACAACACCGACATTTGGGTCGATGGTGCAAAAGGGATAATTACTGGCATCAGCGACTTTTTTGCCCAAAAGAGCATTAAAAAGTGTTGATTTACCAACGTTAGGAAGCCCGACAATACCGATACTTAATTTTGACATGATGTATTGTACTATGAGATTAATTTATTTGGGATAATTATTTTCCACTTATCGCACGTCTAACAATTTCATTCAAATGAACAACAATTGGATGTTCTGGCTTTAAACCAATCGCCAGAGTTAAATATTTAGAAATTGGAGAACTATGTTTGACATCATTTGATAATGGTACTGTGGGAGCATCATTAAATGCGGACGCGTCAACCTTAGAATCTTTGTCATTTTATTTTGTTTTCTTCACGTTCTTCTAATATTTGCTTTTGACGTTCTGTAACTCTTCTTGTGAACCAAAGACCAACAAGACCTTTGCCACCAGCAAGTTGTTCGGCGGCATCATCGGCACTTGTTAAATCAATGCGACGTCCAACACCAATAAAAGCACTTTCATCCATCGTTTTTATGTACGATTGTATTTTTTCGATTAATGTTTTCATGACTTATAATACACATTCGTTATGTATATGTCAAGTTGCTAGCTACTGGCACTGGTATATCGGCGAAGGGAGAATTTCCAAAAATATAGGGAGAATAGGAGAAATGTAAATGTAAAAATAGTCGAATACACGATACCGTTAAACGAAAGTAAGTTAAGTATGGCTTTGGCAGGAAGAGTAAAGATAACAGTTATCGGAATGACATAGCTCAAAATAGTTCTAAAAAAGTTATTATAAATATCAGTAGGGACGACAGCGGCACGAGATAGGGAACGATAAATCATCACTAGACTGTCAATTTCTGTAGTGATGATCGAAAAAGCAGCAATAATCAGATGAAGACTAAATGCCAAAATTATGCCGTTTGTCGAAATTAATAAAAATAAAAGTAACGTGATAGGCGAAGGAACTAACGAAAATTTAGTTAAGAAAAAAAATAGCGCGACAATTTGCAAAATAATCATGGGAACATCGAGAAAATCGGGACCTGATAACATTGGACGAAAAAAAGATGGTAGTGGCTTGAGTAAATCTAAATCAAAATCCCCTTTTAATAAAATTGGACGAAAACTATATAGCGATCGAAAAAGAAATTGAGTTATGGAATCGATAAGGCTGTAGACGAGAGTAATAATTACGGCCTGTGGTAAGGTAAAATTTTTGATAGTCGAAACCTGATTAAAGATCGAATAAATAATTAGAACCGAAAAAACATAATTAAAAAGTTTGCCTAAAATAAAAATAATTGACGAACTAGGTGACAATAATTTGTTTTGCAAACTATTTTTGGCCATAATAACCCAAACTTTGTAAGTAGAGCTAATTACCATAACTTTGATATTTTTGTTTACCTTTTAACCACATAAATTGAGAAAGGATAAAAAAGAACAAACAAATAATGGAACCATTAAGCAAACGTAAATAGGCCATGGATGGGTCTAATTGACCCAGCCAAATTTTAAGAGGGTAATAAAACATGTATGGATATGGGGTGTAGTCTAAAATTTTGCCGATGATTGGTGGCAAAAAATCGAGAGGAATATATTGGCCGGAAAATATTGTGACAAAAACAACTCCGAATAAAAAACGTGAAGACCAGGCATCTTCGGACCAAAAGGCAATAAATGAAACAACAAGACTATAAAAGAAAAAGGTAATAATAGATAAAACTAAAAATAATAAAAATATAATAAAGTTTTGAGTGGTGGGCAGGGCGAGAGTAGGTTTAAATAAAAATAATATTAATAGAAATTCCCAAAACATAAAAAATAAATTAAATAATTTATCGATCATGTCACGACTAAAATAGTATTTTAGGGTGCTAATGGGTTTTATCAGTAAAGTTGAAAAATTACCATTTTGAATATCGCCACCAATGTCTTGAGTGCGAGTGGCAAAAACGAAAGCTTTGATAATATAACCAATAACAAAATAACTGTAAATTTGAGGTATAGAATAATCCCCTAATTTTGATTGACCTGCGGAAACGGCAGACCACAATGAAAAAAACATAACAAAAAAGATAAATACCTGTAGTCGCCAAAAAAAGAAGTTGACTCGATAGACAAAATACTCCTGTAAAGTATTTTTAGCGATCAGAATATACTTGACGAATGACATCTTCGATGGGGGTATCCTCAATATTTAAATCGGTGACAGGGAGTGTGGATAAAATTTTGCTGGCAACACTTAAATATTTTTCTTTGGATACTTTGATGGTGTAATTGTATCCATCACCATCGACAATATCGCCAAATTTGGAAATAATAGTTTTGCCTATTTTGCTCTCAAATGTAAATTTGAGAATTTTTAACTCGGTAAATTTTTTGGTTAAGTCAGTTAATTGACCATCAAATTTTATTTGTCCTTTGTCTATTAAAATTACTCGCTTACACAACTCTTCCACATCATTCATATTGTGACTAGTCAAAATGACAGTTGTTTTAAATTCTTGATTTACTTTTTTGACAAATTCACGGATTTTTTGACTGGCAATAACATCAAGGCCAATAGTAGGTTCGTCGAGAAATAACACTTTGGGATTGTGTAAGAGAGCCGCCACAAACTCACACTTCATACGTTGACCCAAAGATAATTTTTTGGTTTGAACGGAAATTATATCGGCAATATCAAGAGTTTTGATAAAAAAATCTAATCTTTTTTTGTAATCACTATCCGAAATATTGTAGATAGCTTTGTTTAACAAAAAAGTTTCTTGGGGAGGAATATCCCACCATAACTGATTTTTTTGCCCCATGACAAAACCTATTTGACGCAAATATTCGTATTTACGATCAGAAGGATGATACCCTAAAACACTAATTTGCCCTGAGGATGGATACAAAAGACCGGAAAGACATTTTAGAGTAGTTGTTTTGCCAGCACCATTGGGGCCGATAAAACCAACCAGCTCGCCTTGATTGATTTGAAAACTAACGTTTTCTACTGCATGAACAGTGCGTTGGGGTCTATAAAATATTGATTTGATTGACGCCCCTAAACCTGGTTTTTTGTCAAAAACTTGAAAAGTGCGGGACAAGTTTTTAATTGAGATTATGGACATAGATTTAATACTTCATTAATTTCGTCAAGCCTAATGCGAAAGTCTAAACCACTTTCAGACAAAAGTTTTTGATCATTTAATAATATATTTTTTATTTCTTGTTGATCGATATTTTGACCTTGAGTTGCTAAGGCATTGACGACCCGGGGGTAGATACCTGTTTTCCAGACAGTCCAAGTGTAAAAATCGGATTGTTTTAATGGATTATTATCAAACTCGACGTAGGTTTTTTTGGCTAAGGCCAGCCCTTCTTCAATTTTGCTTTGATTAATTAAATTGGCACAAATAAAAGCATTTATTTCTAAAACCCGAGGGTGATTTTGTTTTTGGTAAAAAGATAGTGCTTGCTGATAAAAATTAAATGCCTGAGGATAATCTTTTTTATAATCGTAGACTCGACCCAAAAAACGAGTATCGTCACCCAAAAGATCGGTTAAATTTTGTTTAACTATTATGTCGTGAGCCTTTAGAGCAGACTCTTCCATTAATTTTAAATTGTTAGCTTCGTCTTGATGAGACATAACTAAATGTTGATGAACAAAGGCTTTTTCAAAATAAAGTTTAGCTAAAATCGCAAAGTTATTTTCATCCACTACTGTCGGTAAAAATTCATCTATCTTTTTTAATGTTTCTGTTTCAGAACCTTTAGTTTCCCTAAGTTTTTGGATTTCTTGAAGTTCTTGGTCAACATTAATCATAATTAATAGATTTTAACATTTGTTATAATTCTAAACATGTCTCTGAAAGAATATATAATCAAAAATCAACTTTATTTTATGGCGGGGGCGGTAGTGGTACTGGTTAATTTGGTGGGGTTTTTGTTTTATATTAATAGTAAGCCAAAAAATAGCGTTGCAAATGCAGCTCCAACAGTGACCCCTGTAGCATTGCCAACTGAGACAGCCGGCCCAACCGAGACTCCCGAGCCAACTGCAACACCATGGCCAACTGATGCACCGACAGCCAAGCCAACAATTAAACCAACTGCAGGACCAACTAGTACTCCAAGTCCGACACCAACTCAGACGCCCGTTCCAGTTACGCCGACTCCGATTACGCCAACACAAGTACCACCAACAGAAACACCAGTTACTCAGACTCCAAGTATTAATTTGACACCGACAATAGGAACAACGACACCTTAAACAAAAAATCCCCCTTTGCAGGGGGATTTTTAAAATACAATAATGTATTTACTCCGGTGCTTCGACCGGAGTGAAATAAGCTTCGCTTATTTCACCATTTTCTTGATCTTGGTGCCTGGGATGTAGCGAGGCATGCGACGAGCAACAATCTTTTTGGATTCTTTGGTTCCAATAGCTTTGATGGTCTTAGCCTTGAACATTTTGGTTTTGAAAGTTCCAAAGCCAGAAAGTTTGACTGATTCGCCAGCGGCGAGAGCTTTCATAACTTCGTTTAAAAAGGTTTCAACGGAAACCTTGGCAGCTTTTTTTGAAAGTTTTGCTTTTTCAGCAACCTTTTCAATGAGATCTTTTTTGGTCATTGTTTTTGAATTTAAATAAATAATTCAACTTTCATTTTAAACGCAAAATTGAAAATATCAAGTACTATGCGGCATTTTTAACCGCATTTTTATCGACTTTACTACCTATAATAGTAGAAGATGTCTTAAATTCGCGAATTACGTTGACTTTTATTTGTCCTGCCCATTTGGCTTCTTCATCTAATTTGTCAGCGATATTTTGTGATAATACCTTGGCCTCATCATCAGAAACAGTGGATGGTTCGACGATAACCATAACTTCACGTCCTGCTTGATATGCAGCAACGGAGATAACACCAGGGAATGATTTGGCGACATCTTCGATGTTTTGCATGCGCTTAAGATATTCTTCATGAACCTCGTAACGAGCACCAGGACGAGCACCTGAGGCGGCATCACCAAGATAAACGATGATGGATTCGACAGAGGAAAATGGTTTATCCTCGTGATGTTCGGCAACAGCATTGATAACAGCTTCGGGCATTTTAAACTTACGAAGTAATTCAACACCTAAGTCAATATGGGTACCTTCCTGATCAACAATAACCTTACCAACATCGTGAAAAAGTGTACCGAGACGAACAGTGTTGACATCGGCTTTTAATTCACCGGCAATAGCGACCGCAATTTTGACTGCTTCAATAGTGTGTTTTGCTAAATTTTGACCGTATGAATAGCGAAATTTAAATTTACCTACATGCTGGATTAGTTCGAGAGGTATGTTGTAAACACCGACTTCTTGACATATTTTTCTACCCTCGTTGACCAAAATTTTGTCCATTTCGTTTTTGGTTTGAGAAACGACTTCTTCAATCCGAACAGGCTGAATGCGTCCATCGCGAATCAATTTTTCAAGAGATATACGAGCAATTTCTCGTCGAGTAGAATCAAAAGATGATATACGAATATCATTACCATCGTCCATTTCAAGTTCAACTCCAGTGGCTTTTTCAAAGGCACGAATATTACGACCTTCACGTCCAATAATTTTACCTTTGATTTTTTCATCAGGTAAGGTAAAAGTTGAAACGGTGTATTCGGCGACATAGTCAGTAATTCCATGAGTAATACCTTCCAAAATCAACTCTTTTTGTAACTCTTCGGTACGGGTGCGGAGACTTTCTTTGGCTTCATCAATTTTTCGAGCCAGCCAATTGCTCATTTTCTTTTCGGCCGATGACATTAATATTTCTTTGGCTTTTTGGACATCAAGCCCAGAAATTGTTTCTAGTTTTTCGAGTTGTTTTTTGTACAACTCTTCAATTTGTTCTTGTTTTTTGCTAATTGTTAAGTCTTTATTATCAATATTTTGTTCTTTTTGAATTAAATAACGTTCTTTTTCGTCAAGAGATTTTAGACGTTGAAAAATTTCAGCTTCTTTGAGCTTGGCTTCGGTCTCAATACGCTTGGCATTGTCAATCAACGCTTGAGCAACAGCTGCTGCCTTAGGATCAGCTTGGACAACAATAGTTGTGGGAACGACATCCAAAACAGGCTTGACGACTGTATTTTTTGGAGTAAATACAACACGGTTAGTATTGTCTTCAGTAACGGGGACATTTTCAGCACCAAAAAGTACCTTAAATTTAGATAAAAACGAATTAAACATAAAAAAACCTCCAGATTTACCGTGATTATTATCTATCTATGACGCAAAAAGACCTCGAAGTAATGTAAAAAGTTGAATGAATTGTCATTAAAGATAACGGTAATTTAAAATTAAATAATCAAGTAGTAGTTTACCTTTAGTTTGCGATTTCGTCAATTACAAATTTTATGTCAGAATAGGCAAAACCTTTTTGAACCAAGCTTTGGATTAATTTATTTTTGGTCTTAAAATCCAATGGGTTTGATAAATGACTTATTTTTTTGAGTAATAACTTTTTTATATTATCTTGATCGTTGCTGATTAATAATGTTTTGTCCAAATGGTAAAAAGCAAACAATTGTTCTAAATATCGTTTTGACTTTTTGGAATGTTTTTTTAGTAAAAACTTGGCGTAAGCAATAGAATCAAGCCAACCTTTCTCGTCAAGATAACTTAATATATTTTCGATTATTTGAGCATAACTAACATTTAGGTGATATTTTGTTTGATAATATTTTGCTTGATTTACAAGTTTGGGAGCCAAAATCTGCCTTACTTTTGGTGATATGGCAATTTGCCGTAGCGCGTAGTTATTAAGTAAAAATTTGAGTGATAACTCGCACAATAATTGATAATTATCAATTATGCCAATCTTTATTTTATGGATGACAAGGTCATCCATATTGAATGGAATAAAACTGCCATCATCAAAAGTAAGCCAAACTTTGTCGGTACTAGTTGATTTCTTGATTTGAAGTAGCTGCATCGTCTTTGTCAGAATCTATTTTTGACCAGATATCTTTGCGTAATTTTTCGGTAATTTCGGGATTAGACTTTAAATATTTTTTGGCTCCTTCGCGTCCTTGTAAGTTGACCTCACCTATTTTAAAGAATGCACCGGCTTTTGTAATTAGTTCATATTTTATGCCCATGTCGACAATTGAGCCATAAATTGAAATGCCTTCAGTATTCATAATGTCAAATTCGGCCTCTTTGAAAGGTGGGGCAATTTTGTTTTTGACTATACGAGCGCGATGTTGAGAACCAATAGCTTCACCACTGGCGGTTTTGATATTAGCAATCTTTCTAACGTCAATGCGGACAGATGAATAAAATTTAAGCGCCATACCTCCGGTAGTAGTTTCTGGATTACCAAACATTACACCTATCTTTTGGCGCATTTGATTGGTAAATATAACTACAGTTTTTGACTTAGAAATAGCGCCAGTTAATTTTCGTAAAGCTTGGGACATTAGTCGAGCTTGTAAGCCCATCATGGAATCGCCCATTTCACCTTCGATTTCGGCACGAGGAACTAGTGCTGCTACCGAGTCAATAACGATAACATCAACTGCATTACTGCGAACAAGAGTGTCAACAATTTCGAGAGCTTGTTCACCATTGTCTGGCTGAGAAATTAAAAGATTGTCAAGATCAACTCCCATAGTTTGGGCTCGGACTGGCTCGAGAGCGTGTTCAGCATCAATAAAAGCAGCAGTTCCGCCCAGTTTTTGAGCTTGAGCAATTAAACTAAGACAAATACTAGTTTTACCTGAAGCTTCAGGACCATATATCTCGGTAATACGTCCGCGAGGGAGTCCACCGACACCTAAAGCAATATCAAGAGTCAAACATCCGGTCGGAATAACTTCAACTGTCATGTCAGCGGTACGGTCGCCCATTTTCATGATAGAACCAACACCATAAGCTTTGGTAATTTGCTCCATAGCTAATTTGACAGCTTCGAGGCGATTATTTTTGGTCGTGGCACCAACGACAACTTTTTTTGCTTTTTTCATTGATTAAGTAATACCAAGCTGGACTAGATCATGTCAATGGATCAAATACGAAGATAAACCGAATCTGATATATTTTGTCGGAGATACAGGATTCGAACCTGCAACCTCGCGCACCCCATGCGCGCACGCTAGCCAATTGCGCCAATCCCCGGACTATATTTATACAGAAGTATTATATCCTAATTATCAACCTTTTAGTTTGAGTATTTCTCCGTGGTAGGTAGCCTGGGCTTCTTTGATGATTTTGTAGGCTTCTGTACGATCAACCCAACCTTTAATGGAACTGGGTTCCTTGTCCTCTAAAAATTTGTAGTCTGAAAAGAAATGTTCAATTTCACGCAATAAATGAGGAGAAACGTGTGAAAGATTTTTGTAGTGTTTGTATATTGGATTGCCAACGGGTACAGCAAGAATTTTTTCATCCATCCCTTTGTCATCTGACATTAACATGGCACCAATTACTTTGACTTCGAGCAAACAACCAGGAAAAACAGGAGAATCGGTAATAATCAGGACATCCAAATGATCACCATCGGGAGAACGGGTTTCAGGGATAAAACCATAATCAAAAGGATAGTGAAAAGGTGAATGTAGTACGCGATCCAACTTAATTACGCCTAGTTTTTCATCATATTCGTATTTGTTATGAGTATTTTTGGGAATTTCGACAATTGCGTTTACTATTTTTGGGGCTGATTTTCCGATTAAAATGTGATTGAACATAATTTATTTAATATATATTAGATGGGTATTATTTTACACTATATATTTTATTTTGCTAATATTTATTGTGTTTTTGTTTATTTTGTTATTTTTATTACTAAATAAAACAGCTTGTGCAACAGACTCCCAAGTATTAATTAACAAATTTCAGTATAATCCCCCGTTGGATAAAAGCGAATGGGTAGAATTGTATAATCCAAATGATATTGAAATTGATTTAAATGGTTGGCAATTGGTTGATGAAAGTAATACAAAAAAATTATTGACAGGCAAAAAAATTGCTCCAAAAGGATTTTTGACTTATGAAGATGGAAAAAGCTGGCTTAACAATGATGGCGATAGTGTATTTTTAAAAATAGGAGAGTCAACAATAGACTCGTTAAAATATGTGGTTTCAGGTAAAAAAGTTACAGTTAACGATAAATTAATTTCTGAGGAATTTTCGGATTTAAAAGGCAAATGGATTGGAAGAAGTGTAGATGGAGAAGATGAGTGGATAATTTTTTCTGACACAGAGGCACCGATTGGAGGGGGGATAAGCTATTTTAATGGATATAAAACAATCATAGAAAATATTGGCACCAGTATTACAATTGCAAATGACAAATCGGGAATTGGATCGACATTGATTAAAATTTTGGAAAGTGATTTGATAAACAATGAGTGTAATAATTTTATTGCCACTAGCAGTAACGTTAGTGACGGCAAATGTTACAAGTTTGAATACGTTGCGACTGACGGAGTGGGAAATATTGGAGTATTTAAATCTGACTCGATTGTAAAGTTTGATGCGACAAAACCAGAATTATTTACGATAGATAGAGCTTGGAGAAACATTTTGAAATTAAAATCAATATTTTCTGGTACTGATTTGCAGTCTGGGGTAAGGGGATATATATACAGTATTATGCCTGATGTATGGACATATACTGATAATCATATATTAAATATTGGATACAGTGGAAACCCATTGTCGATTTGCGGGAAAACAATTAACAACGCAAAAATAGAAAGTGATATTAGCTGCCAAGATTTTACAATTGACTTGGAGGCTCCAAAAATAGTTACTCAAACAAATCCTAATAGTGGTAAATACAAGATTGGTGACAAATTGCCACTTAGTTTTGAATTTGATGAAGAAATTGAAACAGTAAGCCAGAATTTGTTTTGGGTTGACAAATTTTATTTTGTAAATAAGATAGGTAACATATTGAATTTTGAATATGAAGTACAAGTCGGAGATTTGATAAATAACTTTGACATAGGAACTACTACAATAATATTAAATAATGGAGGCATTTTTGACATAGCGGGCAATGAGGCAGAAATAAGGGTTAATAGTTTGGGTCAAGGAATCAACATTGATGGAGTTGTACCGACAATCGGCCTGATGGGTGAAAACTATATTGAAGTACCACAATTTGGAAAATATTTAGACTTGGGGGTAACTGTAAGTGATGGTGAAGTAACTACAAATAATAACGTTGATACATATATAGGTGGAGAATACAAAGTTGACTACGAAGTAATTGATGATGCGGGCAATAAAAATAGTATAGTTCGAAAAGTAAAGGTTATTGACACCACGGCGCCGACAATAAGTAAGTTGTCAGTTACGAGTTTAAAATTATCAGTTAATAGTGATGAGGTGGGTTATTTAGAATGGCAAGGAAAATGTAAAAGTGAAAACAGTGAATTGATAGCCGGAGATAATTTAATTAAAATCATAAATGTTGGTGATGGAGAATATAATGATTGTGAAGTTAGAGCATGGGACAAATGGGGCAACACAGGACTTTGGCAACAAATTGAAAGATTTGTAGTTGATACAACAGCACCAATAATAAAATATATTTTACCTACACCTGATGACAATATTTTTGTCGGGAATGAAGTAAATATTACGGTTGAGTCGAATGAAAATTTGAAAAAATGTGATTTGATAAAAGAAAATAGTGGCAAATGGGATGGAGAATGGATAAGTGACGGAGCAACTTACAGATCACCCGCGTTAAAAAATATTGATTTGACAGAAAAGTCGATGTGGCAAAATATACTGTTAAAACAAGACAGTGAATTGTCATTTTTGTGGAAAGTTTCGAGTGAAAAAGATTGGGATTATTTAAAATTATATATTGAAGGTGAATTAATATATAAAATTTCGGGAGAGGTGGAGTGGCGAGAACAAAAATATAAATTGACGACGGGAAGCCACACCATTAAATTTATCTACAGCAAGGATTATTCTAATGAAAGCGGTGAGGATACTGGTTGGGTTGATCATATTAAAATTGAAGGTGAAGAAAAACAAATTTCCATGACCGTTTTGGATAAATTTGCCACTATTAAAATAACTAATATAAACAGTGGAGTAACACAGTACAAAGTCAGCTGCACTGATTTGTTTGACAATCAAACAGAGCTACCTGAAAGAAAAATCATTAAATATATTGAGGAATCGTCATTGGCAGAAACCCCGATTCCGGCACCATACATGATACATAAAACAAATATAGTTGAGCCCACGACAAAAGCAACGAAAGTGGTTGCCAAAAAATCAGGAATGGTTTTGGGGACGGCAGCAACACCAACATCAACATTAGAGACAACTCCTGAGGACGGAATAAAAGTAAAAAGTGATATCCCTTGGAATGAAATTAAATTTTGGGCAATGGGTGTTTTGGTTTTGGGAACTACTAGTGGAATGATAGTCCTTGACAAGAAAACAATCTAATACTATAGTGGTAGTAGTTATGAATAACACAATCGAAAATCTAAAACAAAATGGCTTTGAAGTGTACTATGTGGAGACAGAAATACAGGCCAAGAAAAAAATATTTGAATTAATTCCTAAAGGGAGTGAAGTGATGACGATGTCATCGGTAACATTGGACACGCTGGGAATATCTGAAGAAATAAATGATTCTGGACAATACAATTCGGTCAAGAATAAATTAATGTCAAAAGAATTAGATGCAAATTATCATGCAGCTTCGCCTGAATTCGTAATTGGTAGTGTCCATGCAATTACACAAAAAGGCGAAATAGTGATTGTTTCGGCGTCGGGTAGTCAATTACCGGCATATGCATATGGAGCTAAAAATGTAATTTGGGTAGTTGGTATACAAAAATTAGTCAATACTTTGGATGATGCTTTTGCCCGAATTAAAGGGGAAGTTTTGGTAAAAGAAGATGCCAGAGCAATGAAAGCTTATGGTATGCATACGGGTTTGAACAAGATACTGATAGTGAACAAAGAAGTTTTTCCCGGACGAGTTAAAATTATATTAGTTAATCAAACTTTAGGGTATTAAAAACTGGAATTTTTGAATTTTATTGTAACGTTGGGGCACATCGTGCAAACGGAATGTGGAGAAAAATTATTGTGGAATAAATTTGTAAGTATTTGATGGGTAGAAATATTTGTAATTTTGTGATATATTTATAATATTAAATTATAAGCATATGGCAGAATTGATTGTATTATATCCTATACTAGGTGAGGAAATTAATCCTATTGAATATAGAAGTAGTTGTAAGGGTTGTCAAGTAACCGGACGATTTTTTGAACCCGATTTTTCCCAAGTTGAGCGAACTGGTGATCCCAGGACTTACCGCTCAAACATAAGAGGTATTTTTTACACCTGTCCCAAGTATGTACCGGGCGAGTTGTGTCCTGTCTCTGAACAAACTTACAAAGACTTAGTAAGGCATGGAAAAACACCTCTCTGGAAACCGAGTCCATGCAATATACCAAAAAATGAAATTTTTAATACTATTATATTAAGGGACGACAGTTAAAATATATAAATTTACGTTTGTTGAACTGTTTTTATTATTTAATATTTTAGTTTAGGATAATTTTTTGGATCGTAAACATTTTTACTAAGATCTAGAAAGACATTATTACGAAATGGACCTATATTTCCGAATACATCTACATACAGCAAACCCATTCTATTAAAAGTACTACGACAAGTATGTTTACCAAATTAGTAACTTACTTCAATACTGCTAAAATCCAGCTTACCTTGATTAGAATCACTGTCAAATATCTGTTGATCTATCCCACCGCTTCGTCTTTTTAGTTCTAATATTCCGTTGGCTGTTTGATTTAATCTGTCACAAGCACTAGTAATAACACCGGCCATTTTTTTAAAATTAGCCTTTTCTGTGGCAAAATGTACTATTTCCTCACCATGGTGGTATGAACGAGTTGATATTTGTTCGGTTACTGTCCCTCTACTAGGATCATAAATGCAAAAGGGTATGTTGTCGTTTTTTAACATTTGATATGCTTGGCCAGGCATATCGGGCCAATTCAGAGCATGCTGCAAAGCATGATCTTTCCCTGGCTTAATCACTAGACCGTACAAATCTAAGGGTACCGAATCTTCAAAACTGTATCTAACATTAATTCTGCCTATATTGTAAGTCTCTATTATATTTACTGGAGGTGATTGTTGTCTACCACCTTCTGTTGAACTGCCAAAAAATATGATTTTTCTCATAATATATATTATATCCCATAGTTTAGAGTTTGTACATATCTTGTGTGTAATAGTACAAATGTGGTTTTGACCTATTGACACTTCGGGTAAGTTTCGGATAGTATATTCTATGAATCAAATGATAAATGAGGGTGTGTCGGTGATGATGGATTTTAACAATAGCCAAAAAAAACTTTTTCCTGTGCAAATACAGTGGAATAACAGAGATTATAGAATTGACAAAGTTGGGATGCACCACCAGTATTACCAAGGTAAAAAATTGCTACATGAGTTTGGAGTAGTATCACGGGATATTTTTTTTAAATTGATCTTGGATACAGAAAATTTGCAATGGAAACTGGCGGAGGTAGCTGATGGAGAAAGTAGCTAACCAAATGCATGTCGACATAAACTCCTGTTTTGCTTCGATAGAACAATTGGCCAATCCCCTGTTGCAGGGTAAGCCAGTAGCTGTAGCAGCATATAAAAATGACAATGCAGTGATTTTGGCTGCGTCACGAGAGGCAAAACTTTTGGGAATTAAAACGGGAACAAAAGTAGGAGAGGCCAAAAAAATTTGTCCAAAAATTGTAGTCTTGCCACCTGACACAAAAAAATATCGAGACATAAATATAAAATTAAAAAATGTGTTGAGTTGTTTTTGTGGTAGTGTAGTTGCCAAGTCGATTGATGAATTTACCCTAAATTTTAATAACTCACAAGAAAAAGATTTAGAGAAAGTAGCTATAAAAATTAAAGAAAAAATAGCCAATAATATTGGCGGGTGGCTGACCGTATCAATCGGAATTGGGCCAAATCGATTTTTGGCCAAAACAGCATCAAACTTACAAAAACCTGATGGATTGGTAATTATAAATAGTGAAAATTTTGAAAATATTTACAAAGGATTAGATTTGCAAAAATTACATGGAATTAATTGGCGGACAAAATTACGATTGCAAATTAATGGAGTCAATGATGTATGGGATTTTTATCTGGCCGATATTAATAAATTAAAATCTATTTTTCATTCGATTATGGCTAATTATTGGTATTACCGACTACGGGGAATAGAAGTCGACGGTAAAGATAATTTGATTGAAAAAACTTATTCGGGAATGTTTTCACTTAAAGTTAGAGCCAAAAATAAGGAAGAACTGTTACCTATCATTTATCAAATTGCAGTTAAAATTAGTAAAAAATTATTAAAAAGAAAACGAAAAGCTGGAAAATTAATTTTGATTTTAAAATGCAAATTAGGCTGGTGGCAAAAGATAATAAAATTGTCACAAGCGCTGGATGGTAGTTTTGAGATATATAAAAAAACCAGTATTAAAGTTGATGATAATTTTAATGACGAGGTGTCAAAAATTATTTTGATTGCATGTGAACCAGAAATTAGAAATGGAAGACAAATTGATATTTTTGGAGTGGGAGAAAATTATTTAAAAATCGACAAAGGCATGAAGGAGGTAAATAGTAAGTATGGTGAGGGGACAATAATGCCGGGAAGTTGTTTTTGGGGACAAAAAGTAGGAGATTTTATCGCGTTTGGAAAATGAATAATATGATATAAAAGATAATGGCAATTGAAGTATTTTTTGATATTGAAACAAAACGAATTTTTGATGATATTGAGGGTAATGACCCGGCCGATTTGGGGATATCAATAATCTCAGTTTATAAAAGAGAGGGTGATATAGGTAAAATGTATAGTTTTTGGGAGGAGGATTTTTCCCAAATGTGGGGATTATTTGCTAATGCTGACAGGATAATTGGTTTTAATTCCCTCCACTTTGATGTACCGGCAATGGCTCCCCTTGCTCCTTATGATTTTAAAAAATTAAATCATTTTGACATTATGGATCATGTCAAAGCAGCTTTGGGATTTCGGGCTGGATTGGGGGCAATTGCAGCAGAAACGCTGGGACACACTAAAATTGATCATGGGCTAAATGCTGTTAAATATTGGGCAGAACATACGGCGGAATCGTTGGCTAAACTTAAAAAATATTGTGAGGCTGATGTTACAGTGACCATGGAAGTTTATGATTACGGGATGAAAAATAAACAACTTAAGTTTAAAGATAAGTGGAACACGGTGCGAACCTTCCCTGTTGATTTTTCTTATCCTATTAAAGTTGAAGAACCACAGTTGGGTCTTTTTTAACCCCTCACTCCGGTATTCACCGGAGAGCTCCCCTTGACAGGGGAGCGTTAATAAGCCAATATAAAGTATATGAAAAAGACAAAATCAAATAAAAAATCGTGGACTCAGGACATGCCTGTATGGATTGCTATAGTTTCTGCCTTAATACTGGGATATTTGGTATATGCTGTGGGTGTAAAATCGAGAGATTCCCGTTCGAGCGCGAATGATGGAGTTGACGTTGGAGTGGTCTTGCCAGTGGCAAGCGACAGAGAATAAATTACAAAATTTTGCTCTCTACACTCATACTGGAATCAGTTTCTTTTTTGAGAATATAGACATCGGCTTTGTAATCGTCTTGCCCCACATACTCAGCTTCACCTCGCAATACTTTTTCATAATCCCTGCAATCGCGACAACCAGCCTCGCCTTCGGGACAATCAAATTTACCTAAAGCACGTGCTAATTTTAATTTTTGTGCTATTTTTAAAATTTTGGCTTCACTCTCGACAAGATCGGGTAATTGTTTGGGAGTGAGTGTGTCACTACTTTCCAAATACCAATATGAAGCGGCGGTAACGGGACGAGATTGACAATGAGTAGCTAATAAATGATAAATAGGTAATTGTAAGGAGTCATCGGATTCTTCGTATTTACTGGTTTTAAAATCAATAATTTCGACCGTATCAGTGTCGGGATAATATTTGAGCCAATCAAGTTTGCCACATAAAATAATATTGTCTTTTTCGGATAGCCAATATTGTGGTAAATCTTGATTAATTTTAATAGCTAGCTCACCAACTGGCCCAGGATTACTGGTGACACGAGAAAGCATTGCTTGTCCTCGAGTAAAATATTTAAACTCAGTGTCTTTGTCCCAAAATCCCCCATTTTTGCCAGATAATTTTTTCCAAACTGTTTCAAACTTTTCTAAAAGAGGTGTTTTGAAACGCAAATCAGTTTTAATTTCGGAGAG
The DNA here is from genome assembly GCA_041674845.1 of Candidatus Shapirobacteria bacterium. Classification (GTDB taxonomy): domain Bacteria; phylum Patescibacteriota; class Microgenomatia; order UBA12405; family UBA12405; genus UBA12158. The sequence goes on from JBAYUY010000001.1 coordinate 506,979, forward strand.
AGATTCGATTACTTCGTGAACGGCTTGGCCTAGAGCCAAGGGAGGCGACATTATTTTTATTTTATGTTTGGTGACAGGGTCTTTGTAGACGTTTTTGAGAAAATAGGCCCGAGGACAAGATAAAAAAGTAGAAATTGAAGAGTGAGAAACATAAGTTGCGGTAAATTTGTCCATAAATGCATTATAAAGGTTATAATTGGATATGATAAGACTTAATAAATATTTGGCGTCAGTTGGTGTGGCATCACGAAGAGCATCGGATTATTTGATATCTGAGGGACATGTACTGGTTAATGGAGTAGTAGCCACGGTAGGGATGAAGTTAAATGGAAATGAAAATGTAATTGTTGACGGTAAGCCAGTTGGCAAAATGGAAAGCAAGGAATATTGGGCTGTTTATAAACCGATAGGATTGGTGTCGACTGCTAGTGATGAATTTGGACGAGAAACGGTGATGACGTTGGTTAAAACTGATAAAAGATTGTACCCTATTGGACGATTGGACAGAGATTCCGAGGGACTAATGATATTGACCAATGATGGAGATTTGGCTTTAAAGCTAACCCATCCGAAATTTCATTTGGAAAAAGAATATGAAGTAACAGTTGACAAAAATGTTGAACCAGCTAGGCTAAATGTGGGAATAAACAAAATAATAAAGTCTCGCAACAACATGTTTTGGATTGTAATGTATGAAGGGAAAAAGCGACAAATTCGAGAACTGTGCTGGGAGGCTGGTTACCGAGTAAGGAGACTGGCACGAGTAAGAATAGGTAAGTTAACCCTGGGAGAACTAGACCCGGGTCAATACAAAAAAATACAAGTAAAAGATATTATTTAGTTGTTTTTACCCAATTTTCGGAAGTTAGTTCACGAAAATTATTGGTGGAAATTTTTTTGTAACCCAAATTGTTTAAATAATTATTATGGTCAAAATCATGAATTGATTCGCCATAAGGGACAACAGTAATAGTATTTTCCAAAATTGGCTGTCGAATATCGGATATTTCGATATTTTTGTAATATTTTATAGGATCGGCAAAAGAACTAATCATATAAACTTTGGAGGGTAAACTGGCAGATAAGCTTTTCCAATCTTCACGATGAAAAACTGGATTGAACAAATACACAGAAGAAAATAATAAAAAGATAAAACTATAAAATATGTTTTTGTTGATTATGATGCACAAAAAAGGAATCAAATATAAAAACCTGAAATATTGAAACATGGGCGTAAATATAGAGAAAATAAAACCAATAAATAAAGTAGTCCAAAAAACAAATGAAACTTGTTTACTTTTAAACGATTTTAAAAATAACAAAGACCATAGGGGAACAACTAAGACAAAAGAAATTAAATAGTAAATAACTTTAGGGTAGAAGGAGATACGACCGATGGTAAATTTGATAGGAATCAATAGTAGGTTTTTTAAATTGCTGGAGCCCAATACAGATGACCAGTTTAAAACACTTTTCAACACTTCACGAGAATTTTGGTATTGAACGATTAACAATGGAGATAAAATTAATAGTGATAAAACAGGCGATAAAGAATAAAAAATAAAATTTTTGTAATCTTTTTTTAGTAAAAAATATAAACTGATTGAGGCAAAAAAGAAAATTGACCCATAAAAAGTAGATAGGGATAAAAATGTAAAAACAACATATAACAATTTATTATTTTTTTTGAATGATAAAAAACTTAAAAAAACTAACATGGTAACCAGAGAGTACATTCGGGCTTCCCCCGAATAATATAAACAGAGAGGATTTAGCGACAACAGTAATGAAGGACAAAAACCAAAATATAAATAAACTAAAATAATAGTAAGCAGAGAACAGAAGACCGAAAAAGAGCGAAGGCCGATTTGCGAAAATCCAAAGACAGAAGACCAAGATTTGAGAGTTAAATAATATAGTGGGGGATGAAAATCAGAAGGGCTAAATTTTGTAATTATATTTTGATATGAATAATTTTTGACGACGTTAGCTGAAATAGCCTCGTCTAGCCACAAGGATTGATTGAGGGAGATTAATCGTAGGCTTAAGGTAATAAAAATTAATAATAATAATTTTTTTGTCATAACATATTGTAATATGTTAGAATTTTTTATGATCAACTGGATAAAAAATAACTGGATAATATTATTGGTAGTGTTATTTGCAGTTTATTATGTAGATAGCAAAAATAAAATATTGCCTATAACTGGTGGTGGGGTGATGATGGACACTGTTGGAATAGCGGCTCCAATGACAAATAAAATGATGTTTAGGACTGAGGTAGCACCCAGTGAGAGTGTCAATAGATTGGTAATTACTGACACATCACTATCACTACAGGTTGCTGATGTAGGTCAAAAAATTAAAGAGATACAAAACAAGGCTGAAGAAATGGGTGGATTTTTAATTAATTCAAATTTGTCAAAACCTACTGGAGCAGCTTCTGGAACAATTTCACTACGAATTCCCAGTGAAAAATTATCGAATGCTTTGGATGAGTTTAAAAAAATGGCAGTAAAGGTAGTGTCCGAGTCAGTAAATGGAACTGATGTTACCGACCAATATACTGATTTAGAGGCACAACTCGAGGTGTTAAACAAAACTAAAATAAAGTTTGAAAGTATTTTAGATAAAGCAATTTCGGTTGAAGACATTATGAATGTACAACAACAGTTAATTGGTTTGCAACAACAAATTGATAACGTCAAAGGTCAACAAAAATATTATGAACAATCGGCAAAGTTGTCAAAAATAACGATATATTTATCGACTGATGATTTGGCCTTGCCATATGCTCCAACCAATGAATGGCGTCCAGCAGTAGTGTTGAAAGAAGCAGTCAGATCATTGGTTTTGACATTTAGAAGTATAGGTAATTTACTAATTTGGGGAATAGTATACTTACCAATAATTATCCTAATAATTGGCATAATTTTGTTTTGGAAAAAAAGACAATCTAGTGTAAAATAAGAGCCCATGAATCGAAAAGCTATGTTTACGATTTTTACAATAATTTTGACGGATTTGATTGGATTTGGAATAATTATTCCACTACTCCCGGCACTAAGTGAGCAATTGAATATTAAGGGAGGGTGGTTGGGACTACTGGTGGCGTCGTACGCGATAGCTCAATTTATTTCGGCACCAATTTTGGGTAGCCTATCGGACCGATATGGGCGAAAACCAATTTTATTGATAAGTAAAGCTGGAACAATTTTGGCATACATAATGTTTGCTTTTGCGGGAAATTTTTGGGTATTACTAATATCGCGATTGATTGACGGATTTACTGGGGGTAATATTACGGCAGCTAGGGCATATATCAGCGACATTACAACCAAGGAAGATAGGTCGCGAGGCATGGCGCTGATTGGTATTTCTTTTGGATTGGGATTTATTATTGGGCCGGCACTTGGTGGAATATTTTATAGTATAGGCGGGTCACAGGTTTTGCCAGCATTAGTCGGAGCGGGGTTGTGTGCATTTTCATTGATTTTAACGCAAATATTTTTGGATGAGTCACATCGAGAAGGAAAAATTAATAATAGTAGAAAATTTTCGATTAAGAATTTTTTGGAAATTTTTAGACATCCAGTAATACAACAAATTTTGATTGTTCAATTTATTGTAATGGTGACAATGTCGGGGTTCCAAACTACGTTATCATTTTTTACCGATTCAGTATTTCACTTTAGCCCACAAAATAATAGTTATTTGTTTGTATACTTGGGGCTAATTAGCTTGATTGTCCAGGGTCATTTGTCGAGTCATAAAAGTAAAAATATTAATCAATATGCCAGGTCTGGAGTAATAATATCAGCATTAGGCACTGCACTAATCGCCATTAGTCCTAATATTTATTTTTTGGCAGTTGCTATTATCGTAATTTCAATTGGAAGTAGTTTGTTTTCAGTATTCTTGCCAACATTATTATCAATTACTGAAAGTAAGGACCCTGAGGGGGAAATAATGGGAGCATTTGAAGGAATATCAAGCCTGGGAAGAGTTGTGGGACCAGCATTGGTGGGAAGTATGGTGGCACAGTTCCCCCGGCCAGTTTATTTTGTCTGCGCGATCATAACGATTGGTGCCTTGTACTTTTTCCCAAAAAAACAGTTAAACTAGCAATAGATGAATGTAAATACAGGACAGCCACTGGCAATGCAACTGAGGCCGAAAAATTTAAAGGATTTTGTGGGGCAGTCACATTTAGTTGGGGAAAATAAACCACTAAAACTGGCAATTGATAACCATCAAATATTTTCCATGATTTTTTGGGGACCACCAGGGGTGGGCAAAACTACATTGGCAAAAATTTTGGCACACGAATCGAATGCAGAATTATATGAATTATCGGCAGTATCGGCGAGTAAAGACGATATTAAAAAAATTATTGGTTCGGGTGAACATGGGCTGGTTAAAAAGATTTTATTTTTGGATGAAATTCATCGATTTAATAAAGCCCAACAAGATTTCTTATTGCCCTACGTTGAATCGGGGTTGCTAACACTGATTGGAGCGACGACAGAAAATCCCAGTTTTGAGGTTATTTCTCCCCTTTTGTCTCGCTGTCGAGTATTTGTTTTAAAAGAATTGAGTGATGCGGAGACTGGGGAAATTATTAAGCGTGCCTGTAAAATATTGAAAACAAAAATAGATAAAAAGGCAAAAGATTGGCTAATATCAATGGCCAATGGGGATGCACGTCAAGCCATTACCATGATTGATAATGCATTTACTCTATATGAAAAACTGACGATCGAAACGTTAAAATCGACTTTGCAAAATTCATTTTTGCGATTTGATAAAAAAGGGGAAGAACATTACAACACCATTTCGGCGTTTATAAAAAGTATGCGGGCAAGCAACCCTGATGCGGCGTTATATTATTTGGCTCGAATGATCGAGGCTGGAGAAGATCCAAAATTTATAGCGAGACGTATGGTAATTTTTGCAAGTGAAGATATCGGTATGGCCAATTCAAATGCATTACTGTTGGCAAACCAAGTGTTTCAGGCTGTGACGCAAATTGGTTATCCTGAGTGTGCTATCAATTTGGCCCATGGTGTGACTTACCTCGCTCTATCGGCCAAAAATAGATCGGCTTATGATGGACTACGATCGGCACAAGCGGATATTAAAACTTATGGAAATTTACCTATTCCTCTAAATTTACGTAACGCTGAGACAAAATTGATGAAGGATATTGGTTATGGGAAGGGATATGAAAAATATACCAAGGAAGATTTGCTACCGGAAAAATTGAAGGGGAAGAAGTATTATAGGGAGATTAGAAAAAAGTAATATGTTAAATAAAATTAACGAAATACAGGCGAAGACGATTTTGACCAAATCAGGATTGCCGGGGTCAGATTGGGTGATAAACCCATACAATGGTTGTCAAATGGGATGTATGTATTGTTATGCGGCACAAATTGCGAGATGGAATCATCCAAATGAAGAATGGGGAACTTTTTTGGATGTAAAAATTAATGCAGCTGAATTATTGAAAATTGAATTAGAAAAACTAGAAAAAAAATATAAATCAAAAGATTTTGGTTTTATATTTTTATCATCAGTGACGGACCCTTACACACCATTAGAAGCTAAATACAATTTGACGAGAAAGTGCTTGGAGGTGTTAGCTGATTTTGGATATGAAGGGGGGATTGGGATTCAAACTAAATCCCCTTTAGTGTTAAAAGATATTGATGTTTTAAAAAAAATAAAAAATGTTCAAGTAGGATTTACGGTAACGACTCTTGATGATAAGGTTTCTCGATTTTTGGAAGTCCTTGCTCCTCCCGTAACTGTGAGAATTAAGGCAATAAAAGAATTAAATAAAAGTGGAATCAATACATATGCTTTTATTGGACCAATACTCCCCCATTTTGTGAAAAGTGAAAATGATATTAATAAATTGCTTGATTCTTTGCAGGACGCGGGTGTCAAAGAAGTTTGGTTTGAACATATAAATTTGGGCTCTAAAATTAAAGAAAGATTATTTGAATATTTAAAATCCGAATCACCAGAATTGGTTCCAGAATTTGAAAAAGCAGATAACCAAGAATATAGAGATGAATTAAATAATATAATATATAAATGTTTGGAAGGAAGAAATTTAAAATTAGGTTTAGATATAGTTATTTATCATCATGATTTAAAAAAATATTGATATTGTTTGTGATAATTTTGACCATTTACTTCGCTTTCTCTTCGGTATATATTTCATTTACCTTAAATGAAAAAATATTGGGCGGTGATTAAAATTGGTTATATCTCGGTGCTGGAAAACCGATGGCAGATATTGATTGCCAATTTGCAGGCGGTGTTTACCTTATTTGTGCTGTTTTATTTTTGGAAAGCGGTATTTGTAAATCAGACAACAATCAGAGGTTATACTTTTTCACAAATAATTACGTACTATTTTTTGATTAGAATTACTTATAATCGAGTTTCGGCATTTGGGGCTAATATAATGGCAAAAAATATTAAAACAGGAGATATAACCAAAAATTTGATTAGGCCATACGATTTTACTTGGTACCATGTTTGCTTATTTTTTACCCGAGCGACATTGTGGACGTTTGGAAATTTGTTTGCTATTTCTATTTTTTCTATTTATCTTTATCGTAATTTAGTGGCACCACCGAGTATGATTTATTGGATATTATTTTTTATTGTATACATTCTTAATGGATTATTATCGATAGGAATTAACCTAAACATTGGTTATATTGCATTTTGGATTGGTGAAGTAACCCATCTTAAAATTGTGTCAACCGTTATTATTACTATATGCTCAGGAGGATTAATACCATTAGCCTTCTTTCCTCAATGGTCACAAAATATTTTAAAATATTTACCGTTTAAGTATTTGGTTCAATTTCCGACTGATATATATTTTGGGAAATTAAATATAGTTGATTCGATTTGGGGAGTGGGAATATTACTAGGATGGGTTGTATTTATGTTTGTATTGGCAGATTATTTATTGCGACGTGGGCTGAAAATGTATGAAAGTTATAACTAAATACTTGACCATATATTTGAAATTTTGGAAAATAGCATTTTCACAAGGCACTGTTTATCGAGCTGATACCGTATTTTTGTTTTTGGCAGTATTGCTGTATCTGGTGCAATACTATTTTTATTTTGGGTCAATACTAAAAGCACTACAAACTGTGGGTGGATGGACTTTACCTGAATATACATTGCTACTGGCAACATTTTCGATGAATTGGGGATTGTTTAAACTATTTTATGGACGAACGATGGAAGATGTAATTGATAAAGTTTTTACAGGTCAATATGATTACACGTTACTTCGTCCGATTAATGCTAAGTTCTTGAGTTACTTTTGTCCACCACTGATTAAATCATTTCCTTCAGTAATGTTTAATATAATTTTATTGGTTTTTGTAATTAACTATTTTTCAATTGCAATAGATATTTGGTTGCTATTTTTATATATTATTTACCTATTTATTGGTCAAGTGATTATTTTTTCGTTTTCTCAAATAGCTATTAGCACCGCTTTTTTTACTAATGATGCCAACGAGATTTATGCTATTTTCGAGAATGCTTGGGATCAAGCGAGTTACCCTGGAGAAGCTTTTACTAAAGGGATATTTTTTACATTGTCTTACGTGATCCCAATTATATTATTTGCTTCATTCCCAACACGTGTATTACTAGGAAAAGTTTCAAATCCTGTTGAGTTTTTATATCCAATAATGGTCTCAATTATTTGTATTTTTGTTTCAAATAAATTTTATAAGTTAGGTATAAAAAATTATACTAGTGCTGGAGGATAAATTATGAACCCACAAATAAAAGTTAAAAACTTATCAAAAAGTTTTACAACCTATGTCAAAGAACCAGGAGTGATGGGAAGTTTTAAATCACTTTTTTGGCGTAAAACTAAAATGATTGAGGCAGTGAAAAATGTTTCATTTAGTATTAGCCCCGGTGAGTTGGTAGGCTTTATTGGACCAAATGGAGCCGGGAAAACCACGACTTTAAAAATGCTGTCGGGCTTACTCCACCCAACTTCGGGTGAATGCCGAGTGTTGGGTTTTAATCCTTTTTTGCGTGATCAAAAGTATTTAAAAGAAATTAGCCTGATTATGGGACAAAAAAGTCAGTTGTGGCCTGATCTTCCTGCCATTGAAACTTTTGAACTTAACAAGGCCATATATGAAGTTCCTGATATGGAATATAAAGAAATTATGGAGGAAATGATAAATTTGCTGGAGATAAAAGATGTTATTCATCAACAAGCCAGGAAAATGTCGTTAGGTCAGCGAATGAAATGTGAATTAGTCGCATCTCTACTATATCGACCAAAAATATTGTTCCTTGACGAACCGACATTGGGACTTGATGTATTGGTGCAAAAAAAATTACGAATATTTATCAAGGAATACAATAAAAAATATGGGGCAACAGTGTTACTCACTTCACATTATATGGATGACGTTAAAGAAATTTGCGACCGAGTAATAATTATTAATCATGGAGGGTTGATATATGACGGAACGGTTAATAATTTAATAAAACAGCACGCCAATTACAAGACGATTACTTTAATTTTTAACAATAAAGTGTTGTTGAGTAATTTGGAAAAGATTGGACGAGTAACTGAATATGATGATTTAAAAGCCTCAATCGAAGTTCCTCGTAACCAAGTTGCCAAAATGGCTTCAAGGTTGTTGTCAGAGTTTGATGTAGATGATCTTGATATCCAAGAGCCGAGATTGGAAAACATTATTGCTGAAGTTTTTGACAATAATAAATAGTATGAAACTAAAACCAGGGGAATTTAGTAAAAAGGTGGTGGAATTGGCTTTAAAAATACCAGCAGGAAGGGTAACTACCTATGGAATTTTGGCACAGGCGGCGGGTGGACACCCAATACTGGCGCAAATGATTACCCACATCCTAGGTAAATCGCCTGATGTTAATAAAATCCCCTTTCATAGAATCGTATATTCGTCAGGAAAAGTGTGGTTGGATTCAAAATACGAAAAATAAAAGATGAGATTTTATAAAAAATAAGGGATCAAGTTGAATAGACACAATAAGATTATTGATTTTGATGAAAAGGTTCTTGTATTTTAAAATTTTTTTATAATATAATAATGTATGAAGAAAAATATAGTGGGGGCTTTTCTATTTACGGAAGGTGTTTTAAATACTAATGCAGTTGCAAATCAACAAAAATTACACGCATTAAAATTATTAGCAGCCCAGGGAATGGCAAACCAAGATGATGCTGGATTACAAAGTAAGGAACAAAATAAAAAAGACGATGAACTTTTACTAGCAATGACAAATGATACCCGTAGGACAAAAAGTATTAAGCAATAATTTTTTGTATTTTGAGTTACAATATCTTTTATATAACTGTATTTGGTGTGCATGAAAGATAAAATATTTGGATATTTAAAAAATGGGAAAAATTTGGACCAGATATCGTATTTGTTGATTGAACTTTTGAAAGAGATTCATAATGAAGGCAATGAAAATATTGGATATGTTTGTGGCGTGATTTCGTCCGAAGGGCCGGAAAATATTGATAAAAACTTAGTTAGATTGGAAAATTATACAGAGCAAATTAGAAAGCAATATGATTATCCAATCTTTTCACAAAATGATATTTTTACCCCAGTTGTCTATAAAATAATTAAAGAGTCGGGGGCGACACATGATGATTTTGAGAAATTTTATCAAAAAGTGCACGGATCGGGATTAATTACTTACCTTTTTATGACCCCAAAATGGGAATTGTCAAAAGGGGCAACAGATGAATATAAAACTGCCCAAAGATGTGGGATAAAAGTTGTTTTTATTGAAAAATAATTACGACGAAGTGCCCTAACGAGATTGCCACGCCTTCGACAAGCTCAGGCTCGCAATTACGAACAGTGAATTATTCAATAAAGGTCAGTGCAAAGCCCATGGCATCGCCACGACCAGTACGACCAATTCGGTGAGTATAATCATCGTAATCGTTTGGTTGATCGTAATTGATGACGTGAGAAATATCGGCAATATCTAAACCACGAGCTGCGACATCAGTAGCAACTAAAATGTTGAACATGCTTTCGCGATAATCACGAATAATGCGAGTACGTTTGTTTTGAGGTTTGCCTCCATGTAAGCTGGCAGCCTTAAAACCTTTGGCTGTTAACGATATTGACAATTGTTCAACGATTCGTTGAGTTGCACCAAAAACTAATACTTTTTTGAATTCTGGCAGGGCCATCATTTCCAAAAGCTTTTGTTCCTTCATGTGACGAGGAACACGAACAATGTCTTGATCGACATGGGTTGAAGCGTTTTGTGATTTTAAAGCAATGGTTACTGGGTTATTTAGGAATGACCCAATTAAAGCTTGGATTTTGTTGTTAATAGTTGCAGAAAAGAAAAGAGTTTGTCTTTCTTTTGGAATTTGATCAACGATTTCTTTGATGTCAGTGATAAAACCCATATCTAACATACGATCGACTTCATCGAGCACAAGGACATTGACTCGTGAAAGCTCGATAACGCGACGATTAACTAAATCTTTGATACGCCCGGGAGTACCAACAATAAAGTGAGGACCACGACGAATATCAATGATTTGTTCTCGTAAAAATGCACCACCAATGGCTAGGGCCAAATAAATTGGAAGACCAGGGGTAAAACTACGTATATCTTGTTTGATTTGCATGGCTAACTCACGAGTTGGAGCCATGATTAAAATTTGTTGGCGAGGATTTTTTAAAATAGAGTTGATTAAAGGAATAGCAAACGCGGCAGTTTTACCGGTACCGGTGGCAGCTAGACCTAACACATCTTTACCTTCCATAATTGGAATAATGGCTTGATCTTGGATTTGAGTTGGTTTTGAAAAACCTTTGGACTTAATATTGGCCAAAAGAGTTGGGTTTAAATTGAAATCTTCAAAAATATGAAGAGTGTTTTGTTCTTCAATTTTAACCACAGCTTCGGCTTTTTTGACAAATAAAGCTGGATTCATTTTGGTTGCCATAAAACGAGGACGACGAGGTCCACCATTTTGTCCACCAAAAGATGGTCGAGAAAAACTTCCTGCAGAGCTAGGTCGACGAGGAAAAGAACTACCGCCACGAGAAGGGCCGCTACTAAAATTTTTAAAACCACCAGAATTTTTATTATCGTACATACAATTATTAAATTTTAGGCAATATCCTAAACTAGTAGGAATTAGTTGCCCAGAATATTATTAATTGTACTTATAGTACACAAGGGGCAAATATAGATTTCAACGCCTTAACTAAAATCAGATTGTATTGTAGCACAGTGCGGAAATAATGCAAGGAAAGGATTTATAAAATTATCGAGCAATTACAATAGTGCTATCATCAAGCACCATCACATCACCAGGCTGTAAACCATTTTCTTTCGTTAATGTTAAAGGAAATTTAGAAAGTGTAACTCTTGTCGCACCTTCTCCAAAACCACCGGCCAATAAATCAACGGCAGCTCCATTATGTCTACCATACAGATGATTACCTTCAGTAACCGTGTAAATTATTTCTTTACCTCTATGTAATTCAATAGTCATGTATATATTATACTATAAGATAACATCTTATGTCAAACTATGAAGTTTTTTTTGATATAGAATTTGTTACATACCACAACAATATTTATGAATGATTGTATAGTAAAATAGAGTTGTGAATAGAATAACTGTAAAAATTGCGGGGCCGGCGGGGATGGGAATAAAATCGGCGGGATTGTTGTTGGCCAAAATTGTAACTGATTGTGGCTATTATTTTGCCGATTATTCGGAATATCCATCACTAGTTCGTGGAGGTCACAATTCTTATCAAATAACATTTTCAAACGAAGAAGTATTTATGGTTGATAAAACTGCCGATATTTTAGTATCGTTGGTTAAAGGACATGAAGAAGATGAAAAAAACCTGTGGGAGATTCCCCTACCAAGCAATATTTTTGCCAACACTATGGCGATCGGAGCATTGGTTTACAGATTTGGGTTAGAAAAAAATAAATCATTAAAAATAATCAAAGACCGTTTTGGCGCAGATGGTAAAAATTTGGAAGCTTTTGAAGAAGGATATGTTTGGGCACAAAAAAATTCAAAAATTATTTTGATTGATAAATCAGAAGGGAACGAAAATAAAACGATGATAGCTGATGGAAGCGAGGCCGTATCATGGGGGTTGGTTAAGGGTGGGCTAAACTTTTTTGCTGCTTATCCTATGACCCCAGTATCGGGAGTATTGCACTTTTTGGCCAAAAACCAGGACGATCTTGAAGTACAAGTCATTCATCCTGAGGATGAAATAGCTGTTGCCTCGATGGCTACAGGAGCATCAATAGCTGGTAGTCGAGCTGCAGTAGCTACTTCAGGTGGTGGATTTGCCCTGATGACAGAAACAGTATCACTTAATGGAGCCATGGGTGTCGGAGTAGTTTATGTGATGGGTCAACGACCCGGACCAGCAACAGGAATGCCAACGTGGACCGGTCAGGGAGACTTGTTGTTCACCGTTAACGCAGGGCACGGCGAATTTGCCAAAATTGTATTGGCACCAGGAACAATACGTGAGTCATTTGAAATGGGACAAATAGCGATTAATTTGGCCAATAAATACGACGTTCCTGTGATTGTATTGACTGACAAAATGCTATGTGAAAGTGCTCAAAACATTAATGAATTGTCCAAAGAAAAATTGGTGTTGGAAAAATCAAATAAAGTTACTCCAGGAAATGGAACTTATTTATATAACAGCTATGAACATGATGACGATGGCTATTCGATAGAGGATAGCGAAAATGCTAAAAAAGGAATGGAGTCTCGATTAAATAAATTAGAATTAATTAAAAAAGACAGTCCAAAAGTTTTGTTACTTGGTAGCCGCAAGGCAAAAAAATTGATTGTATCGTGGGGATCAACCAAAGGAGCAATATTGGAAGCATTAAAAGGCCAAGACGACTATGCTTATTTGCAAATAAAAACAATTTGGCCAATAGATGCCGAAATTAGCAAAATAATTAACGCTTACGAAACAAAAATATTAATTGAAAATAATGCTACGGGACAATTGGGACAACTACTAAAATCACAAATGTCAATTAGTTTTGATAAAAAAATATTAAAATATAATGGTCGACCGTTTTTCCCTGATGAATTAAAGGAGGCACTATTATGATTGATTTAAAAAGTAAAAATATTCCTACTTGGTGTCCAGGATGCCATGATTTTATTATTTTTGCGTGTTTGCAACAGGCGATAAACAAAAAAGAAATTAATATAAATAAATTGGTAATTGTTTATGATATTGGATGTTCGGGCAACATGGCTGATTTTCTTAAAGTTTTTGGAGTCCATTCACTTCATGGACGATCGATACCAACAGCAATTGGAATAAAGCTAGCTCGACCCGAACTAACTGTTATTGCGATAGGTGGTGAAGGAGCAATTTATGGCGAAGGTATGGGACATTTGATAGCCGCTGCACGTCTCAATATTGATTTGACCGTATTGATTGCAAACAACCAACTATATTCCCTAACTACAGGGCAAACTAGTCCAACAACTCCAAAGGGTGCCAAAACCAAGTCGACACCGGAAGGTGCACCAAGTGTCCCAGTCGCACCGGTGGCACTGGTAAATGCAGTTAACCCTGATGCGAAGGCGGTTCACGTGACCTGTCTAAAACCACCTGAAGTTACCGAGGCAATTGTCGTAGCCTTGGAAAATAAGGGATTTAATTTGGTAGATATCGATCAACTATGTGTAACCTTTAGTAAACAGCTAACCTCATGAAAAAGAAAAATAAAGATATTATGATTGTGTCGCAGGCATATGAGGAAGCTATTTCGTATGGTGAAGATCTAAAAAATCTAAAACTAACGATAAAAAAAGTAAAAATGTTTGTAAAATCAAAAGTAAATCGACAAAGTGCAGAGTGTTAAACCCCTCCCCTCGATTAAGAAATCGAGACCCTCCCCTTGACAGGGTGAGGTCGGGAAATTTATATTTTTTGTTTTATTTTTGATTGGGCAGAGCAATGACTTTGTGCACAAATTATGCTTGAAATATCCTGGTAGAGACGCCCCGCGGGGCGTCTCTACAAAAAATCTCGATTGGCATATGATTATCAAGGCAAATTCCAGAACCTAGAGAAAAATTAAAGTCTCAACGTATTTAATACATGTAAAGTTCCCTCGTCGATTTCTTTTTGACCATAGGGAAATTGTTGTGTCTTGGTGGCCCAAATTTCCCATAGCCCTTGAGATAAATTATACATTTTGATTCGGGTTAATTCCTCGGACGAAAAATCATTTTGACCATAGCCCTGAAGAAATAATTCAGGATTAAAGTTATTATTAATTTGGAAATCAATGGCTAACCTCTCTAAATCGCCCAATGGATCGGCAATTGTCGCATATTCAAAGTCAAATATTCCAACAATGTTGCCATTATTGGCTACAATATTCCCCGGGTTAATGTCTCCATGAATTAAACGACCTTTGTTATTCCAATTTCGGATTTTACAATAATCATCATAAATAGTTTCTATTTGTCGAGAAATGTCGTTATTAAAATAATTTAAGTCTGTCAGATATTTCCAATACATCTTAAAATTTAATTTAATTTTGTTTAGCCAATTATCAATATCACCAAAAATTTCTTGATCTCCCAAATCATTGGCAGTTACTAAATTAATTTTTCTGACTAAATCCCCTAGTTCCAAGGATAACTCTGATTGAAAATCATCTTTTAGATTTTTACCAGAGATATAACTCATTAAAAGATAATCAAATTCTAATATTATTTTGGAATCATCAAAAGCAAATAATTTTGGTGTAGGAATATTAAACTTTGGTAACAGAGTAAAAATAATTGACTCTTTTTTTAATTTGTTTTGATATTCAGAATTACCCAAATCAATTCGTAAAATATATTTATTGTTGATTAAAAAAGTGGGGTTGATACTGCCTGATTTTAGTTCTTCGATTGAAGTTAGTTTATCTAAATTGTTTTTAGATAATATAGTTTCAATTGTTTTATTTTCGATTGTAAAACTCATTATAAATTAGTGTATCAATTTAGTTGATATAATTTGTGTATGAATAAAGAACAACTGTTTACACTCGAAAATGCATTTGATAAAAATAAAACCGGAGATTTGAAACAGTGGACGATAGATTATTTGATGACTGAAGGAAATAATACTAAACTGGCGGAAAGTTTGGATAAAAATATCATTATTTCAGTAGTTTTAGTTGAATTTCCACTAGACAAACTAAAAAGAATTGTTGGACCTGAACCTGAAATGTTGTTTTTGGAAAGTTCTGAAAAATGGGAAAAAAGAGTTGAGAGTTTAGTTGATGCATTAAAAAATAATGCTAAATTCCCTCCTCTAATTGTGACCGACATATGGGACAACTTTACTATTGCTGATGGTGGACATAGATATGAAGCATTGAAACGGTGCGGAATTGAAAAATATTGGACAATATTTTTATTTACAAAAAATGAAAGTCAAAAATTATTAGAAGAAAGATTGGTTGGGTAAAGCAATGACTATATTTATTTATTTTGTTTGAGATATCGTGGTAGAGACACCCTGCGGGGTGTCTCTACATAAAATCGAAAATGCCGGATATTTGGAAATAAACGTAGTGAAACGACTAATGGATTTCAATCTCCCCTAGCCCCTCTTTGACAAGAGGGGGACAGAAATATTTTATAATAATATTTCTTCTCGATTATTTGGGGTGGCGTAATTGATGGCAAAATGTGAGAGATTTACTTTTTGGTTGATAAAATTTTGGATGGATAAATATTCTTTTACTTTTGCCAAATTATCGTTGTTCAAATTAATGTCACCAAGAGATATGTGGGCAGAAAAATTGTTGCTTTCTAAATCCTCAAAGAACTGATAACCTTCAACCGCCAACAAACTGTTGTGAAGTGATTTTAAAACTGATGAGTCTATTATTTGCCAATTTAACCTAGCAGTGACTATTTTTGAATCAACAATTTTCTCCCATATACTTATTTTACCTAAAGTTAGGGATTTAATTGTTTGGCTATTTATGATGGTACTGAATTTTGATTTATCGTTAATTATTTTATTTTTGTCCAATTCATCTGTAAACCCGAGATAACGTAAAGTAATATGAGGCAAAAATTTACTATCAACTTTTGAATCACCAAAGACCGATAGCCAATTACAATATTGCAATACAGGTTTTAAAATTGTTTGAAGATAAGGAATAACCGATGGGTCGAGAGTACACCAAACAGTGGAAAAATAGCGTACACCATCTAATGATTTATGTATTTTGGAAAAATTAGAAGACATAAAATAAAATTAGTGCCAAAATTAGGGTATAAACACCAAAATACCAAAGGTTTTTGGAGATGACGACTTTTTTGAGGAAATAGAGAGCAATAATGCCTGCAAGAAAAGTAATTAAGAATGTGGAAAGCATGAGGGGGGAAAAATTGGAGGAAGTAAATAAATTATTAGCGTCCAAAAGAATTGTCCCCAGTGAGGCGACGATGAATAAGCAAAAGGAGAAATTAAATGCCTCTAGAGGGGCTAAACCGAGCCATAAAGCCATAGTAATAGTACTCCCCGACCGGGAAACGGCAGGTAAGATGGCCAAGGATTGCATTAGACCAATAATTAGGGCACTTTTAAAATTTAATTTTGTAGTACCATTATTTGTAATAAATTTAGTTGAAATTAAAAGTGATGAAGTAATCAGAAAAAAATAGGGCAAAAGATGAATATTTCCAAAAATTATTTCGACCTGGTCCTTGAGAAAAATACCAACTAAGGCGGCGGGGATGGAGGCAACAATAATATATTTTAAGTTTTCAAAAAAATATTTGATTTGGTTTTTGAAGAAAAAAAGAACCGAAAAAAGTGTGGCGGTATTTAAAAATATATCTAAAGACAAAGATGGGGTAAAACCAAAAAAATACTGAAGCAAATTTAAATGTCCAGATGAGGAAATGGGCAAAAATTCACTGATGCCTTGAGTAACACCCAATAAAAGTGATTGAAAAAGATTCATGAGAAATGATAGCAGAAAAGGGCTTTCTAAATCCCAACGAGATTGCTTCTCCGCCAGCTGGCGGATCGCAATGACGGGAGAAGTTTAACGCTTTGGAGATTGTTTCTTACGTCGAGCTTTACCACCGGTACCAACCATACGACGCTCACGAATACGAGAGTCGACAGTCAATAAACCAGCAAGTCGCAAGACTAAAGTAAAATCGGCATCAATTTTTTGGAGTGCTCTTGCAATAGCCAAGGTCAAAGCTTCACGCTGACCTTCTTTACCACCACCAACAATTTTTGATTCGAAATAATATTTACCTGTAGTTTTGGTCTCTTCAAACGGTTTGTTTAAAAAAGTGTATGTAGTAGGAAAATATAGATCAATATTTTTTTTGTTAACTGTGGATACTTCTTTACCACTAAAAAGCTTAATGGTAGCAATGGCTGACTTGCGTCGACCTATAGCAGAAGTATATTTTTTATTTGATTTTGTCACCATATGGATGTTCCGACCCTATAAATATTTTTAAACGAGCTAATCGACGATCGCGTTGTTTGTTTTTTGGTAACATGCCATTGACACCGTGCATGATTACTTGACGAGAATCTTTTGACATCATGTCCTTTAGTGACATTTCTTTTAAATGTCCTGCAAAAGCAGTGTGATGATAATAAATTTTGTCAGTTAGTTTTTTGCCTGTAACAACAATTTTGTCCGAATTTATGGCAACAACATAATCACCATCATCGCGTTGAAAAGAAAAAGATGGTTTATCTTTGCCCATTAATAAATTGGCTAATTTTACAGAAATACGTCCTAATGTTTGACCTTCAAGGTCAATCAAATGCCATTTACGAACGACAGTGTTTTCTTTGGTTATAGTTGATCTTAATTTCATTTAGTTTTCTTAACGACTAATTTCTTTTTTACTGATGCTTTTACTTTTTTCTCTTCTTTTTTAACTTCTGCAGCTGGAGCTACTAAATCTTTGTAGAAAGATAATTTAGAAATTAAAGCATTGTCACCTTGACGCATTTTAACTCTTTGAATTTTTAAAAAGTTACTTGTACGACCAACCAAGGAAGCTTGTACTTTGGCAACTACCTGCGCAGTAAAGTCATCATTATCAAAGGTTTTATTTATTTCTTTGATTGAATTCATATCGCCTTTGATGGCTAGGCCTGCTATTTTTTCAGCATTATTTAATATTGACTTTAGTTTTGCTTCGGTTGAAGTAATAAAACCATAAGTAAATAAAGAATGCAGCATGCTTCTAAATAATGACCAGCGTAATTTGGCTGTTCGATTTAATTGTCGTCCTAAAATCCGGTGTCTCATTGTTTATTTACTCCAAGAATAGCCCTTTTCTTTGAGCCAGCTATCGATAACTTTTAACGATTTTTCACCTACATTTTTAGATTTTGAAACTTCGGAACGTCCACCTTTGGTTAGAGTATCAATATTGCCAAAGCCGGCTTTTTTGAGAGCATTAGTAACACGTAAAGGTAATTCGATTTCTTCGACAGAAATATCGGTTAACAAACTGCCAGGGTTAGAGGCAATAGTAATGACTTCGTCGCTGAATTCTTGAGTATCAAAAATTTGTCCTAAGGAATTGATTAAATCTTTGGCAGCTGACTTTAGTGCAACTTCAGGAGAGACTGAACCATCAGTCCAAACATCCATAGTCAACTTGTCATAGTCTGATTTTTTACCTAAACGAGTAGGTTCGACGGAATAATTTGCTTTTAAAACTGGGGTAAAAGTTGCGTCTAAAATAATTTCACCGACGGTATCGGTTTTTTGTTCTTTGGCCATGGTATAGCCAACACCGCGCTCAACTTGGAGTTCGATTCTTAGTTTGGATTTGTCATCAGTTAAATTTGCAATAATTTGATCAGGATTGGCAACTTTGCATGAGGTTGAATCAGCGATATCAGCAGCAGTTACAACACCTTTGCCTTTTTTCTCAAGTATTAAAATAGTAGGAGTTTCTTGGTTGTAAGCAAATTTTACTTTTTTGAGATTTAGTGAAACTTCGACTAAGTCTTCTTTAATACCTGGAATAGTTGTAAAAAGATGAGTAGCACCTTCAATTTTGATACGAGTAATAGCAGCACCAGGAACAGTGATAAGTAAAACACGTCGAAGTGAATTGCCCAAAGTATGGCCAAAACCTCCAAATAAAGGACTCATTTCAAACTGTCCAAAAGTGGAAGTTGATTTAATTGTTTTAAGATGAAAATGGCTGGTATCGATCATATTTTTATCTATTATCTTGAATAATACTCAATAATTAAATTGATGTTGATGCCAGAAATACTAGCGTCAACAGCAGGTAGAGAGTTAATTTGGGCGGAATATTTGGCTTTGTTGACTGTAATCCATTCCTGGGATTTGAAGTCTTTGTCAGAAATTTTTAGAGTATCACCTATTTTTTCGATAATTTTTGGAGCTAGCGAAATTTCGTCATTTATTTTGACGGAGTAAGATGGAATATTTAGGGATTTGCCGTTAATTAAAATTTGTTTGTGGGAAACTAAAGATCGTGCATGTGAACGGGAAAGTGCTAGACCTGCCATGAACACAGTGTTGTCGAGACGACGTTCTAGTAATGACAATAAATTTTGACCAACTAAACCTTTCATTAGTTTAGCTTTGTCGTAATAGTTTCGGAATTGAGTTTCTAATAAACCACCATAATAACGTTTAGCTTGTTGCTTGGCACGTAATTGGATGGCAAAATCAGATAATTTTTTGGTTCTTTTAAGACCGTGCATACCTGGACGAACTGCACCTTTTTTGTCAATAGGACATTTTGATGAAAGACAACGAGCACCTTTCAAAAAAAGTTTTGTTCCTTCGGTACGACATAATCGACATTTTGTATCTAGTGTTGATCGCATAGTTTTTGTTTAGGCACGTCGCTGTTTGGGTGGACGAGGACCATTGTGAGGGATTGGGGTAATATCAGAGATTTGTTCAACTTCAAAATCACGCTTGGAGCGGAGATATCGAAGAGCGGCATCACGACCAGTACCTGGACCCTTGAGATAAACGAATAACTTTTTGACTCCATGTTTTTTGACTTCTTCTAAGGCGCGCTCAATGGCGGTAGTGGCAGCGAAAGGAGTTGATTTACGACTACCTTTAAAACCACAACGTCCACTGGAGGACCACGATAAAGTTGATCCAGCCATATCGGTGACGGTAACTAAAGTATTGTTAAATGTTGATTGAATAAAAAGTTTTGCATCAGAAATACTTTTGATGACACCTTTCTTTTTGGTAGAAATCTTTGGTTTGTTTTTTGGTTCTTCTTTGGTAGCCATATTATTTTATTTTTTTGGAGCTGCGGCAGCTTTTTGTTGAGTTTCAATTTTTGCCCATGCCTCTTTAGTAAGTGAACCGACTGTTTTCTTTTTACCTTTGCGAGTACGAGCATTACTTTTGGTGCGCTGCCCTCGACAAGGTAAAGAAACGATGTGACGAATACCACGATAACAACGAATAGCTTTTAGACGATCAATATTTTCGCGAATTTCGCGCTTTAAATCACCTTCAGTAATTACAGATTCAAGTGCCTTCATCAAATCACTGATTTGATCACGGGTTAAATCTCTTATACGTGTGTTTAAATCAATTTTAGAGTTTGCAGCCAAGGCGATAACGTTTTTTGGGCCAATGCCAAAAAAACGAGTTAAACCTACTTGTGCGCGCTCGTTGTCGGGGATGTCAATGCCTGAGATTCTCATATAAACTAGCCCTGTTTTTGGGTATGTTTTTTGGTAGAACAAATAATACGACGAAGGCCGCGTCGAATGACGACTTTACAATTCTTGCAACGGACTTTAATGCTTGATTTGACCTTCATAGATAATAGACTTTGGTATTTTACCTTATGTAACTAATAATATCAAAGAGTAAGTTTAACATAGTTAACCACGATAAACGATACGTCCTTTGTTGCCATCTGGCGATAAGACTAAAGAGACTGTGTCACCAGCCAAACAGCGGATGTGGTTTAAGCGTAATCTACCTGCTAAATAGGCAACAATCAACTTGCCGTCTTCAAGTTTTACCCGAAATAATTGATCGGGAAGTACCTCGGTAACTTGAGCTTTTACTGTGATATCTTTCATTATATAACTCCGCCTTATGCGAACAAAATTTGTTTTTAAATTATTAATTTTAATCTTCCCCTACCCCCCCTTCTTTGATAAGACAGGGTTAAAGAAAAAATATAATTGATTTTACCTTATTTTGAAGGGAAATGTGGGGGGAAATAAAACTATTCTTTACAAATTAATTTTGGAGTGGCCAAGTCCCAAATTTCGGTAATAGTAACCAAAATGGCAGCTTTGTGCGCCAGCCCAACATTATCGGGATCGCTATCAACCATTTTTTTCCATTTACCCTCAGTAAAAACTTGAGCCGTACCCTTAAATTGATATCCCCAATTATTGTCACCATCGACAGGATTCCAAAATGATAATGAAACGTGATTGTTTGCAGATAAATTATGACGAGTTTTATTAAAGAAATTATCTGTGATCAAAACCTGATTGTCAGCAACAACTTTACAACAAGCAACGGCAATTACGTTAGGAATATAATCAGAATTACAAGTTCCAAAAGCAACAACTGATTTTTCAAACAGCTCTTTGATGTTGAGGGTGATTTTAATCATTTATTTTATTTTTTCAATCTCCTTAACAATATCCTCAAAAATAGGCTCGACGGGGCGAGAGGCATTGATGTCGATAAATTTTCCTTTGCCGGCAAAATAATCACGAATACCTACTATATTTTCATCGTAAAACTTTTGTCGATTTAAAATATCTTCTGGAGAATTATCGGTACGATCTTTTTGCTGAAACTCATCCCCCATTTTGGATCGACGTTCCTGAATTTGTTTAAATGATAGGGTCAAATGAATTAAAGCAGTCAAAGGAGCGTTATTTTTGCGTAAATAGAATTCGACAATGCGACCTTGATTGAGTATTCGGGGAAAACCGTCAACAATAAAATTTTTGTATTCTAAACTTTTTAAGTGTGAAATTAGAACATCAAAGACCAAATCGTCGGGGACTAATTTACCATTGTCGATATAAGATCGGGCCTCGATACCAAAACCCGATTTTTTGGCAATCTCGTCGCGTAATAGTTGTCCCATGGAAAAATGAGTCAGACCATATTTCTCGGCAATAAGTTTAGCCTGGGTGGTTTTACCACAACCTGAGGGACCGATGATGAATAGATTTAGTGACATAATTTAAACCCTTACTTTCAAAAACCCTTTGTCATTAAGAAATGACATTTCCCTCCACAAGGGAAATTTTATGAAAGCTAAAAAAATAATTATAATTCATTAATTATGTCTTTTATGTTTTCTACTACTAATTTTAATGATTTTAGAACTTCATCATTAGTATATCGAATTGTTTTAATTCCGATCATAGATAATTTTATATCTCGTTCACGGTCAAGTCTTTTTTGTCCCAAATGATATCCACCATCGACCTCAACAGCCAATAATAATTTTGAACAATAAAAATCTAGTATAAATTTGTCTATTGGTTTTTTACGATTGATTCGATATAACTCACAGAGCTCTGCGACATAACGATTGTGACCACGTTGAGTGATTGGTTCGTTGGATTCGTGATACATATAAAAAACCCTTTTCTTAAACCCTTACAAAACCCTTTGTCACGATAAATCGTGACGTTTCCCTCCACGAGGGAAATTTTATTGGTAATTAATAGTACTATATTTTCACAACAAGTTTCCCTTTTGAAGGGAAATGTCATTTCTTAATGACAAAGGGTTTTTGGTTTAATAGCTTAATTTCTCGTAATGATGCATTTGGACGACATTTTCGATTTTACGTGTGAGCTCCAATATTACTGAGACAACGATGAGAACACTAGTACCGCCAACGGTTAGTGAGGTTACACCAGTGATTTTTTGAATAATTGAAGGAACAACGGCTATAAGTCCTAAAAAGACAGCACCAATTAAGACAACACGATTCAATAAGAATTGAAGTCGTTGTTCGGTGGCGATACCGGGACGAATACCTGGCATAAAACCACCAGATTTGCGAAGCTCATCGGCAACATCGTGAGGTTTGAAAACAACAGAAGCATAAAAGAAAGTAAAGGCGAGTACTAAAACAAAATAAAATAATATATAAATATAACTTGTTTGTGAAAAATTTCGTGTCAAGCTAGAGGCAAATCCGGCTATCATAGGATTGCTATTTTTTAATAGTGCTTGACCCAAAAGTGAAGGAAGCGAAGCTAATGATACAGCAAAGATAATAGGCATAACACCAGCGACATTGACCTTGAGTGGTAAATAGGTCACTTGTGAACGCTTGGCATAATTGATTGGAACACGTAAAACAGCTTCTTCGACCATAACTACGGCAAAAATAATACCAAAAGCGATAGCGGCAAAAAGAATAATATTAAATAATGTCTCAGGGTTTGAAAAATCAGATAGGGCTAAGGTTTGAAATAGACCGACTGGCAAACGAGAAATAATACCTGCAAAAATAATTACCGAGATACCATTACCTATTCCAAAATCATTAATAAGTTCACCCAAAAATATCATAATCATAGTACCCGCTACCATTGAAGTAATTAAAGCTGTCATCATCAATATATTTAGACTGCCAATAATATTTTGAGAATTTAGAATACCGTACATAGCAAAGGCCTGAAAGGCAGCCAAAGGAATGGTAATTATACGAGTATATTGATTTATTTTGGCACGACCGTATTCGCCTTCTTTTTGTAATGCCTTAAGTTCGGGAATAACAAAAGCAAGCATTTGTAACATAATTGAAGCATTGATATATGGATTTAGACCTAGTGCAGCGATTGAAAAATTAGCCAAAGTTCCACCAGAAAAGATATCTAGTAATGATAATAATTGATTTTGGGCAAAAAACGATCGAAGTAGAGCTAAATTTACACCTGGAACTGGGATATGGGCAATAAAACGAAAGAAAATTAAAATACCAATTGTAATTAATATTTTCTTTTTGAGAATGGGTGTTTTAAAACCCTCAAAATAAAGCGATAATGATTTTACCAAATAGTTCATGCTTCTATCTTAGCACCAGTAGCGGTTACTTTGGATAGGGCAGATGCAGATAACGAGACTCCTTTGAAAGTTAGTTTTTTGGTTATTTCACCGGCTGATAATATCTTAATACCATATTTTTGACGTCGGATATCTAATCGAGGAAATCTTTCGAAAATAGTTTGGATAGATACTGTTTCACCTGCTTTGAAATTCTTTTCAATTTGAGCTAGAGTAATTATTTCTGGTTTTGGTAAAGCATTGGTACGGTGTTTTCCTCGGAGAAATGGCAAACGCTTGATCCAACCTTTTTTAATCTTAGTTCCATCAAAAGTTAGTTTGACTTTTCCACGAACTTTGCGACCTTTGGCACCACGACCAGTGGTATGACCACCGACACCTGAACCAATGCCACGACCAACACGTTTTTGGGCTTTGTCTATAATTGAAGGTAGGGTGGCGAGTGTAATCATATTTAGAGAGTTTTTAAAGCTTTAAAGGTAGCCATGACATTGACTGATTTATTTTTTGATCCAATAATTTTGGAGACTATATCTTGAATACCGGCTAGTTCGACAACTGCACGGACAGGTCCACCAGCAATAAGACCACTTCCTTTTTTACCAGGACGTAACATAATGACAGCACCTTTGAATTTTAATGTCATAGCTGTGGAAATAGTACCATCAACTATGGGGATAGAAACTAATGATTTTTGGGCTTTTTTGATAGCTTTGGCAATTGCATCAGCAACTGATTTGGCACGAGCATGACCCAAACCGACACGTGACTTTTTGTCACCAGAAACTACCAGGGCGGTAAAAGAAACTTGATTTCCACCTTTGGTTTTTTTGGAAACACGTTTAATTTCCATGACTTTGTCTGTAAATTCACTTACTGGTTTTTCGTATTTTTCAAAACGAGCTCTTTGATTTTGTGGTGTATCCATATATGTTTAAAATTTTAGACCACCATCTCGGGCGGCTTGCGCTAATGCTTTAACACGACCATGGTAGCGATATGACCCACGATCAAAACGAAGATGCATAATATTTTTCTTGATTGCCAATTTGGCAATTTGGGTACCAACAGCTGTGGCTTGTTCTGTTTTGGTGCCTTTGTTTAATTTTAGAGTTTTTGTTGAAGTAGAAGCCAAAGTTTTGCCGTGTTTATCATCAATGATTTGAACCCAAATATGACAATTTGAACGAAAAACAGTTAAACGAGGAATGCCTAAATTTTGGGAAATTTTGCTTCTTACTCGAATTTGGCGTCTTAATTTTGTGTTGTGGATAATTGACATATGTTTTAGGCTTTGGCGGTTTTACCGGCTTTTAACTTGATAAATTCATTTAGATAACGGATACCTTTACCTTTGTATGGTTCTGGTGGGCGAATTTTACGTATATTGCTGGCAACTTGTCCAACAACAGTTTTGTCGGGACCAGTGACAGTAATTTTAGTATCATCAACAACAGTAAAAGTAATATCTTTGGGAGCTGTAATAAAAACTGGATGAATAAATCCAGCAATAACGGTAAGTTTGTCACCGTTAACAGAAGCTTTGTAACCGGTACCACGTACTTCAAGCTCTTTGACCCAATTGGTAACAACACCACTTACCATGTTGTTAATGTGAGCCCTGATGGCACCATGATTGGAACGAGTTTTTTTGTCTTCGGCTAATCGAGTGACAGTTAAAATATTACCTTCAACTGAAACTTCGATGCGTGCAGGTAAATTTAAATTTAATACTCCTTTTGGTCCAGTAACAGTGACAATTGATTTGTCGACAGCTACAGTAACATCTTGAGGAATTGTGATTAGTTGACGGCCAATACGTGACATAGGTTTACCAGATTTGAGCGATTAGCTCGCCTCCCACTTTTTTAGCAACGGCCTCTTTTTGAGACAATAGACCATTTGAAGTGGAAATAATGATTAACGATCGGGGAGATTTTCCCCAAGGAATATTTGATGATTTGACGTAAAGATGTCGACCTGGTTTGGATAAAATTTCGACACCAGAAACAACTGGATTTAAAATAGTTATTTCGTGTGTTTCAGAATCTGCCGAAAAATCGGAGATAAATCCATGTTTTTTTAATTTTTCACAAATATCTCTGGAAAAACTTGAGTCAACAGCAATAAATGATTTGCGCTTGGAAAGCGATGCATTTTTGACTCGGATTAATAGATCACAGTATAAAGAATTCATATATTTTTTTACCAGCTAGCTCTTTTGACACCGGGTAACATACCGGTATCTGCTAATTTTCTAAAACATAAACGACATAAGCCAAAGGCGCGGATAAATGCGCGAGGACGACCACAGACATTGCAGCGATTGTGATAGCGATTTGAGAAACGTAGTTTTTTTGTTTCTCGATATATTTTTGCAGTTGTAGCCATATAATTTTTATTCTTTTACGAATGGAAAACCTAGGGTGGATAATAACATTTTTGAGTCGTCTATTGAAGAGGCAGATATATTTAAAGTGACTTCAACACCGCGAATAGTACCAACGGCATCAAGATCGACTTCAGGAAAATATGTTTGATCACGGATAGTAAGGCTATAATTACCTTGACCATCAAAAGAAGTTAAAGGTAATCCTTTAAAATCACGTAAACGAGGTAACACAAGATTAAAGAGTTTGTCGACAAAATCGTACATGCGAGTACCTCGGAGAGTTACTTTTAAAGCTAATGGATCGTTTTCGCGTAGTTTAAATGTTGAAACTGATTTTTTTGAAAGTCTTAAAGATGGTTTTTGACCAGTAATTGCGACTAATTCTTTTTCGGCTAATGCTAGGGCTTCTTTTGACTCACGAGCATTGGAGACACGATAATTGATGACAACTTTGTTTAGTTTTGGTAAGGAAAAAATATTACGTTTTTTGCCAAACTTTTCAACTAACAATTTATTTATTTCTGTAGGTGTGTAGATCATATTTATTTTTTGGAAATCAAAGGAGCTTGGCATTTTTTACAAATGCGGGTTTTGGCACCATTTTTATCAACATTATAACCGACACGAACAGCTTTGTTACAAGAAGGACAAACAAGAGCAGTTTTGGAAACTAGAAAAGCTCTTTCTTTTTCAACTATTCCACCTTTTTGACCATTTTGAGGTTTAACGTGTTTTTTGAAAATATTTAGTCCTTTGACAATAATTTTATTGTTTTTTGGAAAAGAAGCGAGAACTTCACCAGTACGGCCTTTGTCTTTGCCTAAGAGTATTTTAACTTGATCACCTTTTAAAATTTTCATATGTTTTAATATACCTCTTTGGCCATGGAGGCAATTTTATTAAATCCAGCGTCTTTTATTTCACGAGCTATTGGGCCAAAGATGCGAGTACCACGAGGATTCTTTTGAGAATCGATGATAACGCCGGCGTTTTCGGAAAAGCGAATGTAGGAACCATCAGCACGACCTATTTCTTTGCGGGTACGAACAATGACGACTTTGACTTTTTCTTTCTTTTTTACTAAACCATTTGGAAGGGCTTCTTTGACAACACCTAATACGATATCGCCAATAGTAGCTGATTTGTGTTTTGATCCAGTATAGATATGCATAACCATCAATGACTTGGCTCCACAATTATCGGCTGGCTTGATGATAGATCGAAGTTGTAACATATATTTATTTTGAAATTATAGAAACAGTAGTAAATCTTTTTAAATGGGAAATAGGTTTAACTTCCCGAGCTTTGATTGTATCACCTATCTTGGCATTTAGGTTGTTATCAACATAAATCTTTTTGGTTCGCTTGACAGTCTTCTTGTAAAGAGGATGTTGAAACTTGTAATCCATCTTGACAACAATAGTACCCTGCATTTTGTCAGAAACGACAACTCCGGTAAAAACTTTACCTGTAGTATCTGATTTAGTTTTTGTAATCATTATTTTAATTTTGACAAATGAGTAGAAATAACTGCTATTTCACGTCGTAGTTTTCTAAAAATAGAAGTATCTTTTAAGTTACCCAAAAATTGTTTGGACTTATTTTCAACTTGTTCTTTTCGTTTTGCAGCAATGAGAGTAATTAACTCTACGGCTGTTTTTTCGGATAGTCCTATTTTATCAGTTTTTTTCATAAATTAAAGCTTTTTTACAAACTTAGTAACACATGGTAATTTGGCACCAGCAAGACGCAAAGCTTCACGAGCCTCTGGTTCAGTAATACCGGTAACTTCAAATAAAATACGACCAGGCTTAATAACGGCGACATAACCTTTGACATCACCTTTACCTGCACCCATAGTACCTTCACCCTTTTTGGTAAAAGGCTTGTCAGGAAAAATACGAATCCACATGCGTCCAGCGCGTTTGGTGGAATGAGCAATACTTCGACGTGCTGATTCAATTTGATTACTAGTAATCCAAGTGCATTCCATGGCTTTGAGACCATATTCACCAAACTCAACTAGGTTGCCGGCAGAAAGACCGTGCATTTGTCCTCGAAAAGCTTTTCTAAATTTTGTGCGGCTAGGTTGTAACATAATTTTAGGCTAAACAAAGGTAAACTTTAATTCCAATGTAGCCGGAACGGGTCAAACATGGAGTTTCGAAATAATCGATATGAGATTTAATGGTAGACAATGGAACAGTCCCCTGCGAGAATTTTTCTCGACGAGAGATTTCGGCACCATTGATACGTCCGGAAAGTACAACTTTGATACCTTTGGCTCCGGCGTTCATAGTTTTTTCGATAGCAGATAAAACTGCTCGACGGTAAGGCATACGCTTGGCTAACTGGAAAGAGATTTTTTCGGCAACTAGTTTGGCTGAAAAATCAACATTTCTAAATTCTTCGACCTGAATGTCAACTGAAATTTTGGAACTTGATTTGGTTAATAGCTTTTGAATATCTTTCTTAAGCATTTCTAATTCTTTACCACCACGACCAATGACCAAACCTGGACGAGATACTACTAAGATAATTTTGATTTTTTTGGCTGATCTTTCGATGCGAATATTGACAACTCCGGCTGAGGCTAGTTTTAGTTGAACAAATTCACGAATACGTTTGTCTTCCAATAATAGTATTGGATATTTCTTTTTGTCGGCATACCAAGATGAATTCCAGTCAGGTGCGTTGACACTGGTTTTTAAACGATATGCTAGTGGATTTACTTTTTGACCCATATATTTTTATTTGACTTGTCCTTTTACCACCATGGTGAGGCGGCTGTGGCGACGGATAATAATACCACGAGCAAAGCGAGAACCGTGTGATTTGTCGGTTCTCTTTTGTTTTGGACCTTCATTGACGATGAATGAAGTAAATTTTAATGTTTCAGGAATTAAATTATAGTTGTTTTTGGCTGTAGCTACGGCTGTTTCAATAGCCTTGGTTAAGACACGGGCTGATTTGGTATTGGTAAACTTTAGCTTTGATAATGCGGATAATACAGTTAACTTTTTTGAGGTTTCAACTAAAAGTCGAAGTTTTCGTGGAGAAATCTGAATGTTTTTGTCATTATAAACAGATTCAGCAAACTTTGGCCCGGCCGAGCCGGGTTTCGCTACGCTCAATGCCTTGGTCTCAGTATTAGTTTTAATTATTTTTTTAGTAATTGCCATATATTTTTAGGTTTTTTCGATAACACGTTTAACGATACGTCCATGGCCTTTGAAGGTACGTGTAAGAGAAAATTCTCCCAAACGGTGACCGACCATATCTTCGGTAATAAAAACATTGATGAATTTTTTACCATTGTGAACTCCAAAAGTTTTACCAACAAATTCAGGAGGTATTTGACAACTGCGAGAATAGGTATTGACAGTGCCGCTAGTTTTAGCAACTTTTTCGATTAGACGAGGATCAATGTATGGTCCTTTTTTGCTGGATCGTGACATATTATTTGCTACGGTGCTTAATGATTAAACGGTTTGATTTATTTTTTCTTTTACGAGTTTTTTTACCCATTGCTGGTTTACCCCAAGGAGTCTTTGGATTCATACCGATGCTTGAACGACCTTCACCACCTCCATGTGGATGTGAGTGTGGGTTTTGAGCAACACCTCGAACACTAGGTCTAATACCACGATGACGAGAATCACCTGCTTTGGTCATTTTTTGATTAAAATGATCGGCATTACCTAATTGACCAATAGTAGCAGTACATAAAGCGGAGAATATACGAAGTTCACCGGAAGGTAGTTTAATAGTGACCTTGTCACCATCAATACTTTGAATATAGGCGGCGGAACCAGCACTTTTGACGAGCTGAGCTTTGGAACCTGGACGGAATTCTAGGTTGTGAATAGCCATACCAACGGGAATTTGAGAAAGAGGTAATTTGTTACCTTCTTTGATTGGAGCGGTAACAGAATAAACTACTTTGTCACCAATTTTCATATTTGCAGTAGCCAAAATATAGCTTTTGGAACCATCAGAGTAAGTCAGATAGGCAAGATCGGCGGTACGATTTGGATCGTACTCAATAGCGGTAACGGTGGCTACATTGTCAATCTTCCCACGTTGCCAATCGACAAGTCGAATATAACGCTTGTGTTCACCACCACGGTGACGTACTGAGACATGACCTTTTGAATCACGTCCACTTTGTTTCTTTTTGATAGATAATAATTTACTTTTCATTTTTGAGAGTTAACATATCAATTTTTTTGTCTTTACCAACAGTGATGATGGCTTTTTTGACATCAGGTTTGTTAATAGGTCGACGATTTTTCCAATTTGTTTTAACTTTACCTTTGATGGTAACAGTATTGACAGAAAGTGCAGTTAGACCAAAAACATCTTTGAATTCTTTGGCAATTTGATCTTTGTTGGAATTAATATCAACAACAAAAGTATACTTACCCAATGATTGAGTATAGATAGCTTTTTCGGAGATAAGAGGCTTTTTGATAGACATTATTTGCTTAGTTTATTAATCGATTTTTTTGTAAATATCAAGAAATTTTGACAAGACAGATTATAAGGGTTTAGTGACGATAAAGAAAGGAGGTTAATTCCAGGAATATTACCAAAGGCACGTTTGATTGAAGGAGTAGGTCGAGAAATTACTAATCCAATTTTTTTGGATTTGGATAATTGTTCGTTTTGCTTTTCTAGTTTATCAATTAAAGTCCAGGCAATTTTTGTCTTAGGAGTAATGGCACTTAATTTTTCAATAGCAATAATGGCGTTATTTTTGGCAAATTTTGAGTATATTGTTTTAATAGCGGCAATTTTCATGCTTTTGGTAAGTTTTAGTTTGTAGTTTTGATTGCCTCGTGGACCATGAGCACTACCTCCACCAACGAATTGTGGAGCTTTGGCAGTTGAGTGACGAGCATTACCAGTACCCTTTTGGGCATACATTTTTTTGGTTGTACCAGCAACATCACCACGATGTTTTGCTTTGGCGTGTGCAGAACGTAAATTACTTTGAGCAACACGAATAGCTTGAGCTAATAATTTGTCGTTAATTTTGGCTTCAAATAATTCTTTTGGTAGGTCAATAGTACCAGTTTTTTTGGCTTCAATATTGTATAAATCGGCTTTCATATTATTTGGTGATAGTAACCCAAGAATTAAGATGGCCGGGAACAGAGCCACTAACATAAATTAGATTTTTTTCGGTATCAAAAGAAACGATTTTAAGGTGAGTAACGGTCATATTTTTGTTACCATAGTGACCTGGCATTTTTTTACCACGAATAACTTTACCTGGAGTTTGAGCACCAATTGAACCTGGAGCACGTACACGGTCAGATTGACCACCAGAAACTGGTTGTCGACGGAAACCGTAGCGTTTGATAACACCGGCAAAGCCGTGACCTTTGGTCTTGGCAGTCACCGAAATGTCGTCACCAATAGCAAAAACGATTTCTGGAGTAATTTCACTATTAACTTCGGGAAGGGTTTCAATATTTTGAGGTTCAAATTCCATATGACCTTTGACACCATAGGCAACTTGGACAGCATCGTATCCATCACGTAATTTACTACGTAGAAGGGAAACTGTGACTGGTTTTGCAAGTAGTGCAGTAACAGCGATTCTTTGACCTTTGTCGTTGTAGACATTGGACATTGATTTTTTTTGTGCGATATAGCCTGAGATCATAGTTTTGGATTTACATTTTAATTTCGACTTCGACTCCGGATGGTAAATCCAAATGTTGAAGACTATCAACTGTGCGTAAAGATGCACTAAAAATATCAATTAATCGTTTGTGTGTCAAAACTTGGTAGTGGTCACGGGCATTTTTGTCAGTATGAGGAGAAGTAAGTACTGTAATTATTTTACGATTTGTAGGGAGGGGTATTGGCCCTTGAACAGAAGCGCCAGCGGTAACCGCAGCTTGAACTATCTTGACCGCCGCCTCATCAATGAGGCGGTGATCGAAAGACTTAAGTTTAATTCTAATGCGAGTACCTTTGGTTGCCATTTTATTTGATGATTTCAGTAATGGCACCAGCTCCTACGGTTAGACCACCTTCGCGAATAGCGAAGCGGAAGCCTTTTTCCATAGCAACAGGTTTAATTAACTTGATAATAACGTTAGCATTGTCTCCTGGTATGACCATTTCGACACCTTCTGGAAGAGTAACATCACCAGTAACATCAGTAGTTCTGATGAATACTTGAGGACGGTAACCAGTGAAGACTGGAGTGTGACGTCCACCTTCTTCTTTTTTAAGTAAAAGTACTTCAGCTTTGAACTCAGTATGAGGAGTAATTGAACCAGTTTTGGCCAATACTTGTCCGCGTTCGATATCGTCTTTTTCAACTCCACGGAGTAAAAGACCGACATTGTCGCCAGCTTGACCTTGATCTAGCTGTTTGTGGAACATTTCGACTCCAGTAACAATAGCTTTTTTGGTAGCTCGAAGACCAACTATTTCGATTTCGTCATTGATTTTGACAATACCACGTTCAATACGTCCGGTAGCAACGGTTCCACGACCTTTGATCGAGAAAACGTCTTCAACAGGCATTAAGAAAGGTAGGTCTAATTCACGTTTAGGTTCAGGAATAGAAGTATCGAGGGCTTCCATCAATTTTCCAATTGAGGCTACACCATCAGCATCACCATTGAGTGCTTTAAGTGCTGATCCACGAACGATTGGGATAGAATCACCTGGGAAACCGTATTTGGTTAACAAATCGCGGATTTCCATTTCGACTAGGTCGAGGAATTCAGGATCGGTAACTAAATCACATTTGTTTAAGAAAACTACGAGAGCAGGAACGTTAACCTGTTTGGCTAACAAAACGTGTTCACGAGTTTGTGGCATTGGCCCGTCTGGAGCGGAAACCACGAGGATAGCGCCGTCCATTTGAGCAGCACCAGTAATCATGTTTTTGACGTAGTCAGCATGTCCCGGACAGTCGATGTGAGCATAGTGACGATTTGCAGTCTCGTATTCGACGTGTGAAATAGCAATGGTAACGATTTTGGATGCATCACGAACAGTACCGCCCTTAGCGATATCGGCGTATGATTTTGGATTACCTTGAACTTTTAAGATAGCAGCAGTTAAAGTGGTCTTTCCATGGTCAACGTGACCAATGGTACCAACGTTAACGTGAGGCTTGTTTCTGGTGTATTTTACGTCAGCCATATTATTTTTTTTGTTTAAAAAACTTTTAACAATTAATTATATACGAAAAAGCTCTATGATTGTATCAATAGGATTGGGGGTTTGCAATAGCAAAATATAAACAACTGATATTCAATCTTCCCCCAGCCCCTTCTTTGACAAGACGGGGTTAAAACGTGATAAACACGTTGTTTATCATTTTAGATATATAATGTTCGAAAGTATATATTTTCTAATATGAAAAACTCAATTAAACTATTAAATTTAAATAAAGAACTAAGATATTTGGCTTATTCGTTAATTCAACCTGAAAAAATAAAAATACGTACATATAAAGATGGTGTTGCATGCTACATGATATCTAAGGCATACAAAACTCAGGGCGTTGTCCTTGATTTAATTCAAAAAGGTTTTAGTGAAGATGCTGATATGCTTATTCGTACATTGTTTGACTGTGCACTGATAATAAGTGCCTGCATTAATGATGAAAGTGATGAAACGACTATGAAATTTATAAATTTTGATGATTCAATAAGAACAAAAATGTTTAAACAATTAAACAACCAAAATTTATTTACAGATTATTTTACTGAAAGAAAAAAATCGCCAAAATTGGGAGATGAAAGTATTGAAGAAATTGAAAATCGCGCGCAAAAGTGGATTGAAATATATGGTAAAGACTTTAAAAACCATTGGCATAGTGGTAAAAGCACTGGTGAAGTAGCTGAATTGGTTGATTTAAAAAAATATTACGAAACCGCATGGGCTTTGCAAACTCATCTTGTCCACAGTTTACCAAGATGTCTTAATTTGTATATTAAAGACGACGGAAAAGAATTAATAATTGACGTAGAGCCAAAAATCGAAGACTCAGCAATATCACTTGTCTCACTATTTAATATTTTTTACATTGTAGTCTCAAAATTTAGTAGCCATTTCGAATTGAAAAAAGAAAGTGTATTGTCTGATTTGGCCACGAGATATACAAGAATAGTAAATACTAATTAAAACAATACAACAACATAAATCCCCCATTTCTGGGGGATTTAATTAACAAAATATTTTTTATTTAAGGAACAGATACATGGATCTGTTCCTACGTTTATTAATTTTTATTTGGTTGTTGTCTTGATAGTCAGTTTTTCCTGAATATCACGTGGAACTGGATCGTAGTGCGATGGTTCCATGTAGAATGAACCTCGACCTTGGGTTAATGAGCGGATAACGGTTGCATACCCTCGGACATTGTCGAGAGGAATGGTAGCAGTAATGGTAGTGAAGCCAAAAGCATCAGTAGTTCCACCAATTTGACCACGTCGTGACGATAAATCACCAATTACTGTTCCCATGAATTCGGAAGGTACTGCGACCTCCATTTTCATGATAGGTTCAAGCACCATCGGATTGGCTAGCCCAAAAGCATCCTTGATAGCATAGTTACCGGCTAATTTAAATGACATTTCAGATGAGTCAACATCGTGGTAAGATCCGTCGTAGACAGTAACCTTAATATCAGTGCATGGATATCCCGCAATAATACCTTTGGTTAAAGTTTCGCGAACACCTTTTTCAATAGCAGGAATAAAATTGCTAGGAATGGCTCCACCTTTGACGGCGTTGACAAACTCGACACCTTCGCCCCTGGCTTTTGGTTCGACGTGAACTTTACAGTGACCGTATTGACCATGACCACCAGACTGATGAATGTATTTACCCTCACCATCAGCATTAATCGAAATAGTTTCTCGATAAGCTACTTGAGGAGCACCTGTTTTAACGTTAACACCAAATTCGCGTCGCAAACGATCAACAATAATTTCTAGGTATAGTTCGCCCATACCAGCGATAATAGTTTGACCAGTTTCGTGGTTAAAGGTAACTTTGAAAGTTGGATCCTCTTGTGAAAGTTTGTTTAGGGCTTGACCCATTTTTTCTTGATCATCGGCAGTTTCTGGCTCAATAGACAAGGAAATAACAGGTTCGGGAAACTGAATTGGAGATAATGAAATTGGCGCATTTTTGTCACACAAAGTATCACCAGTGTAAGAATCTTTCAATCCAATACAGGCAATAATTTCACCTGCATAACCTTCTTCCAAACCTTCACGTTTGTCGGCATGCATGAGCAATAAACGACCGATACGTTCGGATTTTTGACGAGTTGAATTGTAGACCTCGGTACCTGTACGGATAGTCCCCGAATAGACACGAACATAGGAAAGTGTTCCTACATGAGCATCAGTTTGGACTTTGAAAAGTAGAGCCGATAGAGGAGCATCGTTTTCTGGTTTTCGATAGAGTTTTTCGCCAGTATTTACGTCAAATCCTTCGATTGGAGGTAAATCAATAGGAGATGGTAAATAGTCGATAATGGCCTCTAAAATTGGATGAATACCTTTGTTGCGCCAAGCAGCACCACAGTAAACAGGGAATAATTTCAATTTAATGGTTGCAGCACGAAGAGCGGCTTTGAGCTCGGGAATAGAAATTTCTTCGTCGTTAAGGAACTTTTCCATCAATTTTTCATCCTCACCTGCGATTTTTTCGACCATTTTGGCTCTGGCTTTTTTGGCTGCATCCAAATATTGATCAGTAACATCTTTTACGGTAAACTCCATACCTTCTGGATCTTTATCATAGATGATCATCTTCATTTCCATGAGGTCAATGACACCCATGTGATCGTGTTCTTCACCAATAGGCAAAACAACAGGAACGATAGGACAGCGCAATTTGGCGGTGATGGAATCGAGAGTAGCTTGGAAAGAGGCTCCAACTTTGTCCATTTTGTTGACAAAAGCCAAACGAGGAACTCCATATTTGTCTGCTTGACGCCACACTGTTTCGGATTGGGCCTGAACACCAGCGTTGGCATCGAAAATCATAATAGCACCATCAAGAACACGAAGTGAACGTTCGACTTCGGCAGTAAAGTCAACATGCCCCGGAGTGTCGATAATATTGATACGATGATCTTTGAAAAATGTGGTAATACAGGCAGATTGAATGGTAATTCCGCGTTCACGCTCCTGAACCATAGAGTCGGTGGTGGTAGTTCCTTCGTCGACTGAACCTATTTTGTGAATTTTGCCAGTATAAAAAAGTAATCGTTCGGTAGTGGTTGTTTTACCACCATCAATATGTGCAATAATACCGATGTTACGGACTTTGTCCATAGGAACTGTTCTTTTTTTTGTGATTTGAATTGCGTCTGGCATATAAATAAAAAATATAAAAAAAGGGCACTAAAAGGCCACTTTTGAGTGAATTATGATAACACGACTAATGATATTTAGATAGAGAAATTAATAGTGTTATTTACGCTAGATAGATTGAGAAGCCCATTGAGGGAGATTATATGTGTAAATGTTTTTAGTTGATGAAATCCCAAAAACGACCGGTGAATCCGTACCATCTTCGCGTATGGTAAATCTTGTTCCAGGCAAAACATTTGTGGCAATAAGTTTTGTTGGTTGTTCTATTGCCCGACAAAGCAAACCATGTACCGTTAGCATTTGACGTTGATGTTCAATTTTTATGGCTAATATTGAATGGGCGGTAATAAAATCGACACGCAAACCTGTAGAAAATCGCCAAGAACTTGAGTTGCCTGGCACCGTATCGACATTACACGGACCACCCATATTTGTAATTATATAAGGTCCAAACTCGACATTTAGTATCTCACCCGGGCCAACAAAACCACTATGCGACATGACGTATTGTAATATATATCACTCGTATTTTCAAGTATAAAATAAAGTATACTAATACTAAGTCAAAAAAATATGAAACAGCATTACGAAAATAATAATAAAGAAGTAATAAAAACGTCCGAAAGAGCATTGGTTGAATTGGCAAATTGGTGGGGAGGCAGGCTGGTTGCAAAAAATGAAGAACTAAAATCAGAACCTTTTTATTCTGGTATATCCGGTAAACACGGATTAAATTATCCTTTTTACATTTTGGCAACCAGACATTGTAACAACGAGTCAGAACAACAAAGTATAGCGAAACTTGGGGGAGTAATCGGAGTTCCTGGTAACTATAGTATCGCTACTGGTGAATATGCAAGTAAACAAATTCTATTGTCGACAGGGATTGGAGCGGAGGGTTATGGTCAACCTCATGATGGATTGACCCATATTTATTTGCAACCAGCAGGATATGAACTTAATGAGTTGTGTGGAAGATATTTTAGAGCTAGAGATGCTGGAAGTTTGGCTAATGCATTTTCACCCGCGGAAGATATGGATACAAAGGGTCTTGCATTTGATATACAGTGTATTATTGATGCACCATGGGAAACATTAAGTGTCAATTTGACTAATGAAAATGGACAAAAAATGTTGAGAAGCGAACTGGAAGGAAAACTACCAATAAGCCTTAATAAAGAAGGTTTTCAATTTAAATTACGAATATTAGAGAATAAACATTTATTGGCAATAATATAATATGAAAATTGCAATCGTAGGGGCGGGGCTGACCGGACTGGTGGCAGGATATAGACTAAGTCAAAAAGGGCATAGAGTAACAATTTTTGAAAAAGGGAACGATATTGGTGGATTGATGGGGGGATTTAAAATTGGATCAACATCACTAGAAAAAGCATATCATCATATTTTTTCGACTGATAACTACATAATCGACTTGGCCAAAGAGCTAAATGTTTTTGATAAATTGACTTGGCACGAGGAAAAAACGGCAATTTATAGTGAAGGCAAAATTTACCCATTTATGGGGGCAATTGATTTGCTTAAGTTTAGACCTTTGGATATTTTTTCTAAAATTAGGTTGGGAGCAGTCAAGATTTGGCTGCAAAAAGATAATAATTGGCAGAAATATGAGAATGAATTGGCCTATCAATGGATGAAAAAATGGTGTGGAGAGCGAGCTTATAAAGTAATTTGGGAACCGCTGCTTCGGGGTAAATTTCATGATAAATACAAAGAAGTGTCGATGGCTTGGTTGTGGGCACGAATTCACACTAGAGGCAATTCGTCTAAATTGGGATATTTTGATGGCGGTTTTAGAATTATTGCTGATGAATTGGCAAAAAGAATCAATGGCAAAATATTGTTAAATAAAGAAGTAAAACCTGAAGAATTAAAAGATTTTGACAAGATCTTGTATACTGGTCCATCAAAAGAGGTGGAGTATTTGGGTGCTGTTTGTGTGATATTTACAAGCAAACAAAGTTTAAGTAAATTTTATTGGCATAATATCAATGACAATCAGTCCCCTTTTTTGGCTTTTATCCAGCACACTAATTTGATTGATAAAAAGAATTATGGAGGGAAGCATGTGTATTATTTGGGATATTATGGTGATGAAAATGTTGGGGTGGATAACTGGTTTAGTTATTTGAAAAAAATATTTCCGAAGTTTGATGAAAAAGAAATTGATCAAAAATGGGTATTTAGATTTAAAAATGCACAACACATAGTAACAAAAAATTACCAAGTTCCAAAATATTTCAATCCCTCTAAATCTCCCTTTGACAAGGGAGACTTTTATACTGCCAATTTTGCCCAAATATACCCGGAGGATAGAGGGACAAACTTTGCTGTGCGTGAGGGAAACAAAATTGCAGAATTGATTGACAAAAAATAAGTATCGGAATATTATTGCAACAACATGAAAAGAGTGGTTAAAGAGAGAATAAATTTTGATGAGACAGTTGCTAAGGTAAATGTTGATTTTTTAGATAAATTTCAAGCAGAGGATAAAGGTTTCCTGGGATTAGTTGAGACGGCAACACCAAAAGCAGTGGCAATGGGCCGAAATAGAAATGGGTTTTTGGTTGAGGCACTCGTTTTGGAAGATGTTGAACAGATCAGGTTTAGAGAAGATGAATACTACAGTACAGAAATTATACGACGCGCATATCAAGTATATAATATTGTGCCCGTTCAGGCTAATTGATTTTGTAGACTAACTAAACCCTCAGTAAGAGTTTTTGGTGTATACCCAAATTCAGTAATAAACTTTTGGTTTGAGATAGCTAAGTTTTGAGGATAAGGTCGAGCATCGGGAGTTTTGAGGTATTCAATTAATGATGATGGTTGAACTAAATTTTGATCAAATCCAAAAACTTTGGCGATTTGAAGTCCCATATCATAGACAGATTGTGAGGAAGAACCGACCAAATGATAAACTCCAGATTTAGGATTTGTAATAACTTTGGCCAAACCTAGGGCAATATCGTCTATAAATGTTGGTGTGGTAATTTGATCGGTAAATAATTTACAGACTTCGTTGTTTTTAAGTTTAGAAATTATTTTTCGGACTAAATCGGTTTTTTGGTCAAATTGGGCACGGTAGGGTGAAGCGATGCGAATGATAGTAAATTCCTGTGGAATAATTTGTTCGGCTAGTAATTTAGTTTCTCCATACCAATCAAGTGGATTTGCCAAATCTGTTTCGATATAAGATAAATTTTTTGACCCATCAAAAATGTAATCTGTGGAAATATGAATTAAATGTTTGCCGTACTTTTGGCACATATCAACGATATTTTGTGTTCCAACGACATTTAATTGATAACACAATCCAGCCTTATCCCCTTTTTGATTCCAAGCAGCATTGGTATCAGTAAAAGCAGCAAGATGGATAACAGTATCACCTGAAAAATCGAAAAAGACAGGTTCTAAAGTTTCAGACTTTAAAATATCAAAACCTGAATTAAGTGATAAATCGGTAAAATTTATATCAGGATTTAATTGCACTATACGCGAACCAACTAGGCCAGAAAGACCGGTGCCAATTATTTCCATGAGTCGAGTGTTGGCAATAACTTGTCTTTATCAGAAAGCACAGGTATAACGTCGAGAGGCCAAGTAATATTTATAGTCGGATCATTCCAAATTACACCACGTTCAGAAGGTTTATCATATAAATTGTCGCACTTGTAAGAAAATATTACATTGGGAGTTAAGGTCATAAAACCGTGCAAAAAGTTTCGAGGAATAAATAACTGATGGTTGTTCTCACCTGATAATTCGAACCCTTCCCACTGTCCGAAAGTCGGAGACTCGGGACGGACATCGACAGCAACATCAAAAATTTTACCTTGGATGACACGAACCAACTTAGCTTGAGATGAACTACCTAATTGCATATGCATTCCACGAAGAGTTCCAGTTTCTGCAGAAAATGATTGGTTGTCTTGAACAAATTTTGCTTCAATACCATTTTCATTAAATATTTTTTCACTGTATAATTCAAAGAAACTGCCTCGATTGTCACCATAAACTTGGGGTTTTATTAAGAATAATCCCTTTATTTTTGTAGACTCAATAAAATCCATTTTTATTTATTTAAATTTTTATAACTATTTAA
The DNA here is from genome assembly GCA_041674845.1 of Candidatus Shapirobacteria bacterium. GTDB lineage: Bacteria > Patescibacteriota > Microgenomatia > UBA12405 > UBA12405 > UBA12158. The sequence goes on from JBAYUY010000001.1 coordinate 548,074, forward strand.
TTTAACATAAAAGGCTTCGGCTTCGAGCTTGGAAGTTCGCCACCATGATTCATTGGAAATATACCAATCGATAGTTTTTTGAATGCCTGAATCTAGTGTTTCTTTTGGTTCCCAGCCTAATTTAGTACTAATTTTATCCCAATTTACGGCATAATTGTCGTGAGCTGGACGATCGGCAACATATTCAATTTGATCTTCTGATTTGCCCATTTTAGCAATTACTTTTTTGACCAAATCAATATTTTTGCTGGTTTCTTTGAGACCACCTACACAATAAGTTTCACCTATAACGCTGTTATTTATAATTGCCTCGATAGCCCGACAGTGATCAGTGACAAAAATCCAATCGCGAAAATTTTCGCCTTTGCCATATACAGGAATTTTTTTACCATCAATTATATTGGTAATCATTCGAGGAATTAACTTTTCAGGATGTTGATATGGGCCGTAATTGTTGGAACAATTAGAAATAGTGATGGGAAGAGAAAAAGTTTTACCAAAAGACCTGACAAAGTGATCGGAAGATGCTTTGGAAGCTGAGTATGGACTGGACGGATCATAGGGAGTGTCTTCGGAGAAACTATCAGACGAATTTAGGGAAATAGATCCAAAAACTTCGTCGGTGGAAATATGGTGAAAACGAATGTTGCCATGTTTTTTGGCAGCATTTAACAGGGTATACGTTCCTAAAACATTAGTTTTAACAAAAAGTTGGGGGTCATCGATACTCCTATCAACGTGTGATTCGGCTGCAAAATGAACAATGAGGTCAGTACCAGGCACTATTTTATCTAGTAATTCAGTGTCTAAAATATCACCTTTGACAAAAGTGTAATTAGTAGAAATATCTAATAGGTTTTTTGGGTTGGCAGCGTAGGTTATTTTGTCTAAATTGGTTATGTGATCTTGAGGATGATTTTGAATCCAATATTTTATAAAATTAGTGCCTATAAATCCAAGTCCTCCGGTGACTAATATTTTCATATTATTTTTTTTGATTTGGTGGACATGTAATTACCGGCCTCAAGTAAGCTATCAAAAGTACCAGCGTCTTGCCAATAACCATCAAAGATATTAACAGATAACTGATTTTTGGTAAGATAAATATTGTTTAAATCGGTAATTTCGATTTCGCCTCGAGGTGAGGGTTTTAAACTTTTGGCATATTCGATAACATGATTGTCATAGGTGTACAAACCAACAACAGCATAGTCACTTTTTGGGACAAGTGGCTTTTCCTCGATAGAGATCGCCTTAAAATTTTTGTCAAAGTCAACGACACCATAGCGTTGGGGATCAGTTACTTTTTTGGCATAAACCTGGGCACCTGTTTTGAATTGAGAAACATCAGCGGAAAAATCGGGATCAAAAATATTGTCGCCCAAAACCATAGTGACTGAATCTGAACCAATATGATGTTCACCAAGAATAAAGGCATCGGCCAAACCACGGGGCTCTTTTTGAATAATGTAACTTAATTTGACACCAAGTTCTTCACCCGTACCAAGTAAATTTAAATATTGACCTGAATAATCAGGGGCAATAATAACCAAAATGTTGGTAATTCCCATTTGTAATAAAGTATTGATTGGGTAAAAAACCATGGGACGATCATAGACAGGTAAAAGCTGTTTACTGGTAGCCAAGGTTAAAGGTCTTAATCGAGTGGCTCGTCCACCAGCCAATACAATTCCTTTCATGATTATAGTGTCGGTGTGGCTTTGGGGGTACTAGTAGCCGCTTTACTGGGGGTAACAGTAACGGTAGTTATAGGAGCGGAGGTACCAGTTTTTAGATCAGTACCAATAACAAAAACAACATCGTAGGTAGAATTTGCCTTAAGATCGGTTACATTAGCTGATGCAAAATCGGAAACTGAGGATGTAAAATAAGCTGAAGATGTAGATAATGATGATTTTATTTGCAGATTGTTGGCTGTAACTTTTTCAGTAGCATTGCCAATATTGACACTGGTAAATCCTAACTTGGTTAATTTTTCTTTGATGACAGCGGCTTGACCACTAATGTCGGTTGCATTTAGCACCTGAATTTTTAGTGATTTTGATGGTTCGACGACAACAATTTCTGGAGTTGGGGTAACGGCAACAGTATCGGTAGGAATTGGAGTAATCATGGCTACTTTTGGATCGGCAACTTCAGTTGGCTTACTGTTTTGATTTAGGGCAAACCAGACAATGACAGCAGCAATAATAGCGGTAAAAAGAGCAACGGCAATGATTGGTAAAATATTTTTTTTGTTTTCCATAGGTATGTCTATTATACCAGCAACTGGCAGTGGAAGGTTACTCGGTAATTTTAAGTCAAGAACTACCTGAGAATCGGTATAAACTGATTTTTCAATATCGGGAATGTCAAAAATTGACTCAAGAGCTGATGGCAAAAAGACCTTGGTAGTAGTTGTTCCAAAATAAGCTTGAGAATAATTGATTATTTTTTTGACATCAACAAGAGTTTTTTTGACTAGAGAAGTTAAATAAACCTTGCCTTGATAACCCAAGGTGACTAAATATTCGGAATCAAGAGAATAAAACACAAAGTATGGCTTGTCATAAAAATGATCAAACAACTTGACTAAGCTTTCGGACAGTGCAAAATAAGAAAGTTTTAAATTTAGAGCGGATAAATTGCTTAATAATGGGGCCAGTTTGGCTTGGTCAAAAATACGGGCTTGAATCAGTGTTTTTTCACCAAGTGGCAATACTTCGTAAGTAACTTGGGAAGGTATAATTTCAAACGGAGCAGACCCTTTGGCTAATGTTACCACTTCGTCAAGACCGACTTCTGTCACTTTTTCGTCATAGACAAAAGAACGGGTAAAAACGACACTGTCATCAATTAATACCGAAGCAGAGGTAATTTTTTTACTTTTCAAAAATTGAGAGAGCCGAGTAATTTCTTCGGATGATTGTTGCGACCATAAATTCATTTCAAAAGAAATTAAATTGTCTTCGGATTGTGCAAAATAGATATTTAAACTATCGGCCTTGGGCCAAAAAACAATTTTGGAGAGATTGGTTGACATAATTAATGATAGCAGAAAATAAAAATAAAAAAACCCGCCTCATGGCGGGTTTAAAAATCGAATTGATATAAAGATTACCAACGCATATGAGCGAAGGCTTTGTTGGCCTCAGCCATACGTTCGACTTCGGCACGTTTGTTGACAGAAGCACCTTCGTTGTTAAGTGCGGACTGTAACTCGGCAGCAAGTTTTAGACCAAAAGAATGGTATTGCTTATTTGCCTTAGCACGGGAAGAAAGTATCAACCAACGGATTGCAAGAGAATACTGACGACTACTACGAACTGGAGTTGGGACTTGATATACAGCACCACCAATACGTCGAGGTCGAACTTCTACTTTTGGCTTGATATTGTCCAATGCTTGTTCGAGAGTAACTAGAATATCTTCACTTTTAGTTTCTTTTTTGAGAATCTCAAGTGCTTCGTAAACACCTTTTTGAGCTGCAGATTTTTTGCCGTCAATAATAGAACGATTGATGATTTTGGCAACAATCTCACTATGATAGAGGACATCTGGTTCTAATAATCTTGGTTTGATTTGACCTTTACGTGACATATGTTTTTATAAATTAAGCGGCAGTTTTGGCGGGCCGTTTGGTTCCGTATTTACTGCGAGATTGTAAGCGACCGGCAACAGGAGCGGCGTCGTATTTACCACGTAAAATGTGATAACGAACACCTGGTAAATCTCTCACACGTCCGGCACGAATTGAAACGATACCGTGCTCAGCAAGATTGTGACCAATGCCGGGAATATAAGCGGTAATAGTAGATTTGTTGCTCAAACGGACACGAGCAACTTTACGTAAAGCCGAATGTGGCTTTTTTGGAGTCATGGTTTTGACTACGGTAACAACGCCTTTTTTGAAAGGATTAAAAGTCTTAATTAAACGATTTTTAATACTATTAAAATTGTTGCGTAAAGCACCCGATTTTAATTTTGAACGTCGTACCGTTCTACCTTTTCTGATTAATTGATTGACTGTTGGCATATATTTTTTATATTTGTCGAATTTTCCCTACGGGAATTAGACGTCCGATAATAACATTTTCCTTGAGACCTATCAAGTGATCGACTTCTCCCAGAAGTGAGGCTTCGGTCAAAACCGAGGTCGTTTGTTGGAATGAGGCAGCTGATAACCACGATCCTGTGGATAAAGCAGACTGAATCAAACCTAATAAAACCTTTTTGCCCTTGGAAGGTTTACCACCTTTTTCTTTGGCTTTCTCGTTTTCATCTTGATAGACAGCACGAGTTACAATTTGACCAAATAAGAAATTAGTGTCTTCGGGGTCATCAATTTTGATTTTGTCGCTCATTTCTTTGACCATGACTTCGATATGTTTGTCATGAATACCAACGCCTTGTGATTCGTACACGCCCTGGATGCTGTTGATCAAATACTTTTGAGCAGGTTCTAGACCTGAAACTTCAAGAATATTGCGAACGTCAAGAGGACCTGAACACAATTGAGTACCAACTGAAATCAAATCTCCATCAGCAACTAAAAGTGAAACATTGCTTGGTAATTGATATGAAACAGTCTTATCGGCATTATTTTCGTCTTTACCGATAATTTTAATGTCAAATCCATCAATACTTTCTTTAATTTTAATTTTTCCATTAATTTCGGAAATTGGTGATGGGAATTTTGGCATACGGACTTCAAAAAGTTCCTGAATACGGGGTAAACCCTGGGTAACGTCGACTCCTAGGACACCTCCAGTGTGCTTGGTACGAAGTGTAAGCTGTGTACCAGGTTCACCGATAGATTGTGCAGCAACGACACCAACTGGAACACCTAGCTTGACTAGTTTACGAGTGGATAAGTCCCAACCGTAACATTTGCGACATAAACCTTGTTTGGCTTTACAGGTTAAAGCGGATCGAACAGCAACAGTGACTACATTTGAATCTTCAATTAAAGTTTGGAGATGGTTGTCAATTAAGGTCCCGGCAGGAACCAAAACTTTTTTGGTTTCAACATCTACGATGTCTTCACCAATAACTCGTCCCAGTAATCGTCGACCAAAGAATTTTTCACGACCTTTTTCGGTACGGGAAATAGTCCAGTATTTAGTAGAGCCACAGTCATCCTCACGAGTAATAGCAACGTGAGCACTGTCAACTAATCGGCGAGTTAAATAACCTGCGTCAGCAGTACGTAGTGCAGTATCAGCTAAACCCTTACGAGTACCACGAGCACCTGTAATGTATTCAAAAACGGATAATCCTTCACGGAAGTTGCTTTTGGTCGGCAATTGAACGATTTTACCTGTTGGATCAACCATAAGTCCTCGCATACCTGAAAGTTGCTTGATTTGATCTTTGGAGGCACGTTTGATACCTGCAGCAGCAATAATTCGGATTGGAGAATCAATGTCTAAAGTTGCCCAAGTTTTTTCGGCAATATCTTCGGTAACTTCCATCCAAATACTTTGTGATAGTCGTTTCTTCTCTTCGTTGGTAACTAAACCAGTTCGATAAGATTCTTCGATTTCGACAACGCGCTTGTTAGCAGCTTCGATAATTTTGGCTTTTTCTGGCAAAAATCCACAGTCGGCCATGGATAGGGACAAACCGGAGAGGGTGAACCCTGCAAAACCAATATCTTTTAATGAATCGATAAGGTGGACGGTTTTGATACGACCAGCTATTTCGATTGATTTGACGATTAAGTCATTAAGAGCTTTGCTTCCAGCCATTGGTTCGTTGATGAATTCAAATTCTTTGGGAAGAATTGAGTTGAACCAAATGCGACCGTAAGTGGTTTTGACCAGCTTACCATTCATTCTGATAACAACTAATTCGCGTAATCCAATTTTCTTGGATTGATACGCCAAAGTTGCTTCATCAGTATCGGCAAGTATCGATAGATTGGAGTAACCTTCACTAGCTTCGGATGCCAAGTCGGCACTTTGAACTGAAGTGATGTAATAACAACCTACAGCCATTTCTTGAGATGGGATAGAAACGGGAGCTCCATCGGAAGGTTTGAGTAAGTTTCGAGAAGGTAACATCAATAATTTGGCTTCACGCTGAGATGCGGCAGACAAAGGTAAGTGGACACCCATTTGGTCTCCGTCAAAGTCAGCATTAAAACCTTTACAGACACAAGGGTGGATACGAATAGCCAAGCCATCAACCAAAATAGGTTTAAATGCCTGAATCGAAAGTTTGTGTAAAGTTGGAGCACGATTCAACAAAACATAAGTATCTTTGGTGACTTTTTCCAAAATATCATAAACCTCGTCGATACGATGGTCGATTAAGTTTTTGGCAGATTTGATGTTGGCGGCAAGTCCTGAATTCATCAATTCACGCAAAACAAATGGTCGATATATTTCGAGCGCAATTTCCTTTGGCAAACCAACTTGATTCAATTTAAGATCGGGACCGACAACGATAACGCTTCGTCCTGAATAATCGACACGCTTACCTAGTAAGTTGCGGCGGAAACGACCTTTTTTGCTTCGAAGCAAATCGGACAAAGAGCGAGGTAGACGTTTGGTGCTACTTTTGCTTTTATTTTTGGCTGATTTTTGAGAATCGATAAGCATATCGACCGATTCTTGCAACATTCTTTTTTCATTCTTTAAAATGATTTCAGGTGCGCCTAATTTGATCAATTTTTTAAGACGATTGTTACGATTAATTAAACGACGATAAAGGTCATTTAAATCAGAAGTAGCAAATCGACCGCCAGTTAATTGGACCATTGGACGTAAATCAGGTGGGATAACAGGAACGTGTTTTAATATTGTCCAACAAGGGTCAATTGATTCGGAAATCATACCGTTTAAAATACGGATTTTGTACATGATTTTTTTCTTCTTTAATTTTGAACTTGTTTTATCGAGTTCAACTTTAAGATTTTTGACAGTGGCTGGCAAATCTAAACCTTGCATGACATCATACAAAGCTTGGGCTCCCATTTTTGATTCGTAAAATATATTTGCCTTAAATTGGGACAAATAAAACTCTTCTTCATCAGTTAAAACAGAAAGTACTTGCAAATTTTTGACTTTGTCCTCTAAAAAGTTCATCAAAGACTCGATTCGATTTTTCTCGGATGAGGCTTTGTTTTCGATTTTTTGCAAATCTTGTTTTAGTTTGACTGAACGTTCTTTTTGAGCAATTAAAAGTTGTTCTGGGTTTTTAATTTTTTTCTGCAAATCTTTGGTTTCTGCTTCGGATTCTGACTTGGCTTTGTCCGAGGTAATTTTGGAATCAATATCAATTTGTGATTGACGTTTTTGAGAATTTACCGAAAGATTTTGCATTGCGTCTTTGCGAAGATCTTTGTTGACAGAAGTGACCAAATATTTGGTGAAATAAACAACTGATTCAAGATCTTTTTGAGGAACATCCAAAATAACTCCAATTGGGGATGGAGTATTGCGAAGGTACCATAAATGAACGATAGGGGCGGCGAGGGTAATGTGACCCATACGTTCACGACGAACTTTGGAGGTAGTGACTTCAACACCACATTTGTCACAAACAACACCTTTGAATCGGATTTTTTTGTATTTACCACAATAACATTCGTAGTCGTGTGAAGGGCCAAATATTTTTTCGCAAAAAAGTCCATCTTTTTCAGGTCTCCAGCTACGATAATTAATAGTTTCAGGTTTTAAAACTTCACCCTGAGACCAGTTTAAAATTTCATCTGGCGAAGCCAGTTTGATTTTAATACCGGTGAAATTGAGCATGTTTTTAAATTTGAACATATTTAGTTTTCCTCTGAAACTTTAACTTCTTCATCTTCTGTGACCTCTTCTTCGATTTCACCATCAGGTGAGATATCGATGACTAGACCAGCTAATTCTTTTGTAAGAACTTTAAATGATTCGGGGATATCAGGTTCGGGAATAGGCATACCCTTGATGATAGCTTGGAAGGCACGTGTACGACCTTCAATATCGTCTGACTTAATAGTCAACATTTCTTGGAGAGTATGAGCAGCTTGGTGTGCTTCGAGAGCCCAAACTTCCATTTCTCCGAGACGCTGTCCACCCATACGGGCTTTTCCACCTAAAGGTTGTTGAGTGACTAAAGAGTAAGGACCTGTTGATCGTGCATGAACCTTGTCATCAACCATGTGGACAAGCTTGAGAATATAGCCAACACCCACCACAGTTTCTTGATCATAAGCATCACCAGTTCGACCGTCGTAAAGCTGAGTTTTACCAGTAACTGATAGACCAGCCTGGATTAATTCTTTTGCAATATCGCCTTCGGTGTATTTTTCAAAGACAGGTACGGCATATTTTTTATTTAACTTTAGACCGGCACCAGCGAGGGTGACTTCTAAAATTTGACCCAAATTCATACGAGCAACGACTGAGAGAGGTGACATGACCAAATCAATAGGAGTACCATCAACCAACCTAGGCATATCGTACTCAGGCATGATGCGACAGATAACACCCTTGTTTCCGTGACGTCCTGCTATCTTGTCCCCTTCTTGAATACGTCGAATTTGAGCAACATAAACTTTGACCATTTTGTTGACACCTGGATCAAGCTCATCTTCCTGTTCTTTGGACAAAATTTCAACTTTTATTACAACTCCACCTTCTCCGTTGGCAACTCGGAGTGAAGTATCTTTTACTTCGCGAGCTTTTTCACCAAAAATAGCACGTAGCAATCTTTCTTCGGCACTTAGTTCTTTTTCACCTCGAGGTTCAACTTTACCTACCAAAATGTCGTTTGGACCAACTGTTGCACCAATCATAACAATTCCATCGTCGGTTAATTTGGCAAGTTCGGCTTCAGATACATTGGGGATATCCTTGGTTAGTTCTTCTGAACCTAATTTTGTTTCGACAACATTAGCTTGGTATTCGTAAATTTGAACGTTCGTTAAGACATCTTCTTTGACGAGACGATCGGAAATCAAAAATGAATCTTCGTAACCGAGACCATCGATGGAAGCATAGGCAACCAATAAGTTAGTTCCGATAGATAATTCACCATTATCAGTCGAAGGACCGTCGATAATGACCTCACCTTTTTTGATTTTATCACCAACATTGACTAATACTTTTTGATTGTAACAAGTTCCATATGGTGAAGTTCTTTCAAATTTGGAGGTATTGTAGGTTATATCGTCGATTACTATTTTGTCAGCATCAACATAAGAGACAACACCATCTTTTTGTGCTTGGATAGAACGATGCATAGCGGTGGCAATTGCGCCTTCCATACCTGTTCCAACGATTGGAGCTTGTGGTTTGATAAGCGGAACCGCTTGGGTCTGCATGTGCGAGCCCATGAGAGCACGAGTAGCATCATCATGATCAACAAAAGGAATTAAAGAAGCTGATGTTCCGATAATTTCGTTGGGGACCATATCGATAAATTCAACATCATCGATTGGACCTTCAGCAAATTCACCTTGGAAACGAACAGGAACCCATTCTTGGGTAATAACATTTTTTTCATCAACAGAAATACTCAAATTAGTAGTTTTGTGATTGTATTCATCCTCGGCGTCTAAGAATACGATTTCGTCACTTATAGCTAATTTATTGCCAGATTTAATGATTTTTCGGAATGGAGCAAGTAAAAACCCATATTTATCCACTTTTGCATATAGAGCAAGATAAGTAACCAAACCGATATTTGGTCCTTCAGGAGATCGAACAGTACAAATACGTCCGTATTGGGAGGCGTGTACGTCACGAATCGAGAAAGCAGCACGCTCACGAGTAAGACCACCGACACCGACAACAGTTACACGACGAAGTAAGTCGATTTCGGCAAGTGGATTGGTTTGGTCAAGAATTGCGGATAATTGGTTGCTTCTGAAAAAAGTATTTAAAGACGAAATCATTGGCTGAGGATTGATCATCTGACTAGGAGATGGTTTTTCCTTGGTGGAAAGAAGCGACATTCGTTCCTTAACCATTCTTTCAAACCGAGCCATAGCGGGTCTGAGAGCAATTTGAGCTACTATTTCACCAGCACGACGTAAACGACGATTGGCCAATGAGTCAATATCGTCAAACTGTTTGGCTTCGCCTTTTTGTAACTTAATTAAGTGTTTTAAGGTTGCAATTAAATCCTCAGATTTTAAAACCCAATTTTCGTGATTTGTATCGTCAAAATTAAAACCAAATTTTTTATTAACTTTGTGACGACCAACATAACCTAGTTCGTAGGTACGTAAATCAAAAAAACGATCATTAAAGAATTTTTCTGAATTTTCTAAAACCACAGGCTCACCTGGTCGCATTTTGCGATAAAATTCAAGTAAGGCTTCTTCTTTAGTTTTTGAAGGGTCGGCGGAAATTGTAGAATTAATGTAATCACCTAATTCGTTAACAATTTGTTTGTCAGTATATCCAGTCAAGGCACGAAGTAATACAGTTGCGGGAACTTTCTTTTTACGATCAATACGGGCAAAAATAACTTCCTTTTTACCAACAAAAAATTCGAGCCAAGAACCACGAACCGGTCGAATTTCAGCATTACATAAATTTTTACCAGTAGCATGATCAACTTGTGCCGTAAAATAAACACCAGGTGAACGAACCAATTGGTTAATAATTCCACGCTCAATACCATTAACCACAAAGGTGGCTTCTGGAGTCATGGTTGGTAAATTTAAAAGGAAAACGGACTCTTCTTTGACTAATCCTGTGCGCTTATTGGTAAGTTTGGCTTTAACAACAACAGGGATAGTATAATTTAGTCCCTTAATTTTGGCTGTTTGTGGAGTTATGGTAATTTCGTCAAAAGTAATTTCGCCCAGTTCAAGGAGCCAGTTATTGCTAGTGTAGTCGGAGATTGGTGAAACGGAACGTATAGTTTCTATTAAATCTTTTTGGAGGAATTCTTTCCAGGATTCTTTTTGTACTTCTAACAAATCAGAATGAGGAATATTGGAGTAATTTTTACCCCAGTTGGTTCTTTTGGCGGATGGCATCGCAAAATTTTAATTAATAAAATTAAGACGAGTTATGTTCCAACTGCTCGCCAAATGTTCACTATTATATATGTAGAGAATTAATACTACAATAGGTCAAATTTATTGATTAGAATAATTTATTTTTCTTAGAACATCTTTCCATTGCGATAAATCTGCTTGAGTAAAAAACTCGTTTGGTTTTGACTTGGTAACAATTAGTCCATCGAAATAATTGTTTTTAAGTGTTAAGTTTTGAGGATTGATGGCAAATGGTTTTGAATTTTTGGTCCAAACACGATAAGTTCCCCAAATAGTATCTTTTTCGTCTGTATAAGTACACAACTCGACGGCAGCTTCAGCTTCATCCATAGGACAAAGTCCTGGACCGATATTAGTGTTTATTTCGAAAGTACTATTGCCAACAGTTGCAATGTTTTTGTTTATTATAGAATTACTAGGAAAATCTATATAAAAATTTGAATTACCTAGATTAAGTTTGTTTTCTGCCCTGCTTTCGGTAAATTTAAAGGTGGAGAGGATTTGACTGCTTTGCTGATCCAAACTAGTTAAGTTGCGAAATATAAATTGGACACTGTTGTTACCCTCACGTAACTCGACGACTATAAATGGAGTTGGGTCATCTGGGTAACCTTTTGGGTGTGTGGCTGTATAGACATCATACCCATTAATACTATTAGATTTATTTAACTCAAATGAAACTTTGGTGTTGTTACTGGCAACAATTTGTGCAAATGCGTTTGAATTTAACTCTTCTAGTGAAATCGAATTTGTTACATCGACTGATTCTTGACTACCAGCAAAAGAACGAGTTGTTAGGTTGTTTGGATATTTAAATTCAAATCCATATTTTTCATTTTTATATGTTTTCCAATTTACGGTTGGGTCAGTGTTTGTAGTTGGAATTGGAGTTGTTATTGGCAAAACATCGACTAAGGTTGCAGGTATTTTTACTGATTGACGACCGAGAAAATAGACACCGGCGGAAAATGAAAGAAAAGCAAAAAAGATTAAAGATAAATTTAGATAATTTGTTTTTGGTTTTTCAGATATTATTGGTGTTTCGATTATTGGAATGGTGATGTTTTCCATAATAAAAGAATATCATTTATTTTGGACGACAATAGGTCAAATTTCAAGACTAGAAAGAATCTTAAGTACTTCGTTTCTCTTATCGTCCCCTGGATAATTTGATGTACTAATGGAATAATTCTTCCCATTTTTTTGACCTACAAAATAATATGATTCTGGCTCTTGAGTACTTCCTTTGTTGTGGCACATTGAAATTGTGTTATTTGATAATTTGATTTGTTCAAATTTTCCTAGTAAACAATTCGTTGAAAAATCACTCATGTTCCAGGTAATGTTAATCATGCCAACTGCCAACATGTCACTATCAAACGAAACACCGTTTCCATCCCAAGTATTTACTTTCCAATTTGATGGATAGTTTATCGAAAATCCTAAGTTTTTTGTATCAGTGTAAGTAGTTAAATTTTTATTTTCTACATTACTTTCGGTAAATTCAAAGGAAGATAGGATTTGAATTAACATAAAATATGCATTTTTATCTTTTGACGAATAACTAAATTCAAAAATTTGTTGATCATTGTTGTTGTGGGTTAAAAAGACATAAGTATCATTAACAATTACATCTACAGGGGGAACATTCATAATAAAACCTGATAAAGATCCTGAGAGGATAGGTTGTTTATTGAAAAAAATTAATTTTTTTGGCGTATGAAGTGGTTGATAGTTATTAATTAAGTTTTCAATCCCTTTAGCTTTTCCATAATAATTGAAATAGATTGTTGTACTATTTTGGCTAATTGAGATAGGGCCTTCACCATTTTCTATCAGTGATGCACCTAATGGATAGTTAAATGAAAACGGAAGACCAATAGTGCTATCGGGTGGATAAGTTTTCCAATTTGAAATCGGAACATTTGTTACTGTTGGTACTATTGTGGTTTTAGGTAAAAGTCCGACTGGATTTGTAGTAGGGATGACGGTTGATTGTCGGCCGAGATAGTAGGCACCGGAAACAAATAACACAAAACAAAGTGATATTAAAATTAAGGTTAGGTAATTTGTTTTTGGATGTTCAACAATAACTGGGATTTCTGAGATTGGGTTTGTGATATTTTCCATAAAATATGATAACAATTTTTTAATGACGGTAACGGCTCAAATTTACGGTTGATATCGCTCAGAGATTTTATATATTTGGTTATTTTTCATTTCAATAGAATATAGAGATGATTTTAATTCTGGTGATGAATGATTCAACATGTATTTTAGAAAATCGTCATAAGAAATTTTTTCGTCAAATTCAGTGTTTTCATCAGGTAAATGGTTTAGTGAATATACGGTCACTACAGTGTTCGGAGATATTTCATAATTTGTAATCTGTTTGGAATCAATAATACAATTACCATTTGGTGCTTGAATACCTCGAGATTTACATTGAGACGCAGATAATATATCAACTGATTCAAATTTTGCAGTCCAAAGTGTACCAGTTTTAATTAATTCACGGATATAACCTGATTGTTTAATAATAGTATTTGATGACTTACTTTCGGTAAATTTAAATGTGGAAAGGATTTTATTTTGCATATCAAAAGTAGTACCACCTAAAGTTGCTCGAATTACTTTTGTTTCATTTAAATTATTAAGATAATAGTCTGCTCTGTTTGGATTTAAGGCAGATAAAACTTTTATTCCTGTTGCGTTATTGATACTGACTAATTCGCTAGTCCAATTGCTGTCAGTTAAGTTCATACACAGTTCAGCCTCGCAGGTAGCAACCGCATTTGAACTGCTAATCATACCCTTCCTGTCAACGATACCGACACCCTCATTATCTTTACCTTCTGTGTATTTTTTTACGATAGAAATTAATCCATTAGTTGCAACTCGGTATTCGGGTGGAAGTTTTATGGTAAATCCAATAGCATTGTCTGTATATGTTTCCCAATTATCTGTCGTAATTTCTGCATCAGTTTGGATTATGGTCGACTCTGGTAAAACTGTAACTGGCATTTTTGGGGTTTTTAGAAATTGTCTACCCAATAAATAAATACCGGCTGAAAACAAAATACAAGCAAACGAAATTAAAATAATTTTTAAATAATTTGTTTTTGGTTTATCCATATTTATGCTCCGACAATTTTTCCAAAAACTTTCTTTTCTAAATTTTCAACTCGAGGTAAACATGAGTAATTTTGATAAGTGTTTGAATCAATCACTGCTTCTTCGACAGATTGAACTTGTTCCTCAATATCAATAATTTTAGAGATTAATCTAATTTGCCTTAAATCTTGCGGGGTCATGAAAATATTCTATTACTTTTGCCAAAGAAAACAATAATCTTTTCTGAGTCAGATATTACAAAAACTTAAAAGACGACATGATGTCCAAAATATCGCCTTCAAATGTAACAATATATTTTTTGTCTGGCGAAATTAATGTAGGTGTTTTGCCAAAGTCATGAATAAGAGTATTGTCATAAACGGAAATTATGGTTTGAGCCTCATCCTGAGTACACGATTCTTGTTTAAATGGAATTTTGTTGCCATTGACTGAGGTGGCTTCAACTACATACTTGGCACCAGTAGGACATACAAATTGATACCCATATTTTATATCTTTATAGGTTTTACCAACCATCGCTTTGACTGTTGGTTTGGCAGTTGGAGTCTTAGGAGTCATAGTTGGTGAAATACACGCCTTTTGAGTACAAACAATAGTTGAATCGATGGTGCAAGTGCAAGTATTGCAATTGTCGGTTGACAAAAAAGATTCACCAGGATTATATTTTTTGGTACCAACTTCGCATATTTTTGATGCAGTAACTGAAGGGACAGGCGTCAAAGTGCTAGTACCAGTTGTCGATGTCTGACTTGCAAACAAATTATATACAATGGCACAGACAACGCCAATAAAAATAATTAGGGATAAATAAAAAAGATATTTGAAAAAACTTGAGGGTTTGTCGGCAACAGGTTCTGGTGCAAAATACAGAGGAGATGAGGAAATAGGAGGTAAAATAGGAGGTTTTTCAATCACCGGGGTTTCTATAACGGGTGTTTCGAGAATTGGTTGTGGTTTTATTTCTGATACTGGTTCTGGCATAGGTTCTGGCATAGGTTCTGGCATAGGTTCTGCAGGTGGTACAGGTGGCACAGGTGCCAAAGAGGAGGCGTATTTGTTTAAAATTTCTTGATATTGTTGTTGCAACTGGTCATCATTGTTGGACATATTAATACTATGACATCTTTACAAAAGTATTGCAATAAACTATTCTTTTTTAATGAAAAAATCTTTTGTTTTTTTTGTATTAAGGCCATGTTTTTTGCAAAAGGCGTATTGGCAGGTGGATTTAATATGACATCAATTGGACAGGTTGATACAAGCGGCAGACAAAATTCGCAATGGTGGTATACATCTGGTAACCCGACTATTAGAGGTGAGGCAGCGTCGGGAGCAGAGGTAATTTATGACATTGACGGTACAGCTTTACAAGTGAATGCTAGTAGTGATGGCAATTGGGTATTTACCCCACAATCGGTTTTATCACCCGGAGACCACAACATATCCATAAAAAGTGGAGGTAGTGAAATTAAATTTGTTTTGACAATTGGAAATGAAAACGTAAATTGGGACACCGTAGGAAAAGGTACGGGAGGAGTATTGCCTGCAGCAGGTACTTCGTGGCCAACAGTACTATTGTCACTCCTAGGTGGAGGAATGGTAGTCGCAGCCAAAAGAATGGTAAGATAGTCGATGAAAAAAGTTTATATAAAAACGTTTGGTTGTGCCCAAAATGTAGCTGATTCGGAAAGAATTAAAGCCTACTATTGGGAAAAAGGATACGCAGAAGTTGATAACTGGAAAGAAGCAGATGAAGTTGTAATTAATACCTGCATAGTACGTGAATCGGCTGAAAACCGTGCGTATGGATTGGTTAAGAATATTGATGGCAAAAAGAAAGTAATAATAACTGGTTGTGCAGTGGGGGCTTATGGTAAAAAGGATATAAAAGGGGTAACTGAGTGGGCCAAAATTGACAAATTTTTGGTGTGGGAACCGATAAGATCAAACAAAAAAGCTGCTTTAATTTCAATATCGACTGGATGTAATAATTTTTGTTCATTTTGTATTGTGCCAAAAGCGAGGGGGAAAGAGGTGTCAAAAACTTTGGCCACAGTATTGGCTGAGGTAGACAGAGCAATTGAATTTGGGTTTAAAGAAGTGGTGTTAATTGGACAAAATGTCAATAGCTATGGTTCTGACTTTGAGACTGAAAGTTTTGTTCATATGGGTAAAAAAAGAATTAAAAGTAGATTTCCAGAATTACTGGAAAATGTGGCAAAAAGAAATTTGGATAAAGTTTCGTTTATATCGAGCAATCCTTGGGATTTTTCAGATGAATTAATTGAAACTATTGCCAAATACTCAAACATCGATCGATTGCTGCACCTCCCCTTTCAATCAGGTAATGATGAAATATTGAAAAAAATGAATCGAGCGTACACCAAGCAAGAATATTTGGATTTGGTGTTAAAAATTAAAACCAAAGTTGATGGGGTGAAATTTAGTACAGATATAATTATTGGGTTTCCCGGGGAAACACCTGAAGCTTTTGCCGATACAGTTGATGTGTGCAAAAAAGTAGGTTTTGATATTGCTTATATTAATAAATATTCCCCAAGAACAGGCACCGTCTCGGCCAAAATTTATGAAGATGACATTTCGATGAAAATCAAAAAAGAAAGATGGGTGATATTGGATAATTTGGTCAATAAGAAAAGAGTCTGATTTCTTTAATTTTATTTTATTTCTAATAATTTTATTTCAAAAGTTAGAGTTGAATTTGGTGGAATAATATCATTTAGACCTTCTATGCTATACGCCAATGATGGAGGAACAACAAGTTTCCTGACACCTCCAACTTTCATACCAATTATTCCTTGATCCCATCCTTTAATAACTTCACCAACACCAATTTTAGAAACAGCAACCTGGTTGTTACGATACGAATCGGCAAATCTATTTCCATTTTCGAGAGTACCAATGTACATAACGACGATCTTATCTCCAATTTTAACTTTGGGGCCGGTACCAACGTCGATGTCTTTAATAATTAATTTTTCAGTATTAGTTGATAAATTTTTATTAAATTTATTTTTTGAGTTATTAAATAAGTACAGTGAAATCGTAGCGGTTATCAATAAAAATATTATTCCAACCAATAAACTGTTTTTAACCATAATAAATTGTACCAATTATTTAACTAGTTATTTTATGATTCAATATTTTGTATTATATACTTGTATATAATTTGTAATATATTTTACTAATACATATATAAATTTTAAATCAATGGTATATTTAGGTTTACATATACCATATACATAATATTTGCTTTTACTTTTTCTATTGACACTACAAATGTTATAGGTTATAATTAAATAATTATCATATTTTTTAATAAAATAAATGAATAAGTATAATTTTCAAGAAAAATCTCATAACATGGCTGCTAGAGCTATAATGGCTGTTAGCATTGCTATGGCGCACGTTTTACCTGTGAATTTTAGTTCTGATAAACAAGATATATCTATCTATGATAGATATACGTCTCGTGAGTTGTATCGAATGGTTTTGAATGGTGATTTACAGGCACGAGGAGCTTGTGATGAAGGTAATTTACCTACAAAAAATGGTGAATGTCAAATTGTTGAGACTACACAAAAATAAAAAACTTTTGATTTTTAATTGAGACCTGGCATCATCTAAACAATTGTTTGGGATCTGTTATTAACTGAGTGAATTTGTTGTAAAATAGTTTTATTGTGTTTTTTTCATGTATTATAAAGTATGGGAAGAAAAATCTTTCTATTTATTTTTATATTTTCTTTTTTATTTTCAAGATTGGCAATGGCCTGTTGTCAGAATGATTTTGAATGTACTCCTGGTAGTTGTGATCAATCTGGAGAACCTGGGTGTGGTACATGTACTGGTCCAGAAACTTGTTTTCTGCCAGGGACAATGATATCGATGGCAGATGGGACAAAGAAAAATATTGAGAACATAAAAGTTGGAGATATGGTGTTGTCGTTTACAATAGACGGCAAAAATTCAGGACAAACTACTGATGATTACTATGTTGAGTCGAAAAACAATATTGGGACTGCAAATATTTATGACCCGAAGTTTCAGGCTGCTATTAATGAAGAGTTTAGTTTGTTTGAACAAATTAAACTTAAAATTAAGGAAAAATTGGATTGGTTTTTACCTTAAATATTTAGCAATATTTTTATTATGTTCGGCTAGGGTTTTGGCAAAGTGCATGGTGCCGTCGGTACCGTGAATATAATATATATAATCGGAAGCAGTGGGATTCTGCGCCGCAAAAAGTGAATCGATGCCTGGGTTACATATGGGACTAGGTGGCAGACCGGGATTTAAATAAGTATTAAAAGGTGAGACGATTTTTAGATCGTTTTTACTTAGTTGTAGCCAATATTTGACAGGATGATTTTTGGTATCACGAAGATACTGAACGGTGGCATCGATTTGCAATGCCATACCCATTTTAAGGCGGTTATTGATGATCCCTGCAACCATTTGTTTATCAACTTTAGTTTTGGCTTCCCTCTCCAAAAGTGAAGCAATTGTAACAATTTGAGATAAATTGTTTTTATCGATATTTAGAATTGATGTTTTATCGTCAAAATTTTGTCTTATCAAAGAAACTGTTTTTGTCACATCATAATAATTGGGTATTAAATAACTGTCGGGAAATAAATATCCCTCTAAATTTGGTTCGAACTCGAATTTGGAAGATATTTCTTCAATTCTTTGTCCGGGGATAATTTTTAGCCAAAAATCCTGACTACCACCAGTTGTTAATTTGTTCAGCATCTCTGATAAATTGTCAGAAGAGGTTAGTTGAAACCCACCAGCCTTTATTTGTTTACTTTTGTTTGACAAATAGGCATAAACTAAAAATGAATATTTATTTTTGGTTAATTTATTTTTGTAAAGACGAGTGCTTATAATAGTCAGCCCGTCACCTTGGTTAATGACAAAAGATTTGTTTGAATCAATATTCGAAACGGGTAAAAAAGACCAATATATATATCCAATAAAAAATAAGAATATGACGAGGAACAAAAAAACAAATACTTTTTTCATGAAAACTAAACCTCAGAAAATAAAGCTCGACGATAGATACCTTTTTTATTGTCTAGAATAAAAATACGGCCACACTTACAGGTAGCTGTGGTTTGACCTCG
Organism: Candidatus Shapirobacteria bacterium; assembly: GCA_041674845.1. Classification (GTDB taxonomy): domain Bacteria; phylum Patescibacteriota; class Microgenomatia; order UBA12405; family UBA12405; genus UBA12158. Next base: position 567,361 of record JBAYUY010000001.1, read on the forward strand.
GACTTGATTGCGAGTGGCCTTGGATAGCGATTCACTACAGCCAACACATCGACCTTGTGAAAGTAACCAGGCTTGAATGGGAGAGATAAGGTTTTTGAACATAGATTATTATAACCCAATTGCCCTATTTAATATAATGGCGGCTGAAACTGAATCAATATCTTTTGATTTTAGCTGATGAGCTTCGATAGTTGAGACCGCTTCCTCAACTGTTTCAACTGGGATAGACATAGTTGACTGTATTTGGTCAACGAAATTTTGAGTTACTTTCGCAAATTTACCTTGAGACATGCCGACATAAATTTTACCAATAGTATGTGTTTTTATGAGATTACTAATTTTGTCAAATAAATATTCATCATTTTTTACCTGTGGTAGGGTAAAAATAATATTGTTGACAGTATAGGCAAAGCCTACACGCTTGGTTCCATAATCGATAGAAAGATAATTCATATTAAAAATCGACGATGCGAGCTTTAACAACTAAACGACGTAGATAAGTACCGGGTGGAGTGCAGGTGACGAGAGTTAAGTATCGGCCATCAAAGCTTTGCTCCAAAATAGAGAGATTGGTAGGGAGTACTTCAAACATTTCTTCGACCAAATATTTGTATTCAACATTGTCAAAATTGACGATAATATCGTCGCCTTGTTTTAGAGTGTATAAAGTAGAAAAAATGGTCATATATGATTTTGGACTATAAAACTGAGGTAAAACTGAATGACCAAAAATAACGGCTGAACCAAACTGGCCGGGAAGAGCTGTTTGGGGATATTGAATTAAACTTTTTTTGAGGTCAAGACTACCGACTTCGACAATAGCGGAATCCATTTTTAATTTGGGAATGGAAATAGTGTATTGGGGTTTTTTGTTGACTGAACCCTCGGAAAGACCCGAAGCATCATTGACAAACCAATTTGACAGCTGAGTAAAATCGGTACCACTTTCCCCCAAAATACTGCCAGAATTTGCAAATCCAGAAGATAGTGGACTTAGCACTTGATTAAATTTTATGGAGTATTCAATTTGGTATTGAAGAATAGGAACAATGGCTGATAAAAAAAACAAAACACCTATAACCATAAGTGAGGAAGCAACAATTTTTTTGTATTTTAAATCGATCTTTATTTTTGGCCTTGGAGTGGAAACTTTGGCTTCATGTTTGACATAAATATATCCCATATCAGTTTTTGATAACAATGTTAATTAAGTTTGATTTGACGGGTAAACGGCCTAATAAATTTATATATGAAAGTGAATTTGATATTTTATATTGATAAAAACGAGGTAATGAATTTAAAATAGATTTTATTTGTGAATCATTTTTACCAACCAAATTTGATTTAAGTTGTTCAATATTTATTAAAGGATTGGCTTTACCAGTTAAGATTAGTTTGCCGGGAGTGTAACTCAAATTAACATTAGCTGAGTTTTTGTCAAGAATGGCTAGGTTTGGTTTTTGAGGAAAAAGTTCAGATATCAATTGTTGTTGTTGTGACAAATTTAAATATAAGAATTTTACTTTTGAGGATAAATTCAAACTCAAAATATCACTATCTTCTCCGACTTCACGATTATAAACGGTTTTTTGATTATCAAAAACCATTGTCGAATCAAGAATAATATTTTCACTAGATTTTTGAGATGAAATTGAAGTTTTGGATTGTTCTTTTAGTAAATTTTTGGCCAAGTCAATTACCTTTGTTTTGTCAGCAGCAGTAACAACCAAAACTTCTTCTCTGCTACCACCGGTAAATGATCCCGATGTTTTGACTAACAAATTTGTATTTTCAGTTGATAGTGAGGTATTGTCGGCCAAATTATACTCAGAGCCTATAATTTGAGCGGCTACTGCCGCTTTGACTTGACCCATATTTATAGTTCCAGTATCAAGGTTGTAGGTACTAGCTGGTAATAAAATATTATTGGTAGTTTCAAATTTTTTACCACTCGCATCAATAACCACCAGTCCTTTATTTACCGAAACTGAACGATCGGATTTGTTAAATAAAATAATTTCTCCTTTTGCTTTTTGACCGATTTCACGTTTGCCAGTGGTGGGAATTGAAGCACCAACACTAAGATCAAAAGTTTGACTTGAAACGTTGGAGTCAGGATTTAGAGTGATATTAAAAGTTTCACTAAAATCAACTGGATTTTGATAAATTGTTAAATCTATTTTGGCAAAATATAGTGGCAATATAGGGATAAATGGTAAAAGAGTTAATGGCAATAACCAATAATAATTAAATGATAATGATGGTAATTTTGGTAATTTTATTGAAGGTAAAACCATAACCGGTTTTGGTAGTGGTGATGGCGGCGAGACAACTTCAACGGGAGAATCATCACTAGTAAATCCTAATGTTACAGCGTCTACTTCATCTATTGGTTCTTGATCAATTATTGGTGGCTGAGGAGATGGTGAAGAAGGAGCCAATTGTTTGTAAATTGTGTCAATATATATTTGATCGAGCTCTACTAAACTTAGGGAAATAACTTCAGGTAAATGTAAAAAGGTTTCAATGTCTTTGCGAGACAGCCAATTATGATTGGTTAGTTCATCGACAACATCACTAGTACTAGCACCAATAATTATTATTTTTGGAGGTAAAGCTGAGGAAAAATTTAAGCCAGCCAAAATATCTTCAAAATGAGAAACAGAAAAATTTTGTTCAAAACTTTCTGATACCCTCTTTTTAATTTGACCTAAATATACGAGAGATATTTGATAATGTGATAGTCCAAAATTTATTAAAATATACGATCCTGGAAAAGTGTCATCTTGATTATATGACTCAACAAAAGACTCATCATGACTTACAAAACCTAAAGGTCGAAGTTTTAATTTTTGACAGATATTTTTGAGTTCTAAATTTTTGACGTCGATTATTTTTCCGTCATCTCCCACCCAATTTGGAGGTAAAATGAAAGCGCAGTTGGAGGTTGCCTCGCTGTTTTGAGCGGAAAGTGAGGTGTCTATAGCCTTGAGTAACGAATCAGGATCGTCACTGGACCAGGCAATTTCACTACCTTGACTGAGTATTTTTTGGTTGACAAGAGTGACTCTGGCAGAGTCAGATGTGATGGAAATTAGCCAATAAAAAATGTCTTGCATCACTCTAGGATAGCATAAATTCGACGCTTGCCTCCACCGGCAGACTCTTGTTTTTGGATAGTAAATTTACCCAATTCTCCCGTATTTTTTACATGAGGTCCGGTACAGACTTCGCGAGAAAAATCTCCTACTTGATAAACGGTGACAATTTCAGGGTATTTGTTACCAAAAAAAGCTAGAGCACCGGATTTTTGGGCTTCGGAAAATGGCATAGAAGTGACAGTAACGTCCATTTTGTTATTAATTTGTTGATTGACCAGTTCTTCAACTTGTTTAATTTGATCGTCAGTCAACTTATCGGTGTGAGTAAAATCAAAACGTAAACGATCGGCAGTGATGTTAGATCCAGACTGTTGGACGTGTTCGCCCAATACTTTACGCAAACTTTGGTGCATCAGATGAGTGGCAGTGTGGTATTTAGTAATTATTTCACTGTGATCGGCTAGACCTGATTTAAATTTCCCAGCAGACAGGGTTTGGGAGAGCTTTACATGCTCTGATTTATATTTATCAAACTCTTCACGATCTAGAGTTAAATTATTTTTCTTTAATTCTTCTTCTATCATTTCAACAGGGAAACCAAAATTTTGGTACAGGTCAAAACCTTCTTTGCCTGACACTTTGTGATTACGTTCGATTAATTTATTAATCTCGTTTAGACCTTTATCAAGAGATTTGCGAAATCGGTTTTCCTCGGCTTCTAAAATGGAAAATATCTTGTCTTTATTTTCATTTAGCTCAGGATAAACACCGGCATAATTTTCTTGATTATCAATGACAGCTTGGGCAATAATGGAACAAAAATTTGTATTAATTTCAATTAATTTCCCTTGACGAATAGCTCGACGAATAAGACGACGGAGTACATAGCCCCGTTCCTTGTTGGCTGGCTCAACACCGTCAGCAATGACAAATACGGCTGATCGTAAGTGATCAGCAATAATACGCATTGATTTGCGAACATCAACCCAACATTGTTTACCATCGTCTATATAAAATTGATCTGATTTGTCACCATATTCCATTTTTGACAATTCTTCTATTTTTTTGATTATTGGTTGCCAAATGGTGGACAGATAATTGTCTGCATGGCCTTCGAGAAATGCGGTGGTACGCTCAACTCCCATACCAGTATCGACATTTGGTTTGGATAATGGTTCATAAACTCCTACAGTGTTTTTGTTAAACTGCATAAAGACATCATTCCAAATTTCGACACCATCGATAAACATTTCTGAATCAGGACCACATGGACCAGTAGCACCTGCTGGTCCCCACCAGTTGTCGTCTTTGGGTAAAAATTTTATTTTATCTTTTTCTATACCTATTTTTAACCAAATATCGGCACTGTCTGTATCTTTTGGAGAATTTTCATCACCTTCAAAACAGGTAACAACTAAGCGACTTTTATCTAAATTTAAGTATTTGGTAATAAATTCAAAACTCCAATTTAAGGCTTCATCTTTAAAATAATCACCAAGTGACCAGTTGCCCAACATTTCAAAAAAAGTATGATGATAAGTATCACCAACATCGTCGATATCACCGGTGCGAATGCATTTTTGAACATCAACTAGTCGATTTCCCAATGGATGTGGTTGGCCAAGTAAATAAGGGACAAGTGGATGCATGCCAGCGGAAATAAAAAGAGTAGTGGGATCGTTTTCGGGAACTAGTGAAGCAGAAGGAATTTCGGCGTGACCTTTTGACACAAAAAATTCAATATATTTGTTTTTTAATTCACGAGCATTCATAGGGAATTATAGCAAAAATTATTTGCTTTTCTTGAAAACTTTCTTAATTTTGAATTGGCTTTACACCTTCGCATACCAAAGCTTCGTTTAGAGTACTTAATAGATTTCTTCGTGCAAGCGGTTTGGCTATTACATTGTAGACAGCTTCTCCAGTAACTTTAAAAATACTTGCAGCACCCATAAGCGGGGACATAATCGTTGAAAGAGCGGACGAAGCCAACAACCCTTCTCGTAATACTGCATTATTAATTTCAAGTACTTTCGGTAATGTTTCTGCTTGTACCCCGAGTGTCCAGCGACCAATTAGAGGAATTGCCACAGCCATAGCAACAGCACTCACCATATTACTATTATCAAAGGCTCTTTGACCTAACACCTGATCTAGTTGAGCAACATCTCCATAATCCATCCCTGAAGAATTTGTATTTAAATGACATATTTCGTCTGCTTGCAATAGTGATCCTGTTTTTTTTAAATCAAAAATTGTTTCTTTAGACATATCAAAATGATAACATGAAATCGGTATTTAATCAATGTTATGGGATAGTTTTTGGGGAGATTGAATTTATTTTGATTTTTTGAAAACCATTTTTGGCTTTACGGTTTTGACTGGGGTTAGGTTTAGAGTTTCAACATCTTTTGGTAAATCAACTGATATTTTTTTGATTGGCTCGATAATTTTTGAGGCAATAATTTTTTTTGTTTTTTTAACTATTGGTTTGTCACCAAACAAATCATTAAATTTATTTTTGATTTTATTAACTATTTTTGCCTTATCTTCGGCTGAAACTAGAATTACAAAAGAGGCAATAATAGCACCAGTGATTAATCCCATAATGAAAAGTGTGGTGTCATTCTTTTTTATCATGTGAGAATGAATTAAATAATTTAAAGCCGTTTTTAAAACCCATTAAAAAATCAGAGGCAGATGAAACGGGTCGAGCGATAGAGGAAGAAATTAAATTGGCGTCGTCAATAATTGGAGAAACTTGTTTGAGTACTTTGCGCAAATCCTGAATAAATTTTATTAAAAAGACGAAACAGGCAACAATGGCGATAGTAATTATTGATAAGCTGACAGCAATGATGACTTGTGTAATATCCATATAACTAAGTTTACACTATTTTAAAATTATTTCTCGGCCGGTGGTTTTACCAGAAGGAGATGTTGACTTAACTACAATTTTTGCCTCAGTGGCTGATAATTCTATTTTTTTGATAAATTTACCATATTGGTCAACAACGACAAGTGAATCATTAATTTTGACAGTTGATTCGATGTCGGTAACGCCCTTAATTTCTACTATTTTTGAATAGGAAGTCGGAAACTCAACGACTAAATTTGGTGGACGATTAAACTTAACATATTCGGATAATAAATAGATGGCAAATAAAATTATGAGAGAGACGATAGCAATCGTGTATGTAAATTGAGGGGTAAAAGAAAATAGATGATTTTTTGTGTTTTTATTATCAATCTTTTTATTAAAGTCACGACGAAAAATTGAAATTATATCGTCTGACTTTAGACCCAAAAAAGTAGCATATTCGCGAAGCATTAACGAACAATACGGTTCATCAGGGAAATCACGAGTGCTTTCTGACTCAAATGCTTTGAGATATCGAAGAGGTATTTTGGTTTTTTTACTTATCTCATCTAGAGTATATTCACGATCTAAACGAGCTGTTTCAAGTAAAAAAGAGGCTCTTTTCATGTTTATTGTTCATCACTAACAGACGCATGAGGAATTAAAATTTCTCGAGCTTTGGCGCCATTAACTGGACCAATTATTCCTGCCTTTTCCATTTCATCAAGAATTGAAGCTGCTCTGGCATATCCAACTCTAAGGTGGCGCTGAAAAAATGAGGCCGATGCTTTGCCTGTATTTCGAGCCAAATCTACCGCTTGGGTAAATAACGCATCGTGATTTTCACCATCAACCACATTCATATTTGGAGATAATGCATTTGGACTTTTGACTGGTTGTTTTAATATTTCATCATTGTATTCACCTACACGTTGAGTTTTGAGGAAATCGACAAGACGAGTGATTTCTTTGTCGGAAACAAAACATCCTTGGACACGTGATGGTTTTGCCTGCTCTGGGGGGATATATAACATGTCACCTCGGCCAAGTAATTTTTCGGCACCGGGAGTATCCAAAATTACTCGGGAATCCATCATCGAGGCGACGGCAAACGCAAGACGACTGGGGATATTGGCTTTAATCAAACCCGTAATAATATTAACTGAAGGACGTTGAGTAGCCAAAACCAAATGAATACCAGTAGCCCGAGCCATTTGAGCTAGTCGACAAATATTGTCTTCAACTTCGGCTGGAGAAAATAGCATGATATCGGCTAATTCATCTATAAAAATAACGATGTAGGGAAGTGATTGAATGCCTGAAGTGTTGTTAAAACCTTCGATATTTTTGGCACCAACTTCGGTAAATATTTTATAGCGACGTTCCATTTCTGAAACTGCCCATTTTAAGGCTGAAACAACTTTTTCTGGTTCGACGATAACGGGAGTAAGTAAATGAGGAATACCACTATATGGAGTAAGTTCGACTCGTTTTGGATCGACCATGATTAAACGTAATTCATCGGGAGAAGCACGGAATAATAAGGTCGCAATCCACGAATTGATACAAACTGATTTACCTGAACCGGTTTGACCGGCAATAAGTACGTGTGGCATTTTGGAAATGTCGGCAATACGAGGAAGGCCGGCAACATCAAGCCCCAACGGGACACAAATTTTATTACGAGCATTTTTCATTACATCAGACTCAAGTATTTGTCGAATTGGGACGACTTCGAGAGAACGGTTGGGGACTTCAATACCAACAAGAGATCGACCGGGAATAGGTGCTTCAACCCGGATTTGACCGCCTGGGGCTGCCAACGCCATAGCCAAATCGTTACTCAAAGAAACCACTTTGGTGAGTTTTGTACCCAATGCCACTTCAATGGCATATTGAGTAACAGAAGGACTTTCGTTGACATCGGCTACCCTTGCAGTAATACCAAATGACTCTAAAGTTTGTTCAATAATACCGGCATTTTTTGTAACGTTACCTCGATCAGCTTTGGTTCCCGGGGTGTTGTCAAAAATTGAAATTGAGGGATAATTCCATACTTGGTTGCTTGACGAGCTTAATACAGGTGAAGCAAAAATTGAGGAATTGTCATTTTTCATAACGGGAGCAATATCAAGAAATTTGGTATCGTCACGTTTGGCATAAACGTCTTTTGTAGAATTATCATCTTTGGCAAAAATTGGTTCTTTTGAGCTGATCTTTTCTCTTCTTTCTTTGGTCTTAATAGATAAACCAATAGTATATTTTTTGATTGCGAGAACCAGCTTGACAAAAAATTTAAAAATTTGAACAACATTGGTATCAAAAAGAACTACAAAACCGACAATAAAAGCAAAGAAAAATAAAATAAAAGCGATAATTTCTGAAAATACAGCTAAGGTTTGATCCCACAAAAACAAACCGACAATCCCCTGTTTAAAAAGAGCAAGAGAGGATACGAACATGATTAGAAAACCAAAAAAAATATTGGCTTCCTTTAAAAATATTTTTATTTTGGTAAACAAAAATGAAATTAAAAGTAACATAAAAGGAATCATAACTGAGGCTAATCCAAAATAGTCTTGCAAAAATTGATTATATTCAATGGCAAAAGTTCCTTGACGTAAAAATGATATGACCGAAATTACGGAGAAAATTAAAAAAAATATAAAAAATATTGATTTAACTGTATCCGGTTTTAGTTTAAGACTGGGGAGAATTTTACTTTTTTTACGACCTCTGGGCATAAAATTAGTATATAGTATTTTGGCCTTAGTATGAAAGACCAAATAACCAACGATGAGTTGACTTATTGCCACAACGGATACAAACACCATCTTCTTCTACTGCATCGAGAGGGAGACAACGGGTGGTAGCTTTGGTATCAGTTTTAATTTGAGCCTCACAGTCGGCATTTTCACACCAATGAGCGGATATAAAACCACGAGAAGTTTCCATTATTTTTTTAAATTCGTCGTAATTGTCGGCTTTAAAAGTGTGATCAATAGTAAATTGTTGGTGCTTATTAAATAGCGATTGTTGAATTTCAACTAATAATTTTTCAATTGTTTTTGACAAGTCGGCAAAAGTTACAGTCATTTTTTCACTAGTATCACGACGACAAACAATAACTGTACCTGAAGTGACATCACGATCGCCTATTTCGATGCGAAGAGGAATACCTTTTAGTTCCCATTTATTAAACTTGACACCGGCAGTTTCGCCTTCTTTGTCGTCAATCTTGACTCGATAGTTTTCCAATAACTTTAATAATTCTTGTGATTTTGATAAAGCAGTATTATGACCTGGAATAGGGATAATTACAATTTGAGTCGGTGCAATATTTGGGGGTATAATCAAACCTTTTTCGTCACCATGAGACATAATTAAGCCACCTATTGAGCGAGTGGAAAATCCCCAAGAATTTTGCCAAGGCATAGCTTTTTGACCTTCCTTGTCCTGAACAGTCCAATCGATCGATTTGGAAAAATTTTGACCCAAATCATGACTGGTACAAGACTGTAATGATTTGCCGTTTGGCATTAAGGTTTCAAAAGTAATGGTTTTGTAACCACCGGCAAATTTTTCAGAATCACTTTTATAACCAATTATGCCATACATTCCCATTAATTCGTTGTAGGTTTGTTGGTACATTTTGATAGCCCATACGACTTCTTGTAAACTTTCTTCATGAGTTAAATGAGCACAATGACCTTCTTGCCATAAAAATTCGGAGGTGCGTAAAAATAAATAGGTGCGTTTTTCCCAACGAACGATGTTACACCATTGATTTATACGAACAGGTAAATCGCGCCACGATCCAAACCATTTTTTGTACATTTCGTACATCATCATTTCCGATGTAGGACGAACGGCTAATTTTTCAGGTAATTCTTTACCACCACCAATAGTGACGATAGCTAGCTCTGGGGCAAAACCTTCGACATGTTCTTTTTCTTTTTCAAAATAAGACATGGGGATAAATAAGGGAAAATAGGCATTTTCTACACCATGTTTTTTGATTAATACATCCATAAATTTTTGGATGTTTTCCCAAAGAGCGTAGCCATAAGGTCGAATGACCATACAACCTTTGACAGGGGCATAGTCGGCAAGTTCCGCCTTTAATACCACCTCGTTAAACCATTCGGATAAATTTGTTTTGAAATCGGGAAGTTGTTGCATACAAAATAATAGCAAATTCACAGGGACGATTGCATCGTGGTACCACCCTTCTTAATCTCTTTTGAATTTATACAGTTCAATTCTGGAGCTACTTATTTCGTAGTCACCTCGACGGTGGGAGCCGTGTCATAGGTTTTGGATATTATAACACTACACTCCGAGATTTTATATTTTGAATTTCTTGGTATACAAGTTCTAAATCATACCTGCCGTGATTCATAAAAAAATCAACTAAATTTGGTTTTAACAATTCTCTTTCTTTCATTTCAACTATACCAAAAAAATTGAATGCACATAAAGTTTCTGCTGTTGCTTTTTTGCGATTAACAAATGAACTCATGTTTTTTTATATCACAAAAACACCCGCGGTGCACAAAATAAATTTTATACACAACGCGGGCTTAGAATTATTGTAACAACTTTATTTGGTCAATGGGTGGTGGAATTTTGGTTTATGGTTTTTGTGATTATTCGATTATCGTGTAGAGACCCGGCAGCGGCCGGGTCTCTACAAGGACACAAATACGCCTGTTTTGGGGGAATAAACGCATCGAAACAAACAATGATATTAAAAATGATTGGGTGTGGCAATTTACTTTGTATATTAAATTTGCCGGGGATATTGTGTAGAGACGCCCCCCTCCATAGGCGGGCAGGCGCGGGGCGTCTCTACAAAATGATTCCGAATATAAATAATGTATTAAAACAAATTCCAGAACCCAAACAAAAAAAAGGTCAATCAGATCCCAATGAGATTGCCGCACGTTCGCCTTTGGCGAATGTTCGCAATGACGTAACTCGCTATACCTCCATCACCAAGGGCAGAACCATTGGTTGGCGGCCGGTTTTTTCGAGAATTATTCCTTCGATATGAGCTTGAAGCTCTTGACGAATAAATTCAAAATTGGCGGGTTTAGAAGTCGCCTCGGTAAATTTGCGATTAATTTCGGCCATTAAAAAGTCCATAAGATCGGTATTTTCTTTTTCAAAAACAAATCCTCGAGATAAAATTACTGGAGGTTTTGCTAATGCACCTGTTTCTTTGGTGACTAATAGAACAAAGGAGAACATCCCCTCCTCGGCCAACAATTTACGATCACGTAAAACTGTAGTACCAACATCACCAATACCCAAACCATCGATTAAGACTTTACGAAGCTGATTGTGCTGTTTAGTGTCAACTTTGCCATCAGCAAAAAAAGTAATAATAGCATCAGTATCAGGTGAAATTAACTGTTCGTCTTTGTACCCCATAGTTTTGGCCATGGTGTGATAACTTTTGACGTGGCGGAAATTTCCTCCAATTGGTACCAAATATTTTGGTCTGACTAAATCCATCAAAATAGCATGTTCTTTTTGAAAACCGTGTCCGGAAACGTGAATTTCTTGACTGTCACCATAAATTACTTCGGCACCCATACGAGCAAGAGTGTCAATCAAATCATAAATGTGTGAAGTAGTCCCCGGAATATAATCGGGAGCGGAAAAGATAACTTTGTCGCCAGATTTTATTTTAATTCTATGTTTACCCATAACCATTTTACTTAAAGCAGAATTTGGTTGAGCAGAAAAACCAGCCACTAAAAATATTAGCTTATTATCGGCAAAATTTTTGGTTCGCTCAACTGGAACTAAATCATCATCCGTTAAATTGACGTAACCCAAATCTTTGGCAATAGCGATGGCTTTGTCAACAGAATAACCGACAGGGACAATTTTGCGACCAGCTCGCTTGGCATAATCAATAGCTTGACCCCAGCGAACAACGTTACTAGAAATTGAAGTAACAAAAACACGACCTTTTGAGGTAATAATGTCTCGGTTAAATTTTTCAGCAATAGAACTTTCGGAAGGTGAAAAACCTTCATGGTCGGCACCCAGACAGTCAGACATGAGGGCAATTACTTTCTTTTCACCGACACGGGCGATGTGAGCCAAATCAGATGGTTTACCATCGAGGGGGAATAAATCAAATTTAAAATCGGAACCATGGTAAAAAATGCCAATCGGGGTAGTAATAGCGAAATGATTAGTGTCAGGAACTGAATGATTTACTTTAATTGAGTCAATGGAAAATGGACCAACAGTCATCACATCACCACTCTCGTATATCTTCATATTACTACGAATTGAGGCTTCGACTAATCGTCCATCGATAAAAGCAGCAGCCATACGAGGGGCATATAGAGGAATATCGGGACCCAAAATCGGGAGAATAAAACGGAGAGCACCAATATGATCTTCATGACCATGAGTAATAAAAATACCCAAAATTCGGTCTTTTTTGTCTTCTAAATATTTTGTATCAGGAATTTGTAAATCGACACCAAATTCGTCTTCTTCGGGAAAACCAACACCACAATCGACGATGATTATTTGGCTTTTTTGGAGATCACCGTTTGGTACATATTCGTAAACGAACATATTTTGGGTGACATCACCAAATCCACCTAAAGCAATAAGACGAACTGAATCGCGACTACCACCAAGATTGGTGATAGGAGCAGGGTGAGAAAAATTAACAGGAGGACGGGCCCCGTTTGGGGCAAAGTTTTTATTTATCATAAATTTTTTATATATGGATGAAGAGAATTGATTAAACTAAATAATGTTAACATTTTCGCGACGGACATTTCGTACCGAGTGAAGTATTCTGTTCAAGCTGAGAGATAGTATAGCATAAATTTTGTTTTACCACTGAGGCATAAATTTTTTAACATTTGATTCGTCTATTACAATTTTTGGAGTACCAGAAAGAATAAGGGCAGCAGTTTTACGACACAAGCCTTCGATGTTTCGTTTTAAAGTACGAACACCAGCATCAAAACCCAAAGGTCTGACAATGTTTGGCCAAATATCGTCATTAATTATTAACTCGTCGGCAGTAATAGCCGAATCTTTTAGTGCCCTGGGGAGCAAATATTTGCGACCAATGGCAATTTTTTCTTCATCATTGTAGCTTGGCATTTGGATGACTTCCAAACGATCCATAACAGCGGTAGCGATACGAGCAGTGTTGTTACAAGTAGCAACGAAAAACGCCTGAGATAAATTAAAAGGATAATCTAAATAATGATCAGAAAAACGGTCGTTTTGTTCGGGGTCGAGCAATTCGACCAGAACACCCATAATAGTATTTAGAGCATCATCGGCGACACGATCAATTTCGTCCAAAAGGATAACAGGATTGTTGGTTTTGGCAGTCGAGAGACCCCTAATAATTGCCCCTGGCTCGGCCTCAGGATGAAGTCGACTTTGACCCCGCAAATAAAGGGGGTCTCCAAGACCTCCAAAAGGAATACGAATTAGTTGACGACCCAATACATCAGCAATTGATTTGGCCATAGTGGTTTTACCGGTACCAACTAAGCCTACAAATAACAAAATTGGGGCACGAAAAGGCTCTTCGGGATGACGTGTTTTTTGGAGGGCTAATATTGAAACATATTCTTCGATACGTTTTTTGACATCATCGAGACCGTAGTGGTTTTCATCGAGTTTTTGACGGGTATAACTAATATCAAGAATGTCTTGGCTTTGATTAAACCAAGGTAATTTTATGGCCCAGTCAAGATATTTGTTGGCCGATTGATAAAACTGCCAAAAAGTGTCTTCTGATTTTGAATTTACCTCTAATTGGGCAAAAAGTTCGTTTAATGATTCAGTTAAACCATCGGGTAATTTGACACTTTTTGATTTGTCACGCAATTTTTGGATGGCACTTTCGATGGTTAAATTACTGTCGGGCATATAAAAAGTATACCCTTAATTAGTTAACTTATCGACAATGTAAGTTTTGTGCCGAGACCGGCACATACGCGTTCGAGTAGCTCGATTGATGGATTAAAGGTGGAATTTTCCAGACGAGAAATTACTGCTTGAGTGGTACCAGATTTTTTGGCTAATTCACTCTGCGACATCTTTTTCTCGAGTCGTTTTTTTATGATCTGACGAGATAAATCATACTTAGGTTTTGATTCTTCCCAAAGTTTTTTAAATTCAGGATCTTTGAGACTATTTTTGAAATATTGGTCGAAAGTTAGAAGTTTCATAATGTAATTATATCGTATAGGATATAGATTTATAGGTGCAGAAATGACTTTGATTAATTATTTGCCAATGATGTGGGTGGTAGAGACGCCCCGCGGGGCGTCTCTACATGGACGCGAATATGCCGAATATTGGGGAATAAACACATCGAAACAAACGTGATAGTATCAATATTTTATAAAATCAATTATTTTTTTTGAAAAGATGGTTAATCCAGATGTGATACTAAATGAATGTTCAATCGTAGGTATAAAAATGTTATTTGCACCATTAATTATTGAAGTGTTTTTTGGAACTAATTCATCTCCAAAGTTGGCAGTAATTGTCATGATTTTTTGCTTATCTTCGTTTGATAAATTATTTTGAGATTCTTCTGATCTAATGATTGATTCTGAAAAAGAAGGATATCCTTTTGTTCGTTGATTATAACCATTAAAACCGTTTAATTCACCTTTTACCAAACGTGCACAAACAGTTATTATTTTATATATTTTTTCTTTTCGGTCGTTAAAGGCATTAAGAACAAGACTACCACCAGCGCTTGTACCAACTAGTGACAACCTTTTATTTTTTTCTGAGTGAATGTCAATCAAATTTAATAACCTGTCTAACTTATTTTGATAATTTTCATCACTTTTCCATTTAGTGTCAAAGATGATGGTATCTATCCCCTGCCGTTGCCATAGCCAGGAGACAAAATCTGAAGCAGTAATTTTATCCCCAAGACCTGGGACAATTATGACTGTGTGTAGGTTATTAATATTATTTTTAAACAATAAATTTATTGAAATTATTGCGGTGATACCAATAAATATCAAGACCAGAAATATTCTTATTTTGTTTATTAATTATTTTACAACAAAAATCCCCCACCGATTGGTGAGGGATAGGATGATGCAATGATATACGGGGATTATCTTCGTGGTCTCGAATCGTTTTGGGCGAAGTTGCGGAATGAAGGACGTGATGGTCTATCAAATTGTGGACGTTGAGGCCTATCGCCACCCATACTATCGTTTGGCTCTGCTGGATGAGCAGCTTTGAACTCAGGTGCGGATAACTTTATTTGATGATTATCGTTGTAACCACTAATTTGTACTTTGATTTTGTCACCGATTTTGATAATGGCGCTTGGATCGGATAAAAATCCTTGGGTTAACTCAGAAACATGCAAAAGGGCTTCACGACCTGGGAGGAATTCGACAAAAGCACCAAAGTTTTCAACTCGAGTAACTTCACCTTCAAACTGTTCACCCATTTGAACTTCCCTAACCATTGATTCGATTTGATAGGCACACGCATCAATTTTTTCCTGATCTAAGGACGAAATTGAGGCACGACCGAAGTCATCTATATCAATTTGAGTACCAAATTTCTCCATTAGGGCTTTGATAGTTTTACCACCTGAGCCAATAACTTCACCGATTTTGTCCTCGGGAAGCTTGATCATTTTGATTTTTGGAGCGTAGGTCGAGAGTGTAGTTCTTGGAGCAGACAAAACACTTTCCATTTTTGCCAAAATTTGCAGACGGGCAGTTAAACTTTGGGCAAAAGTATCCTTAATCATGGCAAAACTTAAACCCATACGTTTAATGTCCAATTGAATGGCAGTAATACCTGTTTTGGTACCAGTAATTTTGAAATCCATATCACCACAATGATCTTCAATACCCGCAATATCAGTTAACAAAATATATTTGTCAGCACTTGATACCATACCTACAGAGATACCGGCAACGTGAGCTTTGAGTGGGACACCAGCAGCCATTAATGACATGGTAGAACCACAAGTAGATGCCATAGACGATGAGCCATTTTGCGACAACACTTCGGAAGTTAAAATGATGGTATATGGAAACTCTTCAACAGAAGGAATGACGGCAACTAAGGCTTTTTCAGCTAGTGCACCGTGACCAATTTCTCGGCGTCCGGGACGACCAGTACGACCTGTTTGACCAGTGGAGAAAGGTGCGGCGGAGTAATAGTGAATGTAACGTTTGGTTGTTTCACCACTACTATCTTGTAAATGTTGCTCTTCGGATAGTGGGCCGAGAGTGGTAATGGTTAAGGCTTGGGTTAATCCACGTTCAAATAATGCTGATCCATGGGTGCAAGGTAACACATCGAGTTCAATGTTTAGAGGACGAATTTCGGTGGTAGATCTTTTGTCGTAACGGCTACCAGCGAGTGTGGTCGCACGAATATATTTGCGAACTAACATGTCAACAGCTTCCATCAACTTAGCTTTGTCCAATTCACCAGATTTTAATTCAGTAGCAAATTTTTCCAAAGCCGATTCTTTGATCTTTTCTTCGCCTGCCATATGAGCACCATCAATGCCAGCAGAAATAAATTCTTCTAGCTCAGTTTTGACAGCAACTTCAACTTTGTCTTGTAATTCGACTGAAGGTGAAAGATCGGTATATTCCATTTTTGGCTTGCCAAACTCAGCAGCAAACTTTTGTAATTCTGAATTAATTTTGTCACCTTCGGAAAAACCTAATTCAATAGCTTTGAGGACGATTTCATTATCCACAATTTTGGCATCAGCTTCGATCATATTGACACCTTCGGAATCTTTGCAGATTAACAAATCCATATCTGAAGTTAATTGATCAGTGATAGTAGGAAAAAGTGAAATTTCACCTGCTTTTAGACCCAAACGAACAGCTGAGACAGGTCCATTAAAAGGTAAACCAGAAATCATTAAAGCGGCAGAAACTGCGGTAAAGGCAGTAACAACAACATCATTATCGCGATCATTACTCAAAACGGTGGCCATAACTTGGACTTCATTTTTGAAACCCATAGGGAAAAGAGGACGAATAGATCGGTCAATAATTCGGCCAAATAAAACAGCAGTATCACTGGGACCACCATCACGTTTCATCCATTTACCACCTTTGATGACACCACCGGCATAAAATTTGTCAACAAATTCAACAGAGAGAGGAAAATAGTCTTTGGATAAATCTAAATTACCTTTGACTACTGTAGCCAAAACCACAGTTTTACCCATTTGAGCGAGCACGGAACCATCAGCCTGTGGGGCTAATTTGCCAGTTGAGAGAGTTATAACTTTACCACCGAGTGAGATATCCATAGATTTTTGCATAAACAATTATATATAAAAACGCGATTATTTTTTGAGGTTAAGTGATTTGATCAATTTACCATAGCGTTCTTCATTGTGGAGGGAAAGGTAGCGAAGCAAACGACGACGTTTGGCGATTTTGGACAATAGTCCACGTTTAGCGGGAGAATCGTGTTTGTTTTCACCAAGATGACCTTGGAGCTTGTCAATTTCTTTGGATAAAATAGCGACTTGAATTTCGGGAGAGCCTGTATCACCCTTAGCTTGGGAGAATTTTGTAACGACTGATGTTTTTTCGTCTTTGGTTAATGCCATGAATTTAATTGTGCTAATTTTAGTAAAAATTAAAATTTCAGAATGGCTACTGAAAAACTAAAATAAGTACAAAGGGATTATAACACAAAAATGTGTTTTAATTGCCCCTATTTACAGTTGATCTAGCGGTGACGGCGTATGAGTGCACTTCAATAAAAAAAGACATGTTTTCGTTTTCGTCAAAAGCGGACATTTCATTGTGTCCACCCCTACGTTCATTTGAGAATGGTATGACCATTGAGGTACGATCATGATGTTCAAGCAGTGCTGTTACAACCCTCGATTCAATATCACCACCTCGGGTAGTTACTCTTAATTGGTTTTTATTGTCGGCAAATTTACCTCTTACAATCTCCACATTACAGTGATTACAGGTGACGGTACATTCGATCATATAATTTTCGCTTTAAACTGTAGGACTGAAGGTGGGATTGGTGGTGAATTGAGGAGCACTGACAGGTGCGCTGACTGGGGTTGAGACTGGGATGTCAGTGGCTGGTGTTGATACAGGTGTTGAGGTTGGAGTTTCGGGCTGGGTAGCACGAAGACAGATGGCACCTGCTTCAAAACTTTCAGGAGAAACGTTGACGGAGAATGATTGAGTAGCAACTCGGAGACCGATTAAAATATCTTTGCCTGATTCGGTATCTAAAGATAGCCCTAACATAGGCAATAAGAAGGTAAAAATTTCAGAAAAAGGAGCGTCAGGATCAATCAATGAAGCTTTGGCCCAAGGTTTGGCAATAGCAGTTGGAGCAATGTAGACCCAATTGCCTGAATTGACCATTGAAGCTTTGTCACCCAAGGGAGATTCGTCACCCAACATAAAACAGATATCAGCGGTACCAGAACTGTTGTTGATAGAAATTTGTGTAGGATCAATTTTTGTGGCACCAGCCTTGGTTTTGACAACCAAATTTAATTTGCCACCATCATCATTGTATGAAACTTGGTCAATTTGATCCAAAGGATATGAAACTGTAACTACCAAATCGGCAGGATTATAAGTGTCGGTAATCAATTCGAGTCCACTTAATTTTGAGTAATTTTGATCAGGTTTTTGTAGGGATAAAACTTTCGCGTCTTTTCCAACCTTTTTTAAAGCCAAAGCTAAGCCTAAAGCTGATCCAATCGAATCAACTGACATGGTTGGAACCACAATCAAGGCAGACTTGGCAGTATCTAAAAGAGATTTAATATCAGTTATGTTGTAGTTTTTCATAATTGTTATGATAGTCTATTTTTCAACTTTATAGGCTATTATAACATCATTTATTTTAAAATCAACATAAGGTCGAAAAGTGATGCCAAACTGATGACCAGCCTTGGCTGAATCAACGGAATCTTTGGCCGATCTAATTCCTTCAATTTTGGTGTCTTTGATAATAATATTGTCTCGTTTTAAGTGAATCATGTCACCTTTGGTAAGCAAACCTTTGGTAACTTCTATACCTGCTATACGGACTTTTTCAATTTTAAACTCGGCAATAATTTTGGCTTCACCAACGTTAGTTTCTTCAATAGTCGGATCAAGCATTTTTAATACTTGGTTTTGAATATTTTCAATAATTTCGTAAATTATTTTTGATTCAAAGATGGGTACTTTTTCATTGTCAGCCAAATTTTTTATAAATCGTGGTACTGAGACATTATAAGCAAAAACTTCACCATGAGCTGAAGCGGCCATATTAATATCGTTATCAGTAATAGTACCTACACCTGATGCTAGTAGAAAAACATCATCGGAGAGTGAGCTAAGCAGTGCTTCAAGTGTACCTTGGACATCGGCCTTGATAACTATTGGTAATCGAGGTGAACCGTCAGTTTTGGTTTTGGATAACCTGGTTGGATCAACTGTAGAAGTAGAAACAACTTGTACCGAGGTAACAGGAGTACCGACCAATGGAACTTGTTCAAAACCTAAAATTTCAACGGCTGATGATGGCAAAGCAATTGGGATTGACATAGCCTTGACTTTACAAGGAATATTTTGAGCAAAAATTATGTCACCAATTTTTATTTGACCTTTTTTGACGATAATGGTGGCAACTGGACCACGACTTTTGTCGAGCAAAGACTCGATAACAACTGCTTCGAGCAAATCATCCTTACTGTCGGTCAATTCCATAATCTCGGCATGTAAAAATATGCTTTCTAAAAGAGCATCTATCCCTTGTCCAGTTTTACCAGAGACAGGGAAAAGAGCAACTTGACCACCGTATTCTTCGGGGGTTAGTTCTAGCTCAACTAATTGACCTTTGACTTTTTCGGGAGATGATTCGGACATATCAACCTTGGTCATGGCAACAATAACCGGAGCACCGGTTTTTTTGATTTCTTTGATACATTCCTTGGTTTGAGTCATTACTCCATCAACAGCAGAAATTACCAAAACCACAATGTCAGTAACTTGAGCTCCACGGGAACGCATTTGACAAAAGGCAGCATGTCCGGGAGTATCGATAAATGTGATCGCACCTGATTTTCCGGATTTTGTTTTGACTTCAACTTGGTAAGCAGAAATATGTTGAGTAATGCCACCAGCTTCGCGTGCAGCAATACTACTACCTCGGATTTTGTCCAAAAGAGTTGTCTTACCATGATCAACATGGCCCATTATTGTGACAATAGGTGGGCGAAATTTATTCATATTTATTTTTTTGTCCCTTGAACTTTGATTTCAAGTTCGGTGAGAAGTCCTGCTAAACGGACATTTTCACCTCCAGAGCCAATAGCCAAAGCTAGCTCAGATTCAGGAACCTGTGCGATAGCTAAACCATTTAAAATTGACGACACGACGACATTTTGGGCTGGAGATAGTGCATTAGCAACAAATTGTTTTTTGTCCTTAGCATAGGAAATAACATCAACTTTTTCTGATTGAGGTAGCTCATTTAAAATAGCTTGAATGCGAATTCCCTTTTGACCTATACATGAACCAACGGGATCGACACCGGCTTGAGTAGAGCTAACGGCAACCTTGGTACGTGAACCGGCATCGCGAGCAATTTTTTCGACAGTAACAGCATGATTGCCAACTTCTGGAACTTCACGAATAAAAAGTTGTTTGATAAATTCGGCATCGGATCGAGACAAAATAATATCTTTACGACCAGTTTGTTCGTCGGTATGAATCGACTTAATCAAAAATTGTTTTTTACTGCCTAGTGGTAACATTTCACCGCGAATTTGTTCGTCTTTTGGACAAATTCCTTCTGTTTTACCTATACCTACGGTCAAACGATATGAATCATTGCGTAAAATATAGCCTTGGACGAGAGTACCAATTTTGTGAACATATTCAGCCATGATAGTATCTTTTTCGGCTTCGTGGATACGTTGATCAATGACGTTTTTGGCAGTTACGGCAGCTATTCGACCAAAACCTGGAGGAGTAACATCGATGCGCTTTTTACCATCAATTTCAAAAATCGCAAATGAACCTGACTCAGGTGCAATAATAACTTCAAACACGGCTTCGTCAGAGACAGTAATTCCGTGTTCTTTTTGATCACGTTTGTAGGCGGAAATTAATCCAGCTTCGATAGAGTCGAGAATTTCTTGAACTTCAATATGTTTTTCACCGGCAATTTGAGCCACAGCTGAGGCGAATTCGGTTTTTGGTAGTTTTTTGATATCCATATTTTTAATTTTATTTTGCAAAAAAAAAGGCGTTTTACCGCCCCATTCCGTGCAAATCTATAACATTATTATTATAGCACTAAACAAGGGAGTTTATGTATCGGGTGTTACAATAACCCTATATTTTATTTTTATTATGACATCAATATATTTAGTAGAAGGCAATAAGCCAAAGTTAATAAAAGAAGGAGCACTGTATAGAATTACTGTGGTTGGTAATGACATGGGTATCGCCAAAATTACAAATCATGGGATAGAATTTACTGACATACAGGCTAGAACAATTACTTATGCTCCGATACCTGATGAGATGACCGAAAAAAAAATTGGTGACCATTTGTTTCGGATGTTTTACTAGCAATATTAATTAATTAACTGGCTTACAATCCCAATTCTTTTATCAATTCTTTTTGATGAGCGGTGATTTTGGTTGGTATGGTCAGGTTTAAACGAATGTACAGATCGCCTTTACCATAGCCTTGCACATCGGGGATACCGTGACCACGAAGACGAATGAGAGTCCCCGGTTGAGTGCCAGCTTTTATACGAATTTTAAGTGGTTCATCGAGGGTAGGGACTGAAAGCTCATCACCCAAAATTGCCTGAACTAAGGACATATCTTGATTGACAAAAAGATTGTTACCTTCGCGAGTAAAAATTTTATCGGGAAGAACATCAATATATAAAATAAAATCGCCAAATTTAATTCGCTGACCATCGTCGACACCTGCAGGGATAGTAACATTACGACGTTGCCCGTCGAGAGTTACTTCTTTTTTGCAGCCACGAGCAGCATCCAAAAATGAAATTTGGATTTTATATGTTGGGACCTGACGACTCCGTTGCTGTCCCATTCCACCGGCGCCATTGCCAAAAAATTGTTCAAAAATATCAAAAGGATTGCTAAATCCACCGAAATCAAAATCGTCTCCCCCACCACCTTGGTTGGATTGCCAAGTGAAGTTAAAGGGACCATTTTGTTGAGTATGAGTATGACCACCAAAATTGCTACCAGCCGAGGATGGGTCAAAGGCAGCATGACCAAATTGGTCGTAAGCTGACTTTTTTTGAGGATTACTTAGCACTTCGTAAGCACCGTTGATTTCTTTGAACTTTTCTTCAGCATCAGGAGCTTTGTTACGATCGGGATGAAACTCCATGGCTTTTTTACGATATGCCGACTTGATATCGGCCGCTGACGCGCCCTTGACTAATCCTAATGTTTCGTAAAAATCTGGTTTCATAAACTACAATGCTTTTCTTCTTTCTGGGAGATTTATTAAATTCTGTTTTGATTCATCTAACATTTTTTCCAAATCAGACATGTGACCTGGTTGACACACAAAATACATTCTTACACTTTGATGATCGGCTGAAAGAACTAGTGGTAAATCCGTATAAAATTCATTTTTACTATCGATTTGGTTCAACAAAACAGATGCACCAATTTGAGCTGAAAGTTCAAGTAATTTATCTTTTTTTTCAATTGGACAAGTAATTGTTTCAAACGAGACTAAAGGAACATGCTCTATTTCTTCACGACGATATAGTTCTTCGTAATTTTCGATTAATTTTAATCTTTCTTTATTTTTGACAGTTTCCCAGTGTTGAATTTGTTGTGACATGTTGTAATTTAATTTATATTACTTGTATTATACCGTATTATTTTTATATTCATGTAGAGACGTCCCGGTGCACACCGGGGCGTCTCGTTGTAATGTTAAATTTTATTTAACAATCTCCCCTTCTTCGGCATCCTTAGGCCCGGCCGAGCCGGGTTCCGCTTTCGCTCCATCTGTTGATGGTTCGCCCTGTGGTGCACCACCCTCAGGAGGTTGCTGATTGGCATAGACGGTTTGGCCAATGACCTGAAGGATTTGATTTAATTCCTCGGTGTACTTGTCCATTTCGTCTTTGTTAACCTCGGTTTTGGCGAGAATTTCTTTACCTTCTTTGATTTTTGCCTCAATTTTTTCCTTATCTTCGGGCTTTACTTTATCAGCAAAGTCTTTCATGGTTTTTTCACCTTGAAAAATAGCAGCGTCAAGATGGTTGCGAGATTCAGCTAAAGTCTTTTTGGTTTCATCTTCCATGGCATGAGCCTCGGCATCTTTTTTCATTTGCTCGACTTCGGCATCGGTTAAATTGGTGGCATTTTGAATAGTAATTTTTTGTTCCTTATTAGTACCTTTATCTTTGGCCGATACAGATAAAATTCCACTACTATCAATATCAAAAGTAACCTCAATTTGGGGCATACCACGAGGGGCTGGGGCAATACCGTCTAGGACAAATTTACCAAGTGTTTTGTTATCAGCGGCCATAGGTCGCTCACCTTGCAAAACGTTAATTTCGACCTGAGGTTGATTATCAGAATATGTGGTAAAAGTTTGAGACTTTTTGGTAGGTACGGTAGTATTTCGTTCAATTAAAGGAGTTTTGACACCACCGGCTGTTTCGATACCAAGGGTTAAGGGAGTAACGTCAAGAAGAACAACGTCTTTGACTTCACCAGTTAACACAGCACCTTGTACAGCAGCTCCAATGGCTACGACTTCATCAGGATTGACCGTAGTGTTCGGTTCTTTGCCAAAGAAATCTTTAACAACTTGTAATACTTTGGGCATACGAGTCATGCCACCGACCATAACGATGTCAGTAATATCGGCCTTTGACACGCCAGCGTCTTTGAGACATTTTTCAACTGGAGGCAGGGTCTTTTGAATTAAATCGTCAACTAACTTTTCCATTTCGGAACGAGTCATTTTGACAGTCAAATGCAAAGCAGCTCCATCTTTTTGGGTAATAAATGGCAAATTGACTTCGGTTTCGGCCGAGGAAGATAGCTCAATTTTGGCTTTTTCTGCAGCTTCACGAATACGTTGCAAAGCTTGTGGATCTTTTGATAAATCAACACCGTGTTCTTTTTTAAAACCATCTAGTAAAAAGTCAGTCAAACGATGGTCAAAATCGTCTCCACCTAAAAAGGTATCACCGTTGGTGGCTTTGACTTCAAAAACACCATCACCAATTTCGAGGATAGAAATATCAAAGGTACCTCCACCCAAATCATAGACAGCAACAATACCTTTCTTCTTTTTGTCCAAACCATAGGCCAAAGCAGATGCTGTTGGCTCGTTGACGATTCTTTCGACTTTTAGACCGGCAATTTCTCCGGCTTGTTTGGTTGCTTGGCGTTGGGAATCATCAAAATAAGCAGGGACAGTAATAACGGCTCGATCAATTTTTTCACCCAAATATTTTTCGGCATCAGTTTTGCATTTTTGCAAAATCATACTAGAAATTTCTTGTGGTGAATACACTTTGCCACCAATTTCAACAGCAGCCATACCATCTTTACCCGAAACAATTTTATAGGCGACAATCTTTTGAGTCTTGGACACTTCGGCATCAGTAAATCGACGTCCCATAAGACGTTTTACAGAAGAAACAGTGTTGGCTGGGTCGAGAACCATTTGACGCTTGGCCAAATCACCGACTAGTTTTTTGATGACCTGAACGATTGAAGGGATAGTATTGCGACCTTCGGCACTTAAAATTACTTTGGGAACTCCGCCTTCCATGACAGAAACGCAGGAGTTAGTGGTACCGAGATCAATTCCGATTATTTTTGTTGACATAATTTTATATAAATATTTAATTTTTAATTTTTAACAGATTCTTTATTTAAATCTTTTTTACCGACTGCGACTGTCGCAGGGCGGAGACATTGACCATTGAACATATAGCCTTTTTTGACGACAAACATAACTTTGTCATCCTCACCTTCGACGACAACTTGGCATTCCATCAAATGTGGATCAAATTTTTGACCTTCGGCATTAATTTCGGTTAAACCATAATTTTGAAGCGTGGTCATAAACTTTTTGTTGGCCATATCAAGACCAGTATCTTTGAGATGCGAGCCGACTAACAGATAGTCATCGACTACCTCTAAAAATCGTAAAATTATTGAGACTAGTGTTAGCGAGGCAAAAGCTTCTTTTTCGCGTTCGACGCGTTTTTGAAAATTGGCATAGTCAGCCAAAGAACGATTTAACTTGTCTTGGAGGTCGGCAATTTGCGGATCAATTTTGGTTGTTTTTTTCATCTTAATTTTAACGAGTAATGGTGGATAACAATTGGGCAAAATAGCCTACAATAGGGACTATTGATTGATAGTGAGTGCGAGCAGGGCCAATAACGCCAACAATGCCGCGATGAGGACCAGCTTCATAGGTTTGATAAATAAATCCACACGAGTCAAGATGCTCCATACCCAAATCTTCACCAACTAAAAGGTGGATAATTTCAGTATCAGTAATATCACCGGGGACGACACCAGCTTTGGCAATAATGTCAAACCAAAAGGTAGGATTATCGAGTAAACCGAGAACAGTTTTGGTTACATCAATGTTATAAAATTCGGGTTCTTCGAGTAAATTTGAGGCACCAAAGCTGTAAATTGCTCCATGATCGGTGGTACAAACAGCCAAAGAACGAGTACGGTTGGCTAACTCATGAGTGGTCTCTTTTAATAGTCTTTCAAATTCGTTTCGATAATTCCAAATTTTTTCTTTGACACCTATTTCTTCACCAACAGACATATTTTTGGGAGTCATTAAATGACGAACATAATATTTGAGACCCATTGAAGTTGGGCTGCGGCCAGCAGACAAATGACCTTTTTTGAGATATCCAAGTTGAGTTAGTGATCCCATTTCATTACGAATGGTGGCAGAAGAGATACCCAAATTATATTTGCGTTCCAAATTTTCAGAGCCGACAGGAGCTGCCGTTTCAATAAATTCTTCGGCAATACATTTTAGAATTTTGATTTGTCGTTGAGTAAGATCAGCCATATTAGCAATATACTACATGGAGTGCTAAGTGGTGTCAAGAGGGAAAATAGAAAGCAAATTTTTAATTTAAAATTTTTAATTTTTAATCAATTTAAAATGTTTAAATGTAAATGCATTCAAAATTTGACTTTTAGAAGAGAGAGAGATAATCCCTATAATATGGCAGATATAAAATTTGAAAAACAACTAGATCGAATCGATATTCTATTGGAAAAATCAAAAGCATTAGGTAGACAATTTAGCAAACAATTTTGGGGGATTGATGATTCACATACAGAACTTGAAAGGAAGGATTTATTAGCGAGACTAACAGGAGAAGAACTACTAATTCGTGCGGGTTCTGAAGTTAAACCGGAAATTATATAATTGACTTTGGTGTCTCGCCTTCGATATTGATTTTATCAATCACCTTTTATGATAGATGTTCTTTGCTTAGTCGAAATGATTCAGAGATAAAAAACTTTTTGACTTCGTTCCAGGAAATTTTGGCCAACATTTCGGGCATAACATCGTTATCTGCTTCTTCAAAATAGGTCATACTTTTAAGTAAAGTATATTTATTTTCTGTTAGTACATGATATTTTTTATCGTATAGTTCAAACATTTTTTCGATAGTAACCCCTTGATGGCAAATGGTATACAAATCAATAAAATCTTTTTTTGTATTTCTGTCCGAAATAGCTACCAATTTCATAGCAACTACATCATCAATACTGGCAATTTGAACATTTTGATATTTATCGCAAGGATTTAACATGGGGTAATCGTAACCAAAATAACTAAATTTGACATCATTAAATGTGCCTATTAATGTAATTCCAGTAGCAGTATTTACTTCAAACTTTCCAATTTTTTTGAGTGATTGTGACAATTTTATTGGATCAAATTTTATCGGTGAAAATAAGTCAAAATCAACTGAAATCCGATGACCTAAACGAAGTGCTAGCGAAGTACCACCAGCCAAATAGGCGTCGTTTAACAAACCACTATGACCTAAAATGC
This sequence comes from Candidatus Shapirobacteria bacterium, assembly GCA_041674845.1. Lineage (GTDB taxonomy): Bacteria > Patescibacteriota > Microgenomatia > UBA12405 > UBA12405 > UBA12158. The sequence goes on from JBAYUY010000001.1 coordinate 594,469, forward strand.
CCAGAGTTGTTTTCGTGTTTGGCGATAAGACGGTTTCAAACATGCTACCTCCGATACAGGAATTTTTAAATAATTTGCCCAGAAAGTGCCTGATTTAGGCGAAAAATCGTGTTGAGATTTAATAGTTTCAATAATTTGTTTTTTAGAATAGTTTTTTAAAACCCAGTTTCCTGCATCTAAATCCCCTTTGTCCAAAAGTCGATTAATAACATACAAATAGTCGTTTTCAAAATCAATTTTAGCTACGTCCACATCCCAGAAGTATTTAGCTAATTTTGCTTTATCGACCATAATATATTATACCAAAATTTGACTTTTAGAAGAGAGAGAGAGATAATCCCTATAATATGACAACATGTACAATATGTAGAAAAGAATTTGGAAACTGTGATACCAAAGTTCATGAGAAAAAATTATTACCAGGATACAGATTCAAATTAGATGAAAAAGTTACAACTCAATACTATGAAGCTAGTATTTCACCTAGATTAAGTGAAGTGAGAGAAGAAGGTGGTATAAAAGTAGTTGACGTAGCTGTGGTTGAATATACAGGTTAGTTTATTGCCTTGATTTCGGTAGTATCCTCGATATTGATTTTGTCAATTACCTTTTGGAGTTTTTTGGTGCGGGTAGCAGAAACTTCGTCGTATTGTTTGTGAAGCGAATCAATTCGATCGCCGATTTTGACAAATTCTTCATTGTATTTTTCAAATTCGGTGCCAAAAATTTTGATTTGAGTTATAATCCCCTGGACATTTTTTTGAAATCTAAAGTTTTCGTAGGCTTGCTTGACCATGCGCAAAATAGCGGTAAAAGAAAATGGGCCAGTCATAACCACTTTGCGATTGAGGGCATCTTGCCAGACATCGGGGAAACTTTCGTATATAAAACTAAATATCATTTCGTTGGGAATAAAAAGAATTACAAAATCAACAGTATTGTCCTCGGGATTTATATAATTTCGACTGGTAACATCATTGATTTTCTTTTTTATATCTTGTTCAAACGCTTTTTTATATTGATTTTTTTGATCAGTATCGGTCGTCTCACTCATTTTGACGATATTAGAATAAGGGAATTTGGAATCGATGTTGATTTTGGTTTTGTCAGGAAGATATAGGGTAAAATCGGGCCTGGCGTCGCCAGTGGTTTCCTGACGAGTATAGTCGGTACCAATGACGAAACCCGACATTTTGAGCAAATCTTCGGCAACTTTTTCACCAAAAGCACCACGTTGTTGATTGTTGCTTAAAACTCGTTTTAACCCTTCGGTGGTGACCGATAGTTCTTTGGTTAATTTGACGTTGTTTTCAATGGCATCACGTAAATTGGTAAAACTACCAACTCGTTCTTTTTCGACCTTGGTGAGATTTTCGCTGATATCCCGGACCATTTTTTCGATGGCGTCTTTTTTGTTTGAGAGATCTATCGAGATTTGTTTGGTTTTATCATCGAGCTTTTCGTTACTCAATTTGACGAGAGTATCGATGGCTTTGGATAAATCGGGCTCGATAGCTTTGGTTTGTTTTTGAAGATAAATAAAATAGGCTAGAGTGGCTAGAATGAGGATCAAGAGGATATACACAATAGTCATGTTGTAATTTTACATTATATTCCACTTTTGTGTTCTAACCCCACCCCCTCTTTGACAATTACCTCCTTGTTTTCAATCTCCCCCTTGCATCCCCCTCTTTGGCAGTCCCTTTATGTTTTCAATCTACCCCCATCCCCTCCTTTGACAAGGAGGGGAGAAAGAACATAATAATATTATGCAGAAAAAGGTTGATGGTGATGCCATTAATTCTAAAAGGGGTTGTGTTCGATATTGGAATGATTTAACATTTATGGCAAAACAAAACAGAAAGAATCCAACTGTAGCTGAAAGGGTAATTTGGGATGATCTATTATCAAATGATAAAATAGGGTATAGATTTGTGAGACAGAAACCAATACATAGATTTATTGTTGATTTTTATTGTTCTAAACTAAATCTGGCAATAGAAATTGATGGTTCATCACATAACAAAAAGAAAGGTACAGATGAAATGAGAGATAAATTTTTACATCAAATTGGCATTGAAACAATTAGATTTACAAACGATGAAGTAATAAATAATATTAATAGTGTAAAAGATATTCTTATCCCCCTCTTGTCAAAGAGGGGCTAGGGGAGATTGAGAACAAAAGTATTTATTTTACTCCGGTAGTACCAAAGCCACCACGATCTATATTATCCAAATGTTCTACTTCGACAATTTCTATTATTTCTGTTTTTTCAATTAAAACCTGAGCAATACGCATACCCTTTTCAATTTTGACTTCATGATCGGTATGGTTAATGGCAGCAAAATGCCACTCGTCGTTATCACCACAATAATCATTGTCAATTAAACCCAATCCATTGGCGGGAGAAATACCCAGCTTTTGGGTAGAACTACGTGACATTAAAATTGAGTGGTAGCCTTTTGGAACTTCGATGGCGACATTTAAGGGGATTAATACAACTTGATGAAGTGGAACGATAATATCAATTCTAGAACACAAATCAAAAGCGGCGGCGCCGGCGGTTTTGTAGGCGGGCAAGGGCAAACTTTTGTCAAGTCTTTTGATTTTTATTTGCATAAATTATTATAACTTTATTGTGGAAAATATATTTTTGTGATATAATATAGGATATGAACACAACTTTGAGATCATCAACTGAAATGATTCCCATTACATCTGGTTATAAGAAAGAAAGGGAAATATTAAAGAATTTGTGGGATACGCCAATAGTACCTATGGACTCGGTTAACATTAACGTAAAAAGTGAATTAAAACAAAAAGATGTTGCTACTAATGAAATCCCAATTATTGAGGAACAAATAAGGATGGGTTTTATGGATTCTAATATCAAAAGTGCCGAAAATGTTCATTTAGCTACTACAATTGCGTCACAACTTGCTGTTGGCACTACTGCAGCTTTAGTTACTAAAATTGATGGCAACTTTTTTAGCCCAATGATGCAGGCTTTATCGGGAGTAATATATGGTGTTCATATCGGAGGGTTTGCTGGAAAATACATTGTTGAACCAGCTGTTAGACCAATAATTGATACATTCAGAACAAGACAACAGAAGAAAATGATAGATCAATTCTACAAATCCGAAAGAATAAAATAAAGGCTTTACTAATCGAAATGAGATTGCTCCTGCCTGCCGGCAGGCAGGTCGTTGAAGACTCCTCGCAATGACGTGTTTTTTTGTTTTGTTTAAATAAATAATTTAATTTAAGGAACAGATACATGGATCTGTTCCTACAAAAATATTATTTTTATCGTGAATTCAACAAATAATGTATATGTTGGTGGTCTTTACAGTCGGGACGGATTTTAAAGAAATCGAGAGCAAGAATTTTGGTGTAAACATCAGTAATGAGTAATTTTAAAGCTTCGACGTCGTCGGGGGTGATTTTGATTTCTTTGCGAATTAAGGTGTTTTTTTGTTTTGATTTTTGGACAAAATCGATAATGCCGAAAATGTTCGTTGAAGGAACATGCCACGGCATGTTCGTACTGTCCAAAGAAATTAATAATTTATAAAAAGCTAGTTGACGGAAATAATCCCCCTCTGGGGAAAGTTCTTTATATTTTCCATCAGGATTGCCGGTTTTGAAGTCGACAACATTGATTTTGTTGCCATCTAGATATTCAATAAGGTCGATTTTGCCGGTAATTGGGATATTGTTGAGATGCAAATTGGCTGATTTAAAATCGTAATCTGTTTTATTATTTTTAGATAATACGTTGCCGTATTGATTAAAATAATCAGTCATTATATTTGTCCCGCGGAAAAGCGACTCGTTATAATCTGAGTTATTGAGATTTTCTTTTAATAAAAAATCTTTAAATATATTTTGCAATTCTGACAAAGATATAGTTTGATGATTGTAATAATGAGATAAAGTATTGTGAACAGCAGTCCCGAGACTGCTAAATTTATCCTTAACGGCGGGAATACGTAAAATTGTTTGATGATAAAAACAAAAGGGACAGCGAAGATAGGAATTTAAATGAGTGACATTAAATAAATATTTTGTTTTTAAAAATTCAGTTAAATAATTTTGATAAGAAATGTCTATGTTTTGATTTTCAACTAGTGGAAAATATTGTTGTAAGGCGATAGTCTGAGTATCGGCGGGAATATTTATGGTCTCAATTAATTTGGGATCAATTTCAGAAACAAAAACTGAAGGGATACCAGAATAGCTAATATAAATTTGTTTTTTGGCACGGGTTAGAGCGACATAAAAAAGACGACGTTCATCTTCGTTTTGAGAACTTGATTCATTGGCAATGTCATATTTTAAAATACCCAGGGGTAAAGATAATTTTGACATATTACGAGTATTACCCCATTTTTTGTCCGCCACCTTGATCAAAAATACATGTTCAAATTCGAGCCCCTTGGCACGATGGACAGTCAACAATTGAACTGAATTATTAAGGTTTTGAACTAGTGGTGGAGCAGATATTATCAAATTGTTCTCAATTAGTGAATCAAGTCGGTCAAGAAATTGTTTGAGTGTATATTTTTTATCGACTGACAAACGTTTTAATTCTTGATGAAAAGTTAGAAGATGATTTAAAATTTGGGGATCTTTTTGTGAGAGACAATAATCAAGAAATTTGAATTTGCGAATGACTTTGTTGAAAAAACGATCAAGATTGTCATTCTCTAACCATTTACGTGCCAGTGCGAGTCGCCTGTCAATATTGCGTAATTTTATTTTTGAATTTGATGACAGATCATCAATATGACGAACTTTTTTTAGCAAATCTAGACTATTAAAATTGACATAATCGCTAGCCAAAATATGATAAAAAAGATCGGTTTGGGTCGGGTCATTGATAAATTTTAGTAAATATATCAATTGTTGAATATGACGACTGTTAAGGATATTTTGATCACTATTTAAATAAAAGTTTATTTTTTCTTGTTTTAAAGCTTGGGCCAAATCAGAAATATCGTTATTATTTCGGTATAAAACAGCAATTTCATTGGGATTGACTCCTGTTTCAATTAGTTTTTTGATTTTTTCTGATACCCAAAAATTTTCCTCAAGGGTTGAGTTGGCAGAGATAACGTTGATAGGATCAGGATCAAAAGATGAATTTGATTTTAATGACTTGTCGATGTCTTTTATAAAATTGGCAATACGATTTTGATTGTTATTGATGACGCTGGTACTCGAATCGAGAATTAATTGATGGCTACGATAATTATTTTGTAAAACAATGGGAGTAGTTTTGTACTTAAGGTAAAAATCGTAAACATTTTCGATTGACGCACCTTGAAAACGAAAAATTGACTGGTCGTCATCACCGACGACAAAAATGTTTGGGTTATCATAATAGTCCGATAATAAATCGAGAATCTGATTTTGAGCTGAATTGGTGTCTTGATATTCATCAACCAAAAAATATTGATACTGTTCTTGGTATGTCCGCAACAAATTTGAATCATTTTTAAAAGCATCGATGACAAATAAAATCATATCGTCAAAGTCATACATGCCCTGTGTTTGTAGCGCCAATTGATAGCCCTGAAAAATGACTAGCAATTCCAGCTGCTTGGGAATATTTTTGATTAAATTATCAAAAAATTTAATTAGGGCATTTTTAAAATTGATGGTGGAATTTTTGGCAGCACCAATATTGTAGCCACCATTTTTATACAAATTGTAGTGATAGCTAATTTGAGAATTTGGGGGAAGCGAATCAACAATTTTTTGGATGTCAATATCAATGGTTTTGCCAACACGAAGTTTTTTTAAACTTTCGTATTGTGAAGTGGTAGTTGATAAATAATTTTGTTGATTGGTAATTAGTGTTTTTAGATTTTCTGATGAAATATTTTCTCGTTTTAGAGTTTGGATTGAAGAGATGATGTCCTTGCGATAAAAATAGTGATCACCCCACGGTTTTAAAACAGAGCCGTCGGGCAATTTGTCAATTAGCTCGTTGGTTATTTCCAATTTTTCTAGCTCGTCGGCTGGCTTTAAATTGTGACTGATTATAAAATTTTCGGGATGTGACAAAATTATGTCATTACAAAAAGAGTGAAAAGTGTGGAGACGAACTGAGTAGGCGGTAGGTCCTATAATTTTTATTAGTCGATCGCGCATGGCCGTGACGCCAGTATCGGTAAAAGTAAGACACAAAATTGATGAGGGATTGGTTTGAGTTTTGGCCAATATATTGGCAATACGCAAAGCTATAGTTTGAGTTTTGCCAGTACCGGCTCCGGCAATGACCATAACTGGACCCTCTATCGTATCAACGGCCAGTTTTTGTTTTTCGTTTAATTTTTGATATTCGGATTTAAAATCAGACACTATGTATAGTATAGCGAAAAATCTTATTTTAAATTAGCTATCGATTGCGGTTAACTGTACTTATTTGGGCGGCGATTTTTACAGCCTCAGCCTGATCTGTAAAAAATATTGGTCTACCTAAATGATTAGATGGAACCGCAATATCCATCGAATTAAATACTGTTGCTCGTCTTACACCGCTTACTGATATATCATAAAAAACTGCCATTCCATGATTCAAAACATATTCAATTTCTAAATCATTCCTTAATCTAATAGCATGTCCTCTATCACCTGCTCTTGTAATTACTTCTACATGTCCTGCCATAGTCCTATATTATATTGTGTGATTGAAAAATTGTCAAAAATAACATAAATTTAAATAATAATATTTATTATTTTTTTTAAATTAAATGAAAAAGACTGCCCAAAAAAAGAAGGTATTAGCAAAATCAAACTCACAATGGGTTTCCGTGGGAATTGTGATAATGATACTATTGTTTTGTCTAGCTGCTGTAATCAAAAAAAATCGGTTTGATGAAATGGAAAATCGATCAAAATCAGAAAGAGTAATAAATAAAATAGAACAGGCTCGTGATGTAAAAAATTCGGTAAAAAAATTAATTAAGTAGTTTTTCTAGAATTTCTTTGGCCATTATTGGATTAGCTGATCCTTTTGATTCTTGCATCACTTTGCCAACTAAAAAACCAATTGATAATGGATTTTTTTGGTAATCAGTAACTGCCTTGGGATTGTCTGAAATAACTTTTTTGACTATTTCTTCAATTGTGGAGGTGTCGGATACCTGAAATAAATTATTTTTTGTGGCCAAATCCAGGGGATCAGTACCTGTTTGATAGCTATCTATAACCAGCTGCTTGATAGCTGTAGAAGATAGTTTTTCTTTATTGTCAAAAAGTTTTTTAAAATATTGTGGGTTAATTTTGTTGATATCAATTTCAATAGTTTTAAGAGGACCGACCAACAGATTGGCGACAAACTTGGCATAAGATGGATTGTTGTCGACTACTATTTTGTCAAAAATGGCAGAAAAGTTTGAATCCTCAGATAATAAATTTGCATCATAATCGGACAAACTTTGGGCTTTGTATTTGGCAATTTTGGCATCGGGCATTTCGGGAAGTGTTTTTTTGATTTCTTCTATTTGTTTTGATGTAAAAATAATTGGTGGGATATCGGGTTCGGGGAAATAACGATAATCAGCGCTACCTTCTTTGTCACGTTGTAAAAAAGTTTGATTTTTATTTGCATCCCAACCACGAGTGGTTTTTGGACCCGTTTTTTTGGTAATACCATCAATTTTGTACTGCTCAATTTGGCGATCAATTTCAAATTGAATAGCAGTCATAACACCAGTAAGTGAGGCAACGTTTTTGATTTCGACGAGGGGGGTAAAATTATCATCAATATTGACATTAATAGTTGGCTCACAGCGCATACTACCTTTTTCAATGTCAGCATCAGAAATTCCCAAATATCGAACTATTTGTTGAATTTTGAGTAAATATTTTTTGGCCTCCTCGGGGCTTTTTATATCGGGTTCGGAAACTATTTCGACCAAAGGAACACCACTACGATTAAAGTCTAATAGTGTTTCACCACTTAAATGAACTGATTTGCCAGTGTCTTCCTCTTGATGAGCGCGGTTAATACGAATTTCGTGACCATCAATAATAATTTTGCCATTAATGGCAAAAGGTTTTTGCAGTTGAGTTATTTGATAGCCCTTGGCAAGATCGGGGTAAAAATAATTTTTGCGCTCAAAAAATGTTTCTTGATTAATGGCACATCCCAAAGCTAGACCTAATTTGACACACCATTCACAGGCAGTTTTGTTTGGTACTGGTAATGCTCCAGGGAGACCAAGACATACGGGACAAGTGTGAGTATTTGGGTCAACATGAAAATGTTGAGCATCGCAACCACAAAACATTTTACTTTTTGTTTTTAGTTCGATGTGGACTTCTAGTCCAATAATGGGGGTTATTTTCATAAATTAGGCTTTTGCAAATGATAATCAGTTAGTTTTTGGAACTCATGGCCGATGGAAAGAAGTAACTGTTCGGAAAACATTTTACCAACAATTTGAGCACCAATCGGCAAACCACTTTTGGTAAAGCCGCAAGGAAGAGCAAGTGATGGTACACCAACTGGGTTTTGAGAAACAGTATAAATATCGGCTAATAAGTTTTGTAATGGATCACTGAGCAACTCACCAAACTTGGGTGGAGGGGTAGGCATGATTGGTTGAAGTAAAATATCACATTGAGACAGAGCCTTTTCATATTCCTCGATAAATAGTGTTCGGACTTGCTGGGCTTTTTTGTAATAAGCGTCGTAATAACCCGCAGATAATGCATAGGTACCAATTAAAATACGGCGAGTTGATTCATCAGTAAAGCTATCACGAGATTGACCATAACGAATACCATCATAACGGGCCAAATTTGATGATGTTTCACTCGGACCGATTAAATAATAAACAGGCAAACATAGGTTAAATAACGGCATGCTAATTTCTTTGATTTTGGCTCCTGCCTTTTGTAAATCTGTGGAAACTTTTAATACAGAGGCTTTTATTTCTGGATCCAAACCCTCTGCATAAAATTCAGAAGGAATACCAATAGTTATTTTTGATAAATCTTGAGTTAAGAGCGAAGAATATGGAGGGACTGGATTTGGTGATGAGGTGGCATCGTACTTGTCAACACCAGCAATAGTTTCCAAAATTATGGCACAGTCATCAACTGTTTTGGCAACAGGACCAACTGTGTCAAAAGAAGAAGCATAACTAATTGCACCATAACGAGAAACACGGCCATAAGTAACTTTTAAACCAGTAGTATTGGTCCAACCGGCAGGATTACGAATTGAGCCACCAGTATCTTCACCTACAGCAAATGCAGCCATACGTAAAGCAATGGCAACAGCAGGACCGCCGCCAGAACCACCAGCTACACGTGAAGTATCCCATGGATTTTTGGTTATGCCAAAGTCAGTGTTTTCAGTAGAGCCACCGTGACCCCAAGCATCCATGTTCATTTTGCCGACTAAAATTGCCCCAGCTTCAAGTAGTTTTTTATAAATAGTGGCACTGTAGGATGGAATAAAATTTTCTAATACTTTGGAAGCAGCAGTGGTTTTGATACCCTCGGTTACAAAACAATCTTTTAAGACAAAAGGGATACCCGAAAGCGGTGAAGTTAGGTTAACTTCTCGGGCCTGTTTTAGAGCAATTTCTCGAGGAATTATGGTAATAAAGGCATTCGTTTTTGGATTATATTTTTCAATATTGTCATAACATTCATTGATTAAATCAACAGAAGTAAATTCGCCAGACTGTATACCTGCAGCTAATTCTAAAATTGTTTTATCGAGTAACATATTATTTTTTAATAGTTGCTAAGGTGACAAAATAACCATTACTAGATTTTGGAGCGTTCGATAATGCCTGTTCTTGGGTAAACATACGATCAGTATCGATGATGTCTTCACGTAAAACAGAAATTAATCCAGTAGTTTGATAAGTTGGAATAACTCCTTTAGTGTTAACTTTTGATAATGATTCAAAATGCTCTAAAATTGGCTCAAGTTGAGACGCAAAAAGACTGACTTTTTCTGAAAGAATATTGATTCTGGCTAATTTGGCAACCTTAACGATAACATCATCAGTAATAATTGAGGACATAAGGTATTTTAGCGCAAAAATTATACCAATGGTGGGATTTGATTATATTAATTAATTAATTAATTTTTATGTAGGAACATGCCGCGGCAATTATTAATTTTTATGTAGGAACATGCCGCGGCATGTTCCTACGGAATATATATTTTATTGTTAATATCTTTTTCCCAATTCACTGGATTATTATCAACATAAATTCGTTTGACCCAATATTCTTTTTCGGATCGGATAATGCGATCGTGAAAACGTGATTGCCAATCAAATTTTATATCATTATTATTACATTCTCGTTTTACCGAACCTTTGAAACGATTTATTATCATGGAAACAGAATTCGAAATTGGTTTTGAAAATTCGTTTGTTTGAATATTGTTTTTTATTGTAGGAACATGCCGCGGCATGTTCCTACCGATAGAATCCGCCATCGTCATGTTCCTACCGATAGAATCCGCCATCGTCATGTTCCTACCGATAGAATCCGCCATCGTCATGTTCCTACCGATAGAATCCGCCATCGTCATGTTCCTACCGATAGAATTTGAAATTGATCGATTTCCACCAACACGATTAATAATTAATATCCCATGAAAATGATTTGGCATGACAATGTATTTATCTAATTCGATACCTTTATTGTGATTTAATATTTCAACCCACAATTTGTGGACCAATATTCCGATATCAGACAAATACATTTCATGGTTTATTATTTCACCAAAATAATTTGTTCTATCCTTGGTACAAATCGTTATAAAATAATAACCATTTTTGGAATAATCCCACCCCGTACGCCGATATTGTTTCTCCATCTTAAATGGATAATTTACCCATTTCATGGATTAATAATACAATTTTTTATCTCAATATTGCTGCTTTGAGTCTGAGTAAAACCCAGCGATATTTATCGACTAGATTATATAGCTTATAAATTTGAGGATTAATAACCAAATCAAATGTCCCTATAAACTGAACCAAGGTTCCACCGTAACCTTGTTTGAACTTGTGGAATCCAAAACCTTGTTCACCTTCTTTGGCATTTGGCCCCAAACATCCCCATGTATCAAAAGTTTTTAAACCAATGCTTTTACCATACTTAATAGCTTCCCACATTAATAAATTTGGTGCCATTACCTCGCGTTTTTTGTCAATAGAAGCGCCATACGGATAAAATAATCTATCATTATATTTAAACAACATAAAAGCTGCCAGCACCTCACCTTCATGACTAGCCAAAAATATGTCAACCAATCCGGTGTCTTTTAATTTTTCCCACAAATGCCGATGATAACTTTCGGTGTGTAAATAAAAACCTTGACGTTTAGTAGTACTCATTAAAAGGCTTAAATAAATTTCAAAACCTTTATCATGAGTTTCTTTTGAGACCGTAACATCATGTCGATTAGCAAGCTTGATATTGTAACGAGTTTTGGTTGACATGCCCGCAAGTAACTCTTCTTCGGTTTTGGTTAAATCGATAATAAATGAGTGCGGATAAAAAGCAACCTTGGGAGAAACAACTAAAGAAGAAAAATTGGTATCAATCGATAATTCTTTGTCTAGGTTTTGAGTTGAGTCGTAAATTTTATGAACTACGTCAGGTTCAAATTTGACAAAAATAGCATTTTCATCTTTGGCTATTTTTTGGATATTTTTAATCATGTCATCATCAATTTTTGGACCGCGTAATAAAGTACCAACAGTATAATTAAACCGGGGAACAGTGTGGAAAGAAACAGTGTAGCCAGAAACCATTTTTTGCTGATCAAATACTCCAAGACGATAGACTTTATGACCTTCCCCTATTTGAAAATCACCCCACGCCCAGGTTTGAAGTGGATGGCTAACAACTTTGTCATATGTTTCTTTTTCTTCGTTGTAGAGAATTCGTGTGATCATAGATTGATTATAGTCTAATAATCATCTGAATCGTAAATTAATTCATCAGATGAAGAAATATTTTGGGAAACAAAATCGTTTTGTAAAAGATCTTCTGGAATATCGGTGAGAAAGCGGGAAACTTGGCTATAGGCTGATTTGCCAAAAGTAAGACGTCGGGTAGTATAAGTAATATGTAAAAAGTCTTTGGCACGAGTGATACCGACATAACAAAGTCGACGTTCTTCTTCAACCCCGGCGGCATCGGAAACTGAACGAGAATGAGGTAAAAGCCCTTCTTCAAAACCTAATAAGAAAACAGCTTCAAATTCGAGACCCTTACTGGCATGTAAGGTCATCAGTCGAACGCCAGTCTGTTTGGTTTTGTCGCGATTTTTTTCTTGGAGTGAATACTCATTTTGAACAAGAGCTACATTTTCCAGAAAATCGTTTAATTTGGAAAAGGTGGAAGCAACTGATTTTAATTCGTCAATGTTGTCAATGTGTCTGGCATCATCCTCGTCGGTTGTATCAAATTTGGACATGTAATTTGATAAATTTATGGCACTATTTAAAATATCGATCGAATCAGAATTTTTGTTAATAGTGTCAATACCTCCGATAAAAGACTCGGTACGACGCTTACCCATTGATTTGTATAAACGACCCAAAGACAGGTCATCCTTGCGGTTATTAACATAACGAATTAAGGCTAAAACATCTTTGACCTCGGCTCGATCGTAAAAACGTAAACCACCCACCAATACATAAGGTATTTTATTTTTTAAAAATGCTTCCTCAACAACACGCGACTGAGAATTCATACGATACAAAACAGCCATTTCTTTGTACGCGAGACCTTTTAATTCTAGTTCTTTTATTTTTTGACACACATAATCAGCCTCAGCAATTTCGTCGTTGGCGACAAATAAATGAATAGGCTCTAATGAAAATCTGTTGGTAAAAAGTTTTAAAACAGGATGATTTTTGTTTTGGGAAATAACACCGTTGGCAGCATCTAAAATAGTTTGAGTAGATCGATAATTTTGCTCTAAATTTATTATCGTTGTTTCAGGAAAATCACGTGTAAGTGCGGTAAGGTTTTTATAATCGGCCCCTCGCCAGCCATAAATACTTTGAGAGGCATCTCCCACGGCAGTAATTTGACGATTTGGTCCTGCCAATAGTTTTGTTAATAAATATTGAGTTTGGTTGGTATCTTGATATTCGTCAACTAAAATATATTTATATAAATTGTTAATTTGCTCGGTTAGATTTTTATCATCAGTGAGTAGCTTGGTCGCTTGAAAAATCAAATCGGAAAAATCGAGTGCTTGGTTTTTACGAAGAGCTGCCTGATATTTGACATAAATTTTGGCAGCGACTGATTCCCAAAAACCGGAAGCAGCATTGGCAGCAGCCTCAGGCACTATAAAATTGTTTTTGCAATTTTCAATGTAATACATTAGTGACGAAATTTTGAATTCTTGAGGAGTGTAGTGAGTGTCAGATAAAATAGTACGAATTAAATTTTCTTGATCATCTGAATCATAAATAGTAAAGCTTGAATCGATGCCAATTTTTGGTCCATATTTTCGTAAAAGACGGCAGGAGAAAGAATGAAATGTTCCCGCAAATAATTTTTCAGTATTTGATTTTATAATCACGCCCATACGATTTTTCATTTCTTGAGCGGCTTTGTTGGTAAAGGTCAACAGTAATAAATTTTCGGGTAGGGCAAGACCTGATTCGACTAAATGAGCAGCACGATGAGTTAAAACACGAGTTTTGCCGGAACCTGCACCAGCCAAAATCAATAGAGGACTTCCTGAATGAAGTACGGCTTGTTGCTGGCCTGGATTTAAACCATCTAATAAATTTGATTTGGGCACGTTTCAGTATAACAATAATTTAGGTTATTTAATCGTATTTTTGTATTTTGCTGGGGTGCTATTTGTGCTTTGAAAAAATATTTTCACAATGGAATATTTTGTAGAGACGCCCCGCGGGGCGTCTCTACATGGACACGAAAAGGCCAATTATTGGAAAATAAACTCTTCGAAACAACCAACGACTATTGGCCAAATATATCCCAACGAGATTGCTTCGTCACTATTGTAAATGTTCCTCGCAATGACGTGTTTCCAAGCTTTTAATTCATCTCATACAACTTTGTCTTACCTGACTGAAAAACGATTTTGCTAAAGTTGAGGAATTTTGATTCTTCTAAATTTTTATATTTTTCTCGCTCTTGGTCGCCGATGATAATATATTTAACAGAATATTTTTGAAGTATGGGTAGGGCAACATTTGCGTCTTTGGTTTCATATATTGTCGTGACTTCAGTATTGCGAGCACCAGGTCCATCAAATCCACCACGCCACAGCCATTCATGAACTAGCCAGCCTTCGATGGTAGGTAACCCTGTAGCAGAAGAAATTTGATTGTATTTGCTGTATGAATCCCCCACTGCCTCTAAAATATGAGGCTGACCTGATACATTGGTATTTAACCAATTGATTACGGCAAAATTATCAGGAAAATTTGTTTTAAGATAATCGGTACCCAACAACCCCCAATATTGACGTTTGGAATGACTATCACTGTATGACTTAATAGCAAAATAAGGATAAATTAATTGTGAAATTAATATAATAAAAAATAGTGTCCGATATAAAATAGATTGCCTAAATTTGATAAGAATATAGCCAGAAACTAAGGCGTACATGATAAAGGCTTCATAGACAAGTTTAAACATTGTATTGGCACGTCGATGCTCAAAAATATAGATGTCTTTGACATAAATAATTTCAGGAATGGTAACTAAAATAGTTGCAACAATAATTAGTGATATGGCAAAGATATCTACGTTTTCAAACTTGTATTTTTTGAAAATATTTTTGATAAACCAAACAACGAACGGCAATGATAATAACCAAAAGCCACCATATAAGACACATAGTTGCCAAAAAGGTGAACGAACATCAACCAAACGGATACCGTCAGCCATAGGAGTAAAATTTTGCGAATAAGGTAGGGTGAATATATACCAAAAGACAATGGTTAAAATACCCGTAACCATGGTAATAAAAATATTTTTTTGAAAAAATAGTAAAAATACTGCAAAAAATAGTCCATAAACTGCAAAATCCCAAGCGTTGGTCATATAGGCAAATGACAACAAAAGACTAGTTCCAATTATTAATTTGTAATCAATTTTTGTTTTTTTGAACGATTGAGAATATGAAAATAAAAAAGCCAATAATAATAAAACCAAAGGGATATCATTTAAATGTCCATGTAAATCGGAAACAACAAAACTATATAATGGAAATTCATGTATCGTTTTATTATTAATGTCTGGATCAAAACCGATGAAACGAGTAGCGTCGGGATACCAATAGCTTTCAGCTGACTTTTGCAAATTGTGAACTGTTGAGTTTATTTTTAATATTTTGTAAATAGGATGTAGATTACCCCCAAAGGTCAAAAGTAGAGCAGAAAAAAATCCGGCCAATAAAAATGACTTGTGCTTATAAGCTAAATTAGCGACAAGTGAAAAAGCTGAGACAAAAACTAAGCTACACAAGGTGGCAATAGAAAGGTTGTAGGTGATAGAAGAGGGAATGGCAGATATTTTGGTAAGTATGGCAAATATCAAATGACCAAAATAGTAATAATTGATATAACTACCGGCATACCACATATCTGCAGGGGGCAAATATGTCGAACGCATGGCCGAATTTACAAAACCCCAATCCATAAATTTTTCGAGACCTTCAATGTCAGGAGCATAGGAACGAACGATAGACCAAATAACTAAAATAAGAAAAAACAATAGTTCTTCAAGAATAATATATTTATAAATTTTTTTTGTGATGGCAATAAATGATTTATATTTACTTTTTAAAAAATAGACATTTATAAGATTAATGATAATTAGGACACCAATTATTGCAAGATTGGTAAATGGAAGTAGTTTGATGACACTCAGACAAAGAATGATATAAGTGACCAAAGAAAGTGATAATATTTTGGAAAATATGTAACCTCTATCAAAAAATTTGGGGAAAATATAAAAAGTTAGAGGCAGAAAAGATATCGCAAAAATATTAATAGTCAGCCACCAAGAAACGATGTATTTAAAGTCCGAAAAAAACATAGGTAGAGGCTATTTTAACAAGAAACCAAAGTAAAAAACCAAATATGGCGCCACCAAACATATCGATGGGATAGTGAAATCCAACTAATACTCGAAAAAGCAAAAGAGGAATGACTATTCCCAAAAAGATAACAGGGGAAATTACTCCATACTGGAGAGTAAACAAGAAAAAATAGGTTGCTTTGAGGGTGTGGCCTGAGGGAAAAGATCCCGTCTCATACCAAGATTCGACTAATCCAGTGGGAACATGATCGTGCCGTGCAAAAAATGGACGTTTCCACAGTGCATGACTTTTGCCATATTTTTCAATTATTTCACCAAATAAGGTGCAGACAAATAGTTGCCAAAAAATATTTATATCTTTAAAAACCAAAAGAAAAGAAACGAATATAAAAAATATCCAAATAAAATAATTTAAAAAAATCATTACTGCAGTATTGAAACGTAATTTATTAATTATTTTTAATAAATCAAATGATGGTTGCCAGAAGAGCATAATGAGATAATTGTATCAATGAAAATATTAATTGGATTAACTTATTATTTGCCAAACATATCAGGGGTGTCAGTGTATGCAAATATATTGGCGGAAGAACTGAGTGTGAGGAACTATCAGGTTAAAATAATTTGTAGTAAATCATTAAACCAAGGTGTTGTGGGGATAGATGGTTTTAGCTTAGGCAAGGGATATATTATGCCAATGTACTGGTTAAAATCAATTGAGCATGTAAAGTGGGCTGATGTCGTTAACTGTCATTTACCTTCCATTGAGTCATTTTGGTTAGCCTTGTGGGCACGAATATTCAACAAAAAACTAGTTGTTACCCATCATTGTGAATTTATGTTTACGGGCACGTTGGCAAACAAAATTATTGCAATAATATCGTGGCCAATACATTTTTTTGTGTATTTAATGGCTGACAAAATTGTGGCATACACAAAAGATTATGCAAATTATTCTAGTTTTTTAAAAATTTTTAAAAAAAAGTTAGTTTATATATTACCAACTATTAAAATCACGCCACTAAAACGACAGAAACAAAATAAATTAATAATTGGTTATGTGGGACGAATTGCTTGGGAAAAGGGGTTGAACCGATTGATAAACATAATTCCCCTATTAAAAAAAGAAATCGATTTTGAAATGTGGTGGATTGGTCCTTTCAAAAATGTTAAAGGTGATAACTACTATGAAAAAATTAAACTTCAAACATCAAACTTCAAAAAACACATTAAGTTAATTGGGCCAGTAGAGCATGAAAAATTAAATAAATATTATGCCAAAATGGATTGTTTGGTATTACCTAGCACTGATAATCTTGAAACTTTTGGAATAGTTCAGGTCGAGGCAATGGTGTGTGGTGTGCCTTGTGTGGCATCAAATTTACCTGGGGTTCGTGTACCAGTAACGATGACAGGGATGGGTGAAATTGCCAGCGTGACCGATGATAAAGACCTATTTTTAAAGATAATAAAAGTTCTTAAAAATAAATATGTGGGAAATAAAAGTTTGAAGATGTTTGATTATAAAAAAACTGTAGATCAATATGAAGAAGTATTTGGAATTACTAAATAACTATTCTGCAGTATTTTTGTTTTGGGCTATGTTGTCGCAAATAAAAAGAACAATATGGAGAGAAAAAATATTGGGCTCGTATTCACAAGATTATGAAGACATAGAAATAGAAAAACTGATGAATTGTGCTAAAGGTAGATATCTGGAAATTGGAGGATATCATCCAACTCGTTTAAGTAACACTTATCGTCTATATAAAAAAGGTTGGACAGGAGTAATTGTCGAGCCAAATCCTGAAGTTAAGGAAATATTTAAGGTAATAAGATCTAAAGATAAATTTTTGAATATTGGAATAAGCGAAAACGGTGGAAACATTAAATACTATAAATATTTGATACCGGCTTTAAATAGTTTTGCAAAAATAAACAATGGTCATAAAATTACTTCTGTGGAAAATATTGAGACAAGAAAAATTACCGATATAGTAAAAGAAAATTTTGATTTTGTATCGATTGATACCGAAGGCTATGACGCAATAATATTAAACAATTGGCCATGGAAAAAATATAATCCAAAAGTTATATGTGTTGAAACTGATAAGGTAGCAGTTGATAAAATTTTAAAAAAACAAGGATATCAACTTAAATACCAAAATCAATTTAATTCGATATATTATTTTTAAATATTAACACCTTAGGGTGATCGTAGACGGAAAATGCTTCTTCGGCTAGATCGTCTCGGAAATAAATGCCAGGGTAATTACATTTTTTGTTGACGGCAAACCAGCTTTTATCATTTGGCATATTGGTTGGACCAAAATAATAACAATTTTTGATTGGTAGCCTAATTCCAGGATATGAATTGATTTCTATCAATGGTTTTTGAGAAAATAATTTATTATAAAAATTGCTTGTATCTGGTAATAAATGTGGGACATTTGCTGCCGAAGCCCACGATCGATTTGAACTTAAGATTAGATAATCAATGGAGTTAAGGTCGTTTTTAACCTTGTCCCATTTTTGAGAAGTATCAGGCCCAGTAATTTCAAGAGTAACTATTTTGTAACTAATATTATTTAAAGGGATACTATCATCCCAACTCTCAGTAGTTAGAACAGAATCAATCGGAATATTTTGATTTATCCAATTACTGGCCTGAACACGAGTATGGGGGATTGAATAAACAGTTAAAAACATTATGCAATAAATTAGGTGAGGAATTAATACATATTTAAAATATTTTGATGGAATAATTTGAGAAATTATTAATACAATGAATGGGTAAATAGGAAGAAAATAACGCATTGTAAAAACTGGTTGAGTACCTTGATATACAAATAAAAGGACAATCCAAACAAGTGACAATATATTTATAATATTTGGTTTAAGTTTTTTTATAAAAAGAATAGCAATTGACAGCGGAATACCGAGACCAAAAATAACAATGTTTTGGAGCGGGAACAATAATTTAATTTTGGACATCCATTGAACACTTGGAGGGAAATAAACTGAGGGGACAGTTATTACTTGGAGTTGTTTTAAACTATTTACAAATATCGGGTTTAAGCTAAAAATACCAGTAAATGCATAAGGTTGAAAAATACGAAAAAATATTGCAGCAAATAATAAAAAATAAAATGCAGACAGAAAACGACGATTGATAATAAAAAATATAAATACAACTGGTAAAAAATATAATGCCGATATTTTGCAAGCAAGTGCCAAACCAAAAGCTATTCCAGAATATAGAAATCGTTTTTTGGTTAAGAAATAAAATGTTAATAAAATAAAAAAACTTAAAAAAGTATCAACGGTAAAAAAATGAGATAGTTGAATTGGTAAAACTGTTGTGGCATATACAATAGAAGCTAAATACCGCTTTGATATTTTATACAAAATAATTATGATTCCTGAATCAAAGAAAGCAGATAAAATTCGACCAACTAAAACGATATTTTCATAGTCATCTAGATTAAAAATGACTGCAAATATTTTGGTTACAAATAAGGGAAAAGTACCATATACAAAAAATTTGTAATTCTCATAATTACCTGGATTTAGAGGTGAAGAAGAAGTGTCGAAATATTGAGATATACTCTTTGGTAATTTTATATCGCTGGCTACCATGGTTAGATATCTTTCATCAGGATGTAAATGATTTCCCTGATCCCAGTTAAGACCATAAAGTCTTAGAAATAGGGCAAACGTAAAAATACAAAGTAAAATAATTTTATTTTTTTTCATATAGACGTATGGTAGGAAAATCAAAAACAGTAAATGTTTCTTCGGCGTTTTCGTCTTGACCTGATGAGCGATAAATTAAACTAAATTTATCTGAGAAAATATTTTTATAATAGTCTTTTGTATACGGGAATAGACTATTGTTTTGGTTTTTAAAGACTCGACGACTGGGAATTAAAACATAATTTGTCATTGATAACAAATTATCTAGCTCTAGTTTATTGTTGTAATTTTCGTCTAAAGTATAAAAGTCATAATTAATAACTTTTATATCAGGACGAAGTTTTAGGTCAACTACGTTTCCAGACTCAGATAAAATGGTTGAATTTTGGGGAATATTTTGGTTTATCCAATTGGCGGCAGAGACACGAGGGTTGGGAATAAAATATTGAGAGAAAAATAATAAACCCGGATAAATACATATGGTAATTAATATATATTTGTATTTTGATTTTAGACGGGAAATAAATAGACTGGCAAAGAATGGAAAAATAAAAAAGATAGGGGACATAAAACGAGTCCATTTAACAAAAAGTTGTCCGAAATATAAAAAATAGATAATTACTGGAATTAAAATTAAAAGTCCGTTTTGATAATTTTTAATTTTTAATTTGAAATTTTTAATCAATGAATAAATTCCTAAAATTGAAATGATAAAAACTGGAAGACTGACAACATTAGGGAAGATGCGGATGAATTGAAATAAATAGGGAGTAGTGTTGAGAAATTGTCGAGTGTAAAAAACATCTATTGCACCTGAAGCAACCCCAGTTTCGTACGACATTGATGACAAAAAACTATTAATGTCAATGAAATTATAGGGAGAAGAAACTAGAAACACAAAACAAGAAACAAAAATAAAAAAGAGTGTGCTTAAATACTCTTTTTTGTACAAACCAATAATTACTATTGGCCAAATAAAAAAAACTGCTGTAATTTTACTACCCAAGGCAATGCCAGACAAAATAGCAGAAATAACAAAATATATAAATTTAGGTTTATTAAAAATACTTATTAAATAATAAAGATTGGCAATAAACACAAAGGACAACAAACTTTCAGTAGTGCCAAAATGGGCGATTTGAATAAGGCCAGGAGAAAAAATTAACAAAAGTAAAAAGAGGGTAGAGGGAAACAATAAATATGAATAATATAAAAACAATAAAGAAAAAATTCCAGAATAAAAACGTAAAACATAGATGGAATTTACAAGAGTATTAGGGATATTAATTATTTTTAGTGTAAAGTAGCCCAAATATAGGGGGAATTGACCGTATGCAAAAAAATGTGGGTTTAAATTTGATGGTGACAACTGAGACAAAGATATGGACATATTGTTTTCATCGGGGTGGGAAAAATAGCCGTCGCCCCAATTAATACCAAAAAATCGTGTAAATAAGGCAATTAATACAAATAAGATTAAAATCTTAGATGACATATAGAATCGACATCATCATCAAACCCCAAACTAAAATAGCAAGTATAAGTGGAATATCAGTAGTCACTATTCGTTCAGGTCTTTCCCCTTCTTGCATCTCAAAAATAATTTGACCATAACGCATAATTCCAAAAATTACTGGCAAAAGAGTAAGCATGTACCATTTACGATCGATCATAGTTGGGTAATTTGACAACAAATATCGATGAATAGCGCCGTCAAATTTTAAAGGTTCTGCCAAAAAAGTGAACATGGCGTAACAAATCAAAGTACAAACAGCAAACATAGTAATATAAAAACTCAACAAAGATTTTCCATATCCATCCAGTGCTTGTCGAGACTTACGACCGCTATTGGACAGCTCGCTGCGTCGTTTGCCGCTGGCAATAAAAAGTGAAAGAAAAATAACAGTAAGCATTATCCAAATTGGCAAATGGTAGCCAGTGGCGATTTCACCGGCAAAGGCACGCAGGATAAAGAAAAAAGCGATGCCAATAATATCAATGATAGCTTTTTTCTTGAGGGCAAAAGAGTAAAAATATTGCAAAACAATAAAAAGAAGAGAAATATAAAAAAATGTGACGTTAATAGAAAAGGCAAGTCCAAGACCAATAATTAATAAAACCGAAGCAGTAAACAATGCTGTTTCGAGACTAACATCTCCTCGTGCGAGTGGACGAAGTCTTTTGGTCGGATGGATGCGATCATTTTCTATATCAGCTAAATCATTAACTAAATAGGACGAAGATGATAATAAACAAAAAGCTATAAAGGCGGTGGTACTTTGAATAAAAGTTGCGGTCTCAAAAATCTTGCCAGCCAAAATTGCTGCTGCAAATAAATTTAAATTCTTGATCCACTGAGTGGGTCGTAAGCTTTCGAATAGTGCTAACACATTACAATAATATCAGGAATCCAAGCAAAGTGGTGATACCACCGATTAAAGTTAGAGCTTGAATAGGAAATTCAAAGCCTGATACAGGAAGAATGATACGAGTTGGTGATGGACCTTGAGTGTCAGTAACTCCCGGAGCAGTACAGCACCCAGTATAACCAGGATTGGTAGCACAGGTACCAGTAAATTGAGGCAAAGAACAATATTGACCACTATTATTAGCTGTAATGCAGACTAGTCCAGATGAACATTGTTTACCAGAATTGTCACAAGGTGTGTAACCGCATCCTAAGTTGGTAGGAACTGGAGTACTGGTTGGAACAGGGGTATTAGTTGGGATAGGTGTATTTGTTGGTGTTTCGGTAGGAGCACGAGTACCAGTTGGGGTTGGTGATGGAGTATCAGTAACAATAATAAAAGTTGGGGTTGGAGTACGAGTTGGTATTGGAGTACCTGTGGATGGAGTATTGGGAGGGGTATCTTTTTCGTCGCAACCGCATTTCATAGATTCAGAATGAAAACCGACACCCGGAGTATCGATTTGGATGGTACCACAGTAACAGTTGATATTAAAACCTGCTTTGGGAGCAGTAGTACAACTGGAACCATCTTGACCTAAAAATCGTCCTGGGCAATAGTAGGTAGTTGAGGTTGCAGTAGAAACATTACCAGCTAGTTCCTGGGGAGTTTTGGGAGCACCAAAATTTTGCCAAACATCACATAAGCCCATGCCATCAGTACGATTACATCCATTGTCTTTTACCGCGGTATCATAATTTTTACTATCGAAACAAACTGTCGTGCTACCACAGGTACACTTTGCTCCATAAGAAGCAGCTTTACAATCAGCACCTATGCCAGTAATATTTGCGCCACGAGTGGGGAATTCACCACATTTTTCAAGAATTGCCTGATCACAAGTTTTGGTGGCACCGGAAATACAAAAACCACCACAGCCACCGCATTGAATAGCACCTTGACCACAAGGAACAATTTCATTAGACGAAGTGATTGGTGCCTTCATGTCGCCACCGTTCTCGGCGGCACATCGTTGACGCGCAGAGGGACTACCTAAGTCTTCACAGTTTACAACTCGACCATTTGCAGCTTGATTACGAGAGTCAGCATTTTGTAATGAAAGATACACAGCACCAATTAAAGATAGGAATAAAAAGACAACCCCGAATATTGCGTAGTGTTTATTTTTCATCTCTGTAAAAAAAGTATAATGAAAAACTTACAGTAAATAAAGAGGATAATAATAAAAGATATAGCGGGCTGGCATTTCCTGTGACTGGAATGCCTGATTTGGTGGATACTTTGCCTGTCCTAATAGTGGGAATAATAGTAGGAATTGTGGTTGGAGTAACAACTACAGCTGATGATGAGGCAGAAAAAGATAAAGGAGAACTATTAGATGTTACCGAGCCAATAATAAAATTTCGGGTAACAGTTTCACCACCCAAGGTAGCGACAAGAATATGGTTACCGATTTTGAGGTCAGCAACTGGTGACCAATTCCAAGAACCATCAGCCTTGGTGGTTGCATTGCCTGAAATAACGGTGTCTATTTTTAGGCTTACTGTAGAATAATTTTTACCCTGACCAAAGATATCTGGTCTAAGTGTGGTGATCGTTTCTCCTTCTGAAGGATAATTTATGGATAATTTTGTATTTAAAGCAATTGTGGGAACAATGGTAGATATTTTTGTGGGGGCAACAGTCGATGCCGGGCCAGTACCCAAACTTGATACAAAACCTTGACCAACAATAATATTGGGAACAGGATCATTTTTGGTCAAGCTATTTTCGACTTGAGTTAATTGACCATTTGGAGAATATATAATAATATCTTCGGTACCAATTAAAGGTGGAGTGAAAAGAGATAGCTTGTTGTCAGTATAGCTATTAGATAGCGAAATGTGCCATTGTCCGTTACTATCCGTCAAGGCTGATAATGGCCAGGCACCGGGTATATTTAAATAAACAAGACTGTTGACACTGGGTAAACCCGTTGATAGTAAAATTTTGCCCCAAGCAAGATTGGCTGTAGGTAAAGTACCAGATGGGAGTGGAGCTGTTTTGAAAGTGTAGAATGTTTGTTTAAATTCTTGGCCATCGATGAGAAGGTGATATTGATATTGGGTGCTAGAGGACAAGTTATCGATGCGAAAATAATGAATAGTTGATTTGGCACCAAAATTAGGAAGGGTTAAAGTATTTATTACCAAATTAGAACTGCAAGCCGATGCTGTTTGAAAAGAAATGTCAACTGATTTATTGGTTAAATTTGTTACCTGGATGCCTATTGGACTGCAATCACCTGAAGCTTGAGAAAATAAATTTGTCTTTTGAAGGGAAAGCCAGACACCGGAAAATAAAATAGTTAACAATAAAAAAGTACCTAAAATAGTGGGTATTCTTTTATCTTTCATTGACGAGATTCAATTTGATTAATAACATCTGTTTTTAGGTCTAAATTGATACTTTTACCCATCGAGTTGTTTTGAACTAGATTTAAAGGAATCATTAAATTATCATAACTTTTGGAGACAATAACAACAAATAGGGTGATGAAAGTCATAACTGAAATTATCAGTAAATAAGTTGAAAAGTTATTTTTTTTCATTGTTGTTCCAAAAAAATATATCTATAGGAATAATAAAGTTAATTTGACCGTTTGATTGAGTGTCTTTATCTTGGGTAAATGAAATTTGGGGAATATCAACAATACGACGATTTGCAAAAAGTGACGAAATAATTCCTAATGTTGAAGTAAAACTTGAGCTAGTGGCGATATTGCTGGTAAAAAAATTATTATCTGACTGAGCAAAGCTAATTTTATCTAAAAATACATTGTTTTGAGTTGTGGCGGCATCAACAATCTTGAGAGCATTAACAAAATTTGGGTTTGAAGGCAAAGCAGTATCGACCAAATAATACTTTTCTTGGATTGTGGAAAAATTGTCCTGCGCGGTAATTACTTGATCAATTTTAGTTTTTAACTGAGCAGTTAAAACTCGTTTGGAATTAATATCTCCGACTAAAGTTGAAATTGTTAATGCTGTTGGCCGAATTGCAAAAAATAGGAAAACTGAAATTAATAAAAAAGTAATCGATAGTTCGACTATACGACGACTTTTTTCATTTTCCTGCTGTTTTTTTAGATATAAAAACAACGGAGTAAGGCTTGAAATATTAAATTGTGGGTTTGGCACTTTGATCTTTAAATTCTAACGAGATGTCAACAAAAAATTTTGAATCTTTTGATTTTTTTTCTATTTTTTGAATATTTACTGTTTTTATATTTGGATTAAGTGACAAATTTACAATTAAATTTACCAGAGAATCTTCTTGATAGGAGTACATACTAACCTGAGCTTTGTTTCGACTTATGGTAAAGTTTTGAAAAAAAACATCAAGGGGAATAGATGATACTAAAGATTGAATATTTTGAATATAATTTGGTTGATTTTTGTATTGGGTGTCAATATATTTTAGTCGACTTTGGAGTGATACATATTCCTTTTCAAAATCAGCTGTGCTCTCAAGAATGGCTTTTTGTTGTCGCAATACTTCGGACAAATCGGAATTTTGTCGGTCTAACCAAAAGCGAGAAATAAAAGCAGAAATTACAATAAGTTCCGTAAAAACTATAATGTATCGTCCAATAGTGGTTAGATAGCGAATGGCACGTGCAGCAATACTGTTGTTATCGAGTTCGTTTGGTAATAGAGAAATCTCCTTCTTCCCTGACATATGTTATATATCAGTATATGCTAAAGACTAGTAAAAATGGAAGTAGTTTTTTTGAAGAAAACAGTAAATTCAGTTTGTTCTTCGATTCGTAAAACCCAAGATAAAAGGAAATAGCTAATTAGTCCAACTGCGACACATAGAGAAAAAGAAATGATGACAAAAATAGTCTTACTAGTGTCAAAAACAAATAGATCGATAGCTTGAAGTGACAGCCAGCTAACAATTCCCGCTATTATTGAAGCAAAAAGAATTTTGGTTATTCGCCAATACACTTTTGACCAACCATTACCATCGATTTTTTTGACAAAAACAATACACAAACCAGTACATTGAACCACGTTACTAAGTGAGGCACTAATTGCCAAACCCACAATCCCCCAGTCTGTATAATTTACGAACAGGTAACTGGTAATTACATTTATAAATAACGAAAAAAATGATACTTTTAATGGAGTTTTGGTGTCATGAAGAGCATAAAAAGCACGAACTAAAATTTGAACTATTGCTTGACTGGCAATAGCTGGAACCAAAAAGGCCAATGTTTTGGCAGTTAATATGGTGGCCGACCAAGGAAACTCTTTTGCTCCAAATGCAATACGAACAATGGCGACACGATTGACCAATATTAATACAGAAATGGGAAGTGCGAGATAAAGACTCCGAAGGATTGTCTTACGTACAGTATCACGAAAAACGTCAATTTTGTTTTGAGCAATGCTGCGTGACAAAATTGGAAGTGAGGCTTGGCCAACTGTAGACCCAAAAATACGACTTGGCAAATACACTAACTGCAACGATAAGTTTAAAAGAGAAATTGATCCGGCAGCCAAGATTGAAGCAAAAAATAAAGTTACAGTGTTTTCAATTTCACCCAAACCTAGTGATAACGATCGAGGAAGCATGAGCCGAAAAACTTCTTTGACACCGGCTAAATTTTTATCGATAACAGCCTTGTAGTTAAAACCCTGACGAAATAACAAAGGTAATTGTATTGCCAAATGGAAAAAAGCACCAACAACAGCACCGTAAATGGGACCATATATACCAAAAAATGGGACAAGAGTAAAAATTGAAAGAATAATAAATATGTTGTAAACAATTGGTGAAAGTGCAGGAATCAAAAAAGTTTGTTCAACGTGTAAAATACCGGTAACAAAATTACTAAGAAGAAAAAAGATTTGGGCCAAAAGTAAAATACGAGTCATGTTTACCATCAAATCAACTTGATAGTCATTAAAACCTTGGGCAATTAATAGTGACAGTGGACGGGCAAAGATAAAGATCAGAACGGCAGATAAAGTGAAAACTAATAATAATATATTGATGACAGAAGATGCCATTCGATAGGCAATTTTTTTGTCCTTATGTAAATATCCGGCAAATACAGGAATAAACGAAGCTGATAACGCTCCGGTAACGAGCAATTTAAAAATTAAGTCTGGCAATCTAAATGCCGCATTGTATGCATCCAAATCTAAAACACAACACTGGAAAAACTGAGCATATAAAAATCGACTTCTCAAAAAACCCAAAATGGCCGACAAACTAAATGTTATGGCCAAAACAATTGAAGCCGACGAAATTGAATTTTGACGGCGTCCAAGATATTGTTTTATTTTTGAAAGTGACACCATGGCTTATTATAAAGTGATATGCTAAAATAACCACATGCCAATTTCAAGATCTGCAAAAAAATCACTGAGAAAATCAGTAAAAAACAAGAAAGTTAACGTTTCTTTTAAAGAGAAACTAAAAAAATTGATCAAGATTTATTTAACTAAGCCAACCGCTGAAGGTTATAAAGAAGTTCAGTCGATGCTAGATATAGCCAAACAAAAAAATATTTTCCATATTAATAAAGTTTCAAGATTAAAATCAAAACTTAATAAAAAATACGGTGAAGGTAAAGTTGGGGTCAAAACTAATACTAAACAGACTGCTAAGAAAAAGACAACCAAAAAAGTGAACAAAAAAACAGTCAAGAAAGCCGGGCTCAAGAAAGTTGCAAAAAAGTAGTAAAATAGGCCATGCCTAAATTTTTTATTACGACACCGATTTATTACATTAACGATATACCTCATATTGGTCATACCTGCACTACTGTGGCGGCAGATATTTTGGCCAGACTACACCGACAACAGGAAGATGAAGTATTTTTTTTGACTGGCACTGATGAGCATGGTCAAAAAGTTGCCGAATGTGCGACTAAAGAGATGTTAGATACTCAAACATATTGTGACAAAATTGCTCCAACTTTTATTAATGCTTGGAAAAGTTTAAATATTTCTTATGACTTTTTTATAAGAACAACTGACAAAAATCATGAAGCGGTGGTGGCAGAATTTTTAACCAAAATAAAAGAAAATGATGATGTGTACAAAGCAAAATATGAAGGCTGGTATTGTATTGGATGTGAAAAGTTTTTAACTGAGACTGATTTGGTTGACGGACATTGTCCTTTGCATCCACCTGAAAAAACAGTACAGAAAAGTGAAGAAAATTGGTTTTTTAAATTGTCAAAATATGCGCCAAAATTAATAGAGTTAATTGAAGATGATAAAACTAATTATATTTTTCCAGAAGGAAAAAGAGCCGAAGTTTTGGCAAAATTAAAAGCTGGAGTAAATGATATTTCACTATCTCGAGAAAACGTGGAATGGGGTATACCAGTCCCTTGGGATACAAAACAGACTGTTTATGTGTGGTTTGATGCTTTAATTAACTACTATAGTGCAACTCAATTTGTCGAAGGAAAGGCGGATTTTTGGCCAGCTAATTTGCATTTATTGGGTAAAGAAATTTTATGGTTTCATACTGTTATATGGCAATCAATGTTATTGTCGGCCAAAATAGAACTACCTGTCAAAACTTTTACCCACAGTTTTTATATGGTTGATGGCCAAAAGATGTCTAAATCTTTGGGTAATGTTATTTCACCTCAACAATTAACTGATTTGTTTGGTGTTGATGGGACCAGATACTTGATTGCCAGATCGTTCCCAGGTGAAAACGATTCTGATGTAGGAATTGGCCGATTTAAGGAAAAATACAATGCCGATTTGGCCAATAATTTGGGAAATTTGGTGAGCAGGGTTTGTAAACTCAGTGAAGGTTTAAAAATTTCGTCCAAAAACCCCTCCCCCTCCGGGGACTCCCCTTCAAAAGGGGAGTTTTCTGTACTTGTTGATGCATTGAGGTTAGATGAGGCGATTTCGTGGGTATTTAATAAATTTATTGATGAATCGAATAATAGATTAAACATAGTTTCACCATGGAAACTAGAAGCCAATGATCCAGCACGAATTGATGTTTTAACTGAATGTGTCAATAATTTACGAGCAGCTGCATATTATTTAACTCCAGTTATGCCTCAGATTTGTGAAAAAATCTTATCGGCACTTGAGGGTGAAATAAAACCATTAGAGACAGGGTTGTTTGGAAGGATTGCATGATCGATACACACAGCCATATCGCAACGGGAATTGAGGGACTAGAATTTGTAGTGTTGTCGGGGAGTAATTTAGAGGACTCAAAAAATAATATATTATTGGCAAAAAATAATAATAAATTACTAGCGGCAATTGGTATTCATCCTCAGGAGACAGGAAATATAGAAGAATTGGAAAAAATGATGTGCGATGAAGTGGTGGCGGTGGGGGAGTGTGGATTGGATTTTTCTGAGGAACACGATAAAAATATACAAATTAGTTTGTTTAAAAAACAAATTGAATTATCACAAAAATACAGTAAAGCGTTGATAATTCACAGTCGGAAAGCAGCAGAAGAAACACTAGAAATTTTGAAAAAATATAAAAATTTAAGGGGAGTAATACATTGCTATACCGGTGGAAAAAAGAGAATAAAAAATTATTTAGATATAAGTGATAATTGGTATTTTGGAATTGATGGAAATTTGACGTATGAAGATGGTCTGGTGGAGGTGGTTAAAAATATACCAAAAGACAGGTTAATTTTGGAGACTGACTCCCCTTATTTGACGCCAGTTCCCTTTCGGGGATCAGAAAATAGACCAAAATATGTAAAATATATTTACCAAAAAGTTGCTGATATTTGGGGGATGAGTTTTGGGGAGACAGAAAAAATTGTTGATGCAAATGCGAGAAAGCTTTTTTGTGTTCAATCTCCCTAAATCCCTCTTTGACAAGAGGGACTTACATTTTTACTTGATGTAATCGGAAATAATGTTTTCCAATTCTTTTTGGGAAGGATACTTGTCGACCATGGCGAGCTCGCCGTCGATTAACAAAATAGTGTTGCCCTGAAATCCCCAACTGTAAACTTTGTTCATGTCTTTGCTGTATTCAGGATCATAATCAATTTGTAGTTTTTTACAAACGGCTTCTAAATCAGAAAATAATTTTTTACCTTGAGGTAAACCACGGTCAAAAAGTTGAATTCTCATGACTGATTATAATTCAAAACGTGATGAAATGTCTAGATCCGTTAATTTACTGGAGCCAAGGCGTTTAAATTGATGATATCCAGCTAGGGCAATCATGGCGGCATTGTCGGTATTTAATTTTTTTTGTTGTGGTAAGTATAGTGGCAACGATTTGGTTCTAGCCAATTTGCGAAGACGAGAACGAAGTTCTGTGTTAGCCATGACTCCGCCTGAGGCCAAAATTGACTTGGGTTGGTATTCATCGATGACAAAGCTAAACTTTCGCAAAAGGTGATCAAAAACTGATGTTTGAAAAGTTGCCGCCAAATCAGATAAATGTTCCATTTTTTTATCAATACTCCAATCTTTTATTTGATAATAAAAACTGGTTTTTAGACCCGAAAAACTAAGGTTGAAATTTACCTTTTCTGGTAGGGGACTGGGAAGTTTGAGAAAATGAGCATCCCCTCCTTTGGCAATTCTTTCGATGACTGGTCCTCCAGGATAACCTAAACCTAATAATTTGGCTGATTTGTCGAGAGCCTCACCTGCGGCATCATCTAGTGTCTCCCCTACTATGTGATAATCACCGATATCTTCCAATAAAACTATTTTTGTATGACCACCAGAAACAGTTAGACCAAGACAAGGAAAAATTGGAGTTAAGTTGGGCTGGCCTTTGCTGTTTTTTAAAAATACTGATAATAAGTGTCCTTCAACGTGATTGACAGCTACTAAAGGCTTGTTACTATTTTTGGCCAAATTTAAGGCATATTTAAAACCAACGGCCAAAGCTATACCTAGGCCGGGACCACGAGTTACGGCGATTAGGTCAATTTGATCAATAGTCTTTCGAGCTCGCTTAAGAGCGGTCGCAACCACTGGGCCAATTCTCTCCTGATGGGCACGTTTGGCAATGTCGGGAACAACTCCACCCCATTCTGCGTGTAAATCAATTTGTGAAGAAATTACATTGCTAATAATATGGTCATCGCAAAGTACGGCAGCACAGGTGTCGTCACAACTTGTTTCTATCCCTAGAATATACATTTGGTGTATTATAAATTATTATGAATAAATATTTTTGGGCAAGCTTGATACTTATTTCGGTTTCGATGGTAGGAGTGTGGTGGATTATGTCAAAAAATGGAACAATTAAAACTTCTGAGATAAAACGAGAAGAAGCAATTAATGCAATTTATCCAACAACTGTATCAACAAAAATATCACCTACGGGAAAAAAATTGGCTACTCCTACAAGTATGGTCGTAGGACAGGCAACAAATAAGGGTGGAATGACCGATTCAAATCAAACAATTTTTACTAGCATGTATTCACCTGATCGAACTTTGTATATCGAAAAAGAGTATAGCGGTACTCGATATGTTTTATACAAATCAGATAGCAAAATTACCGTACATGTAGGCAATATGTGGAGTTGGGTTCATCCTAAACGAGAGTTAGAAGAATCGGGGGTAGTTTCAGGACAAAAAACATTTACATATGAGATTCGTAGTCAAAAAATTGTTGACTTTGTCGATGGCAACAAAAAATATACAATTCAATGTGTTCACAACGGAATTAGCGAAGCCAAGGCAGAATGTGAGAAGTTTTTGGATAATTTTAAGCTACTATAAATCAAAAGATATTCGACGTTCGGTTTGAGAGACGTACTCAAAATTGATGGGAAAATAGTTAGTATTTTGTTTTAGCCAATCCAAATTTTGTTGACCCATATTTTCGGGCCATTCAACACAAGCGATAATATTATTTTTAAAATAATCTTTAAATTTTATTTCCTTAAAGTCGGCACTAGTGGTAAGACGATACAAGTCAAAGTGTAAAAATTGACCGTAATCGTTGACAATTACAAAAGTTGGCGAGGTTATACGGTCTTTTATTCCAAGTATTTTACCCAATGACTGGCTAAAAACTGTTTTACCACAACCAAGATCACCTGACAAACCCAACACTATTGGACCTGTTAACTTTTTGTCATTAATTTTGGAAAATAAATATTTGGCAATTTTACCAGTTTCGATTTCTGAAGTAGAAAGCAGGGAGGTTGAATTTTTGGGAATCAAATCCCCTCGCCTTAATATTTTTAATTCAGACTCAGTGGCGTCAATAACCGTTGAAGGTAAATTTTTGGGTAATTTGCCAGCATCAATCACCAAATCGAGCATGTCT
The DNA here is from genome assembly GCA_041674845.1 of Candidatus Shapirobacteria bacterium. Taxonomy (GTDB): domain Bacteria; phylum Patescibacteriota; class Microgenomatia; order UBA12405; family UBA12405; genus UBA12158. Next base: position 627,007 of record JBAYUY010000001.1, read on the forward strand.
TTCTTTTTTTGAGATAAGGTATTTAAAAGCGATGAAACAGAATAGTGTGGACTTCGCCCTGATAAATTTGCAGAAGTGGCAGAAATAGGGATATTAAGTTTTTTGACTAGTTGTAAAATATATTGTGAGTTGGGAATACGAATTCCTAAAGTATTGTTTTCGGCTTCGATACCGATAGCAACTTTCTGCAGTCCGGGAGAGACGATAGTAAAAGGTCCTGGCAACAATCGTCTATATAGTTTTTCGGTATCTTCGGACAATTTTACGTATTTTTTGGCCATATCTATATCACATACGGCGATTGAAATGGCTTTGCCTGTCCAACGATTTTTAAATCCTAATAATTTTTTGACGGCAGTTGGGTTAGTGACATCGACAGCTAAAATGTAAACAGTGTCAGAAGGAAACAGTATCAATCCCCCATTTTTGATAACCAATGCAATTTGATCAATGTGTTTTCCAAAATTTTGTGGAGTGACTTTAATTGTGGGCATGGGAGATTTTAACATTTTTGCTACAATTACACTGTGAAGATTACATTATTGATTGGATTAACTTTAATTAATTTGCTGTGGTCGATAAATTTTTCGGCTGGAGATAGATATGTTGCTAAGTTAAACAGATGGTATGAATTGGCAATGGAAAATAAGTGGAGCCAAGCAGCTAGCTTGGAAAAATCAATAGATCCAGCTGATATTTTATGGTTTAAAGAAAAATATAAGGCCGAAAATTTGAAAAAACGTTTAAACGAATTAATGATAAAAGACAACAAAAGTGCCGATGATTGGATGGTAATTGCCCAAATACAAAGTGGGATCAACAAAGAGGAAATGAAACGAGCGATTGAAAGAGCTCATCAAATTGATCCTATTAGATTGGATATCGAAAAGATTTATTTTTCGTCTTTTTTGTAATCGGCTTTGTCAGCTGCTTTTTGAGCATCTTTACTAGCTAATTCTTCGGCAGTCTTTTGAGAAGTAGCAACAACGTCTGCTGGAGTTGCTTCAGCCTCAGCGACAACCTCTTCTTCCACCTTTGGCAAGTCAGTTTTGACGATAACTTGATCAGCATCATTTTTGACCTCAACCAATGTTTTGTCGATGTTTAAATCGGCAACTGTAATTTGAGCATCAATATCGGTTAGCATCGATAAATTAACAGTTATTTTTTCAGGTAAGTTGGCTGGTAAAGCTTCGACTTCGATTTCGTCTAAAACGGTAATTAATACATTACCATTTTTTACTGACATTGATTCGCCAATAAATTCGAGAGGAACAGTGGCAATAATCTTTTCTTTTAAATTTACTTTGTGACAATCAATGTGGATTAGATCACTGGATACTGGATGATATTGAGGATTTTTAAATAAAACTGGTAAAGTTGTTTCGCCCATTTTAATTTCAACCAAGGTAGATTCACCGACATGAGAATAAAGCTTATTTAAAGCCATGGTAGAAATTGATACTGAAATAGGAGCAAAATTGTGACCATAAATAGTGGCAGGAGTTTTACCTAACTTTCGGAGTTGTCTGACTTTGCGACCGGTTAAAGTACGTAATTCGGCAGTAATTGAAGAAACGATCTTGGTCATAATTTAAAAAAATGTTTTTGTGCCTTTGCTGCTAACTGCAACTACCTCACCAAAAACGTAAATGGTAGAGGGATTATAGCAGAAAAAATCATGATATAATACCTTTGTTATGAAATTAAATATCTCGACAACTTGGTGGCAAAACAATGACCTGCTTGTGGGAGATTTTAATTTGGCATAAACGTAAATTCAATTTAAATATCATCCCCCAGCAGGGGGGATTTTTTTGTAAATTTGCGGATGATTACAACTTTATTATTAATTTATTTATAAAAATATGAAAAACGAAAATAAAATTATTGGAATTTTAGGTGGTATGGGACCACAGGCATCGGTCCGGCTTTATGATTTAATGATCAAAAAAGCCGGCTTAGTTTGGCGAGGGCAATAACAATAGCTATCCTGAAATTGTAATCGATTCAATTCCTGTACCTGATTTTATTTCAGATACAAGCAAACTTGATGTTGCAACAATATTGCTTGTTGACCGAACAAAAAAGTTGGTCAAGTTTGGAGCAAAAACATTAGCCATTGCCTGTAATACTGCGCACTTGTTACTACCGCAGGTATCAAAAGTAAAAGGAGCACATTTTATTTCAATGATTGATGAAGTTGTAACACAATCAAGAAAACTTAGACTAAAGAGAATTGGTTTACTGGCAACTCCCACTACTATTAAAATGAAAGTATACCAAAGCAAACTTAAAGGTATATTTACACCTCTAGTCGAAGATCAAAATAGGTTTGAAATAATTATTCGAGATGTTATATCGGGGAAAACAACCAAGAACCAAATTAATTTTTTAGAAAATAGTACAAAAAGTTTTATTGAGGTTAATAATTTAGACGGGATTATTTTGGGTTGTACTGAATTGCCTTTGGTTTTTCCAAAAGAAAAATTTATCATACCAATTTTGGATAGTCTTGAAATATTAGCCGAAGCGTTAATTAATTTAAATGTTAAAATTTAGACATCTTATGAACGACATAATAATTGAAAAATACAATCAAACATTAACCCGTTTGGGGATAGAATTCACCCAACACCCTCATCCGGAGTTCAAAGAAGTCTTTGACTGCATGCGATATCTCGGACTGCCGTTATCAGACGGATTCTCGACTCTAATCATGAGAGCTGATGACCGCTATGTGGCGGTGATTCGACGCGATGATTGTCAACTGGATTTAAATAAAGCGTGTAAAGCAATAGGTTGTACAAAATTGACTTTGGCGTCGCCGGCAGAGTTTGAAGAATTGACACATTTGCCATCGGGAGCAGCTCAAGCATACAACCCAAACATTCCGATATATTTAGATGAAAAACTTTTTGAAAAAGAATATCTAATGGGTGGATCGGGATCATTGACAGTCACTACCCGATACAAATCAACAGACTTGAAAAAAATTCCCGGAAGTCTAGTTGTCGATATAGCCAATGTTAAGGCAAAACAGATAATTCTAACTGGGGATACACCAAGTGGGAAGTTGCACCTGGGACATTACGTGGGAACATTGGAAAACAGGGTTAAGTTACAACATGAATATCAAACGTATATTTTGTTGGCAAATGTCCATGCTTATGCCAATGATTACACTAAATTTGAAAAGATAAACAAAGATGTTTATGATGTTTATCTTGATAATTTATCAGTCGGAATTGACCCGGAAGTGTCAACAATTTATTTGGAATCTGAAATTCCGGAGACCATGGAACTTTATAGCTATTTTATGACAATGGTGTCACATGCTCGGGCGATTCGAAACCCGTCAGTGAAGGAAGAAATAGTTTATAAAAAACTTGATGCTACGATGGCATTTATTGCTTATCCAATTTTACAAGCGGCCGATATTCTTGGCTTTAAGGCAAATTTGGTACCTGTAGGTGAGGATCAGTCCCCTGTCATCGAACAAACTCGGGAAATTGCCAGGGATTTTAACAAAGCCTTTGGCAACACGTTTGAAATGCCTGAGGCCATGATTGGGCGAGTTGCGCGATTAATTGGAACTGATGGGCACAATAAAATGAGTAAAAGTGGAGGAAACTCAATATTGTTATCGGAAACTGAAGAAAGTTTAGCTGCCAAAATTAAGTCATGTTACACCGATCCTGGTCGAATTCATGCGACTGATCCAGGAAAAGTAGAGGGCAACCCTGTATTTGAATATCACAGGGCTTTTAATCCAAATAAAGAGGAGGTAAAAGATTTGGAGGATAGATACCGATTGGGAACAGTGGGAGATAAAGAGGTAAAAGAAAAGTTATTTGTGGCGCTAAACAACTTTTTAAAACCAATTAGAGAAAAGAGAAAGTTTTATGAAGATCGACCGGAAGTGGCCAGAGAAATTTTGATGGAAGGAAGCAAGCGCGCCCGCAAAGTCGTGGCTGCTACCCTACTTGAAGTTAAGGAAAAAATGGGGTTATTGGGGTTGTTAAAAAAATAGATGATTATTAATTGGTTTACATTGACGATGTTAGGATTAGTATCGGTAGCAATTGCTGATGTGTCGCAAAAAGTAACACTCAAGGGTGAATCGCCATTAAGTAGCGTTACTAATAATTTTTTGGTGTGGAATTCAATTGGAATATTGTCACTAATATACTTTGTAGTTTTTGGATTAAAAATGCCTGTGGTGACTTTGGATTTTTTTATTAAATTAATCCCATTGGCAATTTTGTATTTCTTGGGTGGGTCGTTTTATTATCAAAGTTTTAAAAGTAATTCGGTGTCCCTTTCAGCAGTTTTGGCGACTGTTTCGTCTGTAATTACCACAACTTTAGGAATAATATTTTTTGGTGAAAGTACAAACATTTATAAATTTGTTGGTGCATTTATAGTCTTTACAGCCATTATAATTGTTAATTATCAAAAGAAGTTACAGTTTGACAAATACAATTTATATGCCTTACTTGGCGGATTATTTTATGGTGTGGCTTATACAACAGACAAATATTTTGTAATATCAACTTCGCCTGACTTTTATCAAATTGCATTATGTTTTGGAGTGGGAATGGCTAGTTTTGTTTTTAGACCAAAACAAATAATCTCAGAACTAAAGCTATTTCAAAAAAAATTAATTCCTTCAATTATTTCTTCGGTTGTTTTCTTTTTTCTATATCAAAAGTTTTTATTCTGGGCAATATCAATTGGAGGAGAAGTGGGTAGAATTGATGTTTTGAACAATACGACAATATTTGTAGTGATATTACTGGAAGTGTTTTTGTTAAAAGAAAGAAAAAATTTGAAAAAGAAATTGTTGGCCGCTATTGTCGCCACAGTTGGGGCGACTATTTTGGTATTGGCGAGATAAAGAAAACTTAGTAGGCATGCATGGACTCGAACCATGGACCCCCGACTTATAAGATCGGTGCTCTAACCAGCTGAGCTACATGCCCTTGGTAGCAGGAGTGGGACTTGAACCCACGACCTTTGCGTTATGAATGCAATGCTCTAACCAGCTGAGCTACCCTGCCATAGTCACTATTTTAACATTACTTGAATACTTTTTGATACTTTTTGTCTCAATGGTAAAAATGGTGTAAAGGGAATACTCTTTATACATGAAAGTGCAAGTAAGTAATGACAGTAAAAGTTTGGATAAAATAGAAAAAAGACTTGATAATTTAGAGTTAGACGTGTCAGTTTTGAAATCTGATGTATCAATATTAAAATCTGATGTATCGAGCCTAAAAGTTGATGTTAGAGATATAAAGGATTCACTTTTAGAATGGAAATCAGAAATGTTTAATGCTCTTGACGTATTTATGTCGGAGACTAAAGATCAAAGAGATTTTCGTCTTATATCCTCGAATCAAATAGTTGAAAATAGAGAAAGAACTGATCGTCTTGAGAAAAAAGTGTTTGGGTCTGTACTTGGAGCATAAATTTTTTACACAAAAAAGCCCCTCGAAGAGGAGCAATCTTGTTTGTTGCGGGGCCAGGAGTTGAACCAGGTCTGTGAGATTATGAGCCTCACGTGCAGCCGTACACTACCCCGCATGTTGTCAAAGGACGTTCTGAGTATATCACTACTTTAATGCTTGTTGCAAAGTGTTGTTTCGTGACTCTATATAAAATATTTTTGTTTCAAGTTCGCGATTTGAGCTTTGAGCAGAACGTATAACCGTAATTTGACGATAAATACTCATTAGTGATGAAAATATGATGGAAATTAAGATTAATTTTATAATTATATTTTTTATCATATATGGTTGCCAAACGGCCTAATTCGTGGTACTATAAGATAATTTCCAATAGACAAATATGATTTCATTAAGTGACGCATTAAACCAGTTTAGCAAAGCTCTGACTTCTCAGGGCAAGTCAATTAACACTATCGTGGCCTATAAAGGTGACATTAATCAATTGATCAAATTTTTAAATGAAAAGGAAAAAGTGGATTCTATTGAAAATGTAACAGTTAAAAGTATCGAAAATTTTAAAAAGGACTTAACTGATAACGGTTATACCGCCAAATCAATTTCCCGTAAACTTAATTCAGTAAAGAATTTTTTTTCGTATTTAAAAATTGAAGGTATATGTCAAATCGATCCTTCAACTGAAGTCAAACATCCTAAGTATGAAAATGAGGCTCCTAAAATTTTAAAAGCTGTGGAATATAGGTCTTTGCGTGATGCTTGTCGAAACGATATTCGTGCCACAGCAATTGTAGAACTGATGTTGCAAGCTGGTCTACGAATTAAAGAAATTGAAAATATGAAAATGTCTGATGTTAAGGAGAATGAGGTAATAATTGAAACTTATGAAAGTCACCCATCGAGAACTGTACCTTTGAATAACTCTGCCAAAATGGCATTAAAAAGATACATTGAAGAAATTAGAGGGGATAGTAAATCGAAAAATGTATTTATTACCAAGACTGGTCGTGTATTGCTAGCAAGAAACATACGTAGTCTGCTTGATAGATTTTTTACCAAAGCTGATATTAAAGACATAAAGGTCAATGATTTGCGAAACACTTTTATTGTGTACCAACTAAAATCAGGAGTACCAATTGATGTGGTGTCACAGGTCTGTGGACATAAACGAATCTCGACTACAGAAAAATATTTGGAATTGATTGATAATAAAGAAGAGACAAAGGGAATAAAATTAAAAGAATTATAGTATTAATATGCCCGCAAGAAAAAACTTTGGCTCGGCCGCGAAACGTGAATGTTTGTCAAATGTGTCGAAAACACCGGTACCTTGTATTAATATGTTGTTGAAAAGGAGAGAAAGTTATGCCGGATGTGATGGTTGTGCGATTTTTGAAAGTAAATTGGGATATGCAATAAAGATTGGGGATATACCAAAACCAAGAGAAACACCTAAACCATAAATGGGTTATACTGACCTTATTGAATAATATTTTTTCACATAAAGAAAAAATTAGCCCTCATTGTATTAACTGTTTACGTGGCGGACAATGTGGAGCTAGTCATAGTGTTAATGATCGAGCCACGGGCTTAGATCTCGTATGTGGGGTAGTGGCTCATACTAGTATTGGTCAAAATATAAAAACTATTGTTTTTGCTGAACCGTTAAAAAAAATAATAGTTGATAAACAGATAACAATTCCAAGAATAAATACTAGTAAAACTGAACCGAGAAAAACTGTTTTTTTACAATCATGGAATTTTGAAAAGGCAAACTTTGAGACGGTCGTGGCAATAAATAGAGGAGATATCATCAAACCAACTTGGCTTAACAAAATACTATATAGACTATAATATTGTGCGTTTGGCGATGTCAGATCCGACAGTAGTATTATTATTACTATTAATATCCTATAGTTTTACAAAATGTAAATTATATGGTATTGTACGTATTATGAGTAGCAATAACACATTACCAGACAATAAAGATTATGTAGTGACAGCGTTAATGTTTTTTACTGGATTTAGTCAGGAGGCTATTGCAGCATTATTTCTGACTTCAGCAGTGATTCACACTACACAAGGTAGATATCAATTTGCAATGAACTCACTTGAAGCAACTGCTGGAATTTTATTGCTTGATGTTGTAAGTGTAGGTTTAATTGCATGTACACCAGCTGTACGAAGAGTGTTTAAAAGTTTTTAATAGCACGTTTTATAACCTGGCGCGTTTGGCGATGTCAGATTCGACAATAGCAAGGGGACGTCCATATTTGAGTGAAGATAACTTCTTGATCATTTCGGCCATCTTGGGATTACCTGGTTTCTTTTTTTCGGTAGCAGCAACTGAGACAGAAAATGGTGGTTTTGGCGTACCATTGACCATTGTTTTTAAATAAATTTCACCTGTTCCTAGGTTTAAAAGATCGTGTTCGCCAAAAGTTGGCTGAAATTGATGTGATAAAAATCCAGCGTCAGATATACCCACCCGGAAAGAACAAATTGAACCAACGTTACCAAAAACAGCGTTTTTGACTTCTTCGTCCATTTGCGATACGAATTGATTGGCAACAGTTAAATTTAAATGATATTTACGAGCTTCGGAGAGAATGACGGCAAAATCTTGAGTGGCAAAGTTTTGAAATTCGTCGACGTATAAATAAAAATCGCGACGATTGGCTTCAGGAGTATCTTGCCGACTCATGGCGGCAATTAAAATTTTGGGGATTAAGACTAAACCCAAAAATGCCGAATTTTCCTCGCCTATCGTACCCTTGGCCAAATTGATGATTAAAATTTTGCCGTTATCCATAGCTTCACGAAAGTTAAACGATGAAGTTGATTGACCAATAATATTACGCATCATGGTATTGGTAATAAAACGACCAAACTTGGAAACGATATAGTCAAGAATTTCAGATTTGTGAAAATCATTGGTCTGAGCGATTTGATCAGTCCAATAGCGCTTGACCATAGGGTCTTTGACTTTTGGTAACAGATATTGAACATAAGATGGATCAGTAAGACAGCGGACAATTTCAATAAAAGTAGCTCCTGGTTCGGACATGACAGTTAACATAATATTGCGGATAGCATGTTCGAATCGTGGGCCAACGATACCTGTTTTGTACGGATCGTAAAGCTTGTACATTAAGTTAATAATAGAAGAAGTGACAAAATCTTTTTGATCGTCACGGTCACATTCCATAACATTAAAGCCCATAGGGCGATCGGTTTGTGAGGGATCAAAGTATATAACGTCATCTACTCGCTCAGGTGGAATACGTTCCAAAATACTCTCATACGTGTCATGAGGATCAATAAAACAGACTCCTTTGCCTGCCTTGATATCTTGCAAAGCCATATCAGCCAACAACCATGACTTACCAACACCAGTTTGTCCGACGATATAAAAATGACGTTGACGATCAGAATCGGTCATGCAAAATTTAGTGTCAACTCCACGATAAACGTTGTCACCAATATATAAACCTTGTTGAGGAGAATCTGGTGGAGCGGCGGCTTTTTTGGCTTTTAACCAGTGTAAATTTGGGGTTTCGATAGATTTGTTGGGTAAGTGAAATATTGATGCAATTTCATCCACAGATAAAATTGTTTTGCCTTTGTGCCAATAAACGACAGGATATTTATAGACAAAATCGTCAACAAAAAGTGAATTTAAACGTATTTTACGACTTGATAATTTGTTCCAATTAGATTCGAATTGAGTAAAACAGGCTTTTAAATTGCCCATGTTTCGTTTGGCGGTGTCTTTGTCTGGGGCAATAGATACTAAACGTAAGGCAGTTTCAAAACCAGTTTTGCCGGACTTATTTTCGATAGCCTCAAGCTGACGAGCATCAACTTTATAACTGGCTTTTTGTGCATCTGATTCGGATTTTTTGGTTGAAGAAATAAACCCACGACCTGCACCCGACCAACTGCCATCAGTTGGTGATAAAACCATTTGGATAGCCATTGTTTCACCATCGGCTAATTTGGATAGCACTGAAGTAATTGATGAAAGTGGATCGGTAGGGATCTCTTTGTATGTTTTAATAGGGTAAAAAGAACTCTTTTTTTGACCTAACCAGGCGTATTCGACATGACCTTTTTCAAAAAAAATATTTGGCTCGTCAACAGGACGAATATCGGCACCAGCGTAGACACTGTAAAACTGTTTTTCGATAAGATCTTGGTGTTTTTTGGGGATACAAATGTAAAATTTAATGTCAGTATGAGTTCCAATTATTTCTAAAGAAAAAGATGGTTGGGAATTAAATGCGGACAAAAATTTAAATTTTGGGGATTTATACAAGGTTCCCAGTGAGGCCAAAATATTTTCGGTGGCATCGATTTTCACTTCATTTTCTTGAGGAACGGCAATTAATAAGGTAACAAGGTCAAGAGAATGCTTTTCTCTGTCTTTCCAGCGATACCACATGGTAAATATATAGAAAAATGCCCAAATTAAGGCAAAGATAAAAACAACAGTAATGAGTAGCATAACCCAACTTATGAGAATAGTTGTAAAGCTTTCAGGAATCATCGGGTTTAAAGGAGACATTTCCATCTTTTAATTTAATTTCTCGGAAAATAAAACGCGACAACCAGTTGCCAACATCATCAAAAGATTTTTTGAAGCCATCGACAAATGTTTGTCTGGTGACCGGCAGTATTATTTTTGGACTTGAGGGAATGGAGGGAGTTAATTGAGGTTGGCCATTTGGATCAAAAGTGGGTAAGGCGACTGGATATTTTTCAATTTTTTGTAAAAAAGATTCAACGTTTCGTGGAGCAAAAGCCTCGGGTTGGCGATCAATCAAAACTTCGCGAGCCTTAACTGAATTGGTTTCAGATACAGTCTCAGCCGTAGTTTTCAATGTTTCATTTATTTCAGGCATTAAAATAGTATATATTAAAGCTCACGATTTGACATATATCCAGATGTAGTATGATATGAGATATGCAAGATCAAAATTTTTTAGACGTACTTAAAGAACATCGGGATTTAGTGTCACCAATAGTTTTAAAATATATAAGTGATTCGCTAAAATTTCCTAACTATTGTCAAATTGATAATAAATATCAAGGTTTAGTTGATTTCCAAGAAAATTTGATCTCTGAATATCCCAAACGATTGGGTAAATATTTGAGACCTTCGCTACTAATATCAACAGCTTTGGCAATGGGAGCGACAAAAGAAGAATCAAAATTAAGTGCTGCTGCAATGCAGTTATCTGAAGAATGGATTTTAATTCATGATGATATTGAGGATGAATCTGAACAGCGACGGGGACTACCAACCCTACAAATACAATATGGTGTTCCTCTTGCCATTAATGCTGGTGATGCCCTGCAAGTCATTATGTGGAAAATTATTGGTGATACTAATAATAAAAAAATATTTGAAGAATTTGTGCAATTATTAAATCGCACAACTTTAGGACAAACAATTGATATATATTGGAATAAAGAAAATAAAATAGATATTACTGATGAGGATGTTTTTTTGATTTTGGAAAGTAAGACTTGTTATTACACGATATCGGGACCAATGAGATTGGGGGCAATAATTGCTGGGGCAAAGGAAGAACAATTGGAAGTTATCTATAAATTTGGACGAAATTTAGGACGAGCTTTTCAAATTATTGACGATGTTTTAGATATTACTTCCGATTTTGCAGGGCAAAAAAAACAAAAATACAACGATATTTATGAAGGTAAAAGAACTATTCCCTTGTCGCATTTAATTAAGTCAGCAAACAAGAATGAGCTTGACGAAATTTCAACAATATTGGCAAAACCTAGAGCTGAAAAATTAGAAAATGAAGTTGAGAGAATTATAGAATTGATGAAAAAACACAAATCTATTGAATCGGCAAAAAAATTGGCATTAGAGTTTTCAATTGAAGCAAAAAAGATACTTAAAGAAGAAATGCCTTTTATAAAAGTCGAAAAGTATCGATCACAACTGGAAAATGCAATTGATTTTATTGTGAATCGAGATCATTAAGATAGTTTTAAATAATTTTTCTTGGTGACAATCGATCGTTTTAGTTCGTGTTCAAGTTCGTGACGAGCAACGCCTGCAATATGACCACCACGGACAGCATCGCTTTTTAATTTTGGTACTCCTTTGGAATCTTCCACTTTATGGATTTCGCTGGTCGACTTTTCACCAAGCATGGTAAAAATTAATTCAAAATCATCCATGTGGTCTCGCAAATTTTCGCGTTTTAATCCTTTCAGCTTTTTATATTCTGTTGGTGTTTCACCAAAAGTGGCCTTAGATATTTCGGCGGTTAAAATTTGATAATCCCTGTCTTCCCTCGCTCCCCTGTTTTGCCATTCATTAGTTAATTCCTCACGAATAACAATTCCTCGCATCCGCTTTTCTATCCATGAATCGGGGTAACCTTTGGCTTTGTATAATGCATGAGTACGCTTGGATCCCAATTCTGGATCTTCAATTTCCTGTACTCGCTCATAGCCAACCTTAGCCAACCACATTTTAAATGGTTCGGCTTTTGGACTGGGGATTGATTGAATAATTCTAAATACATTTTCAGTATTGGCACAATCAGTTTCATATTTTTTACCATCTGATGATTCTAATTTCAGTTGTCGACAAAGTGTCGACAACTGAATACCGTCATCATTTTTAACCCTTATTTTCATCTTAAACCAATAATCGCGTGAATTTACGCTTTCAGTTAATGCAGAAATTATGTCAATAACTGAAAACCACCACTCGTTTTGATAAATAACTCGGCGAATTCCCTTTCCTTTAAATACGGCTAAATGATTTTCGTTCATAGCAAAAGGATACGCTGAGTAACTGCGTTGTCAATGTATCAAATCCGAATAAAAGACGAATATTTATTGATCAAATTGTGCTAATCTTATTTAATGTTTACAATAACTTTTGGAGGGTGGTATCAAAGAACGACGCTACACTTGTCTGAAATTTATGACTTATTTGCCTTGGGAAAATCAGGACTGAATTTGGACAAAGCTAAACTAAATAATTTTCATAAAAATTTTGATTTTATATCAGTTACTCGAGAATGGGGAGATTTGGAATATATTAAATGTCAAACTTCTACAGGAATTGAAGTTAGATATTACGAAGATGGGCTGTATATTTTGGATACAAAAACGTCAAATATTAAACAGGGACAAAAATTACTAGAAAGTTATTATGAAGAGCATATCCATCCTGCAGTTTCATACATCTTTTCTCTTGGAGCGCCGACACCTAAAATATTAGCAGCAATCGAAACTACCCACCCAGTAGTTGTGTCAACACAGGCAAAAAATGCAAAATTAGTTTTGAGGAAACATAATTTTGGACCAGTATATAGTCAGGTAATATCAAAAACTTTGACAGTTTTTAAAACTCCAAATTATTTAGTAATGATTACTTCACATACAGAGTCGTCTTTGCAAAGCCTAATTGAAATGCAAATATTCTTCCGAGAATTTAAAGACCAACTTCAGACATATTTGGATATTCATCGTGAAGTATGGGAGGAAATTTCGGAGATAAAAGAAAAAGGAATGATACAAGGTAAAGAAGTTGAGGCAACACGAAGTCGACTTGATTCGTTACAAAAGACAATAAGTCTAATCAAAAGTCGAATTAATCAAATGGGTTCATATGTTAGAACGAGAGCATCAATAGCCAAAAAATTAGAAATTGAAGGACAACTGTCGTCAATTTTTCAATACAAGTATGAAACACTGACCGATACTTTGGCGTATATTCAAGAAGTGTGGAAGATGACTCAGGATTATATCGATACAGCAATTCAAGTAGTAATAGAAGTAAAAAATCAGAGCACAAATAATAGTATTCAGTCGTTACGATTGATAACAACCATTGGTGTGTTATCGGGAATTTTTGGATATTTGTCAAAAGTCGAATTTCCAACGGTAACCTGGGTGGGAATGTGGTACTTTTTTATTCTAATTGTAGGTACTTGGCTAATAAATCAATTGATTGGATTAGTTTATCAAAACTTAAAATACAAACTTAAATTTACTCAAAAAATTGGGAGATAAAATTATAAAAAAAATAAATTGGACAAGATTGATAGTGGCAATATTAATTCCACAAATTATTGGTGGAGCGGGAGCAATTTTTACTACCCCAAAAATTCAGGGTTGGTATGTGACCCTGAATAAACCATTTTTCTCGCCACCAAATTGGGTGTTTGGACCAGTATGGACAATACTTTTTTTGATGATGGGAATTAGTTTGTACCTAAGATGGGGTAAAAATTTAAAATGGTTTTGGATACAACTGTTTTTAAATTTTTTATGGTCTGTCATATTTTTTGGGATGGAAAACCCGGGACTGGCACTAGCAGAAATATTAATTTTGTGGTGGGCTATTTTTAAAACAATTAAAAGTTTTGATAAAGTTGGGGTATGGTTATACCCATATCTTGCTTGGGTCAGTTTTGCCTCGTTATTAAACGCAGGAATTTGGTATCTTAATTAAAATGAATCTAGCAAATGTAAACATAAAATGGCACGATAAAAATAAAATGCCATCACGTCCAACTATGGATCAACGAGTAAAGTGGTGGACGGAACACATGTTAAATTGTGGATGTCGAGATGTACCCCCTGATATGAAAGCAGAAATCTTGAGACGAAATGAAGAAGAAAATTAAATAATTTTGTTGATAAATTCTTTTTGTTCGAGGACAGTATTGTCGGGGAGAGATTTGAAAAAATCAAATTTAGTGACCTGATCGTCAAGAGTTATTTTGACATTTTTGGGAAGGGTACATAAAAATGTTAGCGAGACAGTATATCCAAAACCACGTTCAGTTACCTCACTAAAGTATTCAACATAACCCAAAAATTTTTTTACTATCACCTTGGTGCCAATTTCTTCTACCGCTACCCGTTGAATTGCGTCTGTGATTTTTTCACGCATATATACAGTGCCACCAACCATGTGCCATTGGTTGACGTAACCGTTTTTTTGACGTAAGGTAAGTAAATAACCCTCAGGTGTTTTAATTAATAGATCGATACATAATCGAGGGACACGGGAATAAATTGATTTAAATTCGTCAAAGGTGAATGGTTGGGGTCGGGACATGATTAGATTTTTTTAAACATCCCAATCTCACGGTCGTGAAAACCGAGCTTGGAATAGACTTGATGAGCGGGATTAAAAGATACTACATTTAGCCAAAGACTGTCGCAACCAATAGATTTTAAATAATCCTCTAATTTGTTTAACAACTGTTTACCAATCCCCTGACCACGATAATTTTCATTGACAAAAACATCACTAATTACACCTAAAGTTGAGGGTACAACTTCTAATAAATTTTTGTTTGATTGTTTGTCGATAGCACCGGCGGAAAAACCAATAGGCAAATCATCATCCATAGCTATAAAAATTTTACCATTGCCATCCTCGATAAAATCAAAAAGCTCGTCTGTAAAAACTTGTCCATATTCAGGAAGTCGACGCAAACGATAATCAGGGTCAAGTTTAACCAAATAATCATGAAGTTGTTCAATCCAAAGTTTTATTCTTTCTTTGTCGTTTTCTTGGTATTCACGAATAGTGATATTCATAAGTAATTATATCTTGATGCTATGCATTTTTGTCTTCTGACTTATTTGTCAATTTGAGAAGCTGAGCCTTGATTTGCCTTATTTGTTTTTACGATTTCTTTGAAATAACTTTCATTTTCGTCTCGTTTGTTTTTTATTTCTTTGTCATCATAAAATCTCTGTTCGATCATTGCTTTGTCTAAAGCACAGGCTTGTTGTGATAATACCTGTATGCTTCCATACATTTTATCATTACTTAGTAAATGACCTGGCGTGAGAGACAACTGTAATAGTGCATTCTTAATGCCTTCAATATGATTTTGCCAACTTCTTACTAAAGCCTTTGTTGACTTTTCTTTTTCTTGGTTTGTGACAAATTGATATATATTTAGAGTACCTAAAATAATTCCTACGACAGTATAAATAGTATTTAACATATCCGAATTATATATCTATATATGAGTGATTTGTAAAATTAACTATTTTGTACCAATTCCAACGAGATTGCTTCGTCAATGATTCCTCGCAATGACGTACTTATTTATATTTTATTTATATTTGCCTTTTTCATAAAATCGACGATTTTGGGGTCGATAATAATATCGTTTTGGGTAAGAGGACGTTTTAAGTAAAGAGTATCGAGTCGTTTGCATCGAGATAATGCAACATAAGTTTGACCGTGGGCGAACGCCCCTCTGCCCATATCAATGACAACAGAATCATAAGTTTGACCCTGAGATTTGTGAACAGTAATGGCCCAGGCAAGTCTTAGGGGAAACTGAGTAAAACTACTGACAACTTTTTCTTCGACTTGTCTTTTGTCACTATTAAATTCATAACGAATTTTTTGCCAAGTTTCTTGTGAAATTTCATGAACTTGACCGTCAATTTTTACCTTAATTTGGGTTTTATTGACTGATTCTACAGTACCAATAGAACCGTTAACCCAACGTTTTTTACTATCATTTTTTAACATCATTATTTGGGCACCTTTTTTTAAAATTAGTTGACCTTCGGTGGGATAGGAATAGGAATCCAAATCACCCTCGACGGTAGCAGAGAAAGTAAAAGCAACGTCTGGCAATTCGTTTAATCGAGAATGATTGATTTGAAAAACGGTGGAATTGGTGGTGGCCAATACTATTACTCCAGTTTCTGGAGATGGAATTGTTGAGCGAGTATTTAAATTTTGCAGTGAGATATCATCAATATCGCCAGACCTAAGAGCATTTAAAATTAATTTAAAATTTTCATCCGTTTGACGAAAATTTTCTAAAAGTTCATAAATTTCTAATTCTGTCCCGTTCCAGGCCATGGAGTGAAAAAAATAAAAACCACCATTGAGTTGTTCAAAATAATTAATTAAATCAGGCTCGTTGACCACTGGCGGTAGCTGATACAAATCGCCAAACATTAGCAATTGGACACCACCAAAAGGCTCTTGAGAGTCACGAGCAAGACGTAACAAATAATCGATACCATCCATCAAATCGGCCCTGACCATGGAAACTTCGTCGATAACTAAAGTGTCAATATTTTTTAGAATTTTTTTTGATTTAGGGGAAAGATGTAACGCCTTGGTGTCGATAAAAGTGGGTGGAAATAAAAAAAGAGAATGAATGGTTTGACCACCAACATTGAGTGCCGCCACACCAGTGGGGGCGACAACTACAATATTTTTTTGAGTGTGGAGTTTTATGTATTGCAACAAAACTGACTTGCCAGTACCAGCCTTGCCGGTAATAAACATGTGACTTTTTGTATTTTCAAAACGATTGAAAAGTTTTTGCTGCTCATCACTTAGTTTAATTTCGCTGACATCAATTTCTTGAAGATTTAATGTGGGAACGTCGTAGGACATGAGACAGTTTAGTACGCGGTCCAACCGGCATCAGCGGTGATGACAGTGCCATTGACCAAACTTGAATCATCGGAAGCTAAAAATAGAGCAATCGTAGCAATTTCGCTCGATTCGCCCATGCGAATGTTGTTGACAGCACCAGAAGTGGCACGTTCCATGCCAAATTTGTCAGGAGCGTTGATAGTTTTACCTATATTGGTATTGACTCCACCTGGAGCAATGGCGTTACATCGAATACCAGAAGTGGCGTATTGGAAACCAACATTTTTGGTTAATCCGATTAAAGCATATTTTGAAGTAGTATACGCGGCACCTGCACGTGAGCCAGCGATTCCACCAATTGAGGCAATATTTATTATTACACCTTTCTTTTTGGCTAAAAATATAGACATGGATTTGCGAATTAATTTCATAGGACCAGTGGTGTTGACGGCAATTATTTTGTCCCACAATTCATCGGTGACTTTTTCCACTGGCATAAAATTGTCCATAATACCGGCATTATTTACTAAAATATCAACAGTTCCAAAAGTCGAAACGGTAGTATCGATTAAAGTATCAACATCGGACAAGAGGGAAACGTCAGTTTTGACAGCAATGGCAGTACCACCGCTGGATTTGATTTCGTCAACGACAACATTGGCGCCATCAATGTCAAAATCAGCAAGAACAACCTTGGCACCCTCCTGTGCATATAGAATTGCAATGGCTTTTCCCATGCCGGAAGCGGCACCTGTAACGACAGCGACTTTGTCTTGTAGTTTCATAAAAATATATTTATTAAAAAAATAACTATTAATTCATTATAGAATAAGTCATGAAAAAATATATTGTCAAAAATTGGTTTGGGTGGATATTTGCTGTGGCAATATTGACGCGGCTTGCTATGACTCCATGGGTTTATCATGGTGATATTATTACCCAAGCGGGGTGGGGCCAATGGATTTTTGACCATGGTATGCGAGGTTTTTATGAAAATAACGTGTGGATATATGGATGGCCAAACCAACCGCCAATCATTAGCTGGATTTATGGTCAATGTTTTCATTTGTATGATTCGCTTTATACAGCGATGATTGTTTCGGGAAACTTTATTGCGAGACATAGGTTGGGTGCAAGTTATATTCCTTGGTTTTATGAATTTCAAGACTGGTGGGGAAATGCTAAATATATCGATACTCCATTTAAAATTGGGGCGTTAATGACTATGAAAATTCCGTCAGTTATTGCTGATGCAGTTTTGGCATTTATTGTTTATAAATTGGTAGGAAAAGTGGGAGCGATTATATATTTACTATCCCCCTTTGTGTGGTATGACAGTGCAATATGGGGACAACATGACCAATTAGGTTTTATATTTTTGTTAATGGTGTTTTGGTTCATCTCGAACAAAAAATATATTTGGCTTTCCCCAATAATGATGGCCATAAGTATTTTGATAAAACCGACGGCCTTTATTTTTGGACCATTATTGCTATGGTTTGCAATTAGAGACAAAAAGACAATGAAGCAAATAGTGATTGGGAGTGGGATAACTCTAATTGGATATTTTATATTAGTCCGACTGATTTCGACTTTTGATTTTGTAACTTTTAATATTTATTTACAGCGCCAAATGTTTGCTAAGGGTGAATATTGGACATGGGTCAATACTTTTAATGGCTGGCGGATAATTACATCATACTTAACTGATTATCGTCAGTTATTTTTGGGAATTAATTTGCGAATATGGGGTTTTATAACGTTTATAATAATTAATTTTTGGGCTTTTAAAATTTGTAAAAAACGCGACTGGGATAGCGCACTAAAAGCGATATTTGTAATAGGCTGTGGAGGATGGATGGTGATGACAGCAATGCACGAACGTTATTTATTTGCTGCAATAGTGGTGGGACTAATTTTGGCAATGAAAAACAAAAAACTATTTAAATATTGGATACCATTAAGTTTGATTTTTTGGATAAATATGTACAATGGCTGGTGGTACCCAGAAAATTTTACATGGTTAAAATTTGCCTTAACGTGGGGTAATAATATGGATGGAATATTGCCAAAATTATTGGCCTTTACTAACTTGATTTTGATGGTGATGATGATAAAGACAATAACAAAAGAAAAAAAACAAAAAATATATGGGAAAAATTAAGTCAATTATATTTTTTGAACAGTTTTTGATTAAGGGTTGGGAAGTTGGAATATTATTGCTATTACCAATTCTTAAATTACGTGGAGAAATAAGCTTACCAGAGTTAGTACGGGTTTGCCTTACGAAGAATCAGGATTTTTGTCAGTATTGATGTTTGTTGGATATATGATGGGGAGAAAAGTATTAGGCAAGGTTGCCGATAAAATAGGGATTGTAAAGACTCTAATGTTTGGTGAAACTTTTATGGCGATAGTTATTTTTGCGATTATTTTGGTAAATAATTTTTTTGTTTTGATATTGTTATTACTGCTATTGGGAATGGCAACCCAAGGTACATCACCTGTTTGCAAAGCGTTTGCTGCAGACGCAATTCCTGACTATTTATCAATGGATAACGGAGTGGCGGTGGGACAATCGGGTTCACGACTGGCAGGAATTATTAGTAGACCTATATTTTCGGGAGTGGCAGGACTGGTGGGAGTACCTTGGGTTTTTGTGTTATCGGCAATGTCGGCGCTACTAATTAATGTACCATTGAGAATGAAGAAAAACTAAAAAATTATTTTAAAAGTCCTAGACCAATTAGACCAGTAAGAATAAGATAAAAAGCAATTAAATAGTTAATTAGTTTAGGAAACAATAAAATTAATACACCGAAAACTAAAGATGAAAAAGGAGTTAAATTGTTGATTGATAAATTCATAAATTATTTTAATATATAACACTTCTATTGATTTTGCTGTTCGCCTGACGATATGCGAACTAGTTTGACGATACCCCAAGCAATCAAAATATAAACTAAAATAGCGACAAAGGTTGACGGTTCAAAATTATTATTTTTGCGAAAGATACCTTCAAAAGGCATGGTAAAAATACTGGTGACAGAGTAAATTAGACGGACAAAACCACTGTTTAAACTTGCTCCGGCTAATTTTAAAATTAAACGAAAAGACAGCAAAATTTCTAAAAAACCAAAAACATAATAAATTAAATATTCAGATGTTTCATTATTAGTTGCTCCGGTTTTGACCGGAGTACTAATAATTGGATCAATGATTACTTCGTTCATAGATTCTTGACATCGTTAACAGTGTTTTTGGCAATATCACCTAATTTTTTTGCTTTTGACTCTGTTTCAACTTTTTTATTTTCAACACTGGTTTTAATGTCATTGGCTTTGTTTTGGACATCTTTGACAACTGCTTTTACTTTGGCTTGATTATTTTTATCAGCCATAGCAACAGCACCAGCAACGGCCATACCCGCGCCAACAACAGCCCCGGTAACAGCAGCAACTAAAGGATTAATCGAATAACCAACACGTTTTTTATTTGTATGCATAATTTTTATTAAATTTTTAATTTTTTATTGACGAATTCTTCGGCCAATATATATAACAACGATGGCACCGATAATGGCGACAAAAAAGCTATATAAATTGAAACCGGTAACTCGAGATTGACCTAGAAACTCCATAATTAATCCACCAACGACGGCTCCGACAATACCCATTATAATATCCGAGACGGTGCCTTGATTGTAATCAGTTTTCATAATTACTGATGCGGCCCAACCACTGATTGCTCCAAAAATGATCCATAATATTATTCCCATAAAACCTCCAAATATAAATTTTTAATTTAAAATTTTTAATTTTTAATCAATTTTTAAATGATTAAATTTTTAAAAATTATTGAGCAGGCTTGACATTGACGTCAATCGAATTAGGGACGACAATTTCTGGGGTGCCGACCTCTACTTTTACTGGTCCCATATTGCGCAAAGCGGGAAGACCATAATAAAAAAATAATAGGCCAAACGCCCCTAATACCAAAATCCCGATTAAAAAACCGTACCCAGTGTCTTGTGACGGAACAGGACTATTTACTACAGTAGTCATAGGCTAAATACACTTAAACAAATAAACTGAAACAAATTAGAGGCTTGGTTTCTTGATGACTATCTCGGCTGGCAAATAGTCAATTAGAGCTTTTTCAACTAGACTAGTTAATGTTATATCTTCGATTACGGCTTGAGCCTTGGCATGAATCAATAGTTTTGGATTTATGAATAAGGTAACTCGTTGTTTTCCAGTATTAGGCATATACACATATTACAACTAGTTGAAGTGGTTGTCAATGTTGTAGCAGTACTTCATTGATTAAAAAAACTTGATTTTGCCGTAAGAGTGGTAGTTTATCCATAGCAAAGAAACCATATTCAGAGACCTCATGTGTAGGTACAAAATCACCGCCAATTAAGACCCCGGTATAACACAAATCAAGTCTTGCGGAGTCGCGATCGGTGCGAGTTTTGAGATTTTCATCAACAGAAACCACCAAACCAGACTCCTCTTTTATCTCGCGCTCGAGACCTTCGCGAGGGTGTTCACCGGCTTTTAAGTATCCTCCAGGTAAACTCCAAGAATGAGAACGATAAACATGCTTAAATAAAAGAATTTCTTTATTTTCGTTTAAAATAATTCCGGTAACGCCAACTAAAAACACATCTTGAGAAAAGCGCATTAAAAAAAGTTGAAACTTTTTTGACAAATTTAGAGCATGAAAAATTTTGGCTAGAATAATTTTCATAGAGATAAAGGATCGTCATTTTCAACTATTGGTTCGTGTTTTATTTTTTCGTTTTCTAATTCTAATTGATGGACACGTTTGGTTAGTTCTAAAACGTCTTCTTTTTCTTTTTTTAATTGACTATTTTTGCCCCGCATGGCGAAAAATGTAGAAATTGAAGTGGTTAGATGCACTAAATAGGAAACTAATAAGCCAAAAACAACTGACCCGATAATAACATAAAACAGAGGAATATTTGTCAGGGCAAAAGTGCCAAAATTTACCGTAACTGGAGTGAAATTGTATTTTGAAATAAATACCAAACCCGAACCAATGACCAAAATCAAGATTAAAATTATCATACCGATTGTTAAACTCGTAACAAAGTAAGTATACGCTACTTAATTTGAATTGATTCGGTTTGGCCTGTAACAACGTTATACAAATCAAAAGAGTTGAAATTAGATAAATTAGATCCATATTCAACACGACCAATTAATATTTGATTTTCACCGACCCAATATTCAGGAAAGCCAGACAACTCCTTAATTACTTTTTTTGATGTTGAATCCCATACTACGGTGGTATCAGGATATTGTCCAGAATATTGTCCGGAAGTAAGTTGCTCACCTTTTTTGGTGTAGGCTAAAAATTTGCCAGTTGGATTAAGTAGTGGTTTTTGAATAAATCCCCATCGTGATGTTTGAACAATATCACCAGACACTTGGGGAAATTGTGATAAGGTAATTTTGACAACCTCAGTCAACCCATCATCTTCAGTTCTGGCCCACAATTTACCATCGGCAGAAAAACTCATTTGTCGACCAAATGATTTTATTGGATAATTTACAGTAGAATAATCGGCTTCAAAAGTATCAACGCTAAAAAGTACAAATCTAACGTCGTTGGAATTGGTATTTTGTTTTAGTTCAACAATCACTCGATTATTATCGATAAATTTTCCTGCGGTGGAAATTGGATACAAAAAAGTATCTTGACCGCTATTGATATTAAATGAATGAAATCCTGGTGATGCAGATACATTAAATTTTTCGAATGTTTCCCAAACGGGTGCGTCCCCCATACCTTCGGACATTTTTCTTTGTCCTAAATTGTCTTCTCCGGAATTATAAAGTATTTTTGAACTGTCAGCAGACCAACTGTTTATATATTGGACTGGATAATTGGTTAGACTAATCGCTTTTTTGCTACCAGATGGAAGAAGGTATAATTTGGAACCGTCTTGACGATTTATAAAGGCAATATATTTGCCGTCAGGTGAAAGAACTGGATCGTCGCCACCATAACCGGCGGCACCACTCCCCCAGCTGGATGAATAAATAGTGGGTTCTAATTTTTTTGTACTTAGTGAATAAGTAAACAAAAGATTATCTTTTATGATGGGGATAGCAATATCAGTAGATATCGGTTTGACCCAAGACTCGGATGCTTTTTCTATTGATTGTTTATTTGTCTCAATAACATATTTACTGGAATTATATTTGTTTCCATAATAAAAACCCAAAAATGGCAAAGAGACTAATAATAATATGGCTAGACCTTTTGAAAAAGGGGTAACCGTAGTGAAAAATTTTGGTAGTTGCATAAAATAATATTACACTATAATCAATGCTAAAATAGGCTATGGAATCGCAGGTGGAAGAAATTAAAAAAAAGCTGGATATTGTCGAAGTAATCAATCGAATGTTGCCACTAAAAAAACGAGGACGTCATTATGTGGCCAATTGTCCCTTTCATCAGGAAAAATCGCCTTCTTTTACAGTATCCCCGGAAATGCAAATTTTTAAGTGTTTTGGTTGTGGAAAATCAGGTGATGTATACACCTTTTATCAAGAATTTAACCATACTGATTTTCGTGAATCATTGGAAGAACTGGCTAAAATTGCAGGCGTTAAGCTTAAAAATAATTTTGATGATGGCCAAAATAAAAACAAGAAAAAAATATTGGAAATTAATAGTGAAGTGGCTAAATTTTATCACTATATGTTGATGACTCATCCGCTGGGAACTGTAGCCAAAAAATATGTGGTCGATCGAGGGATTACGGAAACAACTATAAAACAATTTGGAATAGGTTTTTGCCCTGAGCAGACTAATTTAATTGTAAATTATTTGAAAAAGAAAAATTTTACGGAAGAGGAAATGATAATGTCTGGCACTTTTGGAAAAAGTAATTATGGCAATAAAATATATGATCGATTTATGGGACGACTGGTTTTTCCCTTAATTGATTTTAGGGGACAAATATTGGGATTTTCGGGACGCGTACTGCCAGGGGCAAAAAAAGAACAGGCAAAATATATCAACTCTCCAGAAACAGAAATATATCATAAAAGCCAAATGGTTTTTGGACTTAATATGGCAAAAGAGGCCATAAGACAGGAGAATGCTGTCATTGTGACTGAGGGAGAATTTGATATGATTTCTCCTTATCAGAGTGGAATAAAAAATATTGTAGCGGTCAAAGGGACTGCTTTTACTGAAGAACAATTGCAACTTTTACGTCGTTATGCCGAGACTTTGGTGTTGGCACTTGATGCTGATTTTGCAGGTAATCATGCAGCCATACGAAGTATTGAATTGGCTGAAAAACTTGATTTTGATATAAAGGTTGTAGATCTTTTGGGTAAATTTAAAGACCCTGATGAGGCAGTTCGTGACAATCCTTTGTGGTTCAAAACACGAATTGATGAGGCAATGTCGATTTGGGATTTTATAATAAATAGTGCAACAACAACTTTTGGAGTGGAAACAAATAAGGGCAAAAAACAAGTTTTGGAAATGGTATTGCCTTTTATTTCACGGATTAAAAGTGAGGTAATTAGATCCGATTATTTACATAAATTGGCGACTACAATAGGGTCTGATATGGAATCGGTAAAAAAAGAAATGAATAATAAAAATATGAATACGTACAAAGAATTGATTAAAACAGTGTTAGTAGAAAAAGAGGTAAAAACAGATAAGAGAGAAGAAATGGAGGAGGTGTTGGTAATTTTGGTTATGGGTGCAAAAAATAAAGTAAAAGTAGCCAAAAGAGTGTTGGAAAATTTGGATTTTGTAACAATAAAATGGAAAAAAATTATGGACTTGATAATAAATGGCAATATTGACTGGGAAAAACCACTGGACAATGTCCCTGAAGAACTAAAAGATATTTTTGGGGGAACGTTTTTGACAGCTGAAGGTAAGGATATGGAGAGTATCCATCGAAAGTTGGAAATAGACAAAATGATGGCAAAAATAATTTCGATTGATTTGAAAAAGCAAATAACTGAAAGTGCCCAAAGAGTGGCTAAATTTGAACGGGAAGGTAATATTGAAGAACTGCAAAAAGCAGAAAAGGAGAACATTGCCGCACTTTTTAAATTATCCAAGTGGCAAAAGCTTCAAAAATGATAGAATATACGCTATGGCAGCATCACTAGATTTTTCATCTATCAAAACAAAATTAGTGGCTCAAGCAAAAAAGCTACGTTATTTGACAAATGAGGAAATTTTGGCGCTAGTTCCCGAACCAGAAAAATATATAGAACAGCTGGATAATTTGTTTGACTATCTATTTGAAAAGGAGGTTGACGTTTTTGACAAAGTTGAATCAAAAGAAGCTCTCGAAATTGAAAAAGATAAAGTAACTAATGCCGATCTTATGGCATTATTGTCACAGAAAAATAGTGTGGACTCGGTCCGCATGTATTTAAAAGAAATTGGAAAAGTTGATTTAATTAATTTTGACAAAGAGGTTGAACTTGCCAAATCGATTGAAGGTGGGTCAGGCGAAGCTAGAGCTGATTTGATTAACGCCAACTTACGTTTGGTGGTTTCGATAGCCAAAAAATATATTGGACGAGGTTTGACATTTTTAGATTTGGTGCAAGAGGGAAATCAAGGATTAATGAGGGCCGTTGAAAAATTTGATTGGAAGCGAGGTTTTAAATTTTCGACATATGCAACTTGGTGGATTAGACAGGCTATAACTCGAGCAATTGCAGATCAAGCCAAAACAATTCGCATTCCAGTACACATGGTGGAAACTATAAATAAAGTTTACAAAGCAACTAGAGCCTTGACTCAGCGTTTGGGACGTGAACCTTTAATTGAAGAAATTGCCGATGAAGTAGGCATAACAGTGGAAAAAGTTGAAGAAATTTATAGAATTTCACAAGACACAACTTCACTTGCCACCCCTGTTGGTGATGATGAAGATTCATTTTTGGGAGATTTTATTGAAGACACAACTCAACCAAGTCCTTATGATGAAACAGCAAAGGAATTATTGAGAGAATCGATTGAAGAAGTGTTGGGATCGTTGGATGAACGCGAATCAAAAGTGTTGTCACTAAGATTTGGATTAGTAGGTGAAACACCAAAAACATTGGAAGAAGTGGGAAAGATTTTTAATGTAACTCGTGAGCGTATTCGCCAAATCGAGGCAAAAGCACTACGCAAACTCCGCCACCCATCACGAAGAAAGAAACTGATGGATTATTTGGAATAGTTTTTACTTGTTTTTTTCGAGTGATGTAGGTAAATTTTGAATGTATTGTGTGTGTATTGTTACTTGACAAATAATATAGCTGCGTCATAATTTGATGTGTATTATATTACTAAACTTGTCTCCAATAACTGGCAAAGGATTTTGTGTTTAGCGTTTTTTCTCTTTTGTTTTTCAACTGACATTTTGGCAACAACTTATTATGTGGCCACTACCGGAAGTAACACAAATACTGGGGCCATTGATCAACCGTGGTTAACAATACAAAAAGCGGCAACGTCGATGATAGCCGGTGATACTGTTCTGATTCATGCTGGAACATACAACGAAAAAGTGACTCCAGCAAATTCGGGAAATTCGTCAAACTATATTACTTATAATGCCTTCGGTGATGGCGATGTAATTATTGATGGTGGAGGAGGTGCCCGAACCAGCTGCATATCGGTGGGCAACAAAGGGTATTTAAAATTTATCGGATTGCACCTACAGAACGTAGGCTGGACCAGCCACAATGCACTAATAAACGTAAGTACTGGTGGTAATCACATAATTTTTGATGGGTTACTGATGGAAAATGCTTATTATGGATTAAATCTGACAGGCAACGAGACCACTAGTGACACACCATCGGTGGCCGTTAGTTTTGTTACTTTGCAGAATTCGACCATCAGATACACCAAGGCATATGGTGTTTATATGCATTTTAAGGTTATTGATACTACAATTGGTCCAAACAATATTATTTATAATGATAATGCCCTAACAGGTATTCCTTATGACGAAAACCAATACGGAATTAATTTGGATGATGATTATACAAACACTACTCATGTGGGGGCAAAAAGAATTACTATTATTGGAAACGAGATATATGGACACGCAGTACAAGGAATTAGACCGTGGAATTCAGAGTATATATTGATAAAAAATAACTATGTTCATACAAATGGTGCTACAGCTATTCAGATAGAAGACAATAGTGATTATGTTATTTTGGATGGAAACAGAACAGAAGATAATGCCCAAACAATGGAATATGAAACGGGAATTTGGGTTGATGGAAGTAGTAATGCAGTAATCCAAAATAACTATATTAAAGGTAATCAAATTGGGTTTCATATCGGTAGTTCGTCAAATGTATTGGCAAGAAAAAATGTAATTTTCAATAACAACAGAGCACCGTCTGGATCAAATGTGATGGGTTTATTGGTTGACACCAGTGCTTCGACAATTACATTGGTACACAACACTGCTTATCAAAACGGAGTATCGGGAAGTCGAGGAAATTTGGTAGGATGTAAAGATTCGGCTTCAAATATTAAAATAGTAAATAACGTTTTTTCAGAATCAAAAGGAACACAGGATGGTTGGTTTGACTGTGGCATAAGCTCTAATTATAATAATTTTTATAATACACGAACCCTAGCATTTACTTACGGTGGCAGCAGTAAAACATGGACAACATATAAATCATCCAGTGGGCAAGATTCCAATTCGATAACAAGTAACCCTCTATTTTTTGATGTAGGTAGTACGAATTTTTCATTAGGATCGTCAAGTCCTAATATTGATGCTGGAAGTGTATTGACAACAACAGTTTCTGCTGGAAATGGAACTTCAATACCAGTGACAGATGCAAGATATTTTTTTAATGGCTACGGATTGATGACGGGTGATATTATTCAGGTAGGAAGTACAACCACAGTAGTAACTGAGGTTGACTATGTAGAAAATATAATAACGGTTAGTCCCTCAATTAGCTGGAGTAATGGTGATGGTGTAAGTTATGCATATTCAGGTGTTGCCCCTGATATGGGTGCATTTGAATATAGTAGTGGAACAACTATTCCCCCATCAGCACCCACACTAAATTCGATTAGTATTGGTGATAGCAACGGTTTTACCAACGACACAACGCCGACAATAACGTTGGTGACAAGTGGATCGCCGACGAATATTGCTTTTTCGTGTGATAGTGGGAGTAGCTGGTCGGCATGGATTACATATGCAACCACAATTTCAACTTTTAATATAACATCAGGAGCAACTGGATGTAACAGCACTAATGGCAGTAAAACTATTATGGCTAAAGTTAAGAATGTTTATGATTTGGAATCGGAAAATGTAAGTGATTCAACATACTTTGATAATACTGGACCGACTGGGTCGATTGTCAACACTTCTGGTAATCCAACAAACAATGCAACACCGACACTAAACCTTAATATTTCTGACGTGGGTGTTGGGACAACGGGAGCACAAATGAGATTTAGTTGTGACAATACTAATTGGTCAAATTGGGAAACTTATCAAAGCGTAAAAACAAATTTTAATATCAAACCTGTAGTGGTGACTTATGGCTGTGATACTAGCGACGGGTCAAGAACTGTTTATGTCCAATATCGTGATTTATTGCAAAACTCCAGTTCTTCCTATGATACGGGTAGTTTTGTGTTGGATACTTCGATGCCGATGGTTATTCCAAATGTACCGGCTTCATTGGCACAATATAAAAATGATGGAGTATCACCAATCGAACAGGAGGGCTTTACTAATGAAAATCAAGTAGTTTTTAAATTTAATTTATCATCGAATAATGCTTCAGATGCTTTGACACCTCAGATAGAAATACGAGAAATAGGGATTTCATTTTCAAATACAACAACTAACAGTGGAACTGAATTGATTTACTCGGGAACACCGGTTAGGGGTGAAGTTACAGTCTCAGGATTATCATCGGGCACAAACTATCATTGGCAGGCAAGCGCTAGTAATAACACCGGTTTTGGACCATGGTTGGAAATGGCAGGGACGATAGATTTTGGAGTTGATACTGGAGTACCTGTTAGTGGATTAATTAGTTATCCTCAGGGAAATTTGGCAGTATTATCAGTGGGATTGACTGTGGATGATGGGATCTCATATTCGGGAATTAATAATTCGAGCCGACTAGTGCAACGATCTGAGGCTAATTATTTGGCAGGGGAATGTGGTACTTTTGGCAGTTTTAATACAGCAACATTATCGGGGACTTACCCAAACTTTAACGATACTACAATTTTGTCAGGTAAATGCTATAAATATCGGTATGTTGTGACAAATAATGCAGGAAGTCAGACTATTTATACGTCAACAAATGTGATTAAGGTTGATACTTCAGGCCCTTCAGTCCCAGGAACTCCGGGAACAACTTCACCAACCAATAATACAAGACCGACATGGACATGGACGGCTTCGAACGACAATGAGTCCGATCTCATTAGCCCAGCTTACACCATTGAATGGTCTCAAGATAATACTTTTATATCGGGAGTAAGTACAACAATGACAAACACAAATTCATATACCCATAATTCTAATTTGGCAAATGGAACTTGGTATTTTAGAGTAAAATCAACAAATTTGGCCACTATGGATAGTTCGTTTTCGAATAATGGCCAAGTAGTGATTGACTTATCGACTTTTGGATTGACAGAAATCACTTCAACCCCAACTGAAAATGGAGCGTATATAACCTGGGTAACAGACAGAAATTCATCGTCCAGGGTTGAATATGGCCTAGGTGAAAGTTATCCATACTCAACAACTGAATCGGATACTACATCACGAATTTTGGACCATTCGGTTACAGTTACAAACTTGTATTCATGTTCGACATACCATTATCGAGTGATATCTAGAGATGTTACTGGTAATGAAGTTGTTTCGGGACAATATACATTAAACACAGCGGGCTGTACTGGAGGGGCGATGATGATGAGTCAAACTAATACACCAATAACAGTGTCTGAGGGTGGTGTATTGGAACTGCATGAAAATTTGTATGGAATTGGAATTAGTGTTCCAGTTGCTTATGCCGGTAATGATGCCAATTTTCAAATTAAAAAATTGGACAAGAGGACTGTGATTAGCTCAATTTCGACTCCAGTTGGTTATGGCTTGGTGGGAAATTATATTTATGATATGAAAGCTTTAAGTGATATTTCGACCTCAATAGTCAGTTTTAATGCCCCCCTGACAGTTAAAATTCATTATCAGATGAATGAATTGACAGGTGTTTCTGAAGAAGGACTAAAAATTCATCGATGGGATGGGTCTCAATGGAACCTACTTTCCGGATGTGTGGTGAATTCTGTTGATGATACGATCATCTGTCAAACTAACAACTTTTCGGTATTTGGTCTATTTGGTACGTCAGCAACAACTCCGACACCAACCACTGTGCCACAAAATAATAATAGTGGATCAAACAATGTCCCATCCACACCTGCAGCAACGGGGTGTAACAATCAAAAACCAGATAGTGTACCAGATTTGTTTGAGATAAGAACATCAAAAAGTAAGGCAACGTTGTATTATGCACCATCACAAGGATCCTATTCTTCGGTCTATATTGCATATTCAAGTAAGCCGAATATATGGGAATATGGGGTAGAGCAAAGTCAAAACAATTCTCATGCTGTGACCAACTTTACCATCAACCATTTAAAGCCGAACACAAAATACTATTTTAAAGTACGATTTGGGTCAGGATGTGCTACGGGCAATTGGAGTAATGTAATGACAGTAAAAACATCTGCTAGTGAAAAGCAAATTAAAAGCTATTACAAAAATATTTTGGCGGTAATATCGGCAACAATTCGTAATGTATATGTACCAAAAACAATTCCTATCGTAAAAAAGGTTAAAACAGAAACACTGGTATATCCAACTATAGCCCAGGTTTTGCCGACTACGGTTCAGTTTGTACCTACAAAGCCAAAACAAAGCTTACCTTCTTTGATCGAGAAACCAATCAAAAAAACTTGTATCTTGTGGTGGTGTTTTTGACAACTAAATCTTTTTTAAAATGTCCAACACCTCTTGAGGTGTATCAACCACGGTGACGACGTGTTTTTCGATACTTTGATATGTCATATCTTTTTCTAAATGATGGTTTATCTGTTAATTTCTTTTGTCTTGTCTATTGGCAAAGATAACTGCCGCTAAAATTAGCAGCCCTCCAATTATTTCATTTGTGCTTAATCTTTGGGACAAAATAAGGTATGCAAAAAATGGCCCAAAAAATAATTCTGATGATACAAGAATACTACCAACATTGAGATCTACATACTTAAACCCAACTAAAAACAGATAAGAAATTAAAAGGAAAATTGCACCAAAAAATATAGTTATGACTAAAGGTAAGGTTGGTAATGATGGTGCTAAGGAACTTTGAAAAAATAAGAGTGATACTACGGAAACAATAACTCCGGTAAGTGTTTGAAGAATTAGTAAGCTAATTCTGTTACTGGACTTGCCAACTATTTTTTGAAATGAAGATGCAATTGTCTGAAAAATACCAGAAATAATTCCAAAAATGAATCCAATCTGAATATTAAAATTGTAAAATGGATTAGTAAAACATACAATCGACAACAATATAAACAACAAGGCAATTTGTTTATTTTTATCTATCTTTTCCTTGAAATAAATTTTGCCAATTATAAATGATGTTACTAGTGTTGAGATGTAAAAAGAAAAAACTGCCAATGATACTGATGTGTTAAAAATTGCTAGTGTAAAAAAAATAACAGAGATGGGAAATGTGAGAGCAAATGCAAGTAAAACCTTATAATTGATTTTGTCAAAATGTATTTTTTGTTTAGTTGCAAATAATATAATCAGGGCAACAACAAAAGCAGATAAAAATCGGTATTCAACCACCTGATATGGATTTAACCATGTCGATAAATACTTGGCAATTACCCCTGATAATCCAAATAAAATTCCGATTGATAATAGACTTATTATCCCTAGAAATCTATTGTTCATTGACTATATTTTCTTTAATATTTCTAAAACTTCCTCCGGTGTATCAACCACAGTGACGACGCGTTTTTCGATATTTTGATAATTCATATCCTTTTCTATTAAAGCTATAATTTCGCGCCATTCTTTGCCAAAAAAGATTACAGGTTCATGATGACCATATTCAAACTTGGCATTCTCCCATACCAAACCGACCTCGGAAAGAGTACCTGTTCCTCCTTTAAACACAACAAAAGCATCGGCAATTTCAACTAATTTATTTAGTCGATCGGGATAAGTTTTTTCGTAATAAGTTTTGGAGGAAAATTTTAAATTTTCATCATCTATACCCTCGTAATTATTGGGGATAAATTTTGGATCCATAACAACTAATTCGACCGTTCCCCCACCATCCTTGGCACCATTTGTGGCTGCACCCATAATCCCTGGGCCACCACCATTGACTATAATGTAACCTGCTTTTGCCAATAATTTGGCGGTATCATAGGCAGATTTATATGTATCTGAATTTGGTTTTAAGTCGGCATCACCAAAAAAAGCTATGCGTTTAAATTTTTTAGTCGTCTTGTCCATAATTGATTAAATCAAAATAATTGTGATAACTATATAGTATATCTAACCCGGCTGCCTGTAATTTGTCAAGATTTTCTAAACTAGCACCACCGTCGAGGGCGACTAATTTGCCAAAAGATTTGGCTTGTTTTATTTTGTCATAAATTTTTTGATCTAACGGAGCTGGGGAGAACCCCATTTTTCGACCCATAATTAAAATTAAGTCAGTTTCAGCTGGAATATTATCAATAAGAGTATTGATGTCAAAAGAAAGTCCGGCCTCACAGCCACTATCCTTGACTGCTGTTACAAATTTTTCCCTATCTTCCATCATTTCTACTTGGGCGGTGATACGAGTTGCTTCGATAAAAAGACATTTGTTGATCCAATTTATGGGATTTTTGACCATTAGGTGAACATCAAAAATATTTTTGTCAAGATTGACTGACGGTTTTCTGAGAAGCTCTAGGGGAAAAGTAGGTGGTTTGACAAGAATGCCGTCGGTAACATCGATTTGAATCCAAGCGGACAAATCTTTGATTTTTTCGAGGCGTTTTTCAACTTCCAGATAATTGGTTTGAGGGTTGGTAGTTGGAATTATTTGCATATATGA
Organism: Candidatus Shapirobacteria bacterium; assembly: GCA_041674845.1. Lineage (GTDB taxonomy): Bacteria > Patescibacteriota > Microgenomatia > UBA12405 > UBA12405 > UBA12158. The sequence continues at coordinate 660,132 of JBAYUY010000001.1, forward strand.
AGAGCCATTTCGATAAGACGGCAGGAATATCCGTATTCATTATCATACCAGGCACCGATTGAAACCATATCTTCAGAAACGACTTTGGTCATTAGAGTGTCAATAATACAACTAGCATTGTTACCAACAATATCAGAACTTACCAATGGTTCGTAACTTACTTTTAATTTACCTACCAATTCAGGGGCGGTTGCAGCCTCCTCAAAAATTGAATTTATTTCCTCTACTGTAGTTTTGCGAACTAATTTAAAAGTCAAATCTGAGTATGAACCACAAATAACGGGAACACGAATAGCGGTACCTGCAAATCTTCCGGCTGCTGCCGGATATGCAGCAATGACGGCTTCGGCTGCTCCAGTAGAAGTTGGGACAATATTGATGGCAGCGGCTCGGGCTCGACGAGGGTCTTTACTACTACCATCGACTATATTTTGATTAGTTGTATAGGCATGGATAGTGGTCAAAACACCTTCTTGAAAACCAATTTTTTCGTCAATTAACTTGACTATTGGAGCGACACAGTTAGTAGTACACGATCCGTTGGAAACAAGTGTTTCTTTTTTGTAAGTATCTTCGTTGACACCTAAGATTAAGGTGGGGATTTTTTTGTCTTTGGCAGGAGCGGAGATTACAACTTTTTTGGCTCCTCCCTTGGTATGCAGTGCCGCATTTTGGCCGGTAAAGGCACCGGTACATTCTAAAACAACTTCTGCCCCATAATCACTCCAACGGATTTTACTAGGATCAGCTTGACCTAAAAAGGGAATAGAAATATCCTCACCAATATTTAACCGACCAATTTCACCAGCCTTTTGAGGATCACCAGTTGAGACCATAGCAGAAACACGTCCGTAAACAGAGTCGTATTTGAATTGCTGTAAATAAGCTTGCATATCCAAATCTCCTCGAGTGTTGATAGCAACAACGTCAACATCGTATTTTTCTTTTAAAATCGCACGAAGAACAACAGAACCAATACGACCAAAACCATTAATACCAATTTTAATTTTTTTATTTTGCATATCTAATTGTAGACTAGATTGCAATTAATTTATAGAGTTTCAACAGAAATGCCAGTATTAAGACGGGGACAAATCTTTGCAGGTACGGGGAAACCATCATGAGTAAGAAGTATATTAAATGACTCTCCATTGAATAATACCGGTTTTGAACACAACTGACATCCTTTACATCTTGGTATAAGTTGTTGGGCTAGATATAAACCCTCTTCATGATTTTTGATCTTGGGTGCAAATCCCCACCAAGTTTCTAGAGAAAAATATGTTTCATTTTTTCTCAAAAAATAAGTTGCCATATCCTATATTATATCAAATATTTTAGATACTTCAAATTTATCACTACCATGCGGGGAGTTTGCCTTTGGCGAGAAATTCAAGGAGAACGCCGCCGCCTGAGGAAACAAAATCAATTTTGTCTAATAAATTTAATTCTTTGATTGAAGAAAGAGTGTCACCGCCAGCAATGACTTTGTAGGAGGCCATCGATTGTGCCAAACTATTGGCAATTTCTATAGTCCCCTGTTTTGAAGATGGATTCTCAAAAAATCCCATAGCACCAGACCAAACGATTGTTTGAGAATTATTTATAATATTTTTTATATGATCAATAGAGTTTTGATCAATATCAAAAGTGTCAGGAGTCAAAGTTGAAACAAATACGTTTGGAGCATAAACTAATTTCTCAGGAAATTGAGGTAATTTGCCGCCAATGCATATATTGTCAAAAATATTGGCTAGTTCAGATAAATAATCAATTTTATCAGCTTTGGCACCACCGATTATTAAGGTTTTGGGATGGTGAGAAGTCAATATTTTTTGTAAATTATTTATCTCCTCGATGAAGTTATCACCATAAAAAGCGGGTAGGTATTGATGAAGTAATACAGAAGCGGATGGTCGATGAGCAACGGCGATGGCGTCATTTACAAAGGCCTGTGATTGATCAATAAGAGGTTGTAAGAAAGACATGTCACCCTCTGATTCTGAGGGCCAAAAACGTAAATTTTCAACAAATACAATTTGATTTTGTGAAAGAGCCAAATCAATAACAGAAATATCATCAAGGTTTTCTAAAAATAACGATTGATAATTGTTACTAAGTAGACTCATTAGCTCTAAATAGACACCGCGAAGAGAATACTTTTCATCGCCAGCTGTTGTCGGGCGACCCATGTGACCGATAATTATCAGCTGACAATTATGAGTGAGAAGTTTATTGATAGTTGATAGTGACTTTAACAATCGATGATTATCAACAATATTTCCATCAATTACAGGTAGATCTAAATCTAGCCGAATAATTACGGTGGAATTTTCAGGGACTAAATCAACTGTTTTTAGATTCATATTGTGAAATTTGTTGTAACCTTCTTACTCGCCTTTCTTCGGCGATATAAAGTGAGTTTAAAAAACTGGTGACAATTTCTTGATTTGTTTCGGCATCGAGATGATCACCAGAAAGACACAAAATATTAATATTATCTTCTTCCCTTGCTGCTGTAATTTGTTTAACAGAGAAACCAAGTGAAGCTCGGGCACCTTTGACTTTGTTGGCAGAAAGACAAGCCCCAGCCCCAGAGCCACAAATTAATATTCCTAAATCGCCGTTCTTTAAAACGACAGTTTCTGCAACTTTTATTGAAATTAAGGGATAATCATCGTCTGGTACAACTTGAGTTGGACCCAAATCAGTAACGTTTATATTTTGAGACAAAAGTAATTCTTTGATTTTTTCTTTTTGCAAAAACCCGCGGTGATCGGCGCCTAGATATATCATCTATAATCATTATACTTCACTATGGAAAATTTTAAAGTTAAAGTTTTGAAAGGTAAAAATTTATTGGGTTGGCGATTAAAAATTGTTGACAGTGATAATGTGCAAATAACTGTGGGACGTTTTGAAAATTGGGAAAAGATTATTGAACAAAAAAAAGAATGGATATTACATCAGCTAACAAAAATGCCAGTCAAAAAAAGTTTGCTAAGTCAAAAGGTAATTAATTTTTTAGGGGAAGAATATTCGTTAAATATATCTTTAGGAAAATCTGACTCATTAATATTTTTTGATGAACAAAAAGAAGTTCATGTCAGGGTTAAAACAGTAACGGATAACTATATCAAAAAAATGATAGATAAAAAAATAAGGACTAAGGCATTGAAGATTATTAGAGATAAAACAAAAGAGTTGGCAAAAAAATTTGATATAACTATTGGCGATATAAAAATAAAAAATCAAAAAACTCGATTTGGATCGTGTGCTGGAAATGGTAATTTAAATTTTAATTGGCAAATAATATTATTTCCTGTTGATAAATTTGAACACGTCATTTTACATGAGCTAACCCATATTTTGGAACATAATCATTCGCATAGGTTTTGGGGAAAACTACAAGAAATGGACAATAATTGTTATCAAAATAATCAGTGGCTAAAGACGTCTGCTCTAAAATACTTTATAATATAATTATGAAAATAACAAAAATGATGAGCTTTGGGGTGTTGGTTTTGTCAACCCTGTTGATGGGAATGTATGCCCAAAATAAAATCGGCAATAAAAACGATGTTGATAAATTTTTTGCTGATTTGTCAAACAAATCAAAAGAATTTGTAGAAATTAATTTTCCAAAAGACTTAAAGATTAGTATCAATAAAGGCAAAGTTTTAGTTAACCAAAAATTACCCTACTGTCTGTTGATGGATAAAGAAAACAACAAAGGTATTATTTTTGACAATGCTGAAAATCCAAATATAAAAAGTTTTGAGACTCAACCATTAAATTTTGGGTGCAAACCTTATGCCATAGTAGGCAAAGATTATGTTGTCGTCAAGCAAAAGGAATCGGAGACAAGAATTTATCAAATACCGACAGAAGCTACATTAGAAATAGACCAAAAAATGCTGATTAAAAATAAGGATAAGTATTTACCTATAGTAGAAAAACAAGGAAACAAACTATACAAATCCTTGCCAATGATATTGGCCTTGTTTGCATTGCCTTGGATATTGTTGGCAAACTTTTGGTATTCATTGGTTGTTTATTATTTTGCAAAATTATTTAAATTAACTTCGAATCCTGAAATTAGCAATCGGTATTGGATTGTACTATTATTTGGATCAATATTGGGGATAATAAACTCAGCTATGGGTTATTTTGAATATCCATTTATTAGCTTCCCATTTTCTGGATCAATAATTATAGGAAGTGCTAGTATTTTGTATTTGAAATATAGAGCTAAAAATAAGTAGATATAAAAGTTTTTATTTTTTGATTAATGATTCGATAATTTGACTGATACTTCCAGTGGCAACACCAATGACTGTGTCGGCGGCACCATAATAGACATAAATATCATCATCTTTGATAATTGCTCCACATGGAAAAACAACATTGGCAACTTGACCAATTTTTTCATAGTTCATCTCTGGCTCAAGAATAGGATAGGTGGTAGTGCCGATGACTATTTTGGGGTCGCTTAATTTTAACAACATAGCACCAACACTATAAATTTGATTTTGTTGACTGACACCATGATACAAAAGCAACCAACCTTTTTCGGTTTTGATAGGAGGGGCAGAGATTCCAGTTTTTTCGTGCTCCCATACATTTTGACCAAGTAAAAAAAGGCATCTCTTTCTAAATGGGTATTATTTGCAAACTCTAAATTATCGACGTAATCAATCATTATTCCTTTTCCCCCTTCACGATGAAGAAAAACATATTTGCCATCGATCAGTTCGGGAAACAAACAACCATCTTTATTATCAAGCGTCGGGTCAGAAATTACAACTGGTTTTTTGAAATCCCATATTTGGTGGACAAAATCAGAAACAGAAATTGAGGTAAGAGCAATTTTGGGAGGATTTTGCCCATCATACGCGGTATAACACAAATAAATAATGTCTCCAATTTGAGTTAAGCGAGGATCTCACAACCACCAAAACCATTTGGGATGATATTAATTTCAAAAGACTGGGTTGGAATATAAATTGGGTTTGGATTGTCATAAGCAATATGATAACCGTCTGTTGTTTTGGCGTAACCAAAAACAGAAGTATTTTGGTTTGACATGGCTCGATATACAATATGAATTTCGTTATCAATCATAATTGCGGCTGGATTAAATGTTGCCTTTGATTTCCAACCAATATTTTCTTGAGGAACAATTATAGGATTGCCATTATATCTTTTTAATTTAGGAATTGGATTGCCATTATTTTTTAAATTGGCCAATAAATCAGATAAAGACAAAGAGGCTAAAGCGCAATAATTGTCGGCTGCGCCATAATATATCAATAGTTTTTCGTTTTTAATAATTGCACCGGAAGGAAAAACTATGCTATAGAGAACTCCTTCCATTTCGTAAATTTCCTGAGGAACCATTATGGGTTCAATAGTCCGACCAATAATTTGTTGAGGATTGTTGAAATCAAGAAGTGAAGCTTCTATTCCAAAAGTACCATAACTACCATTAAAAAAATTTTGAATGTGAGAATAAATTAACAACCAGCCTTGGTCTGTTTGGACAGGAACGGCACCTATCTCAATTTGATCTGAAACAACTCGTCGAAGTAAAAGTTGATGGAGATCAATTTCTTGGTACCACTTTTCCCAATATTTTGGGGACCACATGTCGGACACTTGGTCAAAATATGCGATACTTATTTTTGATGGAGGCAAATCAGTATTGACAGTGAGGATTGCGGCCATTTTACCATTTATCAACTTTGGAAAAAGGGCCATAGCTTTGGCATTAAATGGAGTTACTAAATGTTTTTCAAAGGTAATGAAGTCCCGAGTTATAGCAACGGCTATTTTGATGGAATTTGGACCCGGAGAAGATTCACTTACTGCGGTATAAAAAATATAGTAATCATCACCATGACGACAGACTCGAGGATCTTCACAACCAAATTTTTCCCAAGAAAATTCTGGTTTGATGATTTGTTTTCTATTTGAAAAAACATAAAGGTCAGAACTCGATGCGACACCAATCGTCGAAATGTTCGAATCATGGCCAATAGCCCGATAGGCCATAACATATTTATGATTAAATTCTGTGACACTACCATTAAAAGTGGCTTTATTTTCCCAATCATTTTTGGGGTTTGGAGAAATTATTGGATTGTAAATATAACTTTCAACCTTAATCATATTATTTTATTTTGATTATTTTGGCTGGTTCAAAAATAGGTTTTTCGCCATATCGAAGTTGCCGTAGGAACTCGTCTAAATTGGCGGACGCAACACAAACATATGAATCGGAACTACCGTAATAAACATATAGTCGTCCGTCTTGTATTACTGCACCAGAAACATAAATAATACCTGGTTTAAAACCGCTGTTTTCATATGGTTCTGATGACTCTAAAACTGGAGCTTTGGAACGATAAATAATTTTGGTTGGATCGTCAAGATCCAAAAGCATGACACCGACTTTGTAGTCCATGGCGTGATAAAAAAGAAGCCAACCATAATCAGTTTTAAGTGGTGGCGCACCGGCACCACGAATTCGACGATCCCACGAACTATTTTGTGGAGGGATGAGTTGAGGATTTGTACTTTGAGTTATATTTTTTTCACCTTTAAACCCTAAATCATCAAAATATTCAACCATAACATTGGGGGTGACGGCATGTAAAATTGCATAATGTCCTCGAATTTTTTCGGGGAAAATTACCCAGTTTTTATGTATCTGACCTGGAGGAGAAATAATAATAGGTGGATTCCAATTCCACCGACCATTCATAAAATCATCAACAGTAATCGAGGTCAATCCAATGCGCAAACCTTGATCACAAGCAGTATAGGTGGCATATATAATATTTTCGTTAGCAACTCGAACCAATCGAGGATCTTCGGCTCCTGACCAACTGCCACCCGAGGGAAATACTCCAAAAGTTCGTTTGTTTTTTTCGTTGGAATCGTGGGTGTAAACAGGATAGGGAAGCCTCGATTTGATCGAAAAACCATTTTCAGATACGGCATAACCTAGTCGAGAAACCCCATCCTTACCAATAGCCCGATAAAGAAAATGAAATTTATTATCAAGTAATATTACTCCGGGGTTAAATGTTTGTTCGGATTCCCAGTTGTTTTCGGGATTGGGAAGAATAATGGGATTGTACATAGATCGTTTGAGACCTATTTTAATATTTCTAGCTGTTTGAGGATTTCGTAGTTTAAAACTGGGATATATAACAGCCTGAATTTGGTTATTTACCTCCCAATATCCAATTATTTGCCCATCAATAAAAGCCAATCCAATGAATTTAATTTTTTCATTTGCCCACGTACTAGATGACTCCCAAATTGGTGTTTCTCCACGAAATATTATTTTGTTATTTTTGATAATGGCAGTACCAACTTGATAACCTACTTGCCATTCGTAATGGTGATAAATGATTAATTTTCCCTGACTAATTTTTATGATTCCTTCGATTTCAAGTGGGCCATTGTCAAAATATTCTATTCGAGGTTGAATTAATTTTATAATTTTGGGACTAATTTTTTCTCGAATATAATTATCTTTTAATATTTTTATAAAAGTAAAATCAAAACCGTTATGGCTTCGAGCCAATCTGATGTTGTTTTGACTGTCGGTGGGTGATTTAAAAATTAAATAAATTAATTTTCCAACTTGTTCAATACCTAAGCCAGTTAATAGATTATTCTTGTTAATATTATCACCCTTTAAAACCGATAAGGCCTGACGGATATTCACCTTAAAAAATATTTTATACTGTTTTTTAAATTAGTGAAAGGGAGAATTAAATATTTAATTCAATTCCTACAGGACAATGATCAGAACCATAAACATCTTTTAAAATAAAAGCGTCACTAAGGTTTTTGCGTAATGATTTGTCGATAAAAAAATAGTCGATACGCCAGCCAACATTGCGATCGCGGGCACGAGAAATTTGATCCCACCACGTGTAATGCTCCCCTTCTTTGTTGAATTCTCGAAAAGTGTCAATCCAATTATTATCAATTAATTTATCAATCCAAGCTCGCTCCATGGGGAGAAAGCCAGAAGTTTTGTGATTATTTTTGGGGTGAGTAAGATCAATTTCAGTATGAGCGGTATTGACATCACCACAAAAAATTACCTTTTCGCCTGAGTCTCGTAAATTGTTAATATATTTCAAAAAATAATCATAAAATTTCATTTTAAAATCAAGTCTACCGAGGTCACGTTTGCCGTTGGGAAAATAAACATTAAGAAGAGTGAATTCATCAAATTTAGTGATGACGACCCGCCCTTCATCATCCCAATCATTGTCAGGATTGCCTAAAATTATATTTTTGGGTTCTTGTTTTGTATAAGTACCCACACCAGAATAACCAGCTTTTGCTGCTGAATTTAGATAAAAATTATAGTCCTGGGGCTCGTCGATGGAATGAGGAATTTGGTCAATTTTGGCCTTACATTCCTGTAAACAATAGATATCAGCATTGTCGGATTTCATAAATTCCCATAGGCCTTTTTTGATACAGGCCCGCATACCCGCCACGTTCCAGGAGATGATACGAGTTTTCATATTATATTGTACCTTAATTTGTTATAATCCTATCTGTAAAACCAGCGGTGACCGAACGGTTAGGTGACAGTCTGTAAAACTGTTTTGAGTAGGTTCGACTCCTACCCGCTGGACATATTAGCGACAGTCTGTAACCCGGCAATGGCCGGGCAACTCCTGCCCACTGGACAGAGATTTTGAATAGATTGTTTTGTTATCATGTATTCATGAATGAAAAGGGATTAAGTAAAGATCAGGCAAAAAGATTATTAGAACAAAATGGTTTTAATGAACTTAGCTCGCATAATAAAAAAGGATGGATAGGGTCGATACTAAAAATTTTGGCCGAGCCAATGTTGTTATTACTGCTCGGATGTGGAATTTTATACCTATTTATGGGGGAAAAGCAAGATGCCATGATTTTGCTTAGTGCCGTATTTGTAGTTATTGGGATTACTTTTTTTCAAGAAAGGAAAACGGAAAAAACACTTGAAGCTCTAAAAAACATGTCAAGTCCGATGGCAAAAGTTTTGCGAGATGGAGAACAAATTTGGATACCGGGGCGAGAAGTGGTGGTGGGTGATGTGGTGATTATAAATGAGGGAGACAGGGTTCCAGCGGACGCCACAATAATTTCGCAAAGTAATTTGCAAATTGACGAGTCAATGTTAACAGGAGAAAGTGTACCGGTGAGAAAAGATGAGTTAGGAGAAATAAAAGTTTACTCGGGGTGTTTGGTAATCTCGGGTCATGCGATGGTAAGAGTGTCGGGAACAGGGATGAAAACTGAAATTGGAAAAATTGGTAATAGCCTGCAAACAATTAAAGAAGAAGAAACACTATTACACAAACAAACAACTAAAATAGTACGAACGGTGGCGATAATTGGAATATCACTAAGTAGCATTATGGTGCTAATTTATACCGTAACTAGGGGAAATGTGGTTGAAGGTATGTTGGCAGGATTGACATTGGGGATGGCTATTTTACCGGAAGAATTCCCAATTGTGTTACTGATTTTTATGACATTGGGAGCATGGAGAATAGCAAAAAATAATGTGTTGACACGCAAGTCGTCGGCAATTGAAACACTAGGGGCGGCAACAGTTTTGTGTACCGATAAAACTGGGACACTGACGGAAAACAATATGAAGTTAGAAGAATTGTGGGGTGATGATAAAGAAGAATTGATGAAATATGGAGTGCTAGCCTGTCCCCAAAACCCCTTTGATCCAATGGAAAAAGAATTGGTAAAAAATGCAGAAAAAATTAATTTTGATTTTGGAAACTGGAAAATAATAGATGAGGATCCGCTGACATCAAAAAAACTGGCGGTGACATACACCTGGCAAAATTTAAAAACAGAAGAAAAAATAATGGCGACAAAAGGGGCACCAGAAACGGTACTTAAAATGTGTAAGATGTCGGAGAATGATAAGGCAAAAATAATGAAAAAAGTGATGGAAATGGCGAATAAAGGATATCGAGTAATTGCCTGTTCTGACGGTAAATATAAATTTTTAGGACTATTTGGTTTTATTGACCCAATACGAGAATCGGTGCCAAACTCGATTGTAGAAGCGTACAGAGCTGGAATTCGAGTGATAGTAATTACAGGTGATTATCCGGGGACGGTAATGCATATAGCCAAGAGCATAAATCTTAAAAATAATAATGAATATATATTGGGAAGTGATCTTGAAAAAATGGATAAAAGTACACTTCGGGAAAAAGTAAAAACAGTCAATATTTATGCTCGGATACTACCAGAACAAAAATTGTTAATCGTCAATGCATTGAAGGATAATGGTGAAATTGTGGCCATGACGGGTGATGGGGTTAATGATGCACCGGCATTAAAATCGGCACATATTGGAATTGCTATGGGAAAACGAGGAACTGATGTAGCACGGGAGGCCTCGTCACTAGTTTTACTAGATGATAATTTTTCATCAATTGTAACTGCTGTACGACTGGGACGGCGAATATATGACAATATAAAACGAGCCATGGGATATATATTGGCGGTTCATGTGCCCATCGCGGGGATGTCGTTGCTTCCCTTGTTTTTTGATTACCCTGTCGTCCTCTTCCCTGCTCACATTGCCTTTTTGGAACTGATTATTGACCCTGCGTGCTCGACGGTTTTTGAATCAGTAAAAGAGGATGAACATATTATGGACAGGCCACCACGGAAAATGCGAGAGCCTTTATTTGATACCAAAACTATAATTTTGAATTTACTACAAGGGACCGGAATTTTGGTAGCCAATTTTGGATTGTATATTTTTGCTATAAAAAACGGGAGAGGTGAAGAGGAGGCTCGGTCAATGGCTTTTGCTTGTTTGGTTATGGCTAATTTGGTACTGATTACTATTAATTTATCATGGAGAAAAAATATTTTTAAAATAATTTCGCAGGTGAATAATACGTTTTTAGTTGTATTTTTGGGAACCATTACTGCCCTACTAGCGGTTATTTTTAACCCATTTTTGTCAGGGTTGCTACACATGTCTAGTATTAATTTTTCTGATTTTGGTTTGATTTTGAGTGTGACAATTATTAGCCTGGTGTGGTTTGAGGGGTATAAATGGATTAGGGTAAAATAATGGATGAAACAAAAAATATTTATAAATTGTTTTTTGAAAAATAATGGGTTTTAGAATTGGTGACCAAAAAGCAAAAATTGAGGAACTGCTTGGTGTTGTAGTTGGGATAAACGAGTCTAAAAGTGTCCGATGGGTGGGACGAAGGGCAGAAATATTAGCTTCATCGAGAATATTGCCAACGCTCGGAATTGATTTAAATTGTCCAACTGTTATGAGAGAACAACCTATTAGAGAAATGGGAAATGATGGAGCTCATGCAAACATAACTCTTAAATTAATGGGTTATAAAATTAGTGGCCACGATGACGTAATTTTGGGAGTTACTAAAAGATGTGATCCAGGAAATTTGAGTGAGACTGTTCAAAATATTGAAATACGAAAATTTGGACCTGGAGCGTTTCCCAGCGAACTGTTCTCTTAAACCATTTAAAAATACCAAAAGCAAAATTTACGTACACTGGCGAAGGTGGTGGAGAGGAAGATAGAGGAGATAAAAGGATTCAGTTGACTAGAAAAGCTCATCTATCGATTATTAAATTAACTCTACCATATTTGAATAATTCCATAAAAATAGCAGTATAATACCGATGAATGAACAGTACATTAAGCGAAAATGTTTTAACTATTCTTGAAAACTCAAGAATACAACCCTCAGATAATTATATTTATACCGACAAAACTATTGATACAACTAATAGTGTAATCTGTGATCCATCTAAATTTGGTTTCAGCAATAAACAAGTAATTGCCTTAAAAAGTTACTATTTTCAACAAAATGTTGATAGTCGCAAAGAATTTATTTCCATATTGACCTCGAAAATTGAACATAAAATTATCAACAACAATCTAATTTCAATAGCGTCAAATGTACTTATTCACATTGGTGAATTTGACCGAATAATGGATACAGTCGATTCGTGGGTACTAAGTGATTTTAATAAAGTGTGTCTAAACAGTATGTTGGCATTGATTTCACAAACAATTAAGTATGAGTGGAATATTTATAAACCTAAACAAATTGAGACACTAACTAAATGGGTTAATGCTACACACAACAATGAAAATAAAATTGGGAAAGAAATTTTATATAACTGGAACAAAGATGTTAAGTCAACAATAGATAAGTTGTACATACAGCTAAATATCCTGAACACAAATAGAATTACTGACGAGATATATGCAAAATATAATCCTGAAATTAACGAAGATAAGTTGAAATTGGTAGAGCAGTTAAATAGGTATGATTTTCCAACTGATTTGGCTGAGACATTAGACAAAATAGATCAAAAAATGATATCGGCAACGGATACATTTGATTATAAAGGGTGTATGGATTTAATTAGAAACTTTACCGAAAGACTATATCAATCAATCGCAATATCTCTGGATTCTGTCGAAGGACAAAGTCTTGATAATACTGATTCGGAAAAAGTTGCTAAATTCTTTATGAAGACAAAGTTAGTATCTGAAGGACAAGCCAAACTGCTAACGTCTATCCAGCATTTTTTATCTAATTCCGCGGCACACAAACTAAAGTCGAGACCGGAAGATGCTCGGCTTAGTAAAAATATGGTCATAGAGTTTTCTCTATACTTAATGAGACGACTGAAAGATATACGAAATCAATCTTAGACAAGTAGTTGGCATATAGTTCGTTGATATAATCAATTTGTGAAAAAGATATTTTTGACTGGGTCGACGGGCTTTTTGGGGTCGAAATTTGTGGAATTGTATAGTAATAAATATGAAATATTTGGGACGGCTAAGCATGACTTAAATAACCCAATTGACTTGCTTGATTTTGAAAAATTAAAATCGGCTTTTTTGGACTTTAAACCTGATTTTGTGATTCACACTTCGGCTATCGTTGATCAAGATGCAGAAAAAGTAAAAGTTCCCAATATAAAAAGTACTGAAAATATAGTGACTTTGGCAAAAATTAATCAGACACCAATTATTTTCCCTAGCTCTGAATCGGTCTACGGAGGAAAGGAAACCACTGGTGACTATGTCGAAAGTGATGTTTATAAACCTCGGAGTGTGTATGGTGAAACTAAAGTTGAATCAGAGAAAATTATTATTAATTCGGGACTTAATTATTTGATTATTCGATGTCATCGGTTTGTGGGATTTAACAAAAATTATAATAAACCTAAACAATTTCTTGACACTATTAATTTGCTCTTGAACAATCAAGAAGTACATTTGGATTCGAAAAAGTTGTTTAAACCATGTTTTTTAAATAATATATGTGAGGTTTTTGATTACTACATGGAAAATGATTTTGACAAAAAAGTGATACTTAATTTGGGAGTCGACAAAGTAACAACGTATTATGATTTTATTGTTGATGTGGCAAAAAAATTAAATATAAACATTGATTTAATTTTCCCTGATGGTGAAGAAAAATTTTGGCCAGAAAATAGTACGCTGAATACGGATAAATTGAGAGAAATTAGATTTCCACAAATATCATACAGTGAACTAGTAGAGAGATTAAAAAATGAGTTTGAAGAAAAATAATTTTATTCTTCTGATTCTAAAAAGCGATGTGCAGGTAAATCTGCATGCATTTTGATAAATTTAGCCAATAATTCTGAACGTATACCAGCTCCTAGTTTATCTCTATATGCTTTAAATTTTGGTTCAGCACTAATTTCACCTGCTTCTACGAGTTCTTCTCCGTGTATTACTAATTTATGATAATTACTCAGGGCAATACAACCTGCGGCATCGTATTTTCTTTCAAAGAATGTTTCCATTATCCAATCTGATGCACCGTCTTCATTAGGCATATTGTTATTATATATTAAATCCTATAATATTTCAATATTAAATTTTTCAATCTCACCAGCAACTTGGTTGCATAAATCGTTGGAATCACGGAAGTCGTGACCCATATTTTTTATTTTTATTAAGTTATTGATGTTTTGATTTTTCACCAGATCTTCAACCTCAGGAAGTAACGAATCATTTTCGCCAATAATTATCAAAAATGGTTTGGTAAAACCATTTAAAGTGTCGACAATCGAATATTGTTGACGGTCGTCGACAAAAGAAAATGGGACTGAAAATTGTCTAAATTTGGTAGAATTATCAGGTAAATCTTTTTTAGAAACCCGAAAACCATCGATCCATTTGTGATCGGATTTGTCGAGACGTACAGGTGGACTAATACAAATTACTTTGGTGACTTGTGGACATATTTTGCCCAAATATAGGGCAACTAAACATCACAAGCTGTGACCAACCAAAATAATTTCGGTTGGATTTTGGGATAAATAAGAGTCAATTATATTTTGGACCTGATTTATATAATTGGTGGTGGTGTAATTGATCGTGTTACCAGTTGACCACAAACCACAGGCATCAATGCGAACAACGGTATACCCCAAATTTGACAATTTTTTGTCGATGACGATGAGGTGATGGTAGTCGGGTGACTCGATGTACCCGGGCAATAATATGGCTAATTTCATGAGAGTATTTTAACAGATGGGATTGCTTCGCTTCGCTCGCAATGACGCACTAGTTTTATAAATATTTTCCTGTCCACGAATTGAGGCGAGATTTGATATCAGCGACAGTACCTTGAGCGATAATTTGTCCGCCTTGCTCGCCCCCTTCGGGACCGAGGTCGATGATCCAATCGGACTGACGGATGACATCAAGATTGTGTTCGATAACAATAACAGTGTTGCCAGCATCGACTAATTTGCTTAATAATGCCAAAAGTTTCTCAATATCGGCAAAATGAAGACCGGAAGTAGGCTCGTCTAAAATTATTATGTCTCCCTTGTTTTGCAAACGACTGGCTAATTTTAAACGCTGACCCTCACCACCGGAAAGTGTATCGAGAGTTTGACCCAGGGATATATAATCGAGGCCTACATCTAAAAGCATTTGCAATCCATTTTTAATATTTTTATCTTCAAAGAAGTTAATGGCCTCAACCGCTGTCATATCTAATATTTCAAATATATTTTTTTCCATATATTTATAATTTAATATTTTGTCTTGATACCTTTTGCCCTGACACTGATCACAATTTATTTTGACATCTCCCAAAAAATTCATGTCCATGTTGAGATAACCCATGCCGTGACACTGGGGACACGATCCAGTTTTACTATTGAAACTAAACAAAGAGCTATTGACATGATTGGCCAAAGCAAAAATACTTCGGATATCATCAAAAATACCAACATAAGTGGCAATGCAACCGCGACGATTGTTACCGATACTCCCCTGGCCAACCAAAGATACTTTATCACCATGTTGGACAACAATTTCATCGACCAGCGAGCTTTTGCCCGAACCGGAAACTCCGGTGAGTGAAACTAACACATTAAGAGGAATGTCGACATCTATATTTTTTAAATTATTGCGACTGGCGTTGACGACTTTTAAATAATTATTTATTTTTCTATTTTTACGATTAAAAATATTGTTATTGTTTGACAAAAAAGTAGAGGTTAAAGTATTGGCTTTTTGAAAACTTTTTTGGTCACCACTAAAAACTATTTGTCCACCATTTTTACCACCGGCAGGTCCCACTTCAACAATATAATCAGCTGTTCTCATGACACTTTCGTCATGCTCGACGACTAAAACAGTGTTACCACTATCACGAAGATGTTTTAAATTTTTGATAACCGTGTCGACATCACGTGGATGGAGACCGGCGGTAGGTTCGTCTAAAACATAAATCGTCTCTATTAGATCACAACCAAGCTGGCGAGCAAGCTTGACTCGCTGAGCCTCGCCACCAGAAAGAGTATCGGTGGAACGATTAAGCGAAAGATATCCAATTCCAGCATCAATTAAAAATTGTAGTTGTTCGAGAAGGCGGGGTTTGATAACAATCGCATTTTTATGATCAATATTTTTGACAAAATTGATGGTATCAGTAATAGGCATGTTGGCAACTTGACCAATATTTTTGCCATTTATTTTAACTTCTAAAGATTCTTTTTTGAGACGACCACCATGACAATCGGGACAATTTATAAAATTAAAATATTTCATCTCACTATCACTGGTATGACGATGGACACTGGTACCACGACTATTTAGGTGGGTAACAATTCCCTGATACATAGGCATAACTACGCCGTTATCATTATTGTTTACTTTTTGTTTGGGGGCATAAATTAATTTGTTTAATTCATCTGAAGTATAATCTTTTACTATTTTGTCCATATCAAAAAATTTGGTTGACCTAATTATTTTCCAATACATCGAACCGACTCGCCAATTGTTATATAGAATTGCTCCATCGTTGAGACTTTTATGGATATTAATTAGTTTTGACTGATCAATGTCTAAAGCGCGACCCAAGCCCTTGCATTTTTGACAAGCACCGTGAGGATGGTTAAAGGAAAAAGCAGACGAGTCAAAAATGGGGAAACCAGCCCGAGAAAAAAGTAGACGAAGATAGGTATAAATTTCAGTGACTGTCCCAACAGTCGAGCGAGGCGAGGGATGGAGACGAGACTGATTGATAATAATTGTTGAAGAAATACCCGAGATAGTATCAACTTTGGGACGATTACTTTTGGACAAATATCGACGGGACATGCTAGACAAACTTTCAAAATATTGGCGTTGACCTTCGTGAGCAATAATATCAAAGGCAATGGTCGATTTGCCACTACCAGAGACTCCAACAAAACAAATAATTTTGTTGCGAGGGACGGATAAATCTACATTTTTTAGATTGTTCTCACTAGCCCCAGTGATTGCTATTTGGCTCATTATGGGATATAATAATCTATTACGTTACGTTATAGTCAATATGCAAAACTTTATAACAGCCGGTGAACTAGCCAAACTCTGTGGCACTAGTAAAAGAACCATATTGTGGTATGACAAAATGGGAATAATACAACCAAAAAAAGTGACGGATAACCAATATAGATATTATGATGAAGAACAAGTTTTGGAATATCAGCGGATACATTTGTTAACGACTTTAGGAGTCAAACTTGGTGAGATAAAAGAAAAAAATAATTTGACTAATTTGTTTGAAGAAAAAAGAAAGGATATAAAAAAGCAAATAGAAACTCTACAATTTAGTTTGAAAAATTTGAATAAGCTTGGTAGTAATTTGAAAGAAAACGGAACAATGATAAAGCCGGAAATAAGGGTATTAAAGTCATTTGGAGTGTATTATATTGAGAGAGAAAGTTCGTATGTCAAAATTGGAAAATATTGTGAGGAAATAATCAGCATGTTTGAGAAAAAGGGAAAAAATATTACCACAATGGCTATTTTTGAAAACCCGACTTATCAACCGAAAAAGTCAAAAATAAAAATTGTGGTGCTGGCAAAAACTGATCAAAAAATTAAAGAAAAGTATAAAAATGTGGTCAAAAAAATTGTATTTGATCCAGGAAAAGTGATTACCTACACCCACAATGGAGACGGGAAATTGTTGTCACTATTTTGGAAAGAATTGGAAAAATATTGTCGCCTCCACAAAATTGAAATTCGAAAAGACATGCCCGATTTTGAGATCTATCGAAAAGTGAGTGACGACCCTCGAAAGCAGTTTTTTGAGATATACCTACCAATAAAGTAAACTACATTTATGACAGATATAAAAGCACTTCAAAAAAGAATAGAGGAACTGGAAAAGATTGTTAACTCGAGCGCATTTATAAGAGACAAAGAATTTATGGATGCAATGTATGAAAAAGCTGTAGACTTGGTAAAGAAATATCAAAAGTCTTCGGCAATATTTTTGCAGACAAAATTGATGATTGATTTTGAAAGGGCAAAAAATTTGGTTGAGAGGCTAAAAAAAGAAGAGATAATCAAAAAGGTATAATAGGCAATGAACAATAATCCAAGTTATGTGGCAGAAGTACTAAAAGTGCCGGAAAATTTAATACGAGCTGTGTTTTCGGGCGAGGCGACAACAGAATCAATTTGGATAAAAGTCTCAGTTAAACCAGTGGAAATACAAGGAAAATTAATGTGGAGGTTTTCATATTTTGAAAGGAAGAAAGACATAACCAAAAACTATGACCGAGAGACTTACTTGCAAAAAATTAGTGAACTAGTGGAGATGGGATTTAAAAATATTTCAGTGGAAACAAAGACTGAAATTATCCAGGTAAACAAGGTAAAAGACGGTCGATTGGTATTTAGTAAAAAAGTTAAAGCTGAAATTGAAGATGAAATTAATTTGTCGCACGATCACCAAAAAGATTTTGTCATCAGCGCGGCTGATAATGCTGATTTTTTAAACTCTATAAACATAACCGATCTACAGGGAAATATCAAAAATAGTAAAAAATTTCATCAAATTAACGAATTTTTAAAACTGGTCTCGGAAACTATTACAACAGAATTCCTAGACAAAAATGAAACAATAAACATTGTTGATTGTGGATGTGGAAATGCATACCTGACTTTTAGTTTGTACTATTATTTTTCAAAAATTCTAAGTAAAAAAGTAAAGATTGTTGGGGTTGACACAAATCAAGAATTAATGGAAAGACACGAAAAAGGGGCTAACGAACTGGGGTGGGATATTAGTTTTGTCAATGAAAAAATTATTGATTTTGCTCCTGATTTTGAGACACATATTGTAGTGGCATTACATGCCTGTGATACGGCTACGGATGAGGCGATATCTAAAGCCATACTATGGAATAGTCAGTATATTTTTAGCGTGCCGTGCTGTCACCACAATGTTCAAGTGCAATTAGACAAAAATAAGGACGTCCCAAAAGTGTTGAATCCAATATTAGATCAGGGAATTTTGAAGGAAAGATTGGGTGATATTTTGACTGATAGTTTTAGAGTTATGTTACTTAAACTAAAGGGTTATAAGACTGAAATTGTCCAATTTGTAGACATTGAACACACGGCCAAAAATTTAATGATTCGATCTATATACGTAGGAAAACTGACAAATTATGACCAAATAAAATCTGAATATGAAGCATTAAAACAATTCACCACCGTCGAGCCATATTTAGAAGGATTGATATAATTCAAATTCACTCCCGACTGGATTCAAAATTTATTGGAGAGATTAAAAAAGCTAAATTAGAATGAAAATAAATTTAGTAGCCGATCAGCTAAACTAATGGAAATTGCTTTTTGCTCAACAGCACCAGTACCATCATTTAAACTTAATTTAAATTTAGTTTCGCGGGGAATTAAACCAAATAGTTTTTTGATTTTGACAGCCTCGACGGTGTATTCAAAGTTGTCACCTGATTGACCTACTTCTAAGGTATCAGGGGCCATAGAAATTCCAGTTTCTAAAAATTTGGTCATAGCTTGGTCTGGTAAGTGAACTAATTCGATTTTATTTCCATCATTGTCAGTAACGCCTACGTTGTTGTTTTTAACGTCTAATTCTATTTCGCTGTTTTTAATTTTAGCTTTGATTGCTCGAGACTCAATTTGTAATTCGACGGTACCGTCGTCGCGGGTTTCGCCTTGGATTTCTATTTTTTCGTCTTTTCTTTCCGATCTAGCTTTTAAGACATCATCAGAATCATCCATAGTACTATTACCAATACCATTAACTTCAGGCTGGTGAATTGGGGTAGTTTTTGGAGAGACAGGAAATTTTAGGATGGCTTTTTGAGGATTTAAGGTCTGTTGAATTTTTTCTTGTTTTTTTAGTTCAATTTTAATTTTATTTTCTTCATTTTTTACTTCAATTTTTTCAGGTTTTTCAACACGAGGGGTTTCTTTGACTTCTTTTTTATTATCTTTTTCTTTTTTATCTTCTGATTTGTGAACTTCAGACTGATTATTATCGCCTAATACTGAGGGAGTTGAATAACTGACATAACCATAACGGCTAACGTCAATGTTCAAATTGTAAGCAAGTGAGGATTGAGAAGATATCAAAAAAAGGACGATAAACCAAAGAAAAAAATATTGTTTTTTATTCATTGATTAATAGTAACATTTGTTGACAATTCTTTGGGGCCAATAAGCTGAATATAGTAACAGTCGAGATCTTGGAACGTGGCAAAATAATGGTGACCATACCCAAAAATTGTTTCATTAAAGATTTTAGAAAGGTAGAGAAAAATTTGTTGAAAATAAAAATCGAGAGTTATTTAGTTTCCTCGCAATATTTTTTGAAATTGTCCAAAATCATTTGCCAGCCAGTGCGTTGGGCTTCGACACTGTTTTCATTTTCGGTGTCAAAAGACTCGGTGACGATAGTGTTGGTGTCGTCGACTTTTTCAAACTCGACACTGACCTTGCGACCATCGGCCATGGTGTACTCGATGAGTTTTTGTGGTTCGATTTTGGTGTACATACCGGCAAATTCAAAACTACTACTGCCATCCTTGGCAGACATAGTATAAGAAAAACCACTTCCCAACTCGAAATAGTTTGTGGCTTGAGGACAATGCCAACTATCCTCGGCACGGTTCCAAACCATGACGCTGGTGGGGTCATTCCAATATTGCCAAACTTTTTCGATTGGTGAATTTATTATAGTATCAACTGAGATTGTCATAATTTGTTAATAACTAATAGTACTAAGGTAGTAGATAAATTATAATATAATAAAGTGATAAAATTGGCAATGCAGAGAATTGAAATGCACTTGAACGATGAGTCGTTTGAAATGGTGAAGAGCGGGAAAAAGACAATGGAAATGAGAATTTATGATGAAAAAAGGCAAAAAATTGATATGGGTGATGAGATTGTTTTTATTAATAAAGAAACTAAAATTTTGGTAAAAATCACTAGATTATTTGTAGCAAGTTCTTTTGAAATTTTGTTTAATAAAATTGGAGGAATAAAAGCGGGATGGAAAAAGAATGATAATGTAGCAAAAATGGCGAAAGATATGAGAAAAATTTATAGTACAGATGAAGAAAACAAATGGGGTGTGGTGGGGATTGAGTTTGAAGTTTTGGTTTGACGCTTGTTTAAAATCACATGGTTCATAATTAATGAATCGTCACGCTCAATCATAAAAACGATTATTTCGGCAACTTTTGCAGTATCCATCCAATCCGAATTTGGTTTGTCATTACCTGATTTGGAAAAAAGACCTGTTGCCATACCACCTGGATAAAAACCAAAAACCTTGATGTTTGTTTTTTCCAAATCTTGCTCAAGTGACTCAGTAAAACCCCTAACCCCATACTTGGAAGCAGCATAGACAGCTTGCATACCTTTGGCCTTGATACCTGAAGTTGAAGAAATATTAAAAATTACTCCATCACAATTTTTCAACATTATTGGTAATACTGCTTTGGTTGAGTAAATCAAACCCTTTAAATTGATGTCAATAGTGTCGGATATTTGTTGAGGGGAATTGTCGACAACTTGACCCTCAAGCCAAATGCCAGCGCTGTTTATTAATATATCAATGTTTCCGATTTGATTGTAAATGTCCGAAATTTGGGAATAATTTGAAACATCACCTTTGTGGGTATATAAATTTGGGGAATTTATTTCTGCTTTAGCTTTATCTAACCTTTCTTGATTACGTCCAACAACATGAACAGTTGAACCTTTGGAAATTAGCAATTTAGTGAGTGATAGGCCAAGACCATCGGACCCACCGGTAATGACGACTGTTTTATTTTGAATGTTCATAAGGTGATTATATAATAATTTGATATCCTAGGATGTGTATATAAAGAGTATAAATTTACAAAATAATTAGTTTAATTTTTGATTTCAATGTTTTTTACAACTTGAATTAAGCTTCGTACATTTGACATTACATTGTCATAATCTACTTTACTATTTATTCTCTCTATGGCTGCATTAAAATACTGTCCGGCGACATATTTATTCATTTGTTTTTTAAACTGTTTTATTGATAAACCTTGACCATTGTCAAAATACGACTGTAGATATTCTTGCCATATTTGAACTGTTAATTCTTTGTTTTTATCAAGTTCAGGGATGAGAGTGCGCGTGATTGTTTGAAAGTTGCGGAGTTCAGTAATGATGTCATCAAACTTTGATACATCTTTGAACAAAAAATCTAATTTTTCTGCTGCTTTTTCACCTATATAAATAGACAATCTAGGTGAGTTGTCGGCGACATCTCGATGTTCGAAAACAGTTGACGTATTCTGAATATTACGGTTACCAATAGCTCTAACTGAGTGAATTAGTGATAAGTCATCACCCATAATTTTGGCGCCAGTAAGTAAATATGATCTACTAACCTCTTGACCTTTTGTTATGTTGTCGGGAACATTCATAACACGATCAAATTCAGTACTTATTAATAACCCCTCATCGCGCAAATTTGTCATTGCATGATGTAGAACCGAAAATGTTTCATCGGGCCTATCTATAGGTACACTAACTAAATCTGCCCAAGTAAAAGGACTCCTATACGCACGTGCAATAATTCCTAGTTCTGCACCCTGTTTAATCCGCCCCCCCCATGCTTCATCATTTTGACCTATTTTACCGACAAATAGTGGCATAGAGACACGAGCCCCCATCATAAAAAACCTTAAACTGTCATTGAATTCTTGGGTTACGTCAACCAAATTACATCCACCCCGTAAATCACCTTGACCACTTTCGCCTAAATCTAGATTATCTCTTTTATTAAAAACACCTAACCTTTGTCGTCTATTTTGACTCAACCCCACCATACTAAGATTCCTCCATGTTGGTTGATGATCTGTTTCGCCAATCGAAGTTTGACCACCACCTTTTATATCAACACCCTCCCATTCATATTTTTTTGATTTATCTTCAATAATTGTTCCGTCTTCTGACACTTTTAATCCTGAACTTTGCCATTCCAACAACAAGGCTAAGTCGCGACCCATGGTTTTTGAAGCTTTAAATGCAGAATCGACATTGGTGTTTGCAAATTGTTTCCAACGAGTTTCACCTAATCGTGGACCAACCAATAAAGGGGATAAATCAACATGACTTCCCGTTTCGTCAGTGACATGTTTGAAAGGCAATGAGTTGACTGTGGGATTTGATAGTGTAATTTCTGAAATATCTAACTTTCGAGTAGCTTCATTTTTCATCAACTCAGAATGTGGATGAGAAGTTAGGTTGTTTGGTAAGTCTAGTGACATATTATATTATAGATTACCATTTTTTCTGCTATCCTAGGCTGTGTATATAAAGAGTATAAATTTACAAAATTTTAGGAGCTATGGGGAGAAAAATGTTGAGTTTTCGAGTGGGATTAACTTGATTTTGGGAGAAAACGGAGGAGGTAAAAGTAATTTAATCGAGGCGATTTATTTTTTGGCATCAGGTAAAAGTTTTAGGGCTAGCAGTTTAGGTCAAATGATTGAGTGGAATAAAAAATTTTTGTCGGTACGAGGAGTGGTGGGTGATTTGGATTTAGAAGCACAGCTAATAAAAAGTGAAGAAACTAACGGTAATAGTAGACGATTTTTAATTAATAAAGTCGATAAAACTAGGGCAAAGTATTTGGGAAATTTTAGGTGCGTACTGTTTGACCCGGAAGATATACGACTGGTGTCTGGCTCCCCTACTCGTCGCCGGGATTTTTTGGATGCAATATTTACTAGCTCGGAATGGACGTATGCGAGTGCTTTGTCACAGTACAATAGGGCGCTAAAGCATCGAAATGAGCTGCTGGATTTGATTTTTGAGGGAAAAGCACAGGCAACTGAACTATTTTATTGGAATCAGTCACTGATTAAAAATGCCGATATTATAAATAAGTTTAGAAAAGAATTTATTGATTTGACTAATAATTTCTTTGCCAATCACACCGATGCTGAAATTCGAAAGATGTCAATTAAGTATTTTCCGTCAGTAATTACAGCCGAGAGAATGCAAAATGAGGAAAAGACAGACATTAGAACTGGATATACCCGTTATGGACCACATCGAGATGATTTTGAAATATGGAGTGACAATTTTGAAAACAATGACAAAAATATGGCTAATTGGGGAAGTCGAGGGCAACAAAGACTGGCTGTTTTGGCGATACGCTTGGCACAAATTAATTATTTGATGGAAAGATACGGTGAAACTCCGGTACTACTTTTGGATGATATATTTTCCGAGTTAGACGAAAACCATCGAAAACTAGTAGTAGAGATCTGTCAAAAACATCAAACAATATTTACCAGTGCGGAAAATGAAGCTTTAGTTTATTTACCTACTGCACAAACTATAAAAATATAGTAGAATACCACTCAGCACTTTAACAAACTATTCACTTTTTAGCCACGGTTGCTAGTACCAGAGAGGATTTCAAAAAAATCTTTTTGGTAGTTTTTTTAAAAACTGCTTTTTCTTTTGTACTAAGAGTTTGATCGTGGCTCAGGATAAACGCTGGCGGTATGCCTAAGACATGCAAGTCGAACGGAATTTATTGTCTACACCAAGATCATAATTTAAAATTTTTAATTTTTAATTTTTAATCAATTTTTAAGTTAAATTTTAAATAAAAAATTATTTTTTTTGTGTAGACGGTAAGTTTAGTGGCAAACGGGTGAGTATAAAATACGAATGTACTTTGAAGCGGAGGATAGCCCACCGAAAGGTGGGGTAATACTCTATAATGTCTCCGGACTAAAGACGCAAGTCACTTCGAAAGCAGCGTATTCGCTACCAGCTAGTTGGCGGGGTAAAAGCCCACCAAGGCTATGACGGCTACCGGCTCTTAGCGGAGAGTCCGGCACAATGGGACTGAGACACGGCCCATACACCTACGGGTGGCAGCAGTTAGGAATTTTGCGCAATGGACGAAAGTCTGACGCAGCGATACCGCGTGAAGGATGAAGTCTCTCGGGATGTAAACTTCTTTTAGAGAATCATGAAGATTGTCAGAATAAGCAGCTACAAACTATGTGCCAGCAGTCGCGGTAATACATAGGCTGCAAGCGTTATCCGGAATTATTGGGCGTAAAGAGTCTGTAGGCGGTTTTTTAAGTCTTATTTCAAAGACCTCGACTTAATCGAGGAAAGGGGTAAGATACTGAACGACTAGAGTGATATCGGGGTTACTGGAATTTGTAGTGTAGGGGTTAAATCCGTGGATACTACAAAGAACACCAAGCGCGAAGGCGGGTAACTAGGTATATACTGACGCTGAGAGACGAAAGCTAGGGAAGCAAATCAGATTAGAGACCTGAGTAGTCCTAGCCGTAAACGATGTCTGTTAATTTTCTCTCTTCGGGGAGGAGATGTAAGCTAACGCGTTAAACAGACCGCCTGGGGAGTATAGCCGCAAGGCCGAAACTCAAACGAATTGGCGGGGAGGTGCACAACCAGTGGAGCATGTGGTTTAATTCGATACTAAGCGATGAACCTTACCTGGGCTTGAAATATACCTGCATATCTATGAAAGTAGAAGTCCTTCGAGGGTGGTATACAGCTGTTGCATGGCTGTCGTAAGCTCGTGACGTGAGTTGTTCTCTTAAGTGAGGTAACGAGCGCAACCCCTATTCGGTGTTATTTTGTCACCGGAGACTGCCCAGCATTATTTTGTTGGGAGGAAGGAGGGGACGACGTCAAGTCATCATGATGCCTATGTCCAGGGCTACACACATCCTACAATGGATTGTACAGAGGGTTGCAATACCGCGAGGTGGAGCTAATCCCTAAAACAATCCTCAGTTGGGATTGCAGGCTGAAATTCGCCTGCATGAACCCGGAATTGGTAGTAATCGCACATCAGCAGAGTGCGGTGAATACGTTCTCACCTCTTGCACACACTGCCCGTCAAATCAGCAAAGTTGGGGGTACCCAAAGTTCGTCTTCGGACGGATTAAGGTAAATCCAGCGATGAGGGTTAAGTCGTAACAAGGTATCCGTACTGGAAGGTGCGGATGGATCACCTCCTTTGAGGTTTTGTTCTCAACGCAAGTTGAGTTCCAACTCAAAACCTTTCTGGTACTGACAATTTTTGGCTAAAAAGTGAAATAGTTTGTAAAATGCATAAAAGCCCGCCTCATCGGCGGGTTTTTTTTGTTAAAAATTCAATCTCCCTAAATCCCTCTTTGACAAGAGGGACTTAAAAAATATTTTTATATTATAAAATATGTATTTTTCATGGCAATGCCGCCCATGCCCCAGTAAAGTGGCAACCAAATAGAAAAATTAAAATAATGTTGATTTGAATAGGTCCAAGCACCGGAAGAAATGGTAAAAGATTCGATAATTGTAGCTAAAATAGAAATAATTATAAAAAATATTATTTCGTGAGATTTTGATTTTAAATTAATTAAAATCGAAAATATAATTAAAATTAGGGAAATTAAAATAGTATTTTGCCAAAATAAATATATCGATAAAGATGATAATATTACGCACAAATATTGCCAAAGATAAATAAGATTAATTTTATTCATAAAGTAATATTATCACCGTTTAAGGGTTATAATAGGTAGTCTCGACTAATAAACTATGATTGATAAAAACAACTTACCCAAGCACATTGCTGTCATTATGGATGGAAACAGGCGATGGGCAAAGGCACGTGGTCTTGACCCTATTAAAGGACACGAACAAGCAACATTGCAAGTGATTGAACCATTGATTGAGAAATGTGGTGAATTAGGGATTAAATATGTAACTTTTTGGGCGTTTTCAACCGAAAATTGGAAGCGGGATGAAGATGAACTAAAGGGATTGTTTGATGTCTTTAGATTAGGGTTAGGGACTTTGGCTATGCGTTTTATTCAAAAGGGGGCAAAACTAAAAATTTTGGGTGATGTAAATAAATTTCCAAAAGATATTTCAACTAAGGTAATAGAAATGATGAACATGTCATCAAAAAATAATAAAATCAATGTAACTTTTGCCCTTAATTATGGCGGAAGAGATGAAATTCTTAGAGCTGTCAAAAAAATTATTGACAATAAGATTGAATCTAAAGAAATTACTGAGGAATTATTTTCATCATATTTGGATACTGCTGGGGCACCTGACCCTGATTTGATAGTCAGAACCGGTGGAGAAAAAAGAACGTCAGGATACTTACCTTGGCAATCAGTGTATTCGGAACTATTATTTGTAGATACTTTGTTTCCTGACTTTACCCCAGATCAATTTGAACAGGCAATTGAATGGTTTCAAACAAGACAGAGAAGAATGGGGAAATAGTATTATAAGAATTTCACGCCCAAAATAAGCTCAAGGATTTGGGCGACGAAAAAGGTAACAAACACTATAACGAAACCAATAAGTGCGGCAGTAATTTGACCATAACCTTGTTTCATTTTACCCGCATCACCCGCAGCGGTCATAAGGGTAATACCACCCATAATTAAGGTAACTAGGAGCAGTAAACCAGCGGCAACATAAATATACGGCAATAATGCAGTTAATATCATTCCAACACCACCGGTACCAGCACCACCAAATTTTGTCACAATTGGATCGGAGGAAGTTAAGGAAGAAAATGTTGGGCCCATATACTATAATCCGGGAATTTGTAAAATATTTAAAGCTATGAGTCGTAAAATAAAAACTCCAAAAATTGAAACCAATAACCCTTGAATGGCCGAGGTGATAGTTTCTTTGGCACCCTGTACTGCTTTTGGGTCGCCACTACTAGTAGCCATGAGGAAAAAACCATAAACCATCATTAAAAAAGCAATTCCTCCGGCAACACCAAAAATCCAAGTTGACAACCATGTAGTAAAAGGACCAATTTCAACGGGTATACAACCTAGAGCAGTATCTATTGAAGTGTTACCAGCACAAAAAGGATTGGCAGCAAAAGCTGACTTTGGAAATAAAAGTGACAATAAAAAAAATATCCAAACCATTGGAATAGTATAGCAAATGATAAAATTGAGAGTGAAGAAAATAGGGTTAATAGTGATGCTACTATGGATTGGTTTTGCGCCACTAGTATGGGGAAAAACAATTGATGAGGAATTGACGGACATTGCCGCACAAATTTCGGCTATAGAAAAATCAATGGCACCATTAAAATCAGAATCAGGATCACTGCAACAAAAAATTGGCAACGCCAAAGCGGCGATTGTAAATGCAGAAAATCAAATGAAGGTTTTGGATAAAAGACTGGTCGACAAGGAAGCTGATATGGAAGTCCAAAGAGTGTTGATGGGTGAAAGAGTTAGGCGTTATTACATAAACTCAAAAAAATACACTCCAATGTTGATTTTGTTATCATCACAAGAAACCAGTGGACTATTGCGACAATATATGTGGTTTCAATCAGTAATATCACAGGATAAAAATACAATTACAAATTATATTTTGGATTTAAAAAGTTTGGAACTAAACAAACAAAAAGTGCTAGTAGAAAAAAATAAAATTGCAGTGATCAAAAAAGATATGGAAAGCCGATTTGGATTCCTGGCAGGAGAGTTAAAAAAGGCAGAGGCGTACAAACAGGTATTGAGTCAAAAACAACAGCAATTAATAGCTGAAAAAACGGCAATGTTTAATACTTCGGTTGGCGATGTATCATCATCTGATGATCCAGCATCTAGGGCTGATTTTAAACCTGGATTTAGTCCCGCTTTTGCGGCATTTTCTTTTGGAGCACCTCATAGAAAAGGTATGAGCCAATACGGGGCATATGGTCGAGCAAAATCTGGTCAGGGATATGAAACAATTTTAAAAGCTTATTACGGTGACATAAAAGTGGAAAAAATGGATTCTCCTGATTCTATTAAAACTTCAATAGGAACATTGCCGTTTGAAAATAATTATTTAATAGGAATTGCTGAAATGCCAGCAAGTTGGGGGGATAATGGTGGATATGAAGCTTTAAAAGCACAGGCAATAGCCGCAAGGACTTATGCCATCAATTCAACAAATAATTTGTCTGGGACAATTTGTGTGACGGAAGCATGTCAGGTGTACAGCAAATCGAGGTATAACTCCCCTGGTCGATGGAAACAGGCAGTGGAGGATACCAAAGGAATGGTGGTAAAAAGTAATAAAACGGGAAAAGTATTTTCGACGATGTATGCCTCAACATCTGGTGGTGCAATTATGGCCTATACATCGGCTGATCATAGTACTCCTCAGGTGTGGGATACAAAATGTGGTAATCAAGGTTGTTGGCCCAATGATGCTTATGAAAAAATTGCGGGGTCATCGTGGTATTACAAAGGCTGGTATAAAAGTAGAAGCAACAATGCTTATGGGCGTAGTAGCCCCTGGTTAAATTTGGAAGAATTTGCCGATATCGTTAACGCAATTTTGTATAATTCGAAAACTAATGATTCAAGTCATTTGTCACAAATTAATAATTGTATTGGTTCGTGTGATAGTAATGCGTGGTCAAAAGATGAATTAAAAAGACAGGTGGCGGATAAAGGCGGACCAATATCGTCGATCAATTCAATATCGGTTGATTATTCGACGGGTGGATATACGCAAACAGTAAGATTGTCCACAGATAAGGGAGACTTTAGCTTTGATGGGACAATGTTTAAGGATATATTTACCCTCCGCGCCCCGGGTGCCATCACTGCCAAATCAAGTTTGTTTAATATTGAGAAGAAATAAACGAACATGAAAAATGAAACAACATTATTATTAGAAGCAAGAGAAGGCGGCAAGGGTACTGCAGCTGATCAGGTAGACATCACAGCTTTATATAAAGAAATCCATGAAAGGGGAGGTCTTGATGGAAAAAAAATTTTAGTGGTAGGCTCGGGTGATAATACTGAATTTTGGAAATGCTTGGGGTGTGTGACCCTTGATATTGATCCTGCAGTAAATCCTGATTTTGTGATTAATGCAAATATGCTTGATAACTCGGCAGTAGAAGGTGGATACGATGTGGTATATTGCGAATTTCTGAAGATGGATCCAAACGGAGAAGATGGTGTTAACCTGAACAATCTACTAAGAGGCTCGCTTAATATACTAAAGGATGGAGGGATGGTTGTGATGGAATCATCAGTAGTTGACTATGAGGGAGAATTTGAAGGTAGTAATGACTATGGGGCAAGAGCATTACCAGTAGTAAGTGAACTAATAGCAAATGCCGCGGGATTTTCTGCATGCAAGTATTCTATTGGTGAAGGAGTCGCGACAGCAGAAAATGCTAGAAGAATTGGTGATGAAACCATCGCGAGTGGAATTTATTATGAAAGTCCAGTCCTATTTGTTGCTGTAAAATAATGATTTTGGTGTATGCGTTTTCTAATCAATGGGGAACGAATATAAGTAGACGAGTTTTGGCAGAATTAGAAAAAATTTTAGGTAAAGATAATATTAATTATCAGATAGTTTATTTTTCACCCCAAAGATTTTTTGATAAAAACATAAAAGGGAGTAACTATGATTTGATTGTAGGATTGGGAGATTTCTCGGGAAATATTTATAAAATCAGAATGGAGACAATCGCCCATAATCGGTTTGGAGAAAAATCGATCAACCCCCTGTCACCATATTGTCTCGAGTTATCAATGCCGGAAATGGATATTGTTGATACTGATAAGTTTTCTGTTGGAGAAAATATGGGAAGTTATAATTGCAATTTTATGGCCTACAAAGTTCAGGAAATGATTAATAGTCATCAACCGAATTTAAAACAATTATTTTTTCATATTGGAAAAAGAAGGGTGGCAAAAACGGTAGCAGTTGATATTGCTGATTTGATGACAAATAATAAAATGTTAGAATAGACTATGGTACGATCCTTAGACTTAGATTTAGTAGCACCGGATGATGTTGTTGCAGAAAAAATCATTGTTGAAATCCCTAAAATTGAAAAATTGCCAAACAACCAAAAAAACCGTAGTACAACTCCAAAAGATGAGATTGATAAAAAGATGGCGTCTTTTAGACAAAAAATATATGATGTTTTGGGACACACCAATCATTCTTTTTCCTCACTGCTGGTAAAACCACATTTTTTTAAATTTCAAGAGCAGGATGACGAAGAGGAAATAATTTTGGTAATGAGGCCACATTGGTTTACAAATGTTTCATGGACTATTACAACACTTTTCATGTTGATGGTTCCATCATTGATAAAATATATCCCTGTGTGGAATGGAGTCGCATTTAGATATCAATTCTTAGGAATTTTATTTTGGTATATGGTAACGCTGGCATTTGCATTGGAAAAGTTTTTGTCATGGTATTTTGATGTTTATATAATTACTGATGAAAGAGTGGTTGATATTGAATTTAATAATCTACTTGATAAAAAATTTGCTGAAGCAAAAATCTCAATGATTCAAGACGTTTCATCCCGAGTGGCAGGAATTTCGCAAACAATATTTAATTATGGTGATGTGCGAATTCAAACAGCGGCAGAAATTCCCGAGCTGTGTTTTGAAAATGTACCAAGTCCCGATAAAGTAATTAAAGTTTTACAAATGATGCGCCAAGAAGAAGAACAGGAAGCCATTGATGGGAGGGTGAGATAATGTTACCTGATTTAACTAATTATTTTTTAATTTTAGAAAAAATATTTGCTTTTGTGGGAACTGGATTGTATTTGATTTTTGCAATAGTAATAGTCAAGCAAGTGTCGATGATGACAAAAAATGTAAATGACAAATTTAACGGAGTCGTTACTTTTGTGGCTTATGTTCACCTAATATTGGCAATATTTTTGATGGTCATGGGAACGTTGTGGCTGTAGTATTATAAATTGTGGAATATAAAGTAATCAATACCAGTTTGGAAGGTTTTTGGGAAGATAAAGATAAAAAAACTTTTGGAATTAATAGTGACCTGGTAATTAATGTCGAAAAAGACCTGATTACCATTGACAGCAATGGTAAAAGTTTATTTTTACTTCGAGATGGTAAAAAAGCAAAAGTATCGGAAGCCAATAAAAAAATAAAAGGAAACATTAAAGATGGTGATAAGTTATTGCTAGAAAACGAATTGTGGGTTGAATTTTATAAAAAAAATATTTTACCAGTATCAACAATTAACTGGAATTTATGGATGGGTATCTTTGTTTTACTTATACTTTTTGTAATAATTTTTGCTGGTTGGCAAAAAAAGACTGAATCTGTTTTGGAAAATGATTATCAAAAAATATCGGCTGAGATTAAAGATAAAATAACAAAATCTGACGAAATAAAAAGTATTGATCCGGAGACCAGCTTAAGCATATTGAACGAAGCAAAGAATATGATTCAAAAAATAAATAGCAATAAAAAACATGAAAATGAAACTAATGAGATTGAAAAACAGATTAATGAAAAAATGGCGACGACTGGTTCAGCAGAAGTGGCGGGACATGTGGAGATTTATGATACAAAAATTGCCGATACTGACAACAGACGATATGACAAGTTTGTGATTTATGGTGATGAAGCAATTTTAACTGACAGTAATAGCCGAAAAATTATTCAGGTAAATTTAATTTCAAAAAATGTTAACAAATTTGAAATTAAACCTGATATTGCAAACATGTTTGATGTAACTTATTTTAATAAAAAGATATTTGTCTATGATGGAAAATACCTTTGGGATCTAAATGGAAATAAAGAAATTATTTTAGGAGATATAATTTATTCAAAATTAATTAACTGGAATAAAAGTTGGTATTTACTTGGGCAAGAAGGGAAAATAAGCAAAGTGATAGATAATAAAATAACCGAATGGACAACTGAAGAATCAACTAAAATTGACATACCTGTGGCAATGACAATTGATGGAACAATATGGGTGGTGGGTCGAGGAGGTCAAGTAATAAACTATGAAAAAGGCAAATCAAAAAAATGGGAACCTTCACTTCAAATTACAAATGAGAAAATTGTGGGTATTGCAACAACTGGTGATAGTCAAAAAATTGCCATATCTTCGGAAAAAATGGTTCGTTTATATGAAAAATCTACAGGTAAGCTAGTCACGTCACATAATTTTGAAAAAGTAGGTATTGTTTCGGCTCAAATGACTAACAATGACCAAATTTATGTATTGGGTACAGATCAGAAAATATATAAGGTAAAATAGGGTGTGAGATATTCTAATAAAGATAGTCGTGATTATACATTTTTGGAAAAATTTGAGGCCGGCATGGCACTGTCTGGGGCTGACGCCAAAGCCTTGCGAGTGTCGGGAGCACAATTTAACGGATCCAAAGTAGAAATCATCAATGGAGTGCCAACAGTGTTTAATTTGACTATCACTCCATATAAATTTTCCCAAAACAAAGAAGCTGATAAAACTGCTGAGAGAAAATTGCTTTTAACCAAAAAAGAAATTGCTAAACTGCAAAGTTTAAGACATCAAAAATATATGTTAATTCCGATTGCTATTTTTACCAAGGGAAGATGGTTTAAAATGGAAGTGGGAGTGGGAAGAAAGATGAAGAAATATGAAAAGAGGGAAAAGATAAAGGCACGAGAAAATTTTGCAGAATAAAAAAAATCCGCAAATGCGGATTTTTTATTTGCGGAGATGCTCCGTGATGAACGGAGGTCCAAAGTCGAAATTAAAAAACGTCTACAAGCTTAATTTACTTTATCCTACACTTTCAACAACTAGAGTAAACGAAAAATGTTGAAATGTCGATTGGTGTGGGCATTACCCCACTCTTAATTTTTACAAAAATCGAGATTCGTAAAAAAGCATTTTGGATTCTTTTACACTGATTAATCGCCCACCAAAAATGAGGATTAAACAATGTTTATTTTAGCAGGCTGCTACGTAAGACGGAACAGAACTGTTTCCCATTCCCATTGCTGGGAGGTTGAAACTGAAAGCTAAACTAAATTTGCTGTTTTTAATAGCATGTTTGTTTTGACCTTGTTTTACGACTCATAGATCAAAGTCGGCTTGCAGTTTTTTAAAGTACAGGCTCTGTCAATTCTCGACATCTCCTTGGGTGTATTATAGCAAAAATGGTATCTTATTTCAATGGGAGCTATCGTAGATTTGATATTTCCACGATCGTGCGTGGGATGTAAAAAGCTAGGGAAATATTTGTGCGACAAATGTAAAGATAAAGCAGGAGTTGTGGGGACGGATTATAAAAATAAAAGGATAGAGGGAAGAATTGGATTATTTAAATACCACGGAGCAATTAAAGACCTAATTTCTTTGTTAAAATTTGAATTTGTATCAGATGCAAAGGTTGAGATTGGACAAATTATTGTGGATCAGTTAAAGAAAAACTATCCTAATATTTTGGAATATTGGCAAGAAAATAAATTTGTAATTATGCCAGTCCCATTGCATTGGAGACGAGAAAATTGGAGAGGGTTTAATCAAGCAGAAATTATTGCCAATGAAGTAGGGAAGAAAATTAATTTCTTAACAGATAATAAATTAATTTTAAGAAAAGCTAATACTAGACATCAGGCAGTTAGCAACAAGATAGAGCGAAATAATAATATAAAAGATGCATTTAAAATTGTCGGTAAAGTCCCTAAAAATATAATTATTTTTGATGATGTATGGACGACAGGAAATACAATAAGAAATATAATTAAAATAATACCGAAAAATAGGAAGATTTGGGTGTTGACCTTAGCGAGCGGAAATTAATCGATTTTCGACGATTTCCTCGGCGGTTTTTTGGGGAATTTGTTCAATGATAGGTAGGTCAGTTATTTCACCTATATTACCTTCAACAGGAGTAAGTGAGGATAAGTAAAAATTGTCAACAAAAAGTCCGTGTTGAGTTAGTGATTCACGTAATTCTGCCTTTATCTCGTCCTCAATTAAACTGCGATCGGTGGACAAAGATTTGATTAAAGTATGATTGGTAATGACTTTGCGAATACGACTACGAGTAACGGGACGGACAACTTTGGAAACAAAGTTTTCACCAATATTTTGCCAAATTTCGGGCAATCTTTCGGTATCTAATTTTATTAACACAGTGGCTTCAACGGCAACAAATTTGTTATCGGAGGTAACAGCGTGAATTATTTCATCACCCATGATTTCCTTATTGTCCTTGACGGTAACATCCTTACTGATTGTGTACTCGATTAACTGGGCATTAAACAATTTGACACGATGGATGATAGGTATTTTAAAATGCATGCCAGGATACCAAACATTTTTGATAACTCCACGGAAAATATCATAAATACAACCAACATGTCCGGGTGGAACGTTAACAATAAATCCACCAACTACTTCATCTACAAAAAGTGAAACTAAAAGATTGTCTATTGATGCCATATCTGTTGATTATACCTTAAAACCCTGCGCTAATTCTAATAAATGTGATTCAGGATCATCACTGGTAACAACATCACTGGCGACTAAAATTCCGACGGCACCCAGTTTTAGACTGGCAACAACGTCTGATTTACTATGAATTCCAGCTCCAACTAAAAGTGGTATTTTACCTAAAGCTTGGGCGATATTTGTAATCGCTTCGGGGTGAACAGTGGCAACAGACTGATGTTTATTGCCGATTAATTCTTTTGGTTCGTAAGCAAAATATGTTGGTTTTAATTTTTTGGCCCATGTTAGCGCCTGACCTAAAGACTGAATACATAACACTGAAATAAAATCTGATGGTAGATTTTTGAGAGTTTGACTAATCGTACCTGGCTTTAACTGATGCTCCGAATGATTTAATAATGTGCCGATAGCACCAACACCTATAGATTGTTGAGCTGAAATGTAGCCAGAAAATGGTCCTGAGGTAACATTGTCAACGTGTTGAAGTAATGAGGGTAAACCAAGTCGATAGCAATCAAGTGGCGAAACCGATGGAATTATTTTTATTCCAGTTTTTTGAGATACTGATTGACAAATTTTGGCCAACTTTATGGCACCATCTGCAAAAGATTCTGGATATATTTTGAAATTAACTATAATCATTTTAGTTTATATTTTTGAATAATTTGGTCGATACCGGAACGAAGATCGGTGACAATATCTTTGGGATCGGATGCTTTGAGAGCAATACTATTAACAGCGTCTGAAAAATATTTTGATAACTCAGTATTTAAACCAGCATCCCAAGTGCGAGAAGACAAATATCCACTCTCAGCATTGGTGGCTACTGATAAAAATGGTTTGATTTTGGGGTTGGTGGCTAATTTGCTTGCCAAACTAATACGAGGATAAATTTCACCAAAAGAACGTGTTTGTGAAGCAGCAGTATACATTTTTTCCATTGATTCGGCTGATGACAAAAATTCAATAAATTTCCATGCCTCCTTTTGATGTTTGCTGCGAGAATTTACAGCTTCGGCCCAATAGGTCGCCCAATGAATATTGGTAAGATTGGCTGTTGATGTGGCAGAGTTACCTGACTGATCTTGCAATGTAGCTAGTTGTGGGATTGTAGTAATCGCAAATTTAAGCGTAGGATTCATTTCTTCGATATTAAAAATACGCCATGAGGGAGCAAAATAAAAGACAAGTTTGCCTTCGGCGAATGCTTGGGTTGATGGTGGCATTGTTTCATCCCACGTTTTATATTGGGTCTTAAAATTAGCGTAATATGAAATTACATCGCGAATTTTGTCATTATTATCTTGGGTGGTGACTAACAAATCGGCTCCATTTTGTTTTAAAAGAATACCTAATATATCATTCCAATGATCGACGTTGTCAGTTAATCCCATAGCGACACCGGCTATTTTTAGACGCCCATTTTCATCACGAACAGTTAGTTTGCTGGCAGTAGTTTGTAGGTCCCACCATGTTTTGGGTAAAACTGCTTGTGACTTTTCGAGTAGATCTTGATTATAAAAAAGTGATAAACCGTCATACATTAGCGGCACTGCTTGATATTTGCCTGATAGTTTTAAGTCATTTTTAAAAACTGGGTAAAAATCAGTATCAAGCCCAATGGTTTTGGAGGATGCTTCAGGTACAGGTGCCAGCATACCAGTAAACATGGGTAACCACGAGGAATGAATACGAAAAATATCAGGTACTTCTTCGGTGTCAGGATCTTTGGTTAAACGTCCAGAAAGTCGGCTTCGATAATCATTTTTTTGTTGCGTTTTGTAGTTGATTTTTATGTTTGGATTTTTTGCCTCAAAATCAGAAATGATCCCACTTATTATTGATTTGTCTTCCCACAAACCCCAATAGTTAAGAGTGACGACAGTGGTGCTTTTACCTTGTAATACAGGTAAAAGAAATTTAATAATTACAAAAATCAAAACGATAATAACTCCAATAATCGACAAAATAATGACAAATGGTGGAGTATTTTTGGCTACGGGAATAGTAGTAGAAGCAAAACCAGTCGTGGGAGCTGTCGTTTTTGGTGTTGCTCCATCATCGGACTGACGTGGAGGTAGTGGTGATTGAATATCTTGGTAGTCCATCTATATTATTATAGTAAAATATGAAGGTTATTGTTAATCTAAATAATGAAAGTTAAAATATTTACTGACGGTGGGTCGCGAGGAAACCCGGGAATATCTGGATTTGGAGTGATAGTGATAGATGAAAACAAAAAAATTATTTTTGAAGCATCAAAGTATTTGGGTATTAGAACAAACAATGAAGCCGAATATGAAGGCTTAATTTTTGGATTAAATTGGCTTAAAGAAAACGAATTAGCAATTGATGAAGCTGAGTTTAACGCTGATTCGGAATTGATGATTAAGCAAATGCAAGGATTATATAAAGTAAAAGCTGATAATTTGAAAAATTTGAACAAACAAGCACGTGAGTTTGTTTTAGAAATAAAATCTAAGATTAAATTTAATGCAATAAGAAGGGAATTAAATAGTGCAGCTGATAGCCTTGCTAACGATGCTATGGATAAAAAATTATGAAAAAAATATCTACATTTTTTTTAATAATTGGATTGTTGGGTATTGTTTTTGTATCACCATTGATATTTGCGTTTGGAAAAAGTGGACGTGAAACAACTATTTTGGGTAAAAACTATTCAACACTAAATAAAAAAGAAATAGTTGAAAAATTAAATAAAGACTTTAATTTTGATAATAGTATTAAGTTGGTGTCTGATGACCGAACTTTTGAAATAAAAATTAGTAGTATATCGGCAAAAATAAACAACGAAGAGATGGTTTCAAATTTACTTTATAGACGATTAAACCAGGGTATTTCTAACTACATATCAGCATATTTTGGAAAAAAAGATTTTGAATTGGAAGTTGACTGGGATAAAAATCAATTAGGTGAACAAATAGTTGGTATTGCGGAACAAATAGACAAACCATTTATACCTACAGAAATTGTAAACGATAAGGGTCGGGTCAAAATTGTAAATGGTGAAATCGGAGCTGAAGTCGATAAAAACCAACTTGCCATGCAAATTATTAGTTTATTAAAAACATATTCTGTTGATAGTAATACCCAAATTCCAATAAATAAGGTAGGTTTGTTGCCTACTGAGGATGAAAAACAAAAGGCGTTAGATATAGCGTCAAAAGCGCTGATAAAAGAAATGATACTAAATTGGGAATCAGGATCTGAAATAGTACAGCCAGAAACGGTAATTTCGTGGATTGGATTTGGAAATAGCTGTAAAACCGAGAAACTTGATCAATATGTATCAAATTTTAATAAAAGCATTAAACAAGATCCACGAGATGCGAAGTTTCAATTTGAAAATGGAAAGGTACTGCAATTTGAATCGTCAAAAGATGGTTATATAGTTGACGAGAAAAAAATGGTTGACGATATTTGTCAAAATTTGTCAATGTGGATGACAAATGAAGATACTCAAATAAAATAT
The DNA here is from genome assembly GCA_041674845.1 of Candidatus Shapirobacteria bacterium. Lineage (GTDB taxonomy): Bacteria > Patescibacteriota > Microgenomatia > UBA12405 > UBA12405 > UBA12158. The sequence goes on from JBAYUY010000001.1 coordinate 698,852, forward strand.
GAACTACCTTTGATTAAAACTCAGGCAAAAATAAAAACAAACGAAGTTAATGATTTGGGAATAAAAGAATTAATTGGACGAGGGACTTCTAGTTTTAGACATAGTAGTGATATTCGAAATTTTAATGTACAAAAGGGTTCGGAAATTATCAACCGAATTTTGGTGGCACCAGGTGAAACTTTTTCGTTTATAAAAAATTTGGGTGAAGTATCATTGGATAACGGTTTTAAACAAGCTTATGTAATTAATAAAGGTAAAACAGTCCTAGATGTTGGAGGTGGGATTTGCCAAGTTTCGACGACTTTGTACAGAGCAATGCTTGATGCGGGATTAAATATAACAGATCGAAAAGGCCATGCATACCGTGTAAGTTACTATGAAGAAGATAGTAAGCCTGGTTTTGATGCAACAGTATTTATCCCCAATCCTGATTTAAAATTTGTCAATGATACGGGAAGTTATATATTGATACAAAGTTTTTATGATGGAATCAAAAAAACTTTGGCGTATGAAATTTACGGAACCAAAGATGGGCGAAAAGTAGAAATAAGTAACTACAAACAATGGGACGCAACTCCGGCTCCACCTGATGTGTGGGTTGATGATCCAACATTGGCACCAGGAAAAGTGGTTAAAGATGAGAGTAGAGTGCCGGGCTTAAAAACTTCATTTGATTGGAAAGTAACCAAAGATGGGGAAATTCTGCATCAAAAAACGTATGTAACGAATTACACTCCTTGGGCGGCAGTGTACAGAAGAGGTCCACAAATTTAACGATTTGCCAAATCGACGACATTTTGCAACAATGAGGCGACGGTCATGGGGCCAACACCGCCAGTAGTAGGGGTAATATATGACGCAATTGTTGAAACACTGTCATAATCAATGTCACCGGTAGCAGCATCGACAATCACAGCACCCTCTTTGACCATATCCACAGTAACAATGTTTTTGACTCCAGTAGCACTGATTAATAAATCAGCAGTTTTGGTAATTTCACCAATATTTTTTGTTTGATCATTACACAAAGAAACAATTGAATGACGGTTTTCAAATATCTTTTTTAGGGGTTGACCGATTAGCTGACTGTCATTAATAATGACAACATTTTTGTTAACAAAACTTAATTTATATTCATCTAATAAAGTAATAATTCCCCGAACAACTGCGGGGGTAATTTCCGAATTGTTTGACAATCCATCGGCATCTTTTGATGGGCTAATAGAGTTTAAAACAATATTTTTGTGAATATTTTTTGGAAGAGGAAGTTGAATAAAAAACCCGGTAACAGAGGGATTATTATTTAAATGATTAACGTATTTTATAAGTTCTGATTCGGAAATAGTTTCAGGCAAATGGTGTATTTGTCCACCGATTCCAATTTCGGAAGCCTTTTGCTGCTTTAAAGAAACATATTTTTGGGAAGAAGGGTCAGTGCCGACGATAATAATGTCGAGAGAAATATCTAACCCGCCTGCCGGCGAGGCAGGTTTCAAATTACTAATTTCTAAAGAAAGATTGGAAAGTATTTTTTCTGATAATGTTTTGCCGTCAAGTAGGATCATAATTGTGTCAAAATTTCACAACCTGTAGTGGTGATTAAAACAGTGTGTTCAAATTGAGCGGAAAGTGCGCCGTCAGCAGTGCGAACAGTCCAACCGTCCGACTTGTCAAAATCAACATGCCAGTTTAAAGAAGCATTAACCATAGGTTCGACAGTAAAAATCATACCGGGTTTTAGTTTTACATTTTCTCGATTTGTATCAAAATGATAAACAAATGGATCTTCGTGAAATTGAATCCCCACTCCATGTCCACCCAAATCTCGAATAGGTGAAAATCCAAATGGCTTTAAAAATTTTTCTATTTTTTTACCCACACAGTCATTTAACATGAGTCCTGGTTTGAGTGAATTTATTGCCAACATCATTGACTCATGGGTTTTGTCTATTAATTTTTTGGCCGATGGAGAAATTGTGCCTACTGGATACATTGCCGACGTATCGCCGTAAAATCCGTTTAAAATAGTTGTAATATCGATGTTAATAATGTCGCCATTTTTTAAAATATCTTTAGTTGAAGGGATACCATGGCAAACAACATTGTTGACAGAAGTACAAATACTTTTGGGGAAACCACTATAGTTTAATGGTGCAGGAATAGCGTTGTGACTAACAATATAATTATGTGCAATAGTGTTTAATTCCTCAGTACTTATCCCAGGTTTTATAAATTTTGAGACATGTATTAAGCTTTGTGCAGCTAATTTTGATGAGGCACGAATCCCCTCAATTTGCTTTGGACTTTTGATAATGATCACTCCTGATTATATCGCAAATACTGGACATATGAATATCCGAAGACAAAAATTACGGTAATAATAATCGGGACAAATAGTAAATAAAAAGTAAGATTTGGAAAAATAATTCCAAAGAGAGAAATAAAACCAACTAGCTTAAATAGTTTTCCGCCGATGGCGTGAGTTTTTTGCCATACTATGGGATTACTCATAGTCCATGGAGTACGAATACCGACAAACCAATTCATTTTGGTATGTTGAGTCAGTACTCCAGTAAAATAAAATAGCAGAGAAAATGCCGGTGTCAAAAACTGAACCAAATTAAAGTTATAGCCTAAATTCCAAAAAATAGTTAAAAGATAAACATAAAACAAAAACCCAAAAATAACGATAATAAAATTATCATAATAATTTTTGAATTGAGAAAAATTATTTTTGTAAGGATCAATTTTTGGTAAAAAAAGAAAAAGAAAATATATAGATATTGATAAAACAGGCATAAAAAACAATCCAAAATTTTTCTCCATATAACCGTTGACTTCACTGTTTATCCCCCAATGACTGGCCATCATTGGCGGCATGTACGGTTTGGCAAAAATAGCGACAATAAAACTAATAGCAATGATAAAAAGTGGAATTATTTTTTTCATTTACTTTACTAATTTTAAAACCTTTTCTGGAACCGTAGCGTCGAGATTTGCCTTGCCGTCGGCAAGGGTTAGTGATCGAACTGATAAATTTGGAACAGCATTTAACCGATCGGTGGCAAATTTGTTTAACGAATTTAAGTTTTCAGAAACGTAGTTTGCTGGAACAGGGATTTTACCAATTTCAAGAGAGTTAACATTAAACATAACTTGGTTGTTGGTAACAGTAACTTTGCCGCTGGCATAAAAGGGAGGGTTGTTGGTAATTTTGAATTTGGCAATGGCTTTGTTGACCTCGTCAACTGGCGTAGTCATAGAAATAAACGGTAAAACATTGTTCAAATTTATAACACCAGTGGCCTGCGCTGTTCCATCAGAGTTAACTTTGATTTGAATGTTGGACAGTGGTGCATATTGCCAGTTTTCGGCGTTTAAATAGGCGGTGATTTCGGCTGAATCAAGAGAAATATTTATTTCCTTTTTTCCTGTGTAAACTAAACTGTCTTTGGGTGAAGTAGCTGACTCGATTTTGCTAACTTCGACCCCCATTTTTTGATGTGCATCGGTATAGTTTTGGCTGGTATATTTGACCCCTAAATCACGCGGACCTGAATTTAAAAAATACTGAAAAAAAATAAAAGGGGTGACAATTAAAAATAAAACAAGAATGATTATTAATTTCATATATGTATATATTATCACTATTGACAAAGGTGTGAACTACTACTAAAATGATAGTAATATGATGAACAAACTAACTATCAAACCACTAAAATATAATTACGAAGCACTGGAACCAGTAATTTCTAAACAAATTATGGAACTCCACCATGACAAGCATTATGCAGGATATGTTAACAACTTTAATAATTTGTTGGACGCGGGAAAAGTAAGCAGTTTTAATTATAATGGTGCAATTATGCACGAGATTTTTTGGGAGAACATGCGATCACCTCAAGAAAACAACTTACCGCCCGAAGGAATGTTTGATGACTGGGAAACATTTAAAACAGAATTTAGTGCTGCCGCGTTGACAGTTGAAGGGTCAGGATGGGCAGTTTTATGGAAAACGGAAGCAGGATTGGCCATTGGTCAATTGGAAAAACATAATTTATTGGGTTTAAATGGGGCTAAACCCGTTTTGGTGTTAGATGTGTGGGAACATGCTTATTATTTGGATTATTTGAATGATAGAAAGAGCTATATAGAAAAGTGGTGGAATTTGGTAAACTGGGAAGATGTTGCAAAAAGAATTTCCGAAAACTAATACTTCATGGCAAAAGGTAGCTCCATGGTATAAAAAAATTGTAGGTGATTCTGGTCATTTTTATCACCGTGAAGTAATTTTACCTAATGTATTGAGACTTTTAAACTTAAAATCGGGAGAAAAATTAATTGATCTGGGATGCGGACAAGGTGTGTTGGCGAGAACAATACCAAACGATATTGAATATGCTGGATTTGATGTGTCAAGTGAAATGATTAAGACAGCTATTAGCTTGGACAAAAATTTGAAACACAGATACACCACAATTGATGCCACTCACTCAATTTTAAACCAAAGAGCCGATAAAATAGCTATAATTTTGGCATTGCAAAACATGAAAAAACCTTTTGCAGTGATCAGAAATTGTAAAGAAATATTAAATTTCGGAGGCAAAATAGTAATTGTTTTAAACCACCCCGCGTTTCGTATTCCCAAGCACGGTGACTGGATGGTTAAAGACGACCGTCAATTTAGAATTATTGACAATTATATGACTCCGCTTGAAATTCCAATTGAAAGCAGTCCTTTTGACAAAAAAAACAATGAACTTAGTTATAGTTACCACTATCCACTATCATTTTATAGTGAAATATTATTTGATAATGGCTTTGTAATTGAAAAAATTGAAGAATGGGTGTCACCAAAAAAATCTACGGGTATTAAGGCTGAAATCGAAGATAAGGCAAGAAATGAGATACCTCTATTTATGGCAATTGTGGCGAGTAAACGTTAAAATAAAATATGGATATCGATGTCAAATGGTGGTCAATAATTACAGTACTTATAATTAGTTTGTTGGCGGTTATTATAATTGACGCAAACTCTCAAGTAAAAAGTATTGACGGATGCAAAAGTCAAAGAATTCGACCATTTTCACAACAATTTTTTACATGGAATGGAATTGTAGATTTAAATGAAAAAAAACTGTATCAACCTAGTTGTCTGTAAGTTGTGGTTTGGAATTATTTTTTATTTCAATGGGACTTAGCCTAATATTATCAATTTTGTTTTTTGACAATGTAACGATGGCGATTTGAGAGTGAGAAGTTTCCCATGACCAGCTTTGGTCAAAAATAAAATTACCAAAAGAATAAAAAATTAGTTTGTCTTGATAAACTTCATAATCTTGCCAGACATGAGGATGGTGTCCGTGGATAATATCTGCGCCAGCATCAACCATATCGTGAGCCAAAGTTACCCGCCATGCTTCGGCTTTGGGTAAATACTCATTACCCCAATGGATAGAAATTATTAAATAATCAACACGAAAATTGTATTGTTTTATTTTATTTAAAATTTCGTTTTTATCTAAAGTGGGATAAGTTATATAGTCAAAACCTAAAAATCCAAAAGAAACACCATTAATAGTTTTTGTTAAAAAATTGTCATAAAAATTAGGTATATTGTTGAGTAAAGTTTGTGTTTGATTTAGACCGGTTTGTCCGTAGTTTAGGATATGATTGTTATTTAAGTTTAATACAAAATTATATTTTTCCAAAACGGGAATAAATTTGTCATCTCCACAAAATGTAAAAGTACCGGTTAAACCCTGTGGGCAATTTTTTATAATTGGACTTTCAAGATTGGCCAGGGTAAAGTCATTTTGACCCAACCAAGAAGAAATACTAGAAAAACTGTAGTTATAATCATTTTTTGACCTCGCAGTGCTAGTTATAAAGCGACCTAAACCCAAATCACCGACTAGTCCTATTGAAACAACAGGGATACTTGTGGGTGTGGGAACGATACGTGGAACATATTTTAATTCAGTTGTCGGTTTTGGGTGAGAAATAAAATATAATAGAGACAGTATAATGACAAAAACAAAGTATATAAATATTTTTTTCACAGCACTTATTATTATAAGCGCTTCATTGGTTTTGAGTGGATGTGAATCAAATGATATTTCGGGAATCGAAATTAACACACAGCCTTCAACAAAAGTAAAACTAGACGGAAAAGAAGCTGGCATGAGTCCATATAAAAATCGGTCTTTAAAAGCGGGACTAATCAATGTAAAAGTTGGGCAGGAAGGTATTGGCTACTGGGAAAAACAATTGGAACTAAAAAAAAATATTAGCACTGTAATCAACTGGACGTTTGGTAAAAACGATGATTATTCGGGTGGTTATATATTATCGATGGAAAAATCAACGGGTAGTGACAGTAGCATTATAATATCTAGTTCACCGGCTCGAGCAACAGTATTAATTGGTGGTGAGAATCGAGGCCTGACACCTTTGTTTATTTCAAATTTGGGTGAAGGTGACAAAGAGGTCAAAATATCGATGCCTGGATATAACAGTATAAATTTGGGAATACGACCGGTGGAAGGCCACCAGATAGTGCTTGAGGCGATGATGGCAAAGGAAGAAAAAGTAGTGGTTGTAACACCTACCCCTGCGCAAAGCCCGGTGGATTCTAGCAACATGATTAAAATTAAAACAACTGACACAGGGTGGTTACGAGTACGTGATAATCCTAGTGCAACTGGAGTAGAAATAGACAAAGTAAATGTTGGTGAAACTTATGATTCGGTGGGATCAATGGGTGATTGGACACATATCATCGTCCGTGAAAAACAAGGTTGGGTGTCAACAAAGTTTGTGGAGAAAATTTAGGGAAATATTTGAGTTCTACCCTCAGGATCTGATATTTGAGATAAATTCCATGTAGCAGGTTTTTTTTGTTTGCCTTCGACAGTTAATCCATTTCTTATATTTTCTTGAACTTGAGTTTCTTCGCCAACAATAGCCTTCATACCTTCTGCATCTAGAGGCATATTATCAGTTACTGGAACTAAAACTCTTCTACCATTTACTTCGCCGGTAAAAAAACCTTCGGTTGAGTTCGTTCTAACAAATTTAAGTCTATCATTTGACATATTTTGTTTTAATAATATATAAGGTACCGGAATAATAACAAGTGTTAATAGTTGTTTCTTGAGTTTTTGTTGAGTTACCAGATATCAACAGTACCATAGACTGGACCAGCAATATCAACAGAGTTTCTAATATGAATTACTGCGTTTGAAAAAGAAATTACACCTACCCCTTTTTGAGGTGGACCTTGAAAATCTACTCTTGTCACAATGTCACTGCCGAGACCAGTGCCTTCAACCAAGTCCATAATTGAGTAATCTGCCATAAATCGATGATAAAAGGAAACGAACCCTCGCAGAACCAGATCATATTCTGGTAATGTGCCCGAAGTACCGAGTCCAATTGTTATACTCATACCGGGCAGTATATTATTTTCATCATTGTCCTTTATTGTCATCTCAAGTATATTATTGGATTAAATTATTAATTTCTTGAGTTTTTGTTGAGGAAAATAGTATCCTGTAGTATAATTACCCATGACAGAGGCAGACTATATTTGTTTTTTAGCAAAAGATATAACGCTAGGATATTTTCAAGACGGAGGTTATTATGTACTCCCCTATTTTGATAAACACAAAAAATCGGTTTATTTTCCTGATCTAAATTATTCAAATAAATTTTGGAGATTGATAACAAATAGCAAATCAATAAATTTGGGTGATGAATTTCCCAAAGAGGCAATTGATGAAATAAAAAGTAAGGTTGAACCAAAAAGTTCCAGAACAATTACACATGAAGGAATAACAATTGAACTACTGGAAACTGAATATGGAACCAGGGGTAGTTATTACCAAAACATAATGACCCAAAGAAAAGGAAATAACAAAGAAGATTTTGAAAAAACATTCACCATGATGAAACTATTACTGATTAATAAAGATAAGGCTGAAATTGGAAATATGGTGTGGCACAAAAGAAATGCGGTGGTGGAATATTTGTTTGGTGCGGAAAAATTTAATAATTCTGTAAAACTTACCACTGACAGTAATAAGTATTTGGAAAAACTGGGGTTTTATAAAAAATTGATTTTGCCGAAGTTAAATAGTCTGACAATACAAGAAGAAAAAGTTTGGGAACTATTGCAAAATAATGCGGGTGAAATAGTCAGTTTTGACCAAGTGGCAAATGCTTTGTGGCAAGATAAAGTTGACGACAAATTTTCATTGGAAGCAATGGCTAAAGTAATTGAGAATTTGAGAAAAAAAGTTAGAGAAAGTGGAATAAACAAAGAGATGATTTTTACTAAACGAGGAAAAGGATATATATTGATAAATTAAATTCTTTTGAAATATTTTAGGGTGAGGGCGGTGAAGACAAAAACAAGCCCAAGAAAGAAGTAAAATTTTTGCTGACTGTTTAAATATAGGGAAATTATGCCCATAATTAGGGTTAAAGTCCAATAAAAAATGGCAATACGACGGCGTCCCCAACCTCGGGACAATAATATATGGTGAAGATGGGTGTTGCTAGACGAAAACGGTGATTTTTTGTTTATAATTCGACCAATAATGACAACGACTGCATCAAGCATGGGAATACCAATCAAAAAAAATAGTGTCGCCAATTTGGCACCAGAAAGGATAGAAAGGATGGCAAGAAAAAATCCTGCAAGTGATTTACCACTGTAACCTGGCATAATTTTTTGTGGGTAAAAATTATACGGGAGGAAACCAAGATATGCTCCGGAAACCGTCATGCCCAATATAAATACTGGCCATTGAGTAACATCGCTTGAAAATTTTAGTGCTAGAAGTGAAATAAAGAAGGCTGAAATTGAAACAAAACCTGGTAATTGTCCGTCGACGCCAGATGACCAGCCGACAATATTTAGACACCATGTTATCCATACAATTGCCAAAATATCGGACAATATCCAAATCGAATGAGTTGTTCCAAAAAGAGAAAAAGTATATTGCAAAAAAGATAAGTCGATCACTCCGCCAAAAGGATTAGAAAGATAGGCAATACCAATACCAGAAGCAACGACAATTAGAGCCGAAATAATATTGGAAACAAGACGAAGAATAGGACTAATATCAACAATATCATCCCAAACACCGATAATTAATATAAACAAAGCAGCTAAAAATATTCCAATTAGATGTTTATCAAAAGGGAGAAAAATAAGACAGGCAACAAATATACCTAAAAACAGTGAAATACCGGCGCCTCTTGGAACAGGTGAAGTGGCAGTATAGTTTTTTTCCTGTTGAGATTTTTTGGTACGACTTTCAACTAAATTTAATTTATAAAATAGTTTAATAACAAAAGGCAAACTTAGGTAAACTATCAAAAAAGAAGTAATAAAAGCCAACATGATTATATAACCAAGTTTATAATTTGATAAAGTGAAACGGATGAAAATATGGAAAATACCAATGAAAAAGCAAGTAATAACCTGGCCAAAAGTGGCTGTTGACGATGTATTAACAGGGCAATGGTGCTATTGATCAAAACGACCAATAATGAAAACACAGGGAAAATAAATATTAATGTAGTTGAGGCTAACCATGATTCACCCCATGGCTGTGAAAAGTACATTGGCACTTGAGCTGGAAGGTTGGGATAACGCCAAAAGAGATATATTGATTGAAAAATTATTAAGGTTAGATTCCACCGAAAAAATAAAGAATACACTCTGTTTTGCCAAAATTTTCCGAGTGAAGACAAAAATAATGGAAAATTTTTGAAGTTCAACGTAATTTAAAAAATAAATAATATGGACCAATTTGTTCGTCAAGAAAATAGTATTTATTAATAAATTGATCCAAATTTGAAAAAGGTCGGTTCATTGATTGATTGTAAATGATAATTTTGGGGAGATTCTTCTTTAATTGATTTATGGTTTGATCGTATCCATTAAAATCAAGAATATGGTAAGCCGTTACATATTTGGTAGAAGGTAATCGGTTTGACAAAGGATAAATATATGGATCATCAGACCATATAAAAATTTTGTCTTCGGGATGGCTTTTTTGATCAATATAATCACTGATTTGATAAAAATAGTTGACATTTTGTCCGAAATATTGGCGATACTGGAGAGTACTTTCTTTGTTTATCGAATATAAAATAAAATTTTTGTAATAAGAAAAAGTAGCGTAAAAATAGAATTTATAGTGCAAAAGAGAATATATTAATATTCCAACTAGAATAATTTTATTAAACCAATATTTTTTGTCGGCTAAAATAATCAAAATTAATGGTGGGACAATTTGAATTAAATAGTGAGGGTACGGTCTGGTTGATAGTAACACTCCAAAAAGACAGGCAGTAAACCATGATGAAATAAAAAACAAATGTTCACTAATATATTTCTTTTTTAGTTGAAAATAAAAAAACAACCAAGAAAGGATCATCATAAATATCCTCAAAGGAAGCCCTGATGATGTTGGACTTGATTGTTGGGTTCCAGTAGACCACGACGAAAGATACCCTAAGTTTTGAAATAATGCGGCAGCTAAATATGGCATCAAAGCACCATTTATTTGATAATATATTCCGGTAATTATGGTTGGAAGAATAAAAGCAATTCCAAACACAAACAAAGACAATATGTTTTTGTATTTTTTGAGAACAACAAAAGCAAAACATAATAAAAAGAAAAACTCGATAGCAACTGGAACCTTAAACAAAAAAGCGATACCTAGACATAATCCTGACCAAAAAAGATGTTTATCAAATAACAAAAAACCTAAAATAGTGGGTAAAAGCATAAAAATTTCAGCGTTGGCGATGTGACCTTCAATAACAGGAATTGAAGTTAAGACGACAAAAATTAGGAGGGCGATTTGAGAACTTTTTATACTTAAATACCGTAAAGCAAGCTTATAAAAATAATAACAGGTAGGAATCATCCACAACAACAGTAATAACCTAAAACCAAAGACTGTTTGAGTTGCCGCAGCTAGAAAATAAATTGCGGGAGGTTTATTGTCATGGATTTGGGAATATAGAACTAAACCATGTCTGATAGCCTGACCTAAAACAAGATAGACTCCTTCGTCACCATACCAATAAGGTTCAAACAGTGACGGCAATCGTAATATAAAAAAAAGAATAGTTGATAACCACAACATGATTATATTTTATACTAGTTTAGGTTTTTTATCTAAAAGCTTTTTTACTTCTCTGTCAAAATCGGAAACATAATTTTTGTCTTGAATTTTTCTGTACTTTTCATATTCACCCAAGGCTAAAGCTTCCGCCACCTCATGACTGACTTTGCCTGCATTATTTAAAATATCGTGTTCATTAAATTTCAAAAAAGCATTTAGTTTATCAATCCAATCAGACATTTTCATAATTCTTTGCTTGATTGCCTGTAATTCGGCATAGTCTAAATACATATTTACAATTAGATTTAGATGTTTTATTTCTTTTATATTTAAATAATTTTTGGCGATTACTACATCACTGGGCATAATTTTGCCACTCGGTGACTTGCGCCATGAAGTTAGACCTAATTTGTCTTTTTTAAAACTAACTCTTTGGTATATTATTTCGGCCGCAGTTTGGCCAGTAATAGCAAAATGTAATTTGTTTTGAACCGTGGCAAAAAATTGTTTACTTTCGAAGGCGTTTGGCGAATAGTCAATTGAAGTTGCGTAAATATCGGTTATTTTTTGATATACCATTCGTTCGCTGCTACGAATATCTTTTATTTCCTCGTATAAGTCATCAAAATAACGAGTGCTAAAACGAGTTCCAAATTTAAAACGATAGTCGTCGAGAGCAAAACCTTTTTGGATATAACTTCTTAGTATTGATGTTGCCCATTGGCGAAATTCTGTACCTCTTTGAGAGTTAACTCGGTAACCAACAGCAATTATGGCTTCAATCGAATAATGTTTGGTTTTATATTGTTTACCATCATCGGCAGTTATTAAGAAATCTTTAATAACTGAATTTTGAATAACCTCTTCAGTTTGAAATATATTTTTAAGGTGGATATTAATATTGGCAACTGTCGTTTCAAACAAATTTGCCATTAATTTTTGACTTAACCAAAGATTTTCTTCGGTATACATTACTTCAACATTTACCGATCCGTCGGGTGTTTGGTAAAAAACAATTTGATTGTCAGGTAATTTATTTTCTTTATTCATGGTTAATAATACTACCGAATTTTATCCGAAGTCAATGGGTTGAAGATTTGACTATAAGGTTTTTATTTTGAAATAGCAATCAAATAGGCACTGGTAGCAATTGCCCGGCGGGAAATTATGGCGAACATCAAATCTTCGGGGTTGATTAGTTCTTCTGTGGCAAATTCTGGGTCAATGTAAATAATTTTTCCATTTTCGATACCAGATAAAACAATATCATGACCGTCAAAAGCATCTCCTTGAATATTGTGTAAAGCAGTATAACTAACCGAAGCAATTAGTGGAATGTTTTTCTCTAAATATTCTTCAATAATTTCTAAGTTTGGTTTAAGAATATGATAATTAACACCACTTTTAATGGCTAAAATTAAACTATCAACAAGTGGAGTAAGGTCATGACCAATTATTTGATTTTTTAGTTTTTTGATTAATTTCTCCGATGAAAGTTTACTGTCTTTTGGGTCAACTATCGACAGATGATACCCAAAACAATCGACTACTAGTCCCTTTAATCGAGCAAATCTAGCTACTTCAGTATTGTAGGAACTGCCATTAGTTGCCTTCCAAATCGACTCGTTAATATCTTTAATAGTAATGTCCACGCCATAATATTTTAAAATCATTTGCAAACAGGTCATCGAGCATTCTTGTGATTCTTGCTGTTTGAGTGGTTTTATAGGTAGTCTCATGATTGATTAAAAGAAACTAATTTTGAATACTTTTTTTAGCAGTTGTTTTGTACTCAAGCCGACGTCCAAACAATAATCGAGTATGAGAATGAAGTCCTGGCAAAACTGACAGAGCAAGTGTGGCTATAGGCATTAGTGGCCATTGAAAAATATTTTGCAAAATATTTTTTAATCCTTTCTTTTGACTATCGGGTCTAAGTTTCCAATCTAAGACAATGAGAACTAATAGAGGCAAAAGACAAATGGTTAAAATAATATTAGAAATCCGAGGCAAATTGTATCCAAGTGCAGTATTAAAAAATTTTGGATTGAGCAAAACAGGGAGTGAGGTGCCAAGAGTCAATATAAACCAATTACTTGACCAAATAAAATGTGTTTGAAATAGTTTAAAAATACGAAGAGTACGAGTTAATAGTGGAATTTCGGGATGTAGACGTGATTGTTCGAGAGCATAGGGAATATCAATAGCTCCCCAGGCATGACGGAGACATTGGTTATATCGATTTTTTAGTGCATTAAAATAGTTATCACCATCTGGAGCATCAACAATAGTAGGTAAAAATATAGGCTCAACTGCAGCACGACCGCCCGAGGCAAAAAAACTTTGAAGAAAAATATGCCAATCTTCGGGAATCATATCAGGATCCCAATATCCTGCGCTATCAATGAGCTTATACGAAGATGAGTAACAGGAATAATTGAAAAATAGACCATCAGGTTCTTGAATATTAGCAACGTGAATTACGTTACCCAAGGTACCAATGATCCGAGTTGGGGCTGGGACGTCATTTATGTTGTGATGCCAAAATATTGGTGATTGCCAAAAACGGTAGTATCGTTGAGGATTTTTGGCAAATTCATATGTAAGGGCGGAAAAATATTTTGGATTAAAAATAGTATCAACGTCACAGGAAGTGAGAGTAAGATTGTTGATTGAGTATTTACCGGTGTCGATATAGTGTTGTTTGAAATATTTGGCAGCATACGCTTCGTTGCTGTGTTTTCCTGCAATTTCTCCGGGGGTATCTGATGGATGGGTGGTAATATCTAGTGACCCGAAGGTTGATTTGTATTTAGTTATAAAATAATTGGAGGTTAATTGATTGTTATCATCCCCTGCCCTAGCTTCTTGAGCCAGAACAACGTGAATTTTTTTTAGATCAATATCAATTTGTGATGCAAGTGAAGTAAAGGCCATCTCGATGACATCATTTGGCTCACGATAAGACGAAATGATGATTACGTGCTGAATGTTGCGATACTTGAGCCAATTTGAGCGAAAATCAAGATTAAACTGTGTAAGCCAATTGGTTTTCTGAGATGAAATAATTAAAAAGTAACCTTTGAGTGCAAAAATAGCAGATTTAAACGACTGGTATAACCAATAAACAAGAAAAGTAATAACAAAATAAGCGACGACCTTGGGAAAGAGAAAAGATCCCCAAATAGGAAAAAAGATAACAAACCAAGCTGCAGCACCAGGAATCATTTCGTAAAGGCGATACCTTGTGGATTTTTTATTCATATCGATATATTTCTTATTATATCAATTAAAATAGGGTGATGGATATATTAGATAGTGTCAAAAAAACAATTGAGTATGCGGACATGTTTGGAGCAAAACTTAGTATAAATCAACTATTTTTTCGATTACTGTCATCTAATAAATACACTTTTAGTCAAATTAAAAAAACTGTATCTAAACATAAAATAATATTAAACGTGACAAGCAGTAATGAAAATACTAAAAAGATTAGCTTGGCAAAAGAACTCATTACAAAACATTTGTCAAAATTTAGAGATATCCGATTGATAGGTATTACAGGATCGACTGCAGCTGAAAATGCCTTATGTTACGAAGATATTGATTTGTTTATTATATGTAAAAAAAATACTCTATGGTTGACTCGATTAAAATTGAGATTGTATGTAAAAATATGGAATATACCTCATCGACGATATGGACAAGTGGAAAATCCAAACGATTTTTGTTTTAATTTGTGGTTAGATGAGTCATCATTAGAACTTCCACGATTAAAACAAAATCAAAAGAATGCTGTAGATTTGATTTTAATGAAGGTATTGGTAGATAAAGACAATATATATAAAAAATTTATTTTAAAAAATAAATGGGCAAAAAATTATGTAGCGAATGGTTATAATCAATTACGAATTAATAATTGCGAATTACGAATTAAAAAAAATAAAACAAGTATAATAAAGACAGTTTTGAACTATGTCGCCTTTGCAGGACAAATAGCTTACATGAGGTTAAAGGGACCGATTAGGTTTATAAATTTAAAACAAGCATTCTTCCATCGATGAAAAAAATAATTATAAGCATAGGTCTGATTATGGCATTTGCTATTTTGCTCATATCAATTGCAAAGGCAAATTTGGAAACTGTCATGAAAGAAGAAAGAGAAGGTAGACTTCGTGTCATTCCAGTAGAAATAAATAACTCAGTATATTATTTACCAAAAATAAAAATTTACCCGACACATGTTTTGTACCCGATCAAAATATGGCGAGATAAATTGTGGTTGATGCTAACCCGTGATGCATGCGAAAAATCAAAACTTTTGATGCTAATTGCCGACAAACAGATGGCCGAAAATGATTCAATTTCGGCAAATGAAGCAGTTGATAATTTGATACATGCCTGGGAGATCTGTCCAAGTAAGCGACTTGAAATAAATAATGTGGCAGATGTATACAGACAAATAACAGAAAAAATGAGAAAATACAGCCAGGCAAATGAAAAAATTAACAGCTTCATTGAAACTAAAAAGACTATCACGAATTAAAATTGTGGCAGTGGTTTTGGTTTTAATAATTATTATCTTTGCTTTGGTATTAAAAGATGTGCCCGGCCCACAAAAACTGAGTAGTTCTGATTTTCCTGAATCATCACAAATTTATGATCGAAACGGAAAATTGATTTATGAGATATATGCTGATAAAAGACGACAAGAAGTGCCCCTTTCTCAAATACCTGAAAAAATGATATCGGCTACATTGGCCATCGAAGATTCAGGATTTTATAACCATTTTGGATTCGATTTCAAAGGTATCATTCGAGGCCTGTATAGAACAATAGTGGAAAAAAGATTACAGGGAGGATCAACTTTGACCCAACAGCTGGTAAAGAATGTATTACTAACACCAGAGAGAACGTGGACACGGAAAATTAAAGAAGCAATTTTGACCGTGGGGACAGAAATGATGTACACAAAAAAACAAATTTTGGAAATGTATTTTAACCAAACGCCTTATGGAGGAACACTGTGGGGCATTGAAGCCGCAAGTGAGGGAATTTTTGGTAAAAATGTGGCAGATTTAAACTTAGCGGAAATGGCGATGTTGGCAGGATTACCTGCATCACCTTCAAAATATTCCCCTTTTACTCATCCTGACATTGCCAAGAACCGACAACTACAAGTTTTAACCCGGATGTTGGATTTAAAAATGATTAACCAGGCAGATTATGAATCGGCAAAAAATGAAAAATTAAATTATTATGTAAAAAAAGACAATCTAGAAGCTCCGCATTTTGTTTTTTATGTCAAAGATCAATTGGTTGAAAAATATGGAGCCAAAAAAGTAACCGAGGGAGGGCTAAAGGTTTACACTACTCTCGATTTAAATTTGCAGAATTATGTTCAAAGCATAGTTGCATCTGAAGTAGATAAACTAAATAAATACAATGTGACTAACGGAGCGTCGTTAATTACGCAAGCAAAAACAGGAGAAATTTTGGCAATGGTAGGCTCGAAAGATTTTTTTGCTAATGACATCGAGGGAAAATACAATGTCACAACAGCACTACGACAACCTGGATCTTCAATTAAACCACTAAATTATGCTGTAGGAATTGAAACAGGAAAAGTCACTGCGGCTTCGGTTTTTGATGATAGTGAAATATGTTTTACAGTAGCAGGTCAGAAACCATATTGTCCAACAAACTATGGAGGAAGTTATCATGGATTACAAAATTTACGCCAATCATTGGCAAACTCGCTAAATATCCCTGCGGTAAAAATGTTAAAAATAAATGGCTTAACGAATTTTGTGGCATCAGCATCAGCAATGGGGATTTCAACATTTAAAAATGCTGACGACTACGGATTGTCTTTGACTTTGGGAGGTGGTGAAGTGTATATGACCGACATGAATGTAGCTTTTGGAACATTGGCAAATTTGGGTATCAAAGAAGACCTTATTTCAATATTAAAAGTAATAGATAAAAAAGATAAAGTTTTAGAAGAATTTAAATATGTGCCAGGAGAAAGAAAAATATCGGCCGAAACATCTTTTATTATGTCGCAAATTTTGTCTGATGATAATGCTCGATCAATGGTTTTTGGATCAGGGTCAATGTTAAATATCAAGAAGCATCCCGAAGTTGCCGTTAAGACAGGGACAACAAATGACCTGCGAGACAATTGGACTATTGGGTATACTCCTGATTATGTAGTGACAACGTGGGTGGGAAATAATGACAATTCAAAAATGAATGGAATTGTTTCGGGAACTTCTGGTGCGGCACCAATATGGAACAAAGCAATGACAAAATTACTCGAGGACAAACCAGTAAAAAAATTCTCTCAACCACAAGGTGTGGTTGGAGTGACAGTATGTAATTTGACTGGTCAGCTGATACCTGAAGGTGGATGTGATTCGCATTTTGAATATTTTAAAAAAGAATATGTACCCACAAAACATGTTCCATTAAGAAATAATATACTAATAGACAAAACTACAAATAAAATCATAAAAGAGGGTGAAAATAATCCTAATGCCGAGTGGCAAGAGCATGCAAGTATTTTTGATATCTATGGTCAATGGGTATGTTTGGACTGTCCTGCCCTATGATAAAGAGAATATTGATTAATGTGGGACATCCGATTTATTTGTTTTTTTTAAAAACTGTAAGTTTGCTTGGAAAGATTAAAGATAAGTTTGGATGTTTTTTAAAAGCGAAAGTTATCAAAACAAAAAAATCTAGAATAATATTTAAATGGAGTAAGTATTATGCGATTTTTTCGGGAATATTGATTTTGATGTCAATAATATGTGGATGGTTTTATGTGGTAATTATAAAAGACCTGCCAAATGTAAATGATATATATAACCCACCACGACTTTCTACAAAAATTTATGACCGAAAAGGAATATTGTTATATACCTTTTACAAAGATGAAAATCGAAGCTGGGTAGAGTTGTCAAAAATTCCAAAGGAGATGATTGAGTCAACAATTGCAATTGAGGATAAAGATTTTTTTACACACAAGGGAATATCGATTCGGGGAATATTTATTGCATTGTGGCACAATATTAAAAACTCCAATAATGATCTTAGGGGTGGATCAACAATTACCCAACAATTAGTAAAAAATGTGTTTTTATCTGGTGAAAAAACATGGAAAAGAAAAACTTCAGAGCTGATATTGTCACTGATGATAGAAAATAAATTAACTAAAAATGAGATTTTGGAGAGATATTTTAATCAGGTAGCTTATGGTGGAGAAACTTATGGAGTTGAAGCTGCGGCAGAAAAGTATTTTGGTAAAAAAATTGAAGAAATTAATTTAAGTGAAGCAACATTTTTGGCGGGATTACCGGCGGCACCATCATCTTATTTACCAACCGGAGAAAGTTTAAATTTGGCTTATCAAAGGCAAAAACAAGTTATTGATCAAATGAGGATTGCTGGTTTTATTGACATAAAAACTGCCAACGAATTAATATCTAGTCAAGTTACGATTATAAATAACGAAACAAGTATAAAAGCACCACATTTTGTATTTTATATTCGCGATTATTTAAAGGAAAATTTAGGATTTAACAATATCGAACGAAGAGGGCTATCAATTTACACGACACTAGATTATGAAACTCAAAAAATAGCCGAAGAAGTAGTGTCGAGCGAAATAGTAAAAGTGATACCTCTGCGAATTAGTAATGGAGCAGCTATGGTTACTGATCCTAGAACAGGAGACATATTGGCAATGGTAGGTTCGAAAAATTTTTGGTCAAAAGAAATTGATGGCAAGTTTAATATAACGACAGCTATGAGACAACCAGGATCGTCAATTAAGCCAATAAATTATCTTCTAGGACTTGAGAATGGCAAAAGTTTATCTTCAATTATTGAAGATTCTCCCGTGACGTATAAAATAAAAGGACAAAAACCTTATACGCCACAAAATTATAATGGCAAATCGATGGGTAAAGTTACTCTAAAAACTGCGCTAGCATCATCGTTAAATATCCCTTCGGTAAAACTGTTAAATGAAAATGGTATAAGTAATATGATTGATTTGGCGGAACTTATGGGTATAACAACATGGAAGGACAGAAGTCGATTTGGATTGTCATTGGCTTTGGGAGCGGGCGAAGTAAAAATGGTGGAGATGGCCGAAGCTTATAGTACATTCTCCCAACTGGGAACTAGAGTTGTAATAAATCCAATAAATGAAATAAATAATTATCTGAGTGAAACAGTGTACAAAAAAAGTATAGAAAAGATATATGTGACTGATCCAAAATATGCTTATTTGATTAATACGGCATTATCGGACGATACTGCTCGTTCCCCGGTTTTTGGACTAGGATCAAAACTAAAAATACCAGGAAAAACAGTGGCTGTTAAAACAGGGACCACTAATAATTTGAGAGATAACTGGTGTATCGGATGGACACCCGAAATAATGGTGTTGGCGTGGGTAGGTAATAATGACAATTCACCTATGAGTTGGGTGGCTTCAGGAGTGTCAGGCGCCACACCAATTTGGAATAGAATTATGAAGTCGATGTTGCCAACTGATGCGTCTGATGTGACCTGGGAGATGCCAAGCGGTGTATATAAGCTGAATACTTGTGGACATGAAGGATTGTATACAGATGGTCGAGAAAATGGCATCGAGTGTCCAGCACCTTCACCGACTCCGTTGCCAATATAAATCAGCTGCTATTTTGGGGATCAAATTTTGCGACTGATCTAAGGGGTATGATCCAAAGATTTTGATTGATAATAAATAGCTAAATTGGGGAGAGGAAATTTCGGCCAAATAATCAATTTGTGAAGATGATGTCGAAACTTGTTCGTTAATAATTAAACCATTGGGAAGTGATGATTTGATCAAGTCGATATTATTTGTAATTTCTACTGGTGGTAATTTTGGTAATTCACAATTTTGGGAAAATATTTTGATACTGTCTTGTTTGTTAAACAAACAAATTTGCCAGACGTTTTTGTCTGTCGAAACAGGAGTTGATATTTTTGGAAGAGAAAAATTAAACAATATATTACCTGATTGATACTCGCGATAAAACCAAAGGCTGGCACTAGAGCCGACAGTAAGAATTAAAAATAAAATCAAAAAAAGACGGTTTTTTGTTTTATCTTTGTCACCATCAATCTCATTGACTAGGTCAAGTTGTTGGGGTGATTTGCCCTTTTTCTTTAATATTTCGTCTTTTGATAACATATTATTTAATTTGAGAAGTTGTAAGTATGCCAGGCTTGGCACCCAAATGAGCCACGACCGAGGCAGAATTTTTGATCCCCCACTCGAGAGCAGTTTGGATATCTTTGCCTAATATAAGGGCAGAAAGTGAAGCTGAACCAAAGGCATCACCAGCACCTGTTTCGTCGATAGGTTTAACATTTAGGATGGGAGAAAATAAATGTTGTTCGCAGGTTAATATATGAGCTCCTTCCCGACCGTTAGTAATAGCGACAATGGGGCAAACTTTTAAATAGAAATTCCAAAAACTAGCAGTTTTGGTTGAATGGCCTGATAATGTTTCTGATTCGGTTTTATTAAGTAATAAATAATTACAATGTTTAAGTAATGATAATAGTCGACGGGGTTTTGCAATTTCACGATTGCCAGGGTTAATGGCAATTTTAATATTATTTTCAAAGGCATGGCCTATTATTGTTTCCAATAAATCCAAATTTCCTTCGAGAGATGTAATATACAACCATTTGGTTTTGCAAATTTTTGACCAAGGAACATTGTTTGTCGTTAAGCTAGTGGTACCGCGATTGGTAAAAACTGAACGACCCCCAACATTATCGATAAATATTACCGAAAAATCGGTATTTTCGTCTTTTGGTCTAATTAATAAATTGGAGGAAATTTTATCAGATTTTAAATCATCGAGGATGTAGTTTGATAAGTGATCAGATCCCAAAAGAGATAGTGGGGCGGAATTTAGACCGAGACGGGCAAACGTAACCGAAGAATTGGTGCCCCCCCCGCCTGAACAAATAAGGGAAGAATCTATTTCATTTTTTGACGATGCAGCAAATTTTTGGAATTTACCATCGTCAATCACTGAGTTTGATTTGACAAAAATGTCAACTGTCGCCGCACCAATAGAAATCACATCGTACATGGATTAATTGTAATGCAAAAATCGCAATTAGTGTGTATATGCGTAGAGACGTGATTAATCACGTCTCTACAAAAAATATAATATTTTCTGTTAAAATTCGTAATATATGATTGGAATTATTTTTGCAATTTTTAGCGCATTTTTTATTGCCTGTTCATTTTTATCTTTGAAAAAAAGTTATCAGGAATTGCCTCCATCGGTAGGATTTTTATTTGATGCCATATTTGGATTGTTGATTTGGGTGCCTTTGGCATATTTTATGGGGATATCGGGCTATGTAAGCTGGACAAATGCTATATTTTTTGCCGTTGTTTCGGCAATTTTGTCGGAAGCGGTCGTTTTTTATGCATTATCACGAGGAGAGCTCGCGATAACTGCAACAATATTGGCAACATACCCGGTCTATACCGTGATATTTTCGAGATTGTTTAACAATGAAGTGTTATCAACACCAGTGATGATTTTTGTGGTTTTGGCAATTTTGGGAAGTATTATTGCTAGCTTGCCGGATAAAATAAGTAAAGATAAACTAAAAATAAACGCCGGCGTGATGTGGCCATTTATTTCGGCAATGTGTATCGGATTGTCGGACACTTTGTCAAAAGGTTATATTAATCGATCAAACGATTTTAGTTTTTTGTTTGCCTTGGGATTAGTTCAGATCCCAGTTGCTTTGGTATATTTGAGAATTGAGAAACAATCATTAGTTATGTCAATTGGTGGAGTATTGGGTAAATTAAGTAGTTTTAAATTTGCCCTAATGGGTGGTTTATTTAATATAGTTGGCACTGGTTTTTTGTGGCTTAGTTTTTTCTTTGCTCCGGCGTCGATTGCCTCGCCGATTACGGGTGCAAGTGGCGCGTTGACAGTACTTTTATCAAGGTTTGTTTTTAAAGAAAAAATTGTGGCATGGAAGTTTGTAGGTATCGTTATGGCCTTTGTAGGTGTAATTGGAATTGTGACATTGAGATCTGAATAAATAATTTTGATATAGAAGATAGTAAATTTTACTAGAGACATTTTACATTGAAATGTTAAACTGACTTAATGGCAGATGAGCATATGAAGTGTGCATATCACTATGGAATTGGGACAACTTATCTGGTTAAGGACTATTATATTTATGGAAAAATACATAGAGTGGCTCTTTGTCATATTTGTGAAGGTAAATTAAAAGCAGGCAGACTTGCACAAGTACCAGATCATTTTATGCCAGAACACAGATTGCAAGCCGTTGATGATCGGATACGAGTAAGAGATGGTAGTTAAGAATTAATTATTTGTCTGCTCCAAAATTGGTTAGTTTTTCGATAACGACTTTTTTGACGTCGTCGATGGCGGGCTGCAAATAGTCGTATATTTTTTCGGAAGGTGACGAATTGATTGATAATAATAAAGATTTTTTGAAGGCCAGACGCAAATCAGTATTGATATTTATTTTGACAATACCCAGTCTTATGGCAGATTTTACCTGGTCTAATGGGATACCTGATCCACCGTGAAGAGTGAAAAAATGATTGGGAAGAACTGTGGTAATTTGAGTAAACAACTCTAAATTAATATTTTCCGGAGCATCTGTACTAACACCATGAAGGTTACCAATAGAAACTGCTAATAAATCTGCTTTTGAAGTGCTGATAAATTCTAAAGACTGCTCGGGTGTAGTAAAGCTGTCAGGGTTGACACCTTTTTCAATTAAATTGATTTTGTTAAATTCGACTTCCACTACAATGTCGGGGTTTATTTCTCTTAATTTTTTGATAAAACTAGTTGCCGTATCTAAATTTTCTTGATAATCAAGACTTGATCCATCAAAATGAACCATATCAAAACCAAGTTTAACCAAATTGACCATGCGAGTTAAGTCGTGACAATGATCCATGTTTAAATAAATAGGTAGATTATTTAGTTGAGCTTTTTTGACTAATAAAAACAATTTTTCAGCCTCAATAAAACTATCTTCATTGGCTGATAATTGGACTATACAAGGCAATTGAGTATCGGAAACAGCCATTTCGACCGCCTGAAAAATTTCAAATGAATCAATATTAAATGCGGGCAAGGCTTTGTGATTTGCAAAATATTTTGTAAACTGCTCACGTAAAGATATCATTTATTATTCATTAAATATTTAACTTTGGTAATAATGTCAGTAGTCGAAAGACCGTAAAGCCGATACAAATCGAGAGGGTCATGACTTGAGTGTCCAAATTTATCATCAACACCAATTTGAGCAAACTTACATTTTAAATTTGATTTTAAAATAAGTGTGGCGACACTTTCACCCAAACCACCAATCATTTGGTGATCTTCAATAACTAGACACCTGCCCGTTTTTTTAATTGATTTTAATATTGTTTTTTCGTCTAAAGGTTTTATAGAAGAAATATTTATTATTTCGAGAGATGGTTTTAGGTCAAAAGCTTGAGTGAGAATGGGACCATAACCCAAAATTGTAACATCGCTACCTGTTTGTAGAATGTGACTTTGGCCAATAGTAAACCCTATTTTTGGAGAATAAACTTGTGGACTATCAGGACGAACAAGTCGCATATAAGTTGGTCTGTTGCTTTTTGCCAAAACTTTGGTCATTTTTGGTGTTTCAATAGCGTCGATTGGAGCAAATACTTCCATTGTCGGCAGACTTCGCATAAGGGCAATGTCTTCAAGCATTTGATGGCTGGCACCCAATTCTCCAGTCAACAAACCTCCATGAAAACCAATTATTTTGACTGGCAAATTATTTTCACAAATCGATTGCTTGATGGTAGCTAAATTAATTCCAGGGGAAAAACAGGCATAAGTACATAAAAAAACATTTTTGCCTGATTTGGCTAATCCAGCTGCAATACCGGCAGCATTGTTTTCGGCGACACCAACCTCAATGAAGCGAGTTTTGTATCGAGCAGCAAATTTATCCATTAAAATTGAGGGACGTAAACCAACTGAAACAACATATAAATTTGGATCGTCTTTGGCTAGATCAAAAATAGTATCTGAAAAGGCCTGTCTCATTGATGATAAATTGCTATTTTTCCAGTTCATTTTTGGCTAGTTTGTAAACTTCTGGGGACAATTTTTTGACATCATGGTAGTGATAGTCGTTTTCCATAAAAGAGATACCTTTGGTTAAAATAGTTTTGGCAATAATACAGGCGGGATAAATACTAGAGTTTTTGGCAATTTTTAGGGCTTTAACTAACGAATAAAAATCATGACCATCAATGGTTTGAACTGTCCAACCAAAACGAATATATTTGGCAGCCAATTCATCAAGAGGCATAATTTCATCGGTGCTGCCACCAATTTGCATGCGATTATAATCAACAATGTTAATTAAATTGCCTTGATGATATTTGTTGGCAAACATAATTGCTTCCCACACTTGACCCTCATCATGTTCACCATCGGTAGTCAGACAGACAGTGTGGTGATCCTTGTCACCTAAGGCGAGACCTGAGGCAAATGACAGTCCTTGACCTAAGGAACCCGAGGAAAACTCGACTCCAGGGACAGCAGATGAAGAATGACTTTCGAGTATTGAATCAACTTGAGAAAAAGTTGCTAAAACAGATTGTGAAAATTTGCCTTTTTTGGCTAGTGTGGCATATAAAGAGGCACTTAAATGCCCAGCAGATAGGATAAAATGATCGCGGTCAAAATTAAAGGTATCGGAAAAATAAAGGGCAGTCATGATGTCGAGACTGGAAAATGAACCACCAAGGTGGCCCGAGCCAGCAGTGTTGATCATGTCAAAAACTGATAGACGTAATTCGCGGGCAATAGTGGCTAGGGGGTGGACAGACTGTCCCCAGGGTTTCATATATTTAGTATATAGTATTCGTAAAACTAATTGGCAATATTAGACGACTATTTCTAGCCTCTGAGGAATATTGACTTGAGCAAACATATCATATTCCATTGCGCCTAGTTCTTTTAATAAATTCATATCATTTTCGACTAAGTCAGGTCTTCCCGTCAATAACAGTTCGGCTTTGTCAAATAGATCGAAAGCGGTAGTACCGACATCATACATAACCTGATCTTTGTAACCATTTGAATATATTTCCATTAACATATTAACTTGGTCTTCTGAAAGATTTTGACTCCTAACTATTTTTTCGACAAGGTCGTGAGATTTATAAAATTGATCAAACGCTTTACTTAATACATCGTCTGAAAAACTCCTTACCTTTGAGTCCAAATCAATTGAATAAGGTAATTTCCAATAATACCTATCATAAGCTTCAACACTAACTCCTTCTTCTAATGCAATGGTTTGGGCCCAACCTTCTTGAGACACAATGCTAGCTTTTCGTGCGCGAAGATTATATTTTGCCCCCCCCAAACGCATTGAATAATTCTGGCCACCCGTTATCACTCCACACTCTAGCATCAAGAGCCGATTTTAATCCACTCTCGCTGGTTAGTTCTTTAAGTGCTCGGTTGGTAAATTGGTAATCTTTTTTGGGTGAAATATGTGGGCCAATTTGGTCTTCAGCTTCATTTACCGAAGATGAAATTAAATTGCCAACTAAAAACTCTGGATCAGTTGCAACTACTTTTTCAAAAAGAAACGAGATGTCAAGCGGTTCGCCGTTACCATACAAATAGTGTTCCATAGTTAAACCCGCCCCTCCAAGGCCCATTTCTTCACTGTATTTGGCCGTAGTTTCGGCAAATACCCAAACCATAGCAAGTTTTTGGGACCTAAATATTCTATCTTGGTCGCCACTTATTCTGGCCTCAGCAAGTTCTTTTGTTACCTTTAGAGCATTAATAAAATGTGGGTCATTGCCGACTTCAATTCCAGCGACTGTGGCTGCCACCCCCCCCAACACTAGACCAGATACTTTTAAAAAGTCTCGACGCGAAATTGACATATTGCAATATTATAATTGATTATTATATGTATCGCTTGATGTGATAAAGTATCTGCACAATGGCAAAGGAAATTTGGGAATACTATAATGGCATAAAAGCATTTATAGGAAGAAAAATAGATGATGAAGGAACAGTTGAAGAAATAACTAACGATGTAATGTGGGCAGCAATAAAATCAAGAGATAGTTTTGCCAAAAAGTCCGCTGAATTTAGTTGGATTTGCGGAATAGCCAAACATAAAATAATTGATTACTATCGAAAGAAAAAATTAAAAACTATATTATTTTCAATTAACCCAAAGTTTGAAGAAATTGCAGATGAAGCACTATCTCCTGAACGAGACATACTCAAAAATGAATTAAAAAATGAAATAAAAGCGACTTTTGACGAAATTTCTGAGGGTTACGCCAACATTCTGCGACTTAAGTATGTGACAGGGCTAAAAACCAATGCTATTGCTATATTAATGAAAACAACGATTAAAGCAGTAGAGGGACAGCTAAAAAGAGCCAAGATAAAATTTAGGGAAAATTGGAATTATGATAGGCAAAAGAATAAAAAATTTGTGGAGATTAGGAATACTGATAGGGATTAGGCAGGGATATAAATTGGGAAGAAATTGTTATGAATTGATATATCAGCCGGAAGTTACCATAAAAGAGTTGTATGATGATTTTGACAAATCACAAATGATGCTGTTGGTACTAACAGCATTGACCCCACTTATACTATATGTAATTTTGAGGGTAATTTGGGACTTAATTATGTATGGCAATGTTGCCGCCGTGTTTGGGTCGGGATTAAATTTGGTTTTGTTTGTCGAAGTTTTGATTTTTGGATATTTGGGATATTTTGTAGTTAAAGTTTTAAATAGAAAATAATATGCCGTTTCCAAATTTATCTGCATGGAGAAATAGAAAACAGCTATACGGGTTGGCGGGCGAAGTGTGTCCTCATTGCGATCATAAGATTTTTCCACCACGAGACGTGTGTCCTAATTGTGGAGATGAGGCAGAAGAGAAATTTAATCAAAATTTACAGAATAATGTTTTTGAAACAAGAGAAAAGGTTGATGTTTTGGAAAAAGTTTAACAATATGGATGATGAATGGAGTGTATGTTTGGTGGCTAGTTTGCCAAAAAATTTTGAACCAGAAACTGAAAAAATTGACCGAAGGATTAATTTGTTTGACCCAAAAATTTTAGAAACTGTTATGAAGTGCAGAAAAAGATGGGAAATGGATGGAGTATATCTAAATGGAAAGTGTGAGGGCTGTGTGGCAAAATGTCGGCTAAATTTAGATAGTTTAGGAAATTAAAATATAAAGTAATTAATTTCTCAATAATCCACCCCACTCGACAAGGGTAAAGCCGTTACGAACAGGAGCTGATAATTTTTGAGGAGTAAGAATCTCTGGTTTTTCTAAACCCTGAAAATCGAGAAAGACACGAATCGTTGTTTGAGGCTTTGGAGATACACTCAGAGGGGCCAAAATATTCATTTCTGAAGTAGTTAACCAGGTGAGTTTGGTATATGGAGTAGTTGGTAATTTTGATGCCCAAAATTCCATAAAATCTTTTGATTCTTGGTCGTTTAACCCCTGCTGGCGTAATTGATAATTAATAGTGGAAATCAATTTTGATTGTGGAATAACAAAGCCTTTATTGCCCAATGATGGGTATAACCCATATCCAGTCCCCTCCCAAAATAAATTAGGATAGGTGAAATTTTGATAATCCAGTTGACCGTTTGGATGAGCCAAAACTGTCCAACCATTTTTGGGATATTGTGGTTCTGATTTTGTGACATTTGCACCTACTTGTACCGTTACTGTTGTATCTGTTGTTGGATATAAATAAACAACCGGTTTGCCACATTCGGCTTGAACTGAATATTCGGGATTGGTTAACAATATCCAATCGCCGATTTTTTCCTGATACAAAATATGATTTGGAAAATTGGCAAATTGATCGATTGAAATAATTGGAGGTGCAGAAGGGTAATCACGACCTTGCTTATAGCCGTTATATAAATATTTTACAAGAGCAGAAGATGTATTTTTGACTTGAAAAATTTGTAAGTCTCCACTTTTGCCAATCATAGTTTTGTCGGATAATAGCGAGTCATTTTTGATGACACTAATTGATCCTCCACCACCACAGCCAACACGCACTGGACCAAAGACGTTTTTATTTTGGGAGTTATCGTTTTGAATAAAATTGGGAACTTTATTGTCAGTTATTCCGATAGGTGAAGATTGATTGAATGGTATTAATGAAAAGTCTTTTAATATTAAATAATAATTACGCATGGAAAGATCACTAAAATCGGCAATAGGTGAGTATATGGAGACGATATCGCCAACAGGAGTGGTAGCAACAGTGGAATAATTTTTTATACTAGTAATAAATTGTGGGAGAAAAAATCCATCAGTAATTTTGGAAAAGTTAATTGAGTTGACATAGTAATATGAATCAGGGAAAAGTTCTTTGATTTGATAGGAAATAAATTTGACTTTATTTTTGTCAAAAATTCGATCCAAATCTTTTTTGACATAGTCCTCTGAAATTAAAGACTCAATGAGTAAATATTTGCCATTATCATAGACAAAACGGAAAATAATTGGTGATGCAGGCCCTTCGGGAAGAATAAAAGATACCAAAAGTTTTGCCCCATTGTTAAAACTTGCAACTTCATAAGTTCCTAATTCTGCAAAAATGAATCCTCCGTAGTCGGGTGTAGTTCCACCTAAAATATTGGGGTTGGCAATTTTTTTGGGAGATGATAACCATGTTATGGTGCCAAATTCGTCATTACTGACAACTGTGGTGGGGATGGGTGAGGTGATGGCGACTGTCGGGACGATATTTGCTGGTACGACACCAGTTGTTTTTTTACCTAGATTAAAGGCATAAGCGATTGAAACACCAACAAGTGCAAGAGACAAGACAGCAATAATAATTATTTGATAATTAATTTTTTTTATGGGAGGTGCTGGAGGTACTACGATAGGATTTTCTGAGGTGGGTATGTCAATTGTTTCGATCATGAGTTAGTGTACCGTAAAAATAGTCTTTTGTAATATTGTTATCGACAATATTATCGAAATAGTCTTTAATTAATTTTATTTTTTCATCACCACGGATAAAGCTAACTACATCATTTTGAGTTAAAATAGGAAAAAACGATTGAACAACTTTATTGTTAGATTCGACTGAAATTATTGCAAAGTTAGGCAAAGTTGAATTTGTGCTTATATCGTCAAAGCCATAAAAAAAGCGAATTCCGAGACTATTGAGATTTTTTGATTGGTCTATGGGACGAGGAAGACTAAGTTTTGTTTTTACTATATTTTTTGAGAATGAGGGAATGCGATTAAATAGCCCAAAAATATGAGTGGTTGTTTCCATATCAGGATTACGAACTAAAAACCCAGAATTAGTGTGATCAAATAAGGTAAATTTTTGATTTTTTGTAAAGGCAAATTTTGAAACTAAATATAATGATTGTGGACTATCGACTTCGGAAGAAAATATTTTGTTTAAATTTTTTGAGTACAGTGAATCAAGAGTAAAACTATCGTGAACGTCGGCCATACTGGCTGGTAAATAATGAGAAAAGTCGATGGACGATATAAACATACAATCCCAACGACAGTAGTTATTGATTTTGCCATAAAGATTATTTAATTCGTCTTGAGATAGTCTTTGACCTACTAAAATAGGAACAACGGTAACATCGCCAAAATATGTTTTGATATCAGGCATAATATTGTAAATACCATGATCGTTTTTTAGTAATTGATTGTTGGCCGTAAGATAGGATGAATCAAAAGAATGATCGTAAAATATTTTGCCATTGCTGAGGTTCCAGTCTGTGTCAGTATAAGAAATTAATTTTTGATTGGTGGAAAAATGATCAGGGGAAATTAAAATAATTTTTTTGGTGTAGGGACGAAGTAATCGTACTATTTGCAAAAAATTTTGGCGATTGATGGCGACAATATTATGATGTGGGACAATAATGGCACTGGGTGCAAGATAAAACCAAACAAAAATTACTAAAAAGCTAATTAATAACCCGAATAGAAGCTTCGCCCCGAAGTTTTTCCAGTTTATCACCAACTTTGTAGCCCATGTTTTGAATTTTTTTAGTTTTTCCATTTGATAATTTTATGTAAGCATATTCTACAGTAGATGTACCGACAGAATCCTCATCAGACGAATATACTTCTTCTGTTTTGACATCTGTGACAGTTCCAGTCCAATTCTCGGCCAGCATTTTTATCATAAAAAACAGAGAAATTAAGGCGGCAACTGCCACTCCACCAAGAGCATTGCTATATCCAAAAGCAACAACTAAGATGGAAATGAGTATCCACACTGTCATCCAGATAAAAAAGTATTTGATCATAGGTGAATTATAATACAAAATTGGATATTGACAATGTTGTACAAGGTTGTACAATAATGTTATGGATAACATAATTGAAGTAAATTCTAGTACCGCTAGAAATGATTTTTACACCCTTATGAATGCAGTGTATATAAAGAATAAAACAGTGGTAATAAAAAAATCAGGTATGCCAATAATGACATGGAATAAAATTATTGATAAACCAAAAAAAAGTTTTATGGATTTTGAGGGAATGTTGACTGAAAAAGAAGGTAATAGATTGTTGAAATTAGTTGAGAGTGGGCGCAGAGATGGGTCGCACAAAAAGAAATATTTAGCTAATTGGAAATGAAATATTTACTTGATTCTGATGCAATAATTGGATATCTAAAAAGTATCCCTAAATGGAGCGATTTGTTAAATGGCATTGATGATTCGGAAAAAGGAACAAGCATTATTAATATTTCTGAAGTACTAGAAGGATTTCCAAAAGATAAATATTATACTTTTAAAGAATTTACAGAAACGATGACGGTATTTAATATCGACTGGAAAGTTGCAGAAATTTTTGCTGAAACTAGGGCAAAGATGAGAAAGGCAGGAAATCTAATTGATAATATGGATTTGTTGATTGCTTCGACTTGCCTGGCCAATAATTTGACCTTAATTACGGGTAATGTAAAACATTTTGATAGAATTAAGGGATTAAAGATTAAAACTGTAAATGGATGAATTGTTGGATTTGGTAAATGAAAATGACGAGGTGATTGGCGAGGTATGGAAATCACAGGCAAATAGTGACCCGTTGGTAATTCATCGAGAAATATCAGTGTATCTTTTTGATAATGAAAATAGAATGCTAATGGGACAAAGAGGTTTTACGAAAAAAGTATATCCTGGAGTATGGGGTGAAAGTGCAGCGGGTCATATTGGAAAAGGAGAAAAACCTGAAGACACGGCTCATAGAGAATTAAAAAAAAGAAATGGGATTTGATACTAAGTTAATATTTTTGAAAAAAGTATTGTCTAAATTTATTAATGAAACTCATTTTACATATTGTTATATTGGGGTATACAACGGCGAAAAAATTAATTTTCAGAAAGAAGAAGTGGAAAATGTGAGATTTACAAGGAGAGACGAATTTGATGGTTTATATAAAAATCCTGATGATTTTTTAAAACAAGGTATTGAATTTGTAAAAGGTATTTGGGATACAAAATAAAAATAGCCCCCGCAGCTGCGGGGGTAAAAATATTTAACCTACCCCGGTGTCGGATGACCTCACACGGGGTGAATCGGGGATAAATCCCTCATCACATCATTCCATCCATTCCACCCATTCCCCCACCCATACCACTCATATCAGGAGCGGCGGGTTTTTCTTCTGGGATATCGGCAATTAAGACATCAGTTGTCAGAATCATAATACCGACGGAAACAGCGTTAGATAGGGCTGATTTGGTCACTTTGGCTGGGTCAAGAATACCAGCACCTGTCATAGAAACGAAGTCACCGGTAATAGCATGATAACCAACATCAGATTTTGGATTTGAAACTAAGGCATCTTTGATTTTGGAGAAGACATAACCTGGGTCTTCACCACAATTTAGAGCCAATTTTCGCATTGGTTGCTCGAGAGCAAACTTGAGAATATTGACACCAACTTGTTCCTCAGCACTATCTACTTTGACCTTATCTAGGGCAAACGAAGCTTTAAGTAAGGCAACTCCACCACCAGGGAGAATACCTTCTTCGACAGCAGCCTTGGTAGCATCGATAGCATCTTTGACACGTTCCAAACGCTCTTTCATTTCAACTTCAGTCGCACCACCAACTTGGATAACAATGGCTCCGCCAACTAATTTGGCGATACGCTCTTGCATTTTTTCTTTGTCATAATCAGACGTAGAAGCAGTGATTTGATTGCGAAGTTGGGTAACTCGACTAGTAATATCGGCTTTGGACCCGGCGCCACCAATAATTCGAGTTTTGTCTTTGTCTGAAGTTATGGAATCAGAATGACCACAATAGTCAGCAGGATCGATAGAATCAAATTTTAAACCAAGCTCTTCGGAAATTACTTTTCCACCAGTGAGGGCGGCTATATCCTCGAGCATGGCTTTACGGCGATCACCAAAACCTGGAGCTTTGACAGCTAATACATTAAATGTGCCACGCAATTTGTTGACGACCAAGGTCGCTAGAGCCTCGGCATCAATATCCTCAGCAATGATGACAAAAGTTTTGGTCAATTTAATTAATTTTTCCAAAAAAGGAAGTATGTCTTGAATTGAGGAAATCTTTTTGTCGGTAATTATAATGTAAGGATGGTCAATAACGGCCTCCATTTTTTCGGTATTAGTGGCAAAATATGGGGACAAGAAACCATTGTCAAATTCCATACCAGAAGTTTCTTTGGTTTCAAGTGATAGCCCCTTGCCTTCTTCGGCGGTTAATAATCCATCACGACCTACTTTGACCACAGCATCGGCAATAACCTTACCGATTTCTTCGGAAGCGGCGGAAATAGTAGCAACTTTTTCGATAGAAGCACGATCATTAATTTTGATTGGAGTCTTCATGCCATCGAGCTCTTGGAGGACAACTTGCAAAGCTTTTTCCAAACCACGACGAACTATCATAGGATTGGCACCGGCGGCGACGTTTTGCAAACCTTTATTCACTATAGCTTGAGCCAAAACGGTTGAAGTGGTGGTACCATCACCAGCAGAATCGTTGGTTTTGGAGGCGGCTTCTTTGATTAATTGAGCACCCATATTTTCGTACGGATCTTTCAAATCAATTTCCTTGGCAACCGAGACACCATCGTGTAAAACAGTTGGACCACCCCATTTTTTTTCAATTGCGACATTGCGACCCTTGGGACCAAGAGTGGTGGCAACGGCATTAGCCAAAATATTTACTCCATTTAATAATGATTGTCTTGCATTTTGTCCAAATTTTAGTTGTTTAGCCATATTATTTTATTAATTTTTAATAGTTGCCATGACGTCGTCGAATTTCATCAATAATAAATCGACACCATTTTCTTTGTATTCTTTGCCACCCCATTCACGATAGACAACAACATCTCCAGCTTTTAGATCACCGGAATCTTTTTTAATTCCAAAGTCGGTAACATATGCCGATCCTATGGCTAACACAGTTCCCTCTTGTGGTTTATCTTGGCGGTTTTCCGATAAATAAATACCAGATTCGGTGGTACTGTTTTTCTTTTTTGGCTCGATTACGAGATAGCCTGCGGCGGGTACGATATTTGTTTTGGTCATAAAAATGTATAAATAAATAATTATCAGTCGAGACGATACACTGCTAATATTATAGCTAGAAAGACTGTTGGTCAAGAGGTAAAATACAAATATGAATATAAGAAAATTTGAATTATCCGATTT
This sequence comes from Candidatus Shapirobacteria bacterium, assembly GCA_041674845.1. Classification (GTDB taxonomy): domain Bacteria; phylum Patescibacteriota; class Microgenomatia; order UBA12405; family UBA12405; genus UBA12158. The sequence goes on from JBAYUY010000001.1 coordinate 732,846, forward strand.
AGACCAGATTTACGGCATATATCAAAAGGTGTCACTAAACAGAAATAAAATTGGTAACAGTGAATATGAAACATTAATTCAAAAAAATGGGTTTTTATTAGGTTTGGATACAAAAGAAGATTTGGAAAAGGAAATAGATAAGGCAAATTATGTAACCGTGGCAGAAGAAAATAATATAATTGTTGGGTATTTAATTGCTGATGATAGTGATGATCAGAAGTTTAATGATGATGAATATAAAACCTGGTTTGATAATGATTTAAAAACTATTTATTACTATAATCAAAAAGTGATGACGCTGGCAACAATTGCTGTTGATCCTGAATATGGGGGGAAAGGTGTGGGAAAAATATTGTTTGAAGAACTAATCCAATGGTTAAAAAATAATAATTATGAATACATATTTTCAATTATGACAATGGCACCACTAACAAACTGCGCCACAGTTTTATGGCACACAAAAATGGGTTACAAAAGACTAGCCATGGGAAGACCGAGAAAATTATTTAACCTTGAAAATTATGTAGGGATTTTAATGTATAAGAAATTGCAATGAACAATGTAATTTATTTTGACATTGATAGGACACTGATTGATTCGGTAAAATTGAGAGAACTGACTCGAGGAGGAATGTGTAAAGAATTAAATTTGAATAGAGAAAAAATTAATGTGATTATTGATGATTATATAAAGTCGCTTAATCATAAGAATGACTTTTGTCGGGAAGATATGCTTGAAATTATTCGTCAAAAGACAGGACATAAATATTTGGATTTAAAAAATACACATGATAAATATGAATACTATTTTGAATCATTGTATGATGATGTAATAAATACTTTGGAAAAATTAAAGAAGGAAAATAATGTTTTGGGGATATATTCTGAGGGTCATTATGACTATCAATTGGATAAGTTGATGCTGTCGGGAATTTATAAATATTTTGATATAGATAAAATAATAATCAAAAGAAAAAAATTAAGAGATGAAGAAATAAAAATAATGGGTGAGGCAATAGTTATTGATGATTGGGTTGAAGTAATTGACTATTTGTCTGATTTCCCAAAAATCACACCAATTTGGTTAAATAGGGTTGACGAAAGAAAACATAAAAATGCTAGAACGATATATGGTTTGGGAGAACTGGTGATATAATTTGATATGAATAGAGAAGAACATTTTGATAATATAATGAATGGCTGGCGAACCATTTCTGATAAATTGGAGATACCTATTCCAAAAGTAATTGTGAGTGAGGCCAGAGAAACGTCAGAAAGACTAGCTTTACTAGACGAAAGATTTGGTTTAATTTTGGAGGGAGAACAGACAAATGTGATTGACCCTGGTTGCTCGATGTAGTTGTAAAAAACTTAATGATATTAGTTTACCCACTTATATCCTCGGCCACGGACAGTAATTAATGATGTGGGTTTTAAATTGACTGATGATAATTTTTTGCGGATACGTTGGACCATTTTGTTGATTGCCCAATATGAGAAAAAATTATCTTCTCCCCATAAAATGTCGGCCAAATCGTCATTTGGAACTAATTCTCCTGAAGACTCTATAAGTTTATTAAGTATTTTTAATTCTTTGGTGCCAAATATTTGATTATGGGAATTAACAATTTGTTGGATATCTTGATGGAAATATATTCCCAAAGATCGGCAGTAATCTAGGCTTTGTTTCTGATATTTTATAGTAATCCTTTCATTATTTTTACTGGGTTTATAGTATGGAAAAAGCTTTTTGATTGTTGGAGTCTGCATAATATAGTCAACAATTGCCATGCGTTGATTCCAATTTATTTTATTTTCGGCTTGTTGTGGCCAAAATAAACTGGAAATAATGCCCCAAGCCAGGTTGTCAATTTTTGAATCAGTTCGAAGATGAATAATGAGTTTTTGATTTCTTTGTCTTGTGAGCAAACCAAAAGATGACATGCCTCCAAAAATGGTAATTCTCACTTCTACCTCACCAATCCATTTTATTTCCTTGGGAAACATTTCGTTGAGAATGGCCCAAAAATATTTTGACTTTTTTAACCAGTTTTGGGAAAAATTATTTACAATAATATTATCAACAGGTAATACTTTCAACTTTGACATTTCCATTTTCATCAAATCAGTCAATTGAATAGGAAGATTTGTTCCAACCTTAGTTGCATCGCTCCAGTATTTTTGACTAAATTTATGTAAAACCTCGGGAATAATAATACAGTTATTTTTTATTTCTGAAATTACATTGGGAGTGATGATGAAACCTTTTTTTTGATAAAAACCTGAGGAAATTATTGCTGTTTGATACAGTAGACGCTCTTTTTCGGTGTCAGGAGTAGAAATAAAGCTAATTTGTGGGACATATGTCCTCATAATGTCCAGATAATAGCAAAAATAATTTTATAATGCAAAGCATGAGAAAGATAACTGTGAATACAGAAGAAGTACTACGTGAGTTGTCATTTGGTGTCGATCCACCATTTAATAGCGACGAAATAGTTATAGCAAAAGATAGAATAGAATCTCTCGTTAAAACTTTTGGACCATTGAAGAAATGGCCAATTGAATACCGAGTTGACTTTGGCAATTCGTCTCTTGCTTTATTTGTGAGGGACTATGATGAGTGGGTTTTGAGACGTCATGAAGACTACTTACGACAATTCATGTAATAATTGTGGTGTGAAATTAATTAAGACAAGATTACAAAATGGGCTGACACTTTGGTATCGGGCCGATGACAAATTTATTGGACAGAGAATAGCTCTTGCGAAATATGAAGAATATGAAAGTATTTTGATTTTACGAAATGTAAATAAAAGTAGTGTTGTGATCGATGTGGGGGCGAATATTGGATATTACACACTATTACTGGCCACAGTATGCAAAAAAGTATATGCGTTTGAGCCGGATAAAACATGCTTTGAAATATTAGAGAAAAACATAAGAGAAAACAATTTAAATAATGTCGTACTTTTTAATAGTGCTGTTGGTGATAAAAATGAAAAAGTAGGGATAATTTTGGATGACAATAATTTTGGAAATAGTAGAGTAGGCAAGGGTAAAAATGTTGATTGTATTAGACTTGACGATGTAATAAAAGAAAAAGTAGACCTAATTAAAATTGACACACAAGGATGGGAGCCGAAGGTAATATTGGGGGCGAAAAAAATAATAAAAAAATATAAACCAATTTTGTTTTTGGAGTTTAATGGAGATTATAAAATGATAAATTTTTTAAAAAAACATTATAAGAATATTTTTACAATCGATTATTGGTTTTATATTTTAAGATCGGGAATAAAAATTGATAATAAAACGGGTTATGCTGATTTGGTATTGGGGATAAAACATAATATTTTTGAACAATATCGGGGTTTACAATGGAAAAAAGTGATTAAAAAAATATTTAAGGTAAAATAGGGCATGAAACAAAAATATATTGAGTTGGCCAAAAAAGTCCTAGATGAAAAAACAGAAAGAATTGAAAGAGCTGCTTTGGAAGACCAACTAATAGAAATGGCATACCAAATTGCCAATGGATACGATATAAAACCAGAAGATTTTGATGACTTGATGCGAGAAAAGCGATTAAAAAATGGAATGTTAAAACCAGTTGGAGATATAAAAGCATGGTTTAGACAACAATTTGACGAAAAATCAAAAGAAAAAGATAGCATAGAAAATGTTGGTGATATTCTTGAAATTGTCGAGACGTATACTGCAAGGTTTTGATATGAAAAAAGAAACAATTGTATTACTCCCTGGATATGATGGAAACGGTGATAAAACTTTTGAAGAGTTTATTAAGCTGATAAATAAAAAATACGATATTGTCGTAATAAATTATCCGTATCGAAATAATCACGATAGACAATACAACTTAACAGAAATTGTAAATTTTATTGATGAAAAAGTGAAGGGAAAAGTAACAATATTAGGATTCTCGATGGGTGGATTTGTGGCCAGTAAATTTGCAAAGGTTTTCCCCCAAAAAGTATCTAAATTAATATTAGTAAGTTCGTCAACAAATCCAATATTGGATAACAATTTAAGAAATATTTTGTTTTTTGCAAACATTTTATTGGGAAATAAAGTGTTGGCATATTTGTTGACAAAAATGTTTATGTTATCGAATATTAAAGATTTTCCCTTACCAAAACCAAGTAAAAATTTTAAAATAAAGTTTGGATACTCAGTTTTTGGAAGCTTGGCAAAGGTAATGATCGAGTCTTGTAAAGTGCAAATTAATACCGAAAAATTGGCAATACTATTTGATGATGATAAATCGTTCCCAGCAAAAGTGTACGGTCCAGAATTAGTAAAACAGGGATTTGAAGTTAAGACTTTTGAAACTGGTGGACATGCAGAAGGTGTCGATTATTGGGAAAAGGTAGCAAAAACTATTTTGTAGATTTGTAGAATTTGTAGGACAGAAAGGCAGAGGCGAAGATAATTAAAAATAAACTAAAATAAAACAATAAGTAGGTTAAGGATTGATTGACAAAATAATCTCCACTATGATCGTGAACAAATGGAGGAATAGGTAAAATATAATCACTACAATAATATAAATAGTGGTGAAAAAATTCCCAAAGTAAGATAAAAATTAATGAAAAGATGATGACAAAAAATGGAAATATTAGAAATAGAGATCCAATAAATATCATATGTAATTATATATAAGTAGAGACGTTGCATGCAACGTCTCTACAATTTTTTATCGTATAATGAATCATGGCGAAAATAAAATCAATAAAAGCAAGAGAGATTTTGGCGAGTGGGGGTGAACCTAGTTTACAAGTGACGGTGACCTTGGAATCGGGAGTTGGAGGTGAGGCTTCGGTAAGTTATGGGGCATCGGCGGGGAGCCGGGAGGCAACAGTATTGCTAGACAAAAATCCAAAAAGATATTCTGGCAAAGGCATGCAAATGGCAGTGGAAATTATTAATAAAATTCTTGGCCCGATGATAGTTGGAATGGAGGCAAGTGAGCAACAAAATATTGATAAAAAAATGATTGAACTGGATGGAACAGAAAATAAATCTAAGTTTGGGGGTAACGCAATACTAGGAGTGTCGATGGCTGTAGCTAGGGCACAAGCTAATGAGGAAAAAATGCCTCTATATAAATATTTACAAAAGACTTTTGAATTAATAAATATTAATATTTTGCCAAAACCAATGGTAGTAATGATAGAAGGTGGTAAACATGCCGACCAGACAACTGATTTGCAGGAATTTTGTGTAGCGGCAAAAGGCAACAAATCGGCAGCTGAGAATGTAAGAATGCAAATGGAAATATATCAGTCTTTAAAAAAGATTTTGAAAAGAGAGGGATTGTCTATTAATGTGGGTAATGAAGGAGCATTTGCTCCAAATGGATTGTTGTCAAATGAAAAACCAATGGAATATCTGGTGGAAGCCATAAAAAATGCTGGCTATACCCCTGACATTGATGCAGGAATTTCAATCGATGCAGCAGCATCTGAATTTTATGATGAAAAATATAATTTAAAAATTGAAAATAAATTATTAACTTCTGAAGAATTAATAAATTATTATTGTGAATGGATTTCTAAATATCCTTTTGTCAGCTGGGAGGATATGTTGTCGGAATTTGATTGGGAATCGTGGCCTATTTTACTTGAAAAAATTAATGGAAAATTTCCCCTAATTGCTGATGATTTGACAGTGACAAATACCAAAATTTGGCAAGAGGCAATAGATAAAAAAGCAGCTAATGCAATTTTAATTAAATTAAACCAGGCGGGGTCAGTGACCGAGACTATTGAATGCTGTAAGCTGGCAATTGCTAACAACTTTTGGACAATTACATCACATCGAGGTGGAGGAGAAACAAACGATACTTTTATGGTGGACCTTGCTGTGGCTGTTGGTAGTGAATATATTAAGGTGGGGCCAACTCGAGGAGAAAGAGTGGAAAAATATAATCGATTAATGAGAATTGAAGAAGAATTAAATGAAAAATAAAATAAAATTATCAATAATTGTGATGGTGGGAAATGAGGAAAATTTAATTGGAAACTGTTTGGAATCGTGCAAATTTGCTGATGAAAATATTTTGGTGATGGCAAACTCGACTCCAAAAGTAAAAGAGATAGCTATAAAAACAATTCCCAAAATTAAGATCACCGAGACGACTGATGAATATAATAAAAATTTTACAAAATGGCGAAACATGGGATATAAATTGGCAACAGGTGATTGGATTTTGTATATCGATGCTGATGAAGTGGTAACAGAAGAATTGAGAAAAGAAATATTTGAGAAAATAAATAGTGATGCTAAAAATAGTTATTATGTGATTCCTAGAGCAAATCATTTTTTGGGAAAGAGAGTAAAACATGGCAATAGCTACCCCGATTATGTCAAAAGATTATACAAACGAGATAAATTTGGCGGGTATACAGGTATTTTGCACGAAGAACCGGTAATCGATGGAGAAATGGGATACCTTAAAAATGATCTTTTACACTTTACCCACAGGGATTTGTATTCGATGTTGGACAAAACTAACAGTTGGACTGACATGGAAGCGCAAAATTTATTTGAAAATAATCATCCACCGGTTTATTGGTGGAGATTCCCGAGGATGATGTTGACCAAGTTTTGGGAGAGGGCTATTAAAGAATCGATGTGGAAAGATGGAACAGTAGGGTGGATTTCAATAATTTTTGAAATGTTTGATACTTTCATTATCTACGCAAAACTCTACGAACTTCAGCAAAAAAAATAGTTTTTGGTGTATAATACCGACATATGATCACATTAGATTTTGCCGGATATAATAGCCGACTGGACAAGGCTGTGTTAAAAAATAGTGGAGAAATTAAAATACTGAGTAATGGCGCGAGAGTAATTTATTTTAATAAAAAAGGTAAAGATAGGATGGTAATGATGAGCGGAGTACATAGTGATGAAAGAGGTGGACCAATTGCCATTTTAAAATTTTTGGAAAATAACCAAATTACAATTGAGGAAGAGCTGGTAATTGTCCCATTATTGAATGATCATGGTTGGGATGTAAATAAAAGAGAGCATAGTGGCATTGATATTAATCGAAATTTTAACAAAAATGGTCCAGAGTTTATTGTTGAATTGATGGAAATTTTGGAAGAGAAACCAATTGATGTGTTTGTGGATTTACATGAAGATTGTGATGAGAACGGTTTTGTATATAAACTAAAAAATGATCCAAGTAAGCTGGCTGACAATGTCGCCAAAATTGCAAATTGCCCAATTGAATACGAAGAAGATCATGAAATCTGGGGCGATACGACTGAAAAATTTGTTCGAAGCTTGGGGTGTATTCATACAGTGACGACAGAAGCGCCGGGTAAGATTTCGGCAAAAGAAAAAGTAGAATGGAATTATAAAATAGTAAAGTATTTATTGACTAACTAAATTCCATATTCAAAATACTGATCAAAAGGAATTACCCAGGAAGTTGCTTGATCGATAGTGGCGTTTTCTAGAATCTTGCGAAATAATCGAATACTGTTGCCATGGGCAGATATAGCTATTCCGACATTTTTGTCATGGTATTTGTCACGTAAATCATTTATAAAACTTTGGACTCTAACCTCGACATCAGCAAAAGACTCACCTTTTGGGGCTTTTTCTTCCCAGCCGCGATGCCATTTTTTATATTGTTCTAGTCCATAAAATTTAATTACATCGGCATGATATAGAGTTTGCAGTTCACCATAACTACGCTCGATAATTCGATCATCCACAATATCTTGTTGACACTCAGGATGCCAGCGGATGACTTCAAACAGTGTGTCGACCGAACGTGACAAACGTGTATGATAGGCAATTTGAATTTTTTTGAATTGTAATAATTTACCGATCCATCGGGCTTGCTCAACACCGATTGGAGTAATTTTTGAATCATAATCGCCGGTAAAACGTTTATCACGATTGAATTCTGTCTGTCCGTGTCGAAAAAGATAGATTGTGGCCATTGGTCTAGTATAATATAAACCTAAATCGAGTACTCGAAGTAAGTGTCAACAGAATCAGGTAGGTGGGGTGTTTCCTCGGGGGTGAGGTCTTCCATAATTTTTCTAAACAATCGCATGGAATTGCTGGATGCAGAAATGGCGATACCCAAATTTTTGCCGGAGTATTGCTTTTGCAAATCTTTAATAAATTTGCCAACTCGGATTTCAACATCGGCATAGGACTCGCCCTCAGGTGGACGAGTAAAAAAATCGCGATGCCACAATTCGTATTGAACTTTGCCAAATTTCCTGGCGGTAACTTCATGACTGCAACCCTCTAATTTGCCATAACTCCTCTCTAAAATCCTGTCATCAATAATAATTTGCTTGCATTCGGGATGATATTTTAATACTGCATCAAGTGTATCTCGAATGCGAACAAGATGGGATCTATAGGCAATATTGATAGATTTTTCGCGCAAAAGTAGGGCCATGTTTTTGGCCTGTCGTACGCCTAACTCAGTCAATTTAGCATTTTTCCAGCCGGTAAAAATTTTGCGGGCATTATAAAAAGTCTGCCCGTGACGAAAAAGATATATTGTAGACATAAAATAGTATGAGGTAACCAAATCGAGATGACAAGTGACATGTCACTTACGATCAATATGGATAATAGTCTCTTCCTTGCGTAACTGACGATTAGCTCCTACTTGAGCGTTATTAATTGCATCTTGAACACCTTTAAGTTTATTTTCTAGATTTGAACGGTCTTTGGCTGACATTCGCCATTGTAGTGCGCGGTTAATCTTTTCCGCTTCTGCTGTTAGGCCACTGAGATTAGAATCTGTTTGGGTTAAAAAATCTGGAATGGAAGAATTTGGAGTTGTGGAGCTAGATGATTTACTAGAGGAAGATTCAGGTGGATTACCCAAATAATTTGTTTCGATTGGTTTTGGATGTTTCTTGTCATGACGGGACATAAAATATATGCTTATGGCAGTTATTACCAAAGTTACAATGGCAACAGCATTACCTTCGCCAGCATCTGGAGCAAGATCAGCGGCTCGAGCAAAGGGCATGGCGAATATGGCGGCAGGGCTTGCGGCTGCCTGAATATAGTCAAGTTTAGATTGTTTTTGCTTTTCTTTTTCTTCCAAATAAAACAACATATGATGCAGATTGTAATATTAGTTACTATTTATGTCAAGTAGTTGTTATATTTATAATATTCACAAGATAAAGGGAGACATTATATTTTTTCGAGTATAATAGGTCATGAATACAGAAGAAAAAATAAAATTAATCACTCGAAACTGTCAGGAAGTGCTGACTGAGGAGGATTTGAAAGTTTTAATTGAATCGGGAAAAGAAATCAGACATTATATTGGCCTCGAGATTTCGGGAATGGTGCACTTGGGAACAGGACTAATTACCATGGGAAAAATTGCAGATTTCCTAAAAGCCGGGGCGACTTGTCGAGTATTTTTGGCTGATTTTCATACATTTTTGAATAATAAATTGGGGGGAAAATGGGAGGATATTCGTTGGGCATCGGAGCATTATTTTAAAGAAGCTTTGATTGCATCGATGAAATGTTATGGTCTAAAGGGCGATGAAGTTGAATTTATTTCGGGTGATGATTTGTACAAATCACACCCAGAACACTGGCAAAATTTCATGGAAGTGGGCAAACAAGTGACATTGTCACGTAATTTAAGATCAATTTCGATTATGGGCAAAAAATTGGGAGCTGATGTTAATATGGCGACACTGTTTTATCCCCCTCTACAGGTGGCTGATATTGTGACCATGGATATTAATTTGGCGCATGCCGGAATGGACCAGAGAAAGGCCCATGTGATTGCCAGGGATGCCATCAAAAAAATTCCAGGTGATCATCAGACACCAATCGCCATTCATCAAAATTTAATCGCAGGTTTAACCGCTCCTGAGGCAGGTGCAAATGATGAGGAATCGTTGAAGATGAGTAAATCAAAACCAGGGTCAGCGGTTTTTGTACATGATACTCCTGATGAAATTCGTAATAAAATTAAAAAGGCATATGGTCCACCAAAAGAAACTGAATTTAATCCCCTGTTGAATTGGGTTAAAACCTTGGTGTTTTGGGGTGAAGCCCTTCGGCCAGCTCAGGGTTTTAAAATTGAACGACCGGAAAAATTTGGAGGCAATGTGACATATACTAAATATGCCGATGTTGTGGCTGATTATGCCTCTGAAAAACTTTATCCAACTGATTTGAAAAATGCTTTAGCAGAATGGCTGATTGAAAAATTGGCACCTGCACGGGCCCATTTTGAAATACCAGAAAATAAAGAGGCGTTGGTAAAAATGAAGGGACTATTGGGAATTTTTTGATCGTAAGTATTCCAATATACTTTGTCTAATTTTTATCCCACAAGCACAACCATTGCGTGAATCTTGTTCGATTGAAGCAAGTTCATGACCAATTTGATCTGCCGGTAATTTATCAACTTGCTGAAGTTTGGAGGCCAGTAGACACTGTTCACCTGATCGACACAAATCACCGATAATTCCTTGTAGATTACATTCATTTGGCATGATTATATTATACACATTTGATGTGTAGAATACAAATATTTTGTAGTATTATTTAATCACTGCGGCGACACAGGCGGCCACACCTTTGTCCAAAGGGCTGGGGATAATATTATCGACTGTTAACTCGGATTCGGGTAGATAACTAGCAATTGCCTTGGCGGCGGCCAATTTCATATCGTCGGTTATTTTAGCAACTCGGTTGTCTAAGGCGCCACGAAAAATACCAGGGAAAGCTAAGACATTATTTATTTGATTTGGATAATCGCTACGACCTGTTCCAACAATAAAGGCACCGGCATCACGAGCTACTTGGGGATCGATTTCTGGAGTAGGATTGGCCATGGCAAAAATTAAAGGTTTTGGTGCCATAGATTTGACCATGTCAGGAGTCAACAAATTTGGACCCGAGACTCCAACAAAAACATCACGATTGGCAACGGCGGCGGATAGATCACCAGATAAATTTTGAGGATTGGTGAATAGTAAAAATTCTTTTTTTGATTCGTTTAGATCGTATCTGTCTTTGGAAATAATACCTTTGGAATCAACCATAACAATGTCGTTAATTCCATACTGTAGGAGTAATTTGGCAATAGCTGTACCAGCAGCACCAGCGCCGACAATGGTGACAGTTGTCGTTTCGGGACTACGCCCCGATAATTTCAATGAGTTAATAAGAGCGGCCAAAACAACAATCGCAGTACCATGTTGATCATCGTGCATGACAGGAATATTTAAAATTTGCTTTAATTTATTTTCGATGTAAAAACAGTTGGGGGCGGAAAAATCTTCGAGATTTATACCTCCAAAACCAGGCGCAATATTTTTGACGATGTTAATAATTTCATCTGGATCCTGAGTATCCAACACTATTGGATAGGCATCGATATTGGCAAACTCCTTGAACAATAATGCTTTGCCCTCCATAACTGGAAGAGCACCAAGTGGGCCAATGTTGCCTAATCCTAATACGGCAGAACCATCGGAAACGACAGCGACAGAGTTTGATTTTATCGAATAATCGTAGGCTAATTCTGGTTTTTGGGACAACAAAGTTGAGACGGCGGCTACACCGGGAGTGTAGGCGATACTCAAATCTTCACGGGTAGTAATGGTTCCAAATTTGCTACTTATGCCTATTTTACCTTTAAATTGCTTGTGTTTGTCGAGTGATGCTTGTGAATAATCCATATGTAATGATACTATAGTTTCGATGACTATTTCCTTGGCGCCTGAGGTGCTTATGCATCTGGGCCCTTTTTCTATCACTAACAGCCTTTTGTCAGGAGTAATTATTACAGCATTTTTGGTTATATTAATTTTAATTAATTCCAAAAAGATTTCTGTTTTTAATCCTTCAAAAATTCAATTAGCTTTTGAATTTGCTTATTCTACGTTAAAGAATATGACGACTGGAGTTTTGGGTAAAGATACTCAAACATATTGGCCTTTTTTACTAACATTTTTTGTGTTTATCTTGTTCTCAAACTGGTTTGGACTACTGCCAACGACCGGCAATTTGGGGATATATGAAATGAAGGAAGGTGTACGTGAATTAGTTCCATTATTTAGAGCGCCGACTTCTGATATTTCAGCCACTATGACTTTGGCGTTAATTTCGATCATTGTAGTAAACGTAATTGGATTTAAAACTCATAAAATAAAATTTATGAAAAAATATTTTGATCCATCTAATCCAATAAATTTATTTGTCAGTATTTTGGAAACAATATCAGAACTGGGAAAAGTAGTGTCTTTTACTTTTCGTTTATTTGGAAATATTTTTGCAGGAGAAGTTCTTTTAATTGTTATTTCGGGAATTAGTTTTGGAGTAGCAACACTACCTTTTTATGGACTAGAAATTTTTATCGGTTTTATACAAGCATTTGTATTCCTAATGTTAACCACAGTATTTATAAATTTAGCAATTAATACGCACCATTAAAAAATATGGAAAATGTAGATATATATAAAAACTTAGCCATGGCCATAGCGATGGGTTTTGGAGCCATAGGACCTGGAATTGGAATTGGTATTTTGGCTGGTAAGGCTGTTGAAGCCATCGGGAGAAATCCTGAGTCGGAGGACAAAGTCAGAACAATGATGATTTTGGGTATCGCTTTTGCCGAAGCTATTGCTATTTATGCCTTAGTTGTGGCACTTATTATTAAATTCGTCTAAACACACACTATGGAAGCACTAGGAATAAATCCAATAAATATGGTTATTTACAGCGCCATGTTTGGAATTATGTTTTGGGCGATTAAGACCAAATTGGTGCCAAAATTGGACGAGTCATTAGAAAAGCGACAAGAAGAAATTGAAAAATCATTGATTTTGTCAAAAAAGGCAGAGGAAGAAGCTTTAAAAACTGAAGTTGAGAAAGAAAAGTTTATGAAAAAAATGCGACAAGAACACAAAGAAAAGATGGAAAGCATATTGGAAAAAGCCAACATGGAAGCCAAAGAAATAGTAGATAAATCAAGAATTAAAGCTAAGGAACTCATCAAAAGTGGAGAAAAGCTAATTGAAGAAGAACGCAAAAATTTGGACAAAGAGTTAGAAGAAAAAATAGCAGAGATGGTTAAAAAAGGTTTGATATGGACGAAAAAATAATTTTAGAAATAATTAATAAGTCTCAAAAACCCGAAAAATTGGGAGAGGTAGTACGACTTGGTGATGGAGCAATAACATTATCCGGGGTTAAAAATGCCGGATACAACCAATTTGTGGAGGTGTTAAGTGAAACAGGTGAATTGATAAAAGTATTAATTTTGGAGATAACAGAAAATTTATGCAAAGGAATGGTGTTGGGTCAATTTGAAAAAATTGCTGTTGGCGACGTGGTGGTTACAAAACCTGAAAGCTTGTCAATATTGGTTGACAATAATATATTGGGAAAGTTAGTGGGACCAATGGCAGAAGGTCAAAAAGGTGAATTAGTCATGCTCGAATCAATCGCGGCGGGGGTGTCGGAACGTCAAGATGTTAGTCGATCATTGTTTACCGGAATCACCGCAATTGACGCACTTATTCCCATAGGTAAGGGACAGAGAGAATTGATTATTGGGGACAGAAAAACAGGGAAAACCGCTATTGCAGTTGATACCATAATTAATCAAAAAGGCAAAAATGTAACTTGTGTATATGTGGCAATTGGTCAAAAGGCAACACAGATTGCTACTGTTAGGCAAAAATTGATTGATGCTGATGCTATGGATTTTACCGTCATTGTTGAAGCGAGTGCTTCAAAAAGTGCAGCAGAACTTTATATTGCACCTTTTACAGGTTGTGCCATTGCCGAATATTTTGCGATAAAGGGGCAAGACGTTTTGATTGTTTATGATGATTTGACAAGACACGCCAATGCGTATCGAGAGATATCGCTATTGTTAGGTCGATCCCCTGGTCGTGAGGCATACCCTGGAAATATTTTTTACCTGCATTCACGATTATTAGAAAGAGCATTGCAATACAATGCTGACAACAAAGGTGGATCAATAACAGCGTTGCCAATTATCGAGACTCAAGCAGGTGACGTGTCGGCATATATTCCTACCAACGTAATTTCGATAACTGATGGACAAATTTATTTGGATAACGACATGTTTAATAGTGGTCAAAAACCAGCTATTAACGTGGGATCTTCAGTGTCTCGGGTAGGTGGAAGTGCCCAAATTAAGGCAATAAAACAAGTTGCCGGATCACTGAAACTTGATTTGGCACAATTTAGGGAACTTCAAGCTTTTGCTCAATTTGGATCGGACTTGGATAGCGCAACACTCGCGAGCTTGGAAAAAGGTGCTGTTATTCAAAACTTGTTAAATCAAAAAGAAGGAGAAACAATTTCTGTAACTTCGCAGGTAATCATGATATATGCCGCTATTAATTCTCTATTACCAAAAGATGTCGATATTAATCAATGGAGAAGAAATCTTAATGAGGAGAATATTGAGGATATAGTCGCCAAAATTGAAAACGGAGCAAAAGTTGAAGACAAATTGGAAACTGAAATTAAAAATGTAATTGCAAAAGTTAATCAATGGCAAACATAAGGGAAATTAAAAATCGAGTTGTTTCGACTAAAAATACAGCCAAGGTAACTCGGGCGATGCAAATGGTGTCGGCGGCAAAATCAAAATCAGCTTCAAAAGAAGCGATATCGGTAGCTCTCTATTGCAAAAAAATTAATGAAATTGTGAATAAATTGGGAATTGGTGTTAAACGTGTGTCGACAACTAATAATAAAATAGGAGTGGTGGTGGTTGGACCAAGTCGTGGATTTGTTGGCCAGCTAAATAATATGATTATGGGGGCATTGATGCAGTTTAAAAAAGATAAGGCTAAATATATTATCGAAGGAATAGGCATTCAAAAACATGGAGCAAAGATAATTACTCAATGCGGAATTGAAGTCAAATATAATTTTGAAAATGGAGACGACATATCTGCAATTTATACGTTACTACATGATAAATTTGATAGTTCTGAATATGGAGAATTGTTTATTGTATATAGTCGATTTATAAACTTATTAAAGTCAGAAGCAATTGTTGAGAGATTACTGCCTGCCGAAAGTATGATCATTCAGGCGGGTAAAATTGATGATTCGTATTTGTATGAACCAGATCAAGAGGAAGTAATGAAAAATCTTGAAGAGAAATTGTTTGAAGCAAAAATATTATCAGCAATTTTGAACAACAAAGCTTCTGAGCATGCATCAAGGATGATGACAATGCAAAATGCAACTGAAAATGCGATGGACTTGGTGGGAACCTTGACACAAAAATTAAACAAAGAAAGGCAAAACAAAATAACTCAACAAATTATAGAAGTTGCATCTGGAGGAAAAAATTATGAAAATTAATGGAACAATCAAAAAAATTTCGGGGGTGGTAGTAGAAGTTATATTTGAAAATAATTTACCCCAAATAAATTGGGCTGTAAAGATTGTTGAAACGGGACTCGTTATGGAAGTGATGCAACAACTGGACTCAACGACAGTACGTTGTGTGGCTATGGGTACGACGGATGGGCTAACACAGACAATGACAGTTGAAAGCCTAGGTGGACCGCTGACAGTGCCAGTTGGACCACAAACTATTGGCAGAGTATTTAATGTATTGGGACAAGTAATTGATAAGGGCAAAGAGGTGGAAGGTAACAGAATGTCAATCTTTCAAAATGCACCTGATATAAAAGATTTGTCAATTGAAACAGAAATTTTGGAAACGGGAATCAAGGTTGTTGACCTAATGTGTCCATTCATAAAAGGCGGAAAGGTAGGTGTTTTTGGTGGTGCTGGGGTGGGGAAAACGGTCATTATTCAAGAGTTAATTTATAATATTGCTACAAAACATAGTGGAATTTCGGTTTTTACTGGTGTAGGTGAACGTACTCGAGAAGGAACACAGCTAATACGAGAAATGAAGGAAAGTGGAGTTATTGACAAGACAGTGATGGTGTTTGGACAAATGAATGAACCACCAGGGGTACGTTTACGGGCCGCATTGACAGGATTGACAATGGCTGAATATTTTAGAGACAAAGAAGGAAAAGATGTGCTGCTTTTTATCGATAATATTTTTAGATTTACACAAGCGGGATCTGAAGTATCAGCCTTGCTTGGCCGAGTACCGTCAGCTGTTGGTTATCAGCCAAATTTGGCGACAGAAATTGGTTATTTGGAGGAGAGAATTGCCTCGACACACCGTGGGTCAATTACTTCAATTCAGGCAATTTATGTGCCGGCCGATGATTACACAGATCCAGCACCAGCAACCACTTTTGCCCATTTGGATTCGACAGTGGTACTAGAAAGGTCACTTTCAGAACAGGGAATATACCCTGCTATTGATCCTTTAACTTCAAGCTCGAGTGCCTTAAATGAGGAAGTTGTGGGGAAAAAACACTATCAAGTAGTCAAAGATATCAAAAAAGTTTTGCAAAGATATAAAGATTTACAAGACATTATTGCTATTTTAGGAATTGAAGAATTGTCTGATGAAGACAAATTAATGGTGTCAAGAGCTCGTAAGGTACAAAAATTTTTGACTCAACCATTCTTTGTGGCAAAACAATTTACAGGTAAAGATGGTGTTTTTGCAAATACTGCGGAAACTGTTGATGATTTTGCCAGATTATTGTCGGGAGAATTTGACGAAATTCCCGAGGGGGCTTTTTATATGAAGGGTAATATAAAAGAGGTGCTAGCATCAATACAAAAATGAATTTAACCGTTTTGTCACCAACAACCAAACATATTTATGAAGACGTAAAAGGTGTTGTGATTGAATCCGAGGCAGGAATTATTGAAGTGTTACCAGAACACCAAAAATTAATTTCGGCACTTTCTATTGGTGTGGCGCGAGTAAAAATGGGTGATAAAACGGAGATTTTGGTTATTAATGGTGGAGTTTTAAAAGTAGAAAAGGACGAACTGGAAATTATTACTAGCAATGCTGTGCCACCACGAGATATCATTGAGAAAGATATAGAAAAAGCCTTATTACTGGCACAAAATAAAATTACACCAACTACTCTACCGACAGAATTAATAAGAATCGAAAAAGAAATAAAGTATCAAAAACTAAAGCAAAGAACGAGAGAACAGTTGGGAAATGGGTAAAATTTGGTATATTTGATTGTGATCGTGGTAACAATTGTAATAATGTATGTTTTGTTTGTCTTTGTTGTAATTAGACTCGTTGTGCCATATTACGGATTTAGTAAAACAGAAATTAAAAGTAGTGTACCTAAATATTTTTTATATGAAATTGAAAAAATAAATTTGACATCTAACACTGATTTTGAATATTTAAAAAATTCGTATGATTATTTGTCAAGTAAATATTACGGCAGTAAAGTTGAGCTGTTTACCAAATGGCAAAGAGCATTTGATGATGTATTTACTCATAAGACAGGCTTTGTACCTTGTAATGTATTTAATGAATTGATGAAAATTGTGTTGATTAAAAGTGGTCGATTTGAAGACAATGATATTAGAAAAAGAGTGACTTTTTTGAACTTATTTATACATCAGTATTTACAAATAAAAGTTAGTGGGAAATGGATTGATGTGGATATGGAGTACAAAAATATGGGTGTACCGTTTGGAAAACATGCGTCAATTTTTAAATGAGGAACAGACACTTGGGTCTGTTCCTACGAAAGTATTGTTATTTTGAATATTTTTCTTGATATCGTTCGGTTAGGGAATAGACACAGCCGCAGAAAAATTGTTTGTAAAATCCGGTGGTTTTGAGATCGCAACAAATATGATCAGGAATATAAAAATTGATATTTAATTTTTTTGATAAATTATTGGCAATGAAAATAATAGTTTTGGTATCTTGGTATTCGCTAGTGACGAGGGTGGAAGAAAAATGGGTGAAGTTGTTTTTAGCAGCATAATCGGCAGTTTTACTGAGTCGCAAATTCCAACAATTGATACAACGATTAGGTTTGTCGGTTTTTTTTACGATTTGAAAATAATCTTTTGGACTATAGTCGGCGACAATAATTTTAATATTTAAAGGTAAGAGGGTGTCTTGAATTGCTTTGAGACGGGTTAAATATTCGGCACGAGGGTGAATATTGGGATTGTAATAATAAACGACAACCTCATCAAAATTGTCGTCGTGCGCCGACTCGATAAATTTGAGAACACAATCGGCACAACAAGCGTGAAGTAAGAGTTTGGACACAGGATAATTTAACACATAAATTGTATAATATAGGTATGAATAATACATTTAAGTTGATACAAGTTTTGCAAAATTTAAATAGAGTCAAAAAGTCGGCGGGAAATTTGTTTATGGGAGTGCCGGAAAATTTGAGTCCATCAATTGCCGGACACGGATATATGGTGACCAATATTGCCATGTTTTTGACCGATTATTTGAAACAAAAAGAAAATTTGGAAATAAATACTGAAAAGGTTTTGCGATATTGTTTGTCCAAAGATTGGGCTAGTGTAGTACTGGGTGATATTAGTTATGGTAGTCCAAGTTTTGCCAGTTTTTGGGAAATAGATATTCGCAAAGAAGCAGAAAATGCCAAGATAAAAATAATTGAGTCAATGAAAAACTTGGTTAATGATGAAGTAAAAATTGAAATAATTGAACTGAATCAAGTAGAAAAAAATGTAGTGTCACTGGCTTCAAATATAGCAATGCTGCTTGACATGTTGGAATGGAAATATGCAGGATTTAAACATGATGGTTTTGAAATGGTGTGGTTTAATACCATTGATAGAACAAAAAAGATTGAACTCGAAATTGCCCAAAAATGGATAGAATTACTTAATGAGGCTTATAAAAAAGGCACCAAAGATTACAATATATTTTTGGCTCAACCACGATTGCAAGTAAACCCGGAACATAAGCTGTAAGGTGGTAAAATAACCCATGGAACCGAAATTTATTCATAGCGATAATGAAAAAAAGATTTATGAAATGTGGGAAAAAGCCAGTGCTTTTACCCCTAAAATTGATAAAAGCAAAAAGCCTTTTACCATAATTTTGCCACCTCCAAATGCCAATGAGGCGCTACATGCGGGCCATGCCCTGTTTACAGTTGAAGACATAATGATTAGATACCATCGAATGTTAGGTGAGCCAACTTTGTGGCTACCGGGAACAGATCATGCCGGGATAGAAACACAATTTGTATATGAAAAATATTTGAAAACACAGGGCAAGTCAAGATTTGATTATGATCGAGATACTCTCTACGACATGGTGATGGAATATGTAAACAAAAATAGAACAATAGCAGTAGATCAAATGAAAAGATGTGGATTTTCCTTGGACTGGAGCCGAGAAAAATTTACCCTTGACCCAAAACACACCCAGACTGTTTATGACGTTTTTGCCAAAATGCATGCTGACGGATTGATATATCGAGATGAAAAAATTGTTAATTATTGTACTTTTTGTGGAACTGCATTTTCAAATTTGGAAGTGGATCACAAAACTGTAAATTCACATTTGTGGTACATAAAATATGGACCATTAGTGGTCGCAACAACTAGACCGGAAACAATGTTGGGTGATACGGCTGTAGCGGTCAATCCAAAAGATAAACGTTATGCAAAATTAATTGGGACTAAAATTTTGTTACCTTTAGTAAATAAAGAAATACCTGTAATTTCGGAAGATTTAATTGATATTAAATTTGGAACTGGAGCAGTAAAGGTAACACCATCACATAGTCCGGAAGACTATGACATGGCCAAAAAACATGATTTGGAATTTGTGAGAATATTTGATTATGATGGAAAGTCAAACGAAAATGTACCAGAAAATTATCGAGGATTGTTTCCATCACAATTGCGAGAAAAAGTAATAACTGATTTAACTGAATTAGGATTAATTGAAAAAATTGAAGATTATTCACATGAAGTAGGTCACTGTTATCGTTGTGGTCGCCCCATAGAACCGATTACGGCTCCACAATGGTTTGTAAAAATAAAACCCTTGGCAGATGGAGCTTCCAAAGTCGTAAAAGAAGATACGGTTAAATTTTTCCCAACACGTTTTAAAAAAGAATTTTTAAGATGGATGAAGGACATTAAAGATTGGCCCATATCTAGGCAGATTGTATGGGGACAAAGAATTCCAATTTGGTATTGCATTGATAATGATCCCAATAAATATCAGATAACTTTTATCAATAAATCAGGTGAAACCGTGCATGGTACGTGGAGTGAATTAAAAGTAAATTATTCAGAAGATGAAGTGGCAAATGGTTTGCAATCATTGATTGCAAAAACTGATGTCAAACATTATTTGAAAAAAGAAGAAGCAGAAAAAGAGGGTAAATTTGTCTTACAGGAAACCGATACTTTTGATACTTGGTTTTCATCGGGACAATGGCCATATTCAACACTTGGGTGGGACAAAGATGGTAATCACTCCCCCGACTTTGAATATTTTTATCCAACTACAGTACTCGATACCATGTGGGATATTTTATTTTTCTGGGTAGCGAGAATGATTATGATGGGGGTGTACGTAACAGGGAAAA
This sequence comes from Candidatus Shapirobacteria bacterium, assembly GCA_041674845.1. GTDB lineage: Bacteria > Patescibacteriota > Microgenomatia > UBA12405 > UBA12405 > UBA12158. Next base: position 753,421 of record JBAYUY010000001.1, read on the forward strand.
TACCTTTTGAGGTAGCCCACATGCACTCGCGAGTGGTTGATGGAAAAGGTGTAAAAATGAGCAAATCTAAGGGTAATGTAATTAACCCAATTGCACTAATTGACCTTTATGGGGCTGATGCCTTACGTATGGCGCTAGTCATCGGAATTGCACCCGGATCGGATATTCCATTGTCTGATGACAAGGTAAAAGCACAGCGTAATTTTGCAAATAAAATTTGGAATGCAACAAGATTTATATTGATGACAATCGATAAATTCAATCTCCCCCAACCCCCCTTTGACAAGGAGGGAGACAAAGATAATATAGAAATTTTGGAAAAATTAAAAAAGATTATTAAATCGACGACAGATAATTTAAATAAATATCGATTTGGGCAGGCGTCGGAAGATTTATATCAATTCTTCTGGCATGATTTTTGTGATGTCTATATTGAATCGACAAAAAATAAAGGACCTGAAGTTATTCCGGTTTTGATTGAAGTCTTGGTTACTTCGCTTAAGTTATTACATCCATTTATGCCTTTTGTAACCGAGACAATTTATCAGGAAACTAAGGAAGTATTTGGACAAAAAGAAGAGATGTTGATAACGAGTGAGTGGCCAAGATAAAATGTTTTTACCGATCCGACCGATGGTTGTTTTGATGACAATTTGTATACAATAATAGTCTTTTCGATTCCATGTAGAGACGCCCCGCGGGGCGTCTCTACAAAATATCCCGATTGGCAAAAAATTTAATTAAGTTAATTCCAGAACCTATACAAAATAATTTTATTAAAAAAAGTAGAGACGTTGCATGCAACGTCTCTACGAAATAAATTCAGTTTTCGATTTATATAAATTGTTTTAAATCTGAAAGTAAAGCTTCTTTTGGTCTAAAGCCGACGAAGTCTTTGATAACTTTACCGTCTTTGAACAACTTTAAATTTGGAATACTTTGGATCATATAATCGATAGCCAATTGCTGATTTTCAGGAACATCAGTGTCCAATTTGGCGATGACTAATTTACCTTCTAATTCTGTAGATAGTTCATCCAAAACTGGAGCCATCATTTGGCAAGGTCCACACCACGGAGCCCAGAAATCGACGAGAACTGGGAGGGTGGAATCGATAACGACTGATTTAAAATTGGCTGGGGTCAAACTAATTGGAAGTGACATATTTTTTGATATTAATTAATAATTTTTTATCTGAAGATTTTAGACCTTGCATACAAGTATCGAATTTGTCGGAGATTATTGTATCAATTACACCCTCGATACCAGAACGACTGGCCTTGAGTTGGGTAATTAACTTTATACAATCATCACCATTATCCATCATTTTCTTGATGCCATTTAATTGGCCAATGACGATTGACAATCTTTGCTGTGGATTCTTCATATAATTAATTGATTATAGAGTATACCCCTAGGGGGTGTCAATATGATAATCATTTCAATCTCCCTAAATCCCTCTTTGACAAGAGGGACTTAAAAATTGTTCGATTATGTTAACCTTAGATATGAAAACTGATTTAAAGGGGATGTTTGAACCAAAGAGTATTGCCGTTATTGGAGCTAGCCGTGAGCCAACAAAGGTGGGGGCGATAGTACTCAAAAATACAATAATGTCTGGATACTCAGGTAAAATTTATCCAATAAATCCAAAAATTGAGTCGGTTGGTAATTTGAAATTTTATAAAAGAATTAATGATTTGCCCGAAATTCCTGATTTATTAATAGTGGCGATACCAGCAAAAATTGCGAATAGTGTAATTGAAGAAGCCGGAAAATTTGGAATAAAAAATGCAGTAATCTTTAGTGCTGGATATAAGGAAGAGGGACAAGAGGGAAAAGTTTTGGAAGATGAACTAAAAAATGTTGCTGAAAAATATAATATTAATATTTTGGGACCAAATTGTTTGGGTTTTAATAATAAATCTTTTAGTTTGAATGCAACTTTTGGACAAGATATAAAAAACAAGGGAAATCTTAGAATAATTTCACAATCTGGGGCAATAGCCACGGCACTGGTAGATTGGGGGGAGACGATAAATTTGGGAATTGACCAACTAATTACATTGGGAAATAAGGCAGTAGTGAATGAAAATGATATTTTGAATTACTGGAATGATGGGAAATATCATCCGACGGGATTGTATCTAGAATCGATTAGTGATGGGAAAAAGTTGGTGGAGATTTTGAAAAATTATACAAAAAATAATCCTGTTTTTATTTTGAAACCCGGTAAGTCGAATGGGGCGATCAAAGCCATGATGTCACACACTGGAGCAATTGCGGGCGAGGATAGCATTTTGAATGAAGCGATAACCGAATCGGGAGCAGTGCGATGTGAGGAATTGTCAGATTTTTTTGATTTGTGTATGGCATTTAAAACCAGTAAGTTACCTGCAGGAAATCGAGTGGCAGTGGTGACAAATGCCGGTGGACCAGCAGTACTAACAACAGACACAATTGAAAAATATGGATTAAAATTGGCGGAAATAAGTCCTGAAACTAAGGCAAAATTAGATGATTGTCTACCACGAATGGCAAGTTTCATGAATCCGGTCGATGTGCTGGGTGATTCATTGGCGGCACGTTTTGGTGAGGCATTGGAAATTGTATTACAAGAAAAGAATGTCGATGCAGTAGTAGCAGTACTAACACCACAATTAATGACAGAAATTGAAAAGACGGCGGAGATTATTAGCTTTTTGTCAGAAAAATACAGCCAGCCGATTTTTTGTTCGTTTATTGGAGGAAGTAAGGTGGCGGAGGGAGAAAAGATATTTAACGAAAAAAATATTGCGAATTTTGATTACCCTGAAAGGGCGATTTACTGTTTGGCAAAAATGTTTGATTGGAAAAATAAAACCCTCCCCATTGATTCAATCTCCCCTAGCCCCTCTTTGACAAGAGGGGGACAAGAGTTTATTGATATAAAAAAGATAATTGATGAAGCAAAAAATAATAATCAAAAAGTATTAAATAATTTTCAGTCGAACCAATTAATGGAGATGTTGGGATTGGCGACCCCGCTGACGGAGAAAGTTGCTGGTGTAGCGGAAGCGATAGAATTTAGTCGAAAAAATGGCTGGCCATTGGTACTAAAAATATCGGGTGGAGACGTACTACATAAATCAGAACTGGGTGGGGTAATGGTGGACATTAGGAGTGAATACAAATTGAAAAAAAGTTTTGAAAAGATGAATAGACCTGATTTTGAAATGCAAATTCAACAACAAATTGAAGGAGGAATCGAAGTAATTTTGGGGATAAAACGTGACCCAAATTTTGGATCAGTGCTATTATTTGGAGCTGGTGGAAAAATGGCAGAGTTAATTAAAGATAGGAATTTACGATTACTTCCTTTAACCGAGAATAAGGTGGAAAGTATGATAAATGAGTCTAAAGTGTATACACTGCTAAACGGTTTCCGAAACGACAAAGTTTATGAATTAACTGACCTAAAAAAAATAATTTTTTCTATGGAAAAATTGATGTCAGAAGTTCTGGAAATTGAAGAAATTGAAATTAACCCAGCAATTATTACTCATGACAAAACTTATTGTGTTGACGTAAAAATAAAAATAAAATAGTTGTAAAAATAGTGAATAGCAACGACAGCTATTAGTGACAATAATGATAAGTATTTTTTGTCACGAAAAGTGTATAAAAGTAAAAAAGTAAAAGAATGTAAAAGAGTAGTCGAAATAAGCCTAACTGGTAAGTTGGAAAAATTGCCTATAGCAAAAAAATTGACAAGATATAAAGCTGATTCGGATAGGGAAAAAATAATACCCAGTATCAGTGGATTATAATAATTATTTTTTGGTGACAAATTTTTGACAACAAAAAATTTGAATAATTCTTCAAATAAATAAGGGTAAGGAAAAAATTTTTCTACAACTAATAATGGGAATGGAGCAATGAGTGTTAAGAGAGAAAATAATAACATTTTCTAATTACTTTTGACAATAAAATCTTGGCTTACCCAACCGGTAACATTTGACCTTGATAATATTATCTTGGCCCACATTTTGGTTTCAAGTAGAATGTCGGCAGGCTCAGAATCAGTAATTTTTTTAGTTATTGAGGCATTAAATGAAGGTTTTTGATAAATATAGACAGTGTCGTGAGAAGGAACATTGACAGTAACCTTGGCTGAGACTGAAACCGAAGATGAATCAGTTGAATTTTGGACAAACTGAACTAACTGACCCAAAACCCAGCCTTTGATATCATCTTGAGTTATTTGCAACCATTTTTCACCAAAATCATTAATTTTTTCAGTAATTACCATAACTTCTGTTCCTGACATAACTCGATTGATAGCCGTAGAATTGCGATTACTATCAACACGAACAGAGACATAACTATTTAGGGAGGGTACAATAATGGCCTTGGTTCCAGAAATCTGAGGGATCGGAATTATTTTTGTAGGTATAGCAGTGGGGACAATTGTTGGCTCGGCCTCAATTGGTTGCTCAATAATTGTTGGGGCTAAAATTGGAGTGGGTGTGGGTTGAAGAGTAGGTGTTGGAGTAATTTCAATGGTAGCAGATAAAACAGTCGGGTGAGATGGTTCAACTGCCTTATTTCTGGTGGCGTAAAAATAAGTAACTGATGAAGAGATACCTAATGACAAACCTAAAACAGATGCAAAAGTTAAACCACTATGAAATGAACGACGAGGAACTGAAAATTGATATTCAGTCGGGGGTTTATGAGGAGGTTTGTGTCCATCGTTTGTATTTATTGATTTTATATAAATTGCTAATAATACAAAACCGACAACTAACACAACAATAATTCCCCATACACCAACAGTCTGAACACCACCAATAAAGCCGGAAAGCGTGCCAATAGAACCTGACTGAGTCAATATTTCTTTGAGGCTGTCAATTTTTTTAGTGACCGACTCAAGCTCGATTTGAGCTGTACGATAATCTTTAATTTTGTCCTCTGGTAATTTACTGGACTTTTGGATCTCCATAATACGATCTAGTGATGCTTGAATATCGGAATGCAAAGTAACACCTTGAGCGAAATAGGCGGTATTTTTGAGTGGAACAAATAGTTCACTGGCTTGACGTCGAAGAGTGTCAATTTTGGATTGAGGCACGGACCAGATATCATTGACTTCAATTTCAACAATAATCGTTTCTTTTGGTTTTAATTTAAAATTTCCCTCGGCAAATAATATTGCTTTGGAAGTATCGTATTTTATTTCGAGATTTTCCGATTTTTTTATGATATCTGATTGTTTAACTTCGGGTGAAAGAAAATAAGAAAAAGGGACGTCTTGAGTGACAACGTTTGAAGGGTTGGTAATTAGGGTTTTGAAGATAATACTACCGTTTTCAAGCCAACTTTTGATGATTGGTTTGTTGTCAATTTTTTCGAGCAAAATACGATTAACATCTAAAATGGCACGCATAGCCAAAACTTGGTTTTGTAAAACTGACAAATCGGTAGTTTGGGTGATGTTATTGTTGGTGATATTGTCAATATTGGAAACACTATTTATGGCTGAAACTTGGGTAGAAATTGTCGTTATTTTGTCATAAATATCGGTGGCGGTATAGGTCCCCCACTTGGCCAACAAATCATTTAAATCTAGGGTACTATTGTCGATATTCGCAACAGCTTCACTAACTTGTTTGATTCGTCCAAAAATAGTAGTAGAAGATGATAAGTCAGAAGATGAACCGATGGATGATTCGAGGGTATCAATATAATTTTTCAAAGTAATAATTTCGTCATAAGCAGTGGTTGATTTGCCCGCAAAATTTAGTTCAGACCTTAGCGAAACTGATGTGGAATAGGCATTATTAGCGGCAGTAAAAATTGTCGAAGCCGATTCACTACCCCATTTATCGGAGAGACAAGCGATGTGACCAAAAACTGAATTATCAGAACAGATTTGAGAATTGGTTCCTAACTGAGTTTCCAATGTATCTATATAGGCAATAATATCAGTGACACTAAAAGTACTCCATTTATTTAAAATATTGGTAGTGTTAGATTGAATGGTGCTAATTGAGGTAGAAAGAGAATCGACCTTAGAATCGATAGTAACTATTTTTGTATCAACGGCTGAGATTTGAGCAGACAATACTGCAATACTTGTTCCGATGGATGAGGGACTAGTCCAAATGTTTGAAACAAGACTGCCAAAATCGGTCAGTGATCGATTAGGACTAGCCCAAATATCACTAACAAGAGTAGATACAGTGGCAGCAACTTCAAAAGTTTTGTCAAGACAAATGTTTTCTCCTGCGGTGTTGCAACACATTTGTCCACGGTAAATACCATTGACAAGACCTGAAGTTCCAACATTATAAGAATAAAAACCATCGGCTGTTCCTGTCATATTTTCACTGTTTACCAAGACATTTCCGTTTGGATATCGAGAGGTCAATGTGCATGAAGTTCCGACACTAATCGGAGAATAATTATCGTCGTATAAAAACTCACCAATTGAGCAGGAGCTGTTTTGAGCACATTGCTGATATTGCACCGCAAAAATTTGGTGAGAAGCGGCAAAAAATAGAGCTGATATAATCAGGCAAATATTTACTGATTTACCCCAATTTAGGGCGTATTTAAACATTTTCATTAAACAGAGACTAATTTGCTCTATTTAATAATAGCGTACATTCGAACAAGAGGAATAGGGGGAAAACTATCATGACTAAAGAGAGAATATCGGTAGGGGGAAGGATGACTCCAAAGACTAATAATGCAGCATAAACATACCGACGTTGATGTGATAAAACAGAGACAGAAAGAAGCTTTATTTTTATTAAAATAGTTAATATTATAGGAAGCTCAAAAACCAAACCCATAGTAAAAGACATAATCATAACTTGAGACAAAAATGACTCGATGTCCCAAAAGTTGCTAAGGGAATAATCAGTGGTAGTTTGGGAATACAGCGAAACCACAAATTGCTCGATTTTAATTCCAAAAATACAACCGATGATAAACAAAATAATACTTGTAGGAATAAGTTTTTTGATCAAATCAAATTCTTTTGGTTGAAGAGCAGGTCGAATAAACACAAGCAAATAATAGACAAAAACGGGGATGGTAGTAGTAATCCCAACAACTATTGAAATACCGACAGCTAAATTGATGAATTGATAAGGAGAAGTAAGAACAACATTGACATTTTTTAAATCAAATTGAGATATCAAAAAAAGAATGACTTTGCGATTGAACAGTAAACCCAACCCGCTACCAACTAAAAACGATAAAACAGAACGAAGTAAAAATTTTTGAATTTCAGCAATTTGGGGCTGATATTCAAAAAGAAGATTATTTATCCTCTTTATTTTCTTTTCCACTGAGTGCTTTTTTGAATTCTTTGATAGTGTCACCAATACCACGTCCCAATTCAGGAAGTTTTTTGCCTCCAAATAAGACTAAGAGAACAGTAACAATTATGAGAATTTCGGTAGTTCCAATATTTCTAAACATAATTATTTTTCTTCCTTTTTGGTGTCATCTTTAACTGCTTTTTTGAACTCGGTGATAGCACCAGTGATGCCACGAGCAAATTCAGGAAGCTTTTTGCCACCAAAAATCAGGAGGAGTATTCCTGCAACTATTAATATTTCTGTGAGTCCGATATTGTTGAACATAATTTTATAAACTAATAATAACTATTTTTTATTTTTTTTCAAGCGTTTAGTTTTAACGTCGGTAATAATGACTTCTTTTTTTAATTCGGTTTTAGTGTTTTCAACTTCTTTTTGAGCTTTTTTGAATTCTTTGGTGGCTTCACCTAGACCCTTGGCTACTTCAGAAATTTTGTTGCCACCAAACAGAACAATTAAAACGAGAATTATGACGAGAATTTCGGTCGTACCGATGTTGTTAAACATATGAGCTAATAATATAGCAACTACTTTAAGGAAGCAAGAGTGGCTTTGGACTTGGCGTCTTTTAGTGTACGACCAGTAGAACCAGAAATGGTGTGCGAAGAGATGAGCTCATCCCAGACAGCATCAGCAATCTCGGTGGATGATGCACCACCAGCTTGAGTTTCGATGTAGGTGTCGGCACCAAGATCACTGGTGTTGGGAACATTGGCAACGATGGTATTGCCACTACGAACTGTTGTGCGATTAACACCGGCACCAACCAATACACCGGTAGCAGAGTTGTTGTAAATTAAATTATTTTCAATGGTATTGTCAGCAATGCTGGTACCGGAAAGGGATATGCCACCAACGTTGCTGGTGATGACGTTTTTGAAAATGGAATTTTGGATAGTGGAATTACCCAGGGCGATGCCATCCCCTGTTGTGGATAGTCCACAATTTTCAATGACACAATTATTGATTTTGCTCATGGTAGATGAGGCAACAGAAATGCCGTGTTGTCGGCAATTTTTGATCCAAGAATCTTTAATTTGATTATTATTTCCAACTATTGAAATTCCGTTTCGAGAACCTGAAGATGCTGTTTCGAGATAAAGCCCGCTAATTTGAACCGAGTGGGCGTTGATAGCAATAGTGTCGGCAACTGAAGTAGTTGGTTTTAGCTGAAAACTGTAACCAGGTCCACGAATTTTAACAGTATTTTTGGTGATATTCAGAGTTTCAGTAACTGTAGTTATCCCCGAAGGATCGGTAACAATGCAGTAGATAATGTCAAAATGATTGTTGACAACTAATTGGTCGACTCGCAAAAAACTTTTGACGGCGGTAACCGGTTGAAAACCATCATTGAGATCGTCACCATTGACGGGGTCCCAATAATAAGTGGTACCAACACCCATGTGGGAGCCATAAAGTGATTCGATGAGGTATTTTAAATTGGCGGTGTCGTTGGGTACCGAAAGAGTAGCAGAGGAGGAATTGGCCATGGTAACTTGGGTAAAAGCAGAAGGGGCGATAGGGTTGCCATCAAGACCTCCGACGAGATTTCCACCGTCAATACGGCAAGATACAGTATCGGGACCGGGTCGAGATTCGAATTTAACACGCCAAGGGGACATTAAAACCATGGTAATACCGACGAGAACGCCGTTGCCTAAATCTTGTTTGCCGTAAGCATCGGCAATTTTGCCGTAAGGTAGGGCCAATGGTTCGTCCTCCATATCGCGAATGGCATTTAGTAGGGCTTGGATGGTGATGGAAGTGTCGGGAGCCGAGACCTCGATAATACTATTGTAAAAATCAAAAACAAATGCCATGACCTATTTTAGTATAATTTATTCCAATGTTCCTATTTGGAAATTTTCCATATATCCCCTAGCTTTATCAGAATGGGCTGTACCCGATCCCATTGGTCGTGTATTAAATAAAGTTGTAGCATCTTTTCCACAACCCTGTAAAATGGCATCGCCTCCTTTGTGCATACCTGAAGCAATATATTTGGTGACATCATAGACTTTGCCTTCAACAGCAAACCAACAGTCAGCTGGAGTTGTGTGTTTCTCTATTTCAGTCATGGAAAACATTTTTGGTGATGGAGTTGAAGTCGAAGTTGGAGTCTCTGATAAAGTATTTAACTTTGGAGATTTATTTTGTCCAAATATTTTGTACGAAATTAGAAGTGAAATTATAATTACTGTAACGACAACTCCGATTTTAATCGAGCTGTTTTTTAATTGGGGGACACTATTTTCTGTTTCCATTTTGATTTTTTAATAATTAATAATTTTTTTTATATTAAGTCCAATGGTGGTGAGAAAGTCTTTGTTGACACAATATATATGACTACTTCCCTGTTTACGAACAGAAATCACCTGAGCTGATATTAATTTATTTAAATGAAATGACAAAGTTGGCTGAGCAAGATCAAATTTTTGAGATATCTCGTGGCAGGACAATTCATTAAAAGATATCAATTCACGCACAATGTTTATTCTGGTAGAGTCGGATAATGATTTGAATATCTTGATTGATTGATTTGACATATTGAAACATTTAAATATTGCAATATATAAATATACTAATAATCTATAAAATTATCAAGAATAATTTAAGCTTTGTTTATGACACGATAGAGTCGGTGGTACGGATGGCTGAGGTGGAATAGCCAGAGATTGTGAATGACCCGGTCGTTTCGAAAGGTAAAATAGCGGTGGCGGTGTATCTACGAACACGAACCAAAATATTACGATCAGTAGTGTAAATAACGGTAACTGAGGCGGTTACGTCACTAGCGGTAGTATCAATAAATGGTGTGTAGGCAGTGTCATCGGTGGCGGTGTAGGACCGGTCGAGAGAGGGAGATATCCCTGAAAAAGTTTTGGTTGGACCATCCCAACTGGTATAAGTATATCGGGATTCACGAGTAGCACTAGTGTCATTTGCATCAACAATGCGAATAACGCCGGAAGATGGGGTATCGGCAGCAATGGCTTCGTTGACAACAAAGGTGGTGGCGCCGGAATTGTTTCCCGAGGCAGCAGTAAACATAGCCTTGTTGATAGTAGTACCAGTAGTAGTACGGAAAACAGAAATACGATCTCCTGATAATAAATTGGAAATAGTAATACTTTGCTTGTTGGGTGGTGTTTGAGTACTGTTGTCAGAATCAATTAATTGGAAGTTCTGGATGTCAGAACTGGCCATATTTTGAATCCAGACTCCCCTAGCGCCGAAAAACTTTCCTCCGGCGAAGGTACCATAGGGTGCGGCCTTGCTTGGTGAATAAGTATTGGTAGGTGTGTCGTAGTCAATAAAAGGAGTGATGTATTGCTCGCCGGCTAATTTGTTGATTGAAAGGGTAGCTGATAAATACTTGGTACCATAGGAATAAAATGTATTTTCATTTTCACGACTAACGTATTTTAAATATTCATAAACTTGAGCCAAGGGACGAGTAGCGCAGTTGACAATGACGGAATAATTATAATTACTGCCCTGTTCAAAATTTTTGGTAGTAGTTCGAGACACGATCATACCGGCAGATGAAGTAGAAACAGCACCTGAAGCACCGCCTGTTAAAGTTTCACCGCTTTGAAAAGTTCCATCAACATTGCCTAGTGTCATAGTACCGGCCGTTTCCTTGATAAATTTACCGGTTGCACCTGAGGTTGCACCTGTAACAGTTTCAAAATCAGTATAAGAACCATTAGTAATTGCCCCATGGGCAATAGTAGCATTGACAAATACTATGGAAATATCGGTATAAGTTGAGATAGTGGCGTGTGCAGTGGTATTGTTTAAATCGGGAGAGGTAGCCAAAGGGACAGCGTTACGACCACCGGCAGTAAGGTCAATTTCGAAATGATCGTACAAGTCAGCATCACCAGTAGAAGGATAGTTTCGTAAAAAGACAGTAATTTTGCCTGAATCGATTTCGACACCGGCTTCTTTGACCTTGATAAGGACATCAATGTGACGAACAGAAGGGGTGGCAGAATCAGGCCACCATTCGGTGAGGGCTGAGCCATTTTGAATTACATAAATTTGTTCTTCGTCGGCGTGTTGCTCGATAGTACCTAGGGTATAGATGTTGGCCCATAGATGTTCACCAGTAATGGAAATGGCTGACATATCACCTGCACCGGTACCAGAGGCAATAGTTAGACCTTCGGAGGCGTTGTCAAAAAGATCACCACTATCATCCATACGAACCCACCATTTGCGAGTCGTGTTGTTGTAAGAAAGTAATTTGCCGGTATCGCCAGTAGCGCCACCTGTAACGACTTTGCCAATATCGCCGGCAACGGCATTGGTATATCCGGCCGAAGCTAGGGTTAAAATTCGAATATCATTAATATGACCTTCGGTTTTGACAGCACCAGATTTTAAATATTTGAAAGAGTCATCATCAACAAACCAGCCATTGATAAGGGTGTAATCAGTAGGAGTTTGAGCTGACATAGGAACGGTATCGTCCATTTGTTCGAGTTCGTCGAACGTGTTCATAATATATGTATATAGTGCATTGCTGCTATATACCGTCGTGCCAGAAGTATGAGTTAAACGTTTGTTGACGTAATCTATTGTAAAATCATCTTGTATAGCCATATTTTTGTATTATTTTTTGCTTAAAGAGTATAAGGATTTTTTGATACAACTGTCAACAAGACATTAATCGCGAGGGACATTTAAAGTTGACAATTTACCATGCTTACCATTTTTGCAATTACACAAAGTTAAAGGGTTGCGATTTCTAATACATCCGCGTGTGGTGCATTTGGCGTAAACATCGGATATTTGTCCACAACCACCAGTACAAACGTAATGAGGAGCAAGAGTTTTTTTTGTTTTTTTCATATAAAAAGATAATTATTATGGGGCGACAATTGAATCAATAGTACGAATGGCAGTTAATGAATAACCAGTAGATACTATTTGGCCCTTCACATCAAAGGGAACAATCCCCTTGTGGCGAACTAGAGAATAAACATATCGATTGGTGACAAAGTTGAAACTAGCTGACTCGGAGGTGCTAGCAGCAGTTGTATCAATAAATGGAACATAGGCAGTATCGGTACCGTCATAAGCACCAGAATGAGCGGAAGATAGGGTAAAAATATTACCTGTCCACGAGGTATAGGCAATTCTTTCCTCCACATTAGTGCTGGTTTTGACTATTCGAATAAAACCAGTAGCAGGGGTATCACTAGGGATTGGGGTAGAGGCGACGGTTTCCCAGCTGGTTGTGGCGGCTGAATTATTGGTAGAGTGAGAGTGTAAATATGTTTTGTCGATAATTTTGTTGTCCCCAGTGGTTCTAAAGACAGAAACCATGTCACCAATTTCTAGGCCAGAAACGGTGACTGAAATGGAAGCAGGGGGTGATTGGGTAACGCCAAGAGAGTCAATAAGCTGGTAATTGTTGGCATCGGAGGCGGCGACATTTTGAAGCCATACCCCCCGAGCACCGAAAAATTGTCCTCCAGCAAACGTACCAAAAGGTGCCTGTTTTTGGGGAGAAATTGTAGTGACTGCTCCATTAACCAAGGCAGTGGCGGTTGTGCCAGTTAAGGACATGTTGTCAGTGAAAGTACCATGAACATTGCGCAGCACCATCGAGGTGCCGGTCAATGAGACTAAATAGCCACGAGCAGTACCCGTACCACTAATTAATTCACCCTCGGTGAAAGTATTAACCAGATTGTCATAATCAAAACGGATATCGCCGGTACCCAAATAGTATTCGCCATCAACACCATTAAGGCTAATGGCCGAGCTACTGCGAGTGGCGTATTTTAAATATTCGTAGACTTGGGCGATAGTGTAGTTGTTGCAATCGATGACACAATCATAAGGCCTTAAACCATTACCATTACTTAAGTTTTTGGTAGTATAGCCAAAAGTAAAAGTAAAACCAGTATATCCAGCTACTGTACCAATAGATGTCTGATTGTTGCCATCGGCAAAAGCAGCCAAGGGAACTGGGTTACGACCACTACTGGCATTGATGACAAAGTGATCATATAAAGAACCGTAAGTTCGGGCAAATACCGTTAGATTACCTGTATCAATAAGACTGCCTGACTCTTTGGTTTTGACCAAAATGTCGATGTGGCCGGTAGTCCACCAAGGAGTGATTTGAAGATCATTTTGATAAACGTCGAGCGTGGTGGAGGAAACGAGAGAACCGAGGGTGTAGATGTTGCCCCAAGTGGATTCACCAGTAGTCACGGCCGTTGCCGTGCCAGCACCAGTTCCAGTAGTAATGGTTAGAGCTTCAGCGGTAATAGTTGAGAGAACTTTTTTGACCCACCAGGTACGGGTAGTATTGTTGTAATCAACAAGAATTCCCGTATGAGTTGAACCTGCATTGTGGGCAGTTTTGCCAATATCGCCAGCGACTGCAGAGGTGTAACCTACAGAATCAAAAGTGAGTAAATAGATTTCTCCATTTTGCCCTGAAGTAGTTACTGAACCGCCAGAAAGATACTTGAACGAGTCGTCGTTTATAAACCAGCCGTTGATAAGGTTGTACTCGGTGGGAGTACTGGCTGACATAGGAATTTGATCATCGAGATAACCTAGGTTGTCAAAATAGTCCTGAAGATAGGAATATAATTCCTTTACAGAATACACAGTGGTACCGGAAGTATGTTTAATAGTTTCTTGGGGAGTGAGAGTAATTGTCCAGTCACTGGCAATAGCACCATAACTATCGAGAACAACGGTGTCAAAAACTTGAGCGATAAAAACATTGGCACCGTCCGAGGTGACAGTGGAACCAGTTTCATATGGTAAATATTTAGTAGGGGCAGAAGATTTTCGCACATTTACCGTAATATTAAAATCGGCTTCATAAACAACACTAACAGGATAATCGATAGTAGTCTCGCCAGGGGCTGGGGTACCAGTAGCGGTACCAGTGGCAATTTGGACCATGGTGTCACTATTAAAAATATAGTAAGTTGAGCCTGGAACTATATTTGTCAAAGTTACAGTAACAATAGCGGCATCGTAAAGCTTGGTTTGGTCGACTATTGTTCCAATTTGAATGGCGCTAATATAGGAGGTAAATTGAGGGCCAAGAGCAAAGAAATTGGTGGCAACATTTAAAGCTTTGATCGCTTTGTTGTCTGGAGTTTTGATATTTTCACCTGCCACCCATGAACCCTGCACATTGCTAAGAACAAGTGTCCCGGCGGTGACGATATCATAATAAACTTCATCAACTACTGCTGTAGCAAAAGATAGAGCACCCATGATAGTTTCACCTACTTCAAACAAGACATTAAAGGTGTGAACACCTGAACCTGTGGCTGAGGTGAGTGCAATTCCTGCCCCACCTTCGGTAAGTGAAAGTTGAAAAGTGGTAGTAGAGACAACAATTAAATAATAAAAGGTCTCGTTGGTCAGACCACCAAAAGCATCCCCTGTTGATGTGTATAGTACGCGTTGGCCTGTTTTCCAGGTGGTAGCATTTTTAGTGATGACTCCAGGACTTGCGGCGGTGTGTGTGGTGTAGGTACCAGTGGACTGGGTGGAAAACTTCATGAATACCCTGGGAGTAACTTGAAGCTGCAAGTCAAAACCATTGACGGCATCCATGACTCCTTCGGCGGACAAATTGTCAGCGTTTAATCTTTTCCAGGAGACCGCGTTATTTATTTTGTATTCTATTTTAAGAGATTCGAGAAAAATGTTGTTGTAACCATAATCAAGTCCTGAAAGAACTGGTTTTAAATCTCTAAAACCAATAACACCTTTGATTTTCCACGGCCAGGTGATAGTAATAGTATCGTTGACTGTTGGTAGATAGAGCCGGCCAGTATTACTAAATTTAGGGGAACCGGTAGTAGTGTACGGTTTGACTCCTTGGGTGTCTTCAAACATTACTACCAAACCACCCTTGTCGTCGCTGAAATATAGTTCTTTAAACATCGAACCGTAACTGGCCGTGGCGACTAGAACAACACTGTCGACGCCACTACCAAATGTGTAGACACTGGAGTTTGCAGGGGGATAAGTATTGCCACTGGCAACACCTTTGAACTTGGCGTTTAAGCTTTGATCATTAAACAAGTAGTCGTAATGTTTGGCAAAAATGTTTTGGACACGATTACCAGTAACTGAGTTGAGGGCAGTGGAGTACCACAAGGTTGATGCGGCAAGGTAGTTGGACACCCGACCGAAATTCATATTATGAAAAACATTGTTTTGGGCAGGGGTAAGCAAGTGCAGGGCAGGGATTGCTGTTGTATTTTGGTAGGTGTAGTCAATATTGGCGTTAACAAAGGCATTATTTGAACTGGAGGCGGTAACGTTGAAGATACCCAAAGTGCCGGCAGTTGAGCAGCCACCAAGAGGAAGTTTGGTGATATCACTAAAATTGTTGTAGTTGCTACCGGTAATGAGGAAGGGGGTGTTATCATGGCCGGCCCAGGTACGAGCGACAAGTGTGGAATCAGATGGAGTAAAACCAGAAGTGGTTGATAAATATACCTCGTGATAATAGGAACCAGCGGGAGCAGTACCAAAAGTGACAGCAATCCCCTGATGGCCAGTTGATCCAACCATTTCAGACGATCGAGCGTAGGAATACAAAGTTGTGAGAGGAATAGCACATGGCTTGAGGGTAACGGCAGTAGTAGTGGTGACGATATTACCCGTATTTACGGTTGCTCCTAGATTAACCATGGCGTCGGTGGCCCACATAGTTTGACCAGTGGTGGAAATGGTAATGACAATAGTATGAGAAGTGCCAGACGCCTGAACATTCTCAATTTTTATTTTTTGCCATTTGTAGTTGGCAGTAAAGGCAACTGATGTCCCGGCCCAAGTAAAATCACCAGCCACACCATTGGGAAGGGCGACAGTTTGATTGGCCCGAATCCAAATAGAAGCTGAATAAAATTGCCCTATAGTTAGACCGTTAATAGTTTGTGTCACTGTGCCACCATTGGTGGTACTTAAAAGTGATGTAGAAGTACCAGGGGTGGCGAATGTCAATTCAGATGGAGCTTGGTAAATATTGGCGTTGGTAGCCGTAATGCCAGAGGTAACCCAAGTGGTGGCGAGGGTACGAGATTGTAAACATAAATTGGTAGCACTGGTGTAATCGTGAGGAGTAACGGCAAACTCAGGACTTTCGGTAAAGGGTAAGAAACTAAGGGTTACACCAACAAAAACATCGTCAATAGTACCATTAAAAGTGGTGGTTGGAGTAAAAATTAAAGTACCGGTAGTGGTGGCAGTGAAGGCTTGGATATAGGTACCATTGGCACTCCTGGCAGTACCGGCTACACCACCTAGATTGGCGGTGACAGTACCGGCCGACATGCCTGAAATAGTAAAAGTAAGAGTATAGACACCACCAATAACGATATTGAGGGTGGTGGCCGATAGAGTAGTAATTCCTGCAGTATGAGCAACCGCATTACTACCATAAGACCAACCCGCAGTTAAGGTCCAACCATCAGCATTACCAGTAAACGATCCATTGGTAAGATAGGCAATATCGGCGGTAGAAGCGTTGCTAAGAGTAAGACTAGTGGGACTCTCGACACTGGCCACAGTAGTGCCGTATGGTAGACCAGCACCAGGACGATTTATTTGCCAAACGACAGCCATACCAGCCTGGACTGGTAGAGTAATGGTAATATTAGCACCTGCCTGGGTGGTTGGTTGGCTGATGTTGTACTTTTGACCCGAAGGATCCATGTAAGTGATAGTAGTGCCGGCAGGGATACCGGTACCAGTAATAGTAGCGCCAAGATAAAAAGGGAGAGCAAATAAATTGAATTTTCTATTTCTAATCACAGTAGCACCATTTTCAAAATAAAAATCAGTGGCAGCACATAATTTGTCAAAACCCCAGTTAGTATTGACATTACTACAAGTCATGGTGGTGCTACCACTGGCTACAGAACAATCGACGTGAGCAGTAATAGTATGAAACTTACGCATACGATAGTAATATTTAGTGTCTAAAGTAGGAGGACGACCAGTAACAGTAGCTCCACTGGTGTAGGTAGCCTCGGTAACTAGGGTTTCCATTACAGTCATAACTGTCGTAGTTAGGGTGGTAATTGTATAAGTACCATTATTAGCAGTAGTGCCGGTAACCTCTACAACATCACCAACGGCAAAACCGGCTGCAGTCCAGATGGCAGAAGCAGCAGTAATAGTTTTGTTGACATTAAAAGTAAGATTTGGGGCACCGGCAACAACTGGAGTCGTGGGGCTATTAACATAAGTAACTGTAGCCGGAGTGGCAACACGAAAAACAGCGGTGGAAGTATCACGAGTGGTAAAACCCTGCGAAGTAGAGCGGTGGATCTCGTAGGCGGTTGTGACAGCAGCACTGGGCTCCCGCTGGGTCCAGTTAAAAGTGACTGAAGCGGGAACAGATTCGGTGGGACGAACAGAGATAAGATCGGGAAATAGCCAGTTGTTTTGAAAAGGGGTGGCACTGTACTCCCCTGACTCAAAATACATATCGCGAGTAGCCCAAGAAAAGAAAGTTCGAGTTTTGATATAGACAGGAACATTGTCAGAAAGTAGGGTGCCATCGGCATTTTGTGATAAGCGATGAGTAGATTTGAAGGCTTTGAGTGGTTTGAATACATCTAGACAATATTCAATTCCTGAGAAAGTGTTGTTATCACTTGTAGCGAGTTGGAGGGGGTTGGCACCATACAGCTCGAGATTGGTAAAAGTGGTGCGATAAACTCGAGCACTAATGTTGAAACAACGAATAGCGCGGTGAGGATTGAGTGCCACGGAGCGAATATTTTCGAACACTGCATCGTCAGTATACGAAAGATCAATTGGCATCAAAATTGTATTACCAGTAAAATATGCCGGACAATGAACGACTTTGTGCCAGTTTTTGATGAGTGCATTGTGGATATATGAAAGAGCGACATTGGTGGTGACTGAGGAAGCAGTATAACCAAAGGGGGGAAGGATGCCATAGCGAGGATCGCGAATAATCCACTGACCAGAATAGTACCAAACCATGGGACTGGCAGCGTTACCAATACCATCCATGTCGACAGCATAACACTCGGATAATGCCCATTGATAGGCAAAACTGACATTACGGAGGTAGACAGAAGCGGCTTGGGCGAAGTTGACATAGGTTTTGCCAAAAAGACAAATTCGCGCATCGATTAAACCTCCGTTACCCATGTTAATGTAGGCATCAAGTGCGTGACTAGCACCAACCAAATTGGAAGCAGTAATATCACTAAACATGATATTGGGAATGCGGACCTTGGCGCCTGAGGGAACAACATTACCATTGGTACCATTGCCCACAGTGATGGTCTTGGTCCATTGAGCCTGATAAGGATTATAAACAGTAAAGGTGTAGCCCGAACCAGTAGCAGTACAAACAGCATTGAGCTCGAGAGTAGTACCATCAACAACACGATTAACTACAGTACTTGCGGGAATATTGGTACCCGTAATCGTCGCTCCAGCAAATATTCCAGTAGTATCGGCACAAGTGACAAAATAAGATTGGATGGTAGTGGCGCCTGAGGTAAGAGAAAAAATTTCGGTGGGATTAGTGGCTGGAGTCTGGACAAAATAGTTACCCTGTTTGCCACTGCCTACCCAATCTAATCCGTCTTTACCAAACATATTCATATAATTACCGACAGCACCTGTGACATTGTTCCAGATTTCGTAAACACCAGTACCACTACCAGTTTCTACCCAAAGACTGGGGATATATTCGTTATATGAACCTGTAAATGTTTGACCCGCTAAACCTGATCCAGTGCCCAATTCAACCCAATTACCATCGATGTCAATGGAAAATGCACCTGAGGCAGGAGTAACGTCGTTTGCAGTTGCTGCCGAGACACGACCCATGTAAAAACCAATGGGGACAGTAGTACTAGAATTTTGAATTGAAAGTTGACCATAGGTAGCAGTAAAAGTTTTCCAAAATTTGGTTTGATCGGTATTTACCGTAATCGTGGCGTTATTTTGGACAGAAAGAGTGTCCCCCGAGTTCCAAGCGACAGGCGCATAACAGTGATATTTCCAGTTGGCTGCTGAAGAGATAGTCTTGGTAAACCAATTGGTGCCATCAAATGAGACTGCGGTAAATGCCTGTCCATAGGCAGTAACAGAAAATACTTTGACTCCTTGGGCGGAAATTTCTCCATAACTAATACAATTCCAGTTAGCAGAATATCGAACCTTAATATCATCAATCGCCCCATCAAAATCAGTAGTCGGGGTAAAACTCAAATTACCAGTACCTGTGGTAGTAATGACTTGAACAAAGGTACCATTGGTGGACCTGGCAGTACCGTTGATGCCACCAATTTGGGCAGTAACCGAGCCAGCAGTACAGCCAGAAACTGTAAAAGTTACTTCATATTGAGTAGAGGCGACGATAGTTAAAGTAGGGTTTGGAGTGACGATGGTAGTACCAGATGTGTGAACGATATTATTGGTACCATAGGCCCAACCAGCACCGAGAGTCCACCCGTCGGCATTACCAGTAAAATCACCATTTACCACCACGTCGGGAGCGAGGGAAACTTGAGTCCACGAAACTCCGTTATTTGTTGAAATTGCACCAATTGCACTACCATAGGCAACAGCAACAAAAACACCGTTGGCAGTATTACTTGGATTACCCCAAGTGACACTCGACCAGTTTTGCGAGCTGGGTAAGGTGGCAGTATTCCAACTTGTGCCATCGGTAGAATAAGCGGCGTCGGTGCCACCGTAAGCAACCGCTACAAAGGTACCATTACCATAAGTGGCTGACTGCCAATTACCAGTTGCTGGCAGAGTGGTGCTGTTCCAATTTAGACCAGCGTCAGTGGAATAGGCAGCGGCAGTTGATGAGGTAGTTGAGACAGCGACATAAGTCCCCTCGCCGTAAGCGAGACAAAACCAGGCAGCGGAACTGGGGAGTGCACCACCACTAGTCCATGTAATTCCATCGGTAGAATAGGCAGAATTTGTTGATCCGTTGGCGATAGCGACAAAACGAGTCCCATAAATTACTGATTGCCAGACTGCACTAATCGGCAAAGCACGAGCAGTCCAAGTAACACCAGTAGGGCTAGATGCAGCCACAGTAGTAGATCCGGAGACCGCAACTATTTGTTTGTTTCCATAACAAACAGAGTTCCAATTTGAGGCAGAAGGAAGAGTGCGGGCAGTCCAGGCACCAGTGGTGTCGGTGGCAGAAGATCCACTGGTGACACCATAGCCAACAGCAACAAAGGTTGGGGAAAATGCATCATCAATATTGATGCTGTTGTACATTGTAATAGTGGCCATTTGATTGCCAAATTATAGCTGTTTTGATTAGAACTTGCGATTGGCAACTTGTTTTAGCCAATCAGGAAAAGGCCCGGGGAAGGAAAGATTCATTTGCCTAAGGTGAGGCAAAATTTCGATAAAATTTTGATAATTGGTGACAGGGATAATAATGGGACTATCGCCCTCATAATAACTAAAAGTTTCGACGAGTTGATAGTACCTGTCTTTTAGAGCCTCGTGATTTTTGAGATCAATTAGAAATTTGGTAGGATTAACAACTTCAACTATTTTCAAAATATCTTCGAGCGAAAAAAACCACTGATTGTTCATAAAAGTGTTACGAATATCATGACCATAAAAAGTGATGATAATAGGGCGACTTTTATCAACATTAACTGGACTTTTTACTTCGACGGGGGGGGCGACAACTGGAGTTGGAGCAACTATTTTTTTCTTTATTTTTTCAACTTTGATTATTAGCGGTGAGATTGTTTTCTTCATTTTGTTTATTTAATATAGGGTGAATAAAACCATTGATAATATAAATTATAGTGGGAATTAATAGAGTCAAACCGGCAAAAGCCAAGGAAAGTGTCCATTGAATAGTTACAGTGCGAGTACCTGTGGCCAACTGTTGAATGGCAAATAAATTAAAAAGTGCGGCAGCCAAAAATGAAGTAATAGCCTTGGCAAAAAACATTTTGTCGACGAGGGAAAATAATAAAATTATAGATATTAAAATGCCTAAGGCACGGGTAAAAATACCAACTGCCGTTAGAGGAAATTTTTGCATAATAATGGCATCTAAAAAGGCGTATGGATTTTTTATAATTAAATTAATGGGACCAGAAATGGAGTCGACAATGTAGGCAAAAATTAAAAGGGCAACGGCAAAAATAAAAAAATATTCTTTTTTCATACGTAATTTTATGGTAACTGATTCTCCAATATTTTAACATCATGGATGTCGTGGGAAATAACATATTGAGATTTAGTATCGGGCTGAGTGACCCAAGCTTGATCTATAGTTAAATTATTTTTACTATTTGCTTTGATTAATCTAACTTGACCCTCGCCTGTTCCGCGGGCTATCCACACCAAAAAACCAACAAAAATATTGTCGACCCACGTCTTGGTAGTGTCCTCTAAATAAAATTCGCCAGAATGAGTGACGACACCTAAATCACTTTTGGGTGGTGGGACAGGATTACCCAAAACACTGGATAATTCTGGATTATTTTTGTTAAATTCGTCTATGGGATACCACTCGGTGTGTTGCCTATCAGGACGAGTTTTGGAAGTAAATTTTAGGGTAACAAAACCGGGAAAATTATTATCAATAGAAACTTCGTCACAATCACGACTTTGCCCATTTAGGTCAATTACTAACATGGCTCAGTATACTATATATATTAAAAAATACTGTCAAAATAATCGTAGGTAAGGGAGGCTCTGACAGTCCAATTGGTAGCAAAACTGCTACTCCCCTTGGTGTAGCGATAATTGCTGTTGACATCCTCACTCATAATATACCAAGCACCAGTAGAATTAATATAACCGTAATAATAGGGATAATTTGTATCATCAATTTGGCTGATTTTGTAACCATCGGTGGGCTGTTTTTCAGCAGGATTTATTTTAATACCACTGGCGTCCTTGATAGAAATTGTGCCAGGACCGGGAACAGAACCAAAAAATGCCGCTCCAGCTTGTTTGGGATTTAGGAGAGACATGAGGAAAATCGAGACGCCAGTACCTCCCAATAATTTTAAAAATCGGCGACGATCGACATCAACTTTTGCATTACCAATTGAAGATACGTTAGTTGTAATAGATACTTTGTTATTTTTGATTATTTTTTTATACCATCCAAAAATTGTGAGGAAAAAATAAAGTGGAATAGGAAAATATAATATCGAAATGATTATGTCAGAAATTGATTTGAAAAAAATGACACTAGAAATAAATAAAACTGAAGTACTAAAAATATTAAAAGTTAACAAAAGGCTAACAAAAACCCAAAAAGATTGACTGTTAGGGGTTTTGAATTTTTTGGAATTAAGAATTAAATAACCATAAAAATAGATTATTAATGGAGTGACGATAGTTAATAATGCAGGCGAAGAAAAAATATTACGACTATAAATGCCAGCTGCTAAAAGACAAAAAATGAAGATTAAATTGTAATAAAATAAAATAGTTTTTAATTTATTCATGTTAAGGGAACTCTTTTAAAAAAGTTGATTGAACATAGCCACTTGCGCCATTGTCCAAACTGAGCTGATACCATCCATCGGATTTGGTAGAGTAAAAATAAATGGTGTCGTAAACAATAGAATTGACAATTTTGCTGGAGGCTAGGGGCTTTTCAAAAACATCGACCCGTTTCCACTGGGGAGAACTAATTTTGACCATACCACCGATTAGAGAGGGGCTAACAGTAGTGGAGGCTTCACGAACAGCAACAATATCTTTGCGTAGATTTTGAATTTCTTTTAAAATTAGTTCGTTTTGTGAGGTGTTTGAAGAAATAGTTGTTCCGACATTCACCATTGTTGGAATTGGAGTATTTGAAATAGTTTTTTCAATAATTGGCAAAGTGGCAACAGGTAAATTATGATTTATGAGAAATTTATCGGTGAGAATGGTGGTAAGAACAACTAGGGCAATAATCTGTAATTTTGAGAGATCCATAAATTAGTATAGCTTATGGAAAAATTATTTTTTGAAGAATCTTTTTGACAGAAAAAGGGTAATAAAGATAACGATAAAAAAGATAATGATAATATACATTAAATTGCGCATTTCAAATGGCCCAATAAAATTTAGAGCATCATCAACGGGGGTAGTTACTACCAAAATCCATTTATTGTCACCAATGTTTATGGGAGAAGAAGCGATTAAGGTTCTAGTTAATTTATTGTTAAATAAATTAGGGATAACTAAATCATGTTTTTGTTCGATGTTTTGTTTTAACCCCTCTTCTAATCGCCTCATAACGATAGTATCGCCCAAAAATGGATTTTGCTTGATATATTCAAAAACGTTTAGTCCGATGACTTCGGGGCGCAGGGAACTAATAAAGTCACCCTGTTGGTTAAAAATAATAATGTCGCTTTTGTCGGAAATTTTTAATGGGACCAAGTATTCATGAACAATATCGGAGACATAAAAGGTGGCAACTAATATCCCATTTGCTTTGCCATCTTTATAAACTGGCACTGATATGGGAATCAAATATTTGCTTTGAAGACCAGCAAGTTTGGGAAGAATAGGTTTGCCAACATAAAAACTATTTTCTAAAAGTTTTTTACCATTTTCAAAATATTCACGACCACTTGATTTGGCAGTCAAATTTGAGACGGTGTCTTGATTACTAGTGGCAGCAACGACGTTACCTTGACTGTCAATCAAAGCAATGAGACTTAGAGATGTTCCCTTCCAGTTTGTAACTACTTGATTTAATAGTAAGTGGGTTTGAGAATTTGGGGAAGTAATTTTGTCATTTTTGGCTAAAACATTAAGTGTGTCAGCCGAACTAGTTAATAAACTACGGATCGAGCTTGCACCAGAACGGGCAATTGTTTGTTCTCGATGTTGTATTTGAGCAATTAATAAGTTGACACTACCGTGGCCTATGGAAAAATAAATTATTGCTGTAATAGCAAAAAGGATTGTTATAAAGTAAGAAATACCAAATTTGGTATAAAGCTTCTTCATGTGTATTATTTATTACTAACCTATCTTTAGGTAAAAAATAAGATATTAAATAAATATAACACATACTTATTTGTCTTTTTTATCTTGTTTATCTTTTTTTTCTTTGTTGTCTTGAGATTTATTAACATCCTTGCCTTCTTGTTCTTTTTCTCTTTCTTTTTCTCTTTCTTTTTCCTTGACGACTACTTTTTCGAGTTCAACAATTGCTACTTTTATTTCTTCTTGTGTCTGTGAAACCATAGCTATATTTTCGGTGATATTTATTGCTTTTGATTCTTCTGGTTTGGTGACAATGGAAGTTGGCTCGGATATGACGGTTGATGCAACAATTGGTGTCGGTGTTCGAACAACAACCGATTGACTACTGGTAATTTGAGTTTTAGTTGTTTCAAGTTTTTGGTTATACTCCTTTAGTTGGACAACTAAATTTTCAGCTTTCTTTTGAACTAATTTTGGATCATTGGTACTTTTTGCAGTAATTATCTCTACCTTGGCTGCTTGAATTTGTTGAGTTAGAGTTGCCAATCCATACCCTGAATCCTGAGCCAATAATACTTGTGATTCCGCAAATCTTCGATCAAGAATTTGTGATTGCAAATCGGCAGTCATAGAAAAATTGCCTGTTAGTAGCTTTAGGGCAGAGATTTCAATATTTCGCTTAAGTGGATAAAGTTTTTGTCCTGGAATTGTGTTCCAAGTGGTAATAATGGCAAAAGTGGGAATAATAGCGACAACAACAACAATACCTGACACGATGGTAATAGTTTTTAAAAAATAGGTTAAAAACTGATCAAATTTACTCATTATTTTTTAATTGTGAGATTATACCTAATCCAAAAAGCAAAACAACTAACTTTGTTAAACCGCCAATGAATGGGATAAATCCAACTATGGTCAATAGCAACAAACCAATAGAACCCTGTAGATAAATATTGATACTGATTGTTTTACCAACAGCAAGGGCGACAACAATTTGACTAATATATATAGCGATAAAATAGATTGTCATTATTAATAGACTTAAAGGTATACCAATTAAGGTGGGGAATAGAATTAATGACAAAAAAGGAGTTACAAAAAGAAGAATGAGACCACGTATGGTAATTGACCAAAACGATGCTAAATACTGAGAAATTGGTTTAACAGATTGACCGAATAATCGAACGAATATTAATAATATTAATAGTTTGCTCAAAAAGGAAAAAATACTTTTTGCAATTGCAAAATCTCGCCATATATTTGGTTTGATTTCGGATTTTTTGGTTTCATAAATTTTAATATTTTTAGTTCCAGATATTTTGGCTGTCTCAGATATGTTGGATTGTGAAACATCGGCTTCAAGATTACCATTGATAATGGCTTTGGTACCGACGACCAAACTCCCTGCACCAACTTTAACAGGACCCATAACTTTACCCTGTATATCAACCTGGCCACCAGCAGTAAGAACATATCCTGCAACACTTGATTTGTCGTCTAAAGTAACTTGTCCACCAGCAATGATTAAATTTTTACCTATGTTTCCAGAAATAGTTATTTCTCCGCCAAGAACAATTAAATTTCCGCTGATTGTACCCCCGATATTTATTTGTCCTCCTGCGACATAAGCATCCCCTGAGACGGTGGTTATGATTTTATTTTGACCCCCTGCCACCATCAAATCGCCAATGACGGGTTTGTCAATAGTATTTTCTTGACCTGTAACAAAAGTTGGTAGTTTGACAACTGCTTTAGTTTTGTTTTGGGCAAGAAGTGGGGCCGAGAATTTTGATAAAAATAGTATGAGAAGGAGTGAGGAATATATTATTTTTTTCATAGATAAATAATAAACCAAATTTTTGGTTTTACAAATTCTTAAGCTGACAAAGAAATGTTGATGCAGTTGAACTTATTTTATCTATTAACTAATATCTTTGTGATAATTAAGCGCCCAAATTCCCGGCTTTTTCTTCCCAATTTTGTTTGATGAAACCAAGTGATTCATACAGTTTTATGGCTGGTAAAGAACATTGATCATCGCCAACACCCAAAACCAACTCAGAAAACTCATGTTTACGGCAGTATTTTTCTAATATTTTTACTCCAACCATGCCAACTACTTTGTTGGAATTATTGCTATCAACTGCGATCCAGTTGATTCACCCCCTATTTTCTGATTGGCGCAGAGGGTGAGTCGGGGATCTTTCTGTCAAAGATTTGAAGCTAAACCTGCCTGCCGGCAGGTAGGTTAGACAAATGAGACAGTCAAAAAAAATACTTAGATTGACTTTATTTAGTTTATATACTAAACTATTAATCACATGAATAATACCAACACAAAATTACTATCTGAATTTTTGAGCAAAGCAGTTAAAGTTCGTCGATTGATTGAACAGACTAGTTCCTTTGAAGATAAAGCAATCACACTGCTTCAAGTGCAGGCACTTACATACATTAAGGCGCACCCCAAAACTCCTGTAGGATTATTGGCAAATGAGCTATCGATGTCATTATCTGCAGTAGCTCAACTTACCAATCGTTTAGCCGATGTACATTATATTCAGAGGGAAGATGACGCAACAGATCGCAGGATAATATGTCTTTCGATTACCCAGGAAGGAACTAGACAAATGAAAGTCTTTAAAAAACAATTAGAAAATAATCATTTTAAAGTTTTGTCAGCTATTCCGGAAAATGACCTTAAGGAATTAGTCCGTATTTTTACCAACATATTAGATGCTCAAAATCAAAAATAATATGAAGATTCCTAAAATATATTTAATACTAGTTTTGATGTTAGTCTTGGCAATTGGATTTAAAACAATCGTGTTACGTAAACCAGATACTCGACTTTTATATACAACCCAAATTGAAACATTTCTTGAAACTATTCAAGTAAGTGGTGTTTACCATAAAACTGCAACTGAAACGGAAAAAGCCGCTACCTATGCGACCTACCAAAGCGTACTTAGCGCCGTTGTGACAGCGAGGCAAAATAGAGAATCTGCAGACGCCACAATGTGGCTCAAAAGACAAGCTGTTTTAGATGCCAAAAATGGCGTCAATTATAGAATTGACAATACAACCAATCCTACAACTAAAGAAGATTACACTGATCTAGAAAAACTAAGTATTGATTCAAAACTTGTTCAGGCAGAGAAAGATTTTCGCTCATCAGAGACTAAGTATAAAGAGGCAGGTATATCTATTGCTGCAGCTCAAGCACAAGTAAGTCTAGCCAAGATTGCCTATGAAGATACATTAACAAATGAACCATTGTTAACTGTATTTGTAAACGAAGTTTATGCCCCCAAAGTCTCACTCGGGCAAAAAGTGAATATCACTTTTGATGCCATGAAGGATGTTGGATATCACGGAAAAATTGTTTATATTGATTCGGTAGGTACTGTTACAGGTGGAGTTACTACTTTTGAAGTAAAAATAGAAATTGTTGATTTACCAGCTGAGATCAAACCCAATATGACAGCAATTGCTACCATCGAGTTAATTCGTAAAGAAAATACTATTGCCATACCAATGAGCGCAATAATTTACCAGGATGGAAAAGCATTTATCCAAAAAGCCAGTAGTGAGGATGGTGTTCTGACTCCCGTGGAATTAGGAGAAAAGGGATTTTCTAAAGTAGAAATATTATCTGGCCTGGATGGTGAGACAGCAGTGCTGGTAAGACCCAACAGTAAAAGTTTATGAAAATTCGAACCAGTTTTAACAAACTTAAAAATGATCTGATAGTAGGACAATTCTTAGCAGTTCGCGAACTTAAGCGTAATAATCCTTGGTCAACAGCACTAATTATCTTTGTGATGTCCCTAACTTTTTTTAATATGGTGTTAATGGGAGGCATCCTTATCGGGTTGGCTGACGGGATGATGACCTCATTTAAAACGTATTATTCCTCAGATATTTTAATCAAGCCAATCAGTCAAAATACATCAATATCTCAAACTAGCATTTTGGATTCCGTTATAAAAAGTTTGCCTTCTTACAAAGCTTTATCAAATAGATACACAGTGGCAGCAATCTTAGAGAATGAAAGTAAAATAAAAATTAAAGATACGGAAATTGGTCAACGAGTAAGTACTACTTTGGTAGGAATTAATCCGAGCGATGAAGATGCCGTTACAGGGTTATCCTCTCAATTAGTTTCTGGGGAATTTTTGAGCGACTTTGATATCGAGGGAATTATAGTAGGTAAAAGTTTGTTGGCTGAATACTCTAAAGGTTCATCTACCGAATCACGTCTAGAGGGAGTGTTTGTTGGATCTAGATTAAAACTGATGATCGGCAAAACGGAGACAGACGTTTCTGTCAAAGGAATAATAGATACTGGAAACAGTACTGTGGACAGTCGGATATTTATACTTGAGAGTACTATGCGCGCACTAACAAACAATCAAAATCTGAACGTCAACGAAATAGCTGTATTACTAAGTCATGGTTCCGACAACAAAGAAGCTAAGGGATATATAGTAGATAATTTCTCTTACAGTACCGACGTCATTGTCGAAACGGCTGAAGAAACCTTGCCAAAGGCTATTTCAGATATGAAAAAAACATTTTCGATGCTCGGTAACATAGTGGGTGTAATTTCGTTGATTGTTGGAGCAATTACAATATTTATTGTGATTTTCGTTAATGCCATCACCAGAAGAAAATATATTGGTATTATGAAAGGAATTGGAATATCAGCTCGTGCCATTGAAATTTCGTATATTATTCAATCATTATTTTATGCACTTTCTGGAATATTATTCTCCAGTCTTATTATTATTTGGTTTCTTGTCCCCTGGTTTGATCTCCATCCTTTAAAATTCCCAGTCACAGAAGGAAGGTTGGCGATAACAACAAATGGTCTTGTTATTCGTGGTCTTATCTTGACTATTACCGCATTCATCTCTGGTTATGTTCCGGCTTGGATGGTGACCAAACAAAATACATTAGATGCAATTTTGGGTAGATAAAAAATATGATAAAAGCAATTAACCTGACAAAAATATTTACAATAGGAGATAGCACACTTACTGCATTAAAGAATATTAGCTTTTTAGTGCCATCGGGCCAGTTTCTTGCCATAACTGGCATGTCCGGATCTGGTAAAAGCACTCTTTTATATCAACTCAGCTTATTAGATCATCCCAATCAAGGCACCATTTTGATTGAAGACGTCGATACGTCACTATTAACTAGCGAAGAAAGAATCTCATTTAGATTGAAAAATTTAGGTTACATTTTCCAAGACTATGCTATTCTACCAATGCTTACAGCTAAGGAAAATGTCATGATGCCGCTTCTCATGCAAGGTATTGATGAAAAAGTAGCTCAAGAAAAGGCAAAAGAAGCACTTGAAAAAGTTGATCTTCAGGATAGATTAGATAATCTACCAAGCCAACTTTCTGGTGGTCAGCAACAACGGGTTAGTATCGCACGTTCAATAGTTCATAACCCCAAAATCATTTTTGCCGATGAGCCGACTGCCAATTTAGACACAGAGTCATCAGAAAAAGTCTTAGATATTTTCTTGAATCTACATAAACAAGGCCAAACCATTATCATGGTTACTCATGAGCCTGAGTATGCCAAATTGGCCGAGAGGAATATTGAACTCAGGGATGGGATAATAATGAATGATACCTCCAAAAAAAGCAAAAACCGCTAAAATATATATTACAGACTGTAAAATCAAAAAATGTTAATAATTATTGTTTCTTTAAAGAAATCTGCAAAAATTTTCCACCAAAAAAGTCTCCACCAGCCATGATTTCTTGCCAAACGCCATCTTCATCTGGACCCGCTAATTTTATAAAAGTCATCGTGTCTCCAGACAAAGCAAACTCGTATTGTCCATCTTTAAATTCAGATTCTGCATGCAATATGATAGTATCTC
Source organism: Candidatus Shapirobacteria bacterium (assembly GCA_041674845.1). Lineage (GTDB taxonomy): Bacteria > Patescibacteriota > Microgenomatia > UBA12405 > UBA12405 > UBA12158. The sequence continues at coordinate 783,700 of JBAYUY010000001.1, forward strand.
CCTTTTGCTCCCACGAAATAAAATGTCCTATATCGCTAGTGGTTGTGACTGTTCCATTTGAATTTAAATTAAAAACAATTGAGCTTTCCTCCTCCTTTGAAGTTTGACTCGAAGTACTAGTCATTTTACCTTCCCAAACTCCCACTACCCCAGCATTTTTTTTCTCTTCAGTCGTATTAGTTTCACTTTTATTATTAATTCCTTGATCTTCTATCCATTTTTCAATCTCTTCTTTTTCTAAAACGGCTACTTTTACAGGGGAGTTTATTTTGTCTTTTGTATAAGCTGGTAATTGAATCCCAATAATTTTTCCTTCTTGAGCCGTACTGTTAAATTGTTCTAGTCCCACCATTACTGCACTAAATTTTTCAAAACCATTACTTATATTTCCTGAAATATTAGCAATTGTCAGTATTGATGATAATGGCTCTGTTATCACTCGCACACTATCAATGACTGCTGATATTTTATTATTATTCCCCAGTCCGATATTGGCCCCATCACTGCTCACTTCTAATGTTAAATCAGCTCCACTCACTATCACCGCCATTTTAGTTAAAGTTGAACCAGTCGCCAATGCTGAGGTTCCTCCAGTCACTGCAATTCCACCAATAAATCCTGCAACCTTACAACCATCTTTAATAATTGTCGCCGATGTTTCTAATTTTTGAAAAGTATCTCCAGCTTCATTCCATGCGTCAACTTCTACCTGATTTTGATCTTGTTGCAAAATCTTAAATGCCATTTTTGCATCTACTCCTAAATGTTTAGCTAGAGTAGCAATTTTTTTACCCGCCGGTGCTTTATCAAAAACATTGGATATTTCTTGTTTATTGTAAGCAAAAATAGGTGTGATTAAATTAAAAGTTGTTTTATTTTCTGACATTTCTAATGCTGATTTTTCTAATTCTTTTGAATCTTTTTCTAGCTTTTCCCATGCTTCAATCGTCTTAGTCATTTCCAAATTCCATGATTCATAATTCTTAAAATTATTAGCATTAACTAAAAGATTGTCCGTTTGATATCTTAATGAAATATATTCTTTTGAAATAACTATTGTTTTTGAATAAACTTCTTGCTCTATAACCGGTTGATTTTTTTTATTAAGAAAATAAAATAACCCAAATCCGATAACAATAACAACGATTACAATAATTATTTTTTTAATCATGATGTTGGCTAAATATATCATAAATAATATGAGTTCTTATCTAAAAAGATGAGTCTGGAAGCAAATTTAAGCCTAACAAGAACGAATTCAAAAAAGCTTGGATTATAGGCAAAAAATATCATGACGAGGCACGGAGTGCCGAGGCAAAATCTTATGATTTTGCAAAAAGTACAATTTGGCGGAGAGGGCCCTTCGACTGACTCAGGGCAAGCTACTCATCCATATCTCAACATTTCGACAAAATCAGTGCTTCTTACATAATTCGCGCAGTAATTCTAAGTCTCCATCGATTATTGCTTTCTTTTTTGCGGAAGTCCAACCTTTTATTTGTGTTTCTCTTGCTAATGCTTTTTCTTTTGACTCAAGTTTCTCACTATATACCAGTTTAATATCAGAAAATTTATGAGTGAAATTGGATTGTTTTGCTTGATGTTCAATTAATCTTCTGTTGACGTTATTTGTAGAACCGACATAATAAATTTTCTGATCGCAAAAAAGAATATACACATACCAGCCCATGGTTAATTATAAGGCGAAGCACTGAGCTTGTCGAAGTGCGGCGAACCATTGACGCAGTTAGAACCTACTATCTTGGGCTACTTTTATCAAAAAATCTTCAAAACAAAATCTTTTACGCCAATAATCTAAAAGGATCAGCCAATTAGCCCGCACTTCAGGATAAGAATTTATACTACTTTCAACGTCTGTCTCTGAAAACAGCCTCTTTGCCTTCGTTTCAAACAATGCCAATGCGGCTACCCCTTCAGTAAAAAGTGTTCGGTTTAATCTGGTTGTCATCTTCATTTTGTCGACCGTATAATAGTAATGGCTATGAAATAATTCATGCCCTACTAGAAACTTTGGATTAATAATTGCTCCAGTGGTTAAGGCAATTTCTTCACTCCTTAAATTAAATGGGTTGCTAAAACCAATCGTTGGGCTAAAAGCTAAAAAGTAAGCGTAGTAATTTTTGTATAGCCACGAAATTCCAGTGATGTCTTCAAATAGCTTGAAATAATCTTTTTCAATCAACCTCCATTCACTCTCAATTTTCTTAATTAGTTTTCTATCGTCATCATCCCAAAAACCGTTAATCTTTTTTATGATCCTGGTTTTACTCTTGATCGGAGTAAAAGAAAAGATCGACATTCCCTCAAATCCGTGGTTATTGCAAAAAAGCCGATGATATTCGTATTCTTTTTCTGGATTAATTTCAAAATTAACGGTCGTCATTTGGCCAATTATACCTTGTCACGACATTGAGCGGTGTGCATTGACGCAGTTAGAACCTATTTTAACAACTCACCTTCGTCATTTATATTCTAAAATATCTCCAGGTTGACAATCTAAGGCTTTGCAAATTGCCTCCAAAGTTGACAAGCGAATTGCTTTTGCTTTTTCGTTTTTCAATATAGATAAATTAGCCATGGTAATTCCGACCTTTTCCGACAGTTCAGTAACGCTCATTTTCCGCCTAGCCAGCATTACATCGATGTTTATTATTATTGCCATAGTTGTACCTTTATACAGTTAAATCATGTTCAGATTTTATATCAACAGCATTTTGTAGAAGTTTTTGAAAAACAGCCGCAGCAGTTGCAATAACAGCAATTCCGATAGACACCAGAATGCCAAGTGCTGTTGGACCTGCAAGGTCATCACCGTGCACAAAGAAACGGATATAAAGCTCTGCTATTAGAACAAAACCGATTAGACTGAGAGAAGCAAATTTTATATTCTTCAGTGTATTTACGGCACTTTGGGAAAAGGCCTTGTTAACCTCAATAAGATTTAATAGTTTGAAGGCCTGGTATAACCCAATAAAAAATGGGGTTGAACCTAAAAACATATAGATAATAAATGGATCTGTATAAACACTGACGAGATCTAAATTAGCAGCTCTGCCTTCAGTTCGAGGAAACCAAACCAAGCCAGCAAATACGCCTAGTGCGACAAAACAAAGGACGAGTTTTAAGAATAATGTTGACGTTCGTTTCATAGATAAGCATATTATAAATGCTTATTTATCGTTTGTCAATACATTTATATCGTTATACAAAAACTTATGCGGAGAGGGCGGGATTCGAACCCGCGAGCTTTTTACAGCGCAGACTTTCCAGGTCTGTGGAATGAACCACTATCCGACCTCTCCAAATTGTTAAAGTTTGTTATTTTACCTATTATTGGGATTTTAATAAAGCATCTAGTCTAAAAGCAGCTATTCTTAACAGTTTACGTTCAGACTCGTAGGCCAATTTTTCTAGTGCATGGTCAAATGAAAACCATTCACGATCGAGAACAACTTCATGATCAGTGTATCGAGAGTCGCTTTCTCCTTCATACTCCATTAAAAAAAATGTAACTTTTTTGATTATTTTTTTGTGGGTTTCTTTGTCCCATAAAATATAATCATTGGAACCTATTTTGGAAATAATTCTGCTTTTAATTCTCCCTTCCTCTTCGACCTCGCGCAAAGCTGTTTGTTTTAAAACTTCTAGGTCTTGAACATGACCTTTGGGAAATTTGTAAACAGTAATATGAGCTGTTTCGCCACTATTTTTTAAAGTTTTTTTGGAAAGAAATTTTATGACCAGCCAAAATACTCGACCTTCATTAATACGGAAAACCAAGCCCCCCGCCGAGCGTTCATCAAAAACAGACATAAGGTATTATACCTTAGGATTGACTAATATCGGAGACTTTGCCTTGAGATATTTTGATTAAATTATCCGGAGTTAAGGAAAAAACAGAATTGTTGGTACCCGCTGCCGCCCAAATGGTTATAAATTTTAATAAATCTTGATCAATAAATGTGATTATTTTTTGGGGAAATGCAAAAGGAGGTACACCGCCAATAGTGTAACCTGTCGAAGTTTTGACAAAATCTGCGTCAGCCTTGGATATACTTTCACCCAAAAGAGAGGCTATTTTTGAGGTGTCAATACGATTACTACCTGAGGCAATAACTAAAACTGGTTGACCTGATTCTGATTTAAAAATTAGAGATTTTGCAATTTCCGAAACGGTGCAGTTTAAGGCTTCAGCAGCTTGTGCTGCAGTATGAGTAAATTCATCAAAGTTTTGAATTTTGATGTCAAGATTGTTTTGTTTTAAGAAGTCGACAAATTTTTGATTCATAGTGTTCCTGCTGGGAGTCGAACCCAGAACGATCCCTTCGGAGGGGATAATCATATCCATTTAACGACAGGAACAGATATCCCTATTATACCTATAGAAAATTAATCGTTAGCTTGCTATTTGTGGCAATAGCAATTTTTTGAAGCAGAGAAAATGATGGCCAAGAATTACCCGATTCGAGTCGAGAAATAGCAGGTTGCTTACTACCTATTTTGATTGCTAGTTCTGATTGACTTAATTTTTTGTCGAGACGAAGACTAATAAGACTTCGAGTTAACTGATACATTGCCTCAGATTTGGCTATATCTTTGAATAATTTTGGTTTTTTGACTAATTTTTTGTCAAATTCTGTCCATTTAGTTAATTGATTGATGTTTCGTTTCATAAATTGATTATAACAAATTTGTTATATAAATTCATTAAGACGTTTTATTGCTGTTTCAATTTCTTTCATAGGAGTTTTTTGTGATTTCTTAACAAAAATGTTTGTAAACAAAAACTCGTTTGGAGAAATTTCAGAAAACAATATTCGAATTTGTTTGTTACCGGTAACTCGAAGTTCAAATACGGAGGGATTTTTATTTATTTTCTTGACCCATTTAGCATTAATCAAATTTAATCCGTACTGTTCAAATAACCGTATTGCGTTTCTGGTTTTAATGATTGATTGTGAGTCTAATTTATTTATTTCATCAATAATAATTTCTTTGCCAGACGAGGTTTTGTAAAAATATATTTTGCTGGTCACAAATTATTGTAACAAAATTTACATTGATAATTTTAGGGCTCCCCAAATCATGATTCCCGCTGAAACAAAACGAATTAAATAAACTTTTAGGGTATGTTTTTCGAGTAAATCTGGTTTCCAAAAAGATAGAACAAAAAACAAAAACCATAGAAATCGGAAGAGATATAATCACAGAAGAAATGCCTACATTCCCTGAAAATGCCTTATATGCGGCCAAATCTCCAATACCTCCAAACAGTGATAACAGCATAACTCCATAATAATCCGACATTTTTGATTTTAAAAAATCTTTGTAAAAACTTTTCAATAAAATTACAAATGAAAATAAAATTGAAAGTAATCCTATCCATAAGGTTGTAGTCCAATAATCGTTTTGGCTTACTGCCCGATTTACAAAAAAAGATTGACCGGATAACACCAACATAAAAAATATACCAAGAGCAATTTTTTTGGTAAAAAATGATTTTAAGGAAAATTTTTCATCCATCGAAGCAAAAATACCAGCAATCACAATTATAGAAATTAAAAATATACTGTTGACCGATAATTTTTCACCCAAAAACAAATAACCCAACAAAACCATAATCACTACTCGAAGATTGAAGATGGATGAAAGAATTGAAATATCGAGATTTTTTAAAACAGCTAAATATAATCTGTTGCCAACAGATAAAAATAATGAAGCCTAAACTACATATGCCCAGTTTGTAGGCATAGTTGCACCATTGGCCAGGGAAATTGTGCCACTAACTAATCCACTAAACAATATAATAAAAAATGAAAATTGAGAGACATTATCAATTTTGTATTTGCCAATTAATTTGGCAGTAATAGCATACAAGCCATAAATAATGGATGCAGTCCAGGCAAAAATTGTTGGTGACATGGTGAATTTTAACAGAAATTCTGAGATATAATCTTTTATGTCTCAAATATTTTTAACAGCCAGTGCAAACGAGGTTATGGGTGATTTGGTAATACATTTACCACTATCTCCAAATAATTATAAAGTTGCGTTTATCCCAACTGCGGCAGAAGCTGAAGATGGAGATCATTGGTGGTTGGATGTTGATAAAAACAAATTAATTGAATTAGGATTTGAGGTTGAGGAATTTTCGATTACGGGCATGAAGCCAGAAGATATTGAAATAAAATTGGCTGATAAACAGGTAATATTTATGGCTGGAGGGAATACTTTCCACTTGTTAGATCAAGTTATAAAGACAGGTTTTGACAAAATTTTGCAACGAAAATTAAACGACGGAATTATTTATATTGGATCATCGGCAGGATCGATGATAATGGGGAAAAGAATTGATTTGGTAAAAACTATTGATGATCAAAGTAAGGCTCCTGATTTAAAATCAAATGGCTTGGAAATTGTAGATTATGCCCTCCTACCTCATTGGGGTGACCCAAAAATAAGAGAGGAATATATGGCAGGATTTAATGATATGTATGTTGAAAATTTAAAAATTATTCCAATATCAAATAAACAATATTTATGGTTTGATGAAGGGAAGTTAAATTATATTGAGGTAAAATAAGATTATGAAAGATAAAGTAATAATCATAACTGGGGCAAGTCAGGGGCTGGGGAAAGAATTATCAATTCAGTTGGCAAAACTTGGAGCAAAAATTGCCTTGGTGGCCAGAAACGAAAAATTACTAAGTGATGTAAAAAATATAATTAATGATGAGGGTGGAGTAGCTGAAGTTTTTGTTTGTGATGTGACCGATGTCGAGGCAATAAATACGACTGTATCAAAAATTATGGATACTTTTAAAACGGTGGATGTATTGGTAAACAATGCTGGAGTGTGGACAAATGATAAATTGGAAGAAAAGAATAATAAATTAGTTGAGAAAACATTTATGATTAATAGTGTTGGGCCAATTAATTTTTACAAAGCAGTGGCTCCGATATTTGCAAAAAATAAAAGTGGACATTTTGTGTTTATCAATTCGATTGCAGGACTTGAATTATACGAGTCAAAAAATTATGCAGTCTACAGTGCCAGTAAATGGGCATTAACGGGATTCACTAGTGCACTAAAAAGTAAATATGATGGAACTGATATTAAAGTTTCATCAATTCACCCAGGACCGATTAAAAGCATGATAGATGTAAACTCGGGAGATGACTGGGGAACAGACGAATCATGGATGATGAGCACCGCCGAGGTTGCGGGTGCTGTAATATATGCCCTAAATGCACCAGGCAAAATACAAGTGGAGACATTAACATTTAAAAAAACTAATTGGAATAATTAATTATTAATAATATATCTATATAAATTATATGAAAGCAAAATCATTCGCGGCCTACGATACAAATACTCCATTAAAATATTATGAATTTGATAGACGTGAACCTACCCCGACTGATGTAGAACTTGAAGTTCATTATTGTGGTGTTTGCCACAGTGACTTACATACGGCACTTGGGGATTGGGGCGAAACAGATTATCCATGTGTCCCTGGACATGAAATTGTCGGTATCGTCACACGTGTGGGAAATTTGGTAACCAAGTTTAAACCAGGAGATCGGGTGGGTGTGGGTTGTATGGTAAATAGTTGTGGTAAATGTGACGCGTGCAAGAAAGATTTTGAAAACAGTTGTTTTGATGAAACAATTTGGACGTACGGTTCCAAGGACCCAATAGATGGTACTGATACAAAAGGTGGATATTCAACACTTATGGTTGCCCCAGAACATTTTGTACTACATTTACCCGATTCTTTAGATATGGCTGCTGCTGCTCCTCTTCTTTGTGCCGGTATTACCACTTATTCTCCACTTCGACATTGGAAAGTTGGGCCAAACATGAAAGTTGGTATTATTGGCTTGGGTGGTTTGGGTCATATGGGTGTTAAATATGCAAAATCAATGGGGGCAGAAGTATGGGTAATAACTTCATCACCAGAAAAAGCTGAGGCTGCAAAGTCTTATGGTGCTGATGGGGTAATTATCTCGACATCCACCGAATCTATGGAAACTGCTAAAAATAAATTTGATTTTCTATTAGACACTATTCCAACTGCACACACTGTAGACAATTATCTTTCATTACTAAACATTCGGGGAACCATTTGTCTTGTAGGACCAATCGAACCGATGCCGGGATATCATTCACTTGGCGTTATAAATGGTCAAAAATCTATTGCTGGTTCAGGCATTGGAGGGATAAAAGAAACGGCAGAGATGCTTGAATATAGTGCCAATCATAATATTCTTCCTGAGATTGAGATTATAAATATACAAGATATTAATAAGGCATGGGAATCTCTCGCCAATAAACAAATGTCAAAACGATATGTTATTGATATGAAAAAATCTTTTCCAGACGATTGAGAATAAAATGATGTAAAATTATTTTGTGAGATATATCATAAAATATATTGATACTGCTGCCGAAGAAAAGATTGAAAAGTTTATTGATACCCTGCAAGACGCAACAAAAGCTAAAATACTTTATGGATATGAGCTACTAATGCAATATGGTTCTAGAGTTGGAATGCCACATTCAAAAAATTTAGGTGGTGGACTTTATGAGCTAAGAATTCGAGGGAGAGAGGAAATTAGAATATTTTATACAATAAAAAATAATGTAATTGTGTTATCAGCATTTAAGAAAAAGACAAAAAAGACTCCTAACCGAGAAATTGAAATGGCAACTAAACTATTGCGTAAAATATAACCTTCATGTTATATTACTTTATGACCAAATGGAAAGATTTTAAGAAAAAATTATTGTCTGAACCAGGCGTGCGAAAAGAGTATGAAAGATTGGCGCCTAGATACGAGATAATTAAAAAATTAATCGAATTAAGAATAGAAAATGAAATGACACAAGCACAATTGGCAAAAAAACTAAATACTAAGCAGGCATCGATCTCACGATTTGAATCGGGAAATGTCAATCCAACAGTAGATTTTATGTTAACGATATCGCAGGCTTTGGGGAAAAAACTAAACATAACTTTTACCTAAGTTGTAGTGTAAAATATAATCTTTATGACACCAATTACACAGTTAGGATTAGACCGTTTAAAAACAAATTTAATTACCCTTAAGGCGGAACTGGTGCGGACTTTTGATGAAAAAAGAGAGGCTGCGGCAGAAGGAGATTTGAAGGAAAATAGTGCCTATATATTTATGGGTGAAAGAGCAATTGTGTTGCAGACTCAAGTAGAGGAAGCAAGTAATTCAATAAAAGATGCGGTTTTGATTACCCCGCCGACGGAAATTGACATAGTTCAAATTGGTCACAAAGTAAAAGTTTTATTTAATAATGATCAGCGAGAAATGACAATTACGTTGGTAGGAAAAGATGACAATGCTATAAAGCCCGGTTGGGTGTCGCACACCTCCCCCATTGGAATTGCATTGATGGGAAAATCGGTCAACGATAAGGTTGATGTAAATGGGCAAATGGTGTCAGTTTTGGAAATAAGTTTGGGTGAGATAGAGTAAAATACTCTATTATGTTTTGGAAAAAGTTGGGTTATACAGATCGAAATATTGGGTTGTATTACACATCATCATTTTTAGACGGATTGAGATTTTTGTTGCCGGTATGGTTGTTGTGGTATACCAGATTTATCTCAATGGGAACTGTTGGTTTGGTTGAAGGTTTGGGAATAATTATCGGTATGCTTTTGGAAGTACCAACAGGAGCTTTTGCGGACGTAGTTGGAAGAAGGACCTCCGTTATGATTGGCAAAATGGGTGTTTCGATAGCTTGTTTTACAATTGCCTTTGCGACTAATAGTACAAGTTTGATAGTGGGAATTATTTTGTGGGGAATTTTTGGAGCTTTTATTTCAGGATCAGATACAGCATTAATATATGATCACTTACTATCTAAAAACAAAGAGAGCTTATTTTCAAAGGTAAATTCGATAGCGGCAATGGTGATGCGGATTGGGATAATTATTGGATCGTTTACTGGTGGATATTTGTATAACATATGGATGCCTTTACCATATTTTTTGTTTGGAGTTACATCAGCATTTGAGGTAATTGTTTGGTATTTTATCACTGAACCAAAAATTGATTCAACTCATTTTTCATGGAGTAGCTATAAAGAAATGATTATTAATGGTTTTAAATCAATTAGCCACTCCCCACACATTAGAATTATTTCTACCATTTCAGTGGTAATTGTTTCGTTTGCAGTTATTTTTCGTGAAGAATTAAACTATTCTTTTGCTATTGACTTGGGGCTAAACGCAACTTCACAAAGTTTGTTATTTGGAACTTCGGGTGTTTTAAAAATGATAGCAGTGATACTGATTGGCAATTTTATTATTAGATTTTCACAAAACAAAGTTGTTTACACTTTTTTGTTTTTATTTGCAATTATTTTAATATCGACAATATTTGTTGGAAATATGGGAGGTGTTGTAATAATTTTATTAGTGGAAATGATATCGGCGATGGCTTCAATAATTTCTGACACCTTTCTAAATCGTGAATTGAGTTCAAAAGAAAGAGCAACATCTATTTCATTTATCAATATGTTTACCTCTCTTTGTAAAGCTATTGGTTTATTTGTGGGAATGTATTTTGTTGGATTAATTGGTGGTCGAATAGTATTTTTTGTTTTTGGATTGGTGCTGATGATAATTTCAATCTTGTTGTTGCTGTGGCAAAAAAAGCAAAAATTGGGATTGCGGTATAATTAGATATGAACAATAAAGTGTGGATGTTAGTTGGAGGGATTTGTTTATTGGGTATGGGGATTTTTGGGGGAATGATGATTGACAAAAATCCTGAAGTCCTTGAAATTAAAGAAGAAAATATCACAGTAATAACCGAGACCCCAAAAGAAACATTGGTGATAAAAAATGAAAAAGGTACTATTGGCGGATTTTTGATATACCCGGGAGAAAGTATTCCTGATGAAGTAGGGGTGTGCGCAGAAAATATAGAGCAGCCAAAAATGATTAACTGTGTCAAACAAATTAAAGATAAAAAATATGAAACTGGTGTTGGATTTGAAATGGACTTGAGTCCGGGTAATTATTACGTCTATGCTACTTATAAAGATACAAAGGCATATTATGATGAATTTGTAATTTGTGGATTAAAAGCAGAATGCAAGAGTCATACTAAAATACCAGTAGTCGTGAGTAGTGGGAGTGTCCAGGACCGAATATTGCCACACGATTGGTATGATGTAACGCCAACTTTGACACCTACAGCGACATCAACAATTAAACCGGCAGTATCGATAATTAAAATAAACCCAAATATAATTAAATTAGTTCCTAGCAATACACCAACTCCAACTCCAGTACAGGTAAAAGTGGTAATTCCAAGTATTAAAGTTAAATTACCACAGTGGTAAAATTTGTCTATTTTGATGTTGGTAATGTGTTCATGACTTTTGACAAAATTTTTGTTAGAGCATCTAAAGATTTGAATATTGATCAAAATTTAATTGATGTTGCAGAAGAACCTTATGATGTAAATGCAAATTTGGGAAAAATAGATATACCCGAAGTGTGGGGAAAAATTACCAAGGAATTAAATATAAAAAATGGGGAGAAATATCCAATTATTGAATCGTGGGTATCTGACTATGAATCAATTTTACCGATGCATAAATTGGCAAAATTAATTGCAAAAAAATATAAAACAGGGATTTTATCAAATTATTATCGTGATTTTTTTGAAGAAGCTACGGCGCAGGGATTTATACCAAAAATTAAATTTAATGAGGTGATTATTTCGGCGGAAGTAGGATGTAAAAAACCAGAGGAAGAGATATTTAAAATTGCACAAGATTGGTCGGGATTTACAGATAATGAAATAATGTTTATTGATGATAAAAAAGAAAATTTGTTTACCGCAGCAAAATTGGGTTGGCAGACGTTTTTGTTTGACTATAAAAACCCCGTAAAATCGTGTGAGGAAATTGGTAGAATACTGTTATGAACACAATCACTGACTCGTATCAAAAAATATTTGGCAATAAAACAAAAATAATGGTGGTGACGGCACACCCGGATGATCTTGAAATAATGTGTGGTGGTTTGGTGGCACGATTAATTGCTGATGGGAAAACAGTAAGATCGGTAAAAGTAACCACTGGGGATATGGGGTCAAGACAAAATGTAATTTCTCAATCGGAACTGAAAAGTGCCAGGGAATTGGAAGATACTGAAGCGATGATGTCCTTGGGAATAAAACCAGAGGACAACATCTATTTAAATTTACCCGATGGAAAGGTGGAAAATACAGTAGAAAATATAGGCAAAATTGCAGAGCAAATTCGATTATTTCAGCCCGAATTGATTATTTGTCACAATCCTGAAATTTCGATAGTCCGATTTGATAGCGAAAATACTTGGTTTAATCATCGAGATCATAGGACATCAGGTCAACTAACTTTTGATGCGGCTTACCCGTATTCTAGGGATTTGTTGTTTTTCCCGGAACATTTTAAAAATCCACTAGCCAAATCATGGGCGTGTGATGAATTTTTAGTGGTGGATAATTATGGACACCCGGATAGTGTGTACATAGAAATGACTGATTTTGTGGAAAAAAGAGTCGTGGCTCACGCCAAACATAAAACACAATATGATGTAGAATCAGCCCAAGAAATGGCAGACTTTTTTACCAAAAGTTGGGATCCTGAGGGTAAAAAGAATTTTGAAACATTCCGTTATGTCAAAGCTGATTAAAAATCGATAGAGATTGTGGGTGTGACTGTTGGACTGTTGGTATTGTTTTTGTAAAAATATCAACTAGCGTCTTTCTCTTGACGAACGAATATTTACCTGAGTCGCCAATCGTAAAAAATTTTCATGACCTTGGTAAAAATTTAATGTGTGAAATTCTGAGGGCGAAATAAATCTGATTTCCTGGCCTTCGCTACATCCAATTGGTTGATTACCGTCGTATTCAGCCCAAAAAATATTTCTATGAATTTGAACTCCTTTCTCATTTTGATATGTATCTTCGGTTAATAACTTTAAATCGGATTCTTTAACCTCATAACCTGTTTCTTCTTTTAACTCTCTTGCGGCACCATATTTTAGCGATGAATCGGTTGGCTCTAATGCACCACCACAAGCACACCAAGTATCTGGACCCGAGATCTCTGGTATATTGTCACGGTGTTGTGATAATACTGAACCGTCAGATTTTACTAATATTACAGATACAAACTGTCGCATAAGATATATTATATCAATTGAATCCAATTCTCTGTATTTTGATCAGCAACATGGAGATAACTGGATTTTAAAATGATTGTTATACTGAGTTGATGACAATTGATGGAAATAATTTAAAGCAAAAGTTTGTAAATGAGGGGTGGGAGGTAAATACAACGGTGGGAAAATCAAAACCTTCATTTGAGGCAAATAGAGGAGAAGAACATGTTTTTGTAAAATCGGAACCAATTACACCTGCACTAGTAATGTTGTCAGAAATTGGAATTGCTGTACCAATAAAATCAGTCGGTGAATTTGAGGACAAACAATATTTTATTCAAGATTTTTTTGAAGGCAAATATCCGGATGAAAATTGGTTTGCAACACATATTGAGGAATTGGCAAAATATATTAGAAAATATCATGATGACAAAAGGTTAACTGAGATACTATCCGAAGGTGAGGCTGATTTTAATGTCCACGTTGAAAATGAAATAAGAAAAGTGATTAATGGTGTGGAGAACCTTAAATTAGATAAAGAAAATGAGAATGTATTTAAAGAAAGTGTAATTAGAATGGAAGAAATGGGAACAAAATTATTGCCAGTTGAATTAGTTCCGGTTCATGCTGATACAAATAATGCCAATTTCCTGGTTAATGATGAAAAATTATATATGGTTGATTGGGAAGATGTGTTTTTGTCCGACCCAATAAGAGATATAGGAATGATATTGTTTAGATTTTATCCAAAAGAAAAATGGGGTGATTTTATAAAAGCTTATGGAGAAGAATTAGATGAAGATAGATTGTATTTTTGGATTGCTAGAGAGTGTTTAGGAATTGCCCAATGGTTTGGTAATATGGGAGATATTAGTTCTCAAAATACATATTTGGAAGCATTTGAATCGGCGTCTAATAAAGAAAATAACCCACACTACGGAAAACTTTAAACTTTAATGTTTTTTGAAATCCAACTTTCTAGATCATCTTCACAATTGTAAATCAATGGATTTTCTTCAGATTTTGGGACCTCGTAATCATCAAGGGCTTTGTAAAAATTTTTATCCTCAACTTGATATCGCTGTTTATCAATTAGATTTTGTTCTCGACGCTTGAGTACAGTTTCTTTGCTGACGTTCACATAAATTAGCTGTGATTCTGAATTGAGATTTTGAGCTATTTGTTTTATATTTTTCCGAATAAATGGACTGCCGGCAAGGGTATCGTAGATAACTGATCGTCCATTTTTAAGCTCTTCTTTAATTTCATTTTCGCAATTTGAAATTATGAAATCACTTTGTTGCTGATTGTCGATTCCGGGAATTGTGCCAAGTTCTTTTTCAACTCTAACCCAAGTTTCGTCAAAACTGACTCGCTTAATTCCCAAGGACTCAGATATTTTTTTGGATAATGTGGTTTTACCAGAAAAGGGTAAACCGGACATGATGTATAAGACAGCCATAGGCTATTTTACACGAAACGAGATTGCCACGTCGAAGACTCCTCGCAATGACGTACTTTTTTTATGTTAATATATTTTGTGTTAAGAAGATCCGAAAGGATTGGCAACCGAGCCTCATAGCCGCGGTGCCCCAAATGACACGCCTTATAAATTTACAAGGAAATAAATATGAACTATTCCCAATTTTCTTCCGAGTCGGTATGTTCTGGTCATCCAGATAAAGTTTGTGATCAGGTTTCTGACGCAATTGTTGATGCTTGTTATGCATTGGATCCGACTTCTCGTATAGCCATTGAAACAATGGTCACAACAAACAAGCTAATTTTGGCAGGAGAAATAACTGTCAATGGAAAAATTGATTTTGAAAAAATAGCTCGAGAAAAGATTGCAGAAATTGGGTATGTTGATCCAACGTTGGGATTTTCCAACCAATTGGATACTGAAACATACATTCATCAACAATCAAAAGACATTGCCGTGGGTGTTGATGATGGTGGTGCTGGTGATCAGGGAATGATGTTTGGATATGCGTGTAATGAGACTGTGGAATTAATGCCTCTACCTATTATGATGGCGCATAGTTTGTGCCGAAGGATGGATGAATTGGAGACTGACAATAAATGGTTACGGCCTGATGGCAAGTCACAGGTAACGGTAAATTATGAAAATGGTAAACCAAAATCGATTGAAAAGGTTGTTCTCGCTAAACCAATTAATTATAATTTGGCACCAAATGGTTATGAAAACTTTTTTTATGAAAATGTAGTAGTACCGGTGTTGGAAAAATATATGTTTGGAATAAAATCGGAAAACATAATTTTAAATGGCACGGGCAAATGGGAAATTGGTGGACCTGCGTCGGACACTGGGGTAACGGGACGAAAAATAGTAGTCGATACATATGGAGGAATGGGAAGAATTGGAGGCGGATGTTTTTCGGGCAAGGACACGACCAAGGTTGATAGAAGTGGAGCTTATGCTGCCCGGTATATTGCTAAAAATTTGGTGGCGGCTGGCTGGTGTGATCGATGTGAGGTGCAATTGGCCTACGCAATTGGAACAGTGCAACCAGTAGGTAAATCAATTGAAACTTTCGGAACATCAAAATTTTCCCAAAAGAAAATTGAGCATTTTGCGTGGGGGTTACTTGACCTATCAGTGACAGGGATCAATAAGGGTCTAAATTTGCGAGTACCAATGTATCAACAGACTGCAAAATACGGTCATTTTGGAAATAACAATTATCCGTGGGAAAAAATTAAATAATTTTATTTTTTCTTTGATTTTGCCTTGGATTTAGTTGCTTTTTTGACAACTTTCTTTTTGACAGTTTTTGTGGAGACAGATTGACAACAATTTTTGCCCTTTTTGCATTCTTCCATGAGACCTAATGATTTGCCTAATTTACAGATAAAACAATTACAACATCCACCGTGTGACATAAATATATATTGCCCTTCAAAATATAAAGTATTGAGCAGTAATTAAATATAGCAAAAATAGAAAATTTTTTGTTAAAATGAACTAATGAAAAACTTAAATAAAATTCACATGCTCCACTTGGGACTATTATTGGTTTTGTTGACAGCGGGTGGATATTCATATCTAAAATATTGGAATGTAGCCACAGTAAACGGAAAGCCAATCGCCCGAATTGATTTTATTAAAACTCTTGAAAAAGCAGGAGGAAAGCAAACTTTGGACCAAATGGTTCAAACCAGCTTAATACTGGAAGAAGGTAAAAAAAATAATATAAAAATGGAAAAAAGTGAAATTGATGCTGAAATCACCAAAATTGAGGACAGACTAAAAGTGCAAGGGCAAACACTTGATGCAGCGTTAGTCTCATCAGGTATGACGAGAACTGATCTTGAAAAACAAATCTTGATGCAAAAAATTGAAACTGCATTGTCAAAACCAAAAGTTGAAATTTCACAAGCTCAAATTGACGAATTTATAAAAACATATAAAACTCAATTGCCACCCAAAGCAACTAAGGTAGAATTGGAAACAATTGCCAAAGACGAATTGACTGCTCAAGCTGTAAAGTTAGCCGCTGAAACTTGGGTTTCAGAATTAACAAAAAACGCAAAAGTTATTTTAAAGTAAGGTAGTACAATCGCAGAGATTCGGGCAGTCTTTCGATAGAGTATCTTAATGCTGTGCGAGGCATGTGCAAAGCATGTTTATCTAAAAAATTTGTAAGAGTTTTTTGATCACGTTTACCAACTTCACGAAGCATCCATCCGACGGCTTTGTGGATTAAGTCATGATTATCTTTTAATAATGTTTTTGAGATGTTAATAGTGGGTGTAAAATTGTTGTTTTTTACGTAAAAACTAGTGGCTATCATAGAAATACGCTTCTCCCATAAGTCCTTGGACTTGGATAAACCATACAATATTGAACAATCTTGTTGTTCATAACAATATTTTCCAATAATATCTCGGGCAGAAAGGTCTACAAGATCCCAATTATTGACAAAAGCAGTATGTGAAAGGTACAAATTAAAAATTAATTTTTTGGTGCGATTATCACCCTGAGAATATTGGGCAACGAGAATTAATAAGGCAGTTAATCGACACTCGTGGTATGGATTTTCAAGAAGTGAAATAACCTCTGAAAGGTTTATTAATTTTTGATATTTTTTAACTAAAGACCGAATTTCTGGGTTAGTTAAACCCAAAAACTTGTCACCATAACCATACTCCCTTTTTTTGGTTTTAAAAAACCAAAGACAGTTTTTGGCCTTAATAGGATTGGCCTGTTTTTTTAAATCAGATATTAAAAAATTGAGATTCATTTTATTGATTTGTTTAAATGTAAGTTTTTTGCATTTAATGGAGATATCAATGATTTACCAGTATTTTTTTCGACTTCGAGGCGTGCTTTTTTGGCGACACCACCACCCTTTTTGGCAACGTCTACATTTTGTGTCCAACTTTGTGGTTTTATCGCAGTTGAAATCTCGGTAGTCGAGGCTTCAGCCAACATATTTAACACCAATTCTAAATTGGTCATATTGTCTCGAAGATTTTCTTTTTTTAGATTTTTTAATTTTTTATAACTTTTGATGTCCATATCGGTCCAAGCTTTGGTAATCTCGTTGGTCAAAATGGCAAATTCGCGACCTTCTTTGACTCCTCTTTTTTCCCATTCATCGGTTAATTCTTTACGAATTTCGATACTTTTTAATCTTTGATTTATCCATTCTTGAGAATACCCTTTTCGTAAATAAGTTTTCATGGCCCGATTAATGGCCAGTTCGGGATCATCGATTTCTTCGATTCGTTGATAGCCAACTTTGGCTAACCACAATTTAAATGGTTCGGCTTTGGGTGAAGGTATTGATTGTATTAATCGAAATAATGTTTCAGTATCAGCCATATCCGTAAGACGCATTTTGCCGTCAGGTGCCATCATTTTGAAACCGTTACAATTTGTAACGGTTTGATTTGATCCTTCATCAATAAGTCGTTTTTTTAAAACTCGCCAATATATTTGCGGGTTAATACTTTCTGTCAATACTTCGATTACATCAGTTATACAAAAATACCACAACTCTTTTTCTTCATCCCAATGCCTTCTTATTTTGTTTTCTTGAAAAACAACAGGTGGAGGACTGCCCTGTATTTTATTCATAAATAATATTACACCCGAAATATAACCGAAGTCAAGAATATATGACAACACCGATCCAGACCATCCAGTCAATAATTACCCAAAGGCCGTTAAGAATAGTCATCGGTAAATCTTTTTTCTTTAAGCTGTAAAAAAACAGTGGGACACTGAGAAGTCCATACATAAACCAAGTAAAAGCTGAGACACCAGATGTTTGATGCTTTATATAAATAATATATAACTGATCAATAGTCGTCAGAGGTAAAATTACAGAACAAATATTTGTTAATACGTCTAATCGATCGTCGACACCATTGGCGTTTTTGTCCTTTTTTGTTTTGAACATTAAAATAGTTTATCAGAAGTCTGATGTTTTCTTGAGTCATAAGCCCAGTGAAGTAGAGCTTGGGCGCGGACGGGGGTAAAGTGAGTTTTTAATTGGGATAAGTGCCGGGTCATGGCACGCCATCGTTTGATTTGACGACCATCGTCTTCGTGGCGGCGTCCGTGAAAGTATCGGCAGTACCATTGAAACCAACCTCGCGGATCGTCGGGATGAATCCAGCCATTGGCTCGCCAAATAGACAATGATTGGGAGGCATTAACCTTAAAATAATTTAATTTTGGATCATGAGACTCATGACATAATTTGACACCAGTAAACCAATCGAAGGGAAATTCATCACTACAATCGGTCATGTATTTGCCACCAAAGATACCCATAAATAGCATTTGTTTTGGAGTTAGCTCTGGATTAAAAAGTGGATCAAAATTTTGACCCTCTGACTTTGTCAAAAAATATATATAATTTTTTTGCATCAAGTCGGAAACAATTACTTTTTTGGGAACCATGGGATAAAAATACTTGTTCTTTTTTTATAATCGTCAAAAAGTTTGTTGCCCTGATATTTTTTTTCAAGCATGGGGATGCCAGAGACAAAAAGAATTAAAGTAGTAATTGTTAATGGACCGATCAACCCAAAAAAACTATTTAGGTTATAAAAACTTATTAGCCATATTCCCCACCACATAACAACTTCACCAAAATAATTGGGGTGTCGGGTGTACGACCACAATCCTTGATCCATAATTTTGCCTTTGTTTGCGGAGTTACTTAGAAAAGTTTTTAGCTGAGAGTCACCAACAGATTCAAAATAAAAACCAATAAACCATAAAAATAGACCCATTGTATTAAACAGAGACCAACCGGTTATATCAAGATTGGAAATTGTAACAATAGGAATTGAAATTAAAAACATAAATAAACCTTGCAACATAAAGACTTTGAGATATGGACTAGATTTAAATTGATGATAACGAGCATCCTCTGCCTTATTTTTGTTTCGATGATAAATATGAAAAGCTAATCGACCTCCCCAAATAGTTGTTAAAAATGCTATTAGTACTGATTGAAAGCTGAGATAGCCTGTGTATAAATTAAAATAAGCAATTAAAATAAAACCCAAACCCCAGGCAATATCGGCGATATCATTTCTTTTTTTTATGATAGAAATGACATACCAAGCAGTCATGTAAACCCAAACTAAAATGGCTGTATTAATTAGGCTAACCATTTATAGATAGAAAAACTAATACCGGCAACGGCGCCCGAGAGGACTGTCCCCCAGATCATATCAATAATAGTGATAATTAAAGGCCAGTCACGAATGGTGGCTAAATTGGTTAAATCGTAGGTGGAATAGGAAACAAGACCAAGGAAGGCACCAAGTATTATGGCCTGTGATAGGGAATTATTTTTTAGTGCCGGATTGAGGACAAAGACAACCATACCAACGACAAAAAGTAAATAAAAAATCAGGGCGGCGATTAGATTGGGATTTTTGGCCATGAGATAACCCAACTTTTCGGCGTAATAGCTTTTGGCAATAAATAGTAACCAGATTGAATCGAGACCGAGAAATACAAAAAGAGTGATGAAATAGAGTTTGATCATATTTAATATTAGCACTATTTATTTACAGTTATGTTTCAGCTACTATTAATTAATAGAATAAAATATGAAAACAAAGAAAATAGTGATATCAGCCTTGCTAATTACCTTAATTGGGGCAGGAGCAGTAAAGTTAAAAGATGTGTTGATGACTAATTCTACAGTAGGTACCGATAATTCAACCGATAATCAAGATAGTATTGGTGTCCAAAAAGACTATCAAAAGCTGGCAGTTCTAGCTGACAGGTGTCGAGGTTGTGGCAAATGTACACGAATTGATCCAGAGCATTTTGAACTAAATCGTAATACACGCAAGGCGATGGTAATTTCTGCGACAAATTTGGATTCAGCAAATTTATCAATGGCGATTAACAATTGTCCTGATCGGGCAATTACTTTAAACTAATTAATGGGACAATATAATTTAATTTTAATTTCGGCTGTGATGGTAGTAGCTTATTTAGTGACGAAAAAGTATAGAAAATTTTGGAATTTTGTATTGCTTTTTAGCTTTTTGATATCGGGAGGATTGGGGTTGGCACTGGCTTTTTGTATTGATCAAAATATATCGACTGCATGGTACTCGCAGATGTTGTGGTTGCATGTGGAGACAGGAATAATTATGGCGATGGTGTCAATTTTTCACACGCTGTGGCACTTACCGTACTTTAAACGCTAACATTGAACTATTTTTTAAGTTTTTTTATCTTTAATATTTCAACTTTTTTATAACTCGGTGGCAGTTAGTGCGAGTTTTTGAATTAAATTACGAAGTGAATTTAGACGAGCTCGAATGTCACTTGGAAATGTGGAAATATAGTTTGATCATAAATAATGATACACTTTAAAAGTATTACGATACTGTTGACCAAAATTTACTTTGATTTTTTATTTATGCCAAAATTGGTGTTGATTTGAAAATTAAAATAGTTTTTTTGCCTCTGCCTCGGCATCTGCCAATATCTCACCTCTCCTGTCATTACTAGCTGGTTTACCAGGTCTTTTTCTAAATATATGAAGGTGTACACCACTTTTTTCACCAGTTTCGTGTTCGACTTCACCATATACCGAAGTATTAGGATCAATGATAAGCACATCAATATCTTTTTTTGGTGTAGTACGACCATTTGGTCTTAAAATACTTCCAAAAACTCCACCACTAATAGCACCTTTTCTTTTTTCCTTTTTTAATAAATTTACTAAATCAATTGCTTCTTTCGAATTAAAAAAATGAAAACCCATATGTCCTATATTATACGACTTTTTCTATATTTTGTTATTGTTTATCATTTTTACCATCCCTTGGAATTTTTTGGATTTTGTAGAACAAAAAAAGTGGCGGCAGACCTGGGGACGGTTTTCATGGATGCTACACAAATTATTTTTGAGATATATGCAACTGCCGTCGGGGTTTTTGTCTAAAATATGAACCTTGGAATCCAAATCCATGGTTTTAAAATCCCCTGATTCAAATTCTTTTTTGGAGAGATTAATATAAAATAATTTACAACATTTACCACAGGCAGAACAAGTGTTTTTCATTGGCGGAGGGTACAGGGGTTGAACCTGTTAGGGATTACTCCCACTGGTTTTCGAAACCAGCGCATTACCGTCCTGCCCACCCTCCAATTTAAGTGCACCCACCGAGAATCGGACTCGGATCAACGGTTCCGCAAACCGCTATTCTATCCATTAAACTATAGGTGCAAAACTAGCGTGAATCTAGTTATTATATCCTAATTTGGGCTATTTTTCTTTATTATGTTCGGGATTATCTTCTAGTGGCAATCTGTCAGCAAACCACTTGGTAATTTTATCAACTAAGGTTGGGGATTCGTCGAGCATGGGAATAATTTTTAAAACTATCTCTTTAATTTTTTCCTGATGATTTTCATCAACCACCAAGGTCACCTGTCGGGGAAACCTCAAATTAGTTTCAAAAGCAATTGTCTGGCTAGATAAAGATTTTTTAAACCAAAAACGGGTTAACAAGTTCCAATCATATCTTAATTCTCCAAAATAAATACCACGATTGGTTAATTTATTGTGAACAATTCCTGGTGGAACTGTGGACAAAGCATAATACAAAAACATGACAGCAACTAAGGCCAAAATAAGAGGAAATTCGTTTACAAAAAACAAAATTATTGAAACCAAAACTAAAATAGCGATGGCAGTAATCCAAAAGTCCCTATCTTTACGTTGAAAAGAGCGTTCTGGTGCATCCCATTCAAACAATATTTTTTCTTCATTGATGTTCAATAGCTTTTCGTCAATTGGGTCTATTTTCTTTTTATCCTCAGTCATTAATATCATCTTAGCATAAAATGGGATTGCTTTTTGCTATAATCAGGAGTCCTATTGGAAGGGTGCGGCGAATGGTAAGCCACGGGTTTGCTAAACCCGCGTCAGAAATGGCATGAGGGTTCGACTCCCTCCCCTTCCGCTTTGTGCCTAAAGTTCCATGGATTTTTAACTCTATAGCTAAAAATCCCATAGGACTTGGGTAATTTTCTTTGATATGGGTAAAAACTCCAATAAACGCCTGTAATGTGGTAAAAACCGTTATTTTGTCTAGTTGCTATTTTCTTCTAAAAATGTGAGATTTATAGTAATGAATCGCTGGATTACCAAGCAACAATTACTGGAATTGGTCAAAGACAAGAATTTTGTGTCAGAGGATGAATTCAGAGATTTTTTAGCACCCCAGTTATCTAAACTATTCGAGGTTAAAAATGAACAAATTGATACCGAAGTGGACACGACAAGTTTTGACAAAACTCTTTCCAATCGAGTCGATATTGTTGTCAGGACTGACGACCGATTTAGAAAAGCAATTTTAGTGATCGAACTTAAACTCACCAAAAGCGTGGAAAGGTTTAAGAATGGAGAATATGAGGAGGCAGTAAAACAGCTTCATAAATACTCACAAGACACTAGAGCACCTTATGGGATTTTGCTAACTGAGATTAGTTGTGCCATTTATAAAAATAAATACTTTTCATACAACCAAAGTCCTAAAAGAGTGCCAGCCGATAAGCTCCCTGTGATTGATAAGATTGAAGACGAGATGGCAGTATATGCATTATTAGATTTCCTACTTTATAAAAAATCGATGAAGTATTTCTTAATAATTACTTTTTTTATTACGACCTTAGTAATAATCTTCAACGCTGTTAGTAAAGTCTATGGTGTCGCTGCCACTACTACATCTTTTTTAGTGATTGAGACGATTGCCATAGTAATTTGTGTTATTTTCTTAATTGTGTCTAAAGTTTTCGATTAATTTCTGATCGTTAGTTCTTTATTGTGAAGAATAAACCTAGTTTTGACTGCAGATAGTACTTTTATTCTTTCCTCGGCAGTTCCACGTTTTAGGACATATAGTAAATATTCTTTGACCATATCTTTATCAACATGATTGAATGCCTCGTATTCTAATTCCACTAGTTTTCCGCTCATAATTTCTTGGTTTAAAACTTCAGACCTAAGTCGGTCAAACTTATCAATATCTTCTCTTAAATATCGGATTAAATCAGATTCATGTAATTTTATTTCATCGATATGAAGTACCAGCTGATCAATCAAATCTTCTTCAGTAATATAGGGTTCGTCGCAGTCATAGTCGATGTGTCTGCCGCAGTGATAATAGACGTATTTTTTAAATCTACCAAATTTATATCTTTTATATTTTTCTTCAGCTGTAATTCTTTCCCCACAGCTACCGCAGATACATAAAGACCTAAATGGGAAAACTTTTTTGTGCCATTCTTTTTCGGGGACTATCAATTGTTTTTGAACTTTATCAAATAGTGTTTTGGTAATTAGTGGTTCATGTCTGCCCTTATAAATCTTGCCACCAAATTCAAATTCGCCGTAATAAAAAGTGTTTTTCAAAATTGTATACACCTTACTTAATGCAAGTGGTTTTCCGCTTCTAGTTACAAACTTTACTCTATCCAACCATTTTTTAATTGTTCTACCACTATGTTTTTCATCTGCCACCCTTTCAAACATTTGTTTGATTATTGGAGCTCGTTCTTTATCGACTTCGACATAGCTTATTCTGTTGTAACTCATGACATTTAAGTACCCAAGCGGAGCTATGTTTGGTCTCCACCCCGCTTCGCATTTAGCTCGCATACCTCTTTTGACGTTGATACCTCTATTGTCATTTTCCAGTTTTGCCTGAGAGCATAGGATCATCAGTAAAAATTTCTCGTTTGGATTATTAGAGAATGATTGGGAAAATGTTCGAATGGTGTGTAACTTTCCTTGATCCATCAGGTCAACCAGTGTTCCCAAATCCCCAGCATTTCTGCTCAATCTGTCAGGTGCCCAAGTTAATATGGCATCAAATTCACCAGCTCGAATGTCGATTAATAATTGGTTGAATACTGGTCTTAGTCCTGATGATTTGGCCGAGTGGCTTTCTTGTCGAATTTCTTTTATAAATAATTCTTCCCTCTCTGCCAATGTTTTCATCTCGTTGATTTGGGATTCAATCGACATGGCTTGTCGTTCGTCTGATTCCGATGATTTTCTGGCGTATAAGCAGTATTGTATTTGCTTTATTTCCTGTGTCTTTCCATCTTCTTTCTTCTTCATGACACAACTGTACCGCAGGTTTGGTGGAAGTCTAGGAGATGTTTAACAAACTTTTTATCTTCTTTGTTGTCTTGAAAAACCTGTCGATATATTTTTTGTCGCGTGACAGTAAATACCAATAAAAATACTTTTCACATCTTTTTAACAATGTCACAATTTTAGGATAATTATCATTAATCATTAACAATGGATACCGCATAACTTACGGAAGTCTAGAGTCAAATTTGGGTCTATAATCTTAGTTATGAAAAAGGTTATCTTCGTTGCAATATTGATCACGGTTGGGGTACTTGGAGTTGTTTATTTCAAAACTAACAAAATCCCCGCTGATGATTTCAAAGCTCCCGGAAAAAGTTGGAACTCATCTAAAAAAGTCGAGGATTATTTCGTTGAAAAACTTAGATTTACTCAAAGTGATTTAGAAAGGCAAAAACAAAGTGAAACCGTGGATTTTCGACCTGGTAAAGGCTCTACACTTGACGCAATCATTAGTAACCTCAACTATTATGGATTCATACGTAACGAAAAAGCTTTTAGATATGCTTTAGAAAATACATTGGATAAAACTCAAGGAAACTTGGGGTCATTGTCAGTTGGTAAAAACGGGTCAATTGATATTGTTGCCAGTTACCGGATTTCGGAAAATATGACAGTATGGGAATTAGCAGATACTCTACTAAATAGAGGACACTACTTTGGTCCTAACGATGAGTATAACTATATGTTTATGCCCTAAACTTAAAACCCTCCGATTTCTCAGAGGGTTAAATTGAATTCTCTTTTAAATTATTTCGTCAGAGAAATTTGTTTTTCAGTCCCGAACATACTGCCTTTTACTAACAGCTTAAGATCGGTTGCATCATCCGGTAAGTCGAAGACTATTTCGCCAGTTACCGATAATCCTGGTTGGACTTGCTGTAAAAATAAGTCTACTTTCCCTTGTGATAAGCCTTTGGCTGTTTGACCTTCAATTGATCTGTCAAATTTTCTGCCTTGAGAATCGGTGATTTTCATCATCGAGCTATCAATTGTTGCGGTCTCTTTTCCTGTATTTTTTATATTTAAGGTAATAACATTAAATGTTCCTTGTGATTCTTTTTTGGTATAAGAATTACCTAATGATTTGGCTTTTGTGATGTCTGTGACGGTAAAGGATAAATCATTTGCAGTTACGGCTTCACCAATTTTGGCAACTACTTTATTTGATTCGGCTTTACTCGAGTTACTGTTACTCGAATTTGAGCTACCACCTTTGTTACCACTACTTGATGCTATTCCTGTTAGGATTAGTACCAATATTACAGTTAATATTTTGTGCTTTGCAAACCAATTTCTTTGGTCGGCTTGGCAATGTGGGCACTTACTTGCCTTACTATCTATTTCTGTCTGGCAGCTTTTGCATTTTTTCATATTTTTTTGAGTAAATATTTGTAACTTATAATTCACGTATATGATGACACATTTTATGCATTAAGTCTATGTTTACTGCGTGGCAGTATTCTAATACTTCAATATGATGATTTTGTGCTATCAAAAGATATTTTTACTAAAAAATTAGCCGAAAAAATCAAAAAATACAGAGAGGAGATTGGTATGTCACAAGAGGAACTAGCTCATCAGGCTGGATTATATAGAACTTATATTGGGCATTTGGAAAATGCCAAATATACCCCGACCGCATACGTGCTCTATAAAATCAGCAAAGCTCTCAACATAAAGACTGATGAGCTTTTACCTGGCCAATAGATACCAGATAGTCTGCTAATTCAATCAAATCCAATAAATACCATTATTTAAATAGTGGTTGTGGTTCCAGCGAAAGGTCAAATGATCCCGACAAGTATTGATTTAAAGTTTTCTTAACATAGTTTTTAACCCCTCGATTATTATCTAGAAAATAACGTTCAGTTTGTGGCGCTATTTCACAAAGTACCGGTACATAACTATCAATAGTAATGTCCACGGTATCTCTAAGCTTTTCCAAAAGGAATATACAACATTGGTCCAGAATTCCACAAACAAACGTTGATTTAACCCCCTCAAAACGATTTCTAATCGTCGACAATCGATCTAAAACAAGCAAATCACCTTTTTCGTCGAAAGCATCGCTAAGGCAATATTGGTGAATAATAACGGCTATGAGATAAACACTAAAATTAGCAAAAGAATCAGCCATGGGTGTACTTATTTTTCCAATCTGGTTTTTAAAATTTTCTCGGTTATATAGATGGTGCTTATAAATCACATCTTCTTCTGTTTTGAACAGAAAATCTCGAAGGTCAATAAGTGCTAATTCGAATGACATATATTTTGAATCTCCAAACTGATCAACGGTTATTGTTTTTGAAATCAACTCTTGCCAACTATAAAAATCAACTTCGTCAGATTTTGAACTAAACTCAGTCAAGACTTTCTCTTCCTCGGTGTTAAATACGTGCTTTGGATGCAAAAGATATTTTGAAAACGTGTCACCAGAGGATCCTCTTATACGATTCCATAAAAACAGCACTGCTCTATCCCGAGGCGACAGTTCTTTCATGTTTTTTATTAATTTTTGGACGTTTTGCAGGTTCATAATTTGTTGATTTTTGATAACAGATCTATCTTCTTTTGGTTTTCTTCTTCTGTTTTTGATTTAGTAATTCGATTAATTAGTTGAATTATTGAGTTAATAAAAGTTCGAGGGATTTTGCCTTGAGTTGCATTTTTAGTCAATTCTTCATATGCTTCTTGACTACTTGATTTAACGGCGTTTAAAAATGTTTTTTGTTCTGAATCAGTCAAATATATTCGTCGGTCTGAATAACGTGGGTGATTGTGATTTAGCCAGTAATAAATTGATGTTGGAACCTTTTCTTTGATCAAAGAAATTAATTGTGATTCAGCCAAATCGTTTATAAAACCGATACCGTCGGTTAAAGCATGGTCGGAAATATTCCTAAAACTTTCATCTTCATCGCGCCACCGATAATAAGTGGCGCGACTAATCCCTGCTTTTTGACAAGCAATTTGAACAATTGGTGTCAACTTTAACTGGTCAATAACTTGGCTTTTGTTTTTCACATTTTAATAGCTTTTTGACCAGTAAGATTTTCCCAGCGTTTCTTAATAACTTCAGCATAAGCAGGACATTTTTCCATAATGAAACATCGACGTTTCATCTTAGTAGCACTGATTAAGGTACTACCACTCCCACCAAATGGCTCAATGATAAGATCTCCTCGTTTGGTTAAAACTTTTATGTAAGGAATTAAGATCTCGACCGGCTTGGTTCCAAAGATCACTGCTTGCCCTGAGCTTTTTTCATCCGATGATTTATATTCGATGAAATCGGTTGGTTGAATCTTTTTACCTTTTTCATAACCTTCCCACTGGGGTTTACCCTTGATGGCAAAAAGTGCTGTTTCATATTCCTCTTGAAGACCATCTTTTTCTGCCTCAATGTTGAATTCGATATCAGTGTTTAGTGAAGCTCCAACCATGGCAATATCGTGTTTGGAGAAAAATTTGTAGTTTGCAGCATAGCCTTGATTTCGGTTAGGTAAGTGCCAAACGATCATATTCTTTACACGCCAGTATTTCTCCATCTCGTCCCAAATGGTTCGAATATTTTTCCAATTTTCATAGACAATAATGGAGAAGTTTTCTTTTTGGATTTTGGCAATGTTGGCCATCCATAATTCAGTGAAGTTATCAGGAAGTGAATCGGTACCAATATAACGTCGATTCTTTTTTAAACCAAAGCCATCTGTTGGATTACCTTTTCTTTTTCCTCTCAAGTAATCGAGAATATAGGGCGGATCTGTGAAACACATATCCGCTTTGTCCTTACCCATCAACTTTAAAACATCAGCCTCAATAGTTGAATCGCCGACTAACAGCTTTGATTCACCAAGCAACCAAATATCTCCAGTTTGGGTTTTGACCTCGTTCACACCAGCATTTTTTAGTGCTTTATTTAAATCAAATTCTTCGGGAGTGTCTTCAATATGAAAAATATCATCAAGTTCATCTGACTCAAAACCTATATTTTTCAAAACATTTTCATCAAACTCAGCCAGTAGTTTTAGATCAAAATCACCAGTATTTTTGTTAAGTCTAATGTTTAATTCTTTTTCTCGTTCAATATCGGGAATATTTAAGTAAACTACAGGAATCTCTGTATACCCCAATTGCTTACAAACCGCATATCGAAAATGTCCACCTATTAAAACATTCATCCTGTTTTTGGCGGAATTTGCTATAAATGGGTCGACGATACCGAAGCTATTAATGCTTTCTTTGAGCGCCGACAGTTGACTTTGACTCCACTTACGCGGGTTGTATTCGCTTGGTTTTAAATCATTAATACCAACTTGAACTATCTTTATTACTTCATTTTTGTCCATATTTACATTTAATTATTAACGGACCGCTTTAATGGTCTGAATAATGGTACCGACCTCAAAACAAAAACTTATACAAAAATAGAAAAGTTGTTTTTTAGGACCAACTAATAATATGGCTGGCGGTATAATCACGTATATAAAAAATTATAGTGGTCAATGTTTAGACACAATTATTTTTTATACACCGTAATTTTTAATTAGAGAAGAAATAAATCAAATATTGTATGAATATTGAACAAATCGAAAACAATCTCTCTAAAAAACTAAATTGTTATGGATAACGGTTATAACAAAGTTGATAAAGTCAGAGCATCAAGAGATGGTCATGAGTTTCACGAAGCATGGGTTGCCAGGATGTCTTTGCAGCTCCTTATGCCACAAGATAACTTTATTGGAATAGCTGTTGAAGGACTCAGCCCATCAGATCAGAAGAAGTCTTCTAAAGAAACAACAGAAATTGCTGATTTGACGATATATCATGGTAGTGCACCTACTTTTGAACACTCACACAAAATTGCTATTAAACAATTAAAGTATTCTATTGTTAATTCCGATAAAGATTTTCGCTGTAGTGATGCCAAAAAAACCGTAACTAAATTTGCTAAAGCATACTTGGAAAATGTAAAACTTCATGGTTTAGCAGACGTTCAAAAGAAGTTAACTTTTCAAATATTAACTAATAGGCCAATGTACACTCCTTTTTTAGAAGCAATTAAAAGCATTGCTAACCAAAAGCAATTAACCAATGAGATAAAAGCTCAGGCTGAACAATTTATTAAAGCCTCCAAATTGAAAAAAGACCAAATTGTCGAATTTGCTAAACTTTTTTCCTTAGAGGGATCTTCAGACTCAATGAGAGATATAAAATTAGACACATCAAAGTTGCTTGTTGATTGGTCAGCAACATCAGATCCAATTGCAAGAGCTCGTCTGGGTGCATTGCGACAAATGGTAAGAGATAAAGCTGGTTCAATCGGGGCTAGAAATAATGTAATTTATAAAGTTGATGTTCTAGCAGCATTAGAAATTGGTGATATTGATGAGTTACTCCCTTGCCCGGAAAAATTACCTGATCCAGGAATTGTTTTACCAAGAGAACAGTTGCAAGAAGCCTTATCAAAAATTCTTAAAATAGAAAAACCAATGTTAGTTCACGCTGAAGGTGGCATTGGCAAAACAGTATTCTTAAAAAATCTTGCAGATACCCTTTCAAAGAATAATGTTGTGATTTTCTTTGACTGCTTTGGAGGAGGCTCCTATAGAACACCAGAAGACCCAAGACATTTAGCACGAAGAGGGTTAATTCACATCATAAATACCCTAGCGTGTCAGGGTCTATGCGATCCCACATTGCCTAATGGAACAAGCCCTGAGATACTATTCTCCACATTTAGAAAACGATTAGAGCAATGTGTACAGACCATCACTCGGACAAACTCAAACAGAAAACTGATCCTGTTTTTAGATGCGATAGATAATGCAGCTTTACAGGCAAAAAGTAGAAAGGAAGACTCTTTCCCAACAGAATTATTAAAAAGCTTTCATGTCAATGGAATACCTCAAGGAGTAAAAATCATTGTTTCTTGTCGAAGTCACCGTATACCCATTTCAGATATTCCTTACGAAAATTTTCAGTTAAATCCATTTACGCTATCTGAAACAAGAACTTATCTAAATGATAGAAAAACTGAGTTATCTGAAACGGAAATTCAAGTAGCTTATTCACGGTCGAAAGGTAATGCACGTATACTCGAATATCTTTTAAGTAGTGGCCAGGGATTATTAGAGAAGTCAGAAACTGACAAAAAAATAGAGTTGAATGATCTAATTGAAAAGAGAATTCAGTCTGCCTTAACGGAGTCATCAAAACAAGGTTACGATCAAAAAGAAGTCAGCTCAATATTAGGAGGATTGGCAGTACTTCCCCAACCAATCCCTCTGAAAGATTATGCAGATGCTCAAGGATTTAACCTTGGTGCAATTGAGAGTTTTGTCGCCGATTTAGCTCCATTACTGGAGAATACAAAATATGGAATTATGTTTCGAGATGAACCCACTGAAACATATATGCTTGAACATTATGGTTCTGATGAAACTGTCATTAAAAAGATCGCTTCAAACCTATCAGACCTGCAAGATAAATCAGTATATGCAGCCCAAGCATTACCAGATTTATTATTAAGATTAGATGATAGTGAAAAACTATTTGAGCTTGCCTTTGATGAAAGGATCCCTGCTGCAATAACAAGTACTATAGGAAAAAATCACATCCGATATTCAAGACTTAAGTCAGCAGTTTATTTAGCTTCGATGAAAAAGGACTCTGATAAACTGATTCATCTTCTACTTGAATTGGCAAGAATTTCAGCAACAGATCAAAGAGGAGTAGATTATATTTTGAATAATCCAAATCTTGCTATAGCTGCAAATGACGTTGATGCAACCAGGCGATTGTTTGAAACACGTACAAGCTGGCCTGGAAAGCGTCATGCAAGATTAGCGATTGCACACACCTTATCTGGCGACTACGAAAACGCAAATAGACACGCAGTACAAGCAAACGAATGGATACGTCATCATTTTTCACAAAAACAAGATAACTACGATCAAAAGCCCCATCCAGAAGTGATGGATATTGCTGCCATCCCCATCACACACGTTGCTCAAGGTGAGACCAAAAGAGCATTGGAACACATACGGCATTGGAGAAACTGGTACAGTTACCAAGTCTGTACTAATGTTTTTGAAATTTTGCAACAAGATAAATATTCAAAAAACGTACTGGATTTACTTAACAATACTGACAAAGACTTAGGATGTATAGCCGCAGCACTTACATTCTTAGATATTGAGAAACAAACGAGGGAAATACTCATTAAAAGACTTTCTAACACTTCTAAAGATGCAGAAAAAATCGCCAGAGAGTATGATTACCACCTTAACAACAAATATAAAATTACAGGTGGATTGACTTACTGCTCTGCACTAGCAATATCTTTGGGCAAACCTCAGGCAGCTTACAACATACTAAATTTAGTTCCACATGATCATCTAAAACTATACTCATTCAAAGAACATTATTCTCCTGAAGAGTTAATTCCTTTTCTTCTATCAGTAATTATTAAATCAAACAGACAAAAAAGAAAAGTTGAATGCCGGGATATCATTCCAATAGAGCTCATTCCTTTCGCGTCTAAGATCAAAGGAGTATCCAAACCAAGTGAATTTAAGAATAAACTAAAAGAGATTATTTCCCCAAGGCAAGACAACTTGGCATCACCGTCAAAAAAGAGTCCTCTATCTTATGATGACCAAAGAGATGCTGAGAGGTTCATCGACAATTCTCTAGAGCCCCTATTGGAACTCAGTCGTGCTTTTCAAGAAGTACTTAACAGACCCGGAGACAGTGATAAACAGTTTCTCAAATTACTTGATACATGGTCAAAAGCCAGAGAAACAATTGATCCTTATTACGGAAAAAAATTCAGCACCATTTTTCAAATTTTAGGCGCAGAACTTTCAATATACTCTCTCGCCATTTATCCAAATATTACGACACAATCAGTTGACAAATTTTTGGAAACATTACATCTTCAACCTATTGTTACCATTAACAAAACAATTGAAATAATCGGAATACTAGCTAAACGCCTGAACTTACAAGCATTAGCTGGTAAAGAAGCAGTTAAAGTAGAAAAACAAATCCAAGAAGAAACCGACGTAACTACAAGAAGTTCTTACTATGCAGATTTAGCAAGAGCAATTCTTCCAGCCAGCCTCGAAGAAACGAAAACGTTTTTCAAAAAAGGATTGGAGCAAATGG
The DNA here is from genome assembly GCA_041674845.1 of Candidatus Shapirobacteria bacterium. Lineage (GTDB taxonomy): Bacteria > Patescibacteriota > Microgenomatia > UBA12405 > UBA12405 > UBA12158. Next base: position 816,782 of record JBAYUY010000001.1, read on the forward strand.
ATGCAATAGGATCGGGTGATAACGATTTCACAAATGAACTTTTATTATTTGTTTCTTCTATTAAGGGATCGAAGGAATTGAATGATGAAAGTTCTCACATCCTAGAAAATATTTGCGAATTAAATCTACCTGAAGAGGAAGAAAAGTTTCAGTGGAGTAATTATGGAGCGGCAATGTCAAGAGTAGCCGGACTAAAGGGATTGGCAAAGCTATTGCGCTGGGATGACCGTGATAAAGTTACGCTAGACTACACACTATTACCGTACTTAAGAGCACTCGTTGAACAAAATAAAATACCACCAGAGGACGCACTTATTTTAAACAAACTTACCTCCCCTGTTGAACTATGGGAATGTGGCACAGGCAATTTTTCAGACGCTCTTACAGAACACAATTATCCAAATCAAAAACTATTACTATCTGAATTGATTGAACAATATGAAAGAAACCATCATGGATTTTTCCACGAAGACACTTATAAGAAAATAGCAGAACATGTAAAAAAAATATTTGGAGACAGGTCTAGGGAATACATTCGATTAGTAAATAGATATATGGTAATAGAGAAATTTCACAAACAGAGGAATAGTGACATAAAGTATCTTGAAAATCCTAAAAAAAATGTTGGAATTCCCAATATTGACTCAATTTTATCAAGCACGTTACCCGTCTCTACTGCATCAATACAAACTGCTTTAGACAAACTCCAAACCTCCGAAATTATACATGAGGCGAAAGACACGTATTTTGAACTTTTAAGAAATAAAATTACATACGCCGAGAGAGGAAATTACATTCAAACCATTGCATCTCATGAAGGCATTGACCTCTATTTCAAATTAAGTGAACTAAAGAAATGTAAAGAAGCATGGGTCGGCTCTTCTTCATCAGTTGTGGATGTATTAAAAGATGCTGGTATATCTCTATGTTTAAGTGGAATTGAAGAATTTATTAGCTACGGTCAACTTTCAACTTACACGCTTAAAGAAATTTCTGATATTTCTGGTGTTTCAATAGCAAGATTAGCACTTGAACTAGTCAAATCATTTACATCCAATAAATTAACAATACCCGCTAGCGTATGGTTGGGTTTGGGCTCCTGTTTAACTGAATTAGCGTCTCAAGATGCATCCTTGGCCGCTCTCCAGCATTTATTATCTAGCAGTACAACTAAGCTTTCAGAAAACGTCACAGATGGTAAGTGGACGCCGTCTCTTTTCCCAACTGGAAAGACATACTACCAAATATTAGCAGGTATCATTTGGAGATCGTTGGGTTCACCAAAAGCAGAAGATAGATGGAGAGCTGCCCATACGGTTAGATATGTAGTTAAATTAGGAAGAATAAAAATTCTAGATGAGTTGGTACTTCTCTTTAATTCGAAGAACGCAAGTTCTTTTCAAGCACCTGAACTTACCTTCTATCACCTACATGCTCGTCTTTGGTTACTTATTGCTTTGGCTCGCATCGCCAAAGATGAACCTAATGTAGTTGCTAGCTACAGTCAACTCTTCATTAAGGTTCTAGGAGAGAAAAAGTATCCCCACCCAACGATGCGACACTATGCCGCAAATGCATTAACAGAATGTACGTCACAAGGTGCCATAACGCTATCACAAGTAGTAAATAATCAGATTAATCAGACAAATGTTTCAAAATATCCCAAAGTTAAGCCCACAAAGAAAACTAGACGTGGATTTTATGAAGGAAGGCCAGAAGATGCTCCAAAACCCACAAACGAATTTCATTTAGACTATGATTTTGAAAAATATGAAGTATCAAACTTAGCCGATGTTTTTGGTTTAAGTAATTGGGAAGTAACCGATAGACTTTCCGAAATTGCTCATAATATTGATCCGAAAGTTAAAGGCATGAATGAAGCTGGAGGGAGATATGGAAGATACTCATCTAGAGGTTACGGTATGGTTGATAAATATCACACATACGGGGAACAACTAGGATGGCACTGTCTCCAAATAGTTGCAGGAAAACTCCTTGAGGCACTCCCTGTGACGGAAGACGATTATTACCAAGAACCATGGTCAGATTGGCTCAACCACTACGCTCTGACAATAAAGAATGGTCTGTGGCTTTCAGACGGTACTGGCAATACGCCATTAGATATAAGCACAACCAGATTACTAGAAAAACTTGAAAATTCTACTGGTATAACTGGAGACAGAACAAAGATTATGAAATTATTAAAAATACATGGTGGAGATAAGATCAAAAACCAGATAGTAATTGATGGTTGTTGGAAATCAATCGATGGAATTCAAGTCAGTATTGACACCTCTTTAGTTGAACCATCTAGTTCGGTAAAATTAGCAAAAAGGTTATTAAGAGGAGATCCTTTTAGGGCATGGCTACCAAACTTCGAATATCACCCTGATGGCAGTGAATCTCTGAATGGTAAAAAAGTCGGATATATACCATGGACATCACATGGAAATTCCGACGCAAAAATAGACGATCAGGATCCATTTGGGAGCATCTTAGCGCTAAATCGATTAAGTTTTTCCAAAAATATAACGAATAAATATAAACTGCACTCAGAAGATCCATTCAAACGAGTTTGGAAAATATCAAAAGTTGAAGTTGCCACATCACAAGCATGGAAGTCTAATATAAGTGAAAACCATGATACAGAAGATGGAGGTCAAAGACTTCTTTGCAAACCAGAGTTTCTAAAACAGATACTTACAAAGGAAAACAAAGATTTACTGATTTTAGTCAATCTACAAAGGTATGAAGAAGGATATACAAATAAACCAAGTATCTTTACAAATTCCACAGCTGTAATCCAAATCAACAAAATGCTTGATGTTAAATACCATGCCGGTACAATTAACAAAGGAAAAAGTAATAAGTTTTAAACTTAAATATGACTGAAAGTGAATACAAATATTTAATATCAGAATCAATTGACGAATTAAGGAGCTTATTCAAACATAACCCCCATCTTTTTCTCACAGAAGAAGATGTTAGGTGCGTGCTATTTCAGTTATTAACTTCTAGATTGGGTCTAAGGAGAACATACAACGGTTCTTTGTCCTCACCAGTTCACTCTGAAGTTAGGTGGTACGGAAAGGACCAAAATCTACGAAACAGGTCCGATGTTGTTATTTTAGATACTTCGGATCTACGGGTAACCAAAGATGGTTTTCCATTACCCTCAAAAGGGTATGGTTTTAATAATTTTTACGGGGCTATAGAACTTAAACTTCGAAGAGTTGGCGGCGAAACCGATACTAAATGGATACAGTTATTGAACAAAGATCTAGCCACTTTAAAATCATTAAAAACATCTATTGTAAATGGATATGACCCATTATTAGTCCTTATTGCGTTTGATAGAAAGAAAGATATTTCAGATAAAATATCTCAACTTCCACAAGAAGTCAATGTTGTGTATGAATGTGTTACGGTAACAGATTCAGTTCACTAGACATCATCACACTTCTCAATAATTTCTTATCTCACATTACCTAATCGGCAAATATATCTCAAAAGCAGTAATATCGTGATGAACTTCAATTTTATTAAGGTAGTAGTACTTCTTAAGTCCTTCCAAAACCACAACAACTCCCTTTATCAGTTCGTGGACTTGTCAGACAAAAAATACAAATTAGTACAGAAATAAACTGAACATATATAATACAATTATGACCGTAGATGAAAAAATGACTCTAATTAACGAAGTTGGTGAGGAAGTGATTGGAGCTGATGAAATAAGGGACAAATTATCACAAGGAAAGCAACTTATTGCCTATGATGGATTTGAACCATCAGGGAGGATCCATATTGCTCAAGGTTTAGTGAGAGCAATTAATGTCCAGAAAATGATAAACGCAGGGGTTCATTTTAAAATGCTTGTAGCTGATTGGCACGCTTTTGCCAATAATAAAATGGGCGGTGATTTGGAAAAAATTAAAAAAGTCGGATTATATTTTATTGAGGTATGGAAAGCTTGTGGTTTAGAAACTAAAAACGTCGAATTTATATGGGCCTCTGATTTGGTAGAGGAATCAGGATATTGGTTAACAGTTCTAAAGGTGGGTCGTGCAACTACGTTGAAAAGAATAATTCGCTGTTCACAAATTATGGGCAGGAGCGATACCGACAACTTGACGGCTGCTCAGATTATGTACCCAGCAATGCAAGCGACAGATATTTTTTACCTAAAAGCTGATATTGCTCAATTAGGAATGGATCAAAGAAAAGTAAATATGCTTGCTCGTCAAATTGCTGACGAATTAGGGTATGAAAAACCGGCCGCAGTCCATCATCATATGTTAATCAGTCTAAAACCACCGACAGATGTCATTCAAAATGTTGATGATAAATTGGAACGAACCATTGCTCTAAAAATGTCGAAATCAAAACCTGATTCGGCAATTTTCATGACCGATACCAAGGAAGAAATTTATGAAAAAATTAAGAAAGCCTACTGTCCCCCTAATGAGATTTCAAACAATCCAATACTAGAATATTTTAGATATGTCATTTTTCCAAAATTTGAAAAGATAACAATCGAAAGGAAAGATGAATATGGAGGAAATGTTAGTTTCGAATCATATTCTGATTTGGAAAACAGTTATCAGGATGGAAAAATATTTCCACTCGATTTGAAGGACAACTTGTCCAGATATTTGAACGATGCTATCGATCCGGTCCGAAAGTATTTTGAGAATAACCCAGAGGCGAAAAAATTAAAAGAAGAGGTGGATTCGTTTGAAGTGACACGTTAACTTTAACAGGCACACTTTTGGTTCCTATTTTGCTATAATTCAGTATAAATTGTTCAAAGAATAGGGAAATATATGAAAAAAACAGACAATAAAAAAAAGATTTTTATTGGCGTTGCATGGCCCTATGTCAATGGTGACCTACATATAGGTCATTTAGCAGGATATCTGTTACCGGCTGACATATCTGCGAGGTACTTTAGAGCAACTGGAAATGATGTGTTAATGGTATCTGGTTCTGACTGTTATGGTACTCCAATAACGGTCGAGGCCGATCAAAAAGGAATAACTCCAAAGGAAGTGGCTAACTTGTATCATGAGAAAAACGTACATCTTTTTAAAGATATATTAGATCTTTCTTATGATCTTTATACTCGAACTGACACGGAACATCATGCGAAAATAGTACAAGATTTTTTTCTGGAATTTCTTAAAAAAGGGTATTTATTTATTGAATCAACAAAGCAATATTATTCTGAGCAAGAAAAAAGATTTTTGCCAGATAGATACGTGATCGGTACTTGCAAGAACTGTGGTTTTACAGATGCCAGAAGTGATCAATGTGATAATTGCGGAAAATTATTAAACCAAGATGAACTTGAGAATCCTCACAGTAAATTAACCGGATCACAAGTCTCGTATAAGGAGACTAAACACTATTTTATCGATTGGTCAAAATTAGGATCAGACATTAAGGAATATGTTGAGAAAACTGGTCCAAACTGGAAGCAATGGGTTCTCCAGGAAAGTTTGGGATGGCTAAAACAAGGATTGATACCAAGAGCAATAACTCGGGATATTGATTGGGGGGTGGAAATCCCCACCAATGACATACCGGAAAATCTTCGACTTGATGAGGCTGGTAATAAACGCATATACGTGTGGTTCGATGCCGTTATAGGATATTATTCAGCATCCCTACTTTGGTCTGAGCAAACTGGAAAAGACTGGAAAGAATATTGGTACAACAAAGAATCAAAGCATTTTTATTTTATGGGTAAAGATAATTTAATATTTCACACTTTATTTTGGCCGGGTCAGTTAATGGTTAAAGATAAAGACCTTCATCTTCCTGATTTAACAAGCATAAATATGTTTTTGGATTATGATGGCAAAAAGTTCTCAAAAAGTAGAGGAACTTCCCTGGGAATCGAAGAAATGGTAACAAATTTTGGAAACAATGCTCTTAGATTTTATCTAACTTTAAACATGCCTGAAACAAAAGATGCCAGCTTTAAGTGGCTTGATTTTGTTGATAAGAATAATGGTATCCTCGTCGCAAACTTGGGCAACTTCATACATAGAGTACTGTCTATTTCAAAAGATACTGATATCTCACAAATCAAGGATTTAATAGTATCGAATGAAACTAAACTTGAAATAACCAAAGCTTTTAAACTCTCAAGAAAATATCTCGACAACTGTCAGTTTAGAGATTCAATCGATGCAATTTGTAACTTATCAGATTTTGGTAATAAAGTTTTAAGTCAAGAAAAACTTTGGGCATTAAAAAATGAAAACCCAGAAGAATATTTAAAGTCCCTTAAAAATTATTACGCAATAATATTGGCACTTGGTTATCTTTTATACCCCTTATTACCGGAAGCTTCTAATGAATTGGCAAAGAATCTCGGCTTAGAAGGCTTTCGTGCATGGCCAGAAAAAAACAAAGAAATTGATTATATATCTACATTGTTCGGTAAATTTACTCACCCGACACTACCAACGCCAATTTTTAGAAAGTTAGCACAAGAAGAAGTAGATAAGTTTTTATTGTCCAAGGAAACGTAAGGTATTTTTATTAGCTATTTTTTGAACTGCTTCTGTAGGGAGAGTTTTTAGTAAATTTACCTCGTCACTATAAGTAACCCTGCAATAGACTCCTCCTGTTTTATCGTTTGTTATTGTAGTCCACGGTTCGTCTGTACCCCACAAAATATTATCGGGTATTTTTGAATATAAGGAATGAAGTGTTTTTTGAGGATCAGAAAAAGGTAAATCGTAAATATTTGGACTTATATTTTCTCTATTAGCAAAACATAGACTAATAAGTGGTGAAGTGTCAATGAATAAATTTCTAGGTTTCTCATTCACAAGTGGTTCAATGAAATTTTTTTGAAATTGACCAACATGAGCCGCACAAAACCTTACGTTTGGATATGATCTTGAAAGTTCTAATAACTGGAGAGGATTGGAATATTTATCTGGCCCAGTATGGATTAATATTGGCAAATCATGACGTTGAGCAAAATCTATTATGGGTGAATCTTTTAATAATGCCATTGATGTTTGAGAAGCTAGTGGGTGGAATTTAAGCCCAAACAAACTATCCTCTTTTATTTTTGTCTCAAGGTATTCAATTTGTCTAGTATCCTCAAACGATGGTATAAAATTTGCGAATGGTAATGCACGACCTTGGCCAAAATTGGCAATTTCCCTAAACATGGTTTCGTTACTTATAAAATGAGGAAACGGCTCAATTGGTGATGATTGGACAACTAACTTATTTCTTTGATGAAATGTCGCTGGTTCAAACCAAAAGAGATCGCTAGGACAAGGGAATGTAACTACATAATCAACTCCAGAGAGTTTTGTTTTATTTGTCAAATCAATAATACTCTGACTTGACGGGTACCTGAATTTGACGATATTGGATAAATCAGAACCATTATGTGTATGACTATCAATTATCACATTAGAATTTAACTCGGTTGATAAAAATTCACTTCTCATTGTTGATAGTTTTATTTAATTGTTCGAACAAGATTTTGTTTTCCTTATTAGTTTTTATATTGATTCTTAGCCATTCTTTTCCTAAACCTTCAAATTCAATTCCGTTTCTCACCTGAATTTTTGCTCTTTTGAGTGACTCAAATAGCTTGTTAATTAATTTAACGTCAAGAATTTTTACAAGTATAAAATTGGCCTGTGGATAAAGAGCCTTTAATTTATCATGAAATTTATTATTTATTTGGTTAAAGACTTCTTGTCTTTGGATTTCGTAAAATTTTCTAGACTTACTTATAAACGATTTGTTTTTGAAAATATGGGGTAATATTGATTCGACTAATCGATTTGTTGTGTATGGTATCGCAGTCTTGTGGTACTTTTCAATGTTTGTTTTATTTGATACTAGAAAGCCAATTCTCATTCCCGGTATCCGAAAAAACTTTGAAACTGAGGTAACCACAAATAAATTTGGATAATTGGGAGCCTCGATTGACAGACTTTCTTTATTGTAAGTATTCCTAAACAATAAATACGTTTCGTCTATTACAAAATTTGTGTTTGGATTGTTAGTAATTAAGTTTAAAATTTTATTTTTGTCCAATATAGTTGAAGTGGGATTGTTTGGGTTACACAAATAAACAGTTTGAGCGTTTTTAATAGTTTTGTTAAAATCCGCAAAATCCAGTTCAAAGTTATTATCTTCAGAGAGAAAATATTTTTCTACAATATTTTCCGAAGTTCTCTTGTTGGCTGCCTTATATTCCCAGAAGCTAGGAAGTAAAATCACCACTTTGCCCTTTGGCAAAACAGTTGGCAGGTTAAAAATTATTTCAGTTGTTCCGTTTCCTAGGGCAATTTCGTCTTTGTTAACGTTGAAAAAGCGTGACACTTTCTCGATAGATGGATCACGACTACTACTGGGATATGAATCTATAGTATCGATTTCGTTTTTCAGCACAGAAATAATATTTTTAGGGCAATCGAACACATTTAGGTTTTGACTGAAATCCAGATCTATATTATTATTCATATTTTTCTTCGTTTCTAAATACAGGATAGTTGTCTGTAATGGTTTTTGGGACTCGCATTCCATTGTCACAATATATGTTTTTGAAAAGACGAATATATTGTAGAGTATTTCTTGTTATTTTTTTATCCAAGTAAAGACTTATGCCTATTTTTCTTCTTAACAAATACAAATATTCTTTTGTGTCAGAATCCAAAATAACTTTTTCTAAATCGGACAATAATATAGTTATCGAGTCAATGTTATATTTTTTTTCACCAAAATCTACGGCAAAATACCAATCGATAAACTCTACAAAGTTTTTTGCATACACAGAAATACTAATAGGAATAAAGTGATTTATTTGATAGATCTGTTGTATTTGGCATTCTGTTTGGGTTGGAGATTTATACTTTATATCTACAATATCGCATGAGTTAGAAAAATTATCTTTCAATTGAAAAGTTAACGGTTTACAAAGCCTAACTAATTTTTGTTTTTTGTTTTTTGGGAAACCTGTAAGAGTTACTCCATTTTCGCCTCTAAGTTGATGTAAATATTCATTAATTTTATTAATGTCTTTTCGTTTATCCCCATCTCCAACCTCCATTGAACTCATAATATCTACCCCTGCGACATTGAGATCATCTAGCCAGCTTCCAACGTTAACTCTACCCATCCCCCCAGCCAAAAGAATGTATTTTCCTTTAAGTTGTCTAGTTACCTTATGTGTTATTTCTTTTGAAATTTGTTGTCCTGTTCCTCCAGCAAACTCTTTATCAAGTACAACGTATTCTCCAACTATATCCCGTTTCAACGTTTTAATATCGCTTTCCTGGGCAGAAAGAACATTAAATATTTTTACATCTTGATAAATTTTCTTGGCTTTATTTAAAAATTTTTCCTTGGCAATTGTTGACATACAGGCTGATATTTGCACAAAATCAGTGGGCATTTCTTTGTAAACTAAGAATAATAATTCTGCATCGTCGATCCTAGTCACAAGTACAGTTCTTGTCCATGGATAATATTTTCGCATTTCTTCAATTATTTGATTATATTTATTGAGTTGATCTGGATCTGGTAAATTAAAAATTGCATGTAGCCCAATAAAATCCACACTCGATCTAGCAAGATATCTCGCGGTGAATATGTCATTTATTCGACATATTTTTATACTTAGTTTGGATGTATTCATTGGCTCAATAAACTTTTAAGTATGATACACCTTTGCTTAAAATCTGTTTTCAAATACGATCCACAAATGGTATTTAAACTTGATTTGTCTTGAATACCCTCAATGACCTCCAAGTCGATGCTTCTATCAATGGTAATGATTATGTTCTGGTTGACTTTACGAACTTTTGACTGAGCAATGTTGAAATTGGATATCCTGCCATTTTCTTCTTTAGATTGAAGACAAATTATTAATTTGTCTCTTAATAATACTTTTATAGGTAGCCTGTCATCAAGAATATCCCTAACATCGACTGCAAATTTAATTTTTAATTCATCTAGTAGGTCATAATCAACCAGTGAAATATTGTCTCTGTTTACGTGTAAAAATATGTCAGTATTCTTTGTATATTTATTAAAACTTTTGAGATATGATTTCAATTTTTCTCTTGAAAAAACAAAAAGATGAATTTGAATACTAATTTCTGGATAAAAATTAATTATTTGATCGATTAGTTTTTTTGTCTTAATAATATTTGATTTACTTCCAACAATACCATCAGAAACATCAACATGAAGAAAATCTACTCCACCGGTAATAGCTTCATTTAATAATTTTTGGTTTTCTTGTCTTATATCTTGAATTGGAAACCCAACGAGTCCTGAGTCTTTTTTAATAACATTCGTATGTTTAGTCTCGATGCTGATATTATTTAAAATATTCTTAACACATGAAAATCTTTGATAAAGAAAACTGAATCTATTTGACAAATTATATTTTCTCCCTGGGCAGTCAGACACATAGAACTCAATATGTTTTTTTACTTCTGGTGATAAGATTTTAACTATTGGGAACAGTTCCATTTCGACACAGTCTATGTTGTTTACCTTTTTTTCTTTTAGCCAGTCAGTTGTTTCAAGTAATGGCGAATCTACGCAACAAAAGTCGACCTTCTTAATATTTTCTTTTATTGTGTTGTGTATGTTTAAACGTAAATTATCATTTTCCGTTGTTGATGGTGCAACTAAATCACCTGTATTAATTTTTTCCGAGAGAGATCCACACTTTCCATACATGTAGAAGTATTTGATCTCATATTTATTTTGAAGTAATTCTATTACTTTTGCAGTGGCTGTAGGATTGGCCCAACTAAAATTGACGAAAGTTAAATTACCAATTTTGATCAACTGGAAAGACAAGAAGTTGTCTTTGTAAATCTTGGTTTCTGGAAAATCCATGGTTTTTAGAAACGTACCCGTGTTCGAATGCATATCGCGATAAAACAGAAAGTCTAAAGTCAGATATTCAGTAAGGTCATTATCATTATGCCTTGTGGTTAAAATTGAATTAATATTCTTAACCTTTTTCGACAGGTTAGATATATTAAGGTAATCTTTATCTTCAGGTAGAATACCCTCATTAAAAATTTCCATTTCTTCTTTTGTTAAGTTTATTTTTCCTGAAAGCAACTCTTCTTCAATTATCATTAACCTTATTCGGTACTCAACGTATTTATCAATTTTGTCTTGATCTAAATCTGCCAAAAAAACTGACAGAAATCCTGGTCTAATCCTTAGATTAGTAAAAAAGTTAAAGTTCCAAAGACTGCCAATTAGTATCCCATCGATTTTTGACCCAAGAAGATGTTCATTTATTTTATTTACAACTTTTTTTGAATTTTGTTCTATTAAGCTTTTCCCATACACAGAAAACTTAATCTTTTTTGTATACAATTTTTCTAAAACTTTAGCTTCAATTCTCAAGTGTTCAATTCTTAAAACACCTTCAGTTGGAAAGATATGCATCTCACCCGATAACTCATTAAAGTATAGTCCATATCTATGATGGGGTATTTTCTTTAAGTTAATTTTTAGTTTATTGTTTGGCTGTTGGTAAACTTTAATACTGTTTATCTTTTTTAGATCGACCCGCAAGTCATCGAAAAGATACTTAACTAGATCTTCTCTTGTCATTAAATTATTCTTTATCAAATTGCTGATATCATTTTCTATCATTAAGAATTTGAGATAAATAATCAATCACTTTAGGATATTTTTTATATCCTAGAAACATTTCTCCATCAACTCCATTTGGGCCGTTTAACAAGATATCAAGTCGACTATCTATCGGTACACAATTTGATAAATGAGAGGACAAAAAACATAAATTCTTTTCGGCGATTAATTTATATTCAAAATATGCTTTTTCATTTCTACCGAAAAATATATGAGGGGTGGTTAATGCATTAAATATCAATCTTAATCTAATAGGTCTGGAAGATAGGAATATTATATTTTTTTGTATTGCTGGTACTACAATTAGATCGTTTTTTTTATCAAATCCACCCAGCTGCGCTGCATCTTTCACGTCTTTATAATCCACAAATAATTTGTTCTCGTAGGGGACCTCTTCATCCAAAGAAAGTTGATTCCTTCGGTGGAAGTCGATAACAAAATTCTTTATTTTTTCGAACTTTCCTTTGTCGACTTTTGATGACGCAATAAATAAGTCCACATCGGACTTGTCGTTATTGGTTCCAACAGCATATGACCCGTATATACAACCAAAATAGTCATCTCCAAGATGTCGATCTAAAAAAACCTCCAATTCATTTTTTACTGACAGTACATTTATCATTTATTTATTTGCTCCTTTTCAACCCGTTCGCCTAATTCCCGAACATACTTAATGAGGTTTTCAATATCATTTTCAGTTGTATTTGGATTTCCATTCATATATCTTAATGGGTAAATAACTTCATCCTTTTTAATGACTCCAGAATCAGGAACACTAAATTGGTGAAGGTGGAACAATCCCTCACTAAGCATAAGATCGTGAATTTTTTTATTAACTGAGTTAAGGACTTCGATATTATCAAGACCAATGTTACCAACATACATAAATGCCACAGAGTTAATCTGGACTTTATTTAATAATACAAAATCTTTCTCTTCACTTATTCGCTTTTCTAAATACAACGCCAATTCATGTCTTTTTTCGATCATCTCACCAATTTTTTCTTTTCCAAAATTTTTGAACAAAAACCACAGTTTTAAAGAATTCCACGGTCGACTACCCAAAAAAGGTGTTATCTGACCAAACGCAAATTCTTCTTGCATTATTAAGTCAGATTTACTGGTAATAGTCTTAAACTTTTCAGGATCTTTAACCAATAAAGCACTTATAACGTAAGGTGTTGTCAATACTTTATGTGGATCAGTACTAATACTGTCAAACTTTTCTATTCCCATAATTTTATATTTTAGTTTATCGCTAAACCCTAAACTGAAACCGTGACATGCATCCGCATGCAACCAAATTTCTGGGTCAATACTTTTTACCAAATCGGCTACTTGATCTAAATTATCGATAGTCATTGTTCTACTGTCGCCAGCATAAGCTACTAAACACATTATCCTACCCTTATATTCTTTTAAAGTTCTCTCGAGTTCTTTTAGGTTGTATCTGAAGTTTTCAGTTTCTACCTCAAGTAACCTATTGCCACATCCAGTCCACATCTGACCACTTTTTACACTATAGTGACCGATTCCTTTGGGGACAATCATCCAACATTTATCAAGGTCAGAAATACCATCCTCAATAGCGTTGGGGAATTTATTTTCTCTAGCCAACATGACGGCTATAGTATTGCTAGATGTACCACCAGGAGTGATTATTCCACCAACATCCCAGATATTATTAACTTTTTTGTTTGTATACCCCACAGTTTCTCTAAGCCATTGGATAACTGCAATTTCTACAAAAGTTGCTGTTGGTCCACAGAATGATTGATTAATGAGATTTTGTTGTAAAAAATCGGCAAGAATAGCACCACTTATTGAAGCAACAGAGTTACCAGCATCAGGAAAGCCCATGAAATTATTACTACTGAAGTTTGTACAATAGGGAAGTATATTTTCACTAAATTCGTCAAAAACATCGTCTAATTTTTTACCAGCTTTGGGAAATTCTGTTAAAATCTTAAGTTTTGCTTCTTCTGTCACTGTTTTATTACTTATCTTATCTCCGAGCTTAAAATCTACTCCTATTTCCAGAGCTTTTTTAAAAAAATCCATCGATTCTCTTTTATTGTTTTTGTTCAAAATCATATCGTTATTTTTTATTATTAAAGTTACTGTTGTCTATTGTAGTCTGTTTTGTACATAATGCAATATGTATCACTTTATTAAAGTAACACTACATTGCCTTAAAATATGATAAAATTACATAATTTATAAAACACATGAGAATATTTGTATCAATTGCGTCAGAGAGTCTTGAAAAGAATCTTGTTCCCGCTGATAAAATTCATGACCTAATTATTAAGCTCGGACATACCCATACAAACAACTGGAATACTGCCTACTACGCCAATAATCAAAAACAACTAATTAAAAATAAGAGCAATGAGAGAGTGAAAAACGAAATATTAAAAAGTGACCTTATGTTGGCAGATATTAGTATTCCTTCATTTGGAGTTGGATATTTCGTTTCACTGGCTAGAATATACAAAGTTCCAACAATTTTTATATATCACGCAAATTATAAAAACAACGTCTCTACTGCTTTTATGAAAGATCTTGGAATAGATCCTAAGTTGTATCAATATGATGACTTAAACCTAGAAAAAATTCTTATAAAAATATTTAAAAAATCTGTTCCAAAAACAAAGCGTATGAATTTTAATATAGATCAAAATTATTATAGATTTATTAATGCCTTAGCCAAAGAACAAGATCGAACAAAAACAGATATCATTCAAGAGTTAATTGCTGAGAAAATTTCTCAGAGCAAACTGAAAATATAAAATTATAATTTTTTAAAAAAATATGCCAAAATGCATTTATAGGATAGCTAGTGCAGAGCGCAATTATCAACCACTAGACATGAGACAAGAGTTTGCTCAGCCTCAGTCTTTACCAAAATGTCGAGTTTTGGTTGACGGTGGATCCGTTGACAATGAGTGCTACAACGAAGACAGTTCTGAAGCTAATTGCAAAATTTCTCCTCTTTGCCAAAAGGCAGAAGACAAACCAAAAAAATAGTATTCTTAAGTCAGGCTTTTACATTTAAAGATGCATTTTCAATGCACTTAGAATTATCGATTTTTGTTTTGGAAATATTTTTAGTTTTGAAATTTCATCAACTGTTTTAAATTCCATTTTTTGACCTTCAAAACATGAAATCTGTTGTTTTCCATCATGTTTCTCAACATAAATATTACGTCTAATTATCAGACCGTCCTTCGTTTTGTAAGTATCAGTGTAAAAATGGAACGGTTTTGTCGAAATATAACCAGTCTCTTCTTTTAACTCTCTGATTATGGCTGTTTCTGAGTTCTCGCCTTTTTCTAATTTTCCACCAGGGATGCACCAGTAATTTGGGTAGAATATCCCTTTTTTGTTGTCTCTCAACTGCATTAATACTTTGTTATCTTTTATTAAAATTATCGAACACCCTTCAAAATCTATCTTCATGTTATTTATTATCAAAAAGTGATATTGCTAATTCTTGTAAAATTCCGGAAGAAATATTGTTGTTACTAGGCACAATAATTGTTGTTCCCAAATATTGGCTAATTTGAAAAATATTCATAAGTGCTTTATCGGCTGCCCACATGTAATATGGTTCAGCAGGATACATTGGCATTCTGTCTTCATAGCTTAAGGTAACAATTTTGTCATAAAGTGTACTTAAATTGGAAACATCAATCCAATATGGATGTCCTCCGCCAGATTCTCTATTACTCAAATTAACACCCATTGCTTCCATAAAATCAATAATATTGGTTGAACCATAAACCAATATCTCTGGTTTATATTTATTATTTTCTAATGATTTTAATTCTGTTTTTACGTATTCAATCGCATTTTGAAGTTCTTCTGATGTGGGGTGATGAGTTTTGGAAAAATTTTCTTGCATGAAATAAGTTCCGGTTTTAAACAGGTGTGTTTCATAAATTTCTTTGTCTTTGCCAATTACTACTTGAACGCTACCTCCGCCAATGTCGGAGACAGCAATTGTTTGTCCAGAAAAATCTTTGGAGACTGATCGGAAATAAATTTCGGCCTCGTCTTTATGGTCTAGAACCTCTAAATTTATACCAGTACGTTCTAAAATTTCACTTAATACTTCTTTTGAATTAACGGCTTTACGAATGGCTTCGGTGGTCACAGCTCGATATTTTTGGACCTCTAACTTATCCATTTCCTTTTTGAACTTATTAAGTGCCTCGACAGTAGTTTCAATCGCTTTACGGATAATCATGCCGTTTGATTTATCTAAGACTCGACCCAAAACCGTCAATTCTTTTTGACGGGTAATTACTGTTGAATTTAAATCTTGATCAAATGCTTGAACTTCAAATTTACATTTGAGAGTCCCAACATCAATTACGGCAGTACGGACTTTATTGTTGATCATATTAAAACCTCCAAGGTTCTAAAACCTGGTCTTTAGGATAACCTTTATCGAGCATTATCTTTTGACATTTAGTTTGGATTTCGGCAAGGACAATTAACTTTTCATTAGTTGAATTAATCCCATTTGGAACTAACTTTTCAATTAGCGTAATGTCAAATAAATTTAGTTTTTTTATAAAATACCAACGCCATTTTAGTGGTGGTACAGGTTGATTATTGGCAAGAAATATAAATTTGGTTAACTCATCGATAGTTTTATTGATTAGTATAAAACCAGCTATTAATTGACCTCGCTTTAGGCACTTTTCAACATCATATTGATTAAATATTTCTTGATAAGTATTCCATAATAGTTTTTCTTTACCCATCAATGCGGTTTTGTTTGCATTATCAAATTCTGTTTTTATTTTGTTTTCTGGGTCAAATAGTATTATCGCTTGTGTTCGAATCCAATTTCGTTCACTATCAAAATTGGTGTCAGATAAAAGCCAATTTAAACTCATTTCGTCAACTTCAATTTTGATTCCATCTTCTTCAAACTGTTCCATTGGATTATATTTCTCATCTCTATCAATCAAAAGTCGAATATCAATATCAACAAATTCATCCTCAATTCCAAAAGTGGCAGATCCAATCCAAATTATTCCAACAACTCCTTTTCTATCTACGTATTTTAGAGCGATTTTATTAGCTAAGTCAGAGTATTTGTTTTTTATCTTCATGGCCTATTTTACTCCAAAAACTGAGTCAATCTCGGCCAACAAATTGTCATCAGACATTAGGGTAATAGATTTCTCATTGTGAAGTGGTTCTTCTAATTGATTCTTGAATCTATCAAAAGTTTCTGGCGAAATTTGACTTTTGATATTTTTTGAATCTTTAAAATTGACACCTCTTTGAGATACCCGATTTAAGGCTAAATTATCATTGACTTTGAGATATAAAATGGTCGTGTCGGGGCAATTAACCTCATTATAAATTTGTTGTCGAAAAATATATTTTAAATTGGTGCCATCGATAACGACAGAATAACCTTGGGAAATTAATTTGGTAGCTAGTTGACGTAAAATATCGTAAGACAAAGAATATTCTGCTCCAGTACAATCAACTTTATTAAAAATCGCAAAGCTAATGTTCTCACCAGAGAGAACTGTAAACCCATATTTCTCGTGCAAATAATTTGAGACGTGTGACTTGCCCGAGCCGGGTAACCCCATTAAAACAACCAATTTAGGTGATTCGGATTTAGTGCCCTTTTTAATTGTCTTTTCTGCTCTAAGAAATAGTGTTTTATCTGAATTTTTAATCATTGGTGTTTAGTTCTTTCCCTGAACACAGGTGAAAATGCATTTGGTTTACTTCTTGTCTGTCACCACCATTAACAAGGAGGGTATATTCTTTCCAACCTAATTTGTCGACGACAACTTTTACTGTTTTAAAAACTTCGTTTATAAAAACCATGTCTGATTCTTTGAGTGAGACCATACTTTTAATTTTCTTTTTTGGAACTATCAACACGTGTTGTTCCCAAAATGGTTTTGGATGCCAAAATGCGACTACCAAATCATTTTCAAAAACTCGTTTTACAGGCAAGGCTTTACTAAACGATTCAAAAGTTGTACCGACAATATAATCACCGATGGGTGTCTTGGCCATTGAAAAGAGAAACTTGCTAAGGTTCATTTTTATTTATCCATTCTCCCGATATATTCTCCGGTGTTGGGAAAATTATTTTTATAATCACTGATTAATTTTGGAGTTAATTCTTTGGGAAATAAATTGTTCGGTAAGTTATCAATATCAAGCCATGTACACCAGACTGAATTGTCAGGATGTTCTGGATCGAAGAGATGTTCGATTTCATCAAATTTATTGATGTCACCTAGAATAAACAATTCGACACTGTGTTCGTTGTCTTCTGGCATTATAAAATCACGGATATATAAAACTTTTTTAAACTCAAATTTAGCGCCATCGCATTCTTCGGCAGTCTCACGAATACAGCCTTCTAAAATTGTCTCGCCATATTCTAAATGACCACCAATGTAATGAAAATAATCGTGTTTTTGTCGATATTGAACCAATAGTTTATTGTTTTTGATAACAACCAATCTCAAACGAACATTAATTTTATGATTTTCCATATGTTAAGATAATATCATTATTTAACCTATTTTTATGAAAGTTTTCTTTGTCCGCCATGGTTCAACTGATTCACTGGAGAAACGGATTAGCCAACCAAACGATGAGCCATTGAATGGTAAAGGTGTCCAACAGTCTAAAAACTTAGCAAGAAAATTTTCTAAAACAAAATTTGATTTAGTGATTTCTAGTCCTCATGTCAGAGCCTTGGAAACTGCCAACATATTGGCCAAAGATGTATTAATTAACGACTTGTTTGCTGAAGTTAGGAAACCAAATGAAGTAATTGGACAGTCAAAAGACGACGAAAATATTAGACAAATCTTGAGAAAAATTGGTGAGATGTATTCAGTAGATCCAAGCTGGCATTATTCGGATGAAGAAAATTTTGAGGATCTAAAAAATCGGGGCATTCAGGCTTTGGATTTTTTGAAATTACAAAATAAAGAAAACATTTTGGTAGTATCACATGGTAATTTTATCGCGTTAATGATTGGGTTAATGATGTTTGGGGATGATTACCCTGTTAAATTGTCACTTAAACTTAAAAACTTCTTTAGACTTAGCAGTACAGGAGTGACAACGTGTATTTGGAGCGGAGAAAAATGGTCACTGGAAACGTGGAATGATATTTCTCACCGATCAGAGTAATTTTAGATAGTCCAAAGCCAAAAACCCTACCTCGACATCGGTCATCTGGCCGCTTCGTAATATCTTTTTAAATTCTTCAACCGTCACTAATTCGATGTCAATAAATTCATCCTCATCCCATTTTGGCTCGGAAACTTTTTTACAATCAGTAATTACAAAACAATATCGTTCCATAGTTGAATAGGCATCATCAAGACAAGTTGTAATTAATTGGACATTGCCCTGATATCCTGTTTCTTCCAATAATTCTCGAGCCATCGATAATTCTACTTTTTCGTTTAAATCGGCGTAACCACCAGGTAACTCCATCACGATCTTTTTGGGTCCTGGGCGATATTGTTTGGCTAAAATAACTTTATTGTCAGTAGTTATAGCTAATCCACAGACTGCCGGGCCTTCTTTTTTGATGTAATAATCTAATTCTTTGTCATCGGGTAATTTAAATATTACTTTTTCTACTTTTTTCCCATATTTAGAGAATACTGTTTCTCGAGATAATTCTTCCCAATCTTTGGCAATATTTGTCATATTTTTTTAAAATTTAATGTTAAAAGTTGTTCAATCAATTCCCGAGAATAAAGCTGGTGAATGTTTTGATTTTCCCAATCAATCGCTTGTCGGTATTGCTCCTGTGAGTATGAAGCCAATTCAAAGTCCTTAGCAATAGCATCAACATTAGGATTCTCTTTACCCTCGATTTCAAAAGTAAAATATTCATCGGTATATTTTGATAATTTAATCTCGACACCCTGATAATTGAATTCCCAACTTTCCCAATAATAAATCATTCCACTTTGATATCCGAGAGCCTCTAGGAAATCAAGAGCACTGAGGAATTGTCCAGTTTGGAGTTTGACTTCAACCTCTTTTCTTTCTTTTTCGTGAAAACTACCCATTTTTACTGATAGTTTTTCTTTATCGTCACTTTTCTTTAATCTGATGTCTGTCCCACTACTGTTTTTCCAAGTTTTTGTGGTTGAATCAAAACCTGGGGATAAATCTATTGAAAGCCGGTGATAATGATCAGCTAATTCTCCATTGCTAGTTAATAACTTAAACAGCGCATCAAATTTGTCTTTTGATAATTTGCCTCGAATTTCAATTTCGGTCATATTTATGGGTTAATTATATACCAAAATCGGTAAACTGTAGTTTGAGTAATAGACTTGTTCAACCTAGATCATCAATTTGAGACATCCCTTTTTTATACTGTCTCATTTGTCTCATTTAGCTTCAAATCTTTGATAGAATGAGACAGTGGGAAATAGGGTGTTATAGGGACAGAAAGGTTCCAGACCCACATGCTCCGCCTTCGCAGGCCGAAGTTCTACGTAGGCCTGTTTGTTCTGAAACAATTAAATATAACCAAAGTTTCTTCTGATCCCTGCTTCGGCGGACAATGTCCGCTTTAATGTAAAATAGACTTATGCAGTATGTTTATATTTTAGGATGTGTTAACAATCATCCGTACATAGGATGTAGTGATAATATAAAAGAAAGACTGGAAAGACATAAAGATGGATATGTTCCAGCTACAAAAGAATTAAGACCAGTTAAATTAATTTGGTATGGATGTTTTGAAGATAAATATCTAGCTTTTAATTTTGATAAATATTTAAAAACTTGCTCTGGGAGAGTTCTTTTAAACAAAAGATTAATTACTAGTATAAAAACCAAATGAATAAAAAATTCAAAATATTTAATATATCAAAAGTTCCATTTGAAGAAATACATAACACTCCTGGTTCAAGACAAACACTGGCTACCAAAGATGATCTTGTTACAGATAATATCGATGCATTAACAAAAGGGACTCTAAAATCTGGCGATAAATGGGATTGGCACAAACATGAGTTTTATGATGAAATTGGAATAGTTTTAAAAGGGAAAGGTAAGTTTTACTGGAATGATGAAATAGTAGAATATAAATTTGAGGATGTAATTATTATCCCGGCAAACTCTATCCATAAATTTGAAGCCGAGGGAGATGTGGCTAGTGAGTTTTATTTTGTTCGAATAAAAACGTAAGGATACAAAAAAATTACCCAATTGCATTAAATAGCCAGCCGATGAGCATGATGCCAAAGGTGGTGACGGAGAAAAAGATGGCCAATAGTTGCCATTTCATGGCTTTTTTGAGAATTAAGGCCTCGGGAATAGAGAGGGTGACAGTGGCAGTCATGAATGATAATGCCGTACCTAGGGGAATACCCTTGCCGATCAATACTTCAATAATGGGAATTACAGAAACTGAATTGGCGTAGAGGGGAATGCCTAAAATGGTGGCAATTGGAACTGCCCACCATGACTTTATAGCCAAATATTTTTCAATTAACGTCGATGGAACAAAGCCATGAATAATAGCTCCAATCCCCACTCCTAAAATTACATAAGGGAAGATACTTTTGGTGATAGACCATCCATCGCGCCACCACAATAATAGAAGTTTTTTGAAACTAATTTTTTGTTGATCGTTTTCAAATTGAAGTTTGTTTTTAAATTTTAAAAGGTCTTGATTAATATATTTTTCCAAATGCATTTTTTGTATGATTATGCCACCAATTACGGCAATGGTGATACCGGCGAGATTGTAAATTATGGTAGTTTTTATACCAAAGAGAGCTGGAAATAAAATTAACGATGATTCATTGACTAGGGGTGAGGCAATTAAAAAAGCAAAGGTGACACCAAGAGGGATGCCAGCACTGAGAAATCCAATAAACAAGGGAATGGATGAGCAAGAACAGAAGGGGGTGACAACACCCAGGAGGGCAGCCAAAAGGTAATCAAGACCGTACCAGCGACGTGTAGTGAGTATGTTTTTGACCTTGTCGGTGGGAAAATAATAACGAGTGATGGCCATCAAATAATTAATGAAAACGAGGAGAATACCAATTTTGATAATGTCGTAAATGAAAAAATTAATAGCTGGATTTAGGGAAATTTTGTCAGCTAATAATTGAATAGGATAAAAGACATCCATTAAATTTTTTGTAAAATCGTTTTAATTTTGTCGTAATTTCCAGAACCAATCATGACTGGTTTGCCATCGATGGCCAAGACTGGTGACTGCATTATCCCCATTTCGATAATTTTGGAGATATCAGTCGAGTATTCGACTTCTGAGTTAATACCCAAATCGGTGACAACTTTTTTTGTCTGTTCAAATAAATTTTTGCAGGTGGTACAGCCAGAACCCAAGACTTGTATTTTCATATAGGTATTATAGTCTTATTTAATGACTTTGATATTTATACTAATTAGCTTGGTTATACTGGTCAAGTCGGCAGATGTTTTTGTTGATCAAGCATCATCATTGGCGAAAAGATTAAAGATAAATAATTTCTTGATTGGATTTACGGTGGTGGCTTTTGGAACGTCATTGCCAGAGATGGTATCGACAATATTTTCGTCAATTAATGGACATAACCAACTGGTAATGTCCAATATTATTGGCAGTAACATTGCTAACTTGTGCCTTATTTTTGGGTTAATAGCAGTTTTTAATAAATATAGAATTCACAAGCGTGATGTGGATATAAATATTCCTTTGAATTTGATGGCGATGATGGTTTTTTGGGCAATATCAAGTTGGTCTGGCTTTGTGATTAGCTGGCCTTTTGGAATATCGATGATTTTAATATTATTGGTATTGATTTTACTATCAAAAGATTACAATCACTTTGCGACCAAAAAAGATGAAAAATTTGTAAAATTTAATTTTTTAATATTGACAGTCTCTTTATTATTATTAATTTTAAGTGGTAAATATTGTATTGAGGAAGTGATTTTACTGGCACGAGAACTAAATGTTGCCGAGACATTGTTGGGTTATTTTTTGCTGGCTATTGGGACCTCTCTACCCGAGCTAGTGACAACATGGGTGGCAGTTCGTAAACATGAGGGGGAGATGGGAATGGGAAATATTTTGGGATCAAATTTATTTAATTTATTGTTTATTTTAGGAGTATCTAGCTTTATTCAACCAGTGGTAGTCACAGGATTTGTAACTGATTTAATATTTTTGACAGGAGCAATTTTGGCAGTATATTTGTTTGCCGTGTTTGGTAAGAAATATTCGTTTTCAAAAAAAGAAGGGTTAGGATTGTTGGCTATTTATGGAATATTTGTGATATTCCAAATTATAAAAACTAATTAATAATAAATTATTTAGAGTTGACTTTCTCCTTCATCATACACATATCCATGACTACCTCTAGGCCATTTTCTTCTGCAAAAGCTTTGGCCTGAGGTGAGCCAACTCCTTCTTGCATCCAAATTAATGGTTTATGACCACTTTTGACCACTTCCTCGATTACAGGAATTACTTGATCGGGATGGCGGAAAATATCCACAATATCGATTTGAATTGTATGTGGAATTTCTAAAATTGAAGGATAAGATTTTATACCAAACACATCGGTAATAGTCGGATTAACTGGAATAATGTTGAATCCATGATTTTTTAAATACAAACCAACTTGATAACTTGGTCTTTGAGGATTATTTGATAAACCAACAATGACAACAGTTTTCATTATTTTTTGCGTCAATATTTACAGCTATTAAATAAACCACAAAGTCGATTTTTAAAATTTATGATTAACTTAAGTATATTCATTATTAATATTTATCCTTTGATCAAATACACTTTGACAAAACTAGTTTTCATTTCGCCGGCTTTTTTGGATAAATCATCGACTTTATTTTCTTTGGCTAGATTTAATAAATCATCCATGTTTTTGCGAATCAACTTAATACTGTCGTCATTAAGTTGATCTTCGACCTGTTTTAAAATATTGTCTGACTCAGGATAATTTTTGATGATATTTTCTGGTTTTTTTTCGTCAGCGGCCTCGATTAACTTTTCCATGGAATCGTGAAAATCGGTGAGAGTGATAGCGAGCATCGAAAATCCGTTTCGTTTAAACATGTCTTGAAAAATAGGACGAACTTGTTCTAATTTGGTGTGAGTGGCAGGTAGATCACCAGTGTAGACTCCTTCTTTGCTACCAGCAATTATTGTCTTAACTGTGGTTAAATTTGAGTCAAATTGATTGTCATTTCTGAGTACAAAAGGTCTGTATTGAGAATATTTTTGAGTAAAAATTTGATACTGAGTAACCCACTTATCATAATTTGATTTGGATTCTTCTCGCTTACTTTGTCCCGTCAAAAAAAGTGTTTGTTTGTAAAATCCATTCATTTTGTTAAAGTCTTCAAGAAATTTATTTTGAGTAATTTTGATACTAGCAAGACTACCAATTGTAGTTAAAGCGAAAAATAAAATTATTAATACAAATAGTTGTTTGGTTGATAGAGGTTTGTCGTTGCGGGTGCAGGTGTTTAATTTTAATAGGGTATAAATTCCACAAAAGCCAACTAATCCAGTGACAGACATCATTGCACCAATAACTAGGGCAACCATTTGGGGTATGCCTCCTAACCAAAAATATCCGATAACCAAAGAAATTGATCCAATTAATATTCTAACTATTCTGTCGATGAGTCCTTCGTTTGTTTTCATATGATTATCATATACCCCCTAGGGGTATTGTCAATAATTAAATTTATTCATATCTCAAAGCATCAATTGGATTGAGCGCAGCAGCCTTTTTTGCTGGATAATATCCAAAAAATAATCCGATACTCACTGTGACGACAAAAGACAATAAGTAACTCCACCAAACCACTACGGCTGCTACGGTAAACTGTTTTAATAGTACAAAGGCAAGAGCTGATAACATAGCACCGATCAAGAAACCAACTACACTCATTAAAAAGGCTTCAAAAATAAATTGAATTAATATGTATTCTTCTTTGGCGCCAATTGCTTTTCTAATACCTATTTCTTTGGTTCTTTCGGTCACAGTTACATACATTATATTCATAATCCCAATTCCACCGACAATCAAAACTATTACCCCAACACTGGCCAATAATATTCCCATAGTACGAGAAGAATTTACTGCGGAAGATACGGTCGAGCCCATGTCTCTAACTCTAAAATCATCATTCATACCAACTTTGAGATTGTGTGTTTGTCTTAAAACTACGGCAATTTGGTCAACAGCTTCATTAATTCTACTGACATCCTTGGCCTGAGCATTAACATTAAATCTACCACTTATTCCTAATATGTACCGATAGGCTGATTCATATGGAGTGAAAATACTATCGTCAATAGTTGTTGGCCCAACTGACCCACCCTTATATTCCAATAGACCGATAATTTCAAATTCTTTTTTGCCAACCAAGATTGTTTTACCAACCACATCAGCTGTTCGACTACCAAATAATTCCTCGGCAACTATGGCGCCAATTACTACTACCTTAGATCTGCTGTCAGTACTATCATCCCAAAATTTTCCCGCCACCATTTTTAAACTTGCCAAGGTTTGAACATCAGAAGTCGTACCTAGAACTGATAAGTTGCTCGACTTACCTTCTGCTTGCATTTGGACTTTTCCTGAAAGTTGAGGGATTACTGTCATTAAACTATCAATTTTTTTAAGTTCTTCAACATCATCGTAGTTTAATTTTGATCTGGCTCCTTCTACTGTGGAGGGAGCGTTAATCAATATTGTTGTCACACTCATACTTGAATATTGTTGTTCAATATCTCTTTTTGCACCTTCACCTAGTGCCACGACAATAATTATGGTCAACGATCCAATAATTATTCCCAACATAGTTAAAATTGTTCGAAACAAGTTGGCAGTTAAAGCTTTAACCGAGAGTTTTAATAATTTGAATGTGAATTTTAGATCAATCATTTTTTTATTTTTCCATCAGCTAACTCAATTATCTTGTGAGCCATATTGGCGATATTGAGATCATGAGTAACCATCAAGACTGTTTTATGTTGATCACGATTTAGAGACAAAATTAGCTCCATGATTTCATGTCCAGTTTTGCTATCAAGTGCCCCGGTAGGCTCGTCTGCCAAAATCAAGTTAGGATTATTAATCAAAGATCTGGCAATAGCCACCCTCTGTTTTTGTCCGCCTGACAAATCATTTGGACGATAGTTAATTCGATCTTTGAGCCCAACCATAACTAGCAATTCTTCAGCTTTTTGCCTATCCTCATTACCCAAATAAAATGATGGCAGTAAAACATTGTCAATTACAGATATGGAGGGAATCAAATTAAAGTTTTGGAAAATAAATCCAATGTGTTTATTCCTGACTTCAGCTAACGAAGATACAGTCATTTTTGAAACATCTTTATCTTCCAAAATATATCGGCCACTTGTCGGTGTGTCTAAGCATCCAATGATATTAAGTAGGGTCGACTTACCACTCCCTGATGGTCCCATGAGAGCGAGAAATTCTCCCTTATTTATGGTTAAATCAATTCCTTGTAAAATTGAATACGTAGTTCCAGCCAAAACATATTCTCGCCTAATATCTTCCAAAACTAACAAATTCTCGGTTTTTATATTCATGGCATTACCACCATTTCACCAATATTCAAACCTGAGATAATTTCAACTTCTTTACCGTCGGTAAATCCAGTCGTTACCTCAATCTTTACCAATTTTTCATCAATCTTTCTGGTCACATAACTTTTGTTAGATTCTCTAAAAACAGATTTGTTGGGAATTGTTAAAATATTGTCTTTTTCCTTAGTTATAAAAACTGCCTGTCCTGACATTCCATCCAAAAGTTTGTAATTTTTTGAATCAGTTATTTTGACTCTAACTTTGTAAGTTGCCAAACCATTCTGATCTATAGTTGCTAAATTAGATATAAAATCGATCTTGGCTGGGAAAATTACATTTGGAATTGAATCAACTTTCACTTCAACTTTTTGTTCGGAATTAATTTTAAGTACATCAATATCTTCGGCCATTGATTCAAAATTTAAATTTGCTGGTTGTGTTAACGTCACCACCGCAACTCCATTTTGGGTATTTGTAACTTCACCTTCTTTAATGTTTATCGCCGAAACGACTCCCGCAATCGGTGCATATAAATAAGATTCTTTAATGGCAATACTTTTTAATTCAACGGCAATTACTGATTTATCTAAGGTGTATTGAGAGTTATCTAGAGTCCTTTTAATAGTATCTGTGACAACTTTGTCGGAATATGTTACTTGGCTAGTTTGGTCAAAAGTATTTCTAGCTATTGAATAATCTCTAAGTGTGCTTTCTAAATTTTTTTGAACATCTTTACTATCAAGACTAATTAGCAATTGCCCTTTTTTAACTTCCTGTCCTTCTTTGACGGAGATTCGTAAGACTTTTCCATTGACGTTAAATTTCAAGTCCCGCCTATCAACTACGGTTAACCCGTCAATTTGTGTGGCAATTTGTAAATTAGTTTTTTTTACTGCCACAGTTTTAACTTCGATTTTGGTGGCAGCCTGACTGTTATTCCACCAAAACCACCCTACAACAAATGTAGTCACGACTATAATGATTAGTCCAGTTATCTTGAATTTCATTTAAATTAAATAGTTCCTTTTAATTTTACAAATTCAATTTCCTCACCATTCTTCCAAATAGATAGGTAAACACCTTTTTTTATTTCAGAAAGGTCGGCAGGGAGATTGTTACCACTGGCATCACCGCTACCTTTAGTTATAGTAACTCCAACCGGAATTATAAGAGTTATGTTTTCTTTTGACACATTAGCTGATTCAGACGCCTTTAAGGCTTGTCGTTCTTCTTGGGTTAGCTTTTGTCTACGAAGACGCTCCTCTTCTGTTATTTGTTTTAAACCAATTTCGTTAGCAATTATGACTTCATTTCCAGCGATATTTGTGACATATCCGTTTACCTCGGCCAATCGTGTTGGTGACACTAGGTCAACATTACTCACAATTGTAGTTACTTTAGATTGACTATTCTGATAAAACCAATAAGCGGCTCCACCTACCACCAGTAGTATCAAAACAATGATTATATTTTTCATAATTTTTTTAAATTTATATTAACTTATTAATAATACAACTTATTTGGGAAAATTCTTTCAAATTTGAAGAAGTGGTATAGTTAATTTAATTATATATTTAACGATGTAATGAAAAAATATTTGGTAATGTCATTTTTGCTTTTATTAACTGCCACTCCAGCACTAGCCAAGGGATCTGTTGGAACTCAAGGACAACAAGGTCAACAAACTATGGTTGTAACTAATAAACCATCAACTTCTCCAACCAACAAACCGATACTGACATCAACAGGCAACCAAGTTAAAAATGAAAATCAAGTTAAAATTCAAAACCAAGGTGAGGAAAAAGAATTAAGTGTCAAAACTCAAGAACAGGAAGTTAAAAAGATTGATGAAAGCGTGACTCAAAGTTTTACTAAAGTATCAGATCAAGTAAAACAATTAGTCGAAACGACCGGAGCAAAAGGTGGAATTGGAACCAAAGTCAAAGAGATTGCCCAAAGCCAAACAAAATTACAAGATCAAATTAAATTAGATCTTGGAGAAATAAATTCTCGCGGGGTATTAACCAAACTGATGATTGGATCTGATAAGAAGATGATTTCATCTATGGAACAGAAAATGGAACAAAATCGTGTAATGATCCAACAGTTAGAAGAATTAAAGTTGCAAACAAAAAATACAGGTGATGTGGAACAACTTCAAGAAACTATTGACCTAATGACATATCAAAACACTTCACTTCAAAATAAAGTCGAAAAAGAAAATAAAACTAATGGATTATTTGGTTGGTTTGTAAACTTTTTTAACCAATAAAAAAATACCCGCAGATGCGGGTATTTTTTATGAATCGAGACTTATTGATTGTGTCGACCTTGACCATTACCTTGGCCGTTTCCTTGACCACTACCTTGACCCATGCCGTATTTGGCACGGAAGGCATTTAAGAGGGTCGAATCACCTTTTTCCGACGCTACTTGAGCCTTGGAAAATTCATTGAAATTACCTGCATTTACAAAACGAGTAGCTCCACGACCTTGCATATTGGCCGACCATGATTTGAAATCATTTTTGGCAAAAGCAGTT
Source organism: Candidatus Shapirobacteria bacterium (assembly GCA_041674845.1). Lineage (GTDB taxonomy): Bacteria > Patescibacteriota > Microgenomatia > UBA12405 > UBA12405 > UBA12158. The sequence continues at coordinate 845,647 of JBAYUY010000001.1, forward strand.
TGATTTACGGTGTGTCGAGCTTCGGTGTAATTTGGACCTTTGACAGTACTATCACCTTTATATGCTAAAACAGGTGAAAATGAATTAACAGCTACTAAACTGAGGGCTAGAGCAGCAAAACCAAGAACGATTTGAGTTTTCATATTGATTTTAAAATATTAATAGACTTGCGCAGTCTATTAGTAATACAACTCCCCTAGTTATTTTCTTTCAACATATTTTGACCTTGGCCTTGCCATGGGCGGATTTCGGTGGCGGAAAAAGAATCGTCAGAAATTTGAGTGCCGATTAATTTGATTTCCTCGCCAACAATCATTTGGACACGGGTGCGAATGGAAATGTTGACACCAGTTATGTTCCAAATTTGTTTATCAAAATCTTCGATTTTAAAATTATTATTACTATTAATGCTAATAATTTTGCCGGATAAATAACCTTGCTTAGGGTTGCTCCAGACAACTTGACGCATGGGTACCATTTGGCGATAAAAGACTGATCGAGATTCTAGTCCACGGTCGATTTTGCCAGCTAAACCTAATTTAAAAACTATACCACCAACTACTAACCCCAAAAATATTATTGGCAATAGCACTTGATATGTATAAAAACGATAAGCACCCTTGGTTTTTTTGAATAGTACAAAAGAAGAAACTAAAAATATTAGAACAATAAAATACCACAGGTATGGGGCAATTATATTGTCAATTAACCCAAAATAAGAAAGGCTAATGCCAATTACTAAAACTAAAAATGATAATAAAAAGGTCGACCATAAACCTAAATTTTTGACGACAAATTCCCATTTGGGAATTGGTTTGATTTGATTTTTGGTGATCAAATTTAATGTTTTATCACTAATATTTATTTTCTTTTTCATAGATTGTTTTAAACTGTAATTTGGCACGAGAAATTAAAGTGGCGACTGTTCCCATGGGTTTTTGTAAAATATCACTGATTTCGGAATAATCTTTGTCCTCAAAAAATTTTAATAATAAAACTTCTTGATAATTTGGGTTTAATTTATCAATAATTTTTTTTATATCTTCATTGAAATGTTTGGTTATGGTTTCTTTTTCAATATTTGTATCGGATACCAACCATTCAACAAAGTCATCGGAATCCTCATCAATATTAATATTTAATCCCTGTTTATTTTTCTTGAGGAAATTTACTGTGTGATTGTGAACGATGCGATATAGCCAGCTACTAAATTTTAAATTGCAATCGCAATCATTGAGATGGGTATAGGCATTGATAAACGAATCTTCCACAACATCGGCAATATCAGCATCACTTAAATATGTAAATCTGCGAACATAGGCTGACAGTTTGTCTTCGTAACGAATCATGAGGCAATAAAAGTATTGACTATCAGTTATCGACAGTGCTACCAATTCCATGTCCTCTAAATTTTGACATTCTTCTCGAATCATACTTGTACTATTATATATACAATTATTAGTGACATTTTCTTTCAATCACCTTGAAAGAAAAATAGGTATAGAATTGTATTAATATTATGAAAAACAAAAACTATGTAGTGGCAGGAATGTTTTTAGTTGTTGGATTGGTAGTTGGATATTTGTACAATGTACCTTCAAAAAATACAATATCAAATGAAACGGTAAACAAATTAAATTGCACATCTGATGATTGTTTGATTGTTGATAACTTAAATTATCCTGCAAGTCAGTTACCAGAAAATGTAGTCAAGGTTCTAAACATGGCGATCGAAGATGAATATAAGGCGTACACTGTTTACCAAAAAGTAATTGAAAAGCTGGGGATGGTTAGACCATTTTCTATGATTATTCGAGCTGAAGAAACACATATTGCCTCACTCAAGTCGTTGTTTGATAAATATGGTTTAACTGTGCCAGAAAATAATTGGAGTAAAAAAATTAATGTGGCAGCGACAATTTCCGAAAATTGTCAAATTGGAGTTGATGCTGAGATTGCTAATGCAAAATTGTATCGAGAAGAATTGTTACCTGCTGTGGCCGACTATTCTGATATTACCAATGTTTTTACAAACTTAATGAATGCCTCAGAACAAAAGCATTTGACTGCTTTTGATAAATGTAACTAAATATAAAAAAAATAAAAGTGATGAGCCATTAGAGGTGGAAAATACTAGAGAATTTATTAGCGGAAGAATTAAATAAATTTTTCTGACAATATTTTTTCAACTAATTCTCGTGAATAAAGTTGATGAATGTTTTGATTTTCCCAGTCGATGGCTTGTCGGTATTGGTCGTTTGTATATGCAATTAATTCCAGTTTATCGGAAATATTGTGAACATCATTGTTTTCTTTACCTTCGACTTCAAAAGTAAAATAATCCTCAGTATATTTTGATAATTTGATTTCAGTGCCCAAATAATTAAATTCCCAGCTTTCCCAAAAATAAATCATGCCGGTTTTATAGCCCATGGTCTCGAGTAAATCGAGGGCACCTAAAAATTGGCCCGTTTGTAATTTAACCTCAATTTCTTTTCTTTCTAAATCATGAAAATTGCCAGTTTTGATTGAAATTTTTTCTTTATCATCACTTTTTTTGAGACGAATATCAGTACCACTGCTATTTTTCCAAGTTTTGGTAGCTGGGTCAAAACCGGGCGATAGGTCAAGAGATAGACGATGATAATGATCGGCCAATTTTGCTGTTTCTGATAGTAATTTATATAAATTATCAAATTGTTCTTTGCTAATTTTTCCTCTGATTTCTATTTCGGTCATATAGATTCAATTATATACTGAGTTATAATTGGATATACGATGAAAAAAGTAATTTGGGGATTTATGTTTTTAATAATGATTGAACTCTTAAGTGTATATTGGTTTTTTATTTGGAGAAATAAATCGGGCAAAAATGAAGTGCAGGAAATTGTGTATCAATTACCAACTCCGGAACCATTGGCTCCTATACGTGCCAACATGGTATTACAAAAAAAGCCAGTAGCGGTGGCAACAATAAAACCTAAACCAACACTAACGCCAACTGATTCGGATCCATGGGGAGTATCAAAACAAGTAGGAGAAATGACATGGACAATAAAAGTGGGACAGGACGAAATAATGGCAACGCCAAAAGAAATATTGGAAGCCCTTAACCAATACCGACAGGTACATGGATCGCAAATATTGACTTGGGATGACAAACTGGCCAATTTTGCTCAAACAAGAGCTGCTTATCTTAGTAGTATAAAAACAGTTGATCAACACAAAGGGTTTAGCGATTATATGGAAAAACAGGATGGATTTAATAAACTAGGTTTTACTTATGTAGGTGAAAACATTAGCCATGGATACAAACTAAACGGAGTGCACACAATTGAATGGATGTATGCAGGAGATGAACCTCATAATGAAAATCAGTTAAACACTAGGTGGAATTATGTGGGGGTTGGAGTTGATGGGTTGGCAACTAGTATTATTTTTGGAACCGGCAAAAGGTAATTATTACTTTTTTTGATACAAATTCGCAGCGATAAAGGTAGTTATTGGCACTGCCAAAACAAGACCAATACTACCAACTAAGGTACGAACAATTTCTTCGGCAATTAACTCATAGTTTACTATTTCGCCAAATGGATGTGGATTATTTACAAACATTAACATTAAAGGCATGGAGGCACCGGCATAGGCCAAAACAAGAGTGTTGACCATTGATGTGATATGGTCAGTTCCAATAACCATGGCACGGGAATACAAATCTTTGACCTTGGTTAATTTGGCAGTTTGAGACAACTCTTGCACGATGGCAGACTGAGAAACAGTTACATCATCTAAAACTCCTAAAGCTCCTATAATTATACCTGCAAGCAAAATACCAGTCATATCCAAATTTGTTTTACCAAGCGACAACATACCCGCTTCTTCGGAGGATAATCCGGTAAGATGACCTAGTCTTATAAACACTGAACCCAAAATAATGGAAAGAGTTAAAGTAATTATTGAGCCGATAATAGAAATAGTAGTTTTTTTGTTTAATCCGTGTGACAAATAGAAAGAAACAGGAATGATGACTAGGGAGGAAAGAATGGAAATTATAATAGGGTTATTGTTGTTGAGTATCTGGGGTAAGGTAAATTTAAAAATTACAAAAAATGTAAACAACATACCAATAATTGAATAAAAGCCCTTGCCCCGAGCGACTACCAATATGGATAATATAAAAATTACGCTAAGGATGATTAACCCATCGCTTCGATTAAAATCGGTAATAACGTACTCGTCTAAATTTTCTTGATTGCCCGAGGAACTGATAATTACCTTGTCATTGATTTTATACTTAATAATATTAGCTAATGGTTGATTACCATTTTCGACGGTAATAACTCTATTGTTTGAAATAATTTGTAATTCAAGTTTTTGATAAAGCTGAGAAGTTCCCATTAATTCGATTTGTTTCTCTTCGATTATTTTTACTATTTTTGCCTCATAGGTGGGAACATTATCACCCGCTCCGATAGCTTGTACTGAAATTGGAGAAAATATACACAATATTAAAAAAATATTTACAAAGACTTTTTGCATAGTAAATGATATCACCCTTGTAATTGCGACAGTGTCGCATTATAATTGACTTCATGTTAGTAAAAGATAAAATAATTGAAATTGTTGCAAAGTCGTCGCACCCGCTAACAGCGGGGGAAATTCAAGATAAGTTAAAACAATGTGACCGGGCGACAACATATCGAACTTTGGCAAAACTAAAAGAAGAACAATTGGTAAGAATCATTGAAATTGGTGATGGCGTTGTAAGATATGAATCCCAAGAAGATCATCATCACCACTTAATCTGCCTAAAATGTAAGGAAATAGAACGAATTGATTTACCAAAAAAAGATGAAAAAAGAATGCATGAATTACAAAGTGATTTTCAAAAAAAATCAAAATTTAGTTTTTTACAACATTCTTTGGAATTTTTTGGTTTATGTGTTAACTGTAAAAAATTATGATGGAAATATTTTGGGATGCATTAAATGATAGTTTGAGAGCTGTCCCCTTTTTACTAATAATTTATATTGGAATTGAATTGATTGAATACAAGTATGGCGATCAAATTCGAGAATGGGTGGGGAAGGCGGGTAAAAGTGGACCAATTGTGGGTGCAATTTCGGGTGGATTTCCTCAATGTGGATTTTCGGTGGTTGCCACAGCTCTATATACACAAAGACTGGTAACGATGGGGACATTGTTGGCAGTGTATTTGTCTACATCGGATGAGGCAATACCAATAATTTTGTCTCGGCCTGAAAGCATGCATTTGATTTGGCCGATAATAGGAACAAAAATAGTAATCGCATTAGTTGCGGGTTTTGTGGTTGATTTTATTTTTAAAAAAGAACAGCATAAAACGGTGGATCATATTGAGGCAGTGATCGAGGGGCATGACAGCAAGTCACACCATCATGAAGTAGTGTTAAACGAAATTGCCTGTTGTGGTCACTCGTCATCATGTAAATCTAAAACCTTTAATGTAAAAGAAATTTTTTGGCACCCAATTGTACACACGGCTAATATTTTTGGATTTATATTTGTTACTACTTTAGTGTTAAATATATTATTATCACGATTTGAGTTAACAGCTCTTGATAATGTATTTGTAACTGCTTTGATTGGATTGATACCAAATTGTGCAGCATCAGTGACTATTACTGAATTGTATTTAAATGGAACAATTGGTTTTGCATCGGTAATCTCGGGACTATCGGCTAGTGGCGGATTAGGATTGCTGATATTGTGGCGAGAAGAAAAAAATAAAAAAGTGTTTTTTAAAATTTTGGGGTTGTTGTATGTAATTGCGGTAATAGCGGGATTAGTTGTATAATGAATTTTATATGGGAAAAGATGATAAAAAAAGTAATGCTCCTATCCTAAATATAGACTCGGCGAAAGATGTAATAAATAGAGAGCCAAATGATATTTTGAGTAATTTAAGTTTAAAAATAATTGCTTTTGAGGTTGCAAATGATCATCGTGACAAAGATAATCCAATACAACAGGGAAGAGACGCGTATACCAAATATAAAAAATTTCAAGAATCAATTGGAATAAAATCAAAAAAAGCAAAACCTCAAGATGAACTGACTGGACAATTTTTTTTAGACGGACAATTTAATACTGTAGGTGCAGATAGAATTTTGGCGACAGAGGATGAATTAAAATTATTGGAAACAGATAGTCTTGAGGTTATAGGCAAAATTGCAGCCAGTAAAATGGAAACTGAAGACATGGTGGCACGACACGATGCGTTTGGAATGGGAGTAATAATGGAAGCTTTAAAACCAGAAAATGGTGATTTGGAAATGGCGTTGTTGGTAATTGGTGCCCGGCCAGACATAGCTAATATGGCAACTGTATTAAACGTATTTGAAGAATATTTTGATAAAAATTTGGATGATGTAAATTTTATTGAAAAAACTTTGGTGGCAATGTCACGATGTGAAAATAGAAATAATCGAAACTTACTTAATGCACTTAAGGGTGAAAAACTTGGTCAAGTCAGAGATGTTATTAATAGTGTAATTGAAAATAAAAAAATTAAAGAAGAGCATAACGGAAAACGTGACATAAAAACATTAGTTCATTTGACTGGTAATAGAGTTATTGATAATACTTTTTCTTCCAGCAATGATCGAGAATCTGCTCGAGGCGAATGGATAAAAGTAAATGTTGATTCACCCCTACAACCAACTTCGACGGGAGAAGCAGTAGTAAGGTTTATGGAGACTAAATACTACAAAGAATTACCTGATGAATTGAAAAAATTGGTACAAACCGAACTGTTGGCCATTACAATAATGGAGATTAGCAATATTAGAACTATTACTGGTACTGGCAGTACTGATAAACTAGCAAAACAAGTATCTCTTTTACCAACAAATAGGTTATTAACAACTGAACTGGAGGCATTAAAAAATACTCATAAAATAATTGGGGAAGAGTTAATAAAAAGAATAAAGGAAGAAACACTTGCTAAAATTGGCCGTGAAGTTAGAGAAAGGGGTGAAATCACATTAAAACTTAGTGCTGTTGCTACTAAGATTGAAGAAGCAACGGCAGCAATGGAAGAAACTGTTGCAGATATTGGCAAAAAAAAAGTAGACGGCGAGTTAAATGATGCATATAAATCACGAGAGGTAACTAATTTTTTAGAAAAATTAGGAAATACATTTAGTTATTCAAAAGATGACTTTGCCAATATTCAAACAGAAGTGGCTGATTTTATCAAAGAACAAATAGAAAAGTACAATAAGGGTAAAGATCTTCCTGTACCAAAAGGGAGGTTTATCTTTTGGCCACCATCTTATGATAAAGGTCGATTTAGTAAAGCTCAAGTACAACAAGAATATAATGAAAATTTAAAATGGCTAAATATAAATCGTGATCAAATTTTTGTTAATCCTAAAGTTGAGATAGTGAAAGAGTGGGTCTCACGAAGATTAAAACATAGTTACATGAAAGGAAGATCGAAAGTATAGTTTGATTATTGCCAACGTATAGGTATTTTTGTATAATTGGCTTCCATGAACGTGATTAGGAGATTTGTCTACTTTTTGGGTTTTTACAAGCTAGAAATGGCGGCTTTTATGACGGTTAATACCTTTTCGGTGATCCTTGACTCGATGCGACCTTGGACAATGAAAATGATTTTGGATAATGCAGCTGTGGAAGATCAACAAAAAATATATTTTTATTTGGGATTATTTGGCGTTTCAGTAATTGGAGTAAATTTGATAAATGCTTTAACTTGGTTTTTGGCTGATAAAATTAAAATTCCAATGTCAAAACAAATAAGAGAAAGTGTATTTAAAAAAATATTAGACCTGGATTTTGCTTATCATGTTGATAAAAATACAGGAGCACTAATATCAGCCTTTAAACGAGGTGATGGAGCAATTGACTCTATATTTACAGCAGTATTTCAAGAAATATATTGGACAGTTATTTATATAGCGATAGCGGCATGGTTTTTATTTAAGGCTGATATTTCAATTGGATTTGTATTGATGGGACTGTTTGTGGCAAATATGGTTTTAATTTACTGGCTAGTTAAAATTAATTTAAAAAAAAGAGCTGCATTTAATAAATCGGAAGATGAAGTGTCGGGAATAATTACCGACACAATGATTAATTACGATACAGTTAAATATTTTGCGGCTGAGAAAAAGGAGCAAAAACGATTGGCAGATAAATTTATCGAGTGGAATAAAAATGTGTGGAGTTTTGCAAATACTTTTAGAATGATGGATATTACAGTAGGCACACTATCGGCGAGTGGAATGCTATTGATCTTATACTTGGGGGTGTTGAAACTTAATCACGGATTAACAATTGGTGACTTGGTACTTGTTTCTGGTTTTGTGACATCAATCCATTTTCAATTTTTCCATCTTTTCTCACAAATCAGAAATATTGCAAAACACTCGGTTGATTTGCAAATATATTTTAATATCTTAGATAACGAAACAACGGTGAAAGAAATTAATAAACCTAAAAAGATGGTGGCAACTAAGGGTAAAATTGAGTTTAAAAATATTGGATTTGTTTACCCAAAAAATAATCAAAAAATTTTGGATGGGATTAATTTGACAATTAAGGCTGGGAGCAAGGTGGCATTTGTGGGTCGATCGGGGGCAGGAAAATCGACACTGGTTAAACTATTGTTACGTTTTTATGACCCAAGTAAGGGTGTCGTTTTAATTGACGGAGTTGATATAAAAAAACTACGTAAAACTGATTTGCGATCGATTATATCGGTAGTACCACAGGAACCTGTTCTATTTAATAATACAATTAAGTTTAATTTGGCCTATGGACGGGAAGAAGCAACGCAAGTAGAAATTGAGAATGCTGCGACTCAGGCCAATATTTTGGAATTTATTGAACACTTACCTAAAGGTTGGGAGACTGAGGTGGGTGAACGAGGAGTAAAACTATCTGGTGGACAAAAACAAAGATTGGCAATTGCGAGGGCTTTGTTGACAGATCCCAAAGTATTAGTGTTTGACGAGGCAACTTCGAATTTGGATTCTGAGTCAGAAAAACAAATTCAATTAGCATTGGAAGAAGTTTCAAAAACTAGAACAGTAATTATCGTGGCTCATCGATTTTCAACAGTTCGTGATGCTGATGAAATTGTGGTTTTGGCAGCGGGAACAATTGTCGAAATAGGTAAGCATGATGAATTGATTACCCAAGGTGGAGTATATGAAAAATTGTGGAATTTGCAGACGAAGGGGAAAATAATCACTTAATTATAGAGACGTTCTATAGAACGTCTCTATAAAATTGTCATTTTATTTTTTGACTGTGGGAACCAAATTTTGAGTTTGACCTAAAAATTTAGGATCTAATTCAATTGTAGTGGCGGTTTGGGAACCATCGGTGTTTTGTGCACCAAAAACAGCAACCTTGGAACCAACTTTTAGATCAGTTTTTGGAGCTTCGACTGATTTACTAACAGTCATTGTTGATGATAGCAATATAATTTTACTTGAACCATCGGGCATTTTTACAGTCATTGTTTTGTCGTCGAGAGATATAACCTCACCGGCAATTTGACGATTGCCACGCATCATACCACCAACCTGTTGACCTTGGCCACGACTATCATCATTACCTCGACCCATCATTTGACCTGTACCATTGCGAGCAATAGATCCAATAGAATTTTTACCTTGTGCAACTTTGTAGCCAACAGCAAAAGACCCTCCTCCAACAACTAACATTAAAACCACGACCAAAATTATTGTGTTTGTTTTCACGATTATATTTAATTTTTAATTATATATATTATATTTTTTATTTCTGAAAATTGGCTGTATTATTCCCATCGTAATGCCTCGATCGGTTGTAAATTGGCGGCACGGCGGGCGGGGTACAAACCAAAAACTATGCCGATAACCCCCGACACACCCATAGACAACAAAATAGCGCTGGGTGAAATGGATACTGGAAAACCCATAAAACTTGATAATACATAAGAAACAGATATTCCAAAAATCATACCTACAATACCTCCAAAAAAAGTGAGGATAACAGATTCAACCAAAAATTGGGTGATAATTGTTTTCTTTTTGGCACCCAAAGCCTTTCGCAAACCAATTTCACGAGTGCGTTCAGTCACAGTAACTAACATGATATTCATAATTCCTATTCCACCAACTAATAAAGAAATTCCTGCAATTCCACCTAATAATGTTGTAAAAGTTCCGGTAACTTGAGAAACAGTACTAAGAATTTCTTGTTGTGACATGATAGTAAAGTCAGCTTCTGTTGGTAGTGTTTTGTGATGGAGATCCAATAATAAATACCCTAATTCGTCTTGAGCTTGAACCATGACTTCAGAAGATATTGCCTCGACTGCTATTGATGACAAATAATTTACCCCTGCCAATTGTTTTTGCATGGTTGATAAGGGAACATAAACCATATCGTCGGGATTATTAAATCCACTGCCACCTTTGGCTATTGTTACTCCAACTACTTTAAAAGTTTGTTTCCCTATTCTAAAACTCTGTCCTACCGGATCCACCCCATCACCAAACAAATTCGTAGCTGTGGTTGGACCTAAAACAGCAACCTTGCTCATAGAATCGATATCACGAGTACTGATGAAATTGCCTGTAGATAGGCTTAATTTGTGTATAGTCTCGTAAGTTGGATAAACACCAATAACGTTGGTATTAGAATTATTGGCCCCAGCAATAAGCTGGAAACGTTTTGAATATTCTGGTGAAACACTATTGATAGTAGTTATTTTTGATGATGAAGAAATAGTCTGTGCATCGGCTAAAGTTAAGCTAGTATTACTGCCTGGAGCAGACTGGACTCCAGCTGAGCGGGCACCACCAGGAGAAATTGTTAATAAATTTGCGCCCAACGATTGAATTTGATTTTGAATAGATTGTTGGCTTCCCTGACCAATAGAAATTAAGGCAATAACTGATCCAATACCAATTATAATCCCAAGTGCGGCAAGACCGGTACGCATTTTATTGAGACTGAGGGTGGCAAATGATTCAATAATTATTTCAAAAAGTTTCATGATTTATGATCCTCCGTTACAGAACCATCGCGAATGACGATAATACGTTTGGCGTGGGCGGCAATATCGGGTTCGTGAGTAATCATGACAATAGTCCGACCTTCACGGTGTAAATTTTCAAAAATTTTCATTATACCTTCGGCTTGATCTGAAGCAATATTGCCAGTTGGCTCGTCGGCCAGTATTATTTTTGGATTCATAGAAAGCGCCCGAGCAATGGCAACACGTTGTTGCTGACCACCTGACAATTGATTACTTAGATGATTAATTCGGTCTGACAAATCAACTAATTTTAGCAATTCAATTGCTTTTTGTTCCCTAATATCGGCAGATATCCCAGCATATGCCATTGGCAACATGACATTTTTAAGTGCAGAAGTTCGAGGTAATAAATTAAAAGACTGAAAAACAAAACCTATTTTTTGATTTCGAATTTCGGCCAAATCATCATCACGTAATTTGGAAATATTTTGGTCGTCTAAAAAATACTCTCCGGAGGTTGGAGAGTCCAGAGCGCCTAAAATATGCATTAAAGTTGATTTGCCGGAACCTGAAGGGCCCATAATAGCAACAAACTCCCCTTTTTTTATTTCAAACGAAATTGATTTTAACGCAGTGGTAGTGACACCATCATTACTGTAAATTTTTGAAATTTTATTTAATTTAATCATAAAGTTAACGCCCCATAGTTCTGCCTGCACCCCCCAGACCACCAAACACAGATGTGGCGGACGTTGTTGTTTTGGTTGTAGAGGACGTCGTTACTGCAGTAACGACAGATTGACCTTCGTCAATTCCTGATACTATTTCTGTTTCTGTATCGCTAATTAAACCCGTAACTACAGGTAAATTTGTTAAAATATTTTCCTTTAGGACTCTTACAAAATTTTCGCCATTTTGTGAAATAATTGCACCGTTTGGAACAATTAAAATATTATCTTTAAAATCAGTCAAAATGTTGGCGGTAGCTGACATATTGGCAAAAATATCGGGAGCACCGGAATCGAGAGTGATAGTAACAGGATATGAAACAACACCTGAAGAGACAGTGCCAGTGGTATCAATGGCAACTATTTTGCCAGTGTAAGTTTTTGTAAAAAAAGCAGAGAGAGTAACGGTAACCTTGTTGCCAACTTTTACTTTGGGGACATCGATTTCGGTTAACGAGACAGTGATTGATGGTGTGGCATTGGTCTTGACAATTGCAATTTTATTTTCAATATTACTACTATTTGAGGCACTGCTAGTAGGATTTAAAATCATGCCAGGTGACAAAGAAATAGAACCAATAGTTCCTGAAATTGGGGAATAGACAACAGCTCCGGCAGATTGATACGCCAATCGGGATGCTTCGAGAGCAGTGTTTTGTTGGATTATTTGTTTTGATAAATTATCGTATGTAGTTTGAGCGGTTAAAACTGAATTGTGTTTTTGAATATAATTTGGGTCATCGGGAGACATCATGGAAAATTGGTTATTAAAAATATTGGTGGTGTTAACCAAATCGCTCTGAAGAGAATATAATTTATCTTGAGTAGTTTTTAGTGAATTTTGTGCCGACAAATAGGAAGAATAAGCTGATTGAAGTTTTTGACGACCATCTAAATCAAGGTCGATTTCCATGATTGGAGTACCGGTACTAACTTTTTGGCCCTCCTTAACATAAATTTTTTTGACAACTCCCGAGGCAGTGGTGGTGACAGTTCGACTGTTGCTGGTGGCGACTGAACCTGAGGCCGTGAGGGAAACGACCAGAGTTCCTTTAGTGGCGGTAGCCGTAGTATATTTTGGAGCTGAAGTCTTGGTTGTAAAAAACTGTTGATAAACAAAATAGGAAATTATGCCGATGATAGGCAAAATTATTAATAGCTTCTTTTTCATAGGATTATTATTAAATTATATTCTGAAGATGAGCTGAATAGTACTACAGTTTTTGTAGTAATTTAATGGCTTGATTGTCAAAGCGTGAAACGGCGAACCATTTTTTACCAAGGTCTTTTAAAGATGCACCAAAATGATAAATAAAGTTATGATCAATAATTAAAAATCTGTCATGTGATAAGTCGAATTCTTTGATTTCAATTGGTGAATATTGGGAATTAAATTTGCTTAAATCGTTTATTAATTCTCTAGATATATTTTTAATATATATAGTGACTTTAATATTTTCTTTTCGCTTTATAAAAAGTGACAAAACAGTATCATCAACAAAATTATCAATTAACACAATTTCTGAGTTTGCAGATCGAATAATGTCGGAAACAAATTTGTGCGCGTCGAAAGCTTGTCCGTCAAAAAATATTTTTTGTTTCGGAACCATATTTGGATCGGATAATGCATCAAATATTTGATCAAATTTTTTGTCAGTAGTAATCTGTTTTTGTTCAAGCCTTTCAAGCCGAGAGTAAATTATGGAATTTGTTTGAATTACTTTTCGCATGGCCACAAACTCGGACATTATTCGAATGCTAATTTGAACTGCTATTTTACTTTTCAAAACTCCAGAGAGCATGGCAACACCTTGCTCGGTAAAGACAAAGGGTCGATATTGACGACCACCTTTACCCTTTGATATCGCAATTTGCGATATCAAGTTTGAGGTCACAATTTGTGACCTCAATAAGCGATATTCCTCTTTTGTGAGATGAAGGCAAAAATCCTTTGGAAACCTGTCTTTATTTCTTCTAACTGATTGATTAAAAACTTTTGTTTGTATTCCATAAAGTACAGCCAAATCCGAATCCAACATAACTTGAATCCCACGAATAGTATAAATTTTATTTTGAATATCAGTTTTGGCAACTGACAACATTTTTATCTCTTTCACAAATTAAAGATGACATACCCAGGTCACACTATTATTTCTGTTTTATATCTTCCCTTTCTTGAACCATGACATCAAGCTGTGGCCCGATTCTGTCTAAAAATGCATCGTCTGTTTCTTGACTAGGACAGACTGTTGGCCAAGCAGTAATGGAGTCAACTCGTGAACCACTGCCTTGAAGTGAATAATCAACATAAACCATTTTGGTTGGATAATTGGGTTTACTATAATCTATATCCCAAAGACATAATTCGCCGCGGTTTGTTTGTTTATCATAACCCCTGCCCGCAACTTCAAGTCTTCGACTGTTAACACTTGCTAAATCACTATCATACTCATGAATAGCTCTACCCATATCGTTGAGATCTATGTTTCGTTCAACTAAATTATTTATTAACCCCTCAATATGGGGTTTGAATTGGGTAACTACTTGTTCATTGAGATTTTGTACTAGTTCTGTCATATACTGTGATTATATCTGATTTTAAAAAAAAGGGAGATTATTGTTTGAAAGCCAAGGTGACAGTAGTGCCGGAATTTAGTTTGCTGTCAACAAGAATTTTGCCGCCGTGTTTGTCCATGATTTTTTGGGCTATAGGGAGACCGAGACCGTAGCCACCGTCACTACTTTTGGTTCGAGCATTATCGGCCCTGTAAAATCGGTCAAAAATATGGGGTAAATCCTTTTGAGAAATTCCTAATCCCTGATCTGTAATTATTATTTTGTTTTTTATTGAATTGATTTTGATTGTGCTATTGCTGGAATATTTAATTGCATTATCAACAATTATTTCGAACAACTCTTCAATAGATAATGGATCTCCTGTTATAGAGATGTTTTTTGTTTTGTTAATAATTTTTATTTTTTTGGCAGTTGCTTTGGCTAATAATCGAGATACAACTTTATTTGAAATTGTTTTTAGGTTGATAGAAACATGCTGTAAACCATTACCATTTTCTAAATGAGAAAGTCGGAGCATGGAATTGGTTAGATTGGTTAATTTGTCGACCTCGTTGATACCTGTTTTTAGGTTATTTTTGGCATCAGCCATAGTTAGTTTTGGGTCACGTAAAGCAACTTCAAAAGTTGATTTTAGAGCCGTTAAAGGTGTTCGTAATTCGTGGGAGGCATCAGAAATAAATATTTTTTGTTCTTCGATGGTTTTGGCAATTGGATTTAGAGTTTTGCCTGCCAAAAAATAACTAAGGCTACCAGAAACAACTAATATAATTAAATTCTGGTAAATAAGTGAAGTAATTAAGCGTTGTTTACTCTCAGCTATAAAACCAATATCTATTTCAATTTCAGGCCGACGAAACTGAGGACGTGAGGCAAATTTGTCAATTTCAAATGAAATTAAATTAAAAATTGCCACTGAAAAAAATAAACTAACCAACATAATAATTAACAAGTACCACAAAGTTAATTGAAGTCGAGCTTTTTTAAACATTTTTATTTGCTAATCTATAACCAAAGCCACGTAAAGTTTCAATATAGTTTTTACCTATTTTTTGACGTAAATTACGAATATATACTTCAACAGTATTTGGTAAAACTTCACTGTCATAATCCCACAGTCGGGAAATTATTTTTTCCTTGGTTAGGACAACGCCAGCATTGCGCATCAGGAATTCAAGTAAAGTAAACTCACGTGATGACAACTTAATTTCTTGTTTGTTAAGTGTAACTTTAAAATTAACTGTATCGAGCGATAAATTTCCTACAGAAACAATTGAGGTAATAATATCTTTGGGTCGACGAATGAGTGCACGAATACGAGCAAGTAGCTCTTCAAAGGAAAAAGGCTTAGTCAGATAATCGTCGGCCCCAGTATTAAGTAACGTAATTTTATCTTCCGTAAGACCCCGGGCAGTAAGAATTAAAATTGGAGTGTGGATATTATTTGATCGAAGTTTTTGACAAATAGTAAGGCCGTCAATACCTGGCAACATTAGATCAAGAATAATTAGACTATAATCGTCGGATGAAGCCAAATCGTAACCATCGGTACCAGTAAAGGCCAGATCAACGGTGTATTTTTCTTGTTCTAGACCTTTTTTGAGGGATTGGGCAATTTGATGTTCATCTTCGACAACTAGAATTTTCATTATATATAGTATAAGCCCAAAGCTGAAAAATGGCTGAAAATTATGACTCGCGTTCGATTGTGACAGTGCACTCGGTAAGGAGGGCGGCGATGGTTCCAACGACTGCGAGAGGTGGTAAAATGGCAGCACCAACAACACCAAAAGTTAGGGAAAAAGACAACACTTCTTGGCCTGATTTGCTATTAATTGTAATTTTACGGATGTTGCCTTGATGAATTAATTCTTTGACTTTTTTTAATAAATCTTCACCGTTTATTTTGAATTCTTCGGTTTTTGGTTTGTTGATTTTTGTGGGCATGGATTATTATATCAACTTTTTCAATCTCCCCCTGCCCCCTCTTTGACAAGAGGGGATATAATTAATAAATGAAAAGAATTGTTATGTTCTTGTTTATGATGTTTGTATGTGCAAGTGGGGTGGGTGCGGCGGATAAGTCATACAGTATAAATAGTGTTGACATTGGAGCAACAATAAACAGCGATGGATCAATGGCTATTGAAGAAAATAGACAATATGATTTTAATGGTAGTTATACTTTTGCATATCAGTATATAAATAGAACCGGAGAAAGAGGAGAAAAATACAATTTGTCGAATTTTAAAGTTTGTGATGAAGAAATTTGCTATAAAAAAGTAGCCAAACAAGACAATGTGCCAAATAATTTTTTTGTATTAGAAGAAGCAGATAGATATTATATAAAATGGTTTTACAGAGCAAACGATACAATAAAAAATTTTAAACTAAGCTATAAAATTGATAATGCGATAACTTTACATCAAGATGTGGCTGAACTTTATTGGAAGTTTGTTGGAAATGATTGGGAAATAACTCAAAATAATATTAATGTAAAAATAGACTTACCAAAAGCAATACAAGCTTGGGGCCATGGACCATTGGAAGCGGTTGTATCAATCTCCCCCGACCCCTCTTTGACAAGAGGGGAGAAAAACCATTTTGTAAATTTTTCAGTAGCAAAATTACCACCTAAAACGTTTTTTGAAGGACGAATATTGATGCCAAAAAATGTTTTTAGTAAAGGAGTAATAGGAAATTTAACAAAAGAAGAAATTGTGGCAAACGAAAATTTATTTATTGAAAAAACAATTACCGACAAGAAAAACAAGTCAGCTTTAGGAAATATTTTGGGAATAATTTCAATATTAATATTTTTGATATCGACAAAAATATTTTTTAAAAAATTTGCTGAATTTTGGAAATACCAGAAAGAAAGCAAACTGCCGCAAATTACACTATCAGGGAGAATTTGGGAACCCCCAAGTAATATTGACCCGGCACAAGTAGAACAGCTGATAAAGGCTAATAAAGAGCTAACACCAAATGCGTTTACGGCCACAATTTTGTCGCTGATACAAAATAGATTTTATAAAATGACAAGAAGTAATGAAAAAATTGGCTTTATTTTTAAAAAATATGAATATTATTTGGAAAAAATTGAAAATAAAAATGTGCCAAGCGGAATACAGAAGAAGGTTATAAATTTTTTGGATAGAATGGGGGAAGAAAAAATTAGTTTGGGTGAAATTTCTATTTGGTGTCAGTCTAATCGAACAGCTGCATATGAATTTTTTAAAGATTTAAAAGAAGAAACTTTAAAAGAAAATTTGAAAGAAGGATATTTTGACATGACGGCTCATAAACTGAGTACAAAATATAATGAATTGATGTTGATGTTTTTGTTGTTTGGGAGTCAAATTTTTTTGTTGATACAAAATATAATTATTGGGGTAAATGAGATATTAATAGTAATTCAATTTGGGGGAATATTGTTGTTGTTTTTGTATTTGGTGATAATAATTGTAATGAGTGTTCATGGAGAAAAAAGAACAGAAAAAGGAAGTGTAGAGACAGCAAAATGGATCGCTTTTAAAAAACATTTGGAGGAATATAAACAAACCGTCAATTACCCGATTGATTCGATTATTTTGTGGGAAAAGTATCTAGTGTATGGAACAGTGTTGGGAGTATCAGTCAAGGCTTTGGCGGCATTACCGGTTAAATTCAATGAAGTTGATAAATCAGTAGGAGTTATGTATTGGGGTCCTTCGGCAGGCTCAGGATTAAATGGTTTTTCTGATTTTTCAGAAATATCAAATGCGATCGGGGCGATTTCAACTACGGCAATGTCAAGATATGGTGCTTCTGGTGCTGGATCATCGGGCGGGTTTTCGGGTGGTGGAGGCGGTGGTGGAGGAGGCGGTGGTGGAGGAGCGGGGTGAGACCAAATTTTTAATTAAAAGAATTAGTGATATTATTCTATTAATGAAAAAATATATAACAACAATAATGATATGTGTTTTTGTTTTGAGTGCTTGTGGTGTTAAGGATAAGCTAGAAAATAAAGTTGAGAATAAAAAAACTTCAATAAAAGAATTGTTGGGTTTGGGAAAAGAACAAAAATGTGTTTGGAAAGGAGAAAATGAAGGAGATAAATCAAACGGAACAATGTTGATAAAAGGGAATAAATTTAGACAAAGTGTGACTTCATTAAATATTGGAAATTCGGAAACATCAATGGAAATTATTTCTGATGGAGAGTGGACCTATTTGTGGAATCCTAAAACAAAAGAACAAGGGATGAAAATGAAAGTAACAGAAGATCAAAAAGCTGAGACACAAAAACTGGCCAATGGGTCACTGGATTTGGGAAAGGAATTTAATTACGACTGCTCCCCTGCCTCAGTTTCAGATTCTGACTTTGTACCCCCAACTGACGTAAAATTTATGGATTTGGAAGCACTTCAAAATGAATTCTCTAAATTAATTCCAAGTGGTATTGAAATTCCTAAAGATGGGGAGTAAAAAATATTGGTGGATACTAATAATTTTGGTTGCAGTTTTTTGGAGGTTTTGGAGCTTTGAAACAAGATGGGTACTAAATCAAGATCAAGCAAGAGATGTCATTATGGCAATGTATGCCATACAAAACAAAATTTGGCCTGAAATCGGATCACCATCATCAGCCGGGCCATTTAATTTTGGACCATGGTATCACTGGCTAATAATGTTTTGGGAGAAAGTTACGCCGAACATAAATGGACCGTGGATTGGATTTGGACTAATGTCGGTAGTTTCGGTTATTTTGTATTATTTTACTGGAGGGTGGATGGCAGGGGTTATGGCAGCAGTGGCAGTTGGTATGGTGGAAAATTCACCTGACATGCTAAACACAGTAATAGTTGGTTTTAGTAGTGCACTGACATGGTATGGGACAAAAAAATTAATTGATACTGAAAAATGGCAATGGGGAGCAATGGTTGGAATAGGAGTAGGATTGTCGATCAATTTTCATTTTCAGTCATTGGGACTACTGGCTATACCACTTGCAATAATTTTGGTCAATAAGTTTAGCTTAACAAAAAGAGTATATTGGGGAATGAGTATGGCAGGAGGATTGTTAATGACATTTATACCGATAATTATTTTTGATATAAAAAGAAACGGAGTATGGATAAATAGTGTAATTGAATACTACACCGTTGGAGTAAATAAATTTTATGTACCAGTACGCTGGTTGACAGAAATACGGGATTTTTGGCCACAACTATTTGGAAGTGTAACAGTGGGAATAAATAATTTTGGATATGTTTGGATATGTTTGGGAGCAATATTGATAATTAAAAAAATTAAGATTAGTAAATTTGAGTGGATATTGATGGTGACACTGTTGATTGAAGTATTGCTAATGAGAAATTATAAAGGAGTAAGATCGCGAGAATATATGATTGCATTTCATGGAATGATTGTGCTAATTTGCTCACAGATAGTGTTGGAATACTATAAATTGAACAAATATGTTGGATTAATTATTTTGTCGACAGTTGTGATTTTGGCGGGGATAAAAAATTGGCAAAATATTGTATTAAATCGAAGTCAGTCGAAAGATATTTTGGAGATTAAAAAGACAATAGATGAAAAATATGTAGGAAAGTTTAAGTTTGAACAATATAAAGAGTCGGATATGGTGTCGCTGCCAATTTTTTATTTGTATTACAGAGAAAATAGAATTGATAATGCAGCAACTAAAATTAGTTTTTGTGATGGAAACAAATATGCATGCCCCAAAGGTGAAACCATCAGTAAAAATAAATACAACATTTATATTGATAATAAAGAAAATTGGGATGAGCTAACGGCAAAAAATATTTACGATAGATTAATGGTCAATTATGGTAAAAGCAAGGAATAAACCCTTTCCCTTGACCCTCCAGAGGCGGGCAGGCAGGGCAGGGAGGAAAACAACTTACATAATATTATTAATTCTCATTTTTTTGGGATTACGACTATGGAATATTGAGAATAGAATAAATTTTTCGATGGATCAGGGTTTGTTTATGACCAGAGCACGGGAAATTTGGAACAATAAAGAATTAACTTTGATTGGACCATCGGCATCCCCTATGGTTGACGGACGGCATTTTTTCCAAGGACCAGCAATTTATTATTTATTGGTTGGTTTGGGTTTGTTGGGAAATTGGGATGTGATAAATATTAGTTGGTTGATGGTTATTTTGGGATGGATAGGGATGTGGTTTTTGTTTAAAACGATAATGATATTGGCCAATGAGAAAGCCGCTTGGTTAGGAGCATTGCTATATTGTTTTTTGCCCATAACAATTGAATTCTCAAATTTTATTTGGAACCCGAATTTTTTACTATTTTTGATGCCAATTTTTATGTATTTTATGGTGAGAGTAGAAAATGGCAAATGGTGGTGGACAATGATGGCAGGATTGATGGCGGGATTGTGTTTACAGTTTCATTTTCAATTTGTTCCCATTTTGGGATTAAGCACGATATATGTTTTTTATAAAAATAAAAAAACAGTATGGATTTTTTTGCTTGGAATATTGTTGGGGTATTTACCATTAATTATTTTTGACATTCGAAATAATTTTTATAATTTAAGAACAATATTTTTGTGGTTAATGGTAGGTGACAAAAAACGAGGTATTTTGACTCATGATTATTTGACATATATTCCATTGTTGTTACTGATATGGAGTGTAAAAATAAAGTCTAAAGTAAATATTTTTATATTGATCGGAATTGTAATATGGTCAACAATTGGAATAATAAATCAAAAACAATCGGCCTGGATGCCTGATAATTGGACATATAAAGATTTGGTAAAAACAAAAGCGATTATTTCTCAAAAACCAAGAGGTAAAATAAATGTTGTCAATTTATTGAATGGTGATAGTCGATTTTATTCACTACGATATTTACTAGAAATAGATAATATTAATTTGGGAACAGTGGAAAACTATAAAGAGATTGAGGAGTTGATGGTTATAGATAAGAATGAGAATCAAAATAATATCGAAAACTCGTCACTGTGGGAAATTAAACAATTTGGAGGAAAGGTAGTTGAATCATTGCCAATTAATAATGAGACAAGTTTATATATAATGAAAAAATGAGAGAAAAAGTAGTTTTATGGAGCATGATAGTAATAGCCTTGGTGGTAATTGGGTTTTGTTTTAGATGGACATTTGTATATAAATTTGACCCTATATATTGGGAAAATTTTTACTATACTTCGCAATGGAATATACCAAACAGCAAAAGAGTGATTGGTGATGAAGGAGTTTATCGCTATATTGGATACCGGCTAGTAAACGGGGAAAATCCATTTAATGTAGACTATTGGGTGCCACCGTTGGGGAAGTATTGGTACGGAGCTGCAGCAAAATATTTGGGTAACCCATATTGGGCTAGCTGGGGGTGGTATGCAATTTTGTTAATTTTGGCTTACAAAATAACAAAAAAATTATGGGTATTGTTGTTAGTAATGACAAACCCACTGATTGTGGCACAAATAGGAATGACAATGTTGGATTTGCCTCAGGCAGTATTTTTGTTGGCGCATGTTGCTTGTCTGTTTATGGGAAATTATATGCTGGCAGGAGTAATGTTGGGTTTAATGATGGGTGTTAAAATTGGTGTTTTTGTACCAATGGTAGCTATGGTGGGAATGTACTATTTGTATAAAAAAACAAAATCAAAAATAAAAATACTTGTATTTATACTGGCAATCCCAATGGGGTATGTATTAGCTTATACATGCTATTTTTTGGCGCACCCAAATCCAATTCCATGGATACGACTCCATGGAAAAGTAATTGAATTTTGGAAAAATTCGGGAGCAGTAGCCCACCCGTTAAATATTTTTGGATATATTTTTATTGACAAATTTAATCAGGTTCGGGGTGAAGGACGTGTGTGGATGACAGTAAATGAATGGTCGTTTTTGTTCCCTGTTGCAATAATAATAATGATGAGAAATTCATTTTCAAAAAATAATCTGGAGAGTATATATTATTTGCTACTTGCAGGTGGATGGCTAGGGATGTGTGCCTTGATTGATTTTTGGCCGAGATACTTGGTAGCTATAGTACCAATTTTGGCCATAATTACGGTCGATTTTATGAAAAATAAAAAAAGATGGTTGGTATTATTATTGATTGTAAATTTATTTAGTTTAAAGAATGTACTGTGGTCGACACCGAAAACGGAAATGGAAGGAATTAAAAGAAATTTGAAATTAGAAAATTACAGAGAAATTTGGGAAATGGGAAGTAATGATTTTAAAACAAAAAATACAGTACACGATATTGAAAAGTTAAAAGAATCTAGTGCAAAAATAGAAAGAGAAAATGGAAAGTGGGTAATAGTAAAAATAGGAGGATAATAGATAATGGAAAAAACTTTAAGACAAATAAAAATTGAACGTGTTAAAAACAATAGACATCAGGGGATAATTGTATTGGAAGATATTCATGATCCACACAATGCAGCGGCAGTATGGCGATCGGCCGATTGTTTTGGATTTGGGAAAATATATATTATTTTTGATCAAGAAAAGGTTTTTAATCCCAAAAAAGTAGGCAAAGCATCGTCTAGCTCGGCCAACAAGTGGCTGGATTTTGAAATTTTTAAGTCTACTGAAGAGTGTTATGCAAAACTAAAGAGAGATGGATATAAAATATATGCAACTATTTTGGATGAAAATGCAAAAGATTTGCATAATATCGAATTTGGTGGTGAAAAAAATGCTTTTGTGTTTGGGAATGAACATAGAGGAATTTCTAAAATGGCGGCTGAGGGTGCTGATGAAAAAATATATATACCAATGTTGGGGATGGTACAAAGTCTAAATTTATCCGTAACTGCGGGAATAGTGATGTGGGAATACCGAAGGCAAAAATTTCAATCTACCCCCAACCCCCTCCTTTGACAAGGATGGGGCTATAATTGTTTTAATTAAATGTTTAATGAAATATGAGTGTTAAAAAGATTGGAGAGAAATATTATTGTACTGTTTGTGGAAATGAGGTAACGGTGACAAAAGCAGGCGGAGGAACGTTGGTTTGCTGTGGAAAGGAAATGATAGTAAAATAGACGGATGAACTTAAAATGGAACTTGGATGATATTTTGAAAAAAGAAGATTTTGACGCGCTATATAGTGAAATAGAGAAAGACTTGACAACTTTGGAAGGATGGGTGGACAAATTGGTACCGAAGATAGACGGTAAAGAATTTGAAAAGTTTTTGAATTTTGACGAAGAAATGTCGATAAAAGTGGCTAGATTGGGATCATTACCGGGACTCATCGAAACAACTGACCAAAAAAATTCGGAAGCAAAATTTTTGACGTCAAAAGTAGAAAAGCTTGATTTAAAAATATCAGAAACTATGGTCAAAATTTCGGCATGGCTAAAAGGTAAAAGAGAACCAATGCTGGATGATAAAAATGCAAAGAGGTTGTTTGCTGTCATACCCGACCTAGAATACGGATTGACATACACAAGAGACAAAGCCAAACATAGTTTGTCGGAGGAAATTGAAAATTTGATTATCAATAAAGACATGAATGGGATCGAAGTTGTGTCAGAACTTCGAGAAATGATGGAAACCGAAATTAAATACACTATAAAAATTGGAAAAAAGATAAAAAAAATCAAAACACAATCAGAGTTACTGTCATTAGCGCATAGTCCCAAAGAAAAAATTAGAAAAGCAGCGTACAAAGAGTTGCTAACTAAACAGAAGAAAAATGTTCATAAGTTTTTTGCCGCATATAGCGCTATCGTAAAAGATTGGGGATATGAAAGTAAACTAAGAAAATATGATAGCGCGATTGAAATGAGAAATGTAGCCAATGACGTTTCAAACGAAGCCATCAACGAACTGTTAAAGGCGTGTACTCGCAACAAGGATGTTTTTGAAAAATTTTTTATATGGAAGGCAAAAGAATTGGGTAAAAAGAAATTAGAAAGGCATGATATATCCGCGCCATTAGACAAAAAAGATATTAAAATTGAAAAGGAGGAAGCAATTAAATTGGTGGTAAATAGCTTAACCAAATTCTGTCCTAAATTTGGGCAATATGCGCAAGAGATTATTGATTCTGAGCATATTGACTGGATGCCAAACAAAAATAAGCGGGGTGGGGCTTTTTGTTCGACAATTGCACCAAAAATAAAACCTTATGTATTGCTCAATTTCATGGGAAAAACGCGAGATGTTTCGACTTTGGCACACGAACTTGGACATGGAATTCATTCTTTGTACGCACAGGAACATTATTCTTCATCGCAAAATGCCAATTTACCTTTGGCTGAAACAGCCTCGACTTTGGCTGAAATGATTTTGTTTGACGAAATTTTGAAAATGGAGACTGATCCAGAAATTAAAAAATCATTATTATCTGACAAAATGAGTGACTCATATGCCACAATTTTGAGACAAAATTATTTTGTTTTGTTTGAAATCGAGGCACATAAAGTAATTCCCAACGGAATAAAAGTTGAAGATTTATCAAAGCTGTATTTAAAAAATTTGAAAGAGCAATTTGGAAATAGTATTAAAATCGATCCATTGTTTGCTTATGAATGGTCATATGTTTCACATATTTTTAACTCCCCATTTTATTGTTATGCTTATAATTTTGGTGAACTACTTGCCTTGGGATTGTATAAAAAGTATAAGGAAAACCCACAACTGTGGCTACCAAGAATTGAAAACATATTAAGGACAGGAGGAAGTTGTAATCCACAAAAATTGTTACTTGATAATGGAGTTAGTATTCAATCTAACAGCTTTTGGGATGATAGTTTTGATATAATTCGGAGTTGGCAGAAAGAATTAAATAAGTTATAATTAGTTTACTACTATAGTCGTAGTAGAAATATGAGTGAAGATACAAAAAAATTGTTATTAGGGTTTTTTTCAAAATACCCAATAAAAAAATATAAACGAGGGGAAACGGTACTTAAACCTGGTGCAAATTTTGGTGGTATTTGTTTTGCAAAAACTGGATATATCAAAGTTTCTATTGTTTCTAAGGATGGAAAAGAAACATGTATTCAATTGTTTAAGCCTTTGTTTTATTTGTCCTTAATATCACAATTAACAAATTCTAAAAATAAACATCAGTTAGAAGCTATTACTAATGTCGAATATTATGTTTGCCCTAAGGTTGATTTTATGAATTTTTTGGACAAGAACCAAAAGTTGAAGTCGGATGTTTTGGAATTGTTTTTGAACAAATTTATGGAAGTGGTGACCAATATGGTACAAATAATTGCGAATGATGCGGAGATTAAAATATTGAGTTTGATATATTCTTTGGCAAATGAATTTGGAGCTAAAAAAGACAGCAAAACTGTAATAAAATTTAAAGTTACTCATAAATTACTAGCTTCATTAACTGGTCTAACTCGAGAAACGGCAACTTTGCAAATGTTGAAATTACATAAACAAAAATTGATTGAAGCTGAAAAAAGACATATTGTAATACCGGACATGAAGAAGATATCTTTGATTTTGGGATACTAGAAACTTATTCTCGACAACAATCAAGAATTTTGCCTATAGCTCCACTGAGTTTGCCAAGCATATCGTTCTTCTTAATCTCAATGGGTGTTTCCAATCCCTCTAAATCTCCCTTTGACAAGGGAGACTTGTCCGTCATACCAAGATTTATTCCCCAAAAAAGATTATATAAATCATAGGATTTTTTAAATAGATCATAAGCAGTTTTGGTATCCCCTTTTGTCTGATACTTGGTACCGACTTCCATAACGCGCATACTGGCTGCTAAGAGGTGTTTGCTGGTACACCAAACTTCACCTTCGTAATTGGGAATAAGCATTTTCATTAAAACTTTGCGCATTTCACGAGCTTCGTTTAGTAATTCAAAATATTTGGTTTTACCGGTTTTGTTGGCATTAAAAAACATGTGTTCTTCAATGGCAATGAGGTTCATAACGGCCATGCTTAAATCCTCACCTGAGGCAAGATCCATTTCATGACCTTTTTCGACTTCTTTTACTTTTGACATAAATTTGGTGATATCGGTATTTTTGATCATAGTAAATTATATCAATTCAATCTCCCTAAATCCCTCTTTGACAAGAGGGACTTTTTAAATATAATACTTTTATGGATTATTCCAGTAATATTGAGATATTGACATGGCAAATATTTTTTTAGATAAAATTGAGATAAATTGTAAGCTTGATAACACTATGGTTAATGTGGAAATTGTTTAAATTATTACATCAAAGTTCCGGCAAGGAGAACTAAGGTAATCATGCCAATGGTGTGAGAAAAAAATGAAATAAGGGCAAATTTTGTAATAGTCATGGCCGAAATTCCCAAAAGACTAACTCCTAGCTCATCGGGTAAAGGAGAGGCGATGACAATTGCCCCTAAAACAGGCAAAGTCCAGGAAAAGTAACGGGTGTGAAGAATTTTTTTGAGATGATGATGGGCAATAAATTTTTCATAAACCGGAGTAATTTCACTAACAACATTGTCTTTGACAATATAAAAAATTAATAAATCTATGGTAACGGCGCCAAGAGCACTAAAAATAATTAGCAATATCGGATTTAAGGTATTTGACAGTCCTATTAAAAGCAATCCCCCCGTAGCAACAGTGAAGGTTGAGGTAAAAAACATACCAGAAAAATAGGCCCCATAATAACCTAGATTTGAAATTGAGATAACAATATCATTAAAAAAGGGTGAACTATAAATAATAAAGGCTGAGACTAAACCAAAAATTAAAAAAGAAATATTGTAATGATGATGTTTGGGCACTTTATAAATTATAAAGCAAACACAAATTTAAAAACGAGGCTAATAACTAAAACCAAGCCAACAGGGAAGATGACTTTGGAATAGGGAAACAGGGCTTTGCCTTCGTTTTTGTACTTGGTAAAACCATAAATGAAATTACCAATAAACATAGTGAACATACCTAGAGTTTGGCCGAGAATTATTTTATCGATACCAAGCAGTTGATTTTTGGAATGCATTAATTGACCAGAGGTTTGAAAATAGATTAAAGTGGTGGCAAAAAGCAGAAAAGATAAAATCCAAGGATTGTTAAGTAGTCTATATTTTATTTTGGGAGCCAAGTAAAAAGCAATAGCAGTATTGAGAGCTGAAATCCAAACAGAAACGAGCAAATCATCGATGCCTAATTTTTTGGCAATCAGCATCCCCCCACCAACGGTAACTATACAAACTGGACATTGAGCGTAAGCAGATGAGACAAATAGCATTTAATATTTTAGCAAATAATTTGTTATAACTACAGGTGTAGTAATTGTGCTATATTTAATTATATGAATGAAATTAAAATAAGTTTTAACACAGTATTGTTAGTTGTTTTGATGATTGTGGGATTGGTGGGAACGAGTGGTTATTTTTATGGAAAAAGCAGCAAAGTATCGGGGGAGACAACAACAGCGACTCCAACATCAGCCAAACCTAAGGAGATAACAATAGATCAGGTAAAAGATTTATTTAACGATAAAAATATTGCCTTTGGGAACAAAGATAGTAAATTGTTGTTTGTAGAATTTTCGGACCCATCGTGCCCTTATTGTCATGTAGCGGCAGGAAAAAATGGAGATTTGAATAAACAGATGGGACAACAATTTATTCTCAAAGCCGATGGTGGTACTTATGTAGCACCGGTGCCAGAAATGAAGAAATTGGTTGATGCTGGTATCGCTGCTTATGTGTGGATATATGCCAATGGTCATGGAAATGGGGAACTGGCAACAGTGGCTCAGTACTGTGCACAAGAAAAAGGTAAATTTTGGGAAGTGCATGATTTGTTAATGTCAGATAAAGGATATGAAATGCTCAACACTACAGTAAAAACTGATAAAACTAAAACTGGAGTATTGGCTGATTTTTTGGATAGTGCGGTTAAATCTAGTGATATGAAAGCGTGTATTGATAGTGGAAAATATGAAAGTCGACTAACTCAAGATATGGCTATTGCAAAAGAGTTTGGATTTCAAGGAACACCTTCATTTTTTGTAAATACGACAAACTTTTCAGGAGCATATAGCTTTACTGATATGCAGGTGGCGATTGACGGAGCGAAATAAAATTATTCACCCTTTAACCATTGTATGAATGTTCTTCTTTTTTTTGGAAGACCTGGGATTATTGAATTTTGTGGCTCGACAACTTTTTGCATATATGAGTTACCCTGCTCTCTTGCATACAGTGCTTTAGCTCGGGGTTCGTCTAATTCTGGATGTTCCTGTCTGAAGACATCAAAAGCTGTTTGCGCATTGGCATCACCATCGCCTGCACTATAGAAGTTAAGCCCATCGACAACTCCACCAGTTGTTTCTTTTTTTTTCTTTGCGGCTGCTTCAGCCTCCGCAAAATCATTGTCATTCCATTGGTCAAAAGGTTTTTTTATGGCCATATTATTGGGTTAAATATATTACATGTATTATATAAAAAATAAATCAAAAATCAAGTATTTATATATATTTAATATGTAGATATTGCCAAACGATTAAAGTAAGAAAGTTGGGATCTAAATCTAGCCTGAAAGAAGACAATGGGGTAATAAAGAGTATTTATGCACTTAGGACTATAAGGGCGAGGTAATTTTTACTAAAGGCCTTTTCTAAGATTGTTTACTAATGCGGCCTCATGAGCTTGAGATGCTAGAGTTTTAATTTCTTCTGCGACATCTGGATCATCTGAATTAGGAGTATTCTCTTCGTCGCGAAGCAAAGATTCCCTGTCTGTACTCCAAGTAGTATCCTTTGCTTGTCGTTCTGCTAAGTCATTATTTCTCGCCACCGCGTTAGCCATTCGTTCTTGCATATCGGATGTTAAACCCTCACTTGCACCACCAGTACTTGATGTTTTTGACATAAATTTAGATATATTAATTTGTAAATAATAAAAATATATCAGGATATATTATTTTGGTCAATAACTTTGGATAAAATCTTTTGAGACAAAGTACATCATGTCAAGGGCGGTATCGGTACGTGGATTTATTTTTTGGATGATTACGGTTGAGTTTCCAAAAAAATCTTTTAAGACTGAGCCCATTTGAGCTTGGGAAAAACCTAAAATTATATTTTTTCCTGTTACTTTGTTATCAACAAAGAATAGTTTTAAATTTTTGTCTGGAGTTGATTTGATAAATATTTTGTCTTGACCTTGAATTTTATTAAAAGTATCTTGGTCAAAGAAATGGAAATCGTCGGCAATTGTCTTGGTCGGTGTCGCAATACCGACAATAGTAACCTCGGAGAGTCCAAAGAAGTTTGTTAATTTGTCGCCAACATTGTTGAATAAACCTTCAGCCTTCATCATTTTGGCTTCGGTGTAACCTAAAACTAAACCAGACTGATTACTGGGGTTGATAGCGAAAAGCTTGGGGACATTATCGGGGGTGAAATTAATTTTTAATAATGAAGAAGTCAGTGATTGTGGATTAATTTGGACAGTAGCTTTTAAGTTCGTGGAGGCGGAAAGCCTGGTAAATTGTAAAAACAAAAAGATAAATGCTAACGACATAATTACTGGGGCAAAAAAAGACAAATAATTTGGCTTTTTGGGATTGAAATAATTTAATAAGAGAGAGTTGATGACAACTGAGACGGAAGAAAATGCCATGGCAAGACCGGCTAATTCGGGTTTGAGAACTATCCCCCACTTACTAAAAACACCGGCGGCGATTGGAATACCTAAAACGTTATAAAACAGAGCGAAAAAAAGATTTTGTTTAACTTTACCAACTGTCTCACGACCTAGCTTTAGAGCAGTAATAACTGATTCGATTTTGTTGTTCATAGCAACGACAGCACCAGCCTCAATAGCGATATCAGAACCGCTCCCGAGTGCAATGCCGAGATTGGCCTGGGTAAGTGCAACCGAATCATTGATGCCATCGCCAACAAAACAAACATGGGAATAATTTTTAATTTTTAATTTTAAATTTTTAATCAATTCAAAATTTTTAATTTTAAAATTAGATAAAGATGGTTTCGATTGTAAATTTTTAATTATTTTGGCTTTTTGACCTGGGAGAACGTCGGCATAAACATTATTTTTATCAACACCAAGCTGTTGAGCTATTTTTTGAACAGTAGCCAAATTATCGCCAGAAACTATATAAATTTTTATGTTTTTTGATAGTAGATTTTTAATAGTTTCGACAGCGCCATCTTTTAAAGTATCGGCAACCTCGATAGCGGATAAAATATTTTTGCCCTGCAATAAGGCAATTTGATGATCTGCCGTTTTACCAAGGAAATATTTTTGTTTATTTATTAACCCTTCAATACCAAAGCCACTTAAATTTTTGAAACTGGTAACTGGTAACAAGTAACTAGAATTTTTTAATGAATAATCGATGAGAGCAGTGGCAATAGGATGAGTTGATTTTGATTCTAAAGAATATATTACTGACAGAATTTCGGAGTCTTTTTTACTGGATAAATTACTAAATTTGGTAACAATTGGGTGACCAGTGGTGAGAGTCCCAGTTTTGTCAAAGACAACAGTGTCGATATGGCTACTGTTTTCGAGTGCTTCACCACCTTTAAAGAGAATGCCAAATTTGGCACCAATACCTGTGGCGACCATAATGGCGGTAGGGGTAGCAAGACCGAGAGCACAAGGACAGGCGATAACCAAAACAGCAACGAAAGATAATAAAGAACCTGTGAAAAATAAGG
Source organism: Candidatus Shapirobacteria bacterium (assembly GCA_041674845.1). Taxonomy (GTDB): domain Bacteria; phylum Patescibacteriota; class Microgenomatia; order UBA12405; family UBA12405; genus UBA12158. The sequence continues at coordinate 876,685 of JBAYUY010000001.1, forward strand.
TAATTAAGGCAATAATTATAATAGTGGGGACAAAGTAGGCAGAAATTTTGTCGGCCAAATCTTGAATTGGAGCCTTACTACTTTGGGCATCTTCGACCAACTTGATAATTTGAGAGAGGGCCGTATCGGCGACTAATTTGGTGACTTTGAATTCAAAACTACCGGATAAATTTTGAGTGCCGGCAAATACTTTTGAATTAATGGTTTTGTCGACCGGCAAGCTCTCCCCTGTAAGCAGTGACTCATCAATTGAGGTGTCACCCGAGATAATAATGCCGTCAAGAGGAATTTGTTCACCGGATTTGACTACTAAAATTTGACCAATTTTAATTTGGTCAATATTGGAATATTTGCCACGTAAGGCAACTAATTTGCTAATACTGTCCGAGGTTTTGCCCTTGGCGAGTCCTTCTAAATATTTGCCAAATACTACAAAAGTGATTAAAAATGTGGCGACTTCGAAATAGAGATTGGGGATCATCATACCATTGAGACCCAAAAATGTTTTGGTCTCAGCGTAATGAATATAATAAGAATAAAGACTAAAAAAATAAGCCGAGGAGGTACCGGTGGCAATGAGACTATCCATGGTAAAAGTTTTTAATTTTAGAGCCGACCAGGCGCCACGGAAAAAATTGTTACCAATAATGAAGAGAGCTATGGTCGAGGAAATCAGTGAAATTATCCCAGCATAGGGCATAATAGACGAACGAAATGATAGCTTGGGGAAAAAATCAAAGATCATAAAAAGGGCGAGGGGTAGAGATAAAATGGTGGAAAAGAATAATTTGTTTTTCCAATAATTTATTTCGGTTGATCGCTTTTGTAATTCGGTAATAGAGTTTTCGCCAGCAACAATGGCACCATAACCGGCACTTTTTATCGCCGAAATAAAACTATTTATTGTCGATTTTTGGGGGTCGTACTTAACAACAGCTTTGCCAGTGGAATAGTTGACATTGGCTTCGATAACACCTTTTTGAGACTCGAGAGATTTTTTGATTAAGATGGAACAACTGGCACAATGCATGCCGGAAATATCAAGTTTAGTGATTTTAGTATTAGACATACTACGAGTGTAGTAGTTTTAATTAATAATGTCAAAGAATTAAATTTATTATACAATCAGACATGAAAATATATTTTGTACGTCACGGTGAGGCAATGGATGATATTAGAGATGAATATGGTGGATGGCATGATCCTGAGTTGTCCCCAAAGGGCATTGAACAAGCCAATGAGGCTGCTAAAAAATTAAAGTTGTCAGGAATTACAGTAGAGAAAATTTTGTCATCCCCATTGGTAAGAGCAACACAAACAGCAGAATCTTTTGCAATTGAATTTGGAGTACCTGTAGAGAAATGTGTTTATTTAAAAGAAAGAAATACCTATGGACTGTTGTGTGGAGTTAATAAAACAGAAGCAAAAGAGAAATATCCTGAATTAGTTTTGGCCTATGATGAGGGAAAAGAAGTATTAGGATATGAAGAATATGACTTTTTTGTCAAAAGAGTGAAGGCTTTAATTGAGTATTTGGGTAAAATTAATCAAGATGTCATTGCAGTGACGCACGGCAAAATGCTTGGGGCAATTTTAACCGAAATAATTGGAAAAAAGCCAGTCAAAATTGGTGACAGTTGCGTGATTGAAATGGATTTGTCAGAAGATAATTTGACCTTGGTGAATAGTGAAGGGGTAGAGTTTTAAATTACATCTCGCCAATAGAATGGAGATACTGAAGTAGGGTGGCGACTGAACGACCCTCACGTATTTTGCCTGTAAGACAGGCATTAATTACTTCTTTGATTGGGTACCATTTGGTGGTAATTTGTTCATCTGATTCTAATTCTTGATGACCTCGATCGTAAAATTTGGTAGCAACCAAATAATACATATCCCATTTTATAGTCGGACCACCGCTATTGGATACACAAAATATTTTTAAATCGGAAACATCATAACCAACTTCTTCACGAGTCTCTTTGGCACCAGCTTCAATTATTTCCAAATCTAAATTTGGATTATCTTTAATTTGATCCCATTCAATATTTGTATCTCGCACTTTACCCCCTGGCAAACGATAATCTTCACCAATATCTAGACGAATTTCTCGAGTCAATAAAATTTCATTTGTTTCTAAATTATGAAGAATAATTCGTGTTCCCGGTGGACGGGTAGCAGTTTCTAGAGTTTTACCGCTGGGTGATTGTTTTTGAACTACGCGAATAATATTTCCTTCGTAAACTATTTTTTGGTTATTGTCGGACATGGTGAATTATACAATACAAGTTGTCCGATATTTCTAGACAACTTAAAGTACTTGACAATAATATAGAATGTATTGTATCATCATGTACAGTGACAGAGAAAAAATTACCATCTCGACCGATTGTTTTTGATTGGGATTTGGGAAACCAACTTAAAAATTGGCAGAAACATGAAGTCGATTATACCGAATGTGAAGAAGTGTTTTTGGTTAATAACAAAAATATAATCACATTTTTTGATGAAAAGCATTCTATTAGCGAACAGAGATGGTTGGCATTAGGAATCACAGAAAAAAATAGAAAATTATCGATATTTTTTACTATTAGAAACAAAAAAATTAGAGTTATTTCTGCTCGAGACATGAGCAAAAAGGAGAAAAAATTATATGAAAAATAATATAAAACCAATCCCAGTATTTAAAAATGAAGATGCCGAAAGAGAGTTTTGGGCAACTCATGATGCTACCGATTATTTTGATGAATCGATGAAGGTTGAGTTAGATTTGTCTGAATTAAAACCAACTGCAAAACCAGTTACGATTCGGATACCAAACACATTAATGTACGATTTAAAAATGATTGCCAACAAAAAAGATGTCCCATATCAATCATTGATGAAAATAATGTTGGCTGATGCAGTGAAAAGAGAATATTCGACGAAATAAATTATTTCACTACTTCAATAGTCCCGGAAATCATACCCATCCAACAGGAGAAACGATAGGTACCAGTAGTTGTGGGGGCGGTGAATTCCTTGACGGAGGTAGTTCCAGGCACCAGATTGATTTGACCGGCAAATAGCGATCGAGAAATAACAGCATTGGTACATCCAACAGTGCCACGATCAGTGATTTCCCAACGTACTGGTAGTCCAGCTTTAATGGTAAAAGTTGAGGGAGAATATCCTGTAGCGGATGCGTCCATTTTGATTATTTGAATACCGTTGACAATTGGAACGGTGGAATTGATACTGGTAACTTGTAACTGGTAACTGGAAGGAAAATCAAAACCGAGGACAACGGCTTGGGACTTAATATTAAACAAGGCAAAAACAATTACTAAAATTCCAGCGACTTGGGAAAAATAAGCAGAGGTGTTTTTGTTTTGTGATGAAACGACACTGGAATAGCCAATTAATAATAGTGGAATAAAGGTACCGAGGGCAAATGCACCCATAATTGCAGCAGCAGTCAACGATGAGCCAGAGGCAAGAGCAAGACTTTGAGCCGTGAGGGTAAAACCACAGGGCAAAAAGAATGTTAGTCCACCCAAAATAAATGGAGCAAACTTGCCACTAAAATTTTTCTCATTGGCAATGTTACCTGTAATTGATTTTGGAAGTGATATTTGAAAACGAGAAAAATATTTTGCTCCCAGCATTTGGAGGCCGAGAACTAACATTAATACTGACACTAAAATTGTGATGACTGATCCGGCAGTGACTGATAGCCTAAAATATGAACCAACTAGACCTAATAATGCCCCAAATAAGGCAAACAACATAACTCGACCGAGACTAAAAAATGTGATTGCCAACATTCCCCGACGAGAAATTGTCAACATAATACTACCAACGAGGGCGGCACAAGTGGACAGGCCGGCAACTAGACCGAAGGCAAAAAATAAAAATAATGACGAGGAATTGTTAACTTGAACATTGGGAATAATGCCGGAAGAATTTAGTACATAAAAAAGACACAAAACTAAAAATGAGATAAAAATAGAGATGAAGATATTAGGTTTAAACCCTTCCGCCCTTCGGGCACCTTCCCTTGACAGGGCAGGCGAAAAAACATAACCACTTTCTTTAAAAATTTTGTTTAATTTTGAAATGTCGGGAATATTTTTGCCGATGATTGTGACTGAAGAACTTACAGTTGAAGCTTCGACCGATTTTACACCAGGCAAATTTTTTATTTCTTTTTCGATTAAAATTTCACAAGCGTGGCAGTGAGTACCCGAGACGGAATAAATTTTAGAACGCATACTACGAGTGTAGTATATTACTGAATTTTGTCAATGTTAGAATAACTATATGGATAAAATAGATTTGGCCGTGGTTTTTTGGTTTTATAAAGAACCGGAAATTTGTATTAATAGACTAGAATTGATTAAAAAGTATAATCCTGATATAAAAATATTTGGAGTTTTTGGAGGAAAACAAAGTGAGGAAAATTTGTATAAAGAAAAATTGGGAGAATATTTAGATGATTTTTATACGCACCCGTCGACTGATAGTGAATGGAAATGGATTCATGGAGATTTAATGCTGCTGGATTGGTATAAAGACAGAGGAATAAACTTGCCCTGGAACAGTGTGGTAATTGTACAGTGGGATATGTTGGTTTTTGACTCTTTTGAAAAACAATTTCCAGATATTAAAAAAGATGAAATGTTTATGTCCGGATTACAACCGTTAGATAAATATACTGAAGAAAATTGGGAGTGGACAAGCCCAAAGCATGAATTTAGAAATGATTTTGATAACTTTTTGCTGTACATAAAAGAAAAGTATGGATATGTAAAAAGCAATTTGCCATGTTGTTTGTTTATACTTGAAATAATGCCTCGAATTTTTTTTGAAAAATATTTGACTGTAGAAAATAAGGAGATAGGAATGTTGGAATACAAGATACCAATTTATGCTGAAATTTTTAGTATCCCTATCTACAAAAAAGATGTGGGAGCACAATGGTGGGAAGATGTGAACACGAAACCCATTAATGCCGAACCGACCGAAATAAAAACCGAATACATAGAACAAGAATTACAAAAGAAAAATGGTTGGAGAATATTTCACCCATATTTTAAAATTTGGGAGAAAAATTAATGAATAATATAATTAAAAAACTAGAAGAGAGAAAGGTTTTAATACAAGAAAAGTTGGTGAAAAGAAGGGAGGATGTGGAGGGGCAAGATGTGCCAATGCAATCAATTGGTATTACAGCAACGCGCTGGATGGTGAAATAAGATATCGAATGTATGGAAATGGGAATAATTTCTCGAAATACAAAAGTTGGACAAAATATTTTGAAGAAGAATGGATTTAAAGCTTAAATTTTTGCTTTGCTTTGTCAAAAGATGTGACAGCGTTATGACCATAGTTTTGTAAAACATGTTCAAAAAGATGATCGAGACAAGAACAAGCGTATGTTTTTTTGTCAGTAATTGGTGCATAGACAAAAACATTACCAATTTTTTTACGCGACAATAATTCTTTATCTGACATGCGCTTTAGAACAGTCATAATAGTGGTGTAAGCCGAATCACTTGCCATTTTGGTTTTGACCTGGGATGGTTTTAGCGGAGATGGTGAGCTCCATAACACATCCATAATTTTTTGCTCAAGTCCTCCTAAAAGACCACACTTACTATTACAATTGCAGTTGCACGACATGGGATAGTATAATGAATATATGAATCAAACACAACAAAACTTGCTTAAGGCATTTGCTGGTGAATCACAAGCACGAAATAAATACACAACCTTTGCTAAAATGGCACGCAAAGAAAATTTGGAATGGATTGCGAGAGTGTTTGAAGAAACGGCCGAAAATGAACGCGCGCATGCCGAGGAACTGTTTGAATTAATTACGGAAAGAGTCGAAACTGTAGGAGATTTAAGCCTTCAACCTTTTGCCAAAACATCGGACAACCTTAAAATGGCTGCCGAGGGTGAAAAATATGAATGGACAACAATGTACCCAAATTTTGAGGAGCAAGCAAAAGTTGATGGAGAAACTGAAGCTATTCGACTGTTTGGAAATTTAAAAAATGTGGAAGCACAACATGAAGAAAGATATATAATAATTTCAGGAAAATTGGACAGTAAATCACTATATGATAGTGAAGCTGAACTAACTTGGAAATGCGTAAATTGTGGGAATATATATGTAGGCAAGCAGCCACCAGTAACGTGTCCCGTATGTAAAAAACCATTTACTTGGTATATGCCCCTTAATTTGGTAAAGTAATTTTTAATTTTTAATTTAAAATTTTTAATCAATTTTTAAGTCTAAATTTTTAATGAATGATGAGGAGATAGTTAAACTGGTGGTGGAGGGAGATATCGAGAAGTATGGTGAGATAATTGAGCGATATGAAAAACGGTTGAGGGGGTTTATCAAGAAGCTAATTGGAAATAATTTGGAAATTGATGATTTGGTGGAAAATAGCTTGATATCGGCATACCAAAATTTAAATGGATTTGACTTTAAACTAAAATTTAGTAGCTGGATATTGCGAATAGCCCACAACAAAACTATTGATTACATAAAAAAGAAAAAACCAAAAATATTGGGCGACGAAATGGATGATATTAAAGAAGAAAAAAAATTGATGGAAGATATGGAAATTGAAGAAGAAGGTAAAAAAGAATTACACCGATCAATTGATAAACTAGATATAAAATATAAGGAAATAATAGTACTATACTATTTTGAGGAAAAAAATTATGAGGAGATATCAGATATATTACATATTACCACCAGTAACGTTGGAGTAATGCTAAATAGAGCAAAGCTAAAACTAAAACAATTTTTAATTTAAAATTTTTAATTTTTAATCAATTTTTAATGTCAAACATCAAATTAATAAACAAAATAAAATCTGGAGAAGTTAAGATGAAACCAAAATGGCAATTTGAAGTTAAAAAGTGGGCAGAAATCGGATTGTGGTTAATGACGATTATTGCTGTAGTTGTGGGGGTTATGGGAATTGCTTATTTTATGACTATATATAATATTTCTGAACTATCAGAATTTGGTGATTTGGGATGGCAAATATTTTATGAAGATTTTCCTTATATTTGGGGCATAACTGCAATATTTAGTCTAATAGCAGGGATACTGGTTATGATAAACACAGGACACAATTACAAAAAGTCGTGGCAACAAAATTTGATGATTATGTCGGCTATTATATTAGTGTTAACTATTGGAGCTCTGTTTCTAAATCTTTGAGATCGGCATCGAGAGTACTATCGTCTGAACTTAATTCTTTTAACAAATCATCATCTGACATATTTTCTGATTTTTCGTCTGCATTTTTTACTTCGACAACCTTGTTGAGGACTTGAGATTTTATTTGATCAGTTTGAGTACAAGAAGATAGGAAAAAGGAGGAAACAAGTAACATGAAACAAGAAACAAGAATTTGTTTTTTCATAAATAATGTTAACAAATGAGACGCCCCGGTGTCTACCGGGACGTCTCTACAGGTGACGTAAAAAAATTTAACGAGCTTTGATAATTAATCGGAGGGTGTCAGCCAAGGTGGTTCGCATAGCTTTTATATCAGCATCTAAAGTTTTGGCTAAAGTTTTTAATTCAGGGGTTAATTTTAGCGGAGTGGTTGAAGCAAGTACCTCAGCACTCTTGGCATCGAACAAAGCTAAATCAGACTTATATTTTGCATCTGAAAATTTGGCTAATTCTGCCTTGGCGGCGGTTAAGTCTCTTTTTGCTTTTGGAGTAGGAACTACTATTGCCTCGATTTTTGCTATACGAGTTTCGATGGCTGATTTATGTTTTAAAGTGTTTTCATAACGAGATGTTATTCCTTGGCGTAAACGTTTGACGGTGGCTTGAGCCTTGGTATTGCGCACCTCTTGGCGGACTTCTTTGATATCTTCGCGTTTTTCTTTGATTTCAGTGCGAACTTCAGCTCGCTTGTCTTTGACTTCTTGACGAAGTTCATTAAACTTGCCTTCTTTTGCTAAAACAGGGGTAACAAAAAATAATAAAAGTGCGGGGACAAGAAACAATGATGATGTTTTCATAAAAATACAAATAAATAATGTTGTTGTAAGGAATACGAATCGGAGTGGAGGTTTATTACAAAGATGATTTATAATTACGACATGAACAATGAATCAATAGTTTTAAGTATTGCAAACTTGGTAAAAGAAAAGTTTATTAATGAAAACTCGGGACACGACTGGGACCATGCCAAACACGTCTGGGAAAATGCTATTAAAATCGGAAATGGAGAGAAAGGTGTAAATATATTTGTGGTGGAACTTGCGGCATTGCTACATGATGTGAATGATTGGAAAAAACCTGATGAGGAAATAGTTGAAGGAAATAAAAATATATTAGAATGGCTAAATAAATTTAATATTGAAAAAGAAATAATTGACCAAATATTTGAAGTGATAAATAATGTAAGTTTTCATGGACCAAATTCGATTACAAAAGAAGTCACAAAAGAAACGGAAATTGTAAGGGATGCAGATAGATTAGAGGCGATGGGAGCAGTGGGATGGGAAAGATGCTTAAAATTTGGACGTTCAAAAGGATCCCCTGATATTAATGAATATTTACCAAACTTGAATTTAACTGATGAAGAATATAAAGATCACTCGCGGAAAGCTAATACCTCGATAAACCATGTTTTTGAAAAGTTATTGCTATTAAAAAGACTGTTATCAACTGACACAGGGAAAGAGATGGGAAAAGTGCGACATGAAGAATTGAAAACTGCAGTTAAGGAATATTTAGTTGGAATATTGGGTAAAAAAATTGTAAGTGATGATAGAATTAGACAATACATAAAAATGTTGGACGTGCCAAGCTTTAATTAGTTTTTTGGCATTTGGGACAGAAAAAGGTACCACGGCCACCGATAACGATTCGTTTGATTAAGGTTTTGCAGACTAAACAGGGTTCCCCTGCTCGTTGATAAACTCTAAATGAAAATTGATTGTTGCCATAAGATCCATCGGGTCGAACATATTTATTATCTTTCATAGTTGATCCGCCAGCGAGAATTGATTGTTGCATAATAAAAATTAAATTTTTATGAATTATAGTTGACTGAGTTTTTGTAATTTTATTGGCAGAAAGTGAAGGGTGAATTTTGGATAAAAAAAGTGCATCATTGGCATAGATATTGCCGATGCCGGCGAAAAAATGTTGGTCTAATAAAACTGATTTTACTGGTCGACTAGATCGTTGAAGTTGAGAAAATAAATACTCTGGAGTAAATTTTTCATCTAAAATATCGTGACCTAGATTTTGTTGTGCTTCGGCTAGCTCAGCATTGTTATTATAAATTTTTATCCAGCCAAACTTGCGCTGGTCGTTAAAATACAAAATCTCCCCCCGACCCCCTCTTTGACAAGAGGGGGAGAATTTTATTATTAGTCTAGTTGATTTATTGGGATATTTGTCAAATTTAGTGGGATGGCCTAACATGGTGTCACCAAGAATTAATTGTCCAGTCATCTTGAGATGAACAAGAATGATTTTGCCATTGCTTAGGTGAATTGAGAGCTGTTTGCCAATACGAGAAAATTTTATTATTTCTTTTCCTTCGACAAGCTCAGGATTCCCAATAAATGACTTGGCATTTAAAATTTCTATATTGGAAATTGTTTGGCCAAGTAATTTATCTTCGAGAAATATTTTGACAACTTCGACTTCGGGGAGTTCGGGCATTATGTATTATAGAACAAACCATTCCGCCCTGCGGGCACCTTTCCTTGACAGGGTAGGTTAAATCAAATCATCCAAATCAATGGCGGAGACGGTGGAGTTTTTGGCCAGACGCTCGAGGCCGACGAGCATGTCGGTGAGCGAATCCTTGATACTAGTAATTGAATTTAATAAAACCTGAGTTTGGGTAACATAGCCAATGATTAAGACTAGATCGGAAACTTGTTTGTCACCATTGCTAACTAGATAAATTAAGTAAAGCAAAATTATAGAATAAAAAACTACGGCTGTATTTTGGAGCACTGACCATTCAAAATCACCCCAGCGAGTTATTCGGTGAAAATGACGAGACCAGGATTTTTGTTCGAGATCAAAATCGTTGCTTTCTTGCAATTTGGCATAATAAGTTTCAGTGTGGGTATTTAAAATATCTTTGAGCTTGGCATAACGCTGGGTAGTGTAAATATCGATGGCAGTATAGATTAAAATGTAGGCAAAATTTAGGACAAAAACACGAAAATCAAGAAAAAATAAAATTGGAGGAATAAGACAGAGTGAAACAATGGAATCGATGCCCGGCTGTTTGATTAAATTTAAAGTAACTGAAGAGGCATCGGCAAAATTGCGAATTGATTGTACTATTTCGTGACGTTCTGATTTGGTTTCGGCCTTAAGATCGGATAAAAAGAAGTTGTGTATATCAAATGAAATCGAAGAAATTTCGTACTCGAGCTGAGTCACAGATCGAAGTCGTAAAAAATTGTCAACAATGCGGACAATAAATATCCAGATTAAAGACCATAAAATGAAGGAAAAAGGTGAATTTTTTTCCAATAATTTGATGACCTCAGAGAATTGATAGATAGTAATTAATGGTAAAATCGCTGAAATAAAACGGACAAACAACCAAAAAAAGAAACGCCCCCGATTGGTGGCAAGTTGCAGAATAAATGAAATAACACGATAAGAACGTTTGTCCATAGAAATAGTATAAAGTATAATTTTTAATTTAAAATTTTTAATTTTTAATCAATTTTAAAATAAGCTAATTTATAAATTTTTAAACTTGGTAAAATACCATATATGAATGAAAATAATTTTGATGTAATAATAATAGGTTCGGGGCCGGCTGGACTAACGGCGGCAATATATACCCAAAGAGCAGGGTTAAGTACCTTGGTGTTGGCGGGTAATATGCCTGGAGGACAATTGACGATTACGACAACGGTTGAAAACTATCCTGGATTTGCCCATGGTACGGGCGGAGTGACACTGATGATGGCGATGCAGGAACAAGTAAAAAATTTGGGGGTAGAAATCAGAAACGGAAATGTGAAATCGATAAAAAATAATTTTGAAACAGAATTGGATAATGGTGAAATTTTAAAGTCGAAAGCAGTAATAGTGGGCACAGGAGCTAGTGCAAAATGGTTGGGGTTGCCAAATGAAATGGAATTGATGGGTAAGGGAGTGTCGGGCTGCGCGACTTGTGATGGGATGTTTTTTCGTGACAAAACGGTGGCGGTGGTGGGGGGTGGGGCGGTAGCCTGTGAGGATGCTAGTTTTTTGTCAAAAATGGCTAAAAAAGTTTATTTGATTCATCGTAGAGATAGTTTTAGAGCAACCAAAGCTGAGGTTGATTTGGTGATGAATAATCAAAAAATTGAAATTATATGGAATACAGAAATAATTGAACTAAACCCACCCGACCCGGCGGTGGCCGGGTCACCCTCCCTTGACAAGGAGGGTAGCTCAAAATTAACGTTGATAAAGATTATCAATAATAAAACTAACGAGGAAAAAGTTTTGCCTGTAGATGGGTTATTTGTAGCCATTGGACGAACACCGTCGACTGAATTTTTGAAAGGAGTCGTTGATCTTAAAGAAAATAATTATGTGATAACGGGGACAAACAATACTTTTGTTTCAATGACTAACATTGAAGGAATTTTTGCTGCAGGAGATTGTATGGATGAAATATATCGTCAGGCTGTAGTGGCAGCAGGGGCAGGGGCAAAAGCGGCAATTGATTGTGAGAAATGGATGAAATCAGTTAACTAATTTTTTGATTTTATCAATAAAAACTTGTTTGCTGAATTTTTGAGCATTAGAAATACAATCTTGAGGTTTTAGATTTAATTTTTGAAATTTTTTGATGGCCTCAATTAGAGAGTCAACTGAGGGATCGTCAAAAAAGACACCCGTTATATTTTCAATTATTGATTCGAGATAACCACCCCCGCGATAAGCAATTACTGGGGTGCCAGCAAGCTGGGATTCGACTGGGGTTATGCCAAAATCTTCATCGGTAGATAAGGCTAAAAATGCCTTAGATTGGGCATAAAGATTTACCAACTCATCATCGGAAACTCGCCCAAGGAATTCAACGTTTGATTTTGATAATTCTTTTAATTGTTTGTATTCTGTGTAATAACCGGCTGGTTCACCAACTATTTTTAACTTTAGATTTAATTTAATGGCTGCTTTGACGGCCAAATCGAGACCTTTAGCACCGACGATGCGACTAATTATCAGATAAAAATCTTGTTTTTTTACTTTTGGAATTGGAGGGAGTGAGACGGGAGGATAAATAACGGTTGAATCGCGACGATAAAATTTCTTGATACGAGCAGCGACATTTTGGGAATTGGCGACAAAAACATCTACTTTTTGAGCTTGGGAAAAATCGTAAAGTCGCATAAAATGGCCAACAATTAGAGCATAGACCCGAACTGGCCAATATTTTTGAAGTTCAACACTGGTTTTAAAGCCATAAAGCCAGCGAGGTGGAGTGTGACAATAACAAATTTCCTTGGTTTGTGGGCCCTTTTTAAAACCTTTGGTAATGTACCAACTAGAAGAAGAAATCACCACATCAAAATTTGAAAAATTGAAACTACCCCAAATAAGCGGTGTAAGGAAGCGAAGAGGACTGTGTAAATATGAGCTAAAAAAAGGAATACAGTGAACCCAGGAAGGTATAATTTGACGATTTTTGAAGTGTTTGTGAGCGGTGGAATTTTTTTTGTAAAAGGCCGTGTAAATGGGGGCGTCGGGATACATTTCAGATAGTACCGAGAGGACACGTTCAGCACCACCAAATTCGTTTAAGTAGTCATGGACGAGGGCTATACGGGGAGAATTTTTTCCACCAAAGGTGGATTTCGCTTTGCTCAAAATTTTGGGGTTGAAATTTTTAATCAATTTTAAATATAAAATTTTTAAATTTTTTTGATAATTTTTTGTCGAAAGTAGCGATTTGATCAACTTTGTTGGCTTGACAGTAGAAAAAATGGTAAACATCTTCAAAATCATAATTAAATTTGTCTATGTTATGTAATGAATCGCGTAATATCGCTTTTTCTGGAAGCTCTATAAAGTTCATGTTCAAAATATTCAATACAGTTTGTCTAACTAAAGTATTGTCAATTTTATAATATTTTTTTAACACCCAATAGACTTCAAGTATTACGAGAATGTCTGTACATAGATCAACTTTTCCAAGTGAGGCTTTTTCAAAGAGTTCTGAGGCTAAATTATGTTGACTTAAGTTATCGTCTAAAAAAAAACGAAGAAAATAATTTGTGTCAACAAAAATCATAACTTGTAATTTGAAAAATGTTCTTTTTTGGCCAATTTTATAATTTTGTCAATATCCATTCCAACAAATTCTTTGGGTGTTTTAAGAGAACCAGCGAGTCTTCGAACCATGTTTATTGTTGGTTCAATGCGAATGACGCCATCTTCAAACGAAAATGAAAGCTTGTGACCTTTTTTGAGATTGGCGGATTTGAGAATTTGGGCAGGTATAGTAACTTGACCTTTACTGGTGAGTGTACCTGAATGTGTGATCATAAGGAGATTATAGTGATGTAAGGAACTTTTGTCAATGTAAGGAATTTTTAAAATAAACTTTCCTGATTTGATTGTACTTCAACTTTTTTAATTTGTTTTTGGGGATTTAATTTATTGATTCGTGACGAGAGTGATTTGAAATTGTATTTTATAAATAAATCAGATAATGCTGAAATATTTTTTGAGGTGAATTTTAGATCTTTTAGTTTTAATTTAATAGGAATATTGGTAATAATAGTGGCCAGTTTTTGGGACATATAGGCATTATCCTTATCTTTAGTTAATTTGGTAGCAACAGCTGATTTTATTTTGTCGATGTTTTTATAAATATTATCTAAGTTTTGATACTCGGCTAATAAATTTGTAGCAACGACAGGGCCAACCCCGGCAACACCGGGATAGTTGTCGGACATGTCCCCCATCAAAGCTTTGAGATCGATGACTTGTGAGGGTGGAACACCCAAACGTTCTTTTACCTCATCTTGGCCAAACAATTTGCTCTCGGATAGGCCGTGAATAGGCATGTAAAGGGAGACTTTGCGGTTGACTAACTGCATTAAGTCTTTATCACCAGTAATGATAGTAATTTTTTTGATAAATTTCTTTTTAAAAAGTTTTTTTGATAAAGTGCCTATCAAATCATCGGCTTCGTAGCCACCCATGGAAAATGTAGGAATACTAGATTCTGCCAACGTTTCGGGTAAAATTTTGAGTTGTGAAACTAAGTCAGAATCGGTGGGAGCACGCTTGGCCCGATAACCCATAAACTCGACATTACGAAAAGTGGGGCCGGGAAGGTCGAGGCAAACACATAAATAATCGGGTTTTAAAATGTCAATCGACCCTAAAAGCATAGAATAGAAACCGTAAATGGCATTGAGCGGTTGCCCCCCATTATTCATGGGTGGGATGGAATGGTAGGCACGATGGGCAACGGCGTGACCATCGATGATTAGAAGATGCATAATTTTTCAAAACCCCTCTCGGCTTCGCCGAATCTCCCCTTGAAAAAGGGAGAAATACAAAAAGTAAAATATTAAGGTAGTACTGAATTATAGCGAATTTGGAAGAGGTGGGCTTGTTTTGACTGCCTTTATCAACTTACCGGCGTCGGTAATGTGTTCTGGAATATAATGTCAAGAATTAATTTTGGCCAAGCTAATTTTTGATAGCCATAATAAACCACCCAAGATTAGGACCAAACCTGATATTTGATAAACAGAAATCGATTCTTTAAATATAAAGATGGAGCTTAAAAATGTAACAGCTACGGCTACAGGAATTACAGCTGAAGCCCGAGAAACTGAAATCCTAGCAATGGCTTGATACCACAAATAAAAATCAAGACATCTAAATATAAGACCAAAAAATGTAACTATTAATAACGTCTTGAAGGAGAGGAGTTGTAATATCGCCGTTGGATTAATTAACAAAGAAATTAATAGAAGTAAAATTCCAGTAAATAATAAGCGGGCAGTGGGAACAGTATTTGAGTCAGAATTGTCGGCATAAACTTTTTTGGCAAAAAGATGAGAAATTTGAGTTGCCAGCGGGCTAAATAAAATAAAGATATCACCAATATTTAAATTAGAAGTACCTTTATAAACTACAACGCCGGCACCAATTACCATTAATGTTGTCGCTAGTATTTGTTCTTTTTTAATTATCTCTTTTAATATTAAAATACCCAACAACATGGCATAAAATGGTTCGAGTTGAGTTAATAGTCCCGTATTTAAACCACTTGTTAACTTGGCGCCAACAAAATACAAAATACTACCAATCGTCGAAAGTATTGCCATTTTAAATAGATTCGGAAAATATATTTTTGAAAAAAGTTCATTAATTTTGTTTTGTCTTTTTAACAAAAAAAGTAGTGGAATTGACCCAATGACACAAGCCGACCCTGAAAACACTAGAGGGTCAATTGTGGTGACAAAATAATGGGAAACAACCGGAAGTAAACCATAGGTAATCATGTCAACTAATGCAAAAGCATATCCTGATTGTTGTTGATTCATAGTCACGATTATAATATATAACTAGTTTATTTTTAGGGTAGAATTAATTAATGGAGCAACATCCAATACCGCAACAAATTACATCCTACGAATTTAAATTGGTAGGAGAAATGACGTTGAAACAATTTGGAAAGGCGGCTGGAGGTATTTTAATAGCTGTCGCAATTAATGCGGCGCCTTTGGTTTTTTTTGTTAAGTGGCCTTTGATTTTTCTTTTTGCGATTGGTGGATTGGCTTTGGCTTTTGTACCATTTCAAGACAGACCACTAGAAACTTGGTTGTTGGCTTTTTTGAAGTCAATTTATAATCCGACAATGTTTATTTATAAAAAAAGTAGACCAAAAAATTGGTTTGATATAGACCTAGCCAAAAATTGGATTGAAATTGTAGCTGCAGAGAAAAAAGAACAACAAGAGATGTTGGAAAACAAACCAATCAAAAAGAAAAGTCAGGTAGATGAATTTATTGGATCGTTGCCTTCGGTAAACAGGGAGAAGGTTGAAGAAAAACAAATTACGAATGAAAAAACAGAAGAAACAAAATACGTTGAAACAAAAAATGAAGAAATAAAAGATGAAAAAATAGATAATAGTGAAAAACAAACAACTGTAGAGGATAGTTGGATTGAGGGGAAGCCAGGATTGAATCTGAAAAGGGAAAAGGATACGGCTACTGGAGAAATAGTTTTTGGACAAATACCCATGCCAAATATCCCTGATCTGCCAAATTTGATTGTGGGAATGGTTTTGGATAATTTGGGTAAAATTGTGACTGAGGCGATAGTTGAAATACAAGATGTCGAGGGTAATCCAAGTCGAGTTATGAGAACAAATTCATTAGGTCAATTTAAAACATCAACTCAAATGACAAATGGAGATTATTTAATTGTCACGGAAAAAGATGGTCTATCTTTTGACAAAGTCAAACTTGCTTTGGATGGAAAAATTGTCCAACCCGTCAAAATAACAGCAAAATAGTTTATTATTAATCAATGCCTATTGATCCCGTTCGAATTTCTATAAAAGGAAGTACTCAAGACCACTTGCCAGTGGAGGATATTATTGATGGAATTGTATTGCTAAAAGACGGCGGAGCGGCAATGATTATGCAGGTATCATCGGTAAACTTTGATTTGTTATCGGAAAAAGAACAATCAGCAATGGTATTTGCCTATGGGGGCATATTAAATTCGTTAAATTTCCCAATTCAGATATTAATTCATTCAACAGCTAAGGATGTAGGAGTGTATTTGGCTAATTTGATAAAAGCGGAAGCGGAGCAGGAAAATTTGTTGCTAAAAAATAGAATTGCTTCGTATAGAAAATTTATTGAAGAAACAGTAAAAAGAAACGATGTCTTGTCAAAAACTTTTTATATTGTGATACCTTTTTTACCGGGAGAACTAGGATTAAAAACAGCTGGAAATCAAATAATTGGGTCGATAATACCTCAGGCTCGAAAAAAAGATGTTGGACTGCCTTTTCAAAAGGAATATATTGTCGAAAAAGCAAAGGCATCGCTGGAACCAAAAAAAGAACATTTGGCTCGACTTTTTTCACGACTAGGGTTAGAAATTAAATCGATGAATACAAAAGAACTAATAGAATTGTTATATAAAATATATAATGAAGATAGTGCCAATAATCAAAAAATGCAGAATGTTAATTATACTGCCCCAATGGTAACAACAAAGAAATGATAAATATATTAGATTTATTTAAAAAGAAAAAAGTTGAAACCACACCGGTCCAGCCGACGCCTTCGGCTACGGAGGGTGAAGCAGGAACAAAGCCGTTTGTGGAAGGATTGGTCTCGATCAAAGACATTATTGCACCATCGGCATTGGAAGTTGATTTTGATCACATAAGAATTGATAATAAATATTATCGAACATGTTTTGTGGCGGGTTATCCTCGATTTGTGGGACTTAATTGGCTTTCGGGATTAATTAATTTTGATGCTTCACAAAGAGTGGCGATGTATATTTACCCAACTGACGGAAAAGAAATTTTGGATGATTTGCGACGCAAAATTGCAGAAATGGAGGCAGAAATTAGTACTGATATTCAACGAGGAAAAGTGGTAAATCCTTCGACTCAGGCAAAACTTGAAGACGCTTTGACTTTGCAGGCCGACTTGGTAAAAGGAGAAGAAAGATTTTTCCAATTTGGACTGTATGTAACTGTCGAAGCTGCTACCCGAGAAGAACTTAACAAAACTACAAAAAATTTGGAAGCTGCATTGGGGTCGATAATGATAATTTCTAAAAAAGCGACATTGCAAATGGAAGAAGGATTTGTTACAACCCTTCCACTGTGTGATGATAAATTGGCGATATCACGAAACATGGATACAACATCGCTAGCGACAACGTTTCCCTTTGTATCATCAGACTTGTCTGATGATAAAGGCGTAATGTTTGGGATAAATGAACACAATGGCTCACTGGTTATTTTTGACAGATTTTCAATGCAAAATTATAACTCGGTAGTTTTTGCCTCGGCTGGTGCGGGAAAATCGTACATGATTAAACTAGAAGTAATGAGATCACTGATGTTTGGAACAGAAATTATTGTTATTGATCCAGAAAACGAATATAAAGTATTGGCGGAATCGGTGGGGGGACAATATATTGCCTTTGGTTTTGGGGAAAATTCAAAAATTAATCCTTTTGATTTGTCACTGACAGTAGAAGAGGGTGAAAACGCATTAAACGACAAGATTTTGACCCTCCACAAAATGTTTAAAATAATGCTGGGAGCGATGGATCCTATGGAAGAATCGGTACTAGATAGGGCTGTTATGGAAGCCTATAAAGCCAAAGGAATAACTCCTGATCCTGAGACTCAAACACGTGAGCCACCTTTGGTCGAAGATTTGTACAAAGCATTGATTGGTATGGAAAACGAAAGAGCTCAAAATTTGGCGGCTCGAATGGAAAAATACATCAAAGGTTCATTTGCTGGTATTTTTAATCAAAAAACTACAGTCAACTTGAAAAATAAATTTGTGGTTTTTGGAATTAGAAACTTGGAAGAGTCATTGCGTCCTGTGGCCATGCATATTGTGCTGGATTACATTTGGACAGTTGTTAAAAAAGAATTAAAAAAGAGAATATTGGTGGTGGACGAGGCGTGGTATTTGATGCAATTTGAAGACTCGGCCTCATTTTTGCGAGGAATTGTCAAACGAGGACGAAAATATTATTTGGGAGTCACAACGATTACTCAGGACGTTGATGATTTCTTGGAAACTCCATACGGAAAAGAAATTGTTACCAACAGCTCGATACAAATTTTGTTAAAACAACATAGTGCGGCTATTGACTTAATTGGTAACACTTTTTACCTATCTGAAGGTGAAAAACAGTTATTGTTGACTGCCGACAAAGGTGAGGGAATATTTTTTGCGGGACAAAACCATGTGGCTATAAAAGTAATTGCTTCGGAAGAAGAACATAAATTGATTACCTCAAATCCTGAGGATGTGATGAAAAATAAGGCAGCATTTGAACTAAATCTTGAGAATAAAAAAAATGAAGTTAAAAACATACTACCACCAATAATTGAGGAAGAACCTAATCAAAACCCCTCCGTTCCGGTAGAGCCGGAACACCTCCCCTTGACAGGGGCGGTCAAAATAGAAGCAAAAGAAGAAATTAAAGTTGCAGAGCCGATTGTAAAAACAGAAATAGTTTTAAACCCTTCCCCGACCCTTCCCTTGACCCTCCTGAACGGCGGGCAGGCAGGGCAGGGAGTAGAACAAAAAGAAGAGATAAAGCTGGAGGAGAATAAGCCATCGTCGTTTAGACCAGTGGTTGAGGTGGAAGAGTCAGATATTGAAATTGATTTAAAAAAGAGAATTGCATTGATGGAAGAAGAGGAAAAACTGCAAATTGAAGCTCATAGTAAAAAGGTTGAGATTGAAAAGGCAGAGGCAGAAAAAGTAGCAGCTGAAGAGAAAAAACTAAGCGGAACATTTAGTAATTTTGGTGGATTACCAAAATATCAAGAATTATTTAAAGCACCAAAATTGCCCCCTTTGCCAACTGCACCTATATTTCCAAGTCAAAACGAAGAGGTAAAAATACCACAACCGGCACAGCTGATGAAGAAAAAAGAAGAAATTAAAGTAGAAGAAAAGAAACCCGAGGACAAGAAAATGGATTATGACAAGTTGTTTGGGAATTAGGTATAATTTTGAGGATGATCGACATTAATTCTATTTCGTGGAACAGTTCGCCGGCAGATATTAACGAGGCAATAAAATTAATATCTCAAAGGGGCGAACATATAAGTGATTATCCAACACTACAAAAAATAATTAAGTATGTTTTTGAAGAACAAGGAATAAATAACACTGAAAACCCTGATGAAGTAGGCAAACTACTGTCTACTTTGGCAGTAAGTACAGTTAAAGAAATACTATTATTGAAACAAATTGAAAAATTATCACAAGAATTTCAAAGTGAAAAAAACATATACAGGTTAATTGAAATTGCAGATGAATTAATCAAAATTAGAAATGGAGGACACAAACTCAACTTAGATTACAGGATTGAAGGTTTTATAGATAAGCTAGAAGCAGAACGTAAAGAAATCAGCAAAAAAGACGAACTGACAGATCGTGAAAAAGAAATTGAATTGATAATAGAACTAGAAAGTGAAATTAAAGAGGTTGAAGATGAACCAGAAAATAGACTCAATTATCTTAAAATAAAAGAATTGGTTGAAGCATATGAAAAAGCCACCAGCGACAAAGAAAGGGACCAAATAATTGACCAAATAGCCAACACAGAACAGGTTGAAAGGGGAAATGTGGCAAGGATGATGAAGAGACAGTTGGAAATTGCCAGAGAATTGAAAAATTTGGAAATTTTGAATTTTGAAATATTAAACGAGAAAAAAGAAATTCTTTTAATAGCTAAAAATGAAAAGATATCAACTAAAGAGGCAAAAGCAGTGTTGGATGAAGCAAAAACTGTAAATGCAAAAATTAGAGTAGATAATTTTGTTGAAGAAACAGCAAATAAAACTGGTAATTATAAAGATATTATTAAGATAGAAGTTAAAAAAGCAATTTCGGGCGACAGCGGAAAGATGGAGATACCCGACGATATGGACCCTGTTCTTGCAAAATTGATTGAATTGGAAACTGAAAAGTTTATTAAAAAAAATCCAAAAACAATTAGACAAAACCAACTCAGTGAGATTAATGAAGAAATTGATGTTTTTAAAATAGAAATAAATACAAAAGAAGACGCAAGAGAGCTTGAAAAAGTTAGAGAAATATTGATTAAATTTCATAATGTTTCTAATCCCGATGTAAGAACAAGTAAGTCGCGAAATGATGCACAAATAAAATTAGAAAAGGATAATGGAATTAGTGTAGGTAGAAGTAACGGTTTGATTAATAAAATTCAAGTAGTTTTGGATAGTGCATATCAATCACCTCAAGAATTTAATAACTTAGTCAGCAAGACAAATAAACTTTCTGTTTTTGGAAAAAGAGTGTTGGCAGGAACAAAATTAGGAGTAGGTATCGAAGAATTGTCGGCAAAAATTGCAAGCAATCCTGCTACCGCTAAAATTTTTTTGGCGATGCAGAGAATGTCAAAGGCTAAAATTGATCTAATTAATTTAGGAATGAAGATACCCGGGGTAAATAAATTGTTAGTGGGGACAAGTGATTTGATTGGAGGCGCGGCGATGGTCACTTTTCTACAGGGATCGAATATTATAGTGGCTGAACAAGGCATGATTCCAGGTGCTATTTCTATTTTTAAGTTAATCGTTACAGGGGCTGGAGCATTAGAAGGTGCAGCTGGGGTCGAAGGAATTACTACAGCTTCGGCTACTTTGGCCGCTTGGTCAGGCGTACCAGTATTAGGCCAAATTATTATCGTCGTAGCACTTGTAATAACAATGATTTATGGTGCTTATAAAATATATGATAAATTAGCCGATTGGATAAAAGGAATAACAAAAATAAATTTTTTGTGGGGTGTAAGAGATTTTTTTACTAATATTTTTGGAAATAATTGGTTTGGAAAAAGTGTGGGGACTGTAGCGCAGCTAGGTTTTAATGGGCTAATGTTTGGAGGAGCATTAATAGTGAATTTTTTGGCGGTACTTTCAGGACCAATTTTGGCTGCAGGATTGGGTGCTATGACAGCGATTGTTACTCCGGTAATTGTCAGTTTTGTGGTGGGAACTTTGGCTTACAACATGTTGTTTACGATGCCAAAGATTGCCTCACTTGTCCCTCCCCCACCCGAGGGGGCAGGAGGAAGTTGCCAACCAAAAGAAGATGCGGGGACACCAGCACCGTCGAGTGGTGAAATAAACTGTAATCAAAATGCACCTGAAGCAAATATTGGTATTTCAAAAGAAGATTTTGGAAAATTTGCCGATGACTGGAATGCTAATATTGGCAAAAACTACGCAAGAGAATGCTTTAATGATGTGGTAAACAAAGCTAAATGCGCAGGAATTGTTCCAGAATATGCATTGTGGACATGGTTACATGAATCAGGAGCAAGTAATTATGAAAGATTTAAAGACACTTCTGATTTTGGTGTAGTATACAAAAAACACAATAACTTTGACGATCAAATAACCGAGTTTTTGAAACTAGATCCGGCAACAGCATGCATAAATGATCCGAAAATTGCTAGTGATCCAAATAAATATTGGTTGGCATTTTCAACAAATTTTTTGACTGGTGAATGTGACCCAGATAAAATTGTAGATGGTGTTACAGGTAGAGAATATTTGGTCGATTTGATGGACTCGTGGAGTAGATTAGGATCACCACCAGCAAACATTCACAGTGGAACACCTGGTGGGCAAAATTGCGGAGGAAACACAACCGGAGTGGTGGCTGAGGGGGAAAATGAATTTGTAGCTGCCGATGGAACGGTGATGGTGTGTAGTGGACCGGTAGATAGTGAAGGTAACTTTGTGGGGATTCCAGGTGAAAGTGCTTATGACCCAAATGCCCCAGGATTGGTGGGAGAAATAGTTTTGGGCGAATGTAGTGTCGCTAGTCAAGTTGTATCGACAAAACAGTGCGGACAGTCATGGTCCAACAAGACACTTCCTGGCGGAGGTGGAACAATATGTAGTGCGGGTTGTGGACCAAGCTCAACTTCATCAATCTTAAGGTCAATAAATGGAAGTCTTACCCCAGATACGGTTATTTTTGAATCGGGATCGCCTTTTGGAAACATGACAGGTGACGGATCAAGTCTGGGCCAAGTAAAACAGTCATTGGCAAAACATGGAATTGCTAACTCTGGAGGAGTGGGTGCTTGTTCTCAAAAAGATATAGCTAATTGGATATGTCAGGGAAAAGCGGTGGTTATTTTGTCTGATTCGTACACTGGTGGTGGAGGGGGAACAATCGGTCACATACTGGTTGTCGTTGCTGTACAGGGAGGTAAATTAATCACAAAAGACCCGTATTATAGTAACTCAACTCCATTTGTGACTGAGGGGGGAATAAAAGCTGGTCAAGTTAAGACTCTTCGGGAATGCTTACCTGTTCAACTTAAAAAGGATTAAAAATGACAAAGCAAAATAAAATTTTAATAATAATTGGAGGAGTGGTTTTGGTTTTTGCTTTAGTAGTTATTTTTTGGCCGGCAAAAAAAACAGTGATTGTTCCAAAAACAATTAAGACAATTCCGGCATCAGTGGTTTTGGTGCCAACACAGGATAAAACACCGTTAGTGTCGGACACAGGCGCAATGAAAACTATTTTGGAAGATGATCAATATAAATTGATGTCATTAATAAACATCTTGAGAAACGAGTGTCCTTTAAAAAATGATTATTTTGAAATAATTTATAATTACGGAAGTGATAAATTTGAAGTGACAATTAAAACAGAAAATATGCCAACTTTTTTACAATGGAAGATGGATACAGGGTATAATTTTATATCTGACAAATATTGGGTAATAAAAAACAATGATTAAAGAGCTGTACAGATTACGACTAGTTATATTTTTGGCATTTATTGCGGTGTTGATGGGGCTAACCAGGTTTAGATATAGAAACTATCAATGGGTAGAACCACAGATTGAAACAATGATCACTCCAACAGTAATGCCAACACCAACTGAGAAGCCACAAGAAGAAGCTGTTTATCCACTTATTAATTCACTGCCATACACAGGTAAAGGGTTTGTGGTGGAGAGCTATGAGGCGCCTTTGACACTTAATATTGTGACCGACGGTAATATAAAAAATATAACTAAAGAAGTTTTTAAATGGATGTTAGAAAATAAAGTGGCGACGGAAAGTCATAAATTAGTTTTTCAATCTCCCTAAATCCCTCTTTGACCCTCCAGAGGCGGGCAGGCAAGAGGGACTTTAAAAAATTATGAAAAAATTTTTATTATTAATAATTATTATATTTAGTAATTTATTGTTAAGTAGTTGTGGTGAAACTAAAAAAGCAGACGCGACAGTGACAAAAACAGGAACAGTGACAATGAAGGTGGGTGAGGAATATTTGCTGAAGACTGATGAAGGAATCGTAAATATCACCAGTAATAAGCTTAGCTTGGATAGCTATTTGAAGCAAAAGATATCGGTAACGGGACAATTTTCGGGGACAATATTGTATGTGGACAAGATAAACTAGATTTGTTTTATCTCTGAAGTGGAAATGACTCGAGCAAGTTTTAAGGCGGGAATAATTAAGAGAAGAAAAAGTGAGCCTGAGACAAATGAAGCAAAGTAACTGAGAAAAAGGCTGGTAGCAAAATAAATAGTGTTTTGTTTTTGGTTAAGATGATATAAATTACCCAAAAAGTAGGCTAAAACAAAATAAGCAAGAGCTGAGGTTGGATCGAAAAGTGGGTTAATGGCAGTTAATAGACCTGAGCCAAAAGCAGATATAAAAGCAACAAGAATGACGGCGAAAATAATTTTTACTACAAATAAAACTTTTGAACCGAGAAACGAGTTAAAACGTACCTTGGTGTTGTCGATAATAGGTGAATTTGTTGTTTCTAGCATATATGATGATGACATGAATTGGATTCAGGGTCAAGATTGAATGAAAAGTGATTAGCAGTTTTAAATTGTGTCTGTTGAAAATAATTTGTTTTGTATTATTGTGTGGAGGTGGGGAGGAGGAGAGATTTTGTTGCGTTTGTCCCCATTATTGACTTGATTGTAACAATATATTGATTTACCAGCCGAAGAGTTGTGTCAGTAGCAGTATACCCATATCTACTTATCGCATCAGACTTTGTTGTATTGGCACTTCCAAGATCTCCTATATACACACGAGCTATACCTGTGTTTTTGTTGATGATAATAAAATATGCATCATTTGGAATAATTAAATTAAGAGAATCAGCTTTTTTTGCAACCTCATTTAATTGAACCTCGATTTCTTCCATATTTGAAATCTTTGTAATGTTTGGTATATCGATATCCTGAGAATTGTATGAATATATATCAAATTCTCCATTATTCGTTAAATCTGTGGCAGCAATTGTGTTCTCACGACCGGGCAAAACAAAAACTTCTAAAGGTAGGGGAAATCCATTGTCTTTTAGAAATTGATAATCAGATATATATTTTCTAACAGCTTCAATTGAACGTAACTGTTTAAGAATAAAAAAACCTAAGTTTTTGCCATTTGAAATTAACTCGGCACGTGTTGTTTTTAAAGATTCTGAAGAGATAACATTCAAATTGCTTTCTTGAAATATTTCAATGTCTAAATTTTTTTGGGATTCTGAAAAATCAAGTCTAGTAACATTTGTATCATCAGAATTTAAACTTTTTGGGCTTGGTTGACTGACTTTTGGGACTGAATATTGTTTTAACATTGATTCTAAATACTGAATTCGTGATTCTGCAGTGGGAAAACGCTGATCAATGTTGTTTTTTTGACCAAAACAATCATCAAAAAAGGTAAATAGCTCAGGATATATTGGAGAATTCACATACATTTGAAGTAAATGTCGGGGATCCCATTCATTATTCAAAATTTGACTTTCAAAATTCTTTTCGTCTAAATTAAAAGCTTGATAATTTGTTATTACTTCATAGGCAATAATAGAAAATGCTCGTAAATCGTTACCTTGGGTTATAAGTCCACTATCAATTTGTTTCGGGGAGATATTATATTTGGGTGTTCCCTGTAGTCCCCCTTCATTAAGTGGCTGAGCAAGTCCAAAATCTATAAGCACCAGTCCAGTAGGATGAATAATTAAATTACTTGGTTTCATATCACCGTGATATTGGGCAATTCCGTTGACATATGTTTTGTGAAGAATGTCTATTTCGGTTGCAAATTGACGTAATATAATGATTTTTTGATCATTATTAATTTCATCACCAATTACGTCAAGATACTCAACTAAAGTTGGACCAGAAATATAGTCCATAACAAAATAATTGGTTCCGTCTTCATCCGTAACTAGATCATACACATAGGGAGTTTTCATCAATTTGAGACTTGCCGTGTACTTCGCTTCTTGAGCAATCGTGTCTCGAAGAGTGGACATTTTAATAGAAACTGTTTTTTGATTTACCATATCCCAAGCAAGTGATACAACACCTTGTCCACCTTCAGCTTGATTATTTTTTTCAGAAATAATATATCTACCTCCAATAACTTTTGCCCCAGATATTGGAGTAACAATTGATTGATCATTTTGGGAAACTAACTTATATAATTCCTCCTGCAATTTATCTATCTCTGCAATTAGCTGTCCTAACTCGGTCCGAGAAAAAATACTCGAAAAATCATCGTTGTCGTTTCTAATATTTATCGAATTAATTGTTGGATATATGTCAAAGAGCACTTTTATTTCTTGGTATAAATGAAGTCGCTGAACTACTTCTGATTTTACTGGAGGTAAATATACTAATTTATGAGATATCATTTCACTCATATATAGATCGATAGGTTCGTTCTCAATTAATTTGTGTGTAAATAATGCCGCAGCTGATGACAAACTAGTTTCTTGGAGTTTTTCGATGCGATCATCTTCTTTTTGTCTTGAACTAGAAAATAGGGGTGAGGTGTGGCGGCGGATGGTGGTGGAAAAGCGTTGGAAATAGGTTTGAGCCCATTCGAAGGGTGAGGATTCGGAGACGGGGGTGTTTTGAATGTTTTGTTGTTCGCTTTGTAGTTCGGTGGCGGTTTGATTTAGAATATTTTTTTGATCAGGGGTGAGGTCAGTACGGTTGTTAATATTATTTATTTCCTCTAGGGCTAGAGTAATGGCAAGAAGAGCATCGTCTTGCTGTGCCGCTGTTTTGACAATTGAAAAATGATTAATTTCGACGTCACTATTTTGTTGTGCTTGAGTTAAATTGTTTTGATAATCATGACTGTTGATATATTTTCGAACATTATCAATTAAAGTTAAAGCGCCAGCGATATCACCGCTATTTGCCTTATCTTGGGCTTGTTTTAATACTGACTCGACCGTTTTGGAACGAACACTACAACCAGAATATCCAGGGGAACATTTGTCGTCTGACATAAATTCACCTTCTATTATTTGTGGTTTACTTTTTTGAGATGTTTGTGGTTTGGTAAATTTTGCAACATCAGAATCCCATACAACAGGATCAACAGCAACATCAGATTCGATGGATGCACGACCAATATTTTCGACCACACTAAGATTCTCCGCCATTTGGTCAAAAACCACCTTTAACCCTGCAGTAATATTATTTATTGCATGATCTGTATCATTAATTTGTTTTTGAATTGAAGGATTTGATTGTGTGCGACGATTATTGGCTGTATTAATACGAGCAAAGAAAGCATCGTTACTCTCACCTGTTTCTCGGATTAAATTAGTTCTTTCTCCCTCAACATTTAAATAGTTTGTAATTAGATTCTCAACTTCTTGGTCCGAAGTTAAGGCATTAACAATATTTGGTGAAATGCCATATCTAATACCGTCGTTTTGTAACGATTGGAGGTCTAAAACATTCTCAGAAGGTGCTACTTTAAAATTTTGTTTATATAATTTGTCCAAACCAAGAGTGGAACTTTCTTGTAAAAATTGACGTTCTATTTGTGAATAGTCACCATCAAAATCATCTGCAAAAATTTCATTTTTTATGGGAGAGAAATGTTCGATCAATCTTTTTGCCAAGGCTTCATCACCATTGGCATACATTTCCATCAATGGGGAGAGATCGCCATTAAAATTCATCATAAATAATTTTTCTCGATCAGCCTCGTCATCCCAATTAAGTTTGCCTTGTTTTTGAAGTGAGTCTAAAATTACTGATAGATCATGAGAATATTGAACATAATAAGAGGTAATCAGATTTGGATCTATTCCAACTTTGCGAGAATGTAAGATAGTTAATGCCTCATCAACTATTTCATCATAATTTTGCATTAATTCAGGGAGTGAGTAATCTCTATTAAATGTTTGAAAGAAAATATTAAACATTTTTACATGTATCTCTTCGTGGAATGCAGATGATCCTAATTGCTCGTCATTATGACCTTTTGCTTCAATATTTATTACCCCACCACCTAATTTATTAGCAAGATGTTTTTCACCTGTTTTTACAACAACTAAATTATTTATTGGGTCACGGACATCGTTGGAATCGTATTTATAACCTAGAGTATAAGATTCCATCAGACGAATAAAGGTAGCTTTCATCTTCTGGGGCATGTCAAATTTATAAGATTCTTTGGCAACAACGGCAGCAATTATTGTATTTTGTATTTGGATATCTGACGACTTTAGCAAAGCATCTTCACTGTATTGTTTTAATATATGTATGAGTGAAGCAATAACAGAATCAGCTTCATCGGGATGTAAAAGATCAGAACGATTAATTTTTGAAATGTTATTTAACGAAGTTAATATATAACCTGTTGGGTCAAGTGAAGATAAAACACGGATGGCGTGGAGGGCAATTTTTTGTTGCTGAATGGGTGTGCGCTCGGGGTATTTTTTTAGCTCGTCTAAAATATGATTGCGATGATCAGGGGTAATTTCAAAAAATCCATTGTCAAATTGAGGCTGGTCTTTTAATATTTCTTTTACTCTAATTTCCTCACCTAACATTGAGGTATTTAAACGAATGGCTACTAGATTCTGAATACAAGCTGTATCTTGACACTTATTTATATCTAAAGCAGAAATACCCATATCTCTGGCGTTTTTCCTGGTAGTAACAAATTCATTAGAGCCAGGAATTGAAGGAAGTAGATTTGAATCAACTAAAATTGAATCAGGATAAACGAACAAAGGAATCGCTTTGTCTAAATACAAATCGATAAAATAGTGAACGGCATCCACAACAATTAATGGAGGGAAAAAATAATATCGACCTATAAGAAAAACAGAGTGATTTACCTGATCATTTTGAGAAAGTTGCTGTTGCCATGGAGCTGGCAAAATTAGAGAAACAAATGTGTTAAATGTAAATTTGTCATAAGATGGTAACAATGTTGCTTGTGCGTTTGAAAAATCAGATAGTGACTGCCAAACATCGACAATGGCCATATAAGGAGCGATGGGATAAATAAACATCCGAGGAATAATCATAGCCAGTCTTTGGGCATAACTATTACCAAAATATAATGGCGATGGAGCAAAAATATAATCTACAAAATATTGACCATAGACATCAAAATCTACTCCTGTATCGAAAGAAATGTTCTCTAAAAATATTGACATGTAGATACGAGGGGAATAAGTTTTGAAAAAATCTTTCGAACGGATTAAATAAATTCTAAGAGTTCCGACAAAATTGCCGTAGATGTCTTTTGATTTATTTTTGAAAAAATCTTTTAGACGAGATGTAATTTGTGGAGTAAATTCATTTTGACGTGATTTGTTATTTAACAAATCCACTAATTTTTGAATTGTATTGGCTTGATTGATTTGGGAATTTGAAAATCCCCTCTCTCGAGCTAATTTACGTAGGTTTATATAACCACTGGTGTTTATTCTTGTTGGTGGGGCAATGGGTGTTGATGATCGTTGAGGAAGACGACTTTTTATACTATCAATAACATCTCGACCTGCTTGGTTGGTGATAATTAGTGGCCTAACTGTGGCTGAAACTATAGGTGGCTGCATTTTTGAGGCAATATAGTTTTCAACATTTTTTTCGTCTGTTATTCTCTTTAACTCTTCAACTGAAGTGTGTTGATTGGCAACATAGCGAGGGATACCAGCTGCGACAGCCTCGTTACGAGCGATAGCGAGATCGGAAGTTATAGTCCATTTAGAAATGTTAACGTTGCGAGGTATACCCCTAATGTCATAAACAAAATCAATAAATTGAGGATAAATCATCCTAAAGTCAGTATTCCCCTGATATATATCAACTACAAGATGAGTAACATCAATCAAAATAGCATAAGGAGAAATGATGGTTAGTGCCATTTGATGAAAAATAATTACAATAAATGAATCGTAACGCTCCATAAATTTCATATTTTTTTGCCAAGGGGCAGGAAAGTTGGTGTCAAAAAAGTTATTACTGTTTGTTGTGGTGTTTTGAGGAAGAAAACTAAAATTGCCACTTCGATAGTCAGAGATCCCTTGCCAAATATCAACAGCTGATAATGGTGGAAATACCCAAAAACGAATAAATAACATAACTAATTCTGTTATTCTCTTGTCAAAACCGTAATTAGGATTCCATGGTGTGGGAGAAATAATATAGTCATTAAATAGGTCTGCAAAACCGTTAGAACTGGCACCTATCCTTTGGAAAGTTGATTCGACAAGACCGGTACTTATTGATCGAGGTGAATGGGTACTAAAATAGATTTTGACTACATTAAACACTTCCCCAAATCTGTCGGCAGCAAGACCTGTCTTAAAAGCTCTGATATCCACAGAAATTATTTGATACAAATTTGGAAACCGACCACTTAATCTTATATTTCGAATATCTTGCAATAAGATTACTTTTTCATAATATTTTTTAAAACTAGGTGTCATATTTATGTTAGAAAAATTGATTCCGGCTTTTTGGGCATCGATTATTAGCTGATATGCATCATCTTGAGTTTCTCTATCAACTGTAGCCATTGACAGATCATTCATAAATACATTGACATCATATATTCTGTTTCTTAAATTTTCGTTGGTTTCGCCATTGAATCGAGTTAGACCTGCTTGTCGAGCCTCCTCGTTAAGTTTGATAAATTCTTGATCAAGAATTAATTGTTTTTGTGGTTGGGCTAAAGCCGAGGTGGGAAGAAGTTGCTGATTATTATTTTCTAAACCTAGGGCAATATTTTCATATTTTTTGAAGTAATTGAAAAATTTGTTCCAACCACCAAGAGCGTCAACAAGAGGTTGATAACCCTTTGGACCTAAGCTAAGTATTAGCTTAATTGCATCAGTTTCAGAATAACCTTTTCTAATTAAATCTTGTTTAATTTCAAATTCAAAAACTTCAAATGATGCATTATATTCTAAGGTTTGACCAATTCTTTGGGAAATTTCACTTGCTTTGATTACTGGTAAACTGTTTTCAATATTCCTAGTCTGTTGAGTATAATAAGTTAATAACTCGTTATGTCCTTCGAAAATAAATGAATACCACTTAGACTTGTTTAGATCGAATGGAGTAGCTGCCGAGAACCATTGTAAAATATTCCATTTTAAAGGAGAAAGTATATTTGATTTTTGGATATTTGCGTATAAAGCTGATAGTAATGAATTGTTTTGAGTTAAATGATGATTTAATTCATGGTCGATGAACCATTGATATTGAAAGTTACTAAAACTGTCGTCATCTTTTAGAACAAGAAGATTAAATTCTTGAGCATAGAAGCCCGCGCTTTTTTCATTGCCATGAATTTGTTTCGTTTGATCAGAGTCAAGGAATAAAATATTTAAATATAATGGATTAAATGTGACCGCCGATTGCTTGAAATTACTTGAATATTTTTTGATAAGCGCATTAATACCTTGATATGATTTGTCAATAATAGGACGAAGCTTGTCAATAGATTTTTGACGAGTAATTAAATAATTAATTACGGCCCCAACTTGTTGTGGATCGTCACCTTGATTTAGGTTTAATAAATTTTCACTAGTAAAGAACCTAATCATATTGGAAAGGGTTAAAATCCCTTGTTCCTCGTCGGAGAGAATTTCATTTTGACTGCGATTTTGAAGGGTGTTGTTTCGAAGTTCGATAACGACATCAACAGCATTTTGCTCAATGATTGAAAAATCCTTTCCAAACTGTGTCTTGGCTTTTTGGCGGATTTGATTTAAAAAGTCGATACTACCTTGGTTTAAATTTAAATTTGAGCTGTTTGTAAGTCCACGGGTAGGGAGGGGTTGAGGATTATTGATAAGGGAGGTTTTTTCGTCGATTAATTGATTCAGAATTGTGAGATCAGAAATTTTGGATACTTCTTCGAATGGAATACCCGAGGCGATGGCTCGTTGACGAGTAGCGAGGACGGTGATGACATGCTCTTCGACTTGCTTTGCTGTTGTAATTGTTGAGGGAATGTTGGCAACACCTTGTCTGGCAGCAGCAACAACCGCCTGGGAACGGGCATTATTTTGATTAGAATTGTTGGTAACAGGAACAACTGAGGCCAACCCTTGAGCAACTGAACCATTTTTTATAATGGAAATTTGCTGAGGAGTGAGTCCTTTTATTTTACCCAAAGCTTGGTCTAATTCTGTCTTGGTAAATAATTGACCGGCATCTATTTTTGCCTTTAGTTGGGTCAATTGATACTGAGGTGAGTTTTGGTATGAATTAGTATTTAACAAATAATTTATATATAAAACAGGGGAAAAAGTATTAGTGTAAATACTTTTATAAGGAGACACCGATAAAACCGACAGTCCTGCAATGGGAGATTTGTTTGATGATTTTGATGTTGAAGCAGTGGTTGTTGTTACGGTATCGGATAGTGTTTGAGCTCCACGTCTATTGTTTGAAGGGAAATCGTTGGCCGTATAATTTTTCTCAAGCAAACCATATACCGCAATTAAGCTATTTGCTTTTGTGCGCCGAGCCTCAAAATTTGCGCTTTGAGCAAAATTAATACCAGTAACACTGTCGCCTGGAGGCAATTGTTCACCAACTTGCCACTTGGACGAATATTCTGAGTACCCTGATGGAACTTTGGTTTTGAGAACTTCGGCGACTTGTTTTATTTTCTCTTGACCTACTTCAAATGAACTTCGAAGAGATAATCCACCATGAGCACCATTTTCATTGATAGCCTGGGAACGAATTTGAGATTCTCGACTAAATTCACCAATAAGTCCATCGTAGCGAGTATTGATTTCAACTAAAGCTTTTTGTTTGCCACCTAAGACAACGTCAAGAGGATTAAATTTGTACTGTGCCTCAACATTAGCTATTTCAATATCTTTGGCCTCTAAAATAGCTTCTTTTACCTTGATGTCGATTTCGGCTATTTTGGTTTGTTGACGAGTATTTTGTTCGGATGCAAGTTGATTTTGATCATAAATTTGTTTTAAATCGGTGCTAGATAAACTGCCTGACTTGGCACCGACAACAATTTGATCAGATCCAATTAATTCAGCACTACCTAATTGTGGATTTTCACGCAAAAAGGCGCGAATATCTGATTCATAGTTATTAACCGATGGTGATTTTCCGGCTTCACCCATTTTGCGTTCAATTTCGGCATAAAAACGGTCGCGACCTGTACCTTGAGTGGCAGATTGACTGGTGGTAGTAACATCGTTGACGATTATCCAATGAGAATTTGCATCATATTTTAGATTTAGACCGGTATCACGATGTTGGACTTCCAACACATAATCACTCGGATGTTTGGGAGCATTGTTGGAATAATATTCTTTTTCAACATAGGCTTTATATTGATCAATCGAAGTAAATGAAATTTCTTGGTTGGGATTGCCTCTAATAATTACCCTAAAATCGTTGGCATCGGGATTAATAATATGATGATCACGAGAGGCAAATTTTGTATCGATGGCAGTTGAGATATCGGAAATTAAGGTACTAGTTTCATTGTTTAAAATACGGACATTTTCGTGAGAATTTTGGGAGCTTCTTAAAACAGTAATGTTTTCTACGTAATTGTTTAAATCATTGCTGTTTACAGTTGGTAATTTAGTATTTAAATCATTTATTTGATTTTGAATTTCACCTAACCTTGGGTTGTTTGGTTCGTTTTTTGATAGACGACTGTACTCTATTTTTAGTTCAATTAACTGATCAAAAGCAAGTGAATTGTTTGAAGATCGTTGTAATTGCTTACCTTGATTGGCGGTTTTTTCACGAAGCGAAAGATATTCTGATTTTGATAAATTGGTGGTAGTGACAATATCGTTAATTGCTTGTCTGGCACTATTTGCTCCAAATGCTTCACGAGGAGTAAACATAGGAGTGGCTTCACCTATAATTTGGGCACCAGCAAGTTCACCTAAGCCAACTTCGATCAACCTGGGAGTAGCATCTAAAATAATTGTTTTACCACCTTTTGCGATTAAGATATCTTCTAATCCATTTGATTGAAGTGACTGTTCATAAACTTTGATTGTAGATAAATCAAGCGGAGCAGAAATTGGTTGTCCGGCACGTGATTGGGCGGCATCATACATTTGACGAGCAGTCTCATTACCTGTCATCACTTCCATAACGGTGGAAAGTGTTTGACCAGTAGTACCACCCTTTTTTTGTACTTGATAGCTTCCATCGGAACTAATAGCAAAATCAAGATTAGGAACTTTGACCAAGGCATCAAATTCGGAGTGAACGGCTGTTAGCCAAACATTTAGCCCTGGTTCAAGACCAACACCACGAGTGATAGTTTCACGTAATTGCGAATCGGATAACTTTAGTAATTCCTGAGCCTTGGTTGATTTTGGATTTTCTCGAGAATAGGCTTCAACTGTTTCACGATAAACCTTGGTGACAGTGTCGTTATTAAGCGTGGTGCCTGAAGAGTCAAATAAACCGCGATTGCTAGTGCCGTTTTTTATATTGGATATCACCTGATCTCGAATATTTGAGATAGTGCTACCATTTTGTCGTAAGACTTTTTGACGAACGTCAATTATTTGGTCATAAGATAAATTTAAATTGGTTGAGTTAGATTTTAATGCTGTTAAAGCTATTCCATCGCCTTGATTGGTACGATAAACATTACCTGCTCCAGTATATTTGCTTCCCTCGTCTAAGATACGGATAGATTGATCAAAGATGCTCGTTAAACCCTGTGCTTCAACTCCTGAACCTTGTTTACCAAATCTAAGATCGGAATCAGAAATTAAAATGGAAATTTTGCCTTTATTGACAAGACTTTGAACTTCGGCAGAATTGTAAACTTTGTTTTCAAAAATTATTTGTCCATTTTCATAACCAACAGCTTTGCGATAGCCAATTTCCCGATCATAAAAAAATCGATCAATACCGTTTTGGCTATACATCGAATGCGAAGATTCTTGATAGGCACCATCTCTAAAACCTTTGTCGGCAAAAACCTGCAATACTGCTTGACCAGGTTTAGCCATTTCAACAACAATTGCCTGGGTATAGACAAGACTTTTACCTGAACCTACACCGGCATTTATAATCGCAACAGGAGATTGACTATTGGCCAAGGTTTGTAAATCGCTTTTTTGTCGTTCACTTAGACTAAAAGGAACATTTTTTTCGATAATTTTTATTGTGCTCTGAATGGTGTTTGTTTTGTTATCAGCGACTATTGGAACTGATTGTCGACTACCACCACTTTTACCTGAAATTAGATCACCAAGATTTTTGAAAATATTATTAACAAATGATGTCTGAACAACAGGAGGAAGAAGATCGGCTACTGCAGCTGGACGTTGAATGGCTTGAGTGGGTAGTGGAATTTGTTCTGTTTTTGTACTTTGAGCTGTTAATTCTTCAACAGTAGTTTTCAATTTTTGATGATTATCTGCAAGATCTGAAGGAATATCCTGTTGCTTTATTTCGTATTCGGCAATTTTTGCTTCTGATATTTTTAACTGAGTCTGGGCTTGTTCAAGTTGAGAGAGAATTTTGGGTAATTTGACTGTGTTAACAAAACCCTTGGTTGATTGAACTGCCCCACTCATACCCATAGAACACATTGAGATAGTATCTAAATCTTGAGTTTCGGACAATTTACTACAGGCGCTACCCATAAATAAACCTGCTGATGCGAGATGGGCACCAGACATTAATTTTTCACCTATCAACCCGGCATTAGCTACTGAAGCAATTGTATTAATCTGAGAAACGTTAGCTATTACACCCAAGCCATTAGATACTAATTTACCCGTGGAAGTAATCGCCATTGCGACAGAAGAAGCACAATCAAGATCGGTGACACCTGGGGTATTACATGTTTTAACTGCCATATCAGTAAATGTTCTCGATGAAAAAACGTCAAGACCTATTTCAGCCACCTTAACCGTAACTTGATTGAATTTTGAAACATTAGATATTCCTGAGATAGCTTGGGCAGCACGAACAGTGCGAACAGCATCACTAGTCAGCCCTATGGGAATAGCTGCTGATGAAATTATGGCCATGTTACGGGACGAATCACATTCTGACATAGGGACCAAACCTTCGTGGGCTTGTTGACAGACATCCCCAGCCATACCAATCATTTGAACAGATCCGGCAACCCCAAGACCAGTTCCAAAAAATGCAGCTGGAGCAGCGGCCATACCAACTATTGGGGCGGCAATAGCAGCACCAACCACAGCGACAGCCAACATAGCTGCGTCACCACCTTGGGCAAGCACACCATTAATAATAGTTTTGCTGTCGTAATTATCAACAAGTTCACAAGTATTAATAGTATTACCAGTACAATTTTTGTATTGAGACATTAAAGAATCATTGCCGTTTTTAAAACGACCGGCCGTAAAATCATTCCAACTAATAATTTTTTGAGTAACGATATCCTGACTTGCTAATCCTTGATCGATTTTTACCCAGGAATTGGTACCAGCTTCGACCTGCTTTTGAAGAGTATCAAGTTGATCAAGATTCGCCAGAGTTCCGGCATTCTTTTGATAGGCCTTTGTTTCGGCGGTAATTTTGGCTTTATCTGCCTGGATAGTAACTGCTGATAAGTCGCTAACACCCGAGAGTTTACCAAGTGAATCGAGAGCAGTAAGAGAAGTGTCACAATTTTCCCCTTTTAGATCTTTGCAGGCTGAAATCAGGGCTTTGGATTCGTTTGATCGAGTATAGACACTGGCGGTTTTATTGTAATTTGTAACAGCAGTATTGGCAATTACAGCAGCTTGGCTAGAACAATTTTGAGGAGTACGACTATTTTGACAATTGGAAAAAGCTTTTTTATACTCAGTTTCATACTCTATCGGGGTGGTATTTACCAAATCAGTAGCTATATATTTGTTAATTATTGTCTGAGCTTTCTTTTGAGTCACTAATTTAGTTACATCACTGTCATTAATACCCACTGATTTTAGTAGTCCTCCCCCACTAATCAATCTTTCACAGTTATCGGGACTCATCCCTCCACAATTGTCTTTAACAAGCTGACTGTTTGATTTGTTTAAATAATCGTTGGCGATTTTGTTTTGTAAAAAAATTGTAGCAATTTCTGATGATTTTTCCTTATATTCGGGTAAAAATGATGAAACTAACGACTCAACTGAACGAGTGGAACATGAATCTTTTTCACCTTTGTCGCCATTACTACATGCTAAGAGTAGATTGTTTTTATCGCCTTTTAATAGATCTTGAACTATTGTTTGTTGACTGACAATAGTTGGTTTTGGTATATATTTGGTAGGAATTATTGTGGGGATTTTGGTTGGAGCAACAGTGACTTTTATAGGTGTAGTTTGATAATTTTTCTTGACTGGATCAACATAAATTATAGTGGCGGGGACTAAAATAGTTGGCTTGTTTGTTGGAATTGGAACGATAGTAGATTGAATGGGTCGGGGGGTTGATCTGATATAGCAACCTCCAGATCCACAAACATAATTATTGGGATCATAGGTATTTATAGTTGGTTTTGCAGGAGGTTTTGCCGTTGGCAATATTGAATGTTTTGATGTTGATTTTGGAGTGGTTTTTACGACAGTTTTTGAATCAGGTAAAACTGAATATTTTATAGATGGTTTCTCTGTGGGCTTTATATAACCTTTACTAATGGTGGAAACAGGTTTTTGTTTTACAGTAGAAACAACGATGGGTTTTTTTGTTGGAATAATGATTACCTTGATTGGTGTTGTTTGATGGTTTTTTTTGACAGGGTCGTCATAGACGGCTAAATTACGATTGTCAGCGGTTTTTTGGACTAAAAATGTGGCCACAGGAATAGCCGTAAACATCAACAATAACCCTATAAAAAGGGTAGTGTTTTTATTTGATTTCATAAACCACCGACACTCGTTTTTCCATACTAATTGAGCCTATGTCTGAGTTTGATGATAATCCATCACCGATTGAACTATTGAGGTTGGCAGTATCTTCAGCTATCGAGATAATTTTACCAACCTTTTTACCCATAGTTTTTGCCATATCATCAGCTTTTCTCCTGGCATCTTTTAGAGCAACTTCACGCGATTTATTCTCACTAACGCCATCATCAGCGGGAGAAAAAGTAACACTGGAAACAGTAGTTGCTCCCGATGAATATAGATTTTTTATTAAATTACTTACAACAGAAATATTTGATGTTTTGATACTAATGGCATTGGCCATCAAATATTTTCCATCATTTTGAGGGGTCACTTGAAAAAAACTTTTTTTGATTTCAACCTTATCACCAACAGTTTGTTGAACAACATTAATTAACTTTGACATAATTTCTTCACCTTGACTGACAGCTTCATCAGTAGAGTTGCCAATAGTGGCACGCGTTACAATCATGGAGACTTCGCCTGGAGTTGCAGTAATATTACCTTGACCAACAACAGTGATTGAAGAGAAATTTTGTTTTGATAGATTGAAAATATTGGTAACAGTAATTATGAAAACAAGTGACAAAAAAATATATTTATAGCGATTTGAAAATTGATTTTCCATATTATTATAGTAATTAAATAACTGGACTAATTTTATACTTTATTTAGGTTGGTAAAATATGACAAAATAGGTCAGATTTTTGGTTTACATGTCATTACGGATGATGAGTGATTTAGTCTTGTAGTCGGACAGGCATGATGATGTGGAGAAGGTCGGGGTTTTGGGGATCACGGAAGGCACCAGGGGTGAGGGGTTGATTTAGTTCAATAACAATTTCAGTTCCTTTGCAAATTGCCAAAAAGTCAGAAATAAATTTGTAGTTAAAGGCAATTTCGAGAGGCTCACCTTCGATGCGAGCATCGACAGAAACTTGATTTTGACCAATCTGGGGAGCATTGGCCGATAATTCGAGAGAATTTGATTTTAAGGAGAAACGAACAACATTGGCTGATTGGCGAGCAAAAACTGAAGCTAATTTTATAGCTTGAGAAAGTTCATCTTTGTTGACATAAATTTTGGTAGGAGAAGACTCGGGAATAATACGTTCAAAATTGGGATATTCACCATCAATAAGGCGAGATATTATTTCGAGATCCTCTAAAACAAAAACAACTTGATGACGATCGGGCGTTAGACCTATTTTAATTTTGGGGGCTACTTTTGCGATTTTTAATACTTCGGATAATGATTTTGCAGGAATTAACAAAGTTAAAGAATCTTGTCCATCGGGGAAAGTAATTGGTGTTTGAAACTTAATTGTTTTTAAAGATAATCTAAAACCATCGGTGGCAACAAGAGTTAAAGTATCGGAAGTAAATTTACATAAAACAGAGGTAAGAACAGGTCTAGAATCGTCTGTAGCAGATGCAAAAGCAACTGTCGCCACACTGTCAAGCAGACTAGGTAAATCTAGTTCAAAAACGGTGGTAGAGTCGATAGTAGGAATCTCGGGAAAATCGGAGGAGGAGAGAGTGGAAAAAGTGGATGATGCTTTGAGTGATTTGACGGTTAATAGATTTTGTTCGTTTAAATTAAAGTCAATTTTGCCGGTTGGTAAATAGGAAATAAATTCAGAAATATCCTTTGAAGGAAGACAAAAAGAACCTTCGGATTCAATTTTGGCACCAGTCCAATAATTGATACTCATTTCCAACGAAGTAGCAGATAGTTTTAATCGTCCGGCATCGGTAGAAAAAAGAATATGACTTAAAATTGGTAGTTGAGCTTTGGTTGAGACAAACCTAGAGACATGAGATAACGCAGTGTTTAAATTTTCTGTTAAAAGTGAAAGTTCCATGTGACCCTATATTAGCAAAAGTTAGTTTATAAAACAGTAGTAGTGTTAGTAGAGTCGGTGGAGAAGTCTATAAGTAGTTTAACTAAAGCTAAAAAGACAGTGGATAAGTTGGTGAATAAAATAAAAATATTGTGGATAAATCTGTGGATAAACAATATTTTTTGTGGATAAACTTTAGAGAGAAGCAATTATTTGGTTGATAAGTGGTTTTAATTGTGGAGAAGTATTTACTTTATCCCGAGCGTGCATAATGCTGGTGTGGTCACGATCACCTAGTAGATGACCAACTTCTTCGAGAGGTAATAGTGCTTGAGTTAACAAAAGATAAGCTGTTATATGGCGAGCTAAAACGAGTTCTTTTTTGCGCGAATTACCAATTAAATCCCCTGTTTTGATATTAAAGTGACGAGCACAAACAGAAATGAGATGTCGAGGAGTTAGTTTTTCGGAAATTTGACGTGAATTATTGTTTAAACTTTCACCATTAAAAGCACTTTCAACAATTTCCAAAGTAATTGATGAGAGATTTTTTGATTGGGCGGAGATGGCGACTTCACTAACTTTACCTTCAAGCTCACGAGTATTGGTTTCAATTTTTTGAGCCAGAAAATTGACGGCATCAGGATCAATCAAACTCCCCTTTTTGGTGGCCAAATCTTGAATAATGGCACAGCGCATTTCAAAATCGGGTGATTGGATATCGACAGTTAACCCGCCCATAAAACGGGAAACCAATCGATCTTCTAAACCTTTGATTTCATTGGGTTTGCGATCGGAAGTTAAAATTACTTGTTTGCCTGCCATGTGAAGAGTGTTGAATGTGTGAAAGAATTCTTCTTGGGTAAAATCTTTGCCGGAAATAAATTGAATATCATCGACCAAAATACAATCAAGTTGACGATATTTGTCCTTAAACTGGGACATATTTTTTGTTTTGAGAGCAGCAATTAAGTCGTTACCAAAAGTTTCGGCAGGAAAATAGCGCATTTTTAAATCCGGATTGTTTTTTAACATTTCATGACCAATAGCTTGCATTAAATGAGTTTTGCCAACGCCTACACCACCCCAAATAAAGAAAGGGTTGTACGAGAGTCCGGGATTTCTAACGATGCCTTGGGCTGCGGCATAGGCAAAATTATTACTGTTGCCAACAACTAATTGGTCAAAAGTATATTTGGGATGAAGACCCGATTTTAAAGCTGAAATTGAAGGTGAGTTAGATTTTTGAAATGAAAAGAGTGGTGTAGAATCGATTGATTTTGATGGAGGCTGAATAAGAGATGAGACTTCGAATTTTAGATTGTTGTCGGCACTAGTGTGTCTATCTAGAGCTGTTTTAAAATTGGAATAATATTTTTGTTGGTTGACTTGAGCAATATTGGGAAAGGGACAACCGATAAGGGCAAAATTATTTTCGAGAGAAATTAGAGTGGTTGGTTCGATATACACTTTGTAGACACCGTTAGATAGGTCAATTTTTAGTTCTTCTTTGACTTTTTTCCAAATAGATTGATCCATAAATCTAACCCCTCAGTCCGGCCGCTGTCGGACAGC
This sequence comes from Candidatus Shapirobacteria bacterium, assembly GCA_041674845.1. Taxonomy (GTDB): domain Bacteria; phylum Patescibacteriota; class Microgenomatia; order UBA12405; family UBA12405; genus UBA12158. Next base: position 918,091 of record JBAYUY010000001.1, read on the forward strand.
TCCCCTTGACAGGGCGAGCCTAAAAAATATCTAAAGATAGGTGAAAAACATGATCGGGCAGATATTCAGTTTTTTGTTTATCCACATCATCATAAACCACTTTTCCACAATTGGGAAGAGATCAAAAACTTTGGGTTTGGGCGAGCAAAATCCCTACAAAAGAAGTATTTAACACTGTTATTGAGCTGATTCTGTTTTGACTCGGTCACTTAAATATATTTTCATAAGTGATTGATAGGGTACGTCTTTCTTGTTGGCAAATTGTTTAATTCTCGCCAATAATGAAATTGGTAATCGTAATGAAATTGAAACAGTTGTTGGTTTTAAATTTGGGAACACTACTTTTTCAGCTTTAGACCAATCGATATAATCAGTTGAATCATGAGTCGACCAAAAATCTCTCTCTTCGTCTTCGTTTTTAAATCGTGGAATCATTTTATATTTTTTCATATTTGTTTTTTTCTTTTTTACTCATATTTCTAATTGAAATAATTCTGATTTGACCTGTTCTAATGGTAAAAGAAACAAATAGTAATCGATTGCTGTTTGTTTTTCCCATCCCCTGATATCTCAATTCTTTTTGAGAATGGTAAATATCTTTTACAATAATTAAAGGTTCATTCCCAAAAACTTCTTCGGCTTCTTGCATTGAAACCTGATGTTTTAGAAAGTTTTTATCGTTATTCCCTGAATCCCAATCAAAAATAATTGGCTCAGGTATTAATCTCATTGATTATTAGTATATTGCTGAAATATACAGATGTCAAGAGATTAGTGCTCTTATAATTTGGAATGTGTCAAAAACGTCTAAATTAATTTATTGTCTAACTATTTTTTGTAGATAGTTGCTAATTGTTTTTAGAATAGTCGTTTTTACTGGTGTAGCTTCATGAACATTAGTAAAATCAATATACGCGGGGTAGGCAGTTATGTTTGGAGAATTAAGCTTAATTCTTTTGGCATGAGGATCATCTACTTGGTCAAATGAAACTAGTTCGCGATGTTTCCATCCGCGTGGTTGGTGTGGATTTTCTTTATTATCAACAACAACCATTAATTCTTCACGTCGACCATCTTTATCATCTCTTTTTACCAACATCGGCATGCCAACCTCGCAGGCTATCTTGCCAATCCATTTACTATTGGCAACTTCTGTAAGGGCGTTTGTTGGAGATTTGTGATTTATTACTGGCCCGGCAAATTTAAAAACCCTTGTTCCCTCTGGTAGTGATGAACTGTTAGATATTAATTCGTTTTCTTCATACCCGTATCTTAATGAAGCACCTGGAGGTAAATTCATTTTTTGTGATGGAGTGTAAGGTACCTCAATACAAGGATTTCCGTTGCCAGTATCTATTATTTTAAATTTGTCAGTAATTGAGAGAGCAATATATTGATTAATTTTTTCTGCCATTTTTTATTAAAATGATAATTGCTGTATTTTATCATCAAACACTTTGACTATTGGGGAAATGGGAAAGATAAGGTAAAATACTCAATATGAAAGCAAAAGGAACATATCAACCAAAAAAGAAACATAGATCACGTGTACACGGATTTTTGAAGAGAATGTCAACGTTTTTGGGTAGAAAAGTGGTAAAACGTCGTCGAGCAATGGGACGAAAGAAATTAACGATTTAAACCCCTCTCGGCTACGCCGAATCTCCCCTTGACAGGGGCGACACAAAAAGAATGTTAAAGAAAATTAATCGAATTTCACGTGAAGTTGAAATAAAAGAGGTTTTAAAAGACGGAAGATATTTGCATGATGAGTTTTGGATGCGCAAGGTTTTAAACCCTTCCGCCCTTCGGGCACCTTCCCTTGACAGGGCAGGAAAAAACAAAAAATTTTTAATAATTATTTCTAAAAAAATTGCTAAATTGGCGGTGGATAGAAATAGAATGAAAAGATTGGCTTATACCGTCATTTATAAAAATTTAGAAAAATTACCGGAAGGTATACGAATGGTATTGGTGGTTAAAAAACCCTATGAAAAAATTGGTGATGAAATTGTTGGTGGTTTATAAAAAATATTTTTCGAAAGGATATAGTTGCCGATTTTTCCCTAGTTGTAGCGATTACACTTATCAAGCTGTTGATAAATATGGAGTAGTGAAAGGACTGACAATGGGTTTGTGGCGAGTAATGAGATGTAACCCGTGGAATAAAGGTGGTGTGGATTTGGTAAAATAGATAACTTTAAAAATTTAAAAAACTTTTCGGCATAATTTTTTCGCTGGCCAATGTGGATCCACGTTGGATGCTCAAAATTACACCTCAAGTTTTTTTTGAAAAATATAATAATTATGAATTTGTTTATATCCCCTTTTGTTAACGCTTTGATGTGGTTTTATGAATTGTTTGGAAATTTGGGGTGGTCGGTGATTACAGTGACGGTGTTGATTAAATTGGTTTTATTCCCGATTATATGGCCAAGTTTAAAGTCGGCAAAAAAAATGACAGAACTGCAACCAAGATTAAAAAAGTTGCAAGAAAAATATGGAAAAGACAAAGAGGGTTTGGCTAAAGCTCAGATGGATTTTTATAAACAAGAAGGGATTAATCCTTTGTCGGGATGTTTACCAAACTTATTGCAGGTAGCGGTGTTGATTGTTTTCTTTTCGGCGTTTAATTTGGTGTTGGGAGTAATGGAAGGTAAAAAGCCGGTAACTGAATTAAATTCACACTTAATTCCGATGATTAAAGTGGCGGAAAATTTTAAATTTAACCAAGATTTTATTGGAATGGATTTGGCGACGACACCGGCAAAATTGTTTGGTGCTGGTTTTAGCTTTAATTGGATATTGGTGGGAATTTTATTATTAGGATCGGCATTGTTGCAATATTTTTCGAGTAAATTAATGATGCCCGCCGTTAAAACAGATGAAACAATTATTAAGGAAACTAAAGATAAAGAGGACGATATAATGTCCGCAATGAGAACACAATCGTTGTATATGATGCCGGCGATGACAGTGTTTATAGGATGGAGTTTTTCGATTGGAATGCTCTTGTATTGGTTTGTAAACAGTGCAGTAATGTTGGGTCAACAATTACTTGCAAACAAACAAAGTTAAACTATATGCCTGTTTTTAACCGGCGGGATTTTTTAAAATTGAGTGGGGTTGCTGCTGCCGCTGTTGGTTTTGGTGTTCTTTCAAAAAAACAGGATCATATTGCTAACTTAAATACGGATTCTGATTTTTTGAAACAGTTTGTAAAAGTAACAACAACAGTTGATAGGGTGATGGATGAAGAGACTGTTAATAACTTAAATATGTTGTTTAATGTTGTTGCAAATGGCGTCGTTGAGCTGAAAAATGATGAGATTGTTCCGCTGACTGATTATGAAAAAGAAATAATAGAAAATTTTAATGAAAAACATTTTGTAACCCGTGTTGGTGGAATGATTGATATGATGGTGAGACTTCAACAGGTTCATGATGATTATAAAAAATTTGATGATATTGATGATTCCTTAAGGATGGATATTGTTTCCAGAATTGAGAATGACTTTAATAAAATAAATCTCGCAATTGATTTGTTCACTAATATTGTTGCGGATAATCCTGGATTAACCCCAAAAGAGTTGGCAAAAAAAATGTTATTGGATACTGTACCCTTAAATAGTGATGGGACTCCTGTTGATCCTTTCTTTGGCGCAAACACATATGACACCGAGGGAATGAGACATATTTTTAACCACTTTATTCACAAACATGATCAAAATCAAACCACTGGTACATATTCAATTACTCATAATTTTTTGAGTTCGTCTGGTCACGAATTTTACGTGTTAGCTAATGCATCATTGCTTCCTGTAAATAATGGAGATATTCCAAATGAGAGGCCAAAACCATATGTTGATATAACTGGTAAAAATGGATTGGTAGAAGCTGTTGATCCTTATGGTCATAACAATAATTTTAAGGAAATAGTTGTTGATGATTGGATTCTGGATGATATAAGAAATGAGATGAGTAATCTTGGTTTGGACAGGTCGTTTCGTTCTTTGGGGATATTGGGTAATAATAAACTTTTTGGTACTGATATCCGACAAATGGTCTTTTTTTCCCTTGGAATAGACAGTTTAGATAAAGAGATCTATTTAAAAGAAAAAAAACTAATAATATTTGCTCTGGTTCATGAAACTTTTCACAGTTTGACGGGGTTAGATGCTGGTTTGGGTGGCACAAATAATTTGGATCGTTTAAGTGATTTTGATCGTTGTTATATAGACGGGGTTTTTAGGTCTTTGTACAAAAATACTTGTTCATATTTTTCAGGTCAAGTTATTTTTGATGAAAAGCGTACTCCAAAATCTATTGCTAGAGCAGCTAACCATGGTGGTATAGAATTTATTGAAGGAATGGTCACTTCAGTTAATGAATCTTATCGAAATAGATATGTTCATGATTTCTTGTTGTTATCATCACCTAAAATATTGGAAGATACTATATATTTTTTGAGAGATAACCTTGGGGTTGTGTTTAATTCACCTTATTTTGATAATTCTGCCGATGATGTCGTTCGCGATTACCCTGATATGTTGGAATTTGCCAAAAATAATATTGATAATTTTGCTAACGAACATACTAATGGTGAGTTAATAAATAACGTTAAAATGTCCAATGTTGAAAGGTTTATTTTGACAAAAATAAATAATCAATTAGAGAATGGAACTATTTTTTCTGAGGCAAGTTTATCTCTTATGTATAATTCTGAATATACAATTGACGATTATCTACATAGAAATTTACCGGGTGTAATTATTTTGGCGTCAATTTTGCGTGGTGATGGTGAGTTTGTTGATGCGATAAAAAAAGATATCAACGACACAGAAAAAAGTGATATTGCGAAGAAAAGATTGTTTAGTTTGGTCGAGTCTATGAGAAAGGAATATGATTTTGGAAACAACAATCGTTGTATGAATGAATACTTGGCAGATCAGTGGGCGTTTTCGTTTGTAGATTTTTTGAAATATGATGATAATAATACTGAATCGGCAAATATAAGCCGAGAGATAATTGCTCAATATAGGCAGGTATATGTTGATATATTAAATTTTTTTGTAAAAAACAAATTGGCAAAGAATAATGTTGGACTCGTTTAATTGTGTTAGAATATCGGCTATGGATAACAAAGAAAGAAATAAAATAATTTTGGAGATTACTTGTGACTTACTTGAAAAATTAAATCATGAAGTGGAAAATGCTTTTGTTGAAGATGTTGATGGTGAAGAAAATCAGGTTTTGGTATCACTAACAGTAACTAGACCGGGTGCATTGATTGGCTTGCGGGGACGTAATTTGGCGGCAATTCAATTGGTTTTGTCGTTGATGGTAAAAGTAAAGTTTGGCGAATGGGTGCGAGTTTTGCTGGATATCAATAATTATAGAGAAGAACAAAAAACTAGGTTACAGGAAATGTCTAGAGATTTGGCCCAAAAGGTGTTGACTACTGGTCAATCGGTGGAAATGATGTCTATGAGCTCGTATGAACGTAGATTGTGCCACATGGCAATACAGGATATTGAAGGAATTACTTCTGAATCTGAAGGTGAAGGTGACATGAGACACCTGGTAATTAAACTAAAGGATTAAATCTCCCTAAATCCCTCTTTGACAAGAGGGACTTAATTTTTGTGCTAGGATATGGTGTGGAGAGAATAAAGAATTTATTCGTTTTTTTGTGGTTGTTGTTTTTGCCTACTCAATTGGGTTTGCATTTTTGGCCAGAGTGGAGTCATGTGATGGGCTTGAGAATTGATTATTTGTCCCCTATTTTGTATTTTGTTGATTTGATATGGGTAGTAATGGTGACAAATTTGGGATTTAAAAATGTAAAGAATGTTTTTAATTTTAAAAACGTATTGATTTTGTTGTTTGTATTGGTGAATGTTATCGGGGCGGGAAATAGGTGGGAAGCTGCCTATAAATGGGTAAGAATTTGGCAGTGGTTTTTGACTTTTAATATAATTTTGCAAAATAAAAAAATATTTAAGGAAATGCTTTTGAAAGTGTTGCCTGTTTGGATAATAGGAGAAGGATTGTTGTCGGTAGCTCAGGTAATAAATGGTGGTTCATTGAACGGAATTTTTTATTGGTTGGGGGAGCGACGGTTTAGTTATGCAAGCTTAGGGGTGGCGCAAATTTCATATATGGGGCAAGGGATGATTAGAGCATATGGTACATTTTCACATCCAAATTCGTTGGCTGGTTTTGTATTGGTATCTTTGGTACTTTTTTGCAAAAGAAGAGATAAAAATATAATTTATTGGATTGTGGTGTTTTGTGGATTGATGACATTATTGTTGTCGGGAAGTAGAACGGTGTGGGGAATAACAATTGCTTTAATAATTTTTAATTTAAAATTTTTAATTTTTAATCAATTTAAAATTTATAATTTAAAAAAAATTGTCGGAATTTTATTGATATTTGGTGGGGTGGTAGTTTTGCTGTTTAGCTTAATTAATTTTAATTATAGAATTACAGATTTTGTGGGTGGATGGGATAGTGAAGGGTTGGCTAAGCGTGGAGGTTTGATAATAGCAAGCTTGAAAATGATTAAAGATCATCCTTTGTTTGGTGTGGGGGCAGGAAATTTTTTGGATGAATTGCCTGGATATCAGAGAAATAGTGGTGTTTTTTGGTTGCAGCCGGTGCATAATATTGTTTTTTTGATTATTAGTGAAGTTGGTATTTTGGGAATATTTTTGTTGTATTTACTTTTAATTAAAATTAAAGTTAAAAGAAATTTGATTGTGTTGGGAATTATATTGATAACAGGAATGGTTGATCATTATTGGATTACTTTGCCGCAGAATAGCTGGTTGATGTGTGTGGTGCTGGGATTGCTATAAAAATCTACCCCCAAACCCCCTCCTTTGACAAGGAGGGGGAAAAACAAGGTAAAATAGGACATGCTAAAAACTCCCCTCTTAAATACTTTCGTTCAGATATTGGGGAAATTGGCGATGGTGGGAATATCGTTGCTGACAACTGGATTGTTGACAAGGGGTTTGGGAATTAAAACTTACGGAAATTTTATATTGATTACTTCGTTGATGATATTTTTTGACACTTTGTCGGATTTTGGGGGGAAAATAATTGGGGTAAGAGAGGCTTCTGTGCAAACGTCGGAGAAAGAAAAGATTAAGGTTTGGGTAAATATGGCTTTGGTGAGGTTGGTGGTGGCAGTAATTAGCTTTGGTTTGGGTTTGATATTTATATTTAACTGGTCTGATTTGGCACAAGTGAGAATTGCTGCTGTGGTGGCTTTTGTGATGATATTGTTTACTTCGATTGCGGGATCACTGGAGATGGTGTGGCAGACAAGACAAAAAATGGGAGAAAAAGTGATAGTTGAGACACTGTTTCCGATAATTTTTTTGATTGGTTTTTATTACTTGGGTTCAAGTTTAGGTTTGATTGGGGTTTTTGGTTTGTACTTGGTGGCGCGAATTGTGACTTTGGGTATGGGAATAGTGAGATTGCGTGGTTTTTTTGATTTCTCGCTTGTTAATAAGGACTTGATGATAAAGATGTTTAGGCTAAGTATCCCGATGGGATTGTATTTGTTGTTATTTACTGCCTATGATAGGGCAATTGATGCAACTATGATTTCGAGATTTTTGGGTAAATCTGAAGTGGCGATGTATGGTTTGAGTTATAAAATATATGGTTCACTATTATCCCCTGCCTATTATTTGATGAATAGTATTTTTCCGACTTTGTCGTCAAATGTTAAGGGTAAGAAAGTATTGTTTGGTAAAGCTTTGTTAATTATGGTTGCGGCATCAATAGGAATTGTTGTTTTGATTCAGTTTTTGGCTCCTGTAATTGTTGACGTTTTGGGAGGTAGTGAATTTGCGGGTGCAGTGCCAGTATTGAGATTGTTGATTTTGGCGGTATTTTTTTCGTACTTGGGTCATTTAATGGGCTTTGGATTGATATCGAAAAATGGACAAAAAGAAATGGTGTTTTTGGGAGTAGTTGTATTGATGTTTAATTTTGCTGCTAACTTGTGGGCAATCCCCCGTTTTGGAATGATGGGAGCAGCTGGTGTAACGGTTTTGAGTGAGGCGATGGCAATGATTTTGATGGGATTGTTTTTGTGGATGAAAACAAAATATAATTTTTAATTTTTAATTTTTAATTTTTTTATAAAGCCTTTGGAAACAAGGGCTTTTTTGATGTCTTTATGTATCTGTAGTCATTACATATTTTTATTTTTCACATCCCTTGATACAGTTTAAGAACGGTTCTAACGTAAAACGGCAATAATAACCGCGTAATTACCGAATGTTTACCGCATGAGAAAGATATTAAAATCAGCTAGAATAGACTGTGGTAGACGCACTTAGTGCATTGATTTATGGGGGTGATAATTTTGTCGCTAAGAAATTGGCGGAATTGTTGGTAAGTAGGGGATTAACTGTTTTTTGGGATGACGATGAAGTAAAGAAACCTTTGTATTTTTTTGATTTCGGCCCGGCCGCTGCCGGGTCAACTAGGTATCAAGAGATGATTGAGAAGAAAGTAAAGATTTGTCAGGTTAATTTAAATAAAATAGCTGATGGAGATTGTAGAGCAGTTAACTTGCATAATGTATACGGGGAGGGAATGGATACAGATTGGTTTTTGGGTCAGGCTGTTGATTTGGCGGCAAGAAATAAAAATTTGATATTACCGGCATATGGGGAAAAATTTAGAGTACTGGCGGTTGATGATGCGGTTGAGGCATTGATGCGAGCTGTAATAATATCGGGAACATCGGGCAAAACTTTTGAAATTGCGGGCAGCGAGATTGAGTCAAAAGAGGTGGCTGAAGCTTTGATTGATTTGGCAAAGATGACAAAGAGAGAGATTAAGGAAAATGGATTAAATCTACCCCAACCCTCCTTTGACAAGGAGGGAGAGGAACGTGCTTTTGAGGTTTCTGCGAAGGCATTGAGGTGGAAGCCGGTGGTGGAATTTAGAGAGGGGATAACACCTGTTGTAGCGGAATTTGTGGCAAGGGTGGATGAGGAAGCAAGAAGAGGAAAAAATTCTAAACTTCAAATAGAAGAAGAGCAAATATATGAAAAACCAAGATATATGGTGAAGGCGGAAATTGAAGTGGAATCTAACCCCTCCGTTCCGGCGGAGCCGGAACACCTCCCCAAGATCAGCCGAGGTCAGGAAAAAGAATTGGTTGTTGAGGAGGAAGAGGAGGTGATGGAAGTAGAGCCATCGGTTGGAAAAAAAATTGAATGGGATAAAGTAGAACCAATTAAAAATAATTATGAATTACGAATTAATAATTACGAATTAAAAGAAGATCCCATTGTTGTTAAAAAGAATGATGAGCCAAAGACAGAGGTTAAAATTGAAAAACCAAAAATTAAAATTAATTTCCCCTGGAAGGGCGTGGGGATGTTTTTTGGAATTATTTTTTTGATAATAGTATTGTTTTTTTCGTATTTGGTGTGGGGGGTGGCGGGGGTGGCACTTAATTTGAAAAAACCAATAAAATTAATTGAAACAAAAAAAATTGATGAAGCGGAAAAGTTGATAGAAAAATATAAGAAACAAAATAATAGCGTGACTTGGTTTTGGCAAAATACAAAATTGGGTGAACTTCAAAAAATATCCAATGAAATTTTGGACATTGAAACAAAAGCTTGTTTGTTGGCTGAGTCGATGGAAAAAGTTAATGGTGCGGTTTTTGAGGAAAAAATTATCGATTTTAAAATTGAACTATTAAAAATCTCATCGAATTTGCAAGACATTGAAACTAGGGTTGGGGTGGTACAGGCAAGATTGACCGGAGTAAAACAATGGATACCTGGACGATGGAAGCCTGAAGTAGAGAGTGCTTTGACTTTGATTTCGAACAATATTGATTTGGTTAGGAAATTACGACAGGTAACAAGTGTTTTGCCAGAAATTTTGGGGCTTGATGGTAAACGAAGAGATTATTTGGTCTTGCTGCAAAATGAAATGGAAATTCGAGCAAATGGAGGATTTATTGGATCTTATGGTATTTTGAGTTTTGAAGGAGGCCGATTATTATCATTTGATATAAAAGATATATACGATGCTGATGGACAGTTGCAGGGTCACGTGGAACCACCGCCTGAAATAAAAAGATACTTGGGTGAGGCGGCCTGGTTTATGCGTGATTCAAATTGGAAAGCTAGTTTCCCCGAATCAGTCAAAGATGTACAATGGTTTTTTGAAAAGGAAACGGGAAGAAAGGTCGATGGAGTAATCGGTATTGATTTGGCGGTAGTCAAATCGATATTGGGAGCAACGGGAGAAATATTTGTGCCTGATTTTAAGGAAAAAGTGAACAAAGATAATTTGTATGAACAGGCCGAATTTTACAGTGAGACAAAATTTTTCCCTGGCTCGGTACAAAAAGCGAGCTTTTTGGGAGGAATGGGTAAGCAGCTGTTTGAAGAAGTGGCAAAGCTGCCAACCTTGAAAAGGTGGAATTTGTTAGTTGGTTTGGCTGATGTTTTGGAAAGAAATGATTTGCAAATTGTTTTGAATAATGTGGAAGCAAACCAGACAATAAATGATTTGGGATGGGATGGAGAAGTGTTTGAAGGTAGCTGTGGACTTACTAATTGTTATTCGGATTATTTGTATGTCGTTGAATCCAACTTAGGTGTAAATAAGGCCAATTATTTTTTGTATCGATCGATGGAGCAAAAAATTGATTTGAAAGAGTCAAGTTTGGAGAGGACTTTGAGAATTAATTATGAAAATATGGCAAAGAATACGAATTGGCCGGGGGGAGATTATAAGAATTATTTGAGAATATATTTGCCTGTTGATGTACAAGTGTCTGAAGTTTCGATAACGACAGGTGGAGCAAAACAGGTAGTGGCACTTGATCAGGTAAAAATGACAAATATATATAATAAAAGAGAGTTGGGATTTTTGGCATTAGTGCCGATTACAAAAAAGGTGGTAGTTGAGGTAAAATATAGTAGTAAATTTGATCAAATGAAAGATAAATTTTCGTATTTGTTGTATATTCAACGTCAACCAGGATTTGGAGATACGGGAATGGTAAATTTGGTGTCAATACCAGCAGGAATGCAGCCGATGCAAGTGACTCCTGAAGCATCGGTGGTCGGAGGAAAATTGTTGTTTAATCAAAAATTGGATAAGGATATAAAAATGGGTGTGGAGATATCAAGATGAATGAACAAACCCTATCCCCAACCCTTTCCCTTGACAGGGCAAGGGCGGAAAACAAACAACTTTGGCTGTAAAATAGAATATGCGCAATTTTAAAAAAGTTACAGAAAATTTTGTGTGTGGGAATTGCGGGGAAAAAGTAGTGGGGGATGGGTATACCGATCATTGTCCAACTTGTCTGTGGGGGAAACATGTAGACTTTGAAATCCCGGGAGATAGGTCGAGTGATTGTAATGCTTTGATGAAACCGATTAAAACTGAATATAAAGCGGGAAAATTTAGAATTAATTATAAATGTACTAAATGCCGGCATGAGTTTTGGGTGAGGGAAAATGAAGGTGATAGTAGAGAGTTGCTGATGGAATTGATAAAATAAGCGATGGAATCAAAGAAAATAGAGGCTGTTTATGCGTTGATTCGAAAAAAGTCGCTTAACCATGATCCTCTTGAATCTTGGGAACAACAATATTTGGTAGATTATAATACTGCTAGTCATGAAGTTGGTGGAAAAAGTGAGCCGATTCGTATTGCTGTTGGTTATATAGTGGGTGATCTGAAGAAAAAACTGGAATGATATAATGTTTAACTATGAATATTTTGGAGAAAATTTTGGGAAAGAAAAAAAAGAATATTAAGAAAAAGAAGAGTGATAATAAAGAAATACCTAAGGATATTTTGAAAACCCTTCGACAGGCTCAGGGTCATGATTTGCCACCAGGAGTAAAAATTCATAAAATTGAAATTGGACCAAAGCAGATTTTGCGATTTATTTTGACAATGATTTTGATTTTTTGGGGAATATCGGTAATTTCACAGCTAATAGTGGGTGATAATGTAAAACGAGTGTCATTGTCCGATGCTTTGTGGCAAATAAGAGAAAATAATGCGGAAGAAGTGACGGTGATGGATAATGAAATTTTGGTTAAAGTAAAAAATAAAGAACAGACACTTGTCGCATCTAAAGAAGGAACGGGAACAATGTCAGATATTTTGAAGAATGCCGGAATACCCTTAGATAAGGTTAAATTTACCGTTGAAAACAGAACGGGATGGAAAATGCTGGGAGACGTGCTGACAATGTTGTTGTCGGTTGGGATACCAATATTGTTTATTTTGTGGTTTTTTAACAAACAGAGTGGAGGAGCAGGAGGAGGAATGTTTGGGATGGGAAAGTCGGGAGCAAAATTGTTTATTAAAGGTAAACAAAGTACAAAATTTGCTGACGTGGCGGGAGTTGAGGAAGCAAAAAAAGATTTGGAAGAAGTGGTCGATTTTTTGAAGTCTCCGGAAAAATATAAGAAAGTTGGTGCTCGAGCCCCGAGAGGAGTGTTGTTGGTGGGGCCTGCTGGTGTTGGTAAAACCTTGCTAGCTAAGGCGGTTGCTGGGGAAGCAAATGTGCCGTTTTACTCGATGGCGGGATCAGAATTTATGGAAATGTTGGTTGGTGTTGGGGCATCTCGTGTACGCGATTTATTTGGAACTGCTAAAAAATCGGGTAAAGCAATTATTTTTATTGATGAAATCGATGCAATTGGACGAGTTCGAGGGGGGATGGATGGTGGACACGGAGAGCGTGAACAAACTTTAAATCAAATTTTGGTTGAGATGGATGGTTTTGATACTAATACTGCAGTAGTGGTTTTGGCTGCCACAAACAGAGGTGATTTACTTGACCCTGCATTGATGCGACCAGGACGATTTGATAGAAGAGTGGTATTGGAAATGCCTGATTTAAAAGCGCGAATAGGTATTGTTCAAATTCATGCTAAAGGAAAACCTTTTGTGGAGAATATAAACTGGGAAGCGGTGGCGCGAAGAACGGTTGGGTTTTCCGGGGCTGATATTGAAAACATGCTCAATGAAGCAGCCATAAAAATTGCTCGAGAAGATAGATTGCAAATTACTATGGCAGATATTGAAGAGTCGGCATTAAAGGTTAAAATGGGATCGGAAAAACGTAGAGATCAAACAGATGAAGATAAACTAATGACAGCCTATCATGAGGCCGGTCATGCAATTGTGAACTATAAAGAGGACTTGGACACGGTGACTAAGATTTCAATCGTTTCACGAGGAATGGCGTTGGGATTTACCCTGATTCCACCCAAGAAAGATATTGTCCACCAGACAAAGACAAAGTTGATAAAAATTATGGCAATGTCGATGGGAGGTAGAGCCGCAGAAGAGATAGTTTTTGGTGATATTACGACTGGGGCGTCATCGGATATTTCACATGTAACTAATATCGCTCGAGATATGGTGACAGAATGGGGAATGTCGGAATTGGGGCCAATTAATTTTGGACCTCAAATTGACATGAATGATTTTGGCAAAGCTTGGATGGAACCGAGTAAAATTTCGGAGTCAATGTTGTCAAAGGTTGATGAAGAAATTAAAAAACTGGTTAATACTGCACTGGCACAAGCTATCAAAATTTTGACTAAAAATAGGAAGAAACTTGATGAAGTGGCAAAATTGTTGATGGAAAAAGAAAGCTTGGATGAAGAGGAGTTTGAAGAAGTTATGAAAAAATAATTTATTTTTCGTAATTATTTTTTTGACTCAGTCAATGCTGCGCGTTGAAATTCCTCAAAAAAACAATTACTTAAATATTATTTTTTATAAACTGTCTTTTAATTTGGGAATTTGCGTCAAAACCACTCAGTCCTCCAAAGGCGGGCAGGCAAGGGAGCAGTACCACAAGAGTGAATATTGACAAAAGTTTTGTATTGTTTTATTATATACAAAGATGGACTTTAGAAAACTAATTCAAAGTTGTACTGGTTTTGATTGGGATGAGGGTAATCAAAACAAAAATACTGTTAAACATGGTGTGGTTCAAGTTGAATCGGAGCAAATATTTATCGATGATCCGATATTTTTTGAAGATGAGGTTCATTCGGTGAAGGAAAATAGGTGGGGAGTGTATGGAACAGCTGAAAATGGTAGAGTGTTGGCCATATTTTTTACAATTAGAAACAAAAAAATTCGAATTATTTCTGCTAGAGATCAAAGTAAAAATGAAAAATTAAATAAGAAAAAATATAAAAATTTAAAAATATTATGAATAAAAATATAAAAATGTTACCAAAATTTAAAAATGAAGATGCTGAAAGGGACTTTTGGGCGAAACATGATTTGATGGAATACTTTTCTAAACCAGTTAAATTAAAGTTACCTAATTTAAAATTAAGTAATGAATTGATTTCGTTTAGATTGCCAAGCAGCTTGCTGTATGCAATTAAAGTAGAGGCAAATAAGCGTGATATGCCTTATCAATCATTAATGAAGTCTAAATTGTATGATTTGTTTATGAGTAAAAAAGATAAGAGAGATTTGGCTAAATAGATTTATTGAAGTTTTATTTTGGAATTGGAGTGTTGATAAATTCAATAAAATCATTGACGACTTTTGTGCCTTTATCGTAGCCATCTTTGGATGGAGATCGTCGGTTTTGGTCTTGATCTAGTGCTAGGGATAGCGCTGCCATGGTTTTATGAGATGGAAATTCGTCTTTGTAGAAAGATTGAGAGGATGATTGGATTGAGAAACATAGAGGGATTATTTGTTAATTGTTTTAAATAATTGTTTGCTTTTCTAAAATGTCTTTGTACCTTTGCAATTTTGGTATCTGATCAACAAGTTCTTGACGTGTAATAATGCCTGTTGATGGCTCAATTATTTTTGTATTTTCTCTTTTTTTGCTAAAAATAGTACTTATTTTATCAAAAAATTTATTTAGTTTATTTTTTTTAGGTGGGTCTGAAATTTTAAATCCAAATCGTTCATATTTTTTATTTAGCATATGTGAAAAACCACAAAATATATCGATTCCCTTTAGATCAGGGCTATCGTTTTGACAATTGATTGCTAGATTGAGTAAGTCGCTGACTCCCTGTGTAGCGATTTCTATATTTGAATGATTTTCTTGTAAATAACCATTACCAACAAAATGTAGTTCGCCAATAAATTTTGGTTTATATTTTGGAAAAATATTATTAATACTTTCATGAAAAGTCGACAAACTTGATGGAAAAACTTTTGAAACAGTAAGTAATTCACCGAATGGAATTCTTGATTTCATTTCTTTATGTTCGGCATATTTCACAAACAGGGCCATAGGAAGAAGGGATGATAATGATGCTGCGATAGTTAGTGATGAACTCACAATTAGTGGATAAGAAAATCCTATTTCTTGGAGTACTGGTAATAATGAAGTACCAAATCCAATAAATCCTATAAAACCTGCTGCTATGGCGGTATCTGCGAGTTTTTTACTTATGGCGTCGTTATCGGTTGCTGGTGGGTGGGAGATGTAATTAATAAGATTGTTTAATGTTGATGTTGGTTTCTGAATGTTAATTGTTTCTGTTGGTGCTGTAATGGTGATGTTTTCGACCAGTTTCTCTGGTTTTGGATTTACTTGTATTTCTGGAATTCCAAGAGTTTCTATTGTGTGTTGAAATTCTGTATTAATGATTGGGATGTTTTCTTTTTTTAATGATTGATGTTGCTCGTCATTGGTTGTGGGGGGGGGCGGACTATCGAGAAATCTTTGTTTATTATTTTCTGCGGGGGAAAATAACATACTATGTATATTATCGTGCATGTTTATTTTTCTTCTTCTAAATTAATTATTCTTTGTAATATGGCAAGACTGCCGAGATAAACGGGTTCGAGGCCATTGAGATTGAGAGAACCGGCACCAAGGTTTTTGGCCTGTGAATAGGGCGTATCTGATGTATAGTCAATTACACCTAAGTCAAATGGAGCGGAGTTAAGGTCGACAACGGTACCGCGGGGGGTTTGTTGGTCATAACAGGCTTCGGTAACTGCATTTAGATAGGGACCGGTTTCCATTTCCATGACGGTTAAATTGTTTTCGGAGTATTTGGCTATAAGGGCTTCGTTTTCGAGGAAGGTACCTAAAACAGAAACAGATTTTTGATTGGTTAAAATTGATCCTTGATTGTTGGGAAAAGGGAAAAATGAATTGAAGCAATTTTTGAAAATATACGAATTTTGAGTATGTTCGTCAAAACAAAGGCGAGGGATTTGGATGTCGCCGATTTCGGAATTTAGAACAGCGGCCTTACCTAATACATAAATACCACGGATATCATTGATGTTTTCGAGAACTTCAGAAAGAACGTGATAGGCGGCAAAACCTAGAGGATAATCGATATTGATGATTAGAGCTTTTGAATCTTGGAGTTTTTGAGATTTGCTAATTTTTAAACGAGAGTCGAGAAATTTTGATTGGGGAAGACTAGAGATGGGAAAAATTTGGAGACTAGAGTTTAAATAGTGGGTAGGAGGGATAGTTTTGATGTCTAGTTTTGTTTGTAGTTTTGCCCAATCTTGCTGATATTTTTGATCGTTGATTAGATATTTTGACAAGTAATAAAGAAAATCGTTTTGGTGTAAAAATGATTCGGAAGTTTGGATGTTTTGCCATAGTGCTTCAAGATCGGGGTGATGGTTTTTGGCTAGATTTAATAGTTTTTTTTGATTTGAGACAGCGTGGCCTGTAATTAGATTTAAAAAAGAATGGGTGTTGCTGGAAATAAAATAGACGGGACAGTGGGGGAGATGCATACCAATGGTTGATGTGGAAATGTTTTTCCACCACATTTGGGTAGTCTTGGTGTAATCGATCCATGATCCGGCGAGAAGTCGGACACGTAAATTGTGGTGGTGACGGTAAATGTGGGTAAAACGGAGAAAACATTTTTGTCCTAAAGCTAGGCATAGTTTTTGCCAATCTTCGGGTGTTAGTTCGAGTGTTTTGATAATGCTTTCGTCTTTGAGGGCACGTTTTAGTTGGAGTAGTTTGGGATAGTGAAGTTTGAGTAGATGATGAAATTTGTTCCACTCGGTTTGATAGGCGACGAGGGAATTGACGGTGTCGTCAACATCGGAAATGGATGAGATAACACTGGCAATTGTTTGGGTGGATGGTTGGTAATAGCGAACAGAACGACGGGCAGTGGGAAGACATTTGTGCCAAGTGGTAATGTTGTAACCTGATTCGGAAAAAACTTCGGGGCTTTGACCCATGACGACTAACTTGGTTTTGTCGATTTCAAATGGTATACGAATTAAGGTGTAAACTAAGGCTGAAACGTCGATAATATTTTCTTGATTACCAAAAGGATGGAGGATGGAGTCCATTTTGAGATGAGAATTGGTGAGGGAATTGACGGTAATTTCGAGGCTAGATTTGAGAGCACTGCGATATGAGCGGACATTGAGTTCGATAGATTCGATAGTGGACATACTTAAGTATAATGTATAATTTTTAATTTAAAATTTTTAATTTTTAATGTATTTTTTATAAAAATACAAAATATAAGTCGTAACTGGTATAATTTGGCATATATGGCAATAGATGATGAACCTATAAAACCAGTACAAAGAGTAGAAGCAGCAATTGTAGTATCTGAAATTACTTCTACTGATAAAGACTGGAGAAAAAATATTGAAAAACTAGCAACAGATTTTAGGGATGTTTTGAATGAGACAAATAAAGAAAAACAAGGTTCGGGCTTGAAAGATTTTATGAGCGAAGCGACGGAAGGATATTTTGAAGAACCTAATGAACTGGTCTCGGTCGTTGAAGAAAATCCAGGAAATGAGCAATTACTTTTTCTTCGTGAGAGGGTTGCGCAATCAGTGGCTTTGGCATTGGCGACTGGTGATGATAAACAGTCACAAGCGGTGGTGAGTGGTAGTGAACAAACAATTCAATCGGTTTTGCCACCTGAAATGACTTCGATTGCAAGAGATGTGGCAGCAGTTATTGTGCCTGAAGGAGTTGTTGTACTTATTACCAAACTAGATAATTCATTTACTGGAGGAGGAAGGAGAAACAGGGCTGATTTTAAGGCTATTAATATAACAATTGAAGAAATCGATGATTTTAGAAAATCTAACAATATTGGTAGAAATCATCAACAGTTTGAGGTTGTAGCGGGAATTGCTGAAAGATTACAAGGTAAGGCGGACGAAATTGATTTAGTTTTAAATCCAAAAGCTCTTGCGGTTGAACCAGTGCAAACACCTGAACCTGCAATTGATGACGATACAAAGGAATTGTTGAGAACTATTGCTGGAAATACAGCAAAACCTGCTGTTGTCAATGCTCCGCCAATAGTTGCACCATCTAACCCAATGATGGATAAGTATTACAAAAGAGCAGAAGATGCAGCTCAAATAGATGAAATAACTTCATATGGTGAATGGTGGGCATTAATAGATAAAAAAGAACAGTTAATAGCTGTTCCAAAAGGTAAGGAGTGGGTGCTATATCCACCATCTTGGTTTGGTGGTAATAGCGTAGAATGGTATAATTTTTTGGATAAAGTTACAACTGCGAGCAATAATGTAGTTAAGAGATTGAATGCAATGAATGGTGCAGAAGGAAAGTGGGCGACGGCATACAATAATACAGGTTATCCAAAATTGACTGAAGGAGAAGTTGGCAAATTGCTTGAAGACGATAAGTATAAATTTGAGCAAGTAATGGGGGTTATTATGCAAGGTTTTGTTGAAGCTTTGCCAAATGGTGATGGTAATATGGTTGCGCTTGGTAGAGCAGATATGGCTGCTGGTAAAAAAGGTTATTGGGTGTATAAAAAGGATGTGATTGGTGCGGGAAGTGATGATCCGGGAATAAATATTTTGACAGATGTAAACAAAGGCTTTCCTGGTTATAGAGAATATATTTCAAATAAATTAATAGCCTGTGGGATATCTAGCAATAAACAGGAGGCAGAAATGCTTACATTGTTGGCGTGGGATACCTGGTCTCTAGGCGGAATAAATGTCGGACCTGATCATGGTAGATGGCGAGTAGGATCGGACCATGAAGGGGCAAGAACTTGTAGTGATCCTTTTGCTAAATTTAGAAAGAAGAGTGAGTCTGAAGTTTTTACGGGTAGTTGGCCTGATTATTGGAGAGTTAAATTCGCTGGTGAATTAGAACTGAAAATGAAAGAGGCAAAACGCAGAAAAGGTGCGTCATGGGTTGACGATGATGAAAAAGCTGTTAAGGCTGAGTTTTTTGTCTCAAAAGCTAGAGAGCAGGGCATGTTGCCGGCAATTTTGTGTGGGTCAGTTTTTGATACTGAAGTTAAAATCAAAAATGCGATTGGTGGTGAAGAAACTACGACTTGGGGTCGGGCGTTGAGTAAGGGAAGACAATTTGTACTGGCAAATAATAGTCCGAGAAATATATTAAAAGATTATAATTCTTGGTTGGAGGCGGCAGCTGGAATGTGGGGATGTATTGCCGGAGATATTAAATTAGATGTTAAAAGTTTGAATAAGGAATTGAATTCTATTACGGCAGGGTTTGGTAAAGGTTTGAACAATAACTATCTTGAGATAAAAAAGTGGACAAAATGGATGGGTGATGATGTAACAAACTTACTAATAGCTGCATTAGGTGGGGCTACAGGAATAGTACCAGCTCACATACCGTTGTTGGATATTCCATATCAAATTGATGCTAAATATGTGACGGTTTGCAATAGAATATTAGAGCCTATGACTATGTTAACTGAAAGAGAAAAGAAAGAATTGGTCAATTATTATGCGATGGACAAGAAGAGATCAAATGCGATAATTTTTTTGTGGAGTGAATTGCAAGGAATGGGTAAGGATGTTTCATTGGTTATGAAACCTAGAAAAGCTGCATATGAAGCGGCGATATATAAGGGTAACGATGTAGGAGTACCACTCATTACTAAATTACTTTAAACTAATTTAGTTAAATTCTTGTAGTGATAATTTGCTTTACAAACCCACCAATATCGGGTCCTCCGGCTTTTTTGATTGGAGCAAATGGCATTTCTGCTAGTCCACCGGCTATACCTCGAACTGCTTGATCTGCTTTAGTAAGGTTTTCACCTATAGCTTGGCCGAATGGAGAAGGTTTGATCATAAAGATGTATTGAGGAATAAGAGTGGGTAGTTTTGAGGCCATAGCAAGACCAGCAATACTAATTAGTGCCGATAGCACTGCTTCGGGAAGTAAATTGTCAGCTCCTCCGGAACTGAAGCCAGTCATACTAATAGGACCGGGAGCCCAGGCGTTGGCACCAAACTTGTAAATAGACCACGAAATTGTGTTTAAAAGAGCAAAAAATATGGTAATTATGGGGAAAACCATAGCATTGGCAAAAACATCCATAAACCAGGAACTAAAACCCATTTTGGAATTGGGAAAAGCACCCATGCCGATTTCGAACGGGGCGGTAATTATTTTGAAAATTATGGTTACGTAGCTCGTTAGCATACCAAAAAACATTTGGATGATCCAGATGCCGATGATAATGCCAAATATTATTGGAATAATAGTTAATCCAAGAAAACCACCAACTATTTGACCAATAGCATCACCGACATTGTAAAAAGTAGGAAACATACCTATAAAATTAAATATGCCACCAAGAATCATACCTGTAATAACACCACCTATTTGAGCGGAAATCATCATCATTGTGGCGCCTTTTGGAGCGGTAGACATGAGTAAATTGGCAAGGTTGGCAAAGCCGGGATTGACGAGTTCGACAAAACTATAGTTTGCGTAAGTTAAGTCTGAGGTTAAACCTGCTACAGGATTTAGTACTGCACTGGTAGTTATATTAATACCCTGAACATTAAAAATGATGGCTAACATAATTCCACCAATTAGGTTGCTTAAATCGATTATTAAACCAGCAATGGCGTAGGAAAAAGTAACTAAAATTAGTGAAGTGATAACAGTCGGGATTGCCGATTGAATAGTGACAACGGCCTGTGGGGAGACCTTGACACGAAGAATAATCATGAGACCGATAACAACAAAAAGTATGGAAGATAGGACATAAACTACGTTTCGAAATGCTTTCCAGAGTGGAAGTAAAAACGCAATACCTTTGAACCCAAAACCATTTGGTGATTGAGCATAGGCTGGTTTACCCAAAACATTGTCTTTTAGACTGGCAATATATTCGACACCTGAAGCGGCTGGAGTATATAACATACCAATCATTTGGGTGCCTGTACCAAGAGCACCACCAACAGGATATTGGGGTACAGGTCCTTGACCGTTATTTGATAGCCATTTTTTAAAATCGGTAATAAACGTGCTGGGCGATCCAAAAAGTATGCGAAATCCAGACATGGCTTGAGCAATATTGCTATCCTCTGACCATCTTTCTAGTGATGTTGCACCAGGTAAGGCCGCGTTATTGACTTTTTCCATGTTGTCAAAAACCTTAAATATAGCTGAGTTTTTGTCAGAAGTGGCCGTATCGGCAGCAAATGATGGTGTAATAGGGTGAACTAAAAATAGAAAAATAAAAATAATAAAGAAATTTTTGACGGACATCTTAATTATTTTAGCATTTTAAATTTTACATTTGTCCTTGATAATTGTCTTGCCAGGCCACAGGATATAAACTTTTTCTTAGTTCTCGTAACATTTTGTCTGATTTGTTGCCTACATCATCGGGGCATTCTTCGCATGATTTACTAGAGGCGGGAGTGTTTTTTAGTTCGTTGTATCGGATTTCAGCTTCGGCACTGCCTGCTGAAAAAAAGTTGATAAGGTTGTTGGGGTCAATAGTATTGGCGGCATCGGCCACTTTTTTTTGATTGATGACTACTTTGGGATTGCCGTATGAAAATGCCCAAGATGGCTCGTCTTTTATGCCACCTCTGATTAATCCCTTAACATAGGCAATAAAACCTACTGGTGTAGGAACGTCAACAGCACCAGAATCAGTAATTACTTCAACGTCGTCACAACTAAAAGCTGGAGCAAAATCATTAGGACTGTTGACTGAAGAAAATTGATTGGTTAGAGTTTCATTGCCTGTAGCTAATCCCCAGGTAGGTCGGTTTTTTTTGGTTATAGTGGGAGTAGCAGGAACAAAATTAGGCCATTGACTGGCAACTGAGCCATAATTGGTTATTTTTACGAGTTGATTTTCGGGACCTTGAGCTTTGATGGGAATTTTACTATAAAGTGCTTTGTAGGCAGTGATACCTGATTCTCCCGGTAAAAAATTGTCGACATTGTATTGTTTGTGAGTTTTTTTGTAGAGTGAGGAATAGTCGGCAATATTTTCGGGCCAAGGTTCGGGCTTTTCGGTACTACAATCGGTGTAAAAAATAGGGCTGATGGTGGGATTTTTGTAGAAAAAATAAGCTATTTCACCAATAGTTACCGGACGACAGGTGGTGGGTAAACAACCAGATGAGATGTCGTCTAATTCGATAAAAGTACCGCCTTTGTCCCAGCCTAGCTGTAAATCAGAATAGTCGGTATCAGTTTCATCAAGTGATTTGAAAACCTCCTTGATGGCTTGATTTTGTAAGCAAGTGATTTGGTTGATTGAATAAATTTTGTTTAAAAATCCATGTCCTGTGAGACCCATATCTTTGAAATCGGTAACTATTCTGTCGACATTTGTACTATAAATACCCCGAGTTTTCCATTGGGTGTTGACAAAGCGGGCAAAGGAATTGGATAATTTTGTCCAAAGTTTTTCACTATTTAAATTGTTGGCGTCGTAAGGATAACGTTTTTCGGTGCCAATGATATTGCCTTTGTCGTCTTTTATTGGTACGTCTGGGGCTTTCCAACCATTGCTGACGGTTACTGTTCCGTCACATTTGTATGATTCATCGAGACCGTTGATATAAGAATAATTACTAACTCCTTGAGGTCCAATTTTTTTGACTTCGGTTGCCCCTGGCTGACCTCGACCGGGCAATTTGACCATGTAAATTGGAGGAAAAATGTCGGACCAAGAAAAAGCATAGGCGGGAAAAACTTCAATCTTCAAACTTAAAACACAAAATATAATAATAAATAAAAATTTTTTCACTATTTAGGTATTTTAAACTCGATAACGTTGGCACCGGTGAATTGTTGGATAAATGCCAAAATTAGCCAAGATATAATGATGCCAACTAACCCTATGATCGCGTAAGTTAAGGTTGATGAGGCGCCTGCGACTGCCTTGGGATCGTTACTTGACTGCATGTATTGAAATCCTCCAACTATAAACATTACTATAAATGCCAGACCGGCAACAGTAACAATAATGGTTAAAATATTGGTAAATAAACATTCAAAACCTTGGATTGAGGGGACTGTTGCGTCGACTGTTGAGACACAATTGATATTTATCGTTCGCCAGGGAGTACCTTGGGCAAATACAGGATTTATTTTTGATTGAAAAATAAACAAAAACATTATAATTATCAATCCACCCCTAACCCATCCTTTGACAAGGAGGGGAATATATTTATTTATTGAAGTTTTCATTGATTAATTATAGCAACAAAAACCCCGACACAAATGTGCCGGGGATAAATTTATATTTATTAAATTATTGGAAAGTAGGAATAGTAAGGTTTCCAATAATGTCGATACCAAAGACGATGCCGATGAGCTTCATGATGGCAAAGGCGGCAAAGACGATAGCTAAACCGACCAGAGCGTTGGTAATTTGATTACGAGCTGATTCGACAGCTTTTTGATCACCTTCGGACATAACCCATTTGAGACCTCCCATGATAAGGATAAAAAAGAATATTAGTGAAACAGCTAACATAACTAAGGAAATAGCACCAGAAATAATGCTACCGACAGTTAAACCTTCGATGGCACTGAATGCTGAACCACTTTTTTGGGTTAATTGAATGGTGCCACCGCTGGCAGCATGAGCAACGGGAACTAGGGCAGATAGTATGTTTGTCATATTATTTTATTTTAACAAATATTAATAAATAATTATAGTGTGGGCCAAGTGATAGTTAGGTCTTCGAGTCCTGCAATTCCTAGTACCGTCCCGACTAGCTTAATGATGGCAAAAACAGAGAATATAACAAAAATGCCTACGACGGAATAAGTGATTTGATTTTTGGCAGTTTCATATGCCTTGGGATCGCCTTCGGTGGCAATAAAATGATAACCGGCAAAGACTATGTGCCAAATAAAATAAATAGTTCCTACAATAAAAAAGATGGAAAATATGGCAGAAAGGACATTATTAAAATATAGTTGTGGGTCGACTGACGATATTTGTTGGTTCCCAAACGTGGGATTGATAATTTGGGCAAATACTGGGGTGTTAAAAAAAGGTGTTAGGCAAAACAAAGTAATTAGTGTAAAAAATGTTATTGTTTTTTTCATTTTTATAAACGTAGTAGTATAAACATAGTATTAATACTTAATATATTATCAATGCCAAATAAGACGGCAATTAGGTTACCCAATCCTAAAGCAATAATAACTATGACTAGACCAAGAACTGCCTCAGTAAGGCGTTTTCGAGTTGTTTCCATGGTTTTTTGATCACCTTGTGAGGAAATAAAAGCATACCCAGCAAAAATTATTTGAACTATAAAATATAAAATAGCAATAATGGTTAAAACACCTATAACTTGGCTGGCTAAAGTTTCAAATTTATAAGCAGCATCAACATTACTGGAAGGTTGGACTCCAGGACCTGTAATAGTAAATTGTTTAGATATAGCTAATAGTTGATTAGGGACCATAAATAGTGGGATTTATAATATCAATACCGGTGAAACGAGCGATAAGCCAAACTAGAACAAAAGTCGAGGCGACTATAACCATTCCTAAAATACTTTGAGTGATGGTGTCACCTGCTTGTTGAAATTTTTTTGGATCACCTTGAGATGATAAATAAAGATATCCTGCAGAAATTATTCTAATAATTAATATTATTCCAGCAATTACGGCAGATAATTTGAAAATATTACTAATAAAAAGAAAGAGACCATCACCACTGGTACTGGCATAAGTGGTACTGGGATTGGTGATGGTGCCTAATAGTCCGAACATATATTTATAGTATTGGAATACCGGTTATAATTTCTATAATTTGAATTATAAAGTAAGAAGTGAAAATTACCAAGAAGCCGATAACGGCGGATGTTATTGCATCTTGAGCTTGAGCTGTTTTTTTGGCGTCGCCACTACCAGCTGACATTATGTAGGAAATACCGCCAAAAAAAAATAGGCTAAGTAATATAATTCCGGCCAAGGTTATGGAATTTTTGAGAATTAATCCTACTAGCTGGGCGATATCAATATACTTGTTAACAACTGGCGTGCCAGCTGTGTCGAGAATTAATTTGTTACCTATATTTACTGATAAAATAATCACTAATTTGATTATAGCGTGAAGGTGCTATAATACGCCACTATGAAACGCGCAACTGCCCATATTGCCTTTTTGGTTTTGGTATTATTTTGCCTTAGATTTGGCGTAATTCCTGCATATGCTGCAGGTGGATTTACTAGCAATATTATCGTGGGTGCAGTAGAAAAAGGAGTGTCGAGTGAAACGATTGCTTTGTTGTTGTTACTACCTTTGGTGGCAACATTGGTATCGGTAATGCATTATGTATTGGGAATATCAGGTTATGGAATATTTATGCCCACTATGATGGCAATCGTGATGATGAGTACTGGAGTAGGGGGAGGATTGATACTTTTTGGTTCGATACTAGGAGTATCGTTGTTGAGTAATATGGGATTAAAAAAACTTAAACTGCATTTTTGGCCGGCAAGATCGATGGGATTGATGATGATATCGGTGGTTGTTTTTGTGTTAATGATGATTACAACCTATTTTAATATCGAGATTGTAAACATAAACAAAATTACAATTTACCCGGTTATTTTTATGATTTTGTTGACAGAAGAATTTGTCAGAACACAATTGTCTAAAAGTAGAAAAGAAGCATTGGTTTTGACTTTGGGAACTTTGTTTTTGGCCATACTGGGAACTGTAGTTTTGCGAACTAATGGAATTCAAAAATTGGTGTTGGAGTATCCAGAAGTAACTATATTGATTGTAGTTGTAGTGAATATTTTGGTGGGGAATTATAAAGGAATACGATTGACGGAAATTAAAAGATTTAAAAATGCTATACGGAGAAAATAGGACTAAATCTCCCCTAACCCCTCTTTGACAAGAGGGGAATAAAACAAAATATGTTTGGAATAAACTTTAAACAATATAAACAGTTTCTCACCAAGAATGAGAGAAATGGGGTGTATTTGCGTAAAAATTCGGCTGAAGGGAGATTAATTGCTGATAGTAAGTATAGAACTAAAAAAGTGTTGGAAAAGGCGGGTGTGGGAGTACCAAAATTGATTGCTAGACTTAGAAACAGACAAAAATTGATGAGTTTTGATTGGAGTAAATTGGAAGGGAATTTTGTAGTCAAGCCGGTGTCGGGATATGGGGGAGATGGAATATTGATAATTCGCCGAAGAATTGGATTAAATCTCCCTAAATCCCTCTTTGACAAGAGGGACTTCCTGCTAATGGATGGGAGGCGAATGACAAGCGAAGAGATTACAAATCATTGTTTAGAAATTTTGGGAGGAAAGTTTTCGATGCATGGAACGACAGATAGTGTGTTGGTGGAGGAAAGAATAAAGATTCATCCAATGTTTTTGAATTTGACTAAATCGGGAACTCCGGATGTGAGGGTAATTGTATACAATAAAGTGCCGGTGATGGCCATGTTTAGAATTCCAAATGTGGCATCGGGAGGCAAGGCAAATTTGCAACAAGGAGCTTATGGACTGGGAATCGATCTTGCTACTGGAATTACTACTTTTGGAATTGTAGGTAAGGGTGATGAGGTTTTAAAAATTTATGATTTTGGTAAAAAAAGGGAAATAAAAATAAATGGAATTAAAATTCCGTTTTGGCGAGAAATATTAGAAACGGCAGTAAAATGTCAGGCAGCAATACCAGGATTGGGGTTTTTGGGTGTTGATGTGGTGCTGGATAAAGATAAAGGGCCGGAAGTATTGGAAGTAAATGCTAGACCAGGATTGTCGATACAAATATGTAATAAAGCTGGTTTGAAACGTCGAATGGAAAAAGTAGAGGATATTAATATAAAAAATACTGATCAATCGATTGCCGTATCAAGATATTTGTTTGGAGAAAATTTTTCGGAAAAGGTAGAGGACAAACGTCGACCAAAAATGATATCGCCACTTGAGTCGATTATGGTTAAAATCCCTAAAGGATTTAGACCAGAAATGGCAAAAAGTCCGATTTTGAGAATTGGTAAACATCGTGTAGTAGAAGTTAGAGCGAAGGTTGACACTGGGGCGTTTCGTTCATCGATAGACAGAAATTTGGCGGAAAAACTGGGATTACTTACGACTGGAAGAGTGCTGTATTATCGACACTATAAATCGAGCCTGGGAAAACATAAGGACAGACCAGTGGTGGGGGTGACTTTTTGGTTACAGGGGAAAAAGGTGATGACAGCGGTGAATGTAGCTGATAGAGTAAAATTGAGAACTAAGTTTTTGTTGGGGAGAAAAGATTTAGAAGGTTTTTTAATATCTGCGAAAACCCCTCTGTCCCGCGATGTGGGACATCTCCCCTTGAAAAAGGGAGAAGTACAAAAATTTATTAAAAAATAATATGAAAAATAAAACAAAAATAGCATTGTTTTTTGGAGGGAAAATTAGTCAGCATTTGGTGTTGATTAAAAAGGCAGCAAAAAATTTGGGGGTTAGATTGGATTTGGTGTCATATAATCGAGTATTTTTTGATAGTGAAAGTTTGGAAGTGGGGATTAGAGGAGACCTTGGGGACAATAATCAAACTAGAAATATAAAAAATGAAGGATGGCTGAAAATTTCGGATTATGATGTATTGTTTTTTCGAACTACGGGAAAGCATTGGGAAGAAGTGGATTTAATTACCCAAAATATTACTAATAAACAAGTTATTATCGATCCAATTGTATTGAGTGGAAAGCCAAGCATGGCGTGTAAGGCATATCAGATGTTGGCCTTAAAAAGAGCAAATATTGATGTACCAAAAACTGTTTATGGAAGTTTGTGGTATTTGTATGAAATGATGAAAAAAATGGGCTTTGGCGAGCAAAGTCCCTACAGTTGGCCTGTGATTTTAAAAGGTAGTGGTGGAGATAGAGGGACGAGAGTTTTTAAAGCAAATAATTTGGAAGAATTGGAAAAACTGGTTCGTGATTTGAGAAAATCAGAAACTGAAGAAGGGAAGAGATATATGCTGCAAGAATATATACCTAATGATGGGGATTATCGTGTATTGGTATTGGGTAAAAAAGTGTTGGGAGTAATGAAAAGATCGTCACAAAGCTTGGAAGAATTTAAAAATAATTATAGTGTCGGAGGAAAGGTAGAAGTGGCAACTTTGCCACAAAATATTTTGGATTTGGCAGTAAAGGCAGCCGAAGTGTGCGGATTGGCAATCGCGGGAGTAGATGTGGCATTTCGTGATTATGATATGAGTAAACCGGTGATTTGGGAAGTTAATAAAGGACCTCAGTTTAAAGGTTTTATGCAAGCAACAGGAATAAATGTACCTGAGGAAATTGTTAAATATTTAGTGTCGCTTAAAAAATGAAATTAATTAAAAATCTCTTCGACATATTTTTTTTCGCTGGTGAATGTGTCACCACGTTCAATGCTCAAAAAATACGTCTCGAGATTTTTTGTAATTAATTTTAAAATTTTATTATTATATATAGTATAAAAATTATGAATAAATCAATAA
This sequence comes from Candidatus Shapirobacteria bacterium, assembly GCA_041674845.1. Lineage (GTDB taxonomy): Bacteria > Patescibacteriota > Microgenomatia > UBA12405 > UBA12405 > UBA12158. Next base: position 946,896 of record JBAYUY010000001.1, read on the forward strand.
TCACTTTTACAATGTCACTGCGACAAAGCCAGTTTGAAGTTGATAGATTGGAAACTGAGGCAAAAAAATTGGGAGTAGAAGTAAATCGGGCTTTGTACAGAGATTTGACTTTTGATTTGAATAACCCCTCTAAATCTCCCCTTGACAGGGGAGACTGCGACAGATCCAAAGTTTTTGTTAAAGGGGTAGAAGTTACCTCGGAGAATTGTATGGGGATGTGGTTTAGGGTGGCGGGAACAGTGTCAGGAAAATATACAGAAGGACGTAATTTGGCGATTAGGATTTTAAGATCAAGAGGAATTTTTTGTGCTAATAGTGTAGGGTATTTGGACTGGACTCGGATGGGGAAAATTGCTCAACATGGAGTGTTTTTGGAAAATGAAGTACCTATTGTAGACACTAATATTTTTTATACCAAAGAGCAAGTTTTGAGCCATAATTGGCTCTATCCCGTGATTGCTAAACACGAAAAAGGATATCAGGGAAAGTCGGTAAAAAAGTTTGATAACGAAAAACAATTGCAAAAGTTTGTCAAAAAAATTAATGAAATAAACGTAGGAATGTTTTTGTGGCAAAAATGTTTGCCGACTCGATGGGATTTGCGAATAATTGTACTGGATGGAAAGGCAATAGGAGCGATGAAAAGAACGGCAGTGGGGGATGAATTTAGATCGAATTTTTCGTTGGGGGGAGATGTAGAAGTATGGAATTTGTCAGAAAATGATAAAAATTTGGCGGAAAAAGTGGCAAAAGTTTGTGGTTTAGATTATTGTGGAGTAGATATTATGAAAGACAATGAAGATAAAAGCTATATTTTGGAAGTAAATCGTCAATGTCAATTCCAGGGATTTGAAAAGTCAACGGGAATAAATGTTGCTAAGCTAGTAGTAGAAATGTTTATGAAAAAAGCTTAGTATTTTGTATGATAAAAAATACGGTGGTTGGTTTGCTGATTTTTTGCTTAATGATTTTTGGAAGCGTACATGCCGATGCCCAATCATATCCTACATCGACATCTGGTTCTCAGACGTGTACTTCTGACACTTCGTGTCCTACTGGATATAGTTGCTATCAACCACCAATGCCACCGTGTCCATCGGGAATGTCATGTGCAGAGGTCATGCCTACACGATATTGTTTGAGAATGGTGGTTCCTTCTCAATACCCGACACCAACGTGTACTTCTGACACTTCATGTCCTGCTGGATATAGTTGTTATCAACCACCAATGCCACCGTGTCCATCGGGAATGGCATGTGCACAGGTCATGCCTGCACGATATTGTTTGAGAATGGTAACTCCTACTCAATATCCGATACCAACCCCGTCTTATGTAAATGATATTCCATGTGGCAGTGATAGTCAGTGTCCTGCTGGACAAAAATGTGTGCCGCTAAAATTTAGTTGTACTGATGTTAATGGTTGTGCTTCTCCTTCAAGAGTTTGTCGAGTAATCGTCATAAGTGGTGATGCAGACATGGATGGCAATGCAGATCTGGTTGATTTCTTAATATGGAAAAAAGAGTATTTGGGAGTACTGACAACAAAAGTGGCGGATTTTGATGATAATAATTTAATAGATTTAAGAGATTTTGATATTTGGAAAATGGCATATTTAAGTAATTAAACATGTATATATATAATAAATGTTATTATAAATTTAAGTTATGAAAAATATTTTTAGATTGACTTCATTTGTGGTTGTAATTGCAGCAATTGTTGGAGGAGTGGTGTTGGTGTTGAAAAATCAAAATATGCAAAAAGGGGCTACCGCAGCTGAAACTAGTGCAATAGTTTTGCCTAGCAATGTCAATATTGTTGTGGGACAAAATTTTGATGTTCATGTGTGGATTAACACAGGAAAAGATACTGATAAACTGGTTGGAGCAGAATTTGTGGTTGGTTTTAATGATACTAAAACGGAATTTGTTAGGGCTGAGGCACAAAATGGATACATTATATTAAATGAGAGTTTGAACGGAACTAATAATTATACAAAAGTTTTTAAAATGGTGACTTTGGGAACGGAAAAGGCGGGAGCTGTGGAATTGGTTAAATTGACATTTAAAGCTTTGACAAATGAAAATGGAACAATTGAAGTTATTCCTGGAACGAAAGTGATGATTTCGGGACAAAATACTACTTGGGATGTGTTAAAAAGTACTAAAAGTGTGTTGACCGGTAGTGGAGGATCAACAGCCTCTACAACACCAACATTAACACCAACATTAACACCAACATTAATACCAACATTAATACCAACATTAATACCAACATTAATACCAACATTAA
>JBAYUY010000002.1:0-38636 GCA_041674845.1 Candidatus Shapirobacteria bacterium
AAGTAATCGCATTCATATGTGCAAAGTAGAGCTTTGGTAACTCTTAAAACTGTCAAAACAATAGATGCAAAAACTAAATCAATAGTTAGTCCTTATTTTAAGGTTAACGATTTTGCACTCGCTCTAGTAGTATAGGGCACAATTAATATTTTGTTCTCCCGTTGGGGTATTAATTGTTATAAAAATGGGATCGATGTAGATTTTCGCTTGATTCTATGTTAAAATAAAAGCTGTGGTTACATACTGTTTTGTTTGTCTTTAAGGTATATAATCAAGATCAAAAGATAAACTAAACTTTGTAGATTCATATGACTGTCTTATTTGGACGCGGGTTCGATTCCCGCCATTTCCACAATGCCTCAGCGGTAAAGCGAGAGAGTTACACCGGATTGTAAACCCGGGGCCTTAGGGTCTAGTAGGTGCGAATCCTTCCTGCGGCACAAGAATATGGGCGGAGAGATGTAAACGATGGCCCGGCTTCATCAGCCGCCAGCCAGCCCACAAGTGCTCTCCACGATGTATATGAAACACAACACAATAAAAAAGATACAGTTTGGCGGATACAACCAATATGATTATAAAGATGTAAGACAAAAAATTAAGAGATTAATTATGAACGAAATTGAATTAGGGGAGGAAGCATTAGACCCGAATGAAGAAGTTGCTTTAGGAAATTTTCACATAGAAGAAGATTTTACTTTAATAGAAGATGAGGATTTTGGCGATTTTAATATTGACGCATAACAGGGTATGGTGTAACGGTAACATGCTCGGCTTGGATCCGAGTGACTAAAGGTTCGAATCCTTTTTCCCTGACCATGCGGGATTAGTTTAATGGTAAAATAGGTGTTTTCCAAACACTTGTTGGGAGTTCGATTCTTCTATCCCGCACCACGGGCTCGTAGCTCATTTGGATAGAGCGCCTCATTTGCACTGAGGAGGTAGCAGGTTCGACTCCTGTCAAGTCCACCCTTAATTAATTAAGGAAATGCGCATGTGGCGGAATTGGTATACGCGCTAGTTTTAGAAACTAGTCCGAGAGGGTAGAGGTTCGAGTCCTCTCTTGCGCACACGGCTCTTGTCGTTCAACGGATAGGACGCCAGTCTTCGAAACTGAAAATATTGGTTCGATTCCAGTCAGGAGCACTTGTATTTTTATATTCATGTGGTAGACTAGTTATATGAAAATACCATCATTGTACTACCACAGAAGAAGAAAATTATTAATAGAATTATTGGGGGGAAAGTGTAAAAAGTGCGGATCAAGGGATTGTTTGGAGTTTGATCATATTAAAAAAGAGGATAAAAGTTTTAATATTTCAGATCGTCTAACCGATTCTATCTCAAAGGTCCTTAAGGAAATATCTAAGTGTCAGCTTTTATGTAAAAATTGTCACAAGGAGAAAAATAAAAAAGATAATGGGGAGGCTCGGCATGGACATATTACAATGTATACTCATTATAAATGTCGCTGCCGAGCATGTAAGGATGATTATAACATTAGAAGAAAAAAATGGAGAGCTACTGCAAAGGCCAAAGGGAAGAGGTGGTAGTTTTTGGGGAGTCGTATAATGGTCGTACAAACGCCTTTGAAGCGTTGAATAGAGGTTCGATTCCTTTCTCCCCAGCTCATATTGGCATGTAGCTCAACGGTTGAGCATTTGATTGTTAATCAAAGGGTTGTAGGTTCGAATCCTACCGTGCCAGCCCATTGCGGGGCTACGGTTTGTGTCGGTGGCTCATAACCACTGAAATCGAGTTCGACTCTCGACCCCGCAACATTTTTGCCGCCTTAGCTCAGTTGGCTAGAGCAATCGCTTTGTAAGCGAAAGGTCCTCAGTTCGAATCTGAGAGGCGGCTCATTTTTGTATTTTTTCAGCCCTTTTTGCTGCGGTTTTCTTTTTATCAGTGCTTGTCGTTTCTGATTTAATAAAAAAAAGCCTAAAGTTTGTTAGACTCTAGGCTTTTTAATTTTGTTTTGCTCGTTTCGTTACTATGCTTTTACTTGTGCTTTTGCGTCTTCATTGATTAATACATCAACTAGTTCGTTAAGCGCATCTAATGAAACTTTTGTTTCTCCTGTCTCGATCTTGATGATTCCGTCTCTTTGTTCTACGATTGCTTTGTTAATTACTTCTACTTCTTTTGCATAATCTTCTAGGGTAACTTTTAGGTCTTTGATTTCTGCTTCTTTAATTGCTTTCTTGGTCTCGTAGTTTGGGTGTTCTGTATCTAATTTTGAGATTTCGTATTCTTCTACTGAGATGAATTTTTCCACTTCTTTACCTGATTTTACTAGTGTTGCAATGTCTGTTTCTAGTCTTGAAATCTTAGCTAATCTTGGTGAGATTAATTTAAGTCTTAGTGCATTTCGTGCAATTAGTTTAAATGTTGCTACTTTATCTGCTAATGGGGTTGCGATTGTTTCGTTGTTCATATTTTTTATTTTTAGTTATTTTCTTTATAAATGCTTTTATAATGTCGATTGTCTGTTCTTTTCCCTCATAAGGAAAAGGTGTTTTTAATACAATATTTGAAAATAACGCAAAGGATTTTGTTGTTATTCCTTTTTTAATTATTTCTGATGTATTTGTTTCTGGGTTAAATACGGATATGTTCCATTTACTTTTTAGGGTTTTTTCTCCTGTTACGAAGAATTTTGTATGTGGTATACGTATTTTTACTATCTGTTCTTCTATTTTGTTTATTTCTGTTCCGGGTGTAATGTCAATGTTTAGCATAATTTTTTGATTAGTTTGTAACTCATGGTGATTGATTTTTTATTTTCATTTTGTTATTTTTTTACTAATAAGTGGTTTTCCCATTTAAGTTTGCTAAACGAATTAGGAAAACTTTTTTTGAATGCTTGTATTGACCATGTGCAGGCTACTAATTCACTCTCTCCAAATACATGATGTGCTAATTCATGTAATGTTGAGATTATACTAGGTTTTTCTAAGTTGTGGTATATTACTTTTTTGTCTGGATCATATTTATATTCTGTTCCTATTCTTGTTTTTAAAGGTTGAATATTTTTTTCTGATTTTTGAATGTAATATATTAAAGAATTTAATTTGTTTATTTTTGCTTCATTTGTGTTATGATGCCATTTTGTGTAAAATTCTTTTTTCCATTTCTTAATTGCCTGTATTGTTTTTGGGTTTATTTCAATTGATGTACTTTCTATTTCTTTTCTTGATGGATACTTAATCAAGTAATCTTGGTTGATGACTCATATGTTCCTCCATATCTTCCTCTGATAAGACATCACTTGTTCTAAACCCTATGTTGGAACTGTTGTATGTTCCGTTGTAGTCTGCTATTTCTTCTTCTGTTTCTGTGTTTACTGTTTCTATGTATTCGTTTTCTGCTGCATCTGCACATTCTCTAATTGTTTTTATCATCTTAAAGAATTGTGTTGTGTATTCTGTGAAATCTGTTTTCTGATTGAATCTTCTTGTCATTAACTGATTTTTGTATTCCACAACTAGATCTGTTATTGCTTCTATTTGTTCGTCCATGAAATCATCTATGATGTGTGTCATAGACATGGATGTTTGGTTTTTCATTCTTTCTGATAGATCTCGTTTTGCTTCTTCTAAATATCCTTTATTTTGTTGTATTGGATATATTAGATATTCTCCGTCTCTTTCCCATGTTTCTGCTGTAACCCATGCTCTGGGTTCGTATACTTCTGTTTCTACTTCAGCTTCTGTAAGTGATTCGGGCTCTTTGTCAACTTTTTCATTATTTAATGCGTTAAGTAATGTGTTGACTGAAGTTGATGGTGATATCGCTGGTAGGAATGTTTTTCCTTGTGGCCAGTTTGTTGGTGTTATTGGTTTTTCTACTTCCTTCTTCTTGAATTCCATGTCTCTTTTGGATAGTTTCATTTTTATATCTGCTACTTTGAAGCTGAATAGTTTGTTTACTTCTACTTCTTCTCCTTCTCCTTCGCTTGATATTCTTAGTTTTCCTTTACTTTTTGACATGTTTAAGCATGATCCTATTCCATTTCTTCCAAAGAAGACTTCTTTTGCTTTTAATGTTTTTTTTTCTAGTTGTAATACAATGAATGCTGCATTATTATCCATTTCTATTTCTTCTGTTTTGTTTTCTATGAATAATGCTATTTCTATTGCGATGGATTCTGAATCATTCCACTTGTCTTGTTTGTATGTGTAGTTCGGATAATCTAATTCTCTACTGTATTCTGTGTTGTAGATGAATCCTAATTTTTCATGCTTGTCGTGTAGTTCTTTTGTGTTTCCTACAATGCCGTTATGAACTACTAGATAATCATGTTTAAGTGATTTGTCAGACACATACATTGGGTGTGTTTGATTTAATTTGTTTTCTGTCGAAGTTGGTGTTCTATGGTGTGCTATGATCATGTTGGATTTTTTTGTGTATAAATCCATTAGGAACTTTGTTGGTTCACATGCTCTATCTATTTCTATTTCTCTTTTCTTGTCTATTCTAATGATTCCGAATCCTCTTGTACCTCGTTCAAATTGTTCTTGATACTGGTCGATTACAAAATCATTAGCTGATTCTATTTTTCTTTTCGGGTTTGTATTGAATGCTGCTATTATTCCGCACATATTTTTATTGTGTTAATTGATTTGTAATTTAGAAAACTTCTTGTGCCATTTGTCCTAGGGCAGTTTGATGATTTCTTAGACTTGTTGAATTTTGATCGATGATAATTACTTCTTCTTGCTGTTCTGCTTGTTTTGTAAGGATTTTGTATACTTTTCCTTGTTCTGGTAAAGGTTGGTTGTAATCGTCTTTCAGTTTTTCCATGTTCATCTTTTTTCCTTTTATTTCTCCTTTTTCTAATGACCATACCAGATTAAGGAAATGTTTGATGTTTTCTTTAACTCGCATGTCATATGGAATTCCTATAATAATTACTGAATCTCTGTTATCTTTTGGTTTTCCTGTTATGAAGTCGATTGTTGATACTGTTCTTGTGTCTACTGTGTTAGAGAATTTTTCATTCATTTTCTCAAATAATCTATCTACAAATTCTAGATCTAGAGTTGTTTCTATTTGCTTTTCTCCTGTTAGATATTCTCTATTAAGGTTTTTTGCAATAATATTGTCTATTCCTTTTCTAATTCCGAATATGTAATAGTTATTCTTTAGTTTCCAGTTGAATGCCGCCACTCTATCTTTTAGTGCTTCTGCAAATGTTGCTACATTTGTATCATCGTTGTAATGAATGTTCATTACATTCTTAAGATTGTCGAAATCTTTTTCTGTTTTGATTTTAAGAAGTTTTGTTTTTGAAGATAAGATTTGATTCTTTTTGGGCATTGTTTTAAGGATTAGATTCCATCCTTCTGCAATATTGTAATTTGCTTTTTGTTTATCTTTAATTACTTGTTTTGGATTAAAGATATATTCTATTTGATCTTTGTATGCTTCATACATTTCAAAGGTTCTTATGTATTTCTTTGCTTTTGATAGAAGACTATTTGTTAATAGATCAAATTCCATTATTGCGAGTGTTTGTAATGCATCTCCTTGTTTATCGCTTTTATATACGATGTCGTTGAATTTTGCGAAGTTTTTTGGGTGATTGATGATTTCGTTATATACGACTCCAAAGTATGCCAGTGTTGCTTCTGCAATTTTTGGTGTTGTTAGCCATTCTGCTGAAGGACATCTGAATTCTAGTGTGTATCCTGGTGTTCCATCTTCATATGTGAATTTATTTTCAATTCTTTGATCTTTAATTGATCCATATCCTTGTTTTAATCGTAGATTTAAGTTTGTTTTGTTTTCTGCGATTAAAATCGGTAGATAGAATGATGCTAGTCTTCGGTGTGTTGTGTTCTTTTTTTCTGATGTCCATTTTTCTCCTTTCGGAATTTCTAGGTGAATGTGTCCTCCAATAGAACTAAATTCCGAAATTGTTGATAGATCACATAATTTAATGTTATCTGTTAGCGCTTTGAACATTGCACCCATGTTTGTTACAACTTCTCCTGGAATGTTTGACGGTTTCGGTCGTACTTCTCCTGTTGAGTTTGCTCCGTCCCATCCGATGTTTCCATAATTTTTAACATCAAAGCCTGATCCTGATGCTTTTAAGTCTTTTTTGTTATGTAGCATTAGTTCCATTGTCTGTCTTGCGTCTACTTTTCTACCTTGCATTGTTAATGTGAATTCGGGGTCTGTTCCTATTTTGAATCCAAATTCTTTTTTTGTCTTTGACATTTTTTGGTTTTTAAATTGTAATTTATAATTTTTTTGTTACCTATCTGAAATGAATATAGGTTCTGAAGGTTCAAGGGGGGCATAATGGTATATTATTTCATTGGCATCTTGTATTCTTATTGTACCTTCTCTTGCTCTTCTTTCTACTGAGTCTCTCATTTCGCTTGCTCTTCTTGCTATCTGGTCTCTTAGTTCTCTTGCTCTTCTTTCTGTTGCGTTTCTTGCTAATGCTTCACGTACGTATCTATTTTCTGTTGCCATATCTATACCTATTTGTGTGTAACTATTAATTGGCATAGATTCTTGTTGGGGTTGATTTTCAAACATAGCTTCCGGTATTTGTTCTGATTCATCGTCTATTCTTTCTCTTATTCTTTCTATTTCATCTAATCCTAGCTCTTCTGGAATTGTATTTATTTGTACTGGTTCTTGCTGTTCCGTTCCTCTGTAATTTGTGTTTACGTAAGCAGATACTTTTGGCCAGTCTTTAGAACTTAGATAAGCAATATATGTTACTTCTTTTTTTGTTAACTCTCTTTTTATGCATGTCATTTTATATATTGCTCCACATAATTCTTTGAAATTATATCCGTCTAAGGAAGTTGCTTCATTTTTTCCGAAGTTTGAGTGTGATGTATAGCTTGTGTATGATCTTTGTGATTCTGCGAATATTATCGGGTTAATTATTGCTAGTGTTTCTTTTATTTTTTCTTGTGTTGGTCCTCTTGTGGATCTTATTGTTGCTATTTGAGATGTTTCCTTTATTCTTTTTGCAAGAATTTCTTTTTTAGGTTCTGATAGGTCTCTGTATCTTATGCAGAATTTTACTCTTTCCGGGTCTTCTTGCCATAATGAGTCCAGGTCTATATTTAATCGACTTCTTTCTCGGTTTATCATTTTCTGTTTGGTTAAAGTATCCTTCTGATAATAGTTTTTTGTATGTTTCAGATGAATTAACTGTTGAACATTTTGGGCATTCTACAAAGAATTCTCCGTATGAATGCTCATTTTTTATTTCTGCTACAAAAACATGTCTACATTCTTTATTTTGACATATGAAGCTTTGGTCTGTTGATATTCTATCGCATTGGTTTAGAATGATATGTTTTTTTGGTCTGATGATTTCATGTTCTGTTTCTTCTAAGATTTGTTTTTTAATTTCTATTTCTTTCTTTTTTCTTTTTGTTTCTTCACTTTCTTCTTCGTATCCTTCTTCGAATTCATCTTCTTCTTCGTCATCATCATTAATCCATATTAGATTATTTGGATTTACTGTGGCTGAACATTCTGGGCATTCGTATTTTACGTCTCCATCCCAATTGCTATCTCCTGTGTCGTCGTAGTTGTGATCTACAACTACTTCATAATCAACTCTTAGTGTTAATCCGTTTATTTGTCTTGTTTGTGGTTGTTCGGGTCTGGGTCTGCTGTTTAGTTCTGCTGTTCCATATTCGTAGCTTGTTGTGTCTACTTCATATCTTAGGTCCTCTATTGGTTCGTTACATTCAGGGCATTTCCATGACATGGCTAATTGATTATTGCTATTAATGATTTTAGTTTTAGTGCTTTTCCGATTAATGTGTAAGATTCATTCATCAGTTCTTTTTCTGTTAATTTTTGCTTTGAATTGTCTATGTGATTTGTTATGCTGTATTGTTTTGTTTTGTCACTATATTTTATTGTTTTTCTGCTGTAGATTCCTAATCCTCCCGCGAGAACTAATGCGAAGTTGTTGTGTCCTTCTTTTATTAGTTCTTTTAGTTGTTTTGGAGTTCTTACAAATTGATTTTTTGTTTTTTTCATTTATTATTTATAGTTTTTCTGTTAATTGTATTTTGAATTCTACTCTTTGTGATATTTTCCATTTTGTTGCGTATTTTGTTGCTGTGATACATTCTTCTATTGTGTCGTATTCTTCGTATGACCATCCTCCGTCTGAGTTTGATGTCCAGAGTTGAAATTCTTTTTCGAATTGTATTTCTTTAAACATTTTATTTAATTATTTGTGATAATAGAGATAGAATACTGGCCAATAGTCCTATTACTCCAAATTCTATACCGTCTCCGTTTTTGTAATCTTGTCTTGTTCTTAGTGTTAATAATATTCCTAGTGCTATTCCAATAAAGCATAATGGCCATACTATTAGTGAAAATAATCCTGTTACGTATGTTAAGTTTATTAATGTGTGTGTTGATATTTTTTTCATTTTGTTTTATTGTTTAATATTCAGTCTCTTGGGGTGAATGATGTTTTGGGATCATTCACATTTGTGTATTTTCAGGGTTCTATTTGTTTATTTTAAGTGATTGTTCAATATATATACTTTGGATTATTTAACGTTACAACTATTTCATTTTCGAAGATGAAATCTTGTAAATATAAATAATTTACTTGTATATAAACACAGATATTCCGTGCTCTAAACTAAAATCTTTTTGCCCTTATAGATTACGTTTCTAGAAGTAGGCTACTTTATCCTTTTCAGACTTTTTTATCAATAGAAGTGAATAATAATGACCCCAAGAGACTGAATACTATTTATTCAGTTGCCTGGTAATTTAATTGTATTGTTCGCATTGTTTTTTTTGCCAATCTGTTAGAGAATATCCTTTTAATTTTAATGATTCCTTTTCCCACTTATTACATTCATATTTTTCTTGCCTTGTAATTCCGTGATTAAGAGATATTATCCCTACTGTAATCATTATTGCTCCTATTAGCATGATTATTAGTGATTCTTTCATCATTTGTTTTTTGTTAATTTTTAATTGTTTTTGTGTGTTTTATCTATTTCTAGCGCGTGTGTGGTTTCGATAATATCTCCTTCTCCGTTTTCGATTATCTTTAATGCTTTTCTTTTTGCTGCGGTTTCGTTTTTTGCTTCTACATAGACACATCCTGTATCTTGTGTTGTGAAGTTTATTCTGAATGTTTTTTGTTCTTCTTTTTTCATTGTTTAATTGTTTTATTGTATAAGCCGAACCGGATCACAGCTTAAATGGTCACCCCGTTCTCAAACCTCTCCTTTCAGCTCGTTGAGCGTCATCATACCACTATAGTATGAGGGCAAGTGACTTTCCTTACTAAATTAGCTTGTTAATCCCAACAATCTAATTCAATTATTACTTTTTTGATTTGTTTGCCGTCTTTATGTCTTTCTACGTATACTGGATAACTTCCGTCTCCAGTATTGGTTGATAATGCTATACAATTTCCTGCTATATTCTTAATTATTACTGATCCTATCTTTTCTTTGATTGTTTTTTCGCAGACTTTTGTGTATCTTTCGTTGTCTAATGCGTAGCAAGGATCGGTTATCATTAATTGTCCGCTATCTACGGAGCAATATCCTATTAATTCTTTCTTTGCCATTTTATTTATTGTTGTTTTTGAATTGTTCTGATAATGTTTCATATACTCTAATTTCTGGTATGAATCTGTCTTTAATTAGATCGTTTGCATATTCTGCAGCAATTAATGCTGTTCCTATGATTAGCATGTATATTATTATTAGTAGAAATATCCATCCTGGGTGATCATTTGCTGTTCTCATTATGTTTTTAACAATTGTTTTTTGTTTTACGACTAATACGATTAATAGTATTATAAGGATTATTGAGAATATTGTTAGATATAATGCGTCTGATATTGTTAGGTAAGTAACATATCTTCCAAATAGATCAGAGAAATATTCTTTTGTGATGGTTAAGCCTTTTGCTATTTCTGGTAATAGTTTTGTTGTGAAATCGTTGTATATTTGTTCGGTCATGATGTTTTGTGTTATTTTATTGAATACATAGTCGAGCTCACGAAGGATTAATGATTACCTTCATGTTGCCATTACTAGTTCTTTTACTACAATATGCGGCAAGAGTAATTAATTCTTGCTTTTGTGCATAGAAGGATTGAATACCTTCATACGGTTAGAGTCATGATTAGTTCCCCGCGTACTTAGATTTGCGAAATGTTATTCACCATTTCGTAGGATTGAATATATCCTATGTTCTGAATCTAATGTAGTTATCTTCTAGATAATCAACTCTATCAGTATATCGAGCTTTTCAGCTTCCTATATTGTGCCTTATTCCCCCTGGAAGTAATTGTTCGGCCAATGAGCTCGACTATATATTCAATTTTGTTGTTAATAAGTTTTTATTTCTTTGTATTTTAGTTCGTAGATTATTTTTTCTGTTTTAAAATCTATTACCATTCCTCTTGCTGTGGGTGTTTCTTTTGCTATTTCTTTTAATAGTTCTTTGGCTTTTTCTTTGTTTGCGTATTCGTCCCATGTGTCACATATTAATTGTGGATCTTTTCTTGCTATGTTCCAGGCAATTATGTTTAGTCTCATTTTTTTTCTTTAATTAATAATGTTAGATATGCATTTGCCGAGACTACCGATGCTTTTTGTACTAGCGATAAGTAAGTGAACAAATCGTCTTCAATTTGCTGTCGAATAGTTCCGCCAGATGCATACCTAATAGATATACAGAATGTTGTGGGTAAGCATTGATAAGTCCGAGAGTTATAGTACGTCTACTACACGGACTCGGTAGTTCTATACGAACCACTGTTCTTTTGTTACTTATTTAGTCAACTTACAAAACATTCGTTCTCTCCCCGATTTCAATAATTAGTCTTTCTGATTATCTGTTATACCTTGGGGTAAGCAGGTATGCGTTCTATTCCGCCACCACAACATTCTATATACCTTCATCTGTACCTATAGGGAAAATCGTCGTCTCACCACGGGTCTTGGAACCCATTTCGCCACAAGGGCCGCACATTAATTTCCAAGTTAAGTGCTAATTTGTTAGGCAAGAATTTACGACTACCGTGAATATACTGTTAATATATTTTTGTCAGAATGGGACAGAGTACCGTCTGTTGAGTGCCATTCCTATTTCCCCTATAGATACAGATGTGTCTATTTTAATACTGAGCTGACGCGAGGAGGCGTCTTGCACGTTTGGACCAGTGCTTTTGATACATATCGTTCTTGTATTATTGTTTTCAGAACAGTTTTCTATGTATTAAGAGGTGACAAATCTCGCACATAAGGGGCTCAGACTTATATTTCCTCCTCTCGACAGCTCATTATTGTTTTAGTCTTGCTTGTAATAATATATCGCAAAATCTATTCCTGCCCACATACACATATAACCTATGTATATAAGTAGACTCCAATGATTATTTGTTACTGTGGCGATATATATCGGTCCTACTGCTATTGCTAATGCTACCGGTATTATTGCAGCTAGCGCTAATGACATTGTTATGCCAGCTAGTATAGCTTTTCCTATCTTTTTATATTTCATTTTGATTGTTTTTAATGTTATCTAATACTGAGCTGGTGGTGGGAGTAGGCGATTCAGCTTCATTCGTTTGTTGCATAACTAGCTTGAAGTATACGTCTGCTAGTGCTCTGGCAATCCGATATCTGTTTATTCACAGACTCTCCCCATCAGCTCACTATTGTGAGCGATTAAAAGTCGAAGACTCCGTGTGATTCGGTTTCTTCTACTTCTTCTTTGATTATTCCTTGGGCTAATAGTTTTTCAGTTCCACCTACAATCATGTGATATGATGGATTGTATATGTCTCCTTCTTCTACGTCCCATTTCTTTACTTCTCTTGTGAAGATGTATGTTTTTTCTGTTTCGTTGTTCATTTGATTTATGTTAATAATACTGAGCTGGTAACGGAGGGCGTCCTACCCGTTAAACGAATGTTTTGTTTTACATATATTTCTTAAGTCTATCAGTCTTAAGACTAGAATATGCACCCAGGTTGATAAGACCTATAAAAAACATACGGGATTTGAACCCGCTTTACCCTCCTGTATCAGCTCACTATTGTGAGCTTTTTAAATGTTATTTCATCCATTCTTTTAATAATTCTGGCTCATCCCAGTCTTCTCCTCCACTTGTGAAATACCATGCTTGGCCTTTAGAAAAACCTTCTCTAAGTATTGTGAGTAATGTATATATCTGGTTATATATTGTTTTGTTTAGATGTTTCATTTCTTTGTCACTAATTCTTGAGCATTCAGTCCACGGTATAATTGTTCCTCCGTCTTTTGTTGTAACAATAATATCTTCAGGTTTAGCGTATTCTCCATTTTTATTTTTAGGCCATTCACCTGCGTGTATGTCTTCTATTGGAGAATTTCGGTATCCGTGATGTGTTAGCATCTTGGCAATATCTTTTCTTTGCTTTATTTCTTCTTCTTCAGGCATTTGATTATATTTAAGGCTATTAATTTGTGATTCTATTGACATTATCTTGGACTATATGTCTGGTATGTTTTTCAGGCTATAAGCCCCGCGTCAAGCTCATGGATTACTTAGGTAAAGGCAAACATCAAAATGCCGTATTACTACTTGTTGCTGCGGGCCTTATAACCTATAAAAAGGTTATGTCAATCAGGTCTATGTTAAGGTGTCGGTTCAACGAAGGGTTCAAAGAAAAAGCAACGATTATGTTTCGTTGCTTCTCTTGTTTAAATATAAGGAGATAGAATTGCACCGCCTAAAGCTCTTTGCTCTAAGGTGGCTATGGTTTCATTTCTATCTGCTTCTTCGTTATCTTTGGTAATGCGGTAAAACAATTCGTTCCATAAATCTGCAATAGTTTTCTTAACTGTTATGTAGTAAAGAAACTTGCGGTTATTTATAAGGACTTTTGCTGTGGCTGCGACTCCACCTCCGATTGCGACACTTTTGAAATCGATTTTGATGTTAGGCATGATTTTAATTTGATGATTAGACTTGATAATGGTTGGAATGGTTCTTTCTTATATGTATTGCGGTAATTTTCGATTGCGATGCTAAGATTATTTTCTTCAAACATGGATTTATTATTATTATTTATAAAGAACTTATGATGAAAATACCTAGATAGGCTAAGAGGGAATCCGAAAGTAAATGCTCCTATGGAATAAAATACGGAAAACGGAATGGCCTTTATATGTATGGCGAAACTCTTTTTATTTTTTTATCCCCTCTTAACCTACCTCTGTATTGAGATAGACTGTGCTTTGTCCACACTGAATTAACTAATCCGCATTGGCCTGGTGCAGATATAACTCTAATGAGTGGTGCGGACATAACACAATCTACCTCGTATGAGATAGACTGGTGTATAAGCTTCTGTTTACGTGCTTATAACGTTTGTAAGATAATCAGAATAATGGGGCTAAGACTCAGATGCAGGGTTTGTACGATGTTACCCATCCGTAACCTACGTTAGCCCGACTTATCCTATTTAGCTATGCGGAATGCGCTTTCCTGCAATTCTTTTGCTATCCCATATTTCTGATTACCTTAATAAGCTTCTGTTTACGTGCTTATAACGTTTTTTGTCTACTATGAGACGATTGATTAAGCAATAGCTGGAACGTCGAAAGGTAAGATTGACTCTGCTTCTTGAAGTTTTCCAGTTTCCAAGTCGGATTGCTTCATATACATTATCCTGTTTTTGAATGCATATTCGCTGCCTTCAGGATTACGTGGTTGCAAGGTGTATAGCTCGGTGTCGAAACCGCCTTCTACTCCTCCTTTGTAATAACACTGAATTCCTTCTGACTTTTCTACATACATTGTAGGTTTTACAATGGCTGCAATCTCGCGGGATGACTTAATCTTATCGAATGAGTCGTTACTAAGTCTTACTTCTCGCCATACAATTCCGTCTTTGCCTTGTAATGACCCGAATTGTGCTACTGCTACTAGTGGATATATCATGATGATTATTGATTATATTTGATTTGATAATTTGCTGACAATGGATAATGGGCGCGATGTGCGTTGTGACAGATGAACAACGGATAAATCCGTAATTGCTCCTGAACCCACACCTACCCATTCCTAACACTACTACACTACGCACTACTAACTACGCACTACGAATAATGCGTCATGTATTATGTGCTACAGGATGTGTACAACGCGTGTTAGGCATCATATCGACTCATATCCCATAAAAAGAGTTTTAAACGCACAGTGAGCACTACAGCAACGCACAGCACCACTCACGTTGTGCACACACTCTCATAAAAATAGTTTGAGACGCGCGTTGCGGTATGGGGGACGGGGGGCTGTCGATTTAACTTCTCGACGCGGGGAGGGTCTAGGGGGAAACGGTACCTCTTGTTTCCAGACAAAAAGCTAGGCAAACGCCCAAATACCGTATTTCGCAGGCCCGCATAAGAACAAGGGGCTGTTTCGATCACAACTCGACTCTAAAAACGCACCCCGCACAAAAAATTTAAAAAAATTTATAGAAAAATGCCCCCAATTAAGGGGGCATAGTTCATTGCACACTGCGCGTCGCTAACAACTAGGGGTGTTCTGTCATAACGGTTATTTCGTCATTCCCGTCTCTAAGGTTAACTTCCTCATAAACCCGGGCATAGAATTCCGAAACCTTAGCTAGGCTGGGTTTCGTCATTTTACCCTGAATCCAGAGCGAGAAGCCGTCAGCCATTGTCTCGTCACCCCACCATCCCTTGTGGAGAAAAGCTGAGTAATCCTGTCCTTGGAGGTAATAATGCCCCACTTCGTGATAATAAATATCAATATAATCCTGACCGCGGGTTTTTTCACTATCCATTAGGATGATTTTAAGGCTTGGGTAGTAACATGCGATAGTTGGGTTCGGGTAGCAGTATTTAACAATATCTGAATGCATCATGTCGTACTTCACTGGGAATGCCCATGAAGTTGCCGGCGCCATTAAGAATATTAGTGCTGCGATTGTTAATATTTTGTATTTCATTTAATTTGTTGTTATCCGTTCATTAGCTTTGAAAGGATCTGAATAATATCTGCATACTCCTGAACACATTTTTTGTGGAACCTTTCGTTCCCGACATATCGACTCTCCTTCTTGTTTATCTTTATTGATGAGTCTAGATGTGAATCTAGAGATGACCACGCTAACCTTATTGCTTTTACACAAAGCTTAGCTCTCTCTTGACTTTTCATATTGTTGTGTTGTTAGATTGAATAAACTATAGGCGCCACGACTGTTTTGCCTCGCTTCTTGTCGATAAGGAAGAATGTTTGTCTTGGTGTGTCGAAGTCAGCTTTAATTGATACCGCGTAAGCGTTGTATCCAATATTACAGCCGTTTGAAAGGAAGTTCTTTCCGTCCATTTGTGTGTGGAAGTGGCCGAAACAATCAAAGTCTGCCCACTTAATCTTGTTCCATTGTGAGATAGACTTCTGTACTGGGATTGTAAGACCTCCAATACCCCCACCGAACTTGATGGCGTGGCCGTGGTGTAGACGAATGGTCCAATCATAAATCTTTAGATATGAGTGATAACCTTCCGCGATAATCCACTGTATTCTCTTTTCATCCTTAAAGTAATCCATTAAGGTATGATACATAAAGTATTCCATGTTGTTTCCTTGTTCGTTTGAAATGTGAATTTTCTTGGTTATTCTGGTGTGGTTACCAACGTGACAAGGGATAACCAACTTAAGCTTAGTTTCTCTCAGGATGGCTTCGATTCCAGCCACGATAAGGTTCTTAACCTTGATTGTTGCCATGATTGGTGTCAGATCGCAGTTCTCAAGTAACTCTTCATGAATGTTACCACTTATGAAATCTCCTAAAAGAGCTAGGACCAAAGTCTCGATAGTCACAGCATTCTGTTCCTTCTTCACTAACGTAATAACATTTTCAAAGAATTCAACTGAACGTCTGCTAGCGATTTCTACGTTATGGAAGTTCTTACCATTAACACTTTCTGATCTAACGTTTTCTTCAATATGCCAATCAGAGGCCAAGACAACGGCTGTTGCTTCACCTTTACTAACTCCATATTTAGGTTTGATTACGAGAGAATCTTTTGTAGATTCCTTAACCGCCTTAAAGGCATCTCTTTCTTTTTCGGCTCGTAATGCTCTGTCTAGAACTGTATGATACTTATTTTCAATAACCTTCTTTGCGTCCTTATAGTCAGCCTTCTGAATATCATTTTCAATCTGCTCATGTACGGGAACATCCTTTTGTTTAAAGTTGCCATTCTTCGCAGGCAAACCTCGGCGCTTCCACCTAGATTGGATTGCGGGAACAGACAACTTTGTTTTAAACTTTTTGTTAATCGTAGATGTTACCTCCTTATAACTCATGTTTATCAGACTCTTATCCTTCTTCATATACTCAGATATTTTATCATCAATGTTCATATTTTTATTTTTATTTTTTAACGTTCTTTGATACCCAATCTCGGTTGATTAATTTCTCGGCCTCTTACAATACCCTTCCTCATGTGGAAAGGCTGACGGTGTTACATACACCGGTTTTCTAAACTCGACCCCCATTTCTTCTAGATTTTTTCTTGTGTTATAGAAGATTGAAAACACTTCTTCCGGAGATGACTCTTTATCAAAGTCAACCGCAACTACTGGAGAATACTTATCCTTTCCAAACCCGGCCCCCAGTTCCGCTTTAAAAGACGGAGCTTGAGACGAGCAATTCAAGCTCGCGCTTGAAAGCGAATATATCTGTGGAGGAATGTTTCCTGTTCCAGAGTTTCCGGCGCTTCCACCGAGAGTAATTGGAAAATCTGATTTTGAGGTTGTCATTCGCCATGATAGCGGTTGAGATTGCTTCTCCTTAAAAACAGCACATCCTATAACCCCAAGGTTTCCACCTTTTTTTGACTTTACCGCATAGCTTCCTTTAGGACTGGAGAAGAAGAACTCCGCGACATTGTCGTTTGATGTTCTCCACCCATCTACCGTAACTGAGCTATAGGCGTTTACAATATATCCCCTTGATTCAAAAGATGCCTCTTTACCAGACATTACAGATAAACCATCTACCGTTGGCACAAATAAAACTCTTGTGCCTGAGTTGTTTCGCATTCTCAAAGAGAACTTGGAACCTTGCTTGCCCTCTATATAATAACTAGCCTTGTGAAGATACTCCTTTGCGGAGTGACCATTCACAATGACTTCAAATTCAAAATTTGATTTTAACATTTGTTTGTAATGAAGACTTATACCACTACGTGGATTTCGCGCTTCAAAAATTATGAGATTGGGTTGTCAAAGAACTACTTACAGTATGGACCTTGCGTAGTTACTTGTCAAGGTGTATACTGCTATAAGTTCTTTAAATTGGCAGTTAAGTTAAGTCAAAAAATATGTCAAAAGAAATTAAGGATACCGACCGGTATCTGAGTTATGAAGATGGGTGGAGTCAGTTTAGAAATGGGTCAGGAAGCGTGGATGATGTTGAGACGGGCAATGTTCCAATAGTGCACAGATTTTATTATCTAAAGCACTATCTCGGAGTCCTTCTTACATCAATAGAAGTTTTGGGGTTACCAGAAAGACAAGAGAAGTCCTTTAAGGATGTGGTGAAAAAGAATTTTTGGGATTTTGTTCAGGACGGATTTATCGTCCCAAAGGATGTAGACGAATCACTCTCTCCTAGAATGGAAGAGATAATCGGGGATACCCCAATCCTAACCGAAGAAGAAGCAATTAAGAGGGGCATAGATGTTAAAAATATAACAGAAGAAGATATTAAATTGTTGAACGTATAGTTTTGTTGGTTTTATAAAACCAACTGGGTCAGAATTATTAATCACTTAACTGTCAATTTAAGGAACTAAAAAATATGATAAAAAAAATATATGAAAAGGTGGGAGACAATTTAATAATAACAATACCTCTAAAAACAAACAGAGCAAACCCTTATGATGATGAGTATCGACCAGAGATGGATAATGTGATAGGGTTGTATGAGGGTCCATACGAAAACGGACTATGTTACAGGATCGACATGGACTATAAGGGTAAGCCGGATCAGTGGACAGATTATTTTTTTAAACTAGACGGATCCAAGGAGGAGTTTGATGAGATGTGTAAATATCTTGGGGTTGATTCTGTTATCACTTCAAGGGAATAATATTAATTAATTAAAACATATATGAAAAAAAACAAAAAACAAATTACAATTTATTCAACACCGACATGTCACTATTGCAATGTTGCTAAAGAATTTTTTAAAGATAACAAAATAAATTTTAAAGAACTAAACGTGGCCACTGATTTAGATGCTAGAAAAGATATGGTGGAGAAGAGTGGGCAAATGGGTGTTCCTGTTATCATCTTCGGAAAAACAATCGTAGTTGGTTTTGGCCCTGAAGTCGGAGAAGAAATTAAAAAATATAATGAAGCCAATTAAACCAGAAGATTTCTTTAAGCAGATATCAATTCACTCTGGGGTCTCTGACTTAAAAACAGTTAAGGATATTTATTACGGAATGATTAGGACCATATCGAGAGAGTTAAAAGATAAGCATATTGTTGAGATGCCGGACTGGGGTGAGTTTAATCTGAAGATACACAAGTCTAGGCGCTTTGTTAGCGTCAATGGTGAACCGGGAATTCTACCACCCAAACCAACGGTTAAATTCTCACCCAATAATAATGTTAAAAAGTATTTTTACTCTTTAGGAGATGAGAGGACTGTGATAAAATAGGTCTTATTATGGCTACGCCAACTGAATCATTACAAAACAAAGCCAACGCATTAAGCACGGGTTTAAATAATTCAAGGACCGCTTATGCACCAAACACATCACCTACCTCAAGTGATGTTTCTTTGGATTCTCAATTAGCATCAATCAATAAGCAGATAGAAGATGCAAAAAGTAAAAACCTAAGAAAGACATGGTACGGAAATGATACACAAAACCCACAGGACGAAGTGGCTCCTTCAGACGGTCTAATTGTTGGTGGGCTCAAAGCTTTAAGTAAACCACTTAATGCTATTGCCGGCGCGGCCCAATATGCTGTAGGTAAGGGAACGTCAGGATCATTATCAGGTAATGTTAATAACGCCCTAAAATCAGGTTTGACATTTGGAAATATATTAGAACAAGAGGGTGCTCCGAGAGCTGTTCAAATACCATTAGGCTTCGCGCTTGATGTTATGTTTGACCCAATAAACTGGCTAACTGCAGGAACCGCGGCGCTTATACCTAGAGTCGGAACAGGACTTGTAAAGGGAGCCCTCAAAGAAGGTGGAATAAAAGCCGGAGTTGAAGCAGCTGCCTCTGGCGCAAAATCTAGTATCGCAAGTAAAGCTGCCACAGCAATGAACCTAGTTCCATTTGCAAAGAGGAGTTCTGCATATTCTAATCTCGCAGAGAAGATAGGAAAGTCTGCCATCTCGAGTGCAGAAAAATATGACTCTCTTATCGGCTCAGACATTTATGATAGGCTTGGAAAAGGAATTGCCGGAATGAAATCCGGTGTAATTGGAAATACTGCGGAGAGTTTAATTCGAAAAATACCATCAACAACTATCCTTGGAAAAGTGACCCCTTCCGGAGAAAAGATTGCTGACTTCTTTAAATATTCACCCGCATCAGCTTCTAAGGTTGCGGACCTTAAGGACCAAGTAACAAGACTTGCAAAAGATCAAGGCGCCGTTCTAACAAGAACTGCAGACGGTGCACACTTTGTGAATGTCGATGATTTCTTAAAGCCAAACGCCGCAATTAATCTTGCAGATAAATCAGGCGAGGTTATGAATGTTGCCATTAGGGATGCTGACGGAGTATTGAAGCCGGAATTTACAGGACAGGTAAAAATCCTTGACTCAGTTGAGAACGCGCAATCTTTATTGGAGGTAGCAAAAGACGATTATAATATTAAGCACCTAGCACAAGCATATAAAACATATGAACCCGGAAAAACAGGAGTTCAGTGGTATGACACCGCGGTGGAAAAAATTAAATCATCAACTGTTGATGATCTTATTCACCTTAGATTGGGTGACGGAAATCCTACTGAATTACTACAGAAGAATTCAGACGATCTAGTAAAAGAGTGGAACAACTTACATGACGTTTGGGATAGCGCAAAAACAAAAGCAAAAGACATGGCGGGAAATGTTATTGAAGCTGCAAAACACCCACTTGATCTAAAACCGTTTGAGGCTCTTATGAATGCTCAAAAGGATTATCTTGCAATCTTCAAAGCCGCCAAGGTTCCAATGAACGTTGCGTCGCACGTTGTTGCCCATTTGTCAAACTTCTTTATGGGTGCTATGACAGGTCTTCCGGTTCACGAAGCGGAATATGTAAATTCAATTAGAGAGGCTAATAAATTAGTTAGGGGAAAAATGGGAGCCAAGGGTCTAAAAGAAATGTTCTTCAATGATACAAACTCATTCGTAGACTTCCTAGATAATCACCCAGAAAGATTTAGACAATTAACGGGAATGGACCCACAGGAAATTGCTAATAAAATTACGACAGAACAAAAGGTTGTTGGTGTTCTTGGTGGAACAATGTCTGAAGTTAAGAAGTTCTTGACCGAAGCTTTTGACTCTATTGAGGCCGGTATATCTCAAAGTGATAGTCTGGCAAGCATGGAGAAGTCTGCTAATGAAGCAGCTATCTTTGAAGCGACAGCTTCACCGGTTGAAAAGGCCGCCCTAAAAGAAAAGATGGGAAGATATTCAACTCCTTCTGAAACGTTAAGTAAGTTGGCTAAGGAGGCACCAGTAAGAGAAACAGAATTGGCCGGATCGTGGGCAGCTAACGAAATTCAATATTCAAAAACAATTGAAAAGATAAAAGCTTTTGTTGCAAAAGAGGCATCAGATAACCCAAAGAATGTTGTCGCGCAAGTGGCAGAATTCATTGTTAATAAAATGCCTAAGGCGTATGAACAAGTCGACCAAACATGGAAACTTGGAACAACAGATTTCCTTAGCCGAGTCGGATTAACAGAAGGTCAACTTCAAACAGTTAGCAGAACTGTTCAAATGAATAAAGATGATCTTCTTGAACCTGTCATCTCAGGTGGACAAAAGAGATATAAACTTACACCGCTAAAGGCTTCTGATGTTGCTCAAGAAACATACATGAACTATGCGGCTATGCCAGATTTCGTAAAGGTGATGAGAGCTATCCCAATTGCGGGAGCTCCGTTTTTGTCGTTCCAATATGCGATAGCAATTAAGACAGCTAAGACAGCAATCTCTAACCCAGCAGTTTTCAATAAAATAGGTTTTCTATTAAGTGAGATTTCAGGATCAAGAACACCCCAAGAAAAAATTGCTCTTGAACAAAAATATAATGAGTATCTAAAGTCACCAACTGTAGTGAAGATGTTCGGCATGTGGAATACAGATGCAAAGAACTTTGTTCCTTATTACACCATGAACATGCTTAACCCTTCAGAGAGAACATACGGAGATTCTGCAAGAGAACAAGTACTAAAGGCACTTGATAAATTCCCAGTACTTCAAGACCCAATAGGATCAGTTCTAAAAGATTACTTCATCCAACCCTGGTTATTATCAGGAACCGGTCAGGTGGCACAAGGTCAATTTGGTCAGCCTCTTTATCCATCTTACGATGAGAACGGAAATCCTACAGAAGCGAGCCTGGGCACAAAAGCTTTCTACGGCGCAAGATCAGTAGCAGAATCAGTAGTTCCTGGCGCATTAAGTTATGCCGGCATTATCCCGGGCGTTACCGGAGCTTCCCCAGAAGCAATAAATCTTATTCCAAGTTATGGCGCAAGAAGCATCGCGAATGCAGCACAAGGAAGAAGTACTATCGGCGCTATGACTAAGGAGAACGCTGTACAAAAAACTCTCAGAGCAGTTCTAGGAAGAACGGGAATCCCAGCATACACACTAGATACCACAACAACCTCACCATCAAAAAATACTAAATAGTATTGGGGGTCTTCCCTTTTTCGATATAGTGTAGTACAATACGTTTAATTATTATTAAATAAGAAATATATATGGATCCAATAAATCAAGGAGGTGAGTTATCACAAGAGCAAATGAAATCAAACCTGTCAGAAATGATGGGTAAATTAGATTCAAAATATCAAGAGTTTTCAGATCAACAAGCCGGTTCAGCCACAGAACTATCACAAGTTAAAAGCGAAAATCTTCAAAAACTTTTTGATATATTTCAATCATACGGAGTAGACCCAAGTGACCCGCAAGCAGTTAGAAACTTATTAGACAAAGTAAAACAAAACAATCCAGAGGCTTATACTCAAGTTGAGCAAGCTCTTACTAGTCTAATGGGTCCAGAAGAAGGGGTCGCAGATCCTATGAACGAAGTTCAACCAGAAACTCCAGCAGAAGATATGGGCGCAACAACTGCTTAGTTATTATCTAAGCGAGAAATATGAATACAAATGAAACATCATCCCAAAATATATGAAGATGTTTTCTCAAGAGATCATCTCGGCAGCAATCATAAACTAAATTTAGATAAGATATCTGTCGGGCCAGACCTAGAGTTAACTGAATATACGTCTCTATTTAAAAACTTCTTAAACAAATTTTATGAAGATATTTTTGACGGCTATGTGAGAGTGTCCTGGCTAAGGAGAAAGTTTTCATATTGTAATATTAGGACCGTGTTTCCAATGTATAAAAATACACCCATTGTAAATCTTGCTTTTGTAAAATTTGTAAGAAGAATTATCGGAAAAGATTTACAGATAGTTACTAGGACAAAAACATTTTCAAAGATAGAGACTTATTTTTCTAGCCTCTTCCCGGGGTTTCTCGAAGGTAATCCCTTCACAAATCCTGAGTATTATAAATTCCCATATAAGCACATAACCTTAGACTTCTTATTCCTTGTCCACCAACTGGACGATAGAATGGAGCTTCTTGACGTCGCTGAAAAAGAGAAGATGAGTTTTGCTGTTTTTATGGACTATATTATAAATTATGTAAGCACTGAGAATGACTTATTACCTAAGCCTAGATTTGTGCTGAAACAAAATTATGATAAAAATGCCCCTTTTTATATTAGGGATAATAAAAAGGATTTACAAGTTAAGAAGGGTAAAAAAAGAAAATGAATAAAAAATTAAAACCAGTTATTTTTGTTCAGGGTAACTACTCGTATAACGCCCAGAACACAAGTCAACAAATAATGCTTCTAAACGCCTTGAAGGTGACACAGGACCCTAAAAAACTTAGGGAGCTAATTGGCGTTAAGACAGTAGCCGATGTCTATAGAACACTAGATAAGATTTCCTTACGTAAGGAGTATCACTCTGCCCTGAGTAAGGCCGGAGTATCTTTTGATTTTATTGTAAAGGGTCTAAAGGATGAAGCGGAATCTGCTGAAAAATCTTCTGACAGATTAACTGCCTTGAACATAATTCTTAAATCAACAGGTATGGATAAATATGAAGAAACGGCTGTTGGTGGGGAAGGATGGGAAGATGCACTTCTTAAGATTAAGGAGGCAGAAAAAATGTCAAACGGTGATGCCGAGGTTATCAAGGTCGCGGAGTATTCTGTTGTAGAACCTAAGATGCCGGAAGCAATAAGAATAGCAAAAGAGAAAGCCAATAACGAAGCTAAAGGATTATATGAATAATGACGTTGAAAAATTAGCAGACCCAAGATTCTATCTTGAAAACTTTTGTAAGATCAAGGGTAAGGAGGGAAAGGGTCTAGAGCCGTTCATCTTAAAACCAGCCCAGTTGGATATTTTTAATGTTATTCAAAGACACAACCGGGTTATCATTATGAAGGCTCGACAAATTGGTTTCTCGACGGCGGTGACGGGTTTTTTATATCACAAAACAATTACAACACCCGGTGTAACATCAGCAATCGTTGGTTACAACAACGACCTTACTGCCGAACTTCTAGATAAAATTAAAACTTTTTATAGAACATCTCCTGACTCCATTAGACCGACAATTCACTATAACTCAAAATTCGAAATCTCTTTCCCTAAATGGGATTCAAAAATGATTGTGCTTCCGTCAACCGAAAACGTGGGTAGAGGATATACAATCAACTATGCCCTTTTGACAGAGGTGCCTTTCTGGGACAAGGCAGAAGAGAAGCTTGTGACACTAGAAGCTTCTGTTCCTGTTAACGGTAAAATTATTATTGAATCATCACCCGGAGCCGTTGGAGATTATTTCCATAGAATGTGGGTTTCTGAAAACGACTATATTAAAAAAGAATATGGGTGGTGGTGGAACTATACTGAGGAAGAAATAGAGACCATCCGAAGACGTATGAATAACCCGCGCCAGTTTAACAACAACTACGCGCTTGAGTTTCTTATTTCTGGTAGATCTGTTTTTTCTCAGGAAACGATTTCTAAACAAAGAAAAACTTGTTTGAAGGTTGGGGATAAAACAAAACTTGAAGACGGAACAGAATTCACAGTAAAAGAAGAGGAGGGATTTAGAATGTATAAACCACCTGAACCAGGACATTTTTATGTTGTGGGTGCCGACTGTGCCGAGGGTGTTACTGGGGGTGACTACTCTGTTGGTGTTATTCTAGATAGATCAACCGGGGAGGAAGTTGGGATGTGGAGAGGACATATTGCTCCAGATAAATATGCAAAGATTTTAAATAAGTGGGGGAGACACTACAACAATGCGCTGATGGTTGTAGAAGCAGAAGCCCACGGAAACGTTGTATTGAATGTGCTAAAACAATTGCTTTACCCCTCTCTTTATTTCAGACCCTCTCGTTTTGACACAATAGGTAATCCGTGGTCTGATAAGTTGGGTTGGAAAACAACAAAATTAACTCGACCAATATTAATCGACGAATTTGAACAAATGGTGAGAGAGGGAGAGTTAACATTACACACGAAGGAGACGGTTGACGAAATGACAGTGTTTATTTTTAACGATGCAAACAACATGGTGTGTATGGACTCATATCACGATGACTGTATTTTTGCCACAGCAATAGCTTATCAAGGTTTCAAGGTTATCTCAGATAAAAAGATGGACCAAATTAACTATAATCAACACTTACCTACACAGGGATATTAAGTAGGACTATGGTAAAATATAATCAAAATTCAATTTATGTATACACAACCAAACAAATATACGAGATTCAATACTTACAGTCCGTCAGATTACGGTCCTGAAGAAGTTGCATTTCAATCAAAATTCCACCTTCAGATGAACGATGCTCGTAATTATTTCTTACGTGTTATTAAACCTCGTCTAGACAGGTCTTATAAATTATATATAGCATACAACGGAGACCGCCAACTTCAAATTAAGAACTGGCAATCAAATATTTTCGTACCTTACGTTCAGGCTGTGGTGGAGACACTTATGCCCCGCGTTCTTGATGCTAGACCGGACTTCTCAGTCCAGGCCAGAAATCAGGCAGACCAGTTTAAAACTGAAAAACAACAACAACTAAATGAGTATCTATGGGAACTTTCTCAAATGGATAAGATTGCCGAAGACGTTGTTAGATCTTCTCTTGTTTACGGAACAGGTTTTCTTCAAGCATTCTGGAAAAAAGATGTTAGAACACACAAATTCTTAAAGTCAAAAGACCTATTAAAGAAAAAATATGAGTGGAAAGAGGAATCTAGAACTTTTTATGATGCTCCGGCAGCTGAATGGGTTGATAACTATACTCTTTGGTACGATTGGCACAATACAGAACGTCAAAATAAGCAATATTGGTTTAAAAGACTTGTTCTTACGGCCCCAGAAATCAAAAAGAAGTATCCAAATGCTGATCCAGATCGTTTACAACTAGCCTTAAACAACCCCGGTGGTGATTTAAGCGATTATGCATCAATTCGTGTGCAAGTAAAACAGAATTCAGACCTTACTGTTAAGGGTGTTAACTCATTTAACGGTCCCGCATACGGTTTTGGTAGTGATAAATACAATACTTTCGGTGATCCAGACCTACAAATGTATGAAGTTTTTGAATGGACACAGCCTTTTGCTGATTGTTACTCTGTTCACGTAGGCGGAAGTTGGACTCCTATCCTAAAAAACGGTTGGATGCCTATTCCTTATGACTTTAAGGAGGCAAACTTCATTGATTTTCCTTATTTGAAGGTTCCTGGAGAATTTGAAGGGTACGGATTGCCTATGATCCTTGAAAACCCTCAGATTATGATGAACATGATCAAAAATCAGCGTTTAGATGCTGCTACTTTGTCAATTCACAAGATGTGGATCGTTAATCCTCTTGCAAACATCAATAAAGAGGAATTGGTTACACGTCCTTTCGGTATTATTTACTCTGTGGACCCAAATGGGGTGCGCGAAGTTCAATTTAGTGACATTAAAGCCAGCGCTTACAAGGAAGAAGACTTATTGAAGGCCGACATGCGTTACGCATCCGGTGTTGATGACTTTTCTATGGGTGCAGGAGGATCAGCGGGCTCAGCAACTGAAGTTAGACACCTTAGAGAGTCAACTCTTGAACGTGTTCGTTTATTTATCAACCACTTAGGTAACGGTTTTGCCGATTTGATGAGATATTGGATGGATATGGAACGACAATTCTTCACAAAAGATATGACTATTAGAATTATCGGTGATGATGGAAAAGAACTGTTCCCTCTTATCGAAAAAGAAGATCTTTGCGGTAAGTTTGATTACAAGGCTAAAGTTCTTCCATCTATTGCCGGTCAACAAGACGTCAAAAAGAAACAAGACATGGATCTATTCCAACTTCTTATCAATTTGCCCTTCGTGGATCCACAAAAACTTACACAAAAGGTTATCCAAGATTGGGATTGGTCTTTGGATTCAATTGTCAAAGGAGAGGATGCGCAAGCAGAACAACAATTGGCGGTTGACGGTCAAGCAGACCCTAACGCACAAGACCCAATGGCAGCGATGATGGGTGGCGCGGATCAACAGGGTGCTATTCCACAAACTCAAGACTTAGGAACCGGTCCAGCTCCAGCAACAAGCAATATCCCAGCCGGTGTCGCAGGTAACGCGCTTGCAATGCTTAGGGGTGGCGCTCCTCAGGGAGCAGCGGTAGGAGGACCAATAGTTCCTCAATCCCCAAGAGACTTATTTTTGTCTGGGGGAGGAAATGTCTCAACCAGAGTAGCTCTTCCAACAACAAATACTAGAGGCGCAAACAGAACCGGAAATGTAAATACAAATACTAGCGCGCACAGTATTAATAGCAACCCGGAATCTCAATTAATGAATAGAGCAACTTCTCTACAAAGAAAAAAATAAGATGAATAATTTAAAGAAAAAGAAAATTTTAAAGAAGGCGTGCGGTAAGGGGGGATTAGCAACATCTCCTTTTTCAGAGGCGTCTTCACCAATCAACCTTCTAAAGACAAAGGGAGAACCTCCAACTGTAGCTGTTATTCCAAAGTCAAAGGATAATTCATCATCAAATAAATAACATGAATAAGAAATCAATTCTAAAGAAATATACGGGACAAGGGGGTCTTCAAACTGTGGGTAACACAGTTAGAAATGTCGTAAGAAACATTACAAAAGGTAATGATGTAACACCGAAGGAGGCTCCAGAATCAACAACTTTTAAATCAAAAGCTGTTATCCCTTATTCAAAAGAATCGGCAAACCCAGGACCAAAAGGAATGGAAAAAGTTATTGTTCCATCACAAAGAATCCCCGGCGCGGCTAATAAGGGTAGAATTCTTCCAGATGTAAATGCTAAAAAGATGAATTCTCCTGAGTTTCGTGATAGAATACCAGCAAATGTTATGGGTTCTGAAATATCTCATGACCCGAGCAACAAGAACCTTCCTAAGATACCGTCAATCAGTAACGGCCCTGAGAAGGAAATGAAAAATGATATCAGGAAGAAACTTTTATCTCAAAAGGTTAAAAGCATAATGTAATTAACAATTAATTTAAAAACAATGAACAAGAAATCAATATTAAAAAAAGCGTGCGGTAAGGGTGGACCAGGAATGTCTTTATCTCACATTGTTCCTAATCTTAAAAAGGTGGGAGCAGGGGTTGTCAAGGGTGCTAAAAAAGTGTATAACGCACATATAGACCCAGTTGGAGGTGCTAAAGATATTTTGTCTGCAGGAGCAAAAGGTTTTAGCGAAGCATATAAGAACAACATGGCTAAATACAAAAACGAGTCTGGAATTGATAAAAACCTTTTCGGAGATGAATTAAAAGCTGGTGTTAAAGGTACAATCTACGGTGGAATTAAGGCCGGTCAAAAAGCGGTTGAGGAATTATCACCAAAGAAGAACATTGTAAAAAGTGCTGTTGTAAAAGCTGTTGGTGGAAATGGGGCAAGAGATATACCATCAGCTAAAAAAACAGCAACTCCTAAGGGGTGGGATAGTCAAACTTATAAAAACTTTAAGAAAGCAAATCCGAACTTAGAACCTGACGCAGAAGATACTTATAGAATGAGAAACGCAAAATAATTATTAAATTAAAAATAAACATATGAATAAAAATACAAACGCCATCAAGGGTTACTTCACACAAGACATCAGAGATGCCATTCGGGATATGGATGATAAAGACATGATTTCTTATTTAAAGGAGTTGGAGGGAACCAAATTCTGGTTTGCTATCCTTAAATATAATCAGCAAAGAATATCTACAATACAAGATTCTTTTCTTGTGCTTGATCCGGTCAAGGAACCATCTAAGATTTCTCAGTATCAAGGGGTAATCACGGGTATGCTTGATCTACAAGACGCCGTTCTATCATTAAAGTTCGAATCTAAGAAGTCTGAAAATCCTAAATATAAAGAAGAAAAGGAGCAGGAGAACAATGGGGGGGCTTATGGTGTTGTATAATAAATAGTACTAATGTATAATATAAAATATTATGATAAATGACACAAAAAAAGAAATTGTAAAGAGCGCACTTGATAAGATCAAGTTGGTTGATGCGGGTGTCAAGGATAAATACGGTTACGAATCATGCGGCCCGAAATTAGACTCTCCTAAAGAAAGGGTTTATTATCCAAATATCAGCTTAGACTCAAGAGAGGCGCCGATGCTGGTTGGTGTTGATACGGGAGAAAAAGTAACACTATTAATAGAAGCTTCAGTTGTTTCTCACTCATTAGACGAGAACAGAGATAGAAAGAATGAGAGATTCACCTTGGAGATTAAAAAGATAGGTGTTGTTTCAACAGACAAGAAATCAAA
The DNA here is from genome assembly GCA_041674845.1 of Candidatus Shapirobacteria bacterium. Classification (GTDB taxonomy): domain Bacteria; phylum Patescibacteriota; class Microgenomatia; order UBA12405; family UBA12405; genus UBA12158. The sequence goes on from JBAYUY010000002.1 coordinate 29,188, forward strand.
ATAACATTATGGCAAACTATGCAAAATTAAAAGCAGCGGGAATAGCAAGCTTTCTTAGTAAGAAGGCTTCTACTGCTATAAAAAAGTTTTCTCAATCAGAGAAGAAGCTTAATTCTGTTAAAAAAACAGGTAGGGTATCAGCCCCTTCGGTGAATCTTGGTAAATTAACAAAGATTAAGATTCCAAAGGAAAAGAAATTAGCAGTTCTTAAAAAAGCAGTAAAAAATGTCGGATTTTAATCAACCACAAAATAATACTGCTCCAACAGATACTTCTAACTCATTATCAGAGGGTAGATTGAAGGTCGATACTAGTGGGATGAAAAAGAAGAAGAAGGCAATTATTAAAAAATACCTTAAAAACAAATAACATGGATAGTAAAAAAGCAAAAAAATTAATCATCAAGAAAGCCGTTAAAGAGGAAGGGAAGAAACACGAATCTTCTGAATCTCCTGCAGTTGAAAAGGCAGAAACAGCAATCGAAGGTGGTGCATCATTGAAAAAGTACAAAAACTTAGGAAAATAACATGAAAAAAACATTTTCAACAGCAGAGGCAAAGAAAATATCTGAAAAGATAGGTGAGAAGCTAAACAATAAAGGTTTGGCTGCCTTTAAGAAAGGCCTGGGTGTTGAAATGGAACATGGAACAGAGGGTAAATCAGAATACGGCGTTGATACAAATGTGACTAATAACGATCCTATAAAAACAGGTAAAATCGCATTAGCACATGTTAATGAAAGCGTGGATTATTATAAAGACCTTGGTAAGTTGGAGTCCAAAGAAAAAAAAGGAGCCCTTAAGGCAATTATTAGCAAAATAACAAAATAACATGACGCATAACGACAAAAGCAAAAAGACACAAGAAGATCAAGCAGACCTATTGGGGATGAAGCCCTTTTCTAGTATTGGACCCGATCGCGATACAGAAGAAACAAAGTCTGTTGTAGATAAATTGAAAAAGAAAAAACTAAATTCTACAAGAGCAGAAGGCTCAACAGAGGAAGATGGCCAAAAAGCAAACCTAGATAAAATGACAGGAGCCATTGGAAACTTTGTAAATAGAAAATAGTGTGTTATAATAAATGATATATAATTATGAATACTAAAATTATGGAAAAAATGTCGGATAATCAAGAAGTGAGACAAATCTCTGAGGCTCTTCAAAAGCTTAAGGAGATGCCACAACAAAAAGAGGGAGTTGATCTTGTTGATATCGCAAAAAAACTTTCAGAGAAGAAATTCGGAAGAAAGTAGACATAATCGTTTGAGCTCAGTCGGTTTATTAACTTAATATGAAAAAAAATTATGGGAGAAAATTATTTTGACGGATCCGTAAACGCGGGGAGTCCAGGTGTTCCAAATCCTAATGTGTTACCAGCTGCAACAGCTGCAACACCAGGTGCAGGGGAGACATCTACAGTCAGTGAAACAGAAGCAAAAGAATTACAAAGTCTTGTAGGAAGACAAGGACAGGAGTTAGGTGAGTTCAGAAAATTCTTTTCTGATATCGCGCCGCTTCTAGACAAGCTAGATAAGAGTCCAGAAATCGTACAAGCCATCGTTGATGGGAATATTACTGCCGATCTTGCAAAAGCGGCCATGGAAGGAAAAATCACCATCGCGGATGCTCAACTTGTCACTAAAGCCGAAGAGGAAGTGAAGAAAGATTTGGGGAAGAAGGGTTATGAGGGAGCTTCAGCAGAAGAAGTAGCCAGACTAATTGATGAGAAGGCAAAGGAAATTTCATCTTCATTCCAAAAGGAATTGAAAGAGCGTGATGAACTAAGCGCATTCGAATCTAATGTTAATGATTTTATAGCTAGAACACCAGATTTTGCGCAATATGCGTCAGAAATTGATAAATGGCTAGATTCTCATGAGGTAACTGATATTGCGGTAGCTTATTATGCTGTTAAAGGTGAACTTTCTGTAAAGGAAGCTAACAAACAAGCAGAAATTGATAAAGCAGAAGCTGAAAAGAATTTTGCTCTTAACGCAGGCGGAAGCCAAGGCGGAAAGACATATATTCCTTCAGGAAGCAATGTCATTGACTCTCTTATCTCATCTAAAGCAAATCCTAATCTATTCTAAACTGGTTTTATGAAAATATAATTGTTTTTAACACAAAAATTATAAATTTATCAGATAGAATTAATTATTAAAATTATTATGGGATATCCATTTTACACAGAGCCTACTCACGATCAAGGTGCAGCAGTGACTCTAGCAGCAACAAACGCAGGAAGAACCACAGCTACATCCGTTGCAGAACAACGAATGATTGTCGATGCAGTCGACAAAATCTTCCTACTTGAACCTAACAAACACCCTCTTGTAACACTTCTAACAAACGTTGGAAAAGTTTGGGATGGTAAATCTTGGAAAGGATCAGGAATGATGAAAAGAGCTACAGGAAATCCTGAGTTCAAATGGTTCGAAGATTATTACGGAGGACGTTACGCACGAGTTTCAGGATCAGCATCAGCAGCAGCAGACCAAACACCTACAGTTGTTGGAGCAGGTTCAAACTCAGGTTACATCTTCACAGCCGGTGATGCAGTTAAAAACGCAAGAACTGGTGAAGTAGCAATCGTTGGAACTGTTACAGCTACAACAATTCAACTACACACACGTGGATACGGATCAACAGCAGCTGCAGCAATGCAAGACGGCGACGGTCTATTCATCGTAGGTAACGTTAACGAAGAAAACGGTGGAGCAAGAAACGTTAACACAACAAGAGTAACTCCACAAACAAACTACACACAAATTTTCAAGACAACAATCGCATTGTCAAACACAGAAAAAGAAGCTAATCTTTACGGTGGTAAAGACCTTCCTTATCAACGAGCAAAGAAAGGTACAGAACATGCTCTTGATATTGAACGAGCTTTCTGGTGGGGTCAAAAATTCGCAGACACAGGTGTTCAAGGTCATCCAAGACGTTCAACAGGTGGTGTTCTAGAATTTATCCAATCAGGTAATGCATACGTACAAAACCAATCAGGTCCTTTGACAGCTCCAGATATGAACACTTTCCTTAGAGAAGGTTTCACATACGGAAATGACACAAAGATGCTTTTCGCAGGTGGTATCGTTCTACAAGCTATTAACGAAATTGCAAGAGGTCAAATCTTGATGCAACCAGTTTCTACAACTTATGGAATGAAAGTAAGTACATGGGTTACAGCATTCGGCACAGTAAACATTGTTCACAATCCATTGTTTGTTCAAGACTACGCAGGTTACGCATTCATGCTAGATATGGAATCATTTGCATATCGTTTCATGAATAACCGTGATACTAAATTGGAAATGAACATCCAAGCTCCAGATGCTGACGGTGAAGTAGATCAATACATCACAGAAGCAGGACTACAAAGAGAACAAGCTGCAAAGCACGCTCTTCTTGTCGGAGTAACTTCATAGTTCAAATCCAGCCTGAGGCTGGAGATTGGGACCTCTACACGGGATTTCAATCTTCAGTCTCAAGTTGGTGATCCTTCACGCTTATGGGATCAAAAATCATGTAGCGTGCGTATTCTCGAAATACGTCCCCATTAGATCAGGGGTAATTGATCGAATTAACTAAAATTATTATGGCATCAAGAGATTCATTAGAAGTACGAAAGTTACTTGCAAAAGGTGCAGCAGTTTTTGCTGGTACCGATAAGTCAGTAGCACTTCGTCTTCGATACGTAGGTACAGGTACAGTTACATCTGTTACAGCAGTTACAGCAACAAGTGTTGAAACTATTACATCAGATGGAGGAACAGATACATTCCTATTTTCAGCTTATGCAACTATGGGTGCTCTAGCTGACGCTATCAACGGATTGGGTATTTTCGAAGCAAGAGTTTTGGACGTTCTACGTTCAGCAGCTTCAGATGACGCTATCCTAGCAGAAGCAATCACAACAGCAACATATGACGAAAACAACAACCCAGTTTATGATCTAAAAGTAGATACATCAGGTATGTTTTACGTGGGAGCATGTTTGTCAAACAACAGAGCTTTCGGACTTCCAGTAGACGGACACAGAGTAAGTCTACAAGAAATCGCATACGTGGCTAACATGGGAACTGCAGCATCAGATGGTCTAAAGGTTTATGCACGAGATATCAAGTCAGGATCTGAAAGATTGGTTTATGCCGGACTTTCAGTAGATACAACTGCTACAACTGTTAACTTTGCAAGCGGAAACGGTTCAATTACATCAAACGATGGAGAAGAACTTATCGCCCTTATCAAAGACGGAGCATCAATGGCAGACGGAGCTTATATCAGAGTATCTGGTATTCTAGAATAGTAAGATAGGTTTTCTTATCTTGTGGGGTGTGTTACAATACTGTAGCCCACCTTATCAAGATCGGAAGATCTGATTGGTCAGGAAGTTTATTAAAATTAATATATGAAAAAAAATTATGTCAACAAAATTCGTTAGCAAAAACTCAAACTACATGGTAGTTCTAAAACCAGGAATAGAAGGGAACCGAAATCTCGGAACTCATGCTGTGCCTGGTCTTTACATTAAATTTCAATCAGGTGTGGTAGATATCAAAGAAGATCGTATTGTAGATCTTATGAGAGAACACCCATCTTTCGGAACAGATTTCGTAGAAGTAAAACAAGAAGAAATCGATCCATTTTCAGATACAAGGGAAGAAACAGAACCAGGCCATGTTATTTCAGAGATCAAGTACGGTCACAATGAAAAAGCGGCTAGTTCACCGGCTAAAGTAAAAATGTCACCAGCGCTTAAGAAGATTATTGAGGGAGAAGCAATGAAAATGCTTCCAGATCTTCTAAAGTCAAATCCAGCAGTTCTTAAAGAACTTATTATGGGGTTGGCATCAGAAATGAAGGCAAATGACGCAAAAAAAGAGGTAGTAGAAGACGAGGTTGACGAAGATCAACAAGAAGAAGCTGCAGATGAAACAATAAAAGATGAAGAAGTAGAAAAAGAAGAAGTTAAGGAGGAAAAGGTAGTTACAGCTCCAAAAAAGGATCAGAAAAAATAGATAGTGATAAGTGTGGGACTGTGGTAAAATATGTTTATTCTAATTAAATTATAAATTACCATGTCAAACAAATTCTTCAATTTTTATTATGACCCTGTCCGACAAGGGTACGACACAAACACGTGGAGTACCCTTCTTGGCGTTCCTGCTATTGTTTCAAACAAACTACAGCTGGTTAATGCCGGAGCTATTCATTTTGCAGACCTTTTAAGAGGTGAGGCAATATTTAACGTAACAATGCCAGAACCTGCAAATACCCACGATATGGCTTTCGGGTTCATCGAATACAATAAAAACGCCTGGGCAAGATTTAGGATTAATGATGAAAATGTCATTGCAGAAATATCAAATGGGGGAACAGATGATTTTGAACTCTGTGCATGGAACTCTGATTGGAATGATGCACCGGTAGAATTTAAAATAAAATGGGAAGCCGGAATGGTAACTTTCTCAATTGGAGGAGAAATGAAGTGGCAAACTACAGATAGAATTAACATTGAGGGTGACCCAATGAGTCTTTACGTATACAACAATACGGCAGCTGCGGTCCCAATGGACGTTAGTTACATTATTGCAAAAGGTGTACAGAGCTCAACTCTTAAGGTCTTCTAACCCACAGTACTGTGGTAAAATATAACCATGTCCAACGAATACATTAATTTTTCATACGATCCATCAAAGAACGGATTCTCAACATCCGAATGGCACAGCCTTTACGGCACCGTTTCAGTTTCTGGTGGAAAATTGCTATTTAATAAATCAGCAATTATTCATTACGGAGATATTCTTCGTGGTGATATTTCTTTTAGTATGAATATTCCTGCTCCTGCAACCGGGATAGACACAAGGTTTGGCCTAACCCTATACAGCAAGGGGGCTTATATTCTATTTTCAATAAACGACACAACCCTAACCGCAACTTCTTCTGACGGAACAAATATAACTTCCGTAGGAATAGATTGGCAAGATAGCTGGACCGATGCTGATACAGTCTTTAGAATCAAGTGGGAAGCGGGAATGGTATCATTCTTTGTTGCCGGCAACCTAGAGGCTTGTATTAATGATATCTCTGTCTCAGGTGATCCAATGAGTCTATACGTTATAGCAGATGGCGAAGACGAAACAACTCTTAATTACATAACTATAAAAGGAGTACAATCTTATGTTATGAGTGAAGGTAATGATGACTCCACGTTTGAACCTTATGTAAGAACATATGACAGATTAACTATTCAAGATGTTCCTGTCGTATCTACAACAATTTCTGTTGATAAATATGACTCTATAGGAATTTCAGAATCTAAATCAACTAGTAACCCGGCTTAAAAACCAGGTATAATTATGGGTGTTTTTTAACTACTATCTTTTTTTAAATATATGTTGTATAATTGCATACGTTAAAAACAATTAATTATGAATATGAAATAATAAGGCAGCGGGAGAGAATTTTGATTTTGTGCTAAGGCATGATATCAAAATATTAATCTAGATTAATATTTAATTTAAAAACTACATGAAAAAAACAAAAGGCCACTCAGACGGCTTAAGAGTACGAGGATTTTTCCGAGTACAATTGACCGAGGATGGAAAGGGCGTTGTTGGAGATTCAGGTTGGAAAGAGAACCAAGTCACTGACTTGGGGATCAATCAATACATTGTTAACTGGCTAGTGTCAGGAGCGGGTAAAAGCGTTTCACATATGGCACTTGGAACAGGAACAGCTCCAGCAGCAGCAGCAACATCTCTATCGGGAGAATTGACAGGATCAGCAGGCGCAGGACGTGCTGCTGTATCAAGCTCAATTGTAGCTTCAGGAACAGCTCAGTTTACAGCGGCATTCGCATCTGCAAACTCTTTCTTGACAGCAACAGCAAACATTTCAAACATCGGTTTATTCAACACATCAACAGTTGGCGCAGGTACCCTGTTCGCAGGTAATACCTTTGCATCAAGTTCTTGTGCAACCAACCAGTCTGTAAATGCTACTTATCAAATTCGTTTCGCTTCAGTTTAATCTGACGTTTCTTACTTGAAAGACGATTATCCACTCTTAGGGGTGGATTTTTGTTTTATATGTGTTACACTAATCATTATTATAAATTATTAAATAAATATGAAAAAAATAATAGCAAAAAATACAAGAGATTTATTGAAAAAAAGAAAGTTAAACCTAGTAGATATTGGATGTGGAGGGGCGAAGCAGGGCAAGAACTGGTTTGGAATCGACTATCGAAAGATGCCAGGAGTTGATTTGGTCCAAGACCTAGAGAAGTTCCCTTGGGCAATCCCATCAGAGTCATTTGATACAGCAGTCGCTAGTCACGTGGTGGAGCATATTAACCCATCACACGGAATTTTTATAAGTTTTATGAATGAGGCATGGAGAATCTTGAAACCGGGGGGAGAATTTATTATTGCCGCACCTTACGCAACATCAATCGGGATGTTTCGAGATCCAACCCACGTCAACTTCATTAATGAGGAGACTTGGTCATATTTTGATCCTCAGGACAATTTCTATAACGGCGGTCTTTATAACGTCTACAACCCACTACCGTGGAAAGTAAAAGTCAATACGTGGCACTCAACAGGCAACATAGAAGTGGTACTTGTCAAGAGGGAGATTAAACCTGAATATAAGGTTGATTCAGAACATTTAAGACTTTTAAAGAAACACACTAAATTAACTAAATAATATGAAAAAGAAAATAAACAAAAAATCAGCCTCAGGGTTAACTCACAATGTTCCGGTTCAAAAACAAAGAAACGATTACTCATTACACGGTCAAATAAAGAACGAATATCAGAAGAACCCAGAAACGTGGACAAACAGAATCCTTATTGCCGTTCCGACAACTGGAGTATGTAGAGTAGAGTGGATGATGGCTAGATATGGACAAATTATACCCACAAACTGGTCTCAGGTTGAAATGGTGCAATGGATGAGCACATATTCACCTCTTGAATACCAACTCCCTGACGCGGAAAACCTTATTGCTAAGCACGTTGTAGAAGGTGATTATGAGTGGTTCCTGTCAATTGAACAAGACAACTTGATCCCGCCAGATGCTTTCATTAGAATTAATGAATACATGACTGAAAATAAAGTGCCGATCGTATCAGGTCTTTATTATACAAAATCACAACCACCAGAACCTATTCTTTATAGGGGGCGTGGCAATGGATCTTTTAGAGACTTCAAACTAGGAGACAAGGTGTGGTGTGATGGTATTCCTTTCGGCTTCACCCTTATTCACGGTTCTATCATTAGAGCTTTATGGAATGAATCTGAAGAATATATGGTTGGAAATGAGGTGACAAGACGTGTATTCGAGCTTCCAAACTTTAATGTTGGAAATTATGGGTTTGATAATTCTGATACTGACACTGAGGGTAAAGCTAGGTTTGCTTATACCAGAGGAACAACTGATCTTAATTTCTGTAAAAGAGTTATGAAGGATAAAATCTTTGAAAAAGCCGGCTGGCCAGAACTTCAGAAAAAGAAATATCCGTTCCTTGTTGACACAAACATATTTGTAAGGCATATTGATTTAACCGGTAGACAATACCCAATTTTTGTGCCTAAACAACAACAGCCCATACCGGGAGTTAAGCCTAAAGAGATTAAATAACAACAAAGGAGTCCCAATAAGGGGCTCTTTTTTTATGGGACTATGTTAAAATAACCCCATATGAATGAAAAAAATGAACTAGAAATAAATAAAGAACAGGTTCCGACAGAAAGCCCAGAAATAGAAGTAACACCTGACACATTAGAGATTAATGTGTACGATAAAGTCACGGGGAAAGCAGTTGGACCTGGACAATTATAATTAAAATATGGCCATTAATTTACCTATAGGAACAGATCCGTTAAGCTTACCGGATCACGCTCTATCTCACAGAGTGTTTGCTAATGACGACGCTGCCCCAGTTCAGTCCGTTGTTGTTGATAGTACAGGAAAAGTCACAATATCTCAGGATATAATTGCCCTCTCTTTTATAACTGATGGGGGGTTATCTTCACAGTTTTTAAAAGGAGACGGATCTTTAGACGGATCAGTATATTTAACATCTCTCTCGGGGGCTCTATTGGCCACTGGGGGGGTAGTTGGAGCAACATCACAATACCAACAATTTACCACTGGTATTCAGGGAGGAACCGGAGTCACGGACATCTTAAAATTAAAAGGAACAAGCGGCAATGGAACATTAACATCTCCAGCTATTCAGGCTTTAGTAGGAAATAATGGTGCAACCACAGCTATTACAGTACTTAACAATGGCAACGTCGGGGTGGGGACGAGTACGCCAAGTGGTCAGTTAAGTATAATTCCATCAACTAATACTGCCACAGCTCTTTTTATACAAGGTCTCGCATCACAGTCTGGTAATTTAATTGATATAAAAAATTCTGCAGGAACC
>JBAYUY010000003.1:0-23975 GCA_041674845.1 Candidatus Shapirobacteria bacterium
GCTTTTGTCGATGCCATAATGCGATATACCAGAATTCTAGAAGCATTGGATACAAGTGGCGAGATTAAACAAGACGGCTTCATTAATCTCGATGAATTATTTAAAGATGAAGAAATTATTCCTGCAACCGAGAAGCAAAAGACTTACCTTCTAGAATTGGTCCAATCCAATGTTTACAGTAACGAAGAGCGTACTAAGTGGAAGGAAGAAATTAATGCTAAGGGATTCAGTAAGGACGATGCATCAACAGCAATTCAGTCATTTATTAAGTAAATAAATAATTATGATAACACGAAACAAAATTAGTAGTCCTTGGCCAAATAAATATCCAGTACCAGTTGATTATGACTTGGGAGACGAAATGATAACTAAGAAGCAAAGACAGAAATTAACAGAGCTTATCTATCAACAGTTTACAGATGAAGATTCTAGGGAAAAGTGGTTGAACTCTCTTGATGATATGACGAGCGATGAAGCTATCGAACTCTTGCTGGAATTAGGGATGTCTTGAAGCAAGTAGAATTAATAAAAGTAGTATTTCTCTATTAAGGAGAGTACTACTTTTATTTTCAAAGATTTTAACCTACGAAAGTTTTAATATATTCCAGTTGTCTTTGTACTTTTCCGCAAACTTCTTACATTCTTTATTTATATTTGGATTAAATACTCTTATATCTGTGTCCTTACGTGGAGTTCCATCCTTTTTAGGAACAGCTAACCAATCTCTATGATTCTTATTTATAAAATTAGCTAAGTCTTTTTTAGGAATAATAGTATATTCTGGCAACTTATTTAAACCCTGCAAATCAACAAGTACATAATAGTGATTCTTTATATTTGAAGGTTCTTCATCTTTGGGTCCAAGTCTCCATCCATTTTTATTACCTATGGACATTGTTTTAACTTGAATATTTGCAACTGTGCCTTTCTCTAAGTTTGTAGCAATAATATCTATTGACGGAGTATTCTTTAAAGTTAGAGTAGCCACAATTCCTCTTTGCGATAATTCGGCGGCAACAAAAAATTCACCAGATACACCAACTATTCCTGATTTTTTATTTAATTCTTTAGACATATCAACATTATATTATTAGTAATCTAAAAAATGTTGGGTAATTTTTTAAATTCATTTATTAATTCCTTGATAGGCACTGTGTGATGAGGTATGTTTTCCTTCGCCTCAATATGCTTAAACATTCCTTCTAGTCTAGGAGCAATTGTGGGTGCAGAAAAAATACCATGAGTAGAATACTGGGCACCAATCTTTTTCTGTAGATTCATAATATGATCATGAACAGATGCTCCTTCAGCAGACCATTGCATAGCATTAGCCTGAATTGTTGTTAACTCTAATACATAGACATTCTGTTTTATAAAAAAATATACATCTGGGTATCCTTCTTTTCCGCCAGCAGCTGGATACATAATTCCAAATTCATCAACTTTGCCATTCCATATAACATCATCAATTTTTCCTAAATCTTTATATCTTTTAAGTAATTTATAAAATAAATACTCTAGTCTTCCTCCTCTAAGTTGTGCAGTGCTGAAATTGGTTTTACCCGTTATTGAACTTACCATACTAATATGTTGTGCGTATGATGAATCGTAGTCCTTACTATTTATAAGCTCTAGAATATTCTGCTCCAATTTATCCTGGTTATCATCATCTTCTTTTTTATATACACCAACACTCGGAAGCTGGAAGCTTATCTTATCAGATTTTATTTTTCTACTTTCTGAATAGAAAAGTTGTGCGTCTGAAAAGCTATAGAAGTCAAATTTATATTCTTCATCTTGAAATAACGCGACACTAAGGGAATTTTCACTGGAATATACACCACAAGAAATTTCTTTGTTTTCGCCATCATAGATACGAACATAAAATTTACTTGGCAAGTTAGTCACGATATTAACAAGAAGAGGTGGACGTGTTCTTTTGAAATCGCCAAAATATTCCACCCACAACCTCAGGTTGTCACCAAAATCAAACGGTCTGACATTTTTATATTTATCTAGTATTGAACTGATTTCCGCTCTTTGTTGTTCCTTTATGAATAAATTTCCAGACATTCTTTCACACAAGCCTGTGGCGACACAAAGTCCGATGTAGTACCCAGCAGTGGGTGCTTGTACAAGTGTTAAATTACCTATTTCTGTAGCCTCAAAAGCGTCAATCTCTGCACGCCTCCTGTCCTCTGGTAACTGTCTAAATGTTTTAATTTTTTCTATGATTAAATATAATTCATCCTCTTTTTTCATTGAAAAAACTATATAACCCAGCTCTTCTTTTGATAAATATTTTAACTCAAGCAATAATTTTAGTGTAATTCTGAAAGGAAACAACAAAATATTCACACAATCATCATTAATTACAGGATTCGAGATTTGTAATTTATTCATCTGATGCTCCACAATCTTAGACTCAGTAATTTCCTTTCCACTATTAGAAACTATTTTTAAATTTTTACCCAAACCTAAAACTGATCCATGTTTCTTAAGTAATTCAAAACCTGCATTTGTAACATGCATAGTCGCTGGCGTTGTAGTGTTATCAATGACGATAAAACCTAAATATTTAACTAACGCTTCTAGAGTTCTCCTTGCAGATGGTGATAGAGGCCTACCTCTTTCAGTAAGGCCATTTCTACCTAATAATGTGTTAAAAGCCTCCTGCTTAGTTGATGTCCAAGATTTACCATTAAAATTAGCGTCTGATAAAATTTCAACAGAACCAATGATTTGGTGAATGTTTTGTCTTTTTGGTATGTGCCATATCTCTAAACTTCTTGTTCTTGTCATAATTATTTTTCTAAAACTAATATGTAATCCTTTGGAATAAAACCTCCCCGACCAGACCTTGGAATACGAAGATACCTATTTCTTATTATATATGAAAAATTTAATCTTTTTTTATATCCGACCTCTTTTGCTATTTTCAACAAAATACTAGAAGTGTCAACCTCAAAACCTCTTATTCTACTATTTCCAACAACAATACAATAAAAACCTCCTTTATCTAAACAAGAAAATACAGACTCTAGATTTTCCTTCATTGCTTGAAAATATTTAAATGTAATCCATGCTCTTTTTTTGTCTAGCGAATATATTTTAGCCAAAACCAAATCAAGCTCTTTTAGACCATATATGGGAATTTCTTTTGGGGTTTTTATTTTTTCTGAACCAATCTGATGTTCATATAATTCATCTAATTTTTTCTTATCAAAACCATCAAGCCAAAAATTTTCTAACTTTAAAGAACGTACATAATCGAAAGCATTAATGTATGGAGGTGAAGTCATTGCCAGACTCACACTACCAGAACGTAGAGATTTTTTATCAATTTTCCTAGCATCAAAACCAATTATATTAACTCCCCCACCTTGATTGTCAGAAAAATCTTTAATCGCATAAATATATTTTACTAGTTTTTTAAAAAACTCATCAAAAACAACCACATGTTTTTTCTTTATTTTAGTAGAAATGTATGGCTTTGGAGATTGATCATCAGCCTTAGAAACCTTTCGTATTATTGAAGCTAAAACTATTTCCAAAAAATTTTTAACATTAGTATTTTTAAACTTGTTAAAATTATCATGAATCAAAAATCGAATGAGTGCCAAATCATTTATGGTTGAATCAGAAAACCAATACTTTATAAGTTCTTTGTCGGGAATGTATTTTTTACTTTTTTTCAAAAATTGCTGTGGCTTTTTTATTATCGACTCATATTCAGAAACAAAGCTTCTAATTATTGAAAAATCTCCAGAAGATAATGGAGTCGTTTTAACACTGCTCAACAATTTACTAAGTGGATCAATATCAACACCATAACTAGGATATCCTAGAAGTGATGCTTCAACGAGTGTCGTTCCTGAACCCATGAACGGATCTAAGATACCTTGTCTTTTTGTATCAACTGAAGCATATTTTTTTATAAACCATCTTGGAATATGGGGTATGAACTTACAAGGATACTTAAATATACAATGAGTAGAATCTGAAATACCCTTAGCTTTAATTAAAAAAGTATCTCCATTTTTTGGATTATCAGGAATATCAGATACCTCTATTATTCTTTCATTTTTAATTTTTCCCATTTCTAATTCTTTTCCAAATAAATAATACTTTCCCTAAGATACTTACGATATTTCTCAGTTTCTTTATATTGTTGTGAGCTGGTTATAATATTCCGAGCTACATCAATTGATGAAACATTAAAGCCGAGGTGCTTAGCAAATTTTGCTAAAAGTAAATCAGTTGGGACAATAACACCACCGTATGCAGAATTACTAACAATAATTACACAGAAGCCGCCCTTCTTTAACCCTTTATGAATTTCTGTAATTGATCTAAACATATCATTAAAATATGCTTCAACCATTTTAGGAATTCTCTTATCCCAAAGCTTTTTTGAAGAAAGTTCATTAACTAAAAAACCTAGTTCTGGAACACTTTCCACGGCAAGTTTGGATTCGATTTCGTATCCATTCAAATGTGATCTTATTCCCTTTTTTCTTAACGTTTTCAAATCATAATATTCTTTTACAAAGGAACCCATCCAAAGCTCTACTTTATATATTTCAGTGTAATCAAAACAATTAGCATATGGTGGTGAGAAAATAACACCTTTTATCGAACCTTTTTTTGTATACTTACCCAAATTAAAACACGTATCTTCAATAATCGTAGTTTTAACCTTATTTGAAATATCAACAGCAAATCTTAGATCACATTGAATATTTTTTGCTGCTTCAAAAAACAAATTCCTAACATATTCTTGGTCCCTAGTGGTTTTTTTTATTGTTTTACGAACCTTTAAACCATTACCGGCTTTTCTATAATTTGATGACTCTTCGAGAATACTTAGCCAAACAAGCATAAAAAGTTCTAATACTTTTTTATTTTTTACTTGCTTAATTTTTTCTTTTAAAGTTAAAAGATAATGTAGGGCATTTTTATCAAACAATAGTTCAATTGTGGAAAGCTTTGGAATACAAACTTTTTGTTTTGCCTTTATCTTCTTAAAACCAATTATCTGCTTATTAAAATAAACAATGTCTTCTTTTTTATAATCTTGAGTCTTTACTTTTGCTAAAAATGCAGAGAATGGATTTATTTCAAAACCAAGACTATTACATTTATTAATTTTTGATTGTAGAAGAGTGCTACCACTACCACAAAAAGGATCAACAATTAAATCACCTGGTTTGACATTATATTTGGTAAGAATTTGATCAACGAGATTAATTGAATATCCTTCTTTGTAACGATACCATCTCTGTATTGGAATTTGTAAATCAGAAGCATAATTAACAAGGCTCTTATATGTTGCAGAGTTATTCTTTGGATAATTAACATTAAAATCCTTCTCAAAAGAAAGTAAAAATTTATCGTTAAAGTTCTTCATAAATAGTTAGCTCATTTTATCATTTTTGCATTATTAATAAAAGTTCTAAAGGAAAAGGTGTATAATGTAGCCATGAATGAATCATATAAAAACCAGATTCCTGTGGAAATTGAAAAATTAGAAACCTCCCAAGAAACAATTGCTAATTTACGCAATTCTTTTAGTGAGGCCGAAACAGTATTCAAAGAAAACGGTAGAGAGTCTGTAAAGCCACTTTTACCAAATATCTATAACACCTTAATTAAACTTAACAAATTAGATCCTGCAGAAGTAATATATCCACTTGGAAAATGGAATCCTGAAGGTGACTTAACAGAAGATGAGTTCAATGAACTGAATCGCCGACGAAAAATACTTTCAAACGCAGTAGGTATAATGACTTCTTCCGGTGTAGTTAGACACAATTTAAATCCTGATGTACCTGAGGGTTTTGAATAAAAACTATATATCTAAATCACATCAACCTACTCAATAAACATTTAATCATCTGAAATCTTAAGTACTTTGTTTAATTTTGTAGTATTTTATTTTTCATTCTTATTTTTAGTAAAAGTTCCTTTGTTAATTTCAAGAATATCATTAATATCTAACAATTTTATATTCTCATCTTGAGCAAATTCAATAGCACCAGGAGAAAAACCTCCTAAACCTATTACAATACCCTCACTTACTTTAGATTTATTCATTACACCAAATAATGCCCTAACCGTTTCAGGTCCAATTTGTTTTTTATGTGCCTTACATTGAATAAAGATTTTTTGGCCGTCATTTTTTGTAACTATTATATCTACACCTCCATCACCAGATCCTTTTGTTTTAAAAACGTCCTTATAATTATATTTTTTTAATATTTTTGTTATTTGTTCTTCAAACTCATGTCCATTTAAAGAGAACCAATAATCTTTCTGTTGTTTCCTTTTTTTGAAATAAATACTTTTTTCTATTAACTTTGCAATTTCTTTTTTACCTGGATAACTTTCTTTTAATTCAATGTATTGATTAAAGGCCGCTGTTAACTGATGAAAATTTTTATTAATAAGTATTTTAGTTAATAAAAAACCAAATATTTTAAATACTAAAGGCAGAATAATAAACAAACTAAGAAACAAAATAGAAAATATGGATTCAAAATCAATATCACTCAATGGAATTGTAAAAATAATTAGTGAAATAATTAATCCATATAAAATAATAATTGTGGCAATAATAATTGTATTTATTTTTTCTTTGTTTTTCTTATTATGACTATCTACTTTTTTATTATATTTTTCGATAACTTCTACAATTGAACTATCTAAACTACAATCCTCTGGTTTTGGTTCTTGAAAATCCTCCCCAAACATTTTCTGGTATTTTAAAATTTTATGATTTACATCTCTCTCTTCAATTTCTTCTTGAGATCTCCTCATTTCTTCATGTGTAAACTTTTTTGGTTTTCTATAGTAATGCATATTTTTGCTAACAATCTTCTACACTTTCTCCAATCTGATTTTAAATTTAATTATTCCAATCATACTAACACAGAATAGGCACTAATGTTATTAACTCAAAATGTATTTTTTAATCAAATAGCTCAACAGGGTTTATTTTAATAAGTGGTAATTATTATCATTTTTTGTTATAACATAAAATATCTAAAGTATTTTATGGACTCAGCAACAAATAATTCAATCAATAATGAGGGCATTCAAAGATTCATCTCAAATCCAGAATCTTTTATATTGTTTCGTGGAGAAAGTGATGAAAATCAAGGAGGAATACATTTCACGACTGATGCAGAATGGGCCAAAAATTTTGGTAACAAAATTCTTACAGGAAAATTACCTGCCGACAGTAAAATAAAACTTATTACAGAAAAAGATTTTAAGGAGGGTTACGAGTTAGGCATTCTCTCAGAAAAATTATTGTGGGATTTTATCTTTAATAAAGGATACGATGCTATTGTGGGTCATGACGCTATGAACAGTAATAAACTTGATGTGATAGTAAATCCTAAACATCTTGGACTATTCAAGAACTAAGAACCAAACTTTTTTATGCTAGAGGTAACTTAACAAAAAAAGTGGTTCCCTTACCTACCTCAGATTCATACCAAACGGTACCTTGGTGAGCATCAATAATTTTCTTTACAAGATAAAGCCCAAGCCCATTACTATCAACATTAATTAAACGAGAGTCTTTTCCGTGACCATATTTAGTAAATAGTTGTTGTCCATCCTCTTGGGTAATACCGACACCAGTATCCTTTACTGAAAACAGAGCAAACTTATCTTCTACTTTAGACAAGGAAACATGTATTGTGCCTGTTTTTGTATAGCAAACAGCATTATTAATAATATTTAAAATAGCATTTGATAAATACACACCATCTCCCTTCATTTTATAACTCTCACTATCAGGAATACTAGTTTCAAAAACTAATCCCTTTTTCTCTGCTTTCATTTTCAGTTGTATACAGGCCTCTGAAACAATATCTTTAAAATTAAGATCTTTCATGACATATGGATTTCCATTCTCAAGTTGTGAGGCAGATAAAAAGGCTTGAACACTATCAACACCACCATTTTGAATAACAAATAAATTTTGCACCATTTTTCTCAACGATTCAGGAATTGGATCATAATCACCTTCTAAGATTGATGAGAGAGCCCCTTTTGTATTAGTAAAGACACCTTTAACTTGGTGAGTGATGAATCTCAAGGTTTCGGCTTGGGCCTCACCAGCTATTTCAAGTTCATCTGCCAATTTTTGGATATGTTCACGAGATTTAATTTCTTTTTTGACTGAACGAATAATCAGAAAACCAAGTACTAATGACAATAAGAGTGTAATCGAAACAAGAATAGTATTGATAACTGTGTCAACAAAAAATAGTTGTGAACCTACAAGAACGGCAACTGACCAGACTAGTGCTTGAGTCGAAATAAGCTTAATATTAAATAATTTAAATTTAACTACTGTAAAAACTAAAGTGATTAGAAAAATGGCTAAACCAATAAATCCCAACTGTTCATATTCAAAGGGAATATTAAATAATTCAGAATTCCATGTAAAATATAGAATTGTCAACAAAAATATTAAACTTACACCAAGAAGACTCACTTCTTTTTTAAAAATATTGCTTATTTTTTTATCGAAAAAGGATTTTACTACTGAGAAAAATATCCACAAAACCACAATCCAAAGAACGGCGGTTTGATAATTGATAATTAGATTATTTTCAACAACAACACAATTCTGAACATCAAAATAATTTATGTTCAGAGAAAATACAATAATTGGAACAATTGCTATATACATAATAGACCATGTATACAAATAAATATTAGGTATTTTTCTCTCCTGACCAAAAAAAGAATAGAAAAAGGCTAAGCAGATCAGTGGTAATAATATAAACAATAACTGACTAACAAACCAAAAAAACATTATATTTTCAACACGATCATTTGTCCATAAAATAATATTAACGACTGAGAGCAGTGCTAATACAATATTTATAACGAACAGGAATAACACTGATTTATAGTCACGTACCTTTTTTATAATAAAAAAACCTATAATAATTGCAACAATAGCGACTGGAAAGTGAGAATAGTACAGGAGGTTAGGTACACTATCTGTAAATATATAAAGAAAAGGTTTTGTTAATTCTAGACAATTCATAATTTTTATTTTTTAATTAAACATTCTTCATTATTACACACAACAATAGAACATTCTTCAGATTGTTCACACGCTTTTAAGCAATACTCATTATATCCACTTGCACATGAAGTTTCAAAAAAATGTATACTAGAATCCAAAAAAACTGATGAACCGCCTTGAACATCTTCTAAACACTCCTCAGTCTGCATTTCACAATCAATTGGAACCTGGACTGAATACTGATTATCAAAATATACCTTCCAATAAATTATAACTACAGATAGAAAACTGATGAACACAAAAACACTTATTAAGTTTATTTTTTTATAGAAAAACATCTTTTATTTTACATTTATTTTCTAAAGAAAACTTAATCAAGTTATCATTTATGTTTTTATTATAACTCCACCAAAAGAAATCTTCAATTGATGTTTGATCTTCTGGGTACAACCTAACAATAATGGGATACACCCCAAACATCTCCTTAATCTTTTCTAGAGATCCAACAACAACATTATTAGTAAAGTTTTTTTCATGAGTCTCACTATCTATAGCAAAATTCTCAAACAAAACACCGTGCACAATAAAATTAGCAAAGTAATATGGATAGTAATCAGACGGCTTTCCGAAACTATGAAAATATTCACTAATATCTTCTGGTGAAAATTTATAATCAGTCAATTTAAATAAGTCGTGATGAAAATCTATAAGCGATCTATTATCCATAACTTTTACTTCTGGTATTTTTTTTCCGTGATAAACTTTGAAGTCAACAATATCAACAAGTTTTTTAGAATTATCTTCAAAAGTTATTCGCAAACGTGCGAGACCCAACTTCTCTTCACTTAAACCAACAAAAAGATCGTCTGTATATTCAGCAATGAGTGGCTCTAGACCAATATACTTTGAACAATAATAGAAAAAGTCGAAACCTGAGTCTGGAGAGAGAACGCTCCTAATAAGTGCGGCCTTAGGCTCTTGTCCTAATCCAGGAATAAATCTAGAGGATAAAAACTTATTAACTTTTTCTTTTAAAGCTGTGTCGTGTTGTCTTTTTTTTATCTCTTCCCTGGCCTGATCCAAAGAATAATATGGTATTTGATACATATATTATATTCTAATAAATATTAATTATTATACTTCCCAATACTATTATGATAATCCCAATGACTTTTTTTATCAAATTCTTACTGTCAAATTTATCATAGGACATGTTTGGGAAAAATTTTGAGAAAATAATTCCCCAAAATAAAACAAAAAGTGGTTGATAAGAATCAGCAAGAAGGACGAGAGCGACAGGTGCCAAAATTAAGGCAAACTCCACAGACAAATTACCAAGCAAAACCAAAATTTCGTTAGATATATTCAGAGTCAATACTTTCTTTTTATTATATTTGAAAACTTTAATAAACTGGAGTCTATGTTTTTTAATAAAAGCAAACAAAAACACACCCACTAAAAAGAGTCCTGTATATTCCCAAAATATAGATGTCCAGAAACTATACTCTGTTGCAATTTTTTTAAAAACAATTGCATTTATAGCAAAAATAAATGAAGAAAAAAGTATTAATATAATAGGTTTAACCTTAAATTTAAAACCAGCATCTTCGTCTATTTCCAAAGATAATATAAGAGATCCTAAAACAATAATCGGTATAGCTATTACCTTAAGTAAACTTACAGTTTCACCTAAAAACAAATATCCCAATATTAAACCAAAAATTGGGACTGTCTGATAAAAGGGTACAATGACAGAAGTCTCACCATCCTCAAGTGCAGCAAGGTAACTAAAAACCGCAAAAGCACTTAAAATACCTATAAGAACGAGAACGAGTATGTATGAAAATGGTATTTCAAAAAGACTTTTAGTGGCAAAAATAAAAGATACTGGCAAGAGTAATAAACCTGAAATAGAAGAAAAAATCATCATAGCACCAAGCCCACCCCCTTTAAAATATTTTTCAACTAAGTGTTTATCAATATTATTAGCAAGTGTCATTAATATAGGACTTATTAAAGCAAAAATAAACCAATGCATAAATTATGAATTATTTCTAATTATTAAACTCTTTGATTTTTTATCCATATTAAGTTAAATTATAACATAGTGAATATATTATTTATATCTAAGAACGGTCTAGGTGCTAATATTGCTTATATCTTAAAAAAAGAAGGACACTCTGTAAAGCTTTTTATTCAATCAAGAACTTCATCTGGAATTTTTGATAATCTTGTTGAGAAAACCAGAAATTGGAAAAAAGAGCTTCATTGGCTAACCAAAAACGGTTTGATAGTTTTTGATGATTCTGGTTTTGGTAAAGTTCAAGACGGTCTACGCCAAAAAGGCTACCTTGTTTTTGGAGGTTCTGAAGAAGCTGACAAAATTGAATATGATCGTCAGTACACAGAACAAATTTTTCGAGAACACAATATCGAATTCTTCCCCACTAAAACTTTTAATAATGTTATCGAAGCGGCTGAATATGCCTCTATCAACCCAAACATGTGGGTTATTAAAAGAGAAAAAGATAATAATAAATTCGTTAGTTACGTTGGTTACGATAAATACGGCAAAGACGTTGTTGGACTATTAAAAAATTATGCTCATATACCAAAAATAAACAGACAACCCGTTTCTTTACAGGAAAGAATTATAGGGGTTGAAGTTGGAGTTGGCAGATATTTTAATGGTCAAGATTGGGTTGGACCAATAGAAATTAATGTAGAACATCCTCATCTTTTTCCAGGAGGAATTGGACCATATACCAGTGAGATGGGTACTTTGGCTTGGTATACAAATGAAGAAAATAATAAACTTTATACAGAAACTTTAAAAAAATTGGAGGGTTATTTAAAAAGTATTAATTTCAAGGGAGATTTTGCTATTAACTGTATCGTTAATGAGCATGGTATACATGCTCTAGAATTAACTCCACGATTAGGTAGTCCTATTGTTCATCTACATTCTGAATTACATGAAACAAGTTGGGGCGATATTTTTTACAAAGTGGCCAGTGGACAAAATTGTGATTTCAAATATAAAAAAGGTTTTGGTATTGTTATGTTGATAAGTGTTCCTCCTTTTCCATACAGCCACCAATTTAAAATAGATATGACTTACGGTTTACAAATTTCTCTGGATGAATTATCTAATGAAGAAAAGAATCATATTCATTTTGAAGAGATTTCAAAAAGAATGATTGGAGAAAAAGAAGATTATTATATTGCTGATCATGATGGCTATGTTATGTACGTGACGGCGGTAGCTTCGACAATCAAAGAAGCAAATATGCGGGCAAACAAAATTGCCGCTAAAATCAAAATTCCAAAGTCTTTTTATCGTAATGATATCGGTCTAAAATTCGAAAACGAAGATTTTCAAAAATTGAAAGACTGGGGATATTTAAAATAATATAAAAAGAAACCCCCCGCACTCTAGATTTCTTCTACTGTTTTGATACCCAGTATTCCCAAACCATTTTTTATTATTATCCCTACTGCCTTTGTTATAGCTATTTTATAATCCTCTGTTTCAGAACCATCTAAAATAACTTCTTTGGCATACCAACTATTAAAATTTGAAGAGAGTTCTAGTAAATACTGAGCAATATAGTGAACAGAAAGCTCTTCTTGAGATCTCTTAATAGTTTCGGGAAAATATAAAAGACTTCTTAATAAAGCTTCTTCTTCGCCAAATATATTTGGAAATTTAATATTCTCAGGAATTTCTTTTTTTACTTTTCTCAAAATAGACTGTGTACGAACATATGAATACATAACATAAACTCCAGAATCACCATGAACATCTATAGACTGATTAATATCGAAAGTTAGGTTCTGAGTTTTATCAGATCTAAGAATACTAAATTTAATAGCACCAACAGCTAGCCTTTCGCTTAATTCATCTAATTTTGCTTTTTCAATATTTTTTTCTTCAGAGAAACCATTTTTAATTTTGTTTTTAATAATATCAATAACATCATCAATTAATACGACAGTTCCATCACGAGATGACATCTTTTTAAACCCACCCTCTTCATCTTTTAATCCAACATATCCGTAAGGTACATGCGTAAAATCTTCAACTTTTCCAATACCAAGTTGTTCACAAACAGCAAATAACTGTTTCATTGCCAAAGATTGTTCTGGACCAATTATCCAAACTAATTTATCAGCATTATATTCATTCTTTTTAAGGAAGGTTAAGGCAAGATCCTGTGTTATATAAAGTGAAGTACCATCTTTTTTCAAAAGAATAGTATCTGGAATATTATATTTTTTTAAATCAGTCAGAACAGCCCCATCTTCTAATGTTTGAAAAGCACCTTCCTTTAAACCTCTAGAAATAAGATCTTTACCTTTTTGATAATGTTCATGTTCATACCAAATTTTATCCCAATGATTTCCTAAACGATTTAAGGTGTCATTAATTCCTTGATAAGCGTATCCCAGTACATGTTTCCATAATTCCCAAACCATTAGATCATTATTCTCCCACTTAACCACAAGATCTCTAGTTTCCTTTTCTGAATCAACATCTTTCTTAAAATCCTGTTCACCTAGAACGTAACACTCTGTAACAAAAGCATCGGGTTTAATTCCTTTTTCTTCTGGGGTATACCAACTATTTTTATTTGACAACCAATAAGAAATCTCAGATAGGGCCGAATTATTTTTTTTCATATGTACCAAAAAACCATACATCAATTTTGCAATTGCAATACCTCTATCATTATAAACAGCATCAGATATAACCTCTGCCCCATTCCACTTCAAAATCCTAACAATACCCATTCCAACAAGATTATTTCGTAAGTGCCCAAGGTGCATTGCTTTATTAGGATTAGGAGAGGTGTGTTCAACTACCCATCTCTGATCTTTTAATATTTGATTTTTACCGAAATTTGGACCTTCTTTTATTATTTCTAGCAAGTAGTTTTTGAAAAAAGCATGATCAATAAATAAATTGATAAAACCAGGGCTGATGAATTCAACTTTTTGAATACTTTCTAATTTTTTAGACTGTAGATAACTAACGATTTCCTTTGCCAATTCTGTAGGGTTACTTTTCAAAATTTTTGAATATTTCATAGCAACATTAGTAGAAAAATCACCGAACTTTTGGTCCGAAGTTCTTTCAAAATCTACAACAACCTGGTCGACTCCTTTTATATTTAAGAAGCTCTTTATCTGGGACTTAAGAGCATTTAACACACTGTTTTCTATATCCATTAAAACCATATTAACATAAACAAGCCAATTAATTATGATAACAAAAAAATAAAATTAGCAGTCCTTGGCCAAATCGTAAATATTCAGTGCCAGTCTTGAATTAATTTATCAAAAATTTGAAGGTGATTCTACGGAAAAGTGGTTGAATTCAATAGACCAACTAACCTTTGAAGAGGCAGAAGATTTAGCTATAAAAATATTTTTGTTTTATTAAATTTATACTCTACTTATTATTTTTTGGCTTTAACAATGGAAATAGAACTACATCTCTAAGGTTTTTTTGTTGGGTTAATAATGCAACCATTCTTTCTACACCCATTCCCCAACCAGACACTGGAGGCATTCCATATTCCATAGCTTCAACATAATCATCGTCCTTATCCATTGCATCCTCATCTCCTCCTTTTTTGGCTTCGGCTTGTTTTAAAAATCTCTCCTTTTGATCGATTGGGTCAATCAGCTCACTGTATGCGTTTATAATTTCCCAACTATTTATAACTAATTGGAATCTGTCTGTAATTATCGGGTTTTTATCATTCTTTCTAGCAAGGGGAGATAAGTCAATCGGATGATTTAGCAAAAATGTTGGATTTATTAATTTAGGTCTACAAACTTTTTTATAAAGAGCGTCAATTAAATTTCCCCTACCAAGCTTTTCTATTTGGTCAATTTTTATGCCTTTTTCTCTTATTGCCTCCCTTAATTTTTTAACATCTTCATATTGATCAATATCAATATCACAATCTTCTAATAAAATTTCTCTAAATGAAACTCTTCTCCACGGGGTAGACAAATCGACTTCTATTAATTCATCATTCTTGTTATAAGTTTTTATAGTTAAGTTACCCATTAGTTTTTCAACCACATTTGTAATCATTTTTTCAGTGAAATTCATGTTATCTTTAAAATCCCAGTACGCACAATAATGTTCAATCATTGTAAATTCCTGTAGATGACTAGAGTCCATTCCTTCGTTTCTAAAAACTCTAGCAACTTCAAAAATCTTATCAAAACCTCCGATAATTGCTTCTTTTAAGAATATTTCAGGTGCAACCCGAAGATACACATCCAAATCAAGAGAGTTGTAATGAGTCTTAAATGGTTTAGCCAAAGCACCTGAAGCAGAATTACACAGGACTGGAGTCTCTATTTCATCAAACCCGTTTTCCTTGTAAAACTTTCTCAACTCCCAAATAAAATCACTTTTAAATTTAAATCTGTTAAATACCTCTCTATTCGAAATTAAATCTAAATATCTTTTTCTATATTTTGTTTCTGTATCATTTAATCCGTGCCACTTTTCTGGCAGGGGTCTAAGTGCTTTTGATAAAAATGTATATTCTTGTACCAAGACTGAAATTTCTCCCTTTTGTGTTTTAAATATTTCACCCTTAACTCCAATAAAATCTCCGAGACTTATTATTTTAAAAAAAATCTTATGCTCTTCAACTCCTAAATTATCAGTTTTTATAACTAATTGAATTTTATCAGTATGATCCAAAATATGACAGAACCCCAACTTTCCCATATTTCTAGAAAGAATAATTCTTCCTGCCACGCTGACTTTTGTTCCCAAGTCTAAATTTCTAGCCTCACTAAGCGAATGCGTTCTGTCGTATTTATCAGAATATGGATTAATACCCAAATTTTTGATTAATTCGATTTTTCTAATTCTGTCATTTATTTCTTCAATTTGTCCATTATTTGAATTTTGATCTTTCATATTGTTTCGATATTATAACTTAAAATAACATTTTATTAAAGTATTATTCATACGAATCAATTGTTGGATCATCCACCCAGATTTTTAAAATTCTATCAGGACTAAGAGCAAAACCTATCATGTCTGGTAAGCCAGCGGATATAATATCTTTAAGATCTGAATCCATCAAACGTTCATCATCTTCAGATAAATTCCAAATTTTATTTTGCTCGTTAATATTGTGTTCAAATCTTTTAAAATCATTTTCCTGTGACCCAATCTCAAAACCACCATCCTGACCAGGTATATAGAAGCGTGATCTTTTTAATTTATAGTTAAACTTTTTATCTATTTTATATAGTGGTGAAGACCAAGATGGAAATCCATTTATAATCACGGGTTTATTAATTTTTTTAAATACTTCGTTTGCGATTTTATCAGCTAAGGACTCTGGACTAATTTTTTTATTATTAATTATTTTTAATTCTTTAAGTTCTGAAACTAATTGTGTATTAAATTTTTTTAAACTATTTTTTACATTCAAATATTTAGCTGCACCATTATAAAAATCTATATTTACCCACTTTTTATTAATCAAATCTATAGCAATTTGATTATTTTTATCCAACCCCTGTTCTATTAATCCTAAAATCACAAAAGACAACATGTCCTGAATTAATTTCTTACATACTTCAAAGTCTAGTTTTATTGAATAACCTTCTAAAAAAGTTTTTTCTTTCCCACTTCTAAAAATACTCCCGATTTGAAAAATATTCTCAAACCCAGAACCAATTAAGGCCTGCATTCTTTCCTCCATGGTAGTTCGATTAAAACCAATTTTTTCATTTAAATATGAACTAATAACAGGAAATGATCTGCCACCATTATATCTATTAGAAAGAATGGGCGTTTGTACTTCAAAAAAATCATTCTGGTAGAAAAACTTTCTAATATTATTTCTAATGAGGTTTGCTAAATAAATGTTTTTATATTTATATAAAACAAAGGATTTTAGTGGGTGATAATTTGAATTATTCAAGTGTTTAAAAGGTTTATTTGCCTGCCATTTATTTATAAAATTTATTTTATCAACAAATATGGTTTTTTCTTTTTTTTGAGTATAGCTACACACGCCAAAAACTTCTATTAAATCTCCTGGATAAATAATTTCGTTATTCTTTAATCTAGATATTTTTATTTGAATAATTGAATCCTTTGCAAAAAGATCAGCAAAAATACTATCTCTCATTTTTCTAACAGACGAAATTCTTCCCGAACAATAAACTTTTTTTCCAATAAATGAATCAAAGCTATTTATTATATATTTAATTTCTATTTTTATATTTTTCATCTTCCCAAATTATTTTTGCTTCTTTTGGATCTTTACATATTGTACTCATTTTTGCTCTTTGAACTTTCCCTGTTGGACCTACGCAGAAATTCTTAATCTTAAAAACTTTTTTTGGTCTTCTAAAGTAGGGAACCTTATCTAAGATTGCGAAATCGAATTCTTCTAAAACAACAACCGCTATCTCTTCACCAAAAATGTCATCATTAATTGATACGACATGAAAATCAATATTTAAACCAAAATTTCTAATCTCTGACTCTAGTTCTAATGGATATATTTTTTCTCCACCCCTATTTATCAGTTCTTTTTTTCTACCTCTTAAGTAGAAGAATTTTCTCCCTTCTATGATTTTGTAATACCCAATATCTCCAGTATCAACAATTTTACGTCCTGAAACATCTTTGTTCCAATATCCTAGTGAATTAGAACTTGATTTGATAGATAATTCACCAAAATCTGAGTTTCCTTGCTTCTTTATATTTATATGTACTCCATCTAATTCTACTCCTATTGATGGATGTGGGAACATTACTTTTTTATAAACATTATTAGGCAGATCAATTGGAACAGTACAAGAAAAATTTGTGCTCTCAGTTAATCCGTAGCCCTGTATTACCTTAACATTCCAATGAATAATAATATCAGTAAGTAAGTCAACTGAGAGTGGTGCAGCTGCTGTTAAAAAATATTTTAAATCCTTGTGTGCCTTAAAATCTTTTTTTGAACTTAGAAGCTTACTAAGGACGGACGGCACCACACTAGCAATATTTACTTTCTCTTTTGTTATTACATCTAGAAAATTATCTGAAACTTTATCAAATAAAACTAATGTGCTTTTTGAAAAATATGTGGCATACATGCCAAGGCCGTGAGCATTACAATGAAGTATTGGTAACGGAGTAGCTAATATACTCTTTTCATTTAATTTATGATGCTTAATTAGAGAATTTGCATTATTTCTCCAATTATCCAAAGATAAACATACACCTTTAGGAACACCTGTTGTGCCTGAAGTATATATTATTGTATTCATATTACAATATTTTTTATTATTTCTAACTAAATTATTTTTTATGATTTTTAAAGAATCATCTTCAAATATTATCGCTTTTGGTTTACAATCTTTAATTATATAATCAATTCTAATTTTAGAATCCGTTGGGTTCACAGGAACAGAGATAATTCCAATTTCAGATAATGCCAAATAATTAACAACAGCTTCAACAGAGTTATTCATTTTAACAATAACCCTATCTCCTTCTGTTAATTGTGAACTAATAAATATATTTTTTTTGTTTTGTATTCTACTTTTAATATCCTTAAAAGTTACTGTTTCATTTAAGACGCCATTAACATAATATTTTATCCAAACTTTATCCTTCATTTTCTTTAACATTATTAATAACTTTTTCCAGTGAACTCATTGAATGAAAAACTTTACTCCATCTTTCAGCAAAAGTTATTCTCATTATTACATCCTCTGATTCATAACCATAACCCTCACAAGGCATAATGAGAGTTCCCTCCTCCATTAATTTTTTTGATAACACCATATCATTTTTAAATCCACTGACTTTTATACAAACATTGAAGCAAGCGTCTCTTGGTAGAATAGTTATCCTAGAGTTTTTAGAAAGTCTTTTCACAATGTAATCATGTTTTCTTAATAGCGTATTCCATTTTTTCTCCAATGGATGTGCTTTACCTTTTTTATAATCAATTTCTGACTGAATTAATTTTAAAATAACATCATTACATGCCCTGGGGCCATTACCCATAAAACCACGGATTCTACCAACTATTCCTGAATACCTATCTCCTGTTATCTTATTACTTGCAATTACCCAGCCGTGACGATATTCAGCTAAGGCGTAGTGTTTAGAAAATGAATCTATTCTAATAATATTTTCTTGTTGTATCCATTTTCCATAACCAATATCTTTATTTTTAGCTGGCATAAAATTTTGTAATTCATCAATTACAACATAAATATTTTTATTTTGAGTTTTTCTTACTAAATACTTTAAAATATCTGATGGAATATATTCACCATTTGGATTATTGGGGTTAGTTACGAAAACAACATCTGGTTTAGTTTTCAATATTTCATCAATCTCATAAAATTGTGTTGGAACACTTCCTTCTAATTTCGTAAAATCAAAAGCCAGAACTTCAAGTCCTAAAACTTCGATTGGTCTTTGAAATAATTGATAGTGAGTTGGACCAATTACTGCTATTTTCAATTTTTTATAATTACCATTATAAAGTTTTGATATTTCCTCTATAACAAGTTCTACACCAGACCAAGCTCCAGCAACCAGAGTGACATTTTCCGCTTTGTAATTTGTACCATATTTTAAATTTTCCAATTCAACAATTTTTTCCCTCAAAATTTGTTCACCCGCCTCTTGTCCATAACCCAATGATATTCTGTGCCTTTTTGTTCCAAGCAGATCAATAAATTCTTTATTCAAAATTTGACTAGGATGAGTGAAAGCCCCTCTGTCTAGACTACTTTTTAAAACACCCCTATCAATAAAAGTTCTAAGTAAGGAGTAGTAGCTATTAAATGCTCTTAAGCATTTTTGAATATCATTATTTCTCTTGATTTTGTAGTGAATATTTTTCTGAATCATAATCTTTTTTATAAATAGTTTTACTTAAAAAATAACACCCCAAGAAACCTATAATCACTGTTAGTAGGCTTCCTGCAACACTAACATGCACATTTTTAATTACTGCACCAAGACCCATAAGTGGTGCTCCTAAAATCATTGATAGTAAGACAGATACAAATACAGCACGACTTTTTAATTTAGGCCATAATAAAGTCATAACGGTTGGAACAAATGTTGAAGCTCGTAGGGTTGCATAGAATAAAAATAAATGAAGTATCTGTAATCCAGGAATTAAAGCAATTAATAATCCTAATATGGCCATAACAGCCATCGATATCCTTGCGATAGTAACTTTTTTTGGATCATTATCATTTCCTGTTTCTGATAATTGTTTACCAGGGTTATATATATCAATAACTGCCAGTGAAGCGACAGCACACAAAATTGAATTTAGCGTTGATAATAATCCAGACAATAGCATAACAATAAATATAATCATGGCTGAGACAGGAAGTAGCATTGATACTGTTATTGGACCAACCATTTGAGAGTTAGGGATAACCCAACCATCTAATATCACCTTTCCAGCACCAATAAAACCCAAAACAGATAATAGTATTGGTACTACAGCAAATAATCCCGCAGCTATTACAAAAGTCTTGATTACATCTTTGTTTGTTTTTAATGAATATGCTCTTTGCCAGTGCATTTGATCTCCAACGGGACCCGCCAACAAACCGATGGTTGTTGCAATACCAAATGAATAAAATACCCACGGGTCAAATATATTACCAAAATTCCCACTGACTCCTCCTAATCCTGCGGACAGAGTTTCAAATCCAGAATTAATAAAAACTAGAAATACTGTTACAGCAGAGATAATTATAATTAGTAACATTTGTACATAACCTGTTAATATTGAGGTTCTGAAACCTCCAACAAGTGAGTAAGATAGAACTATTGAAACTAAAATTAGAGCGATAGTTACGTATGGTATTCCAGTAACAATATGGATCAGAGTTGAACCTGCTAAAATTTGAATAGCAAATGCACAAATTTGTAAAATTACAAATTGCACCATGTATAAAAAATGAACACTTTTTCCGTGCCTTAAATTAATAAACTGAGGAAATGTGTATCCTTTTGGTAATATTTTTCTAATTTTTAAAGCTAGTGGAGCAAAAATTATAAGTGCCAACATGTTCGGAAATATAAACCAAAAAGCACCTGCCAGACCTTGCTCAAATGCTTTCTGTGACGAAACGAAAAGTGCTGGGGCCCATATCCAAGCCGCAGCAATAGACATTGCACCAGTCCAAACACCAACATCCCTACTGGCCAATAAGAATTCCGCTGTATCCCTTTTTCTTTTATAGCTAAATAATAATGATAGAAAGATCATCAGAAGTCCATAAAATACCAACAAACTAATTCCCTGTTTTTGTGTTAAAATTTCTAGCATATATTTAATATTATACACTGAAAAATTAACATAATTTTGATATTATTTCAAGTATTTGAATAACCCCAAACACATTTATCAACTTTTGATAAAACATTCCTTAATCACAAAAAATAACTTCATCTGTGGGCAAATCTAATTCTTTAGCAAAAAGCATTCGTATAGTTTCTTTATCACCCAGATAATCAATTAATTTATTTTCAAGTGCCAATTCCCCCGCCATCGATGAACCATCCGCCAGATTGGAAACAAAATCAAAAAGGCAGTTTTCTGTTGTAAGAAACTTCTTCAACAAAAGCTTTGTGCATTAAATCAAGGTCGCGTTGAGCCAGTATTCTTTCTGCATCAGTCAAAGGTTTATCAGGATTTAAAAACTAAACCAATTATTGGAAGGTACCAATTTTATAAACTAAAGCCCATTTTTAAACCACAAATCTAAACCATCACGTTCATATCTTGGAACAATGTGTAAATGAAAGTGAAAAATCGACTGTTGTGCATCTTTACCACTAGCATTAAGTAAATTAACACCTGTCGCTCCGTGCAATTCAACAAGTTCTTTAGAAAGTTTTTGAGCAATTCCAACTAATCTTTCAAGAGAACTAGTGTCTATATCAAATACATTTACTTGATGTTTCTTCGGGATTAATAGTGTGTGACCTTTGGATACTTGATCGATTGGTGAAAAGGCTATAAACTCATCATTTTCGAAAAGTGTAGTGGACGGAAGTTCTTTATTTATTATTTTACAAAATATACAGTTTTCCATTATTTATTTATAAAATTTAGTTTTAAATAATTATTTTAATATTATCTTATAAAAATTCATTTTTCCGCATTTAAGAAAAAAATCATTACCATTAGCGATTACGTCAAATTTTGGATCAATAATTTTCTTATCGTCGATAAGAACACCTCCCTGTTCAATAAGAGAGCGACATGCCGTTTTTGATACACGCACCTTAAGTAAAAATAATAAAGTGACCAGATCAATTTTGTTATCATCTATTTTTAGATCTGATATTTTTTTCTCAACATATTCTACCTTATCGTGACTCTTATCTTGAAATTGATTATAGAAAAAATCACTTGCATCTTGAGCAGAATCCTTTCCATGAAACTGTTCAACAATATCAAAAGCAACTTTCTTTTTAAGATTCATCGGATTGTCGCCATTTTTCAGTGTCTTTTTCATCTGCTCTTTTTCTATTTGATCAAAATTTGAAACAAGATCAATATATTCATTAAGTAAAGCGTCAGGAACAGACATAGCTTTACCGAACATTTGTCTCGCTTCTTCAGTAATACCAATATAGTTATTGAGTGATTTACTCATTTTATTAACTCCATCGGTGCCACGCAAAAGAGGCATGCAGATAATTGCTTGAGCAGGCAAACCATTGACTTCTTGCAAAAATCTAGCGACCTGTAAATTAAATAACTGATCTGTACCGCCAATTTCAATATCAGATTTGATAGCAAGAGAATCGTAACCTTGAAGTAAGGGGTAAACAAGCTCATGCATAGCAATCGGAATATCACTTTCATATCTTTTTCTAAAATCATCTCTTGTCAACATTCTGCCAAGATTGTATGAGGATAGTAATTTTATAACATCAGATAAATTCATTTTTGCCAACCATTCTGAATTATATCTAATCTCTACTTTGTCCAC
Source organism: Candidatus Shapirobacteria bacterium (assembly GCA_041674845.1). Classification (GTDB taxonomy): domain Bacteria; phylum Patescibacteriota; class Microgenomatia; order UBA12405; family UBA12405; genus UBA12158. The sequence continues at coordinate 23,096 of JBAYUY010000003.1, forward strand.
ATCTAATACTTTTGAAAGTTGATTTATATATGTTTTTGAATTTTCCTCAATCTTATCTTGAGATAAAGGAGGGCGAGTTTTATTTTTACCAGTTGGATCACCAATACCTGCTGTAAAATCACCAATAATCACCACGACTGTATGCCCGGCATCTTGAAATTGTTTTAGTTTTTTTAACACTACAGTATGCCCTAAATGAAGATCTGGAGCAGTGGGATCAAATCCTAATTTGACCACAAGAGGTCTATTTTCTTTCTTGGCAAGAATTATCTTTTCTGATATCGAATTTTCTGGCAGAATAATCTCAGCCCCTAATTCAAAAATATTTTTATTATTAATGTTATTTTCCATACTAAATTAAGCTTTTATTGGGTTTTTCTTGTTTATATGTGTATATAATAGTTAAACTTACCTTATATTGCAAACCTATAATATATATTAACACCCCTCCCACAACTGTAGGGTAAATCACACCAATCCATTCAAAGGATGTTTAACCATTTGTGATCTTAAATGCTCGGCACTAGCCGCCAAATATATTGTAGTGGTCTTTATATCAGAATGTCCCATCATTCTGCTCAAACTATAAATATCACATCCACCCTCAAGCATTAAAGTAGCGAAGGTATGTCTTAATTTATGAACCGTAAATTTCAATCCAGAAGCTTCACGCATTTGTATAACTAATCTTTTCATTCCTGATTCTGTATATCCATGATTACGATTCATAGAAGCAAAGAACTCTGGACACGTCTTATTGAGCCTCTTTCGCTCTAATAGGTATCTTTTTAGACTTTGAGCCAAAGTATAGCTCATAGGCACAACTCGGTCTTTACTGCCCTTTCCTTGGCTTACAAAGATAGACAAATTCTCTATATCA
>JBAYUY010000004.1:0-21171 GCA_041674845.1 Candidatus Shapirobacteria bacterium
AATGAGGCTCGTCGCATTGTGAGTAAGCGTGAGCGCACCCGTGAACCGCACCTTGCGCGTGATCCCCGCCGTTGCCGTCCCGAGGCTCGTAATTGTCGTGGTGCCCGTGACATCCACGAACTGCCCGGTTGCCGCTCCGATGGAGGTCGTTCCCGAGCTAATCATCCCGGGATGTCGCTTGCCGACTTTCGCGAGTTCCGTATTGGTGCCAGAGAGCGTCATTTCCGCGCCCGTAGCCGTGCCGGTGAGCGTGATGGTCCCTGTCCCCGACGGACTCAATGTAATACTTCCATTTGACCCTGATTGCAGTGTGTATGTTCCGCCAGCATTCGGAAGATACACGGTCGAGTCGGCGGCCCATGCGATTGTGGGAATTGCGAGAAGTGAAATGAGGCGCTTCATATTATTGGACATCTGCGGAGATTGTGATTGTGCCGACTTGCTGGGTCACATCAACGGCAACATTTTTATTACTGAATACGTTATCTACTCGCACAATAGCATTGCTACCAGAATATGTTTTCGCTATGGACAGAGCGCTGGCTCCAGCAACAATGACTGCGTTTCGCAGATTTAACGCTATGCCAGCAAATATTTGTACTCCATCGTCTGTCGCATCACTCGCAACAATGCGCCCCGAAATAACGGACGAGTCTAACGTGTCGGCGCTGGCATATACCACGCTATCGAACGCAGACTTGCCTAAACATGTTATCAAGTCAGCCTGTAGCACCAATTTACCAGCAGCGAACACGGCGGCGTTGGAGGATGATATGATTTCTTTCGCGGAAACATAAACGACGGAGGTTGTGCCTTGCGGGTGAATACATTGCCCGAGAGATGAATTTTTTATTAAATCGCATGTTAAATAAACAGTTCCATACAAAGATGATACGTCAAACGTATCGGCCGCAGCAGAACCAATGGTTTCTAAAACTTTAATGTTTATGGTGGCGACTCCGTCTGGATAAAGGTCATTTGTCACGTTGATTGTCGATGTAAATCCCCCTCCAACTACACGTGTTACAGTATAATCAACGCCAGCACAATTAGTGAAGCTCCCTGCGGACGAGATGAGGGAGCCGCAAGTCACAGAGCTTCCTTTTATACGAATGGTATTAGTTTCGTCAGCAAAAAACGCACACGCAAACGCTCCTCCTGCACTTGAGTTCACCCCGCACACAATATCTTGAAAATTAAACACCACGCTTGTTGCGCTTGAAGTTGTCGAAAGAATTCCTACTTTAGCGGATTTTGTTTCGGCATTTTCGGCTGTATTGGTAAAATTGCCTTGTCCGTATATTCCAAACGACATCCCTGTTCCACCGTCTGTAAACAGAAACCTAGATGGTTCGGATGCTAAGTTTGCCGTAACAGCAATACGAGAACCGGGCATGAAATACCAGTTTACCCCATCTTTTCCAAGTCCGTATTCGGCATAGGTGCCCGGCAGCACCATAATAGTATCACCGCTTACGGCGACTGTTTGTGCAGCCGTCAAGGTCGCAAAAGGGCGTGTCGCATCATACTTACTCAACCCCGTGCGCGTATCGGTGGCCTGCGTAGCCTTGGAAACGTAAATGACGTTTGCTCCTGCGAACGTGCTGCCGCTGCCGACTATGGTGAGGTTGTTCGCCGTGCCGCTGGTGGCCGCGACAAATGTTCCTGAAAGCGCTGTGGCAATTTGCGCCTTATTCGTTGCGTCCCCCCAGAAGTCAGCGCCATTCACGCCGCGACCAACAAGGACTTGGCTATTAGTGCCGGTGGCAAGTGACTTTGTCGCTGTCTGGCCGTAGCTGGAGGCCATCGAGGCAATTAGGATAATAGAGAGAAGATATTTCATAATTAAACAGGCGTCGCGTTCACTAATCCGTCATCGTCAACAGTTATGCTCCACGCAGTATCGTCCGGAGAATAAACAATGATCTCGCCAGTGTCAGGAAGCTCGCGAATGCCTAAGACTTCAATCTTTGCGAATCTGGCGTCAGATTGCGCGGCGGTATAATAAGTTGGCAAAGACACGGGAACCAGAGTAAGCGCGTCGATTAGGCTGCGCTTCAATGTTACGGTATGCTGGAAAATTTCCGCCTGCTCTCCTGACGCTCGCAATCTCCGAATTGCCAAAGTGAAATCAAGCGTGGTTTCCTCGGTCAACGCAAAGGCGCGAAATAGGCTTGTTGTGTTCAGCGAAATCAAGCCGGATACGCCTTTTGGGGCAAGCAAATCAATGTTTGTTACGGCAATGATTGGCGAATTTGTGAGAATAAAATTGCCCTTAAATTCGACTGTGATGATTTGATTTTCAATCGTGACCTCAAAGTCATCGAGATTTGTTGCGTCCGCGAGAGAGTGTGTTGACAGTAGCGCCAAATAGTCATCCGCCGAGATTGACGGAGTTGCAACCCCAACAGTTTCGGTGACTAATTTTTGAACCGTTCCCAAAGTCCCACCGACGCTTACGTTGACCGGAATTGTGAAGGTCGTCGCGCCAGTCACAGTGGCAACATGAGTCCCGTTGATCGAGGGTGTTGAACCGCCATGGCCTTCAATCCAAACGCTATCTCCGGTTGTCAGCCCGTGAGCCGCCTCGGTTGTGATTACGGTTGGATTTGCGACGCTCGAAGAAGTGATTGCAATTGTGGCACCCGGCAAAGTCAAGGCCGTGGAAAACGTGCCTCCGTAAATCCCGGGCGTGAATGATGTTGAATAAATTTTGTTCGCCGTCGCGCTTCCAGCTTGGGAAATCGTTGCGGTAACGGCTGCAATCGGAAACTCAGTTGCGGGTTGAGCAAATGCTACGGGCTGTTGTTTTGCGGCGAGAATCTGAATCGCCTGAGTGTCCGCGTCTCCCGCCGAATCAACCAAAATCGAGACAGCGGAATCCGGGGTCAAGTCATTGGTTGTTGGCGAATAAAGTGATGGGACCGCGCCGCTTGTTGCCCAAGTAAATTGATAAATGCCTGCGGCCATCAATTCGACAACCACGGCAGGGAAAGCGTGTTTCACAGACAGTGCGGAGATAATGGTTTGGAGAGACGCGGCGGTCTGGTCGAAGGCTATGTTTTCCATTCCCTCCGCGTCATAGGCAATCCCACCAGTGCCGCCAACGCTGACATTGACGGGAATCGTGAAAGTCGTTGCGCTGGTCACTGTGGCAATATGCGTTCCGTTGATCGAAGGCGTTGATCCGGCATGGCCCGCAATAATCACAGTGTCGCCGGTGACAAGATTGTGATCCGCGCTCGTTGTGATCACAGTTGATGCCGCAACTGAACTTGTCGCGATAGTTCCCGCGAAAATCCCAAGCGGAAAATCTCCCCCGGTTGGGGCGACATCAGGATTTCCGATGCCAACCTGATATGTGTCTGTCGAAATATGGTCGTCGTCCCAAGGTCGCGCTGATGTGACGCTTGGGACGACGGGGCGCAACGAAAGGCCGAGACTTATATCTCCGCGCACGAAATCTTGATCTTGCGTATTTCCCTGAGAGTCAAACGATTCCAGGGAGCCATCAGCGGATTGCGTGGGCGAGTTGGCGTTGAAAATGAGGGCCAATGGCATGAGCTTTTGTTTAACGTAGGTTGAATTTCAATGCAAGTTAAATAGTGTCCGGCTCATCAGCAGCATGGGCGCACATTGTTTCGTGCGGATTCGGGGAATTGTTTTTCGTGGGCGGCTTGCGCAGCGGCGTAGGCTTCCGGCGTGTTGCGGCCTGCCGCGATGCATTTGAGGCACTCGCCCGCGAACGGACGGCCCGAGGACCACCCCAGCGCGCACTGGCCGTTGTGCGTGTTGCCGGGCGCGCGGGAGTAGAAGGGGCAGGGGATGGTCATGATGTGATTGTCCACGAAGGTTCCGTAGCCCATGTTCCGACAGGCGAGGATTGCGGGTCTTCCTTGATCCATAGTATGCCCTGATTAACAATGTTCAGCAACCATCCATACTTTTCTTGATCTTCGCCATAGGCCCAGCAAACCGAAATAGGAAACGTGCCTGGGTTAAACTCGTTCATACTCTCAAATGTTCCCTCCCAGCAACATAGGGACACACGGCTCAACGTTGTGATGTCCCCATCCGTACTGGTCGCCGTCAGCATGTCCGGGAACTGGTCTTCGACAACAAAAAACGTGCTGTCCCATTCACCGATTAAACACGGAACTTCAAATTCAAAATAAATTATATATTCTTCACCGGGGGTGTAAATTTCGACATACCAAGCGACAGAGTTGTATCCTATGGCAATGTTTTTACTGTCTATTGTTCCTTGGTAAATGGCTGTTTGACCAAGGAAGGGGGTGTCTGGCGTTGCAGTTCCTTTTGCGAGCGTTGTAGTAAACGCGCCCCACGTGACATCAATGTTGTCCGGCAAATCCGTATCGGGATACAGCGGCCCTCCATTGTATCCGTTCGGGTCAGGATACGGATACGGGCAGCAGGTGGGCGGCGGTGTATCGCACGGACAAGTATCGCAAAGGATCACCTTGCCGTCCGCGTTCACGATTAGCTTTCCGTCTTTCGTCCACGCCTTCATTAGCATTGCGATGTTGGAATTGTTATGATGATTTGGTTTTCTCCGACATCCACGGTTGGCGCGGTCGCATCATTGCTAAATACCACAGTCATCGGACGATTCGCGAGGTCGATCAATTGGTTTATCGCTACTCGAACATCGCGCGGGTATTTGCCCTCTTTTATTTTTTTGAGCTTTCCAATCATCCCGGCGATATAAATTTAATGTTTTTGGCGTTGGCGAAATAAGACTTGCGATAGTATATTCTCCCTTTGTAAATTCCAACCTCGGAATCCTGGACGATCATAAGGGTGGGGAGAGTAGTGTTGCCGCTATAAACTCGTGGCGCATAAATGGGCTCTGGCTTGGAAAGAAAGTATTCATAACGCACGTCAGCGGTGGCAAGGACAGTAAGCTCATTCCGAATTGCCGCCGGTCCGACAACCGTGTCAATTGTGATGCTGAAAGAAACGGACTCGCCCTCCGTGCGCGTGAATGGAATGGACGCGAACGTTCTGGTGAATTCACAAATCCCAAAACCTTTGTCGGTGATCGGTCCTTGTTCGACAAAGTATCCAATTCCAAGCGGAAATGTCCTCGCGCTCATTCCTGGAAGAGGGCGAAACGCTCTCTTATCCTGCTCGTATCTTACTACATACTCGAAGGACGCATAATCTCCGCGATCTAAAAATGGATAGACAATATCGTAGCCAAGCTCTAGGAGCGTGTCCCATTTTCCATCATCAACACGAAATTTCGCCTTAGCCATCAGGTTCCTTTCATCTCCCCTAGGATTGACTTAAGATCAGCCGCGATTGAATTCAATGCGCTTGCCGGTTTGTCCTGCGTGGACTGTGAGGAATTTTTCTCCGTCGCGCCAACGTCTTTTTTAACGCCAGTGACTCCGGTTGCCTTCGTTCTATCCCTAAGAGACGGTCCCGCAAATGGATCAACTCCTGCTCCAGCGTCTCTTGCGCGCTGCGAGTCTGTTTTCCCCGACTCGTCTTGGATTTCTTTTTCAGCAGCAAGCCGTGCCTGCTTTGATGCCACAAGCTCATCTATTCCTCGCCCGCTCTTGCCTGACTTTTGACGCCTCTCTGCCTCATCCTCTCGCGCTCTCTGTTTTGCAGCATCGGACGCTTCGATTCTTCCGGCCCTTCTGGCCTCAGCCTTTTCTCTGGGTGTTAATCTTTTCTGCGCGGCCTGGGATGCCTGAGTATTTATGGCCTTCTGCTTGATCAGCAGCGCGGCGGCTTCTGAGTTTTGTTCGCGAATAGCCTGCAAGATTCCTTGTTGATATTTCTCAGCGGCGGCGACGGCCTTGGCCTGTTCGAGCAAGCCCTTTTGCTGCGCCTCCATTTCCTTAGTCTCCGCATTGAGCGCGCGCAACGAATCCCTCCTTCCCTCGTGGCGAGCAATCATGGCAAACGCTTCGTCGCGCCTTGACTTCATTACCGCCGCCGCCTCTTCTTCATTTCCTGTCGCCCGGGCAATCTGGAATTGCTTATTGAGCGCCGCCAGCTTTGCGAGGGATGACGCCTGCTCCGCGTAATATCCGCGACCAACGGAGGCTTGGACAAGATTCGACTCAATCTGAACGTCGCGGAGTTCCTGCGCGTAATTCACAGCGCGCAATGCCTCGTCAAGCTGCGCGCTCTTCAATTTAAGGACCTCGACTTCAAGTGAGTTTTGGTCTTTCTTCAACTCAAGCTCTGCCTCTGTTGCCTTCCGGTGCGCTTCAAGAATCTGGCGCTGCTTCTCGTATTCCGGTGTTGTCTCGCTTTTCGCGATTTCCGCAAGCTCTCGCTGCAATTTTACCTGATAGCCAAGCGGGCCGGATTCGTCGGCTCTTGATGTCCGCGTGCTAGATGTTCCTCGCCCGCGCGCGCCACCCTTATCGCCGCGAATTGCCGGGGCTTTCGGCAGATTGGCAATCATCTCGTTTTCCTGCATTTTCTGAGCCATTTTCGATATGTCTCCCGGGGACATGTCGAGAGGAATTTGGATTCCCTTTTTTCTCAGGTCCGAAGTGATCATTCGGTTCTTTATATCAGCAATCGGACTGACTCCCCCTTGATTCACGCGACTCCTTAGCTCCGCGATTGCGTTGAGCTGGCTTATTGTTTCCCTTAGCTCTGCATTGTCTGTCTTGAGAATAGTAGCCGCGCCCGCATCTTTTATCTCGGATTTGAAATCAACAATTTTCCTAATCACTCCCGCCACGGTCAGCCCAAAAATCTTAAATTCCCGCTCCCATTGGCTCAATGCTCTTCCACCCTCGCTGGCAGCGTTGATAATTTCGTTCGATGCGGTTATGGAGTTTTTGGCAAGTATCTTGATTTCATCCGCGCCCTTGGACAATGCCGGAATCAGCTTCGCGCCAAGGTCGGAGCCGAAGGCGTTTGTGACGGCTCGCAATGCCTCTACGGGATCTTTTGCGTTCTTCACGTAGTCCGCTAATTTCAGCAAGACTTCGTCGGGGGATTTGCTTTTGATGTCCTCGAATGTGATGCCGAGTTGCGAGAGCTTATCCTGAGCCTCCGCGCTCCCGGCCTTAGTTTCACGCATTAGCGCATTCAGCGTATGAAGAGCCGCATACGTGTCGTCAGCGCCAAGCTTATCGGAGAGCGCCGACTGAATGCCGAGAAGGCTTTGCGGCAACACGCCGGAAACGGTGGCGGTATCACGGACTTGCTTTCCGAAATCTAAGAGTGATTTCGTGGCCGCAATGAATGCGCCGACTCCAAGCGTGATTCCTACCAATTTTGCGGCGGCTGAAATACTGGTCAATCCCCTTGTTATCAGCCCGGTTTTTTGTGGACCAATAGCTTCCGTGAAGGATGCCATCTGTCGCTTGCTGTCCCCCAGGACCACGCCAAGCTCTTTTTGCACACGAGTAAGCCTCTGGTATTCCGCGCCGCTTGATTTTCCAGACCGCTCCATGATTGCGATTTGCGCGTTAAGCTGTCGCAATTCGGTTTCAAGCTGCGGAATCTCGTTCGCAAGATCGGCAATGCCTTTCTCGAATTCGCTAATGTCGAGTCCGATTGATCCAGTGTAATCAGGCATCTTTTCGTTTGGCTTGCGCCTCTTGGAATTTTGCGAGCATCTCAGGAGTTATGCTGCCATCTTGAATCCCTTCGTTCAATGCTTTTAGCCAGTCGCCCTGCGCTTTGTGCGAAAGCTCGTTCTTTACGATCTCTCCCTTCACCTTGTCATCGCATCGGATTTGCTGATAGATGATTCGAAGAGGCGTCTTGAGCGTTCTTTCGCGATCCCATCGCCACGGCTCTCCGCCCATGCGGTATTCGAGCCATGCGGCAGAGGATGCGACTGGAGCGGACTTTGCCTGACCTGTTCCGGCGTCGCGGAAGGTGATTTCGACAAGATCGGAAATCTCGGAGAAAACCTTGTCATCAGAGAACACGCAAAGCCGTTCGAGAATTATTTTTATCGAGTCTTCCTTGCCCTTCCCCTTGAATTCATCAGAAAGAAGAAAGATGAAATGCGCAGACTTGACTCTCGTTAGCTTTCCGCCAACAACAAAAGGCGAGCGCGATTCGACTAATGCGCAATAATCAAACGGCGTGATTTGCCGGACGATGATTCCGCAAATCTCAAACGGAAGATTTAGATATGCGAGATTGCGTTCTCGCCGCTCTTGACTTAGAGCTTCCTCGTATCCCGGGATGCCATTCTTCGCCACATTAGGCAACCGTAGTCACGCCCGTTGGATTGATGGCCTTCTTTGCGCGGAGAGGGGCAATGCGAATGTCTCCCTCGCCGTTGGTGGCAACGAAGTTTTGCGGAAGAACGATCCATGTTTCGGATCCGTAGGCCGCGTTGTCGGCGGTATAAGTGAAGGTCGCGCCGAACGCCGGATAGGCCGTGGATGACGTTGCAAGCTGCAAGTCCGCCGTCATAGTCGGGACATCGGCGGTGTAGCGTGCGCGATTCGGACGGCCTGAACCGTCGCGCGAATTGGCTTCGGAATTTCCGCGATCAATGTTGATGTTTTCGAGGATGTAAGTGACCCCGGAAATGCTGATCGGCGACCCTGTTCCATAAGGGGCCGAACCATCGAGTACAATCGTGGGAGCGGCCATCAGTTTTTACCTCCGCAGAAAGTGAAAGTGAGTTTCATAAGTTTTTTCGCTTAGATCGGTCCTCCCGCAACGGGCGAGAAATTGATGGTTGTCGTTGCCGTCGCAACCCCGAGGACGATGACATTGTCTCCCGACTCAAGATCGGCGAAAGTCTTTGTCATTCCTCCCGGAGTGTCTGAAAGCCAAATGGTGTCACCCGCAAGAACCGTGCCGCCGAATGTCAGGGCCGGGTCAGAAGTGACATAAGAAATCGGCTGATTGACCGCGCCGCCATTCAGCGCGATTCCCGCAACGGTGAAGGCCGGACTTGATCCATCAGAGTCGGCGAGTTGAAGCTTGTTGGCTGAGTCCAGGTAGAGAACCTGTCCCGCCGTGATGGTTGTTCCAGCGGTTCCTGTCACAAGGTTTCCCGACGAGCCTTTGAGAACCGAGGTAGCTGTAATTGCGATGTCCGCCATAAGCGATTGATTAACCTAAGTGGAATTTCAATGCAAGCGAAATAATCAGAGATTCACCGGCCAGGCATCATTTTTCAGATTGTGCATAACCCAAAACGTCATCGCCGTTGTGTCGAAATCGTTGTCATCCGAAATTGCGTGCGTCTGGCCATGCTCGCGAATGTCCGCGATGGCGTGTGCCCTTGCTCCCTGGGTTGTCGGCCATGTCCGCAAGAGATTATACATCTGGCAATTCTTGCGAATTTTCGACAAGTAAATCTTGTGCTGATCCGCGTTATTTTGCCGATGGGTTATGACCTGAAAAATAAGCTGGCTTCCTTTCCACGCGGCATAAGCAGGGACGCGGTCAGAGCCGAGCGAATGCCGATAACCTTCGGTCACTTGGCCGGTCAGAAAGGTGATCGTGATTCCGGGCGTCGCCTCACTATCGCTTGATCGCGAAAGATTGACGTTGGCAATTCCGTCGCGATTCAGAATTTGCTTGAAAGATTGCTCGAACGCATTCTCGACCATGAAGAGTTCTTCCTCGGAGATGGGCACGCTCATGCGTTTACTCCTTGCATCAACTTATTGAGTTTCGATGATACTTCTCCCATAAATGCAGGATAATTTATCTTCACGGCCTCGGCGAGAATTTCTTTGCCGGATTGTCCGCGAAAGTATTTTGTCGGGCGCATCAAAAAGGGATTATAGACGACCAATGACAGTACGTGCTTTCCGCCGCGCCATTGCGCGTAACCACGCGGCGGATCGCTGGACGGATCGTGATAGGGCCGGGAATGTGCGTGCTGCATTTCCGATGCCGCCGCAATGGGTGTCCCGGCTGATGTCGAAACTTGCCACCATGACTTGCGATAAAGGAAGCGAGCTTGCGCCCGCTGGTTCACGAATTCGCTGACCGAAGTTTCCATGCGCCTTTCGCGCTCATCAACCAGGGTTTCCAGAATTGCGGAAATCTCCTCCGGCAATTTGCGATATGACGCCGCCCACCATCGGCCATTCGCGTAAAGCCAATAGACATCATCCCTTACGACTAGCGAGGGGTCAACAAGCTCATGCACGCTGGGGATGTAGCCAATGCGCGCGTCGTATTGAAAAGCCTGGGCGCGCCGGATGACGGAAAGATTTCTTTGCGGAGTTAGCTTCATTGCGCTCGTTAAAGTCCGCTTCACGTGTCGCGCCAATTCCGGTCGAAAATCATCCGCCGTGATGCCAGACAAATTTCGCTGAACGCGCGAGACGTATTTGCGGATGTCGAATCGGAGTCCCATCATCTTGTCACCGCGCAATCGAATTGAATTGTTGCGTCTGATGAGTCATTTTTCACACGGATGATTTCAAAATTCTTTCCCTCGCATTGAAATTGAGCGCGGACGCCGGTCATCCCTAGGGATTGAAAATCAGCGTGAAGCAAGGAGAATGTAGCCTTGACGTTGGTCAAATAGCTATGCGGCTGCATGAGAAAATCCGTGGAGTCCGGCGTTTTTGTGCCGGTCTTGGATATGCCGTTACGCAAGATTGACACCCCCCATTCGGAGCATTCTTCAAGAAATTCTTCCTCGCGCTCAGATTTCCACGCTGCCATAAAAAACAAACCCCGGACCGCGAGAGAAAGCCAGAAAGCTCGCGAGTCCGGGGATGGTCATGAAGATGGTTCGCTTAGTTTTGCTCGACTCCCAATTTGAGAATGAGCGCCGCGTTAGTGCCGACTGAATAAGTTGCCGTCGAAGTGCCGCTCGAATAAATTAGACCTGCCATTCCGTTCGTGCCGGTAAGCTTGACCCCGAGTCCTGACAGGGACTTGCTTGCGATGGCATTCGTTCCGTCAACTGTCACATAATCCGCGGCAGCGACGGGAATCCGCGCAATGACGTTTGCGGCATCAGCGGACGCAATTCCCGTCGTGGCGGCGTCAGCATAGGTTCCGGTTGTGGTGATACGGTCGAATAAGACTAATTCCAAAGCCTTCTTCTGGTTGTTTTTGTCAACCAGCGAAATACTTTGCAGGCTGGCGTTTCCGCCATTTCCGCGAGTGACTCCCGCAAACGTAATCTTGCCTCCTACAAGCGTTCCCGCCGTCGTGTAGGTCGTGCCACTGGCCACAATTGCCGGATTGATCAGGACAACCTTTTTAGCCGTTACCAGAGTTTGCGAGGTTCCGTCATCGGTGGACGAAATTGCCGATGGCGAATGGGTGGTGGCGTCGATGGACTGCGGCGCAAAATAGATGTTGTCCGAAGCAACAGCCGCAAGGCCGATTACCGCGATGATGACAGCTGCCGCGCCGATGGTGGATAGGATGTTTTTCATGGTGTTATTTGTCGAATTGCAGGCGAAAGTCCGCCTCGTTTCCCTGCCAGAAGTTAGCTGAGTTTTTGGCGGTAACGGTTTTTCCGTAAGTGTCGGGCGAATGGAAGGCGACGGCGTATTTCTGGCCGTCCGACAGTCGGGTTGCGAGAAGCTTGAATTCTTCGTTGCCGGGAGCGACCGGCGCGGACACGTCAGCAACGGGCGAAACCTCGACTTGCGGGATTTCGACGGACTGTCCGGCCGACTTGAATTTCGCCTCTTCGCTCGGCTTGGATGCCGCGTGCTCATCGTCAAGAATGAGCGCGGCGATGATTGCGCCCTTGCTCTTGAGATCGACGGAATCGAAGTTCGGGGAGCCGCTCTTCTTGCGAGTCGCGGCCTCCAACAGAAGGTCTTCCTTAGTGTTGGATTCGTAATCGGAAGTGATGCGCTTTGGCATGGCGGCTTAGGCGTATTGCGTGGCCAGGAGTGAGAGGCAGCGCGTCGAGGCCACAAACGGAAGCGATGACATTCCCACCCGCACTACCAGCGAGTTGATGCTCATGTCGGGATAGGTTTCGACATAGTTGCCGCCAGCCATGTTGAGCGGGCCGGACACCGAGGCGTTTCCGCCGGGCTCGAAGCCGGTCCAGAAGGCATTGACGCCGAAGCCCGCGAGAGTGGGAACGCCAACACCAGCTTCTTCCGCGCCGACCCGGGCCATGCCTCTTCGCATGACGGCGATATAGTCGTTGCTCCAAAGCTGCAAGAGTGATGGTGTCGCGCCGTCTGCTGCATTGTTGTAATAGGAGTCGCCGACGAAAACATTTTTGATTCCGTATTCCGCGAGGACGTTCGTGAAATTCGTCTGATTCACTTCCGCGATTCCAACGAAGATGCCGCGAACGAACGCAAGAGTGTTGGCGCACGTGCGGACGCGCTCCCACACGGGGCCGGACATCGCCACGGCGTCAGGGGCCTCGCCGATCGACTTGAGATAGCGAATGCGGGCAATGATGTCCTGAATCGGATTCATTCCAAGCGCGCCGGAGATGTCGCGGTTTGCGACGGTATAAGCAACCGTCGAATTTGTGGCCGCACCAGCGAAGGTATTCGCGACGTTGAACACGGATTGCGCGACAAGGTATTCCTTCGTCAAGCCGCTGAATTCCTGGCCGAACCGCGCAGAGAAGAAGGCGACCAAATCGAGATATTCAGCCCACTCCATTTTCGTCTCATTCGGGATGACGATTTCCGCACCGCGAAGATTGGTGCCGATGGTGGCATCCGAAACGCTAGCGACCATGCGCTCGTATTTCGTGCCGGGCGCGCGGAGGAATTTGTTGTCCGCAATCATTCGCATTCCCTGCGAATTCGCGAGGGTCAGCTTTGGAAGATGCGCCGTGCGTTTCGTGATCGGAAACGAGGGCATGAGAGATTCGCCGATCAAATTATTGACGGCTCCCTCGCCCTCAACGATGGCAAGAGCAAGTTCCTCGCGGGGTCCGGTGGCAACAGTGGGTGTGAAGACTGGCATGGTATTAGTTTTGTGAAATGTTAGGCGGGATTCGCGAGTTCGACTTCGCCGAGAGCGTCGGCGGCGGTGACGGTTGTCCATTTTCCAAGGTAGATCGCGCCTCCCCCGGAGGTCTTGGAGGTTTTGCCATCGGCGGCGGAATAGGCCGGGTCATCAACGGCAGTGATTTCGCTCGCCAGCATCGGCACTTTCCCTGCGGACTGGAGCGAGAACGCCTCTCCGGGCTTGCTGGCCTCAATGGAAGTCGCGGTGACAAAATCGCCGCGAACACTGACCGCCGCGGCTGCGCAAACTCCGGCGGCGCGAGTGACGCGGATTCCGCGAGCAATCGCAGTCGAGTCCGCAATGATGGTGCGGGGAGTTACCCCGATGTATGTTGCTTGAGTGGCCATAGTGTTATGTTAGGCTGCGGTTGGCATCGGGCGACCAGCGGTCTCCCATGCGTTGAATTCGGCGGGCGAATCGTTTTTGGCGCGAAGGATCGCGACGGCGCGAGTTGCTCCGGTTGCCTCATGCTTGGCGAGGCGAGCAACGAAAGGCATCTCGCCAGGATTTTTGGTAATCGAGAAATCCTTCACGAATCCGCCGCTGCCAAGCTTGGCGACAAAACCGGCCTCCGCTTTTTTGAGCAAGGCGGTTTCCTGATCTTCGGTGAGCGTCGGTTTGTGTGATGCGAGCGCGGCAGTCACGGCGACGTCAATCGACTTTTTCATCGCGGCCTCCGCTTCGGCGGGGCTGGGATCGCTGGTGGATTGCGGGATGAGAGATGCAATGGCCGCCGCAACTTCGGGGTCTTTCAGCATTTCGAGGAGTTCTTTGATGTCCATAGTTTTATTTTCTTCGGAAGCGTCTGCAAGAAGAGCGGTAGTTCCTGCGCCCTGGCTGACTAAGTCGGCAGCTTTGAAATTGACTGGCAGGCAAAGCGGGTCATCCTTCGCAAAGCCGAAAACAGCGGACAGCATGTTATTGTCCGTGTCGTGCTCTGCGGCCCACAAGATCGAATCGCGATGCTCGCCGCTTTTGAGGTAGGCGTCCGCGATGAGATTGCCGGATTCGTCCTTGCGAAAATTCTTCAACGCGCCGATTCGCGATTTCATTTCGACGGTGTCCTTTTCGGATTTCGCGTCGAGCCAATCGTGCGTGAGGTGCATCGCGATTGAGCGATTTCCCGCGTGAGCCATCAGCGCATCGACATGGCGGGAAGAGAGAGAGACTTTTCGGACGCCTGCGCCGGTCGTGTTGAATTGCGCGAGCTTGCCAACCTCCATCACGCGCACCCCGAAAATAATGCCGCTGTCTCGGTCAATCGAGGTTTTGGCAAAATTGGTCTTGAGGAATGCGAGTGGCATCGAATTGCGCTCTCTTTATCGCGCCGCAATTGACTTGGCAAGAATTATTTAATGCAAGTTGATTATTTGTGCGGGTTAAGTAAAAGATTTGACTGTGAGATTTTTCTTGCTGTTTTTGGGAAATATGGAAAGATTTTGGAAATGAAGCTCCTCGCCATCTCTGCCGCGCTCATCGCGCTCGCGCTCCAGTCATCGGACGTTTGCGCAAACGTCCATCTCATTCTCCTTTGGCTGCTCGGGCCGATCAATTAAATTTATGCACAACCTGTCAAAAAAACTTCACGACGTTTCGCTTGAATTAGCGCGCCGCCGAACGTCCCGCCTTGACTGCATTTACGCTCACGCTGGCGGCACAGTGTCAGTGGTCCTTGGATGCGTCCTGAGCGACATTGCCCGCAAGCATCCCGAAACTCGCGCCACCATCGAAAAATTGTTGGTGGATGAAATCAATTCAATCCAGAATCGTTGAATGAAAAAAATCGCGCTCCTCCTTTTGCTGCCGATTCTCGCGCTCGCCGACAATCGCGTTGCCTCGCATTTTCTCAATGACCCTGAGAGATACGAGGATAAAAAAATTACGCTGTCTTGCGCGTATGTCGAGCGCGTTTCAGGGCCGGTCAGGGAGGGTGATTTCGATGTTGTTTTTCAGGCTTACACCGTGGGCCGCAAGGACGACACCGGCGCGGGATTTATTTTCGTCACAGTCCTGCCCGAAGATGCCAGCGATTTTGCGCGCAAGTATGGCGCGGATTTGAAATTTGACTCACAAGCGAATGTTAAAATTCGGCCATTGAGCGGAATCTTTCGGCGTGACTCTGAGGGGTGGTATCTCGAATATGGCAAAAGCGAATGAATCAACTTCAACGATTCATGCGCCTTTCGTCAGGCGACAAACTGCGCGTAATGCTGCTTTCGGAGCTTGCCGGGAGAGTCTCGCATTTCAACGCGGCGGAAGGAAACTGGTCAGAAGAGTCTGTCGCGCGTCAATCTGCGATTGGAGAATTTCGGACAATGCAAAATATGTGCCGCCTTCATGCGATTCCTGATGAGATTTTGGCGGCTGCGGTTGAGGGGGAATTGTTGTGAAAAAAGAGCCTGAAAATACCGGGGCCGGGGCCGCGCTGAAATGGCTGGCCGATCAGGTTGCCGACGGACAGAAGGAGCTTGAAAAACTCAAATCCGATTTGGCCAAGTCGATTGATGATGAGCGCGAGAATCCACCCGAAAAAGATGGGACTGATTTTGCGCGGATTCGCCAAGTCGCGCGCATGAATTACGATGACGCTTTTGACTTGCATATGAAGCTTTTGGCAAAGTTGAAAGATTTCGAGAAAACCGTATCGCCGGAGAAGCGCGATGCAAGCGAGTCAATCACGCGGCAGGAAGGGGAGAGGATTTTTTCGATGATCGCGATAACCATGCGAACAGCAATGGAGTCCTTCAAGACTCGCGTCGTCCCTGAGATTCGCGAATGCAAAACAAACGAGGATGGTTACAATGTTTTCGCCAAGTCGTTCGACGAGTCGATTGTGGAGTCGATTAAGTCGGCCGTCGCCGAGGGACACATTCCTTCATGGGGGAAAAATGCCGTGGATGGAATTTTGTAAATGTGTGCCGCGCTCAACTCCGCACGCGAGAAATCAATTTCTGCGAACGACCAAGCTCAGCGACCACTGGCCGACAGTAACGCTGGGCGGAAAGGAAACCGTGAGTAAACCTGAAAGCAACGATGCGGCAGAGCGGGCCAGTGGTTCGCTGCAGCGCCCTAGTTCGGCGAAACTTGAGACTGCTCTTGTCGTCGCAATAAATGCGCTCGAATGCTATGCCGACCCCGAAAGCTACCACGCAATAATGATACTGCCAGACCGCCCTGCTGGATGGTTCGCTGATGACATAGGCTCGCACCAACACCCCGAATACAACCGAAAAATGCCAGGCGTCCGAGCGCGGCGCGCTCTCGACAAAATCCGAAAGCTGATTTCGCCGAACGCCCCAGTGCAGCGACGGAGGCCCGAGAATGAGCGTTGATCCATCCCGAGCGCGAACGGGACTCCGTTCGCCGGAACGCCTGTTTGGGCTTCGCTTCGTCGATGGCGGGGTATCTATGTGGGTGCCGTTGTATCGCAGCGATCGATGTCCCGCCGATGGGCATGACAACGGATGGGATGTGTGGGAGGTCGCATTCATGTTCTTCCGAGTGGGGCATCGAGGATTATTCGGGCCGGAGCGTCGATTTTATCGATGGAGATATGATGGTCGCGTGCGATGGACGCTTTACCTGACTGAGAATTATCGCGTCGTGTGGGGGTTCGATGGAATTGATATGCCGAACGTCCCCGGTCAGAAATCCCTGCTTGCTTCTGGCATGGGAGATGCCGCCAAAAAATCACCAAAAACCAACGAACCAAAATGAACCAACCATCACAAAGCGCATCTCCCATGCCAGAAGTGCCGAAGGCACAGGGATTATCTGCACCGGTCTGTTCGGACATTTTTGTCGGCATCGCGACCGTGATGCTATCGCGACACAATTCCTCCGGTATTGTGACAACCCACACTATTTGCTGGCGGCAAGGAATATCCGACATGGACACAATGCGCGGCATCGCTGTGGCTATGGCGATGGAGAGCAAGCCGGGATTCTCGGTTGATTCTGTGCTCGTTGAGATTTTGGGTATTCCGAATGGTATGCCACAACATAGAGGAGGATGCCAAAAATGCGGCCACACGCACTCGGCATTTGAGGGCTGCACGCCATGCGAGTTTTCGTCCGATGGCGGTCCCTGCCGTCATTGCGGGAAAACGGCCTCAGATATTGTTCCGAACGTCCCTCATCACCAATCCCGATGAAATCAACCAACTCTAAAACCGACGTGAACAGCAACCCGAGCGGTCGTAACTCGCCGGAAGTCCCAACGGCTAGGGATTCGGTGCATGAGTCTGTTCGCGGGATTTGCCTGCACCACACTGCTATGGAGCGGTGGAATCTCGGGTGTCCCGTGTGCTTGCGGCGAGAGAACCAAAGACTGAGCGAGACAATTGGTCGATTGGCCGCGCTCTTGCGACAGTCAGCCAAGGGGGCTGGATGGCCGTCCCCTCTGGAAATCGACGCCGCGCTAAATCGCGCCTCCGATATTTCAGCGAACGATCAAGAGCACCTGACCCCGAGGAAATAATCTATGAAAACCAAAAGTTGCGAAGTCGAGGGGTCAGGTGGCTCGCCTGGTTCGGCTCTTTGCGCGAAAATCGCGGAGACGCTCTCCCGGAAAATATATGGCAAATCCTCAAGCGTGGACGCCCCGGAAAACCAAAACTCGGATTTCCGCTCCGGCTACGCAGTCGGCGTGACCGTGACGCCGGAAACGCGGGATAACGAATGGCTCGATGGCTGGCGTGAATATGGATCGCCCCTCTTCGCCACGCCCGACTGGCTGGACTGGAAGCGTGGATTCCACGCGGGACGCTTCGCCGCAATCGGAGCGGCAGCTCCAGCCCATCCTCAGCACAACACCGTCATCACCCATGACGAGCGAAGCGGGGAACGCCGCTACGCCGACACTCTCAACCAAATCCAACCCATGACTACCGAAACGGAAACGCCCCGCTCGTTGGCAGTAATCGCTGGTTCTCCACTTCTGGAAATCGCCGAACGCCTTCGGACTCAAGACAACCGCATCACGCAAAACCCGATGTTCTGCGTGCAGCAGCGGGTGAAGATTCGCGGCCTGCACCCGCGCTGGTCGGACAACACCGAATGGATACTCGATGGCGAGGTGGTCGAACCCGAGACGGAGGGTGCGGAGGAATACGGCTGCCGGCACGACTGGCAGACCGTGATGGTGGCCTTTACGGAAGAGGGCTGCAAAGAATACCTGCGCCAGAACGGACACAACCTGCGCGAACCCCGCATCTACGTGGAGAGCTTCAACCGCTGCCCCGAGATGATCGTGATCCGCGACTGGCTGCTCTCTTTGGAGAACGAAAAGCTGAGCGACCGGCACGCGGAAAACCTGTGACTATCGCATCGTCAATGACCTTGGAAAATCGGACGGCTCGTGCCGGTTCGCTCCAGCGCCTTGTTAGCGGTCATGGTCGAAAATCACGAACATCCCCAATAAAAGAAGGGAAAAATAAATGCAGAAAACGTGTTGACAAAACAACGTCAATACCCGATACTCACACCATCGTCAGAGAGACGATAGCCACCGGGGGCGACCCGGAGAACAGAAAACAACTGATGAAAAATATGCAAACCGAAATCACCCACAGCAATGGCAACATCGTAATCTCTGGTCCATTCCACGGCGGCAACAATTCCACATACAAGACGTTCTCTGGGCGTTTCTCTGGCGGCGCATGGACACTGCCAGAGACGCCTGCCTCCAGCGCAGCAATCGCAGAGATGTTCGGGGCGTCCGACAAAATCGTCGAAGTCGAAATCACTGGCGATAAGGGAACGGAGATAGACGGACAATGGCGCATCGGCGGCTACGTGCTGGCCAGTCGTCGGAGTAGGGATTACGGCGTGCAACTCGCTAATGGTGTCCGGCTGATTGATGGGCAATGGGCACGTAGCGGCGGCTCAGCAAAATCTCCAAGGGTCAATGCGTATGCCGCGATCAAGGTTGCACTCGAAGTCCCCGAAGATTTCGCTCTCCGACACAACCTCACTATCAGGCCGCAGTCAGATGGCGAGGCCGTGGACAATTCCTCCGCCAGCTTCGATTTTTCGGGCGCGTCTGATGCCGAACTAGTCGCGGAGATGAAGCGTCGCAACCTCACGCTCTAAAATGCCAGCCCCCGAGAAAAATCAAAACGCCGTGAAGGACGAGGCCGAAGTCGCCTCGTCCTTCCTCCACATCCGCGCTGTGCCACGTGAAAAAGCTGCGTGGGTAAAGGCGGCCAAACGTGCGAAGCAAAAGCTGGCCGCATGGGTGACGGAAACGTTGAACACGGCAAGCGCGAATGACCGCTAACGTCAGCGGTCAGGGACACCCGACCGCGAAGGAGGGTTGTGAATAGCACCCCAGGCGTCAACGCGGGCGGGTGTTCACTGGACCGCTTGGTTCGGGAGGAAAACCAGAATCTCCGCAACGAGCTGGAATGCCAGCTATCCAACATCGCGGAAATGCTCGACGTGCTCGGGGGGCTGGTAAAGCAACATGAAGAGTGGAACGAATCCGTGCAAAAAATCATCGGGCGTCCGGTCGGGTGGAATGACAGCTACCTCGACACAGCGCGTCATATTCTGGCGAACGCCAGGCTCTCCAACACCTCCCCGAAAAACGACCATGAATAACACTCAAGAGCCCGCCGGGGAGGTGTTGGGAGCAGCGTCTGGTTCTGCCGTTTTGTGGGCTGGCGGGACATGGGACCGCAAGAACTGGAAGCCCTTCAAAACCATCGAAATCCCATGGGCTATGATCGCTTCCCACGATGCGCAAGCGATGGCGAATCACTGCGGGCAAAACCTCGAAAAACTTCAATCCCGCGCTGGAGTCTCCTACTGCGAGGCTCTCGCAATCTTGGATGATCGTAAATGGCATCCGATGGATGAAAACGAAGCGCACGACGAACTGAAACGCCGCGTCGATGCGTATCGGCAGAACGACTGAGATGAGAGACCGCCGACCCACGACGTTCGATTTTGGAGAGACGCTTAACGGCGGTTCTCTCCATCGAATTGTTGGGCTTTCGCGCCGGAAATCGTCAAAAAAGAAATCCGAAAATAATGCTTGCATATACGCAAGCGGTTGCGTATCGTGTAGGCAGTTGAGCGAGGCCCAGTAAGCCGAGCCAGCGGAACAAAATATGGAACGATCTGACATAGCCGAAATGCTCGAAAAAGATGGGTGTGTAGTGTGTGGTGACGAATGCGAAGGCGAATATCTGCTCTGCCACTCGTGCAATGCGCATGAGCCAGGCGGCGCAGGGTGGAAAGCTGCCGATGCAAGCGACCTGAAAAATGTCAAGCCAGAGCACCGCGAAGAAGTCATGGGCGTGCTCAACGAGGATGAAAATGAATAAGGCCGCTCAATCATTGGGCCGTCTCGGTGGTAAAGCCGGGACGGGCGCGGCCAAGGCTCGCACTAGCGAACAAGCCCGCGCTGCGGTGCAAGCCCGCTGGAAAAAGCATCGCAAATCCAAGCGCGTTCCCGCGAAGCCCAACGCAATAGCGATGGCATCCGCCGACACTCAAACTCCGAAAGAAAATGGCCAGCCCTAACGAAATCCCCGCGTCGAAAGAACCGCAGAAGGCGGATTGTCCATCCGCGTCTTGTTCGTCTGTTGCGAAAGCGAAGTGGCCGAGAAGCGCCGCGCTCGACGTGGCAAAGGAACTCTGTGCCCGCCTGAAACCGCACTGCGAAAAGCTGATCGTCGCCGGAAGTCTCCGGCGACGAAAATCCGAAGTGGGCGACGTGGAAATCCTCTATGTCTCACGGATGGAAGATCGGCCGCTGGATATGTTCTCAACGCAATCCGTGAGTCTCGCCGATGAGGAAATCGCAAAGATGCTGGCCGATGGAACGCTGACGAAGCGCCCGTCAAAAACAGGCGGCACGGCATGGGGCGATAAAAACAAACTGGCCGTCCACCGCTCGGGAATGCCCGTGGATCTCTTCCGCACGGTGGAAGAATCCTGGTTCAACTATCTGGTCTGCCGCACCGGCCCGGCCGACAGCAATACGCGTATCGCCACCGAAGCGCAACGGCGCGGCTACCGATGGAATCCCTACGGCATCGGATACACCAATCTCGCCGATGGAACCGTGACAGCGATGGACAGCGAGGCCGACGTCTTCGCCTTCGTGGGACTACCCTACGCCGAACCATGGGAGCGAAAATGAATCAGACGACATCAAGGTGACCAACACCCCGGCTAAATAACGGAATGCAATCTCCAGCTACACAGACTCCCGAG
>JBAYUY010000005.1:0-17513 GCA_041674845.1 Candidatus Shapirobacteria bacterium
CAATGCATCATACTTTATGGCGGGTTACGTTATGAAAATGAGTATTTTAGTTCCAAATATAAATCTGTGTGGGCAGAAAGATTTTTCTTTTGAAGTCCGCCACAAAGCATATGCACGCCCGTTGTACGCAAGCCAAAAAAAACCGACACAGCAGTAAAATGATTGCAGATTTGAAAAAAGAGAAAAAGGCCAACCCACAAAAGCAAGAGTTTGTCAGCCCATCCCTGCAAGCCTCGCTTCGCTGCCAAACACATGCTTTTTTTGCCACCGCATCTGCTTCGTTGATAAATTAGTGCTAAATTGATAGACTTTTAAAAATAAAATTATGCAGAAAGCAATAGATATAATTCAAAGACATGCTAAAGAACTTAAAAAATTAGAACAAAGTGAACAGTATCTTTTTGATTCTTTGAATTCTAAGCCAAAAAGTGAAATTGAAGGATTAATAAATGATTTTAGTTTTGTGCGTTCAGACTTTTCTGCAACTAGGTTTCAGCCTGTTAATTTATTGCGATTTGACATTCTTCATTTATTAAAGGAAGGCACTCAGATTAGTTCTGAAACAGTTGAGAACATTAAGACTAAAATAATTGAAAAAGACGAAGAATATTTTTCAAAATACGGCGATACATTAGTAAATGCCTTAAAGAACTATCCTAAAAAAAAGAAATCCCCTTTTGTTAACTGGCAAAGAAATTTTTGTATTTTCTTTCCATTTATCTACACAAATCCGATTAATAGTGAGACAAATAAAGCGTTAGATAAAGTTGTTGATGGTCTTGAAAAAGCATTAAAGCTAAAAAATTATAAAAGTCATATCGTTGATTTTAATGGCCCTCAAAATTATGGTACTTCATATTGTTGGATTGCGGGATTTCCTGAAAACAAAATCTCACATAGAAAGGCATATCAATTATTTTTAAAAATTGGTGCAGAAAAAATTGAAGCAGGTATTTTGGCTGGCTGGGATATAAATGACAAGGCATCAAATAATCTTGAGGATTTCAACACGATTGAGGAAGTGATTTTAAAACTTAAAGCTTCAAAAGAATCGGTTGAAAGAAAGAACAATGCACTTATAAACTATTGGAAATTCGCACCAGGCGAAAATGGCATTTATTGGGATGAATTTTATAAAGATAGTATAATCGCTATTGGTTGGGATGATTTGACAGACCTAAAAACTTATACAACAGAAACACTTGCTGAAGATTTGGGCGTTGAAGATTCCGATAATTCAAATCAAATCTGGAATATTGAAAACTTTCGAGATGCAAGTATCGGAGACGTTGTTATTGCCAATAAAGGAAAAAGTAAAGCACTAGGGATAGGCGTCATTACTGGCGAATATGAGTTTAAACCTGATAGAAAAGAAAACAAACATATTAGAAAGGTAAAATGGCTAATAAACCAATTAGTTGATTTTGAAAAGACCATTTTCAGACCTGATACATTTACACCTACTCTAAAATGGAGCAGTATAAAAGAGAAATACATTCAAAGTAATTCTGCATTTGGAAAGATTTTTAATGACTTAGAATCAGGAAAGGAAATATTACCACCACCTAAAGCATTGCCAAAAGATTCTGAATCACAAAACTTTTGGTGGTTAAATGCTAATCCTAAAATTTGGCGAATTGACAGTTACGAACTTGGCGATATTCAATCTTATACATCACATAACGACAAAGGAAACAAACGTAGGATTTATAAATATTTCGAAGAAGCAAAACCAGGGGATTTGGTTATTGGATACGAGAGTACACCAGTAAAACAAATTAAAGCAATATTTGAAATTACAGAAGGATTGCACATTGATGATAACGAGGGAGAAATAATAAACTTTGAAATAAAAGAAATTGTCAAAGATCCAATTTCATGGGATGAATTAAAAGAAACAAAAGGACTCGAAAACTGCGAAGTTTTTATCAATAATCAAGGAAGTTTATTTAGTCTTACTGCTGATGAATTCGATATTATACGTGACTTAATTGATGAAAAAAACATCATCACTGAAAAGGAAATTGAAAAAATTGAAATAAAGCATTATTCTTTTTCTGACGACCCTGAAAAACCTTTTTTGGATGAGCAAGAAATAAAAGAAATCACTCATTCCCTTGAAGTTAAGAAAAATATTGTTTTGCAAGGCCCTCCCGGTGTTGGAAAAACCTTCGTAGCTAAAAAAATTGCTTATGAAATGATGAAGAATACTGATGATACAAAAATCAGGATGATTCAATTTCATCAATCCTATGCGTATGAAGATTTTATTCAAGGAATTCGACCTTCAGAAAAAAGTTTCAAGGTTAAAAACGGCATATTCTATGAGTTTTGTAAAAAGGCAGAATTAGAACCAGACCAAAAGTTTTTCTTTATTATAGACGAAATAAATAGAGGGAATCTAAGTAAAATATTTGGCGAATTAATGATGCTTATTGAATCTGATAAAAGAGGAAAATATAGTGTACCATTAACCTATTCTGAAAAAGATGATGCCTTATTTTCAGTTCCTGAAAATCTCTATTTGATTGGCACAATGAATACTGCCGACCGCTCATTAGCTATAGTTGACTATGCTTTACGTAGACGATTTAGGTTTATTACTTTAGAACCAAAATTTAATAGCAGATTTAAGGAATTCCTTAGTTCTAAAGGCTTTTCAAAAGATTTTATACAGGAAATGACTTCAAAACTCAATTTATTAAATGCAAAGATAAAAACAGATAAAAATTTGGGCGCTGGCTTTTTAATTGGACATAGTTTCTTTTGCAACGCAAATTCTGAAAATGAAAGAAAATGGTTTGAGAATATTGTAAAGTTTGAAATAAGACCATTATTGGAAGAATACTGGTTTGATGACAGCGAAAAAGTTGATAATGAAATTAATCTGCTTTTGTCATAATCATGCAAATCCCAATTCAAAATATCTATTATTTGCTTTGTTATGCGTGGAATAAGCTTGAAGAAAGTGAAATAGTTGATGTAAATGAAATTGATTCAACTGAATTAATTGACTTATTTGCAAAAGTCCTCTCAAATAGTTGTTCACGACTATTAAAGCAAGGTTTGGATAGATATTACATTGAACATGAAGATGTGATAATGGGCATTAAAGGGAAATTCAATTTTTCTGCAACAATAAAACAAAATGTTCTTCCTTTAAGCAAAACAGCTTGTATTTACGATGAATTTGATTATGATATTCTACACAATCAAATTTTGAAAACGACAATAGGAAAATTGCTAAGAACAAAGAATTTAGATTCATCATTAAAAGACGAATTACATAAAATCTATTTGAAATTACCACCCATTTCTGAAATAGTTATTCGAAAGTCAATGTTTAATCAAATTAGGTTACATCGTAATAATTATCACTATGATTTCATTTTAAAAGTGTGCCAAATTGTAAATGAGAATTTATTTATTGACGAGTCAAAAGGAAATTATAAATTCATGGATTTTACGCGTGAAGAAAAGGCTATGGCAAGGTTGTTTGAAGCTTTTGTAAGAAACTTTTATAAAGTAGAAACGGACTTTTCTGTTTCAAGTGATTCAATTAAATGGCAGTTTGAATCTGATAATGCAGAGGATTTAGACATGCTCCCTACAATGCTGACAGATATTACTTTACAAAGTAAGAATCAAAAATTAATAATCGACACGAAATATTACAAAGAAGCATTTCAAACCAGATACGATAGACAAAAAGTAAATTCAAATAACCTATACCAACTGTTTTCATATCTGAAAAACCAAGAAACTGATTCCGAACTTACCCTTAATTGTCAAGGAATTTTACTTTATCCATCTATCCAAAATAATTTTGTCCATTCATTTAAATATGAGAACCATAAAATTAGGATTATGTCTATAAACCTAAATCAAGATTGGCAAAATATACGGACTGAATTACTTAAAATTGTAGCATGAGAACGAACCAAACACACACCATCCCTTCGCTCTCAGGCACATTTGGCATTCCCGCAAGGCTTGCCCTCAATCCAAAAATGCCAAAAGAGCCTTCAAGCCCGTCCCGCTCCGACACACGAACTGAGCGACAGTGCATTAATTATGAGATAAATAGACAAAGAAATAATAAAGGCCAGCGTACAACATCGTATATAAAACATTTGGCAGTCAGTGGGTTATCGAGCGTTTCAGCTTGTATCAAAGGCACTTGTAACTTGACAGGAAAGTGCTTCGAAATGCCAAACGTTTCATACACGCCACCGTTAGCGCTAATTTTAAAAAACAACATAGCATACAATGTCAATATTTACAATAACGTTTAGGAGGAATATTCAGCCAGAAAATAAAAAAGAAATCCTCGATAATCTTGTAAGTAATTTAAGCGAAACAGATTATGATAATATTAAAAGAATTGAAAATGACAAATTAACAATCGAAGCAGAATTTATTTCATTTGAACCATCGAAATACCTTAAATTTAATATTTGGAGAGGTTTCTCAAAACGAACAGTAGTTTCAATTAGCGGCAATGAAATATCCTACAAAATAGACTATACTTATGCTGTAATTAAATATCTACTTCCATTAGTTTTCCTTTTTTTATTTATCCCAGTTTTAGGCAATCTCGATTTCAATCAAGTTAAACAATTCTATCCATTTTTGATGTTCCCAGTTGCTTCAATAATTTCAATTGCAGTTAAAATATTATTTCACAGAAATATTTTTATCAGCACTTTGAAACATGGAAGTAATTACAAAGGGACATATGATTGGAATCGAATATTAAAATCAAAAACAGTTGCAGAATTAGAAAATATTGTACAAGGGAAAACAACTCTTACTAATGAAGTCCGAGAATTAGCAAAAAAAGAATTATCCCACAGATAGTTAATAAGAAAAACAAGCGCTAACAGCACCTATATGTAATGCGGCAATCGTGGGAAATTTGAAGGGCGTTACTCCCCCGAAAACCCGCCAAGCCGATTTATATTTGTGAAAATAAATTATCTTTACGATTGAAATTTTAAATAAATAAAAAATTATGCAACGGCTTGGCTCATTACGAGTATGACAGAGGCAGTACTCTCTCTCTGCCGCACTCCACATAGCTGCAACCGTTACCTGCAATTTTAAATGACATGAAAACTACAATACTTGCATTATTCATTTTAGCATTTGTTATTAAGACGTATGCTCAATCCAGTACCTTCTTTGTTGTAGGTGACAATGTAAATGTTCGACTTGACACCTCTTTTTTGATGCAACATACGTTTCAAGTTGACTGTGGAACAAAATTTTCAGGAAAGAAAGAGAGTGCAAATTGGTATTCCTATTTTGATGAATTAATGGATGAAACAAGATATATATCAGCAAAATATGTAGTTAACGAAATTGATTTTGTTAATACTGTTGAACAAAAGAACAATAAAAATGGACTTACAAAATATGAATTATTGCTGCATTACAAAAAAGACAGACAACTCAATATTGCTTTGGAATATCTAATAGATATTATAAACCATAATTCTCGAGACTTTTATCAAAAATATGAATATTGCAACCTACTTGGTCCAATGTCTTACCAACACATAACATCAGACAACAAAGGAAATGTTAAATATGATAGTAGTTTGTTGAAAATTACTGATGCAGTAATTAATTCATCGCAAGACTCATTATTAAAATCATTAGCATATATCGACATTGCAAAATACTTCTTGAGAACAGGGAACTTAATTACTACAAGAGAAATATTGTTACTGTTAATTTTCGAATACTCAGAAAATTTGATAATACCGATTCCATGCGATTACGATTTTGACGGCAAGATTTATCCAATAATCAGTTTAAAGAATCTGTTTTTCACAATGTATCATACAATGGACAGATCTGAACAGATTTCTGTCATGGAAAAATTGAGAGAAGAAAACCGAAATCCTCATAATCAAAAGACTAAAGAAATTTTGATGGATATTTATAGAAATGTAAATGGTTCATTTTGGGAACCATATAAAAACTAAGAAAAAACTGCAGGTAACATTGCATATACTTTATGGCGGGTTACGTTATGAAAATGAGTATTTTAGTTCCAAATATAAATCAATGTGGCCAGGAAGATTTATCTTTTGAAGTCCGCCACAAAGCATATGCACGCCCGTTATGGGCAACCTTACAACAGACTGCCAAACATATTTGCCAAGTTATCTAAGAAATTAAACCAATTACGTTTAGAATAGACGTTGAACATCGAACAAGAATTAAATTATTATAAGTTAGACATATTAAACCAAGAGAGAAGTAAATGTTATTGAAAAGAATTGTTCTGCTATTACTATTTGTTTCATTCATTAGTCCATTCATAAGTAAATGGATTTTATCTGAAATATTTCCTTATACAGGTTTAGTCGGCATGCCAGTTTTTATGATCGTCTTTATCATACATTTTTTTTCTTTCATCGGTATGGTAATTATTCTACAGAAAATAAAGAACAATTACTTTAAAATGGTTCTTATTTTAATGTATATCGCGATATCTACTTATTTAGTATGGTTAAGTCATCCTTACAGTCCTTGACATCGAGAACTACCTCATGGAGTTACTGGTATTTCGAGTTTGCAATCCTGAGATTTAAATACATGTTAAGAAATTGAAACGATAAAATTGTTAGATAATTTGCACTTGAACGACATATGCAAGAGCTTATATGAATGGAGAGAATAAAATAAAGATAGTTTACGAGATTACTAAGAATAAAAGGCAGCCCATAACAATGCATATACTTTATGGCGGGTTACGTTATGAAAATGAGTATTTTAGTTTCAAATATAAATCATGGTGGACAGAAAGATTTTTCTTTTAAAATCCGCCACAAAGCATATGCACACCCGTTATGGGCAACCTTAAAAAACAATGCCGACAATAGAAATAGCTTCAATTAACTCGACAGGACTTGGCTTAAATCAGGCTGACTTTGACATTGCTATTATTGAAGAAAGTAAACTTGAAAGCCACCGTGGACTCTTTTACGACTTTCTCCGAAAACAAAATGGTGTAATCATCCACATTGGAAATCCAGACTTAAAAGACGACAAAGATGGTGGCTTTTTCGCAGGACAAATTATTGATTGGGATTTTGAACCAACTGAAATTTTTATTCCAGAGTTTGACGAAAACGAATTGACTGACAATCATGGTGCGAACCAACAATTTAGGTTCAAGTTTCTGAACCAATATAAATCTGACATTGACAAGTTACTTAAAATCGCACTTGACAATTCACCAATTAAAAAGGTTTGTCTTCTTACAGACTATCAATTTGGACCAGAAAAAGAAAAAATTGAAATTATTTATACTATCAGCGACTTTTGGACACTCCACGAAAACGATGGACTCAGCTTAAACACATTGTATGAAATGTATGGAAGATAGAAAGGCTGCCCATAACAAAGGCTAAACGCTAACGGGCGCTTGGTTGATAAAAGAAAGATTGTACATTTATTGAAAATTGTGCTGGCCGGAAAGAGATGTTTTCAAAACTGCCCGCCAGCGTTTAGCCTCAACCGTTGGCACACATTTATGAAAAGAACCTTCCACATATTATTGATCACATTCCTTTTAGTGGCTTGTTCAGACAGAGGCACAAAACAGGATACAACAAACATAGATTCAAATAAGACTACATTGGAAATTCCAGAAATGATTCCTGCCGACAGCCTCTTTAATTTCTATACTAACTGTAAAATTTCTTCAGACAAGATAAAAGAGCGGGAACAGGGAGACAAAATAGTATTTCACTATATCTATAAGAATACTGACTATGCCAACACGAGTGATGAAGAATACTATGAAGAAATTCAGTTTGAAATAAAACCTGAAACTGGACGAGAGAAGTATTTCACCAATAATCCTGCTTTCTTTAATACGACGTTCAATTGGGGTTGTTTTTGTGACTGGCCAGACAGTCTTGAAGCTTTGCAAAACGAAGGTGAAATCGAACTACAACAATTAAATGATACAGTTTGGAACGTAAAACTTCACATCAGGAATAAGCCACTAAATAAGAGCATGAATATCAATAAGAATTTCAAGTTTTATAAACCAAGATATGAATTGGCGAGTCGAGATACAATTAACAAATCTGACAGATTCAACAGAAAACAAGGGCATTGGATCATAGAGAACGATTTTTCCATTAAGAATGGACAATTTTCAGATAATAGATTTTCAGGATCAATATTTAATTTCATGCATTACAAAGACAGAAAGACACTAAGTTCAATTTGGATATTTGAGAATGACAAATGGACAGAAAGTTTGAAATTTAATGAATTTGGAAAAAGAATAAAATAAAAACGTGTGCCAACAATGCATATACTTTATGGCGGGTTACGTTATGAAAATGAGTATTTTAGTTCCAAATATAAATCGTCGTGGACAGGTAGATTTGTCTTTTGAAGTCCGCCACAAAGCATATGCATGCCCGTTAGGGCACATGAAAAGAACGGAACTTAATAGCTTAGAAACAATATTAACCTAAAAGTAAAATAAAATGAGATTATTGACAACAATGGCTTTGGGATTATTCTTAACTTATAATCTATTTGGACAGGATGATAAAATTAAAGAATTAGTCTCCCAAGGAACTGAATTACATGACCAAGGAAAGTATGATGAAGCAATTTCTAAATATAAGGCAGCCTTAGAAATCGATAAAAATTCAACTTTAGCCAATTATGAGCTATCCTTTACATATATGGCAGCAGAACAATATGATAATGCTGTGAAGTATAGTAAAATAGTTATTGAACAAAACGCAGAAAATCAACATGGAGCATATATCGTTTTAGGTAGTTCGTTTGATATGCTCAATAAACCAGATAAGGCAATTAAGGCATATCAAGAAGGATTAGAAAAATTTCCCAATAGCAATTTGTTAAACTATAATCTTGCATTGACTTCTTATAAACAAAAGGATTATGATAATGCGGAGAAAGCTTCAATTAATGCGATAATAGCAAAACCTTCACATGGGACTAGCCACATTATTTTGTCAGCAACCGTGAAGGCAAAAGGGGAAAGAGTGAAATCTATTTTGCCTTTATATTATTTTCTAATGCTAGAACCAAATTCTAAAAGATCCTTAATTAATTACAACAGTTTAGTTGACCAATTAGGTCAAGGTGTTAAAGAAGAAAACGAAAAAAATATTACTGTGCATGTTCCTAATTCTTCTACAAAAGATAGCTTTTTTGGAGCAGCAGACATGATGATCAGTTTATTAGCTGCATCTAGATATACAGAAGAAAACAAAAATAAGAGCGAAATGGACTTTTTCATAGAGACGAATAAAGGATTTTTCAGTGTCTTAGGAGAATTAAAAAAAGAAAATAAAGGATTCTGGTGGGATTTATATGTTACAAAATTTTATGACTTGGTGCAATCTGATAATTGTGAGGCATTTAGTTATTATATTTCTCAATCGACAAATTCAGCAGACGTAAATAAATGGATTTCTGATAATGCCGATAAAATGCAAAAATTTAAAGACTGGATGAATAAATAAATCACGTGCCCTAACACCGCATAATAAAGCAGTTGCGGTTTAGTGCGAACTTGAAACTATGAATAAGAAATTAACTAAGCTGGAAATTGAAAAAGAAGCGCCAGAAATCGCAACCGCTTCATATGCGAAACGTTGTGTGCCATATAAATTAGACTACATAAAATGAAACAATTAATTGGAATTTTTAGCTTTTTGGTATTAGTAAGCTGCCAAAACACCTCGACAGGTGAACCGTCAAAATTTAAGACTATTATGATAAAATCATTGGGAGAAGTAGAGACTCTTCCTGATATGGCGACCTTTCATATAGATTTAAATTGTTTAGATAAATCAATAAAAGATTCAAAGAAATGCTTAGTTGACAAATCTAACGAATTGAATACTAATTTGCAATCCTTTGGAATAAACAAAGACGACATTCTTACAACTTCAGTTGATATGAATAAAAGTTATGCTTGGAGAAATAATTCAAGTGTATTTGAAGGCTATAGAAGTTCAACAACTGTATTTGTAACGGTAAGGAACATTGAGAAACTTGACGAGATCTACACTGAATTATTGGAAAATAGAAACCTTGATCTTGGTGGACTAAGTTATTCTCATTCAAGACTTGACAGTTTGAAAAATGAAGCATATGTAAATGCGTTAGAGAAGTCGGGAATTCTTACTGACATACTCTTAGGAAAACTACCAGAATCTAAGAAAGAAATCTTAAAAATAGGGAATGTTGAAATTTCCGCTTCAATGCCAGAAGCAAATGAATCCAAATATGAAGCAGAATTCGATATGGAAGAAGTTGCTGTTTCAAAAAATAAATCAATCGCAATAAGTAAAGGAACTGTTAGAGTGACTGCGACATTGTTTGTTGAATATCAAATAAAATAAATACGGCACACAACACTGCATATACTTTATGGCGGGTTACGTTATGAAAATGAGTATTTTAGTTTCAAATATAAATCGTTGTGGCAAGAAAGATTTGTCTTTTGAAGTCCGCCACAAAGCATATGCTTCCCGTTGGGTGCAAGTGTAAGGAACGACCATCAAATTTTGAAAGTTAAATGACAGAAGATATTAGATCACAAAAAAAATCGGTAAGTCAAAAAGGTGTCCTTCTCTTGATCAAACTAAAAGAACAGAAATCAAAGAAAATCAGAAACTATGATAGATAAGATATTGTGAAAATCATTTTAATACAATTATATATGAAATCAACTTATAGAAAAAGTGGATTATTAATAACATTAATGCTCTTTGCATTCCTCGCAATTGGGCAAAATTTACCAAAAGTTGAAAAACCTAAAGGCGCAAAGAAGAAGACTTTGAATTTTAGCATCTATGACCCAGTTTGGAATAGCAATAAACTTGCTGATAATCCTTCAAAAGGTGAAATCTCAGGAGAATGGTATGTCCTTGGCGATAGTGTTTATATTTTGGTAAAACCTCGTTCTTCTCAATTCAATAACTATGTTGGTCTTCGTAAAGATGAAATAATCAAAAAAGAGTGGTTGAAGCCAAAAAAATATGAAGATAACAAATGGTATTATGATTGGATAATTACGGGTAATGATACAATATGTTCTACAATGGGTTCGGCAGGAATGTTTGGGCATAAAGAATTTGTAGGGCTGTCAATATCAGATGTTCGTATGCGAAAGAGTCCTGAATATATTAAATTACAGCAAGATTCCATTCAAAGAGCCAAAGCAATTCAAGATTCAATTTCATACGCCAGCACCATTTCAAAGATAGAAAAAGACAAAAAAGCAAGATTACAAGAGCGCTTGAAACTACAATATGAAAGGGCTGGAGTTACATACAAAGATTTAAATCACACTGCACCTCAACGAGGAAGTATAAAAACAGTTACTGAGAAGAGTGATGATGGTTTAGCAATAAGAAAATATAGTTATTATCTTGATTCGAGTGGAAATAAAGTACGACACGGTGCATATTCCCTTACTTATTCCTCAAATAATTCTCGTCAACAAGGAAAAATGATTATAAAAGCCAATTATAAAGATGGAAAGTTACACGGGCAATTTAATTATTACGATAATAGAATTTGGTATACTAATGTTTTTGGTAAATGGGTTATGGATAACGAATACGATAAAGATAAAAAACCAACTGATCTAACAGTTAATTGTTATAACGGCTTTGCTACAGGTAACATTGATTTTACTTATGCAGGATATGACTATTTAGGTAATGCTACTAATGGAGTATTAGACTATAACACGACATTTAATTTAAGTTTAACAAATGAGTATGCCCATTATGATTATGTAGTTAAAAAAAATGGCATAAACCCAAGTGAAGGGCCATCCCAACATTATTTGGCAATCTCAGCATTTGACGACCAAACTAAATTGGATACTTCAGGTAATTTTTGGCTAACTGATTCGGGCGAAGTTACTTTTAAATTTTATGTAGTGGGATTTGATGATTTCATATCTTTTAAATTGCCCGCATATCCAGTAAAACCATTAAATTAATATTAGAATTATAATGATTATGCAATTCGATAACGAAAAAATAAAGGAATTTGGACAAAATATTGCCCAGATATTTGGAAAAGTTGCTGAAATAGGTGCAAAAAGTATTTCGGAATATGAAATAAACTGTTCAGATTTGGAAGAAAAATACATTTATGAAAACATTCGAGATTCTATAAAATACAAAGATTTATTTGATAAGCTTAAAAAAATAGAAAATAGTCCTTGCGTTTATTATTTCGAAATTTTGTCGGACATAAAGCCAGATACTATCGTTAAGAAAATCAACACAACAGATCGAAATAGGCCTGCTATCAAAGATAATTATCCAAAAAACAGCAATATTTTGTATGTTGGCAAAGTAAAAAGTCTTTTTTGGGGGCGGTTGATAATGCATTTGGGATATCATACTCA
Organism: Candidatus Shapirobacteria bacterium; assembly: GCA_041674845.1. Taxonomy (GTDB): domain Bacteria; phylum Patescibacteriota; class Microgenomatia; order UBA12405; family UBA12405; genus UBA12158. Next base: position 12,449 of record JBAYUY010000005.1, read on the forward strand.
TAAAAACAGAACTCTTTCATACGCACACGGCTTGCAACTTTATCATTGGGCGAAAGAATTATCATTGAAATTGAGAGTTTATGTTTTTGAATTTGAACCTGAAATGGCTGATTTAGTGAATGTTTTAGAGTTTCATTTTGCCAAAGAATTAAATCCGATAATTGGGAAACATGGATAATTCGTTACTTATCTAATATATAATCCTTTATGAAGTTGATCTTTGAAAAGGAGGTATTTATTATAAAAGAATTAAATAATTAGCTGTCTAACAACCGTGGACAACAAAAACAAATCAGAATTACAAAAGCCAATAGACAAAATAACACCAGCACCCAACACTGCATATACTTTATGGCGGGTTACGTTATGAAAATGAATACTTTAGTTCCAAATATAAATCGTCGTGGACAGAAAGATATGTCTTCTGAAGTCCGCCACAAAGCATATGCTTCCCGTTAGCCGCAAGTATCGAAAACCAAAAAAAATAAGATGAAGTCAAATTATCAGAAACCTAAATTCGATATGACATTGATTTGTTGTCTTGTAATTCTTTTGACTAGTTGTAATTCTTTCAAATATTCCACTGACTTCAAGAATAACAAAAAATCATTGAAAGAATTAACTGTGTTTGAACCATTTGTTAATATTATTGAAATTAGACACGACAAAAAAATCATTGATACAAATTTAGTAAATGCCAACATTACTCTAATTGACAGTGTTACTATAGACTTACTCTCCTCTAAATACAAAATAGAAAAAAAACCGCTTTTGCAAATAAGTCCTGAATTGTATAGCGAAATTTATAATCAGCTAGACATACCAACAAAGGGGTTCAACGAAATCTCTTGCGACACCCTTCTAAGCATACTCAGTAATTCCTATCAGACCAAATATGCATTGCTAAAACATGCAATTTGGAAATAGACTGGGATAAACTATACCTAGTTTCAGGACCAGTTATACCAGTAGAACATCCAACCTTCACCTCCAATCTCCGACTGATTGTATTTGACACTGAGAATAAGAAAGTAGTTTATTATGATAGAATTATCTCTCCTGTTTACGATCCAAGGATTAGAAAAACTGGAGTGTATTTAACAAAAAGACTACTTAAATCTATATATTATAAATAATACCAGCGGCTAACATTGCATATACTTTATGGCTGGATACGGTCTGAATATGAACATGTTAGTTCCAAATATAAATCGTAGTGGACAGAAAGAATTGTCTTTTGAAGTCCGCCACAAAGCATATGCTTCCCGTTACCTGCAACCATAAAAAAACACAGCAAACTAAAAACGACCAGGAATTGAAACTAAACGAAAAAATAAAACAAGTGAGTTTATTGTTGCTTTTGACAGTCGGACTAATTGCTTTAACGTCAACACAAAAGTTAGTTGATGACCAAATATTAACTTATTCGATTGACACTAAAACCCAAGACTTACAACTATATTGGAAAAACGATAGCGGTGAGATACTGAGAAGTTTTCAAAATCTAAAGACATATGTTGAAAGCAAAAACCTGACACTAAAATTCGCGATGAACGGAGGAATGTTCAAAAAGGACTATTCGCCACAAGGGCTTTTTATTCAAAACGCAAATACGCTTGCTCCATTGGACACGGCAAATGGACATGGAAATTTTTATTTAAGACCAAACGGTGTTTTTTACATTACTAAAGACAATAAACCATTTGTTTGTCAGACAGCGGACTTTGTCAACTACGGGGAAATAAAATATGCAACACAATCTGGACCTATGTTAATTGTTGATGGAGAAATACACTCTGCATTTAAAGACGGCTCTACAAATCTTAATATCAGAAACGGTGTTGGTATTTTGCCTGACAACAAAGTGGTTTTTGCCATGTCAAAGAATGAAATTAACTTTTATGACTTTGCTAAATTCTTCCAAAGTTTAGGTTGTAAAAATGCGTTGTATCTTGATGGTTTTGTTTCAAAGATATATTTACCCGAACAAGATTGGACGAAAACAGATGGGAATTTTGGAGTTATTATTGGCGTTACAACAATGACAACTAAATGAACATCAAACTGATGGAAAAAATGGCAGCAGGTAACAATGCATAATACTTTATGGCGGGTTACGTTATGAAAATGAGCATTTTAGTTTCAAATATAAATCAGTGTGGACAGAAAGATTTGTCTTTTAAAGTCCGCCACAAAGCATATGCTTCCCGTTATGTGTAATGCTGAGAAACCAAACTATTTTAAGATGAGAACAATAAAAATTACTTTGCTTATCTTTTTAATGACAATTGGAAAATATTCAATCTCACAGGAATTCTTTACATTTCCAGATTCAAATGCTACTTGGAATACTGTTGGGCATAATATCTTTTCTGGGTATAATTGGAATTTTAGATATGCAATATACGGGGATACTGTAATAAACTCAACTCTATACCAGAAAGTTTATGAAATGTATGACTCTACGATATTAAATCCCTATTCGACCTATTTTGCTGCTATTCGAGAGAATGCAAATAGACAAGTTTTTTGTTTAATTCCTGGATTTAATGAATCAATATTATACGATTTCAACCTTGAATCAGGAGACACGATCTTTTATCATATTGGTGCCCATTTATGTGAGAACAATCTTAGTTTGGAGGAACATGACCACTTTAAAGTAGTTACAGCGACTGATTCCATTTTACTCGAAAACAATCAGTATAGAAAAAGTTGGATTCTAGAAAGCTTCCTGGGAGATACTTGGGTTGAAGGGGTTGGAAGTATAAATTTTTATGGGCTCTTTAACCCACTAATCTATGACATAACATTATGCGGAGACATCTATACATTTGCATGTTTTAAACACAATGACACCGTATTATATTTAGACAACCCTAATTGTAACAGGTGTTTCTGCCAATTAATTACATCAATAGACCAAAATGAAAAGGACGATGAAATCCTTCTCCAAATAATTCCAAACCCTGCGTCAAGTAAAGTTCTTGTACGTATCGACATTAAAGATAATTCTTTTAATAATCTACTGATTTATAACAATCTTGGAGAATTGGTCTTTTATAAAAAGATTGAAACAAAAGAATTTGTAATCAGGACTGATAATTATAAACACGGACTATATTTAGTTCAAGTTTTTGATTCATACAATAGAATTATTGGATCAAGAAAATTAATAATCGAATAAAGCACTACACATAACACTGCATATACTTTATGGCGGGTTACGTTATGAAAATGAGTATTTTAGTTTCAAATATAAATTGTAGTGGGCTGAAAGATTTGTCTTTTGAAGTCCGCCACAAAGCATATGCACGCCCGTTGGGCACAATGCTATGAGAGACAAAAGCATTAGCATCAACTTGGAGCAATAACAAATTAAATATCATATAAACAGAATAAATATTTAAATCTATGAAGAAGTTTCTGGTGTGTTTTATACTTTGCAATATAGTTGTATTAGGATCTCAAGCACAAGTTACAAAAAAGTATTATGAGTATTCTAGCAATGTTTATTACAGAGATTTTGTAAAATGCAGTGAAGGTGGATACTTAATCTTAGCAAGTAGCTTGATATTAAGGGTAGATCAAGATGGAGAATTTCTATGGGAGAAATCAATAAATTTTTTTGGAACCAAAGTTCAAGAAACTGAAGGAGGATATTATATAGCTGGAAGTATTGATAACATAGGTTATTTGATGAAAATTAATAAACAGGGTGACTCTTTGTGGAGCAGGAAATATGTTGATTATGAGTATGCTATAATTAGATATATTAAGCAACTTTCAAACTTTGATTTAATTCTTTCATTAAGTCAACACTTTCCAGGGTCAGGGTTTCCTGATTATAATTTAATAAGAACTGATAGTCTTGGAAATATAATCTGGAACCAATATACTGTACAAGTGCAGACCTCTGAAATTGTAGAATTAGACAATAATGATATCGTAGTATTAGGAAGTGATTTTAGAGAAAATCAACCACCTCAATTTCCAGAAAGTTGCTGGCCTTCAAAGATTAAGTACAATAGTGGAGGAACGATGACATCATATCTAGGTTTTACAGAAATGGACTGGGCAGAGTGCACCGCTACTGTATATGATGGGGAAAATTACTATTTTGCTACTGATAATGAGAATTATTCAATTTTTCAATTGGAGAATTCAACTGTCGAATGGACAAGGAATTATGGGAACTTTAATTATTATTCAATCTGTACTGACACAAATATGTTATACCTAACTGGAGCGTTTGGAAATTATAATTGGTCAAGAATGATTATCCTAAGTATCACAAAAAGCGGTGATTCCGTCTCAATATTCAAGGACAGTGAAGATTATGTTCATGTTGGGGAAAAGATAATCATTGATAACGATAATCTTGTCGTATTAGGACAAGTAAGGAAAAGTCAAAATTCAAATTATTGTTTATGTTTAACTAAAATGCCTATTTCTTATATTTTAACTGGCACTACTGAAAAATTGAAAAACGATCACCATCAATTTTATATTTTCCCAAATCCAGCCACTAATACAATTTATTTTAATGATTTTTATCCTGGTAAGCAAAAAAGAGTAAACGTCTATAATATATCAGGGAAGTTGGAATTAAGTGAAAAATATTTACACAACTTCATAGATGTATCAGGATTAAATAATGGCCTCTATATCATTGAAATATTTAGTGAGGGTGAAAAACTAGTTGCAAAATTCATTAAAAAATAAAGCACTATGCCCAACAATGCATATACTTTATGGCGGGTTACGTTATGAAAATGAGTATATTAGTTTCAAATATAAATCAGCGTGGACAGAAAGATTTGTCTTTTAAAGTCCGCCACAAAGCATATGCTTCCCGTTGCCAACCATACTAAAAGAAATGAATCAGTAAAAATAAAGTTCCCATTTTGCGAATTTATATTATCTTTGCATCAGAATAGAAACTAATGGAGAGAATATTTGCTAAGAGTACTTTAAGAGAATTCTGGTTAGTGCGTCCAGATTCAGAACAATATTTGAAAACATGGTTCGACACGACAATGAATTCTACTTGGAAGACGCCAAA
>JBAYUY010000006.1:0-15756 GCA_041674845.1 Candidatus Shapirobacteria bacterium
GTCTGACCATCCCCAACTCCGTAACCTCGATTGGCGACAGTGCGTTCAGCAACTGCTTTGGCCTCACCAGTCTGACCATCCCCAACTCCGTAACCACGATTGGCGACAGGGCGTTCTACAACTGCACCAGCCTCACCACTCTGACCATCGGCAACTCCGTAACCACGATTGGCGACTATGCGTTCAGCAACTGCTTTGGCCTCACCAGTCTGACCATCCCCAACTCCGTAACCTCGATTGGCGACAGTGCGTTCAGCAACTGCTTTGGCCTCACCAGTCTGACCATCCCCAACTCCGTAACCACGATTGGTAGCTATGCGTTCTACAACTGCACCAGCCTCACCACTCTGACCATCGGCAACTCCGTGACCACGATTGGAAACTCTGCGTTCAACTACTGCTCTGGCCTCACCAGCCTGACCATCGGCAACTCCGTGACCACGATTGGCAGCAATGCGTTCAACTACTGCTCTGGCCTCACCAGTGTCAACTGTCGCATAACAAAGGCTGTATTTGATGCCACAGAAGGAGCAGTTGACATGTTCATGAACACCTCCGCAAGCCTTGTTCTGCACGCCCTTCCAGATACCGGATGGACTGCCGGAACCGGACTGACGATTGGCGGCAACACCAGCGTTGATGTCGTGCTTGACCTTACCTAATGAAAACCGTCCACTATACATCCGGCCTCCCTAGGGCTTGCAGCACCTTGTTGCAAAATCTCCTCGCACAGAATCCGCTTGTCCATGCCACGGCGACCAGCGGGGTGCATGAGGTCATGTATCTCTCCAAGGCGTTCTTCAAGACCGAGGAGTTCCGTTCCATTCCTGACCCGGCAGACGGGGAGAAGCTGTTCACGGACTTCATGCGAGCGGGAATCTCCAACTCCTTCGATTCCCTGACTGACCGTCCTATTGTCGTGGACAAGTGTCGCAGTTGGATTGGCAGTGCAGGGTTGCTGTTCAAGCTCTATCCTGATGCCAAGCTCCTTGTCCCTGTCCGTGACATTCGCGGGGTGCTTTCCTCTATGGAAAAGAAGTTTCAGCAACATCCAGAGTTTCAGCTTGAAATGAGCCAGCAAGATACCAGCCGCATCCAGACCATCGAAGGCCGTTGCGGGTTCTGGCTGGACACTGCTCCGGTTGGCATCGCCATCCAGCGTCTCCATGAGATTGCCCGACTCCACAAGGATAAGGTGCTTTTCGTCCATGCGGAGGATTTGACCGCTGACCCGCAGGGAACAATGGATAAGGTTTGGAAATACTTGGGGATGGAGCCATTCAAGCACAATCCTGCTAACGTCGAACAATATACCAAGGAACATGAACTCGGTTGGCCCTACGGCGAACACATCATCCGATCCGAAGTGAAACCGCTCAAACCCGATTGGCACGACACTCTTGGCCGTCAGCTTTCCGAAACGATCAACCAGAAATTTAACTGGATTTCCGACTTATGAAATACGCCGTCCTCGGCCCACAAAAGGGCATCAACCGAATATCCGACACCGAACCGCAGTCCGTTGGCGAACTGGCAACCGTCGAGCAGATCACCGACGAGCAAGCCGCTCTGGTTGAGTCTGGTCGCACCAGCACTCCTCCTGTCCGCTATTTCCTGATCGACGGAAGCCTTCTGACCATGCAGCAGAAGATCGCCGCCGACCAAGTTGCCCGACTCGCGGAACGCGCTGCCAGCATGACACCGGAGCAGAAGATCACAGCAGGAGAGCAACATGTTGCTGCCGCTGGCCTCACCGGATCACGCCTCGTCACCCTCATGGACTTGCTCTTGCAGGTCAAGGAAGCGAACGCCCTCGCCAGCAAGCCCAAGCTCGTCGCCCTATACACATGGTTGCAGACCGTGAAGGGCATGGCTGTTGCGGGGCAGGTTGGCTTCCCGCCCGCACCGTTCACCTTTGAGGAAGTTGTCAGCGAATAAGACTATGAACACCTTCATTCTGTAACGAAAGACCAAACCTAATGCCCAACACCGAGATCGATCAAATGTCCCCGTTCAAATCCCCCATATTCAAATGGTTCACAGGAGTTGCCGGAACCATCATTGCCGGATTCACGCTCTGGACGATGACGACGATTGCTACCACTGGGGCCGAGATTAACCGGAAGGTTTCCGTCCTTGAAGTCACCGTGCCTGAGATGAAGGCCAATCAGGAGAACAGCCGAATGCAGTTGGCTTCCAACATGGTGCAGTATCAAAAGGAACTGAAAGATCAGTTAGCGCAGTTGATTTCTCGGCCTGAGTTCGAGTCCCGCATGTCGGCGATTCAGCTCAAGCAGGCCGACATTGATCTGGAGATTTACAAGCTCAAGAATCCGAAGCCATGAAATGCACCATTGTCCTCATCTGCCTGAGTATGTTTGCGTGTTCTTCGGCACGGCCCCATGCTGCTGCATCGCCGGATCTATCGGCAGCGACAAAACGCTCACAGGACATCACCGAGACGATCAGCCTCGCGGAGAGCGACAGCAAGGAAATCAAGAAAGCGATCCTGTCGATGCAGGAGAGTGGAAAGGTTCTCCGGGGGCTGAACGGCAGGGCGATCATCCTCCTTGACCAGAATGACTACAAGATCAGGAAACTTCTCGGAAAATGAGGGCTATACAATTTCTTAAGCAGCTTGCAACTAATGGCGGCGCAATCGTCAGTAGCAACTCCTGCTCTGAGATGGAAATTGCGGACGCAAAAGCAACTGACCGATTTTTTGTGGACGAGGAAGGTTTTGGCTTTGTGTGGCGATCTGAAGATTGGCTTGCGATCAACAAAAACCGTGAACTTGTCCATCCCAATACGGATGGAAAGTATTCTCCAAAATGAAATACATCCTACTTTTTTCAATCTTCGCCTCAACGTGCTTTTCCGCCATGACGCCGCAGGAGAAGAAACTTGTCAGCGGCCTTTCCAGCCAGAATGACGAACTTCGAGAAATCGTCACAGATCAGGATAAGCAGATTGAGAAGTTCCAGACGGATGCTCGGTTCGCCAACCAGAAAATCGAATCTCTGGAATCGAAGTTGAAAGAGGCGGGAGACAATGAGAAGGAGCAACTGAAGGATCTCGCCGCGCAGCAGATCAAGATCCACGCCATGGCGAAGGAACTTGATGACGCCTATATTGGCTGGAACAAAGCCAAGGTCGTTGCTGATAAAAAGACCGCCGAGGCCCACCGGAATGCGGTAGAGCGGGACATCTGCCTGTTCCTTGCAGCCATCGCCGGGACTGTCCTTGTTCTGATTTACGGGGGACAGATCATCGGGTTTATCTGCCGCAAGTTCCCGATCCTGACTCCCTATGGGATTGGGCTTTGGATTGCGCTTGCCATCCTTTCCTTCGGAACCATCTTCGCCACCTGTCGCCTCACAGTTGCCCTCATTGCATCCAAATTATGAAATTCCTGAAACGCTTCTTCTCAAGTTGGGCGAACCTCCTCACGCTCGCCATTGCCGTCCTGCTGTTCCTCGTCTCTCCGGTGTTCATCCGGTGGTATGACCCAACCGCAGGGGTGTTCGACGCAGGGTTTCTTCAAGCCATTGTCCTTGCCGCAGTGTTTACCTTCAGCGAGGGATTCTTCGGATGGGTGCTATGGCAGTTGATCTTCGCTTCTCTCGACAGGAAGACTCAGGACGATGAGTCGAATTGGGGGTGGCTCGATAAAGCCACGGCAGCGCTTACAAACGCTCAGTTCGTGTTTCTCGTTCAGGGGTCGTTCATCTTCTGTGTGGTCCTGTTCGCGTTCAATCTCTGGCTCGCATTAACCAAATGAATCATGGCCTGCTCGCGATTTTCCTCCTGCTTGCGGGAAGCGCAAACACTCAAGTTGTCATCGGAGTTGAAACGTCGAGCGCGGGAGCGAGAGATCGAATTCTCGATGTGGCGAGAGCGTCTATTGGACTTCAGGAGAAAACCGGGAATAACGACGGCCCTGCGATTGATCGTATTCTTGCCAGCGTTGGCTTGGAAAGAACTGGAGCACCATATTGCGCGGCATGGAACAGGTGGGTCTATGACATGGCGGGATTTCGCTTGGTTGGGCCAAGAAGCGCGTTGGCGTCAAAATGGGTGTCAGACCCTACTTGGACCCGATCAAAGGGCGGGACTCTGCCGAAGCCGGGAGACGCGTGGGGGATCTATTTCCCAAGCAAGAAAAGAGTCGCTCACACAGGCTTGGTTGAAGTTTGGGGAACCAAGACTATAAGGACTATCGAAGCCAACACTTCACCAGACGCCGCGGCTGGCTCGGACGCGGATCGCAACGGCGACGGAGTGTGGAGGAAATATCGGCTGATCAATCAAATCTATTCTGCCAAGAACTGGCTGGATTGAAATCCGTGAAATATATTTACTTTTCAACCGAACTACCCTAACTTTTATCCTATGTCTTGCGGATGCACCTCAGCAGAAGTTGCAGCAGACCCAACCCGGGAATCTGTTTCTTCGCAATTGGCGAATTTAGTTCTCGCTCTCTTTGGCGAATTGACAAAGACAGTTGTCGACGGCCGGGTCGTCTGGTCGCAGCCTTGCTCGACAAGTTTGCCTTTTAATATCTATGGAGTTATCCCGCTTGAGGGAGAAGGTCTGCTTTGCTACATCATCCGGGCCCTAAAAGCAGTGCCTGGAATTTTTTCGCAGACAATCGCCGTTTTTCCTGACGCTGCCGCTCGTTTGCTAGCCGTCCCGGAATATACTGGTCAACTCGGTGTGGAGGAAGATACCGGCACCTTGTGGATCGCGGCGAGCTTGACTGCCGGCGACTGGGAAATTTATACGGCAACTGGAACAGCTTTGACTTTTGCTGATGCTGCTGCGCGAGCTGCAGCTACTCCGTTATACATCGGTCAACTTGCCACGCAGCAAGATACTGGAAAAATTTATATTGGGACAAGTTTGGTTGCAGGCGGTTGGACTTTGTTCGCTACACTCCCAGGCAATTTGGAAGTCACCACAGCGATGCTGGCAGCTCTGGGAGTGACAGCGGAGAAGCTCGCAAACACTTTGGATCTCAGCGGAAAAACGAGTGTCGTATTGCCCGGCGAAGCGATCAGCGGACGAGACACAATTGATCTGCTTGCTGATGTGGATTATTTCTTGGTATGGGATGCTTCGGACCCCACCCATCTAAAAAAAGTCGCCCGAACCTCGGTTGGAGTAACTCCTGTTGGCAGCGTTATCCAAACAGTCTATGCAGAAAATGCGGTTCACACGGCACTTTCTACAGTTATTCCATGGGATGATACTGTTCCGCAGACTACTGAAGGAACCGCTGTCCTGTCTGCTACTATTACTCCAAGCTCAAGTACAAATCCGATAATCATATCTGTCTCCGGTTTCGGAGAAGGAAATGGAAATGCAATTATTTTCGCTCTTTTTCAAAATACGGACACCTCCGCCATCTTTGCTACTGCACTTAGTTATATTTCTGGCGTTCCTAAGGGAATTTTTTCTTTTGTTTTTCAGCATAGTCCTGGAGTGATAACTCCTACGCTGTATACTTTAAGAGTGGGCGGAGACTCTGGCGCGACTTATTTAAACGGCCTAACAGCCGGACGCAAACTTGGCGGAGCGGCTAGAACGACAATGCTTGTTCAGGAGATTAAAGGATGAAAATTTTGTCTGCCGCTTATGCGAATGCCGAAAGAACAGCTGTAGTTGGAATTACGGAAAATTACGGGATTGTTTCGGTTTGTCTTTATCCGCAGAAAGAAAACATCGTAGGCGGTCAGCAAGCTTTCGCAGAATTTCTCGCCGCCGACGGGATTGTCCAGCCTTTTCAGCCGCAAGTGCCTGACCCGATCGCTCTCGCGGAATCTCACATCACAAAATTCTTCACATCAGGGCAACTTCAAAAGATCATGCTCTGGGTAATTCAGAAACAGCCCAACCTTCCGGAGAAACTTGCCGCCACTTATGTCTGGGAAGAAACAATTTCCTCGCAAGCGCTAACCGGGGTAACTGATTTTGCCGAAGCTCCTTTCACGTTTCTTGAAGTTGCCCGAGAAGTTTTACCGCAATAAATATGAAAACCAAAACCTACAACCTCGGTGCAGAACGTCCAGATTATGGCTCCGCGGAACCAGCTAATGAGAAGCCGGAAAAAGAACTTCCGAAGAAAATGGTATTCCCTTCGTTCTACATTTCAGAACTCACTGACAAGATGGAGATCCCAAGCGAGGGCGAGGCGACTATCAAGTTCAAAGTTGTTGAGCGCCGGGAGACGGAGCGGGATGGCAAGTCCACTTGCTCCTATGACCTGGAAGTTCACTCTCTGGCAATCACCGAAGCTTCAGGCAAACCGGAGTCCAACGACGACGAGATCGAGGCCGGCTTGAAAGAGGCTGAGAAAGCGCCGAAGAATCCCGCCAAGAAAACCAAAGAAGACGAATAATATGACCGCACCTATCGAACAAGCACTCGCCGACGCACAGCCCGAAGAGACTGTGACTCTCGAAATCCCACGGCCGATTTTCGACGCGGCCAAGGAATTCATCAAGTCCTTCGGCCAGACACTTGACGCGGCCGACTCCCAGCTGAAAGCCGGGCAGAAAGCTGTGGCCGCTCAAGGAAAGATGGCCGAGCAGCTCGGAACGCTTTCCGGCCAGCCGACAGGGCTCGAAGGCTTCGGCGATCAACTTACCGCGGCTTCTCAAGGCGGCATGGGCTTGCCGATGCAATAAAATGTTCGTTTCTGAAATCATCGAGGAAGTCATCGAGATTCTTGGCCGTAGCAGCCGAGAAAAGGCGTTGCTACGTATCACGGATGCCATCCAAGCTCTGCAGGACGAAGGCGATTGGAATGCAAATCTCGGCTATGCAGACATCTGTGTGGCAAAAGACGGCGTGACTGTTTCACTTCCGCCAGAAATTGAAACTCCACTTGCAGTCGCTGTGGACTGCCGCCCGGCTTTTATGCGAGATGAGTTTTATGAGTTCCATCTCAACGGCGACGGCATTACTGAGAAAGGAGTTCCATGGGCCTGGGATGACAAAGGACTTGCTCCGTGCTTTACAGACATTATTAACGCTTCAGAAATCGTCGCTGTTGGGCAGCTGCAATCTGATGCCGGAAAATTGGTCCGGGTTCTCGGCATTGGGACTGACGGCCGGGTCTTGAGAACGCAAGGAGAAACTGGTCTTTGGAACGACGGGATTTCTGTCCCTGTCAACTTGCTTTCGGATTTTCCTGGCGGAGTGATCGCTTTGCCGGACTTAAGGATTTTTTCTCGGATTTTTTCGCCGACCGCAATTACGAAATTTCTTGCTGCGACTGCCCATAATCTAGACTCTGGCGTTTTGATGAAGCTCGCTTTCACTTCCGGGTTTGCAAGCCCGCTGTTGAATAACGGGCTCTACTATGTCCGCGTCTACAGTCCGACGGAAGTCAGCCTGCATTTGACTCGGCTGGATGCCAAGACAAACCAGGCGCCGGTGCAGATCGTCTCCACAGAGGCTGGGGCTGGATTTTCTTTGACAGATACTCGGGCAGTAGAAGCCCGCACGAAATTTCTTTCGGCCAGTCCGATCACGCTGGAAGATTCAAGTCAGGTTGTTTTTGAAGCAGTCTCCACTCCGGGCAACTTGGCCTTGGCGAGCCCGTATTATATTAAGAAAGAAGGCTCGGATGGTTTCTTGATTTTCGAGTCGAGCTCGCTGGCCGAAGCGGGGGCGACGCCGGTCAATGTCTCTTCAGTCGGCGCGGACGTTGTGGCCCGGTCATTGACGGCGATCAACCCAAGCACGACGCTGACTTTCAATGTCAATCACAACTTCAGCACCGGAGACTCAGTCACAGCGAGAAATTCCGGTGGCAGTCTGCCGGAGCCGCTGTTGGCTGGTGTCTCTTACTACGTAAAAGTTTTGGGCGCAAAAGAACTTTCTCTGCATTCCTCTGCAGCTAATGCGTTTGCCGGGCTGAATGCCTTGGTGCTGACGACTCCTGGTGCAGGATCCAACTCCCTAGTAAAAATTATTCTTGCTACCGCGACTACCGGGTCTACCAGCAACATCTCTGCTCCAGGCCACGGCTTGAACTTGCCCTCCGGTTCCGGAGCGTCGGCGACGGCAGTGTTGACCGCAGAAGCTCTGACCGGGTTCACCTCGATTGTTGGCGGGACAAACTACCTCTTTCCGCCGATTGTGACTTTCACAGGTGGCGGTGGAACAGGAGCTGCTGCGACTGCGGTTGTCACGGCGGGTGTCGTTACAAGTTTTATCGTGACCGCAGGCGGCTCCGGATACACCAGCGTGCCAACTGTCGTGTTGACACCTGCCGCAGGGAGTTACGTTCAGTTCAGTTCTACCGGAGCTCTACCGGAGCCGTTAGAAGCTGCGACCGTTTACCGGGCAGAGTCTCCGATGACTACTGACGGATTCACCTTGAAAGATGCGACCGGGAACACGGCGATCAATCTGTCTTCGCTTGGCTCCGGCACTTTGTATCTCAACATCAGCCGGGCGTTCAGCGTCGGCTACAACGCTTCCTGGAAAACCGAAACGACCGGGAAATTGACCGGCGACACCATGCGGTTTTTTGTTCAAGACGGCGTGTTGCCGACAACAACTCCGCCGATCGACGCGACGACAACTTATTATCTCCGGGTCATTTCTTCCGGGCTGATAGAAGTTTACGATTCCGAAGTTCACGCGGAAGATCTTGCTGCGACGACCGGCCGGATCTTGATCGTCTCTATGGGCACGGGAAGTAACTTCGCGACCAAAGACATTCCTGTCACGGTTGTCATTCGAGACAGCTATCTTGATCTTGAATTCTCCGGGTTTTTGTTGAACTTGACAGCTGTCACTTTCACGACGGACGGGACGTTGCCGGTTCCGCTCGCCTTGGCGACAGAGTATCTTCTCGCCGTAGATTCTGAGAATAATTTTTCTTTGCTGACAACTGCCGGGGTGCCTGTTGTTTTGACCGGTGTCGGCAGTGGCGAGCATAATTTGCTGCTTACTCGAAACTTCACTGTCCCGTCGGCTTCTTCTATTGAAGTTCCAAACAATGAGTTTGAAGTCGGGGCCGCTGTGACTTTTAGCAGCTCTGACACCTTGCCTTCTCCTCTGGTTGCCGGGACGACTTACTATCTCCGACCGGACGGTGACTCGGTAGAAATTTTTGCACAGTATTCGCAAGCTGTCAACGGCACTTCTTTGGCCGGCCGTGTCTCAATGTTTAATATCGGAGCCGGCACGCACAAGCTCGCTCAATTGTTGCCGGCGATTAAAGTTGCGAAAGTGACAGCTATCGAAAAAGCCGAGACGGCCGGGTTTGTGGTGGTTTATGCTTGGGACAGTGGCAACCCGGATAGTTTGACTTTGCTCGCGGACATGCACCCTCGCGAAATCACGCCGAGCTATCGTCGGATCCGGGTTCAAAGCCGCTGCGGCTCAGTCCGGATGAAATATCGCCGTAAGAGTTTCAAGGTGACTTCTGAACGGGATTTCATTAATTTAGATTCCCGGCTTGCAATCACTATGATGGTGAAAAGTCAGGACCTACTGAGGAAGAATTTTTACGACGAGTCCGAGCGCTATCGTCTGCGGGCGGTAGACTACTTGAATAAACGCAACCGGGCTCTTGATGGTCCAAGGACTTCGCAGATTCAAATCAATGCCGACGTGATGACCGTCCCAGACGACGTGATGCTGTGAAAAGTCCAAACCTATCGGCAGGCCGGGATGTTAAAGTAGACGCCGGGTGGATCTATGGCATGAACACGCTGCGGCATCCATGGTTGTTGCGGGAAGACCAGTATCAGCGTGGCGTGAACATCGTTAATCGAGGCGGCGTGGTCCAGACGCGGCCAGGTTTCTCTATGCAATTGATCTTGCCGCCTGGAAACTTGCAAGGCTTCACGTATTTTCGCAAGACTCGGACCAACGAAAACTCCTTGGATGAAGTCGACTATTTGGTGGCCGCAGTAGACGGGAAAATTTACGCTTCTCCACACCCTTTCATTCAGCCTCGTGACTGGTCAATTTTTCAAGTCCCTGGAGTGTCTTTTGATCCGCTGGCCAAGATGGTGCATTTGGTGGTGGCACAGAAGAACGTGTCGCTGCTGCCCGACGACACTTTGTCCATAACACCGGCCTACAACGTCCTTATGATGCAGGATGGTATAAATCCCGCTGCATACTGGGATGGCCTGGAAAGTCGCCATTTGGACGAAAAGTCGCCGGCTCTGGAGACTCCGCTCGGAACCTGGATGGCTTACTCCGGCGGTCGGCTGTGGGTTGCCCGCGGGAAAGTCGTTTTGGCTTCGGATGCTTACGACCCGTTGAAATTTACTGAGAGAGTTTCCGGTGAGTCACGAGGTGACTTTTCTTTTCCGCGGGAAGTCACAGGAATTGCCCCGTTTATCGGAGACCAGCGGCAGGAGATCGTTGTGGTGTTCACCAATGAGCGCAGCGAAATCTTGCAGTCAGGTGTGAGAGACCGGGCCAAGTGGGCTTCTACCGCAAACTTTCAGTCAGTGCTGTTTCCTTCTGTGGGGTGCATTGCCGGAAGAAGCATTGCTTTCCAGTCCGGTCTCATGTGGTGGTATGGACTTGGCGGCCTTGTTTCGAGCGATACCGCGGCGACGACCTATCTCACCAGCCAGGTGAATTTTCGTGACGCGGAGATGGCTTTCTCCAAGCAGTATCTCGCTGAAGATCAAAGCGGGATTTGTGGAGTCAGCTTCGAAAACTTTTTGTTGATGTCCGTCCCGGTCAAACAGAATCTCAACAGTGAAACTTTCGTGATGGACTACGCGTCTGTTGCCGAGCTGAGCAGCAGTGAGAGAATTCCTGCGTGGGCCGGAATCTGGACTGGGATCCGTCCGGTGCAGTGGGCTTCGGCTTTTATTGGCAGCAAGCACCGGGTATTCGCGGCTTCTGTGGACTATGCTTCGGTATCGCTGGGCTCGCACAATCACATCTGGGAAGCATTCACTCCGGACCGGGAAGACCGATTTTTTGTCTTGGAGAACGACTTTTCCATTACTTCCTATCGGCAGCCGATCTTCTGCGAGATGGAGACCCGGCTTCTTGGTGACGGCTTGGACTTGAAAAAGCTTTCCTACGCCGAAATCGATTTGCGGGAGCTTTCCGGATTTCCTGTTTTTCAAGTCCGCTACCGTGGAGTCCGTGGGGCCTATAAGCAGCTTTTATGTTCCTCACTGTCTTGTCCGACAGAGTATGACAACGCCGGATCGTCTCTGGCAATTTCGGAGCAAGATACTTTGGGTGACTTGCGGAAGCAAAGTCGCCGGGTTATTACTCAAAATACTGATGACGCAGACGGGCAGGTGACTTGCGAAAGTGGAAACGCCGAGAACATCGATAAAGCCTTTTCGTTGCTTCTTCGTTGGTGCGGCCAGCTCGCTGTCGAAGCACTGCGGGTTTTCCTGGACGTTCATCCCGAAGAGTCCGGCGGCCGCGCCGCTTTGGAAGACGGCGAACTTTGCTTTTCCGCGGAAAGCGGGCAAAACTATATTTTTCCGAAAGACGAAGGCTTTATACCGGCCGACGATCTTTACGCTTTCGCAGGACAAACTTCGCAGTTCGCATCGAAGCAGACTTATACGGCCGAGAGTGTTTGCCCGGACCAATCACTGCCGCTGGAGGCTACGGCCACTGCCCAGTTTGTGTCCAACATTTCGCAGGCTGACGCCGACGCCCAGGCTCTTCAAGCCGCCACAGAAACCGCGCTTGCCGCGCTTGCGGCCGAACGACTTCTCCATCCCTGTTCATAGCATGCCAAGCATCTCAGATTCCTTAGACTTTCAGCGGGCTCCGGCCAACGCTTTTGTCAGCCCGTTTTCTAACGTGGCTCCGGCGGCGCTCTATTCGTCGATCACAATTCCAGGGACTGCTCGGTCCAAAGGCTCTTGCTTGAAGTGTGCTTTGCAGGACTTGACAGCTCAGGACATTGAAAACTTTATCGAGCAGCTTGCTCTCCCGGTGCCACCTTCTGAAGTTCACAGCGGACTTGTTACTCTTCCAATCTCATGAGCCACCCCGTCATTCTCCAAGAAGTCTCCAGATTCGGAGACGATTTCGCCAAGCTCCAACTTTTTGCCAAATCGTTCGAGCATTATGTCAACCCGTTCGCTTCGGCCCGCATGTTCGAGCTGCGCCGTAAGGAGCAGACTTTCGGCTATTGCGACGTGGTTTATCTGCCAGTGGTTTTCCCGGCGTTTCATCCTGGAATCGCTTCGCCTCGCGACGTGGTAGAAACTCTTCAAGCTTTCAAACATGTCCATCAAGTTTCTCATGGCGGAGAAGGCCTTCTTGGAGTCCCAATCGCCGACGAGAGAAAGACTTTCCCCGAAGAGCTTCTCGGAAAAATGGGCTTCACTCGTATGAAAAGAGAAGTTTACAGTTCAACCTCTGGAGTATAAATAAAACCTATGGGCGGATCATTCTCACAACCAGCAATTGCCAGCCCGAGTTCTTCTTACACATCAAATATGCTTGGTGCGCTGCGGCTTTCCAGCGGCACGACCAGCCAGCTTGCCAACACGGCGCCCACTCTGCGTTCGGTGGACGTTCGGGCCCTGCAAAACATGACACGAGGCGAGTCGCTTCTCAATGCGCTTGCCTCTCAGGATGTCGAAAGCAAAGTCTCCCCGGATACACTAGCTGTCCGGAATCTTCTTCCCGCACAGGTTCGTGAAGACCTTGAAGGCGGTCCAAGCCAGGCGTTGTCCAACCAGTGGCTGAAAATGGGACTGAACGATGTGATCGCAACCGGAGCTATGACCGACTCCGGGTTTGCCCGCTCCGCTTTGGCAGACTCGACGCGGCGGGACTATTACGACACCCGGACTGCGCAGCAAGCCAAAGCGGCCGCGTTGCTTTCGGCAAATCCTGCTCCGGTTGCCGGCCTCGATCCAGGCATGCTGGCAACAACTGTTCAGTCCACGAAGAACGCAAACGCTGATGCGACTGATGCCTGGCGGAATGCCGTTCTTGCTTCCGGGCAGGTGGACAACAACAATTTGATCAACGCCATGCAGCAAAGTGCGCAGCGCTGGGGTCAGTATGAGAACGATCTTGCCTCGGCGACCAATGCGGCCCGGGCTTCGAAAGGATCTTTCTGGGGAGGTGCTCTTTCTGGAGCTGCTGCCGGCGCTTCTGCTGGCTCGATGGCCGGTCCTTACGGAACAGCTATCGGCGGAATTCTTGGCGCGGTGGGAGGCGGACTTGCCTCTAGGTAAACAATTAACTATACAAAACTATGGGCGGAGGATCACAACCAGTCACAGACCAAAAAGCCGTTGCTCGGCAGCAGCAGAATGAGTTCAAGCAATGGCAGTTGGCCATGGATACTCAGCGGCAGATGCAGAATGACCAGATCGCTGCTCAAGAGCGTATGGCCGCGAAGCAAGCTGCAGCTGAGGCCGCCCAACTTGCCGAGCAAGAACAACTTCGCCAGGCCGAGCTTCGCAAAGCTGACGAAGCCGCAGCAAAGAAACAGTCCGACGCCGCCGCGCAAGCCGCCGCGCAGCAAGCTTCCGGGGCTTCTGCCTCTATCGACGCCGTGAACGCTGCCAAGCTGGCTGCAGCCGCACAGACTGCCCCAGGACTTTCCCCCTACAAGGCCGCGATCGCAGACTCCGGGAAAGTCGGGAACGCTTTCTATGCGCCGGACAAACTTCGCTTTGGAGGACAATGATATGGCCGTTTACGCAACCGCTGGGACACCTTGGCTGAAGCCTGGCGCTTCAAGTTATGTGGCTACTGTCACTCAAAAGGACGCCAACAAAGCTAATACGAAAGCAGCTGCTTACTTGTCAAGCCAGCAGCAAGCTCAGTTTGCTCAGTGGCAGAAATCTGCCTTAGACCAGGTAAACGCGCAAAAAGCGCAACTGCGCGCGATCGCTACTGCCCAGGAAGCTGCAGAAACAGCAAAGCGAGAAGCCGAAGCGAAGAAGCAAGCCGATGCCATTCGGGTCGCCCAGGAAGCCGAGCAGCAGAAACAGATGCAACAGCAAGCGCAGAGCTCCGCGCAACAAGCTTCCGGCGGATCGCCCGGGTCTGTTAAGATGGCAGCTGCCGCGGCACAGACCGGCGCCGGCATGACTGCTTCTCCGTTCAAGTCCGCTATCGATACGGCTCGGAAATCAGGGAACCAATTTTATTCTACCGGACAATCCCGCTTCGGAGGCTACTAATATGTCAATTCAAACTGCAGGCTTTAATTTTTCTCCGGCTGCGCCAGCAGCCGCTCGCTTTGTCGTGGGCGACAACCGGCAGCCTCTGCAGTTTGTGGACGGCAACTCCTTGGGCGGCGGGGATACAGGGGTGAATACCTGGGCAGCCGGTGAAATTGCCCGTCGTAAAAGCATCCAGGACGGGCTGGCCGATGTCGGCGCGGCCGCGCTGAGCATTTACAAGGACCAGCGTGATCTGAAGCTGGAGCAGCTGCGGTATGACGAGAAGAAAGCTTCTGAGCAAGAGAAGTTCAAGTTCGAAAAAGAAAAATTTTATGCCGGCCGTCAGCCCAAGCCGCTTTCCGCCTTGGACGTCGCCCGAATGGAACAAATCAAGGCGGAGACCGCTACGCTGGGGCAAAATCCATTTGCAGAAAACACTGTGGAAGCTCCGGAAGATTTTGAGCCGGAAAAACCGCTCTCTTTGCTGAATGCGACAAAGGTCAAAGCCTATACGCCGGACATGCTTTCTAGCGAGACGCCAGTCAAGCTGACCGATATCCGTTTGCCGGAACTTCAAAATGAGGCCCTGATGCCGGGAGCATCTTCGGGCCCGCTTATGGAGATTTCTCCCGATGCAAGCCTGGCGTCGGTAAAGACTGTTTCGCCAAAAGCGCCGCAAAGAAAAATCACGTGGACGGAGCTCAGCCCCGGTATTTATGAGGGGACACTTCCGACCGGAAAAACTTTCTATGCGCGGCGGAATCCGAAAAGCCCGGCGGGATGGGATCCGATTCCTGGCATCCAGGAGAAAGCTTCCGATACGACTGCGAAAAAAGCCGACAACGGAAAAATCCTGCTTGACACCCAGCTGAAGTCCATCATCCAGATCGACGGCGCCGGGGTGACGCTCGACTCCATCGAGCAGAAGCTGAAAGACGTGGAGACACGCGGTCCGGTGACGGGTGCTGTCCGGGGAGTAAATCCTTATGATGCCGTCGCCCAGGCCATTGAAAACCAGGTGAATTCTTTGGTGCCGGGCTTGGCCCGCGGCGTCTTTGAAGAAGTCGGGGTGCTGACTGACGAAGACGTCAAACGCTACAAACGGCTTATTCCAAATATGCGGACGGACCCGGCTGTGGCCCAGCTTATTATTAAAGATCTACGTGAAAAACTGAGGGCCTCCCGGAGCATCGCGCTGAAAACTTGGGAAGCCGGCGGCTACGATGTTTCCGGTTTCAAAACCGGCGCAGCAGAAATTACTTCCAAAGAGGACTATGACAAGCTTGAATCAGGAACGCCTTTCCTCTGGCAAGGCAAACCTGGAATCAAGAAATGAGCGCTGCAAAACCCTGGGAACCACCGGCCGAAGATTTTATACCCAAAGCCTGGCAGCCTCCGGAGGATGAGCTGCTGAAGCCTGAAGAAACCTCATGGTCCCCACCTTTGGCCGACTTCGCCGGAGACGCAGAAAAAGACATTGACCCAGATTCTTTGACTGCCCGCAAAGCTGCCGGTGAAACCCTCTCCATGGACCAGGAGCGGATCCTGTGGAAAAAGAAACGCGCTCGTGGACTTGGTGGGCAGACGGCGGATATTTTTA
>JBAYUY010000007.1:0-10794 GCA_041674845.1 Candidatus Shapirobacteria bacterium
AATGCTAAAGTCTTATCCACAGAAAATGTGGATGAATTGTCATGGAGCCGGATATGAGTAATGTGGTGGACCTTGCGGGGTTTCAGTGTCCGGTTGGCAGCATAACCATGCATTCCGTGTATGGCCTGGTTGAGGTTTTTTCCCAGGATGGGTGGATGCGTGGTGTGGTCTATGAACACCATGAAGAATTGAGCCTTGCCCATGAGAGTGATGACGTGATTTTTGCTGAGCACATCGAAATGCGTGAGGCATGGGTTCATGTTCGCGAGCTTGCCGAGGCGGATCTTGCGAAAGACATCGAGAGCCTGCGAAAGCGTGGTCAATTTCTCTTTGATACTGTCGACTGAACTGAGGTCGACGTGTTTCATGGCATTACCTCTAGGATGCCGAACGGCTGAGCTATTGCAGGGCGGAGGAAGCTGCTCGGGCGAGTAGGGTTGGGCTATGGAGCGATGACGGGGCAGTGCCACCTTGGGAGTGGTGGAAGGCTCGTAGGAAGTAGGTCACCAAGGTCGTCGGGCGGGTATCGGCCTGGAGAGACTGTCGTGCTTTACCCCAAGAGCATCCGCTCCTCGGCCATTGGAGGCATAGCGAAAATCATAGTCAATGTCCGCTGACGGCCGCGAACCGGACCCTTCAACGTCTGAATTCACCGGCCTGCGCGGCTTTTCGCGCAGGTCCGGTGCAATGATGGGTTGGGCGCATGGTGCACTACTGCTCTGTTTGAGACAATTCCATTGAGATACGCGCAGCCTCAGATATGACGTCAAATAACTCCGTAGCTACTTCTCTTGCATCGGTGACCTCAAGATTCCCAAATGAGATCACCCCATGTCCGACGCTAAGCCAAGTGTTCTTTGAAGGGTAGCGGTCATAAATAGCAGACACTTTGGTTCTGATGCTTTCATGCATGGCAAATAGCGCTTCGTCAATGCTCGGTGGATAAGACATATAGTCCCACTGAACAGTTGCGAGCTTCGAGCGTGCCTTGATGGTGATGTACGGGATGCGCTGTTTCTCGCAAACCCTATACCAAGAATTTTCTTTGTCGAAGCCTTTGTCTTTCTTTGTGACCTCTACGAACTTTTCCATTTTTCAGCCTCGGAGCTAATGCGCCCAACAGTTAATCAAGTGACCCATGGGTCCGGACATTTATTAATATAGGGACGGCCGTCATGGATGGATATCTTGATGGTTTTTTAAAGTTTTTTCTTAGTTCCCAGTCTGGCAGCGCCGTAGCGCTTACTCCGGAGTGTTCTGGTCCATCAATCCGCTTGCATCTGGTCAAGCCGTGCCTTGACCTCGCGCTTGCCCATCTTCCGGACGGCCGCGAAGACTGCGAGCTGCTCGGCCTTCGGGCGCGACGTGCCGGCTTCCCAGTTGTAGATGGTTTGGGCGGAGACGCCCACCAGCGCGCCCATCTCCCGCGCCGACAGTTCGAGCCGCGTCCGCTGCGCACGCACGCCCTGCGGCTTGAACCGCAGTTTCGTTTCGGATTCCTTGTCGGCGGTAGGTGCGACATTCTTCGGCGCCATTTTTTCGAGGCGTGATACCTGCTTTTCCAAGGCATCGATGCGCCGCTTTAAAGCGGCGATATCGGAGCGGTAGCGGCTCGATGCCTTCTTGAGGTTTTCGGTTTCGCCGCGAAACTGCCTGCGGACGAGTCGGGCGATTTCTTCCTTGAGCACGGATGCGATGTTCGGCAATTGGGGTTCCTCATAGCGTACTGGCAGAGGCAAATGGTACAGGGATCGGCCTCATTCAACCGCGCTGATCGACGGCTATCGCCAAATTGGCCGCTGACTCCTCGGCATTTGCTGCTGCTGACACTGGAGACAACGAGCGGTTGGTGTGAAGCAGCTTGCCGACTCCGGCACGAAGTTCGGGCTAAATGTCTGCTTTCGACAGCGGCGAGGGACGGCAACCGACCCGGTGCCGCCTTCGAATCTGTCAACCGAGTGTCCGCAAAGCGATTGCAGCCATTGCACTGACGGAATTCGCCAATGCCCCTTTACCTCCCGTCGCCATCACGGAATGGCCAGGATCTCCTCGGGAGCAAACCAGCCACTTTTTTCCTTGATGTGTTCGAGTGCCGCGGCCGGCTGTGTCGACCATAGCACTAGCGCTAAAGACTCGCGAGTTCGGCTGCAGGTGACGTACAGCAGGCGCAGGCTGCGATCGATGGTGGTTTCCTTGCCGGCATCGACGTTTGACATGTCCGTGTCGCTCAACTCTTTGCCACCGAAGAGCTTGTCGTACGAAATCTGGAAGCCGCCCGCCTGGCTGTCGTCCATCACAACCATGACGTGCGCAAACTCCGAGCCCTTCACCACTTGGTGGGTAGCCAGTTCAGAGTTGCCGGCGAGATAGCGCCGGTACCTTCCGAGTTCTTCCCAGGGTGCCGCAAAGAGCGCGCACCAGCCGCGGCGCATCCTCGCTTGCGTGGTTTCCGTTTCCTTGCGGGGAATCGGTGGGGGAGGGGGGTCCGACTTATCGGCAAACGCCTCCGTCAGCCGAGGGTGCACTTCGAACAGGTTGGCAACAAGGATAGGCTCAATCACTTTAGCCACGGTCGACTTCTGGTCGACACACGCCTTGGAAAATGCTTGGATCGCCTTGAGCATTTCATCCGTTCGGGCATACCGCTTGGCCGTGTCGACCGGCAGTTGGTCGAGGCTTCCGCTGCGCCTGAGCACATCGGTCGCTGCGAACTCGTTGACCGTGCCATCGGGACGGACACATGCCTCGAGCTGCGCCAGTTCATCCAGAACCAGGCGCGCAGCCGAAGGCCCTTTGTTCTCGCCGCTCCCGACGGGCGCTGCGGCGTTGGGGTCAATCAGGTCCATCGCCTCGTAGACCCTCAGAAACCCACCACGGGCTGCGACCAGCTTGTGCTCGAGCGCCAGCAGCTGATAGTCGCCGACCTTCCAGGCGTCGGCCTGGGCCGGCGCCTGCATCTGGTCGGCGCACCAGCGTTCGCGATCGCGCTTCCCCTCGGGGGACAGGGATGCATCCCCGACGAACAGGCGCACCACGCCGCCTGTCTTCTCGGTTCGGGGATGTTGCGTGACGCCCGTCGCTGGCTGCGTACGACCCTGCATCTTCGATTCCCAGATCTTGTTGATGAGGGTGACGATGCGGCGCTGGCTGCGATGATTCATTTGCAGCTCCGGCTTCGCCCAACCCTCGGGCACCAAGCCCGGCAGGTCGGAATGACCGTCGGAATAGATGCGCTGCCGGTGGTCGCCCAGGAGGCCCAGCGTGAGTCCGCTGCCCCGGGGCTCCGCGAGCACCATCAGCGCATCCAGCATGCCTTTCATCGTGTCCTGGGACTCGTCGATGAGGATGATCGGGTGGCGGTCCCGCAGAATGGTCTTGAGCGTCGGCCGGTTCAGCAACAACCAGGCCGTGGCGTCGAGAACGTGTCGATGCTGGATCGCGCCAGGCCCGTAGGTGTTCCGGTCCGGGTGGTAGACGAACTTCTCAGTCTTGCAGAGCTGTTCGATCTCCCCCTCGATCTCGGCGAACTTCGCGAGGTCGGTGGCGCTGACGCCGCGCTTTTTGGCTGCAGCCTTCTCGCGTTCCTTCTCAAGCTCGATCTTCTTCACCGCGACGAGCGCTTCACGGATGTCCTCGTCGAAGCCGTCGATGAGCTCCCAGCAAAAAGAATGAATCGTCGAGACGCTGACCAGGTCGTTGCGCCCCAAGCGCCCGTTGATGACTGCGACTGCGTTCTTCGTATATGTGACGACACGGATGGATCGGCCGCCCAGGCGAAGGCGACGGCCGAGAACGCCGCCGGCCTCGTGAGGCACCACCCCAGTGAGCCGGCGCAAGACCTCGACGAGCGTCCGTGTTTTTCCGGAACCGGCACCGGCGAACAAGAAGAAGCTGCGCGGCGGCTGCTCGGTGAGGTATCCGCAAATCTCCTCGACAACGCCGGCATCTCGGTCGTTGCCTTCACGAACCACGGCGCCGCTCATAGCACGACGTCCGCATTCGGTTCGAGTTGCGCTTGCAGCCAGGCGAGGGCGTCCGCGATGTACTTCGGACAAGCAATGGTCTCGCCGGCGGCGACCTTCTCGAAGATGCTCGCGGCAAAGTCGCCTTTGCTGAAGGAGTCGTGCATCAGCGCGTGCAGAGAGCTTGCCAGCTCGGGATGTGTCTTGGCCTCGGCAACCGTCGTGGCTGCCGCGCCCAGCGCGCCGGTCGGGGGCTTAACCTTCTTGCCGTCCTCGCCTAACTTCTCGTCAGACAGCGCCTTGAACCACTCGATGTTGCCAAGGATGAGGGAGTCTTCGAAGGAGCTCGGCCAGGTACCGCCAGCCTCCGCTACCGGCAGTTGCCAGGCGAACCGCACTACGCACTCAGCTACCTCGGTCCACGTAAGGTGCTCTGGCGTGGGAGCCTTGAAGTCGTCCAACTGCACGAGCTTCGGATGCCAATTGCGCAGCGTCGCATTGCCGCACTCCAATCCCGCCTGGCCGGTGTTGGCCACCGCCACCCTGACCGGCTGGCCTTTGGCGCCGACTTTCAGTTCCACGGGGTCGATGTCGGTGATGACGATGGTGGGAATTCGTAGCCGCTCGATCAGGGGCTTCAACCGATGGGCATGGCTGCCACCGATGTCCAGGAAAGAGACGTAGCGCTTGCTCAGCGACTCATAGTCGCGCTCCATGAACAGTGGCACAAGCATGCGCTCGGCCACGCCCTCAACGAAGATGGCTGCGTTGGCGAACAGCAGGTCGGTGTGCTGGACGCGGAAGTAGCGTTCGGCGAATTGACGCGTTGCATCATCACTGCCAAAGATCTGCCCGAGGTTAACGACTTCGGTGGTCGGCATCGGGTGGTCCTTGGACTTGGCGACTCGCCGGACATAGCGAAGCCGGTCGAAGTCCTCGGCGTGAGCGAGATGGCTCGAATGCGTGCTGATGAGCAGCTGGCTCTTCAGTACCGTCGCCTCCTGGTCGTTCGGGCTGATGAGCCTGTGCGCCTTGTCCGGGAAGACGCGTTGCACCTGGACATGCAGGTGGGCCTCCGGCTCCTCGATCATCACGAGATGCACCGGCGTCGGCGAGCCCTTTTCCGGATTCAGGCGAGCGGTCTTGAAGGAGACCAGCTGATAGCTCAGCGACTGAAGGTTCTGGTAGCCCAGACCGATGGAGTATTCCGGCAGCAAGTCCTCTGCGGAGTCCTTCTTCATGCTGTACTGGACTGCGGTGCCGTGGTCGAGCAGGTCCGCCGTGTGAATGCGGGTCCGGAAGCGGATCTCCTGAGGGTCATGCAGCCCCGGGTAGCCGAGCTCCTTGACCTCCTCCACGGAAGGCGCGATCGCATCGTGGATCTTCTGGTCCAGTTCCTTCTGCGCCTCGGCCACGGCCTTGATGAGATCGGCGCGGTGACCGTGCCCAGTCGCGGCCACGTTCAGGTGCCGCCGTGCGAACTGCAGCAGCTGGTTGGAGAACATGCCCACGCGATGGGGGCCGGAGGCCGACCGCGAGTCTACCTCTTCGCCGCCTAGGCCGCGCTGGGCCGCCACGAAGTCGACACGAATCAGCTTTGCAAGATGCTTGCGCTCGATGGGCACCGCGTCGGCCGGCAAGACCTGCGTCGTGTAGGCCGCCTTGCCTTCCAACGGGTTGTTCTCTGCATCGAGCTTGTAGGCCATGACCTGACCCATCTTCAGCGATTCACGAAGCCAGTAGTCGAGCAGGTCGATAGGCCAGGCCAGCGAGTCGTTGCCCATGTCCTTCACGGGAAGGCGGGCCGTGTGATACGACCAGGCCAGCTCCTTGAGCGAGGCCACATCGGTCGCCGGCTCCAGGCGCAGTCGAACACCGACCGCGCCGCCCTGCCAGTTGAACTTGGACAGGAACGGCGCCACGAAGTGGTACATGCCCGCCTCGGCGTTGAACCACAGGTCAAGTGTCGGCATTGCGGACAGCAGCGTGGCGAGCTGGGTCGTCCAGTCCGTGGTGTCGGTCCCTGCGGCTGTCGCCGGGTCTTCGGCCAGCGCCTCCCATTGCTTGCCCAGTTCCCGCAGCTTCGTCCACTGCGACAGGCTGATGTCGAAGGCGCCGAATGCCGAGCCATCGGACAGGAAGTGCCGCAGTGCCGCGAGCACGGAGGTCTTGCCGCTGTTGTTGGCGCCGACGAGGATGGTGGTCTTCTCGTCGATGTCCAGTTGAACCTTGCCAAGTCGACGGAACTGGCAAAGCTCCAAGAATCGGAGGGTGACGCTTCCCTGGCTTGGAACAACAGCTGCTTTTTCGGTCATGATCTAGCCTATCCATTACTGATCGACCGCGCTTTGCACGGCCTCATCTATGCGAGGCTCAATAGTGTCGCGCACGGATCGAATCAGTGCGTGCCACGGGGAGCCCTTTTATTTTCAGATCAGAATTTGAACGCAAATCCTAGCGTATGTCATTAAACCAGGGCACAAGCGACAGATGATATCGGCGTCAGGCGACGGAGAGGGCTCGCGTCGGGCTGACCTGCGTTTGCCATTTCCAATCCCACATTGCCGTGCTTGGAACTCCCTTCGAGCGGATGTTCGTCGAAAAACCGACGGCCGCTGCGTTGGCGAATGACGTATTCGTGGCAATCCAGCGGAACGGAACTGAAGTCCGGATGAGTAAAGTCAGCTGTTCCCGGCCAGAAGCAGTCATCTCAACATTTCTCCCACAACGGACATTCCCTCCAGATTACCATTACATATGCGCACAGACAGTCTCGACGAACCGACTATGAATCAAACAGTTACGGCGCATCAGCATGTTCTTCGAATTTCAATAATACTGACCGACCGGTCTGGTGAATAACTGTTAGGCTAACAACATGATGGAATTCAATTTCCAAGATGCCTTTCCATCGCTGCCACTCGCCGATATTTATCCGTTATCTGCACGAGCCCAAAGTTGGCTTGCCCGAGCGTCAAAGCGAAGTGACTTTTTAGACAAACCATCTACACAAATCGCTGGTGCGATCTATATGCTTTGCGGGCTTGATTACCATCATCGCCAGTTCATGAGTCATATCGAGCAACTTTCACCTTATTACGCAAGAAAAAAAGAGTTTTTGGAGCACATCTGTGAATTGCCGAATGACAGTTCTGTCTCACCTCAAAATATTTTTCCCACAGAGATAGAGAGAGACCATCTGGATGCTCTTCATCATGTAGCTGTTGCTTATATCAATAGACTTGGCCAATTCATTTCCTTTGCGAAGGCGATGAAGCTGGAAGCCATGTGCACACGAGCAAAAGAGCTGATAAGTTTTCGCAACAAACACACGGCACACCGATCAATTGACGATCCGAGAAACGAAACGTTCGAATTGCAAGAAATGCACGCTATGGCATTCAATTTCTATCAGCTTAACAACGGCGCATTTCCAATTTTTCAGATTTATGATCAAGGGCATCACATTAACTTTCATATGCGCGATGATCATGCGGTTCTCATGGACGAAGCTATGGCTATGTTGCAATCATTGTATGCAGTCCCGACTGATACCGTGAATACCTAACAACACCCTCACATGAGCACCGAGCGAATCCCGCGGCACGAAGCCTGGCGCCGAATGTATCAGGCCAACCGATACTGTCGACACCTCAGCCAAATGGAATTGAATCAGCGAGTTCGCGATGTATTCCTCAACAACCTTCGGCTTACGCCTGAGGCGAAGATCGGCCTCCCACCTATGGGACCCGACGGCTTGCGCGGCATGGAGCTTTGGACTCATGTGCTCGAAGAGATGGCTCTTCGACATGGGCCCTACCCGAATGGCTTCACCCGAGACATCCTGCACTCAGAGCCGTTCCCTGACCTCGTCGGTGCATTAGGGCGGAAGGCAGCCTCGATCCTTTCAACTAGAGGCTTGAAACCTGCTGAAGTCTTTATCAAATTCGGCAAAGCCGAACATATGCAGGCGCTCTTCGAACGTGGATCGATGCGAATCCAATCCGCGAGCTACTACGCCACGCCCAGCCACAACGGCGCAATCCTGGATGACGAGCTCTCGCTTCCGCTGTCGCTTTCACTTACTCGCGATGATATTGTCAAAATGGTGCTCAACCCGCAGGACGTACCCAACGAACCACTCGATCAACGGCTCGATATCACGTACAGCGCCGGAACAGACTACTGGCTATATTGCGTTACCACAGCAGTCGAGCCACGCCTGTTTGTTGACTTCCAAGCCGACGCCTGCGTCATCATTCAGGATCGCGAACGCTTTCAAAGGCTTGTTACGCTGCAGGGCGCGCAGCATTTCTCCGATACTGGGCATCGGCACGGCGACGCCATCTATGTCGATCCACTTCTACCCAGGACGGCCATCATCGATGTGCCTATGTCAAAGCACTTCCGTTACGAGTACCAGAAGGAGTACCGCTTTGTCTGGCGGCCGATTCAGCCAAGGTCAAACCTGCCCCACGTGGATGTTGAAGTCGGTAGCCTCAAGGACATTGCAGAACTTGTTGTCGTCTAGGTGAGAGCGATGGCTAAGTCAAACGTTGAACGGTTGGTTTTCGAACCGGCCAGCTTCCGCTTTGGGTCGAGGCTGTGTGGCCGGAGCGGACCGAGAGCCCTCCGTTGCCCTTGGCCGAGGACGCGACGGTCAATGTTCCAAGCATGACAGGCAGGTCGTCGGCCAATCCTGCCGGTGGCGTTGGCTCATTTGAAAGGCCGGTGTTGCACTGTGAATTCAACCGGGGGATGCAATAGATTGGTTAAAACCGCAGGCCTTAGCAGACAGGGACCTCTCCTCGGACGGTCGGTTATTTTCAAGCCCAAAGCGGTCGATTAAGCGGCCTCTGGTAGCGGACGGTCTGCAAACGAATAAAAGCTTCAAGAACGACGATCTGTATTAGTGACGTCCCCGAATCCAGTCGTGATCGGGTACATCCATGGTTACCATGTACTCCGTTGGCGTGCGATTTTCTCGGTCGGCGGTGGCTTCCACAAAGTAGATCAGCGCCGCGCGAACAAGCTGCAATGTTTCGATGAGATGGCGGCGGAATTCATCGGCATCATAGCGTTCGATGATGTCGGCGCCGGACGTCGTCGCAAGCGAGATATCGTGCAGGATGACGAACCGATGAGTGGAGGCGTTGCGCAACTGGCGCTTGGACTGGAGGTAGCCGGCGTGGGCGACATCAGCCGCCATTTCCGCAATAGCGAGAACCCCGCGATTTCCGCTGTCGATCTCCTCGCGGATTCGTGTCTTCCATGTTCTGGGATTAGCGTCGCGTTCGAAAAATGAATTTAGGAATGTGGCATTTCGATCTGGCTTGGTCTCTCCCAGATAGTGCAGGAGCGCTACCGCCAATTTATCCAGGATATCAACGCAGGCACGCTGCGCCAATGTGAGGCCGGCTGTCGCGACACCATAGCAAGCATAGTCCAGAGTATCCGCGTAGCTTCCGCTTTCCGGAGGAGGTCTCTGAAGTGCCGTGAATGCCAGATTCCGAACAGCCAAGTAGTCTGCCTTCAATACATTGAAGGTCGCGAAGACGGTGGGTATCTGATAGTGGGTTCCCTGCGGCTCGAATATCCCCGGAAGCCTCAGCGAGTCCCAGCGTTTAAGCGAAATATCCAACCCTTCAATGGTCGGTGAGAGTGCAAGTCGATGGTCTCGCACAAAGCGCTGGTAGGCGGTTGCCTTCTTTAAATCCGCCCGCTGCAATGTTGGAAATGAATGCTGGAGCAGCGGAGCAAACTCAGTAAACGCGCGCTCACCCGCAAGTTCCCGAAAGCGCTCGGGGTTTCTTCGTGCATAGTGCAGATGCTCATTGGCTGCTACCAGAAGCGTCTCCTGATCGCCGATGCCGCTGGCGGCATAGGAAAGCAAAACTCGAGCTGCTCCAGCAGCGGCTACCGTGTTGGTCGAATCGAACTCAAGCGCTCGAGAATAGCAATCATATGCCTCAATGAAACGGAAGGCCTTGAGCAGTGCATTTCCGAGATTGGTTTGGGCGCGAGCCCTTAGGTCTCGGTCCGTGTCGGCTTCAGCACAACATTGGTACAGGCCTTTGGCGCGTTGTCGCCACAATGATGTCTTCAAGTACCAACTGCGCCCCTCGTATGGATCGAGATCGGCAAGAGCAGTGAGCCCGTTGGCCAAGTTGTACTTGAAATAAACCTTGTCAGGGTACTCAGTTGCCAACTGCTCGAAAATCCCCACGCCTTGCGATACAAGTCCTATATGTTTCAGTAGCATACCGCCTTCGATGTAGCAGCCTGCTCGCAAAGCGGCAAGGTTGACTTTGCCGAACTCCGAATCATCCATCGAGTCGAGCCGCGCAATTGCCGCAGCGGGATCTCGGTCCAGATGTGCGTGCAGGTCGGCCTGAAGGCAGGCGAATTGTGCTTCAAAGTCATCGTCATGCCGCGGCATATTCCTGTCCTACTCGCATTTGATTGTTTGTAATGTCTTGGTACCTGGAACGATATGTCATGCCACTTCCGGTATTCTAGCCAGCCATGAGAGACGACAAAGCTAGCGGCCGCGACATCGACCAAATTCGCAATTCTGCAATGTCGATGAAGGTCGGCGCGCCAGACGACGGCAAGATCACAGAAATGGTGAGCTTGGGCGACCGCATGCTGGTCGTCATGGAACGGGCAATTCATGTCATGCAACTGGCCGATAGTATCGACCCTGGTCGCACCAACATCTCCATCCCGAATACGCAGCAAAGACTGCTGAGTCGGGGTGCCGACGATCCCATCGTCGCGAAAACTTTGCTCACCGCGCAAGTCCTCTTCAAGAAAACACATCTTGGAAATG
>JBAYUY010000008.1:0-10782 GCA_041674845.1 Candidatus Shapirobacteria bacterium
ACCGCCGATGGATCCGGTAATGTCCAACGCATCGCTATAGAGAATGCTGCCGCTATGCGTCTTGTCCCACACGTTAAACAACCAGTTATCGTGCGTCGAAAGGTCTACTGGGTCGCCTGCCTGATCAACAATGGCAAGCGACATGGTATTGTAGCGATTAGCGATAATCTCAATTTGAACCTCAGAAGACAACAGGCTTGCATCGGAAAGACTCGCCGTCGGTCTCGACACAACGCCATAAATGCTGTCTAGGTCCTGCGACTCAATCTCACCAGAGAAAGCGGCGGGATAAACAAGGTCCGTCCCGCTCGCCGGCTGAACGATAATATGGTTCCAGTAAGGCGTTCCGGCATCTAGAACAACTTCAAGAATGTAGGTTGTCCAGGCGCCGGTTGTCTCGATCTCGGCAATTGTCGGCGTGCAGTCGTAATAGACGCCATTGTTATAGGCTCGGATCGTGAAGTCAGCCAAGACCTTGCCTGCTGACGCTGCGCCAGCAGCGGTCTGTCTCATAACCACAAAAGATACCGTGTCGCCTGCCTGCATACATCCAACTTAGCTTTCGGTATGGCTACAAATCAACCGTCGTAGACTCCGTAACAATCCCCCTTGCGCCCGATTAAGCACGCAAGGGGGTCCATTACTAAGTCAATGAACTATCCCAAGAGCTGATTGATCGCGTACGGATTCGGCGCGAAGCAATCATACACACACTTGGTATACCAGCTGGCCAAACCATGACCGACCGAGCGCGTAACAAGGTAGCTCAATCCGCTATCCGGATCAGTAACAACCATGTTTTCATGCCCGCCGCCTTCCGGTTGCAGGCTAGGACGGACAACCGTCACCAGGCCGCTACGGTGCATGGCGATATTGGCAGAAGCCGCCGCGCCAACCGCGCTAGCAACGCCATCAGCCAAGGTCTGGCGAAGGCCAGGCTCGGCAATCACGATGTCGCCAGCGGCAGTGATGCCGGTGGTCACAACGTATTTATTCGTATCGCCCGTGAAGGTGATAACGTCGCCAGCCAGGATCGTGCCCGAACCAGTGTCGAGGCCAATCGTGGTCGTGCCAACCGCAAGGGTCGCGGCAGCCGGGGTATTGGTCACATAGGTCGTCGAGCCAGTACCGGCGGTAACGCTCACAACGGCAGCCGATTCGCGGATATTGAAGCCGCTCAGATTGCCAATGATGCCCTGACGCAGCATCTCAGCCGAACCGGCCTCGTTGGCCTTGTACAGATGGCCGAGATTACGCAGGTTAGTGCCGGCGGCGGTATTGATAACCAGGCTCTGGTCGCCTTCAGCAACACCGTTATCCAACATCAATTGCTTGGTGCTGTTCAGGATATTGATGGTCGAACCAAAAGGAGCCGTACCAGCCGTGCCAACGCCGCGAGAAGCGGCAGCGCGCGCCTTCAGCCAAGCGTACGATTCAATTTCGTTACGCATGGTGCGGAAAGCCTGCTGGAAGGTCTGCATAGCCACATCGCTACCGACTCCGCCATTAGCCAACTGGCGTTCCTCTTCACCAGTCCAGTGCCACGAAACCTGACTCTCGTTAGCGAGGGCCAGGCTTTTGGTACTGATGGTGCGGTTGGCGCCGGCCGTGAACGTCTGCGAAGCGGTAAACGCGCTCGAGGTCATCGTAGGAACTACGGAGACCTTAACGGTATCGCCCTTGCTCGCGCCCTGATCGTTGAAATCGCGGGTACAAGCTCCGAGGATGCCGGTCAGTTCGTTAGGGGTTTTGCGTGCCGCAGCGAACATGGTGTTCGCAAGAGCGGTAATAGTATTAGCCATTTGTGTTCTTAATCTTTCTTAAGGATAATTAGTTAGGTCCGGTGACTTTTCCGCCGTCTTTGAAAAAGACTGCGCGTTGAGTCGGGGTCATGGACTCAAATTGAGTCTCGGAAATGACGGTCCCGGTTTGATTCTTGGCACCACTTCCGCCAGAGCCTTTAGGGCTCTTGTCGAGCGTATAGTGAGGCCGTTTCTCTAGCCATTTCCCTAAGAAAGCATCCACTTCCATAGGTTTGCCGTCGTCGCCCAACATCGGCTGTCCAGCTTCAGTCAGAACGGTAACGGACTCGGTATCGAAATTATATTGCGTGCGACCGCGCAAGGCTTCAACGATATCAGGCACGGCGGATTTAATCACGCCGTCATTGCCTGCCACCAGCGCGGCCAGGTGTTTGTCTCGCGCCTTTGCGGACAACTTGGCCTCTCGGACCTTCGCCTCTCGCGTCATCAGTTCTCGGACCTGCTCGACTTCGCCCTTCTTGGCGTGTTCTATGGCAAGTCGGTCCTCTTCCGCTTTGTTGGCTTTAGCGAGCGATGCAGCTGCATCTGCTTCCAGCTTGCCAAACTTTTCTTGGTATTCGCGGATCTTGGCCTTGTCGTTGTCTCGGCCTGAGATAATTTTTTCGGCGTCGGCAAGAGGCACGGAAACCTTAATGCCGTGAATGTCGATCTCTTTAGTCTCGGCCTTTTGCTGTTGGTTTTGTTCAGTCATATCGTTTCCCTTTACCCGTCCGGGTTAAGTGCCTTGCATACCGCTTGGCTGGTTAGTAAGCGCGTCATTCCCAAGCTGCTCTAGCTCGGACTCAAATTCCGCTTTTTCAGATTCATCTAGCGACAAGTGGCGCTGCGCGAAACGCTCGCATAGTTTCTTTTTGAAGGCAGACGGCAGCGCCGAAACGGTTACAATGCTAATGATTTCAGACAAATCATCGGCAATGGATGGCAGGTCGAATTCATCCGGATACTTAGCGTCTCCGGGATATTCCTCACCTACTGAATCGAAAAGAATGTGCATGGCCTGATTCTCTGCCTCTTCGACAGAGTTGGCCAGCGCGGCAAGATTGGCGGATAGGTCGTTATGCTTGAACGCCTTGGCGATGCCGCTTTCGGGCGAACCTGATTTAGTCGGATCGTCCGCACTTATACCGGCGATACGGTATAGCTCGCGTTGTTCGTCCTGAATAGCCGAACTAAGTGACGCTGCCTGTGCTGGGTCCGCGCCTATAATAGTGATGGTCGAAGCCGGATTAGGCAGGCAGATAAGGCGATTATTCCCCACCTTGGCATCCTTGACTTCCGTTGCAGCAACTCCGCTGGCCACCATCTGACTAAAGGTAATGTTTCCCATTTCCTCAATCAGCCACGATTGCAGATTGGTGATAAGCTGCTGCGATTCGGCCAGCGGGCTAATCTGTGATTCATCACAGAAAGGACGTAGGCGGACTACCGGCAATCCTATGTAGCCGTGTGCCTCTGTGCTCCCGACCGATTTAACGCGATAGCCGCCAGCGCCGTCCGGCTGCAATTCAATCTCGGTTTTGGTCTTCTTATCGTACAGACAGGCGAAGTTGTCGCCGTTTTCTCGCACCATCTGAATCAAAACGCTGGTCAGTCCGTCGTTGTATTCGGTCCAGTTAATGACACTGTCCGGATAGATAATCTTAAACACAGGCCTGGCTCCAACGGCATCTGCCTGCGCCTTGCTCATTTCGCCGTCGTATTCTTTTGTCGTATCGAGCATGATGTACGACTCGCGCTCAACTTGAGCTACTTCCAGCGCCCTGGCCATGAAAGCGGCCATGGACGAACCGTTACCGTCTACGTCATCGATCATCATGGCGTACAGGTCGCCAGCGTCTTCCGGCCTATTGGCTTCGATCCGAAAAACGTGGTTATTGTACCTGCGAATAATCGGACCCGAGTGGTTGCGCGGCTTGGTCATTCGCAACCGGCGTTGATAGCCTTCGTTCTCGCGCTCGTGTGGTGCCAGGACCTTTTGTCCCATGGCATCAACACCGTAAATATAGTTACGGCCAGTTTTGAACGTAAGACGCCAAAACGCCCTGGCCGTGCTATCGGAGATATATGTATCGTGCCGTGGCAACGCCTGACCAACGGCTAAAGTAATCGGCATCTGCGGCAAATGTCGCTTGTGGTTCCAGTTTATTAAACTGTCGCCTAGTCCGTCTAAATGGTTTGGCTGTCTGTAGTATCGGCCTGAATTGCAGCGCGTAGGTTAATGAGGTTTTATCCCATCAAACGGATTATATATGCGCCTTTCGAGAATAGCCGTACTTGCCGCCGCCATGCTTGCGCTGTGGCCGTTCGCGTATCTGTCGCTGGCTTATGCTCCAGCCGAACCGGTTGAGCAAGGTCCGATCTTGGCCCCTCCGCCAATGGAGCCGAAAAATATCTGCGAAATCATGGGGGTTAATCCGGTCGTCTATACCGTTGACGACGTCGCCCAACATATCCGGCTGGTGAATCCTGGCGCTGAGGTAAAACTCTATTTCATTGACGACGCTGGCATATTCTGCCGGTTCCTAGATCGGTCGCCATACGAAGCCGGAATGCTGTACGGCATGTATAGGCCGATGCGTCCGAGCGGTCCAGAGATTATCATTTGGGGCAAACACACTAGGGAGGTTGGCGTTACTTTGCATGAATAT
Organism: Candidatus Shapirobacteria bacterium; assembly: GCA_041674845.1. Taxonomy (GTDB): domain Bacteria; phylum Patescibacteriota; class Microgenomatia; order UBA12405; family UBA12405; genus UBA12158. Next base: position 4,472 of record JBAYUY010000008.1, read on the forward strand.
ACGCACTTGCTGGAACGCATGATTCCAGACCGCAAGAAAGAGATTCGCAAGGTGTTCCATATGCTGATCTCGCCAGACTACCTGATTGGCTACGGCGACCTTAAGGACCCGATAGAGTGAAGTCCGTTGCGTTTGGTTTGATTCTGGCCGTCGTCATGGCGCTGTTGTTGTGCATGTTGGATAGCGACAGCGGACAGTTGAAGGATATGGAATTTCGTATCGTACTGCCGCTACTAGGCTGCCTGGCTGTGCTATTGTGCGGATCGGTAGTTTCTGGTCCGACTAAACCGGATGACTGGGAGCCGAACTAGCGGCGTCTCCGTTTAGCCGGATGACTCGTTATCTACAGTCACTGTAGTACCCCTGCGCCGCTAATCGGTCTCGAATAATACGCGCTTCAATGAGCGGAACAAAGTCCATTGCAGAGCTAAGCGCGGCTCGCATGCGTGCGTTATCCGCCTTCAATCGTTTAATCTCGCGTGACTGCTTGACCTGATGCTCAAGCGTGATTTTGTGTTTGTCACTCATCAGAACCCCCTCGAAAGCTCGTCAGTGCGCGGATATCGGCAGCTACAGCAAGCACCACCGCACGAACTGATCGTAGTTCTTCCGTGTCCATTTCACCGGCATGTAGCTGTAGATGCGGGGGGCTAGACCACATACCACACACCCGCAACGCCGCTTCCAGGGCATCGCGTTGGATGGATTCGACCAGTCCTTCAATCCCATGCTCATACAGCGGTCCACTGCGGGGCTGGCTCATTTCATCGCACCAGTCTTTTGCGCTTTTCATGCGTCCTCCGTGTATTTATCTTTCACGAGGTCCAGAAGGCGGTTGGTGTCGCCAATGTCCAGCCAGCTTTGCGCGGCTGCGACGGCGTTACCTTCCTCGATGCCGTGTCGCACGAGCATAAGCGTCACGGTTTCAAGCATTTCACCGTAGAAGCTCATGTATCCTGCGCGTCGTAGTTCCAAGGCTGCGTGATGGCTCATGTCTTTCCTCTCGTGTCGAGGGGGTGGGGTGTGGTCATGGTAGATGTACGTCCACGGTCTTCGCATTCAGGTCCTTCAACACCTTCTTGCCCTTGTCCGTAATATCGTAGCTGAAGCGATGGCCCATCATGCCGCCGTACTTCATCTTCGTAACATAGCCGTTGTGTTCGAGGTCTGCCCATATGGCCGGGGTCCCTTCGTCAGTCTCAATGCCGGAACTATGCGAACACTTGTCGCGAAAGAACTCTAGTGATGAAATCCTCATGGCGTGTCTCCTTCCCGATATTGTACCAGGCGGTGATTCGCGTTTTTCACGGAGCGAACACAATCACCGGAGATGCATTCATGTCGAACGAGTGAGCGACAGGACTTATTTATTGCTTGACGCATTTATCCACCTAGCTCCGACGTAGACGCCGAGCATGAATGTGTAGAGCAAAAGGTAGCAAGCCTCGAAAGAAGTCATGCCATCCCCTTAATCGAGACATATTCCATCTTAACGGACTTCATGTGGCCTCGTTCTTAGCAGATAAGAGGGCGGCGGCGATGCGCAGTGAACGGGATGCGCGCATGAGCATCTCGCGGTCATCGCCCTCCTGCAGCCTCGACGCCATCCCGAAGAGGTAGCCCGTTCGACGGCGATCTGGACGGCGGCTTGTTCGGATGGCGTCACTCCCCACCCCCTCGAAAGGTCGTCATGGCGCGGATACAAGTAGCCGCATCTCTACAGCCCATCCGATAGGCAATCGAATCGTCACACTCGGCGCGTGCCTCGGCTGCTGCTGCTGCCGCGTCAATGGCGTCCCGCCGAATGTCCTCGCAGAGTTTCGTGATGGCTTTGTACTCGCTAAAATCGCCGTCGCGCCTGAGTGCGGCATAGCGGACGTAAAGCTCGTTGGTCCAGCGGATCGCGGTAATCATGTCTTTCCCTCCGTGTCCCATGAAATGGTGAGCGCGTTTCTGACGACCCTGACGGCTCCTTTTTCGTACAACCGCTCGTCTTTGGCTGACTTCTTGGCGGCTTCTTTCGACATGTAGACACCGGGACAGAATCCCTGACTTGCCGCTTGTGTTGCAACAAGCTGACCGCCCTTGCGGTATTTCAGCGCCCAGCATTTCACTATGGCCTTTCCTTTCGGTGGATGGCTCATGTCGTCTCCCCCTGCCCGGCTGGCGTAATGCTGATTTTATCTGGCCTGTCGTTCCATTTCTCCGCGCAAGACCGGCATAGAGCGCGGCTGTATTCGACCCCATATCCTCCATCGTAATAGAGCATATGTGTGGCATCGACTATTCTTGCTTCAAAGCAGGCAACGCCTTGGCAGTAGACATATTCCTCCTTGTGAGGAACGATGCGCGGTAAGTTTTTCATGTCGTTCCTCCCGTGTCGAGGGGGTTGGGTGGGGTGGGGTGGGGCGCACAGAACGTAACATAATCCATCACAATTACTTCCCAAACATCTCTTTAATCGCCTCTAGAGATTTATTGATCCTGTTTAATACATAAGGATCTAGCGGGGTGCGTTCTAATTCTCGCCTGGCCTTCTGGCGCAATTTGTCTTTAGCTATAAATTCAGCGTTAATCCTGCGCTGTCTGTCGCGTTCAGCCCTTACCGCAGGATCCACGGCCATCCTCGCGTCTACCGTATGTCTGCTCATGCTTGCCTACTCCGCTTCTTTACTGGCCAGGCTACGCACGGACTCCGCTCGCTCGTATTGGCCCTCTTCGATCCGCCGCGCAATCGCATCCATGGCGTCTTCAAGGATGCCGCTGGCGTACTTGGTGTGGCGGTATCGGTCTTGTAAATCGTCCAGATCCGCCGCCAGGTGCCCGAGCTTAGGCGCGTTGCGGATTTTCTCGGCCAAGCGTTTGGCGTATTCGATTGGATCTTTCGTGTAGTCCATAAGTAAGTATCCCCTATATTTTCGGTTTAGTCAAATCGTTCACAAGCCAGTCGATTACCTGTCCTAAACTCAGTTCGTTGTCGTCGGCCTGGTCCTGCAACCATTGCCGCGTTTCGGGTTTCACGCGGACGGCAAGCGTCTGCCTGGTTTCGGCAAGCCTTGGCCTGCCTGCGCCCGCTCTTTTGCCGCCGTGTCTGCCCATCAGATTAAGTCTCTCGACGTTGGCCGGTTGGTTACGGCGCAGTGGTTAAAGAAGTTCGTCCGGTTCGCAGGCGATTGCGCCTGATCCAAAATCAACAAAGAACAGTTCTGCGCATTGGTCGTAATCTTGAATCCATCCAACCTCGCCGCGCTTAGCTCCGCCGTCTACTTTAGAGCATGGCGAGTCGTGAATATCTCGCTTTGCGCAGACTTTCACTGAGTTTTTTAGGATGGCGATTTTTTCGGATCGGTTCATATGGTTCTAGTCATTAGGCAGGCTAGAAGTGCCGTTCAGTTTTCGGTGATAAACGGAGGGAGCGCATCTCCAAGCTTCTCGTCTATAATATAGTTACCAACCATACACGCCTTGCGGCCATAGCCGCGCATCGTAAATATGGCAATTTCGTATTCGTTAGCCTCGCGCACAACAAGGCCGGTCTTCGGGTCGATAGCGAGGTATTGTGCTTTGGTTTCCATGGCCGTTTCTCCCTTGGTATGTCTAAGCATACACCAGGCTCGGCGGACGCGCAACTTGATTACGTCTTGCTTTTATATCCCGCGTCATAACTCCAGCTTGCGGAGTTAGTAACGTGACTTATGTAGTCGGGAAAGTCTTTGGCTATGGCCATAAGGTTTAGTGGCACGGCTATGCGCCGACCCTTCCTTATGTTACAAGAAGCACATGCGACAACTATGTTGTGGTCCTGAGCCAGTCCGCCCATGGCCACCGGGACTATATGCTCGCAAACATATGTCTTACCGGTAACGCTGCCGCAATATTGGCAGGTGAAGTTATCTCTAATTAAAATACGCCTCTTTATACCATGAGACAGGTAATGTGTTTTTACCTCAGCCTGTAGACGCAGGCGGCACTTTCTAAGACTCTCTTTTATTTCCGCTGCATCAATCATGTAACCGGCATCACGTCCATAATCTTATACCGCCGTCCGTCCAGTATCACGTTCATCTGCTTGACCATGGAGTCGGCGTTGCTGGCGTCGATGCGAATAGATCCGCCGCCAGTCTTGTGCCCGTGTTCACCCAGCATGTCATAGGTAACGATCAGCGTTCTAGCGCGGAGCCGTACAAATTTATCGGCCCCGCTCATTGGTTGTCGTCCATCAGGTCAAGTCGGTAGTGTCTATCCTGATCGACATTCGCCATCTGTTGATGTTCCGGTTGATAAAGCATTCGATAAACCTCCTTACCAGTTTTCCGTGATCGTCGCCGTTTGCTCGGCAAAAGGCATGCGCGCAACGAACTTTAAACGACATGTGTTTAGTGCGCGGGTAACGCTGAGCCTCAAAGCCGTCTGGTAGGATTATCACGCCTGAGCGTGATCGACCCTTACCCCGGCGACACTGTTTGCCTGTTCGGCTGCCATAAAGAGAAGGTCGGCCAGGTCGATATAGCTACGCTCGGCCAGGATAATGGCGGCCTGCTTGAGCGTTTCTGCGCTAATGATAACCGCGTCTGGTGGAAATGTCGCCAGCGTGCGCGCCAGCGTGTTCATTGACTGCGTACGGTCAAAGAATGCGTTAGGTCCAGTGCGGTCGGTAGACCGATGAGCGAGCACTGCATTCCTCGCTGCGTCGAGTAGCGTCTTGGACATAGAGCCTCCGTTAGCCGTTGTGATTGAGATTCTTGCAAACGTGATTGAACTGACCGTAGTGATGGCCGTTGTCCGAATGCTTAGGCTTGTGCGGTTTATGCTGCCTCTTATTGCCGCATGAATTGCCGGTTTCTGTTCCGTCGCAACCCTCATCGTCGCATGGCGTTTCGTCGCCGCACAGCGGGCACGTTACCGGCGTCTGTTCCGCCTTGGTGCCGTGCCTGTCTGCGTCCAGGATCGACGGCGTCTTAGTGCAGCCGAAGAAAAAAAACAGCAATACACACATCTCGCCGATTATGGCGGTTTTGATGATTAGTCGCATTCTCATTTGATAGCCTTTGTTTTTAGTTTAACGATCCTGATAATGTCGTCGGTGCCCATGAACCAATGCCACTTAGCGCGCAGATCGATCATTCCTTCTAAGCCCTCATCGAACTCAACCAGGAGCCTTCCGTTTCGTCGGTAGATCGTCTTCATGTTGGGTAGATACCCCACAAAAAAGCTGTCCGCAAGTATCGGCTAATTAAAAATTGCGCTACTGCCGGACTTCTGATTGGCGTTGAACTCTTTGAATATGAAGTAGCGGAAGGCGTCTGAGCAGTGTGTTAATTCTGCGTTTGACTTATCCAAAACCTTCGCGCCTTCCTTCCATGCCACCTGTTCCAGGTCGGTAATTAACCGCTTACACGCCGGATCGACCACGCATCTGCCGTGTTCAAACGTTGCGTTTACCGCCTCTATTGATTCGATGAACGGTGGATTGCTGTAATTACGCTTGATTTCCACTGACCATCCGGCTGCTTTCATAACACGATCTAGGATGTCATAGTCCGTTGAGTCTTGCCGCGTGTCCCGGTTGGCTCCGCTCATGTCGCCGTAGATCACTACCGACTTGTTTCTGTGCGCGGCCATGCGCCTAACGAATTCCTCCGCGGCGTCTGCCGTGCGCCCGGATCCTTGTATGTAAATTTCTCCGGAAACTAGACACGTTCTGCTGTCGTGTTGACCGTAAACTGCGCACAGTGGGCTGACGTTCCAGTCCATGGCGTAGAACATCGGTCGTAATCTATCTATGGTCACTTGACCGCAATGCCTGGTCCTGGCGAATGCGTAGTAGGCCTGGCCTGCCGTTAGGTTCAGGAACTCGCCGTCGATTTCCTGTTTGGCAAAGTTTGCCGTATACTGCGCCCTAAGATTCTCGACAAAACCAGGCGGTAGGTATGGATTCTCGGTTGTGCTGGCACGAATAATATGGCTATTAGGCACAGGGTCCGCAACGAATCGGCGGTAGAGCCAGCCAAAACCGTTCGGGGTAGTGGTGCTCAACGTGCGGTACTTCGTGCCACTCGGCTGTCCACGAAGGCGGGAAAGCATAACGTCGAATGCTTCAGAGCACATATCGCGGCTCTCGTCCAACCAGAACCATCCCGTGTCTATACCTCGGTGCGCCTGGTAATTGTCCATGGTGCCGGTTTGTATCTGGCATGGTCGCAAGCAACCAGGGACGCGAACGGACAAGATGCGCTCATGCTCTGGAAACAGAGAATGCCCCCAGTCTTCTGGAGGCTTCTTGTTGAAGACGTATTCTAGCCCTACATCGT
>JBAYUY010000009.1:0-10096 GCA_041674845.1 Candidatus Shapirobacteria bacterium
AATAGACTAAAAGATTATTGTCACTGAAAAAAACAATCTCAGAAGTATTGAGATACTTACGTTTTGTGTAGTCATTCTTGTAGACAATTGCTTGTGGTGACCATCTGAATAAAAGGTAATCTGTATTTGGAATTGGTTTAATATAATGAACATCAATATAGGAGTCGCTGGAAATAAAACCGTAATTACCTTTTTTTGTGATACAGAAATTAACGTAGTACCAATCTGTTTCTCCGCCATATATGAATGTGAGTGGGACGGGTTGTTTTAAACTCATAAACATTGGGAATAGTATTGTGTCACCAAATTGTAACCGTTCTTTGTATGCACCTTCTATTTCAGGTGTACCGAAAAGTTTTGGGTCTTCAGAGTATGCATATGCATAATTGCCATAATCTAAATAATTTGAAAAATCTAAACTTGTAAAACCTCTCTGATAACGATGTGAGTCATATTGTTTTGCTATCGAATCTAAAAAGGATTCAATTTCAAATTTATTAACATCAAATGGGCCTCTATTTCTCTGAGAAAATAGGGAAAGTGTTGAGAATATAATGATTATACTAATTAATTGTTTTTTCATTGCTTTGTGTATAACGGGCGTGCATATACTTTGTGGTGGACTTCAAAAGACAAATCTTTCTGTCCGCAATTATTTATATTTGGAACTAAAATGTTCATATTCAATACTAAACCCGCCATAAAGTATTATGCATTGTTGGCAACCGTTTTTATATTATTTTCTCTATTTCTAGTCCAAATTTATTTTCTGATTTGCTTGCTTTGAATATTTCAATATCAGTTCCAAGTTTCTTTCTGCTTAGTGTTGTAATTTCACTTATTCTTTTTGCATCAGCACAGCACCCGATAATAATCTGTCGAATTGTTTCAGTTTTAAGTTTGATTATTCTTTTCTTTATATGATTAACGCTTATTCGCCATTCCTTTTCATAACTCCATAAATTAGATTTGTGGAAAAATTTCTTATGAAATTGAGTTGTCCCGTCATCTAAACCTGAAATTATTGGATAAGATGTCTGATAATTAATTGGTTCAATATATTCAAAGTCATAGTCAGAAGCCAATGATTTGGTGTCAAAACCTACAGCAAATCCTGAATGATTTAAAGAATAATGTGACCACATTAGTATGTTGTCAGGAATAGATGATAACGAAAACAGTCCGATAATAGAATTCCACTTTGCTAACTGTTCGGGTCGTTCTTTCTCTAATCGATCTGGATGCCATAGAGTTTTTTCTTTAGTTATTTTTCGTGCATGTTCTCTGACTTGTCGCTGATCTTTATCCTTATGTACCGCATTTATCAATTCAAGATTTTTATCGACACATTCTTCATATGTCATTAAATCCCAACGAATCGGAATGTTTCCGTCAAATGGGTCATTAAATTCTGATGGTTTGGCAAAATATATTTCTTGTTTTGAAATCAACCTACGATGAAATTTATTAGTCCAATCCCTATACTTATAGAGAATTGGAGGAAGTTCCGTTTCTGTAATTTTTCTAATCATAGGTTTGTTTATTCGGCATGTGTTTTTTTTTAAAATGGTTGCCAACGGGCGTGCATATGCTTTGTGGCGGACTTCAAATGACAAATCTTTCTGTCCACGCCGATTTATATTTGAAACTAAAATATTCATATTCATAACGTAACCCGCCATAAAGTATTATGCATTGTTGGTTGCAGTTGTTATTCTTTACTAATTATCATTGTTATTTCCTTTTTTCCTTTAAAAGTCTCAGAGCCAAATAATCTAATTGCGATTTTATCTTTGAAAGTCCATGTAAGTTTGAAATTTTCATCATATGTACTTTCTTTTAATGGCTTGGTCATATAGTGGTCAGTTATTAATTCTTCAATTTGTTTGAACTTATTTATAAATCGTTTGACTGTCTCTGGGTTTTCGTCAAATGACAGACTAATATTGTAGGTTTGATTGTAATGTTCAGTTAAAGTCCATTCAATAATTATGGATGGTACAATTTTATTTTCATTTGAATATAGATACTCAGTTGTCTCGGCAATGTAATCGTCTATTACTTTAACATATCTTTTATACTTTATTTCTTCTTCTTTATATTTTTCAAGATGGTAACCACTATATGAAATAACAGTTCCGTCATCTCTCATATCAATTCCTCCATTTTTGTACTCGATACTATCAGCCTGAAATATTGATATTTTGTCAGTGTTAACAAAAAAAGTAAACAAGTCCTCAAATCCATCAGAACCTACATATTTCAATGAATCTTGATTATGAATAAGGTAGTTAATGTTTAAATTAAAGCTATTAATTTCCAAAAACCCGAACGTGTTATTGTCCTCTCTGAACTTTATAAATCGACTTTCATTTTTAAGATTGTTGCCTCTGTATGAATAATGCCAATCGAAAGTTTGGTATTTCTTCACGAGATTCTGAATAGGTATTAAATTATGATTTTCTATTTTTCCAATATATGTTGAATTACTGTCGGAATACAATTGATAAAATTGATTATCACTAACAAATGAAGTTATAATAAATCTCTTTGGCTTCTCAAGGGTAAATCTGGGATGAGATGAACAGAGCGTGTCATTAAAAAATACTTCTGAACTAATTGGATATTCTGGTCTTTCATCAATAGCCATTCTTTTCCTAAATAATCTACCAAATCGATTTATTTTCACTTGTTTAAGTTTTCTTGGATCTGCTACTTCTATTATTCTACAGCCATTAGTTAAATAATATTTGTTATTATAGTAGTTTACAATTGTGCCATAAACATCTAAACCATATTTCTTTTTTGTTTGCTTATCAAGAAATTTTGTTGTTTGCCCCCACTCTCCAAAATCAAGATAAGTAATGACAAAATTTGAATCTTCATAAACTCTGTCGTCTAATTCTTTTATTTTGGTCCATTTTAGTTTATTTAAATTAAATTTAAAGCACTTAGAGTCCGTATATGTTTTTGCATACAAATTCTCATTTCTAATGAAAAAGTCAAAATACACAGAGTTTTCAATTTCCTTAGGAACTTCAATGTTGTTTAGAATTTCTCCCTTAGAAGAAATAACAAGGAAATATTTAGTTTCAATTTTATGAAAATACAGCCCTCGTTCTTCGAAAAAACAATAATATTTATCATTATATTTCACAGCATGAGTCAACACAATTCTGGATGCTGGACTAGCTATTTCTTTAATATCAACAAACATTGTGTCAATAGAGACATCAAAAGTCTGAGCATTCAAAACTAATTGTCCAAGAAGGGTAAAAATCAATATGACTCTAATTCTTAGCATGATGTCTTTTTACAATTGCAACCAACGGGCATGCATATGCTTTGTGGCGGACTTCAAAAGACAAATCTTTCAACCCACGACGATTAATATTTGAAACTAAAATACTCATTTTCATAACGTAACCCGCCATAAAGTATTATGCATTGTTGGCGGCTGGTTTTCTTTTATTTTGGTATCTCTTCATATTTTATATCGGGGAAGTCTAACTCTACTAGTTTGTCTGTTAGTAAAGCTAATGCTCCAATTAATGATGCAGTGTTTTTTGCATGCTGTTCATGAACAACATTAAATATCTTAAATAAAGGTATTGAATCAACTTTCTTATAAACATAATTATGTGGTTGTAAGTCTGCTATACCTTTTTTGTGTAATAGTCCCGACCTGTAGTTATTAAGCTCATCAAGGTTATCAGATGAAAATAATTCGAACATAAATTGAAAATAAAATAATTCAAATAAGTTTTTAGGAAGTCCGTTTTTTAGAGCCGCAAGTTTTTTCTTGTGTTCTTTTTTACTGTCAAGATTTGATATACCAAAAGTTAGGCCTACGATAACGATAATCTTTTCAATACTCGCTTTGAGATACGAAAAAATAAGATCGGCATTCATTATAGCGTTTATCTCTGCATTTATGAATAATGCATCATTTTTATGCTTGTTTGCATAGTCTATTCTTAGCAAAAATTCGTGCAGTGCAATAGCTGTTTTTTGCTGAAGATATAATACTTCATAAAGGTAATCGATTAAATTGTCCGCTTGTGGATGATTAGCTTTGCGAATGGAGTTAAACGCATAGTGAGTATGAATGTTGAGAAAGTATTGAAAAGATATTATTGGAATTTTTACAACCATTGGATGTACCAATGTGCACATAAATGGTGCTCTTTCAAATAAGTTAAGATGTAACTTGTCGGATGTTTGCTCATATCTCAATCGAGTAAGAATAGTCATTGATTCAATTGCATCCGCTTTAGTAACGTCATGTTTAGCTAAATCATTTAAATTCCAGTCCCTTGAATTATGCCATGCAACTAATTCGAAAAGTTTGTCTCCATAATCTTCGGAAGTTCCAAAAAGGTCATTCATAAAAATAAGCTTAGCCGCTGTCTTTATTAAGTTTTCGGTAGGTGTCCATTTAAATGAAATGAGAGAATTTATTTTCTTTGTTAAACTTTCTCTTTCCCAAAGTTCTATTGACCTAATAGGTGCAAATATAGATCCCTTTTGAGTCTTAGAACCAATCATAACAATAAGTTCGTCTTCAAGTCCGAAAACATTTTTTATTAGAAAGGTCTTGAACATTTAAATCGTCAATTTATTAGGAACCAATTTTTTCTAAACTTGCCGCCAACGGGCATGCATATGCTTTGTGGCGGACTTCAAAAGAAAAATCTTTCTGTCCACGACGATTTATATTTGGAACTAGCATACTCATTATCATAACGTAACCCGCCATAAAGTATATGCATTGTTGTGTGCTGCCCTTTTATTCATCCATTTCTTCATCAATAATTAATTCTTTTCTTGGGTCTCCAAACCAAATATTATTTCCAGCAATACAGTCTCTACTCGTAATAATTCCACAATTAAACATTATGTGCGCAAATGATTCTTGCACAAATCCAGTGTCGTTTTCAAAATGCATAAATTTAATTGAATCATTTCGCCCAAATTCTCTATGGAAGGATTCCAAATCAGTCTTTGAGGCAAGTTGGTCGACAATGTTTTTTTCAGGATATTCATAGAAACTGATATTGTTTAATGCTTCTATGTTTGAAAATTCAAAGGTTTTCAATCTGTTTGCTAAAATAGTACTGTCAATATATTTAGTCCCTTCTTTGTCGTATTTAACATTTAATTCTCGATGCATTCCTCCTGATAAAAATGGAGCTTCACAACAAATTTCCTTTGTCAATCCTGTGTTCAAATCTTTTGCTATAAAAACAATATAACTTGGAGCAGTGCTTTTATTATTAAAAGCAATTTTGAAAATTCTGTCTCTAATCGAATCATTTGCATAGTTCTCAAATATGTCAGTTTCTAAATGGTCAATATTAGAGACTTTATCATTTTGATTTTTTAGTCCACAAGATTGAGTTAATATGAAAATTATAAGTCCTAATATTTTAAATATTCGATTCATTCTGAGTCTTTTTGGGTGGCACACAACGGGAAGCATATGCTTTGTGGCGGACTTCAGAAGATAAATCTTTCTGCCAACAACGATTTATATTTGAAACTAAAATACTCATATTCATAACGTAACCCGCCATAAAGTATATGCATTGTTGTGCTTAGTTTTTATTTATCACAACCATAATCCACAGGTAATACCGTTTCATGATCTCTCTTAAATAATTTAATGTTTATTTCCCCAAGCTGTTTTACAATTGAATCGCCAACTTCTATTTTCTCAAAATTTCCATTGGCAAAAAACATATTATTTCTTATTTTTTTCACTTCATTATTATTTTGAATTTCAATTCTTTTTGCGTTGTAATGGAGGCTGTCCATGTATTTCTTAATAACAATACCGCTCCACTCTGTCTGACGAAATTTTTCTTGATATATGCAAGGCAAATTTTGATTTGGTTTTGGAAGTACGGTGATGAATAGTGCGAAGGTAATAATCATTCCGATTGGTATTCCTGCTCCTATTATGTAATAAATTCTTTTTTTTGACAGTTCTTTCGTTTCTCTTGCCAAGCTGAACATATTTGGAATATCTTGATAATGTCTAAACCAGCTAACTGGATATCCATTTTTCCCTAAAATATATTTAGACCAATATGAAAGTCCATTAACAACTATGAAACCTATCAATATTACAAGGATTAACTCTTCCATTTTTTAAAATTAAGCACAACGGCCGACGCTATGGCAAGTGCGGGAATAAATTGTTGCTCAACTGTCTGCCAGCACAAATGTATTTAAAGATTCCAAATGTTTCAACGAACACGCAAACCCGCATTTGCTATAGCGTTTGTTATCGGCAGCCTTTCTTTCTGTCATTGGTTTTCTATTATTTTTTATTATAAAAGCATTGGTTTCCAAAAGCCCCTCCACCGTATTCTAAAACAAGTCTGTCGTTAACTAAAATGTACGTGCAACTATCGTTATAAATACTTCTTAAACTATCAGGTATAGATTTGTCAAAAATTCTAAATGAATACATACCCATTCCACTGCGTTGAAATCCAATTTTTGCTGGATCACCACTTTCAATTTGAATACAGTTAGCGTCGTCCAATTTATTTTTAAGAGTTCGCAATGTTTCTCTTGTCCAACCCATTGGTTTAATAATGCTGTCCATTCGTGATGTATTAATTTTCAAGTCCCACTCTAAAAACATTGGTTCAGTGGGATCTCCTGCTGATGTATCTAATGCTTTAATTCCTAATCTGGTTAAAGTATTGTCATTTTTAAATTCGATTTCTACAAATCTGTTTTTAGGCACTATTTCATTAAAATATTTTTTTAGTTCATAAATTTCAGGTTTCTTCTTATTGAAGTTGTCTTTTAAATCTGAAACTGAATAGTCTCTGTCAAAAGCACCCATAGCGACAAAAATAGAAACTATATAGGCTACAAAAATTAGAAATCCAAGTCCTAATAAAATGAATATTCCTTTTAATATTTTCTTTCCCATCGTTGTTTGTTAGAGGATCTGGTCTTTTTTTTTAAGGTTGCCGATAACGGCTGACGCTATGGCAAGTGCGGGAATAAATTGTTGCTCAACTGTCAGCCAGCACAAATGTATGTAAAGATTTCAAATGTTTCAACGAACACTCAAACCCGCATTTGCTATAGCGTTTGTTGGCATTAGTGCTTTGTTATTTTTTGTCCTTGTATTGATAAATAAATGTTCTGTATTTGTCTCCTTTATGGTTGTATGTCACTTCTCTAATTAATTGTCCCTTGTCGTTGTACTCATAAGTAGTCGTATTGTTACTCACACTAAAAGAGGTGTTGTCGGTCAAAGGATATTCATTACTCTCTATGGACCACTTTATTAATCTATTTGATTTGTCGTATTTAAATTGCTCATTCTCATATTTTTCTCTGTTTTTGCGATTGATTCTGATAAGGTTGCCACTGTTGTTATAATCGTATGTGCCTACCCAGACGGTATCAACATTTCTTGTTTCAATTTCCGATGATACTCGTTCATTCTCGTATTGATAGAATTTCCAATATTCGAACTTATTGTTATATACGTCCTTTCCTCTGTCGGCAAGTTCTTTTATGAGACGTTTTTTGTTGTCGTAGAACTTTACCTGCTCAACTTTCACCGTATCCATATTGATCAAAGTGTCCAATGTCATGTAAGTTCCTATATGATTTCCAGAACTGTCGTATACTAGAATTGAGCGCCAACCTATGTCGCAGTTGTACATTCGACAGCTAAATGTCTCTTTCAAGTTTCCTTTGTCGTCATAAGTGTATTTTACTCTGGATTCATGTCCGACCTGCTCGATTAACTGGTTTTGCTTGTTGAAGTACTTTATTGAGACAATATTCTCGTTTTTGTCAGGATTATCTCGATAATTAGTCTCACTATATTGAAAGTCAATTTTGTCGCTAAAGTCGGGTATATAGACTTTAGTCGATTGACAACCAAAAAGTGTCAAGTAGATAGCTAATGATATCAGATGTCGTGTCTTCATTTTAAGCATTAATGCCAACGGGTGTGCATATGCTTTGTGGCGGACTTCAAAAGAAAAATCTTTCTGCCCACACCGATTTATATTTGGAACTAAAATACTCATATTCATAACGTAACCCGCCATAAAGTATTATGCATTGTTGGCAACAGTAGTTTTTACAAATTCCTTATTCTCAATTAGTATTGACTTTCTCTGTATTTTAATTGTTCTACTAAATCGTTCGTTTTTGATTATAGCACCGTAATCTTCCATCAATTTAATCTCAAGTTGTATACTTTCTTGATTGTTGATCTGATAAACTAGGTCTTGATACCCAATTACAGACACTTTTACTAATATTGGAACAATCATATCTGAAAGGCTTATTTCTGCGTAACCTTGTCTATCTGCTACGGTCGAAGCAATTATTTCATTGTCAAGGTTTGTAATTTGGATATTCGCGCCTAAAAGTTTAGCTCCTGACATTCCTTGCACATAAAATTGTAGTCTGTAATTCGAATTATCATCAATTGATATTTCTATTAATCTCACTCTCGAAAGTTCTATAAAATCATTATTAAATTCTAATAATAATTCATTTCCACTGATCGAGTAATTCCCAATACCATATTTTGATTGTCCAATGTCATCATGAAAATAATAGTATTCAAAAGTTTTGTCACTATTAAACCTATATTGTTCATATTCGGAATTGAAACTTCCGTCTCTCAATGTTTGTTCATAAATTCCGGGTTTTAAAATCTTTTCTGAACAACTCGTCACTAATACTAATAGTCCAATGATTAATAATTTTGTTTTCATGTCTTGTCTTTTACTATTGTTGCCAACGGGCGTGCATATGCTTTGTGGCGGACTTCAAAAGAAAAATCTTTCTGTCCGCGATGATTTATATTTGAACTAAAATGTTCATATTCAGACCGAAACCCGCCATAAAGTATATGCAGTGTTATAGGCCGTTTTTCTTTATTATTTTCTCTGAGTGAACTATCTCATTATTCTTTAGAATATTTATTAAATAGATTCCAGCAGTGTATTCCGACAAATCAATGGTTATTTGTCTGCTAAATTCCTTTGTAAATATCTCTTGACCCATTTGGTTGTAGATTTTCAAGGCACTATTTTCAAGAATAGTTTCTATTGTAACAAGCTTAGAAACAGGATTTGGGTAGATGTCTACTTTATTTTTAAAATTAGTGACTGGAACATTTGTGATGAAATCGTAACAAGACCCATTAACATCGAAAATACTATTGTCATTACTGTCTTTAACACACATAAGCCAGGTTCCCGATTCAAAATACTGATATGGACGATGAAAAAGTCCGGCCACACCGCCAATTCCTTCTATATAATAACTTTCACCAAGGCTGGGTGTGATAATAAATTTTTTTCTAACCACTCCATCACTGGTAATTATGTTATAAACAGTATCGATTATTGTTGACGCGACAATTAATTCATGATACAACGTATCGCCTTGTTGTAATGAAAAATCAAATAACAACTCTTCTTCTCCGTTATATGCGCTATACATCCAAACTTTTCTTTCTGTTGTGTCTTCTCTAAGGAAATATGATG
Organism: Candidatus Shapirobacteria bacterium; assembly: GCA_041674845.1. Classification (GTDB taxonomy): domain Bacteria; phylum Patescibacteriota; class Microgenomatia; order UBA12405; family UBA12405; genus UBA12158. Next base: position 9,549 of record JBAYUY010000009.1, read on the forward strand.
TTAATAAGGTCTTGACTGTATCTACATAAAAAGGAGGGCAGTTAGGTGGTGCTGTATATCCAATGGGTCTTAAGTCTCTATAATATGCCTTCGCGTAAGTCTTGCCTTGAATAATTGTATCTCCGGAAAAGGAGTACCTGCTAGGTGAATTGTCACTGAATCCAGAGCAGATATATCCCATTTCAGCTCCGGCTATGTCCCAATATGTTGATTCATTCAACAGTCTATGGTATTCTTGTCCATAGGTTGTAAATGAACAAACAACTATCAATAGTAATAAATAATTGATTTTCATAGTGTTCTGTTTTATTAATTTAAACTAAAGTCGAATTATAATTATATTCTATTTTTCCGATTTTGATATTTAGCCAACTTCAGAAACGAATGGAATTTTTCTGTTATTGGAAATGGCCTATAACGGGCATGCATATGCTTTGTGGCGGACTTTGAAAGAAAAGTCTTTCTGTCCACAATGATTTATATTTGGAACTAAAATACTCATTTTCATAACGAGCCCCGCCATAAAGTATTATGCAGTGTTAGCTGTA
>JBAYUY010000010.1:0-7201 GCA_041674845.1 Candidatus Shapirobacteria bacterium
AAGTCAGGTATATCCTCGGCCTTTGCAACCGATGATATCAACATAACAAGAGGTATCTTATTTCCGCTATTCTTAACTATAGATTTGAGCAATTCGATAGAATGCTGTTTACCTTGAATAAAGTTTGCATTCTGATTTACATCATCCCCGGCAGTGAGTGACGCAGAAGCATCGGGATTTAGGTAGTAGTCAAGAAAGATCAGATCGTATCCCACAATAGAATCAGCATTAGTATCACTACCAAATGTGTCTGGCACTATACCCGTAGTGGTCTGAACTAGCGCTGAAAGTTCTTCTAATGGCGCAAGTTTAGCGTCTTTATCTACTACAAACGGTACAAAAAGCTTATGCAGCATTTTTTTAAGGTTACTGCCATCATTTAACTCTCTATATGTTTTCCATAAAAATGCAAGTACACCTTCATCATCATGAACTCTATCAATAATAGTTTGCAGCGAAGGTCTATCTTCAATATTTTCAAGTTCCTCTATAATATTACCCACATCTTCATCTGGGTCATCGCGATATTCATTTATAATTGTTCTAAATCCAACAATTGCATCAGCCTCAAGATCTGAACAACTTGGCATGTCGAACCCATCATCGATAATGGCTATTTTAGTTATTGATGAACTTGTAAATGCGCGTTGTAGTTTGTCGGTGTAAGGCACAATCAGCTCCTCCCAAAATCGAGAACAAAGGTATTATAGCGGTCAGAATGCACAGTAGAAGCTCTCTCTAAATCTAAAGTCCAATCATGATAATCAGCAATCTCACGCGATATATATAATCCAAGGCCACGTCCTTCGCCGGCAGGTTTTCGCGTAACGAACGGCTGAAATATCTGTTCAGCCATAGCCGGATCAATTCCGGGTCCGTTGTCAGTAAAAGTGATCATTTTTTCAGTGGTATCGATGTCTATATTGATAACAGGAATCAATTTATGATCAAGCATAGACTGGCATTTAAGCCAATAAATTGAGTTACTTAAGAGGTTATCAATAATTTGTATAAACATCCCTTTTACAGCTTTAATTTTCAATATTTTATTGTTTTCAGATATCAACTCAATCTTAATTCTATGACGTGACATCTGCCCTTTTCTTGACGCAATAATATCTTGCAAAACTTCATTAACTTCGAATGTTTCTTTTATTTGACGTTTAGAAGTACTTATGGGGTCAAAGTTGGCTACACGTTTATGCAAAGTTGATAACTGATCAGAAAGTATATCTATTGCAGATGCAACACTGGGCTCAAGTTTACTTATATTTAAGTTATCCATATTTCTTAATGTCGCAGAGGTTGCACGCTCCAATTCATGCATAATAAATTCGACCATTAATCCTATTCCAGCAAGATATACAAGCTGAGCACGGTCTTCTGCGTACTCTTTACCAAGTGCTTTAGCCTCATCCAAGAATTTAACCAACTCATCAACAATTGATGATGCTTGCTTGACAAGTCGCCTATCTTCAGGCGGAAGAGCCTTTTCGATTAATCTTAATTTTTGTTTTATGTCTTCTTGAGCTGATTCAATTTTATCTTCTAGGTTATCGAATGTTGTCCTTTCCTGCACACGTACAGCCTTATCCTCTCTATCCAAAAACGACTTAAATTCATTTAACAACACATGCTGGAGCAACTTTATAAAAGTGGCCTTTTCAGGAGTGTCCATCAAACCTTCGCGATTTGTTTGATCGATTAGTCCTTTATTTTGCCAAGATATCTTTACTCTTCCAACAACCTGCTGGCGATTGAGTTTAAACCCTTTCGAAGAAAATGCCTTTTTATCAAGTTCCAACCAATCGTCATCAGCGCCGCCATATGGATTAACTCGGAAGCCATCACGGAAAAGCATCAAACCGCCTGACCACTTATTGATTTCAGCAGTAATTTCTTTTTTCTTACCCAACCCAGTAACTTCAGTTAATAGTCTCCTATTGAACCACCACATTTCCAAGTCAAAAGAACCAACGCTTCGAAGTTGTGAGGATGATCCGGCTTTTGCAGTAGAAATTAATTCCGTAACATTTAATTTGAATGGAAGTAATTTCCCGCGTAACTTATAATTTAAAGACCCTTCCAAATAAGGATTAAGACCTTCAATATAATATTTCGCTGTGCATGTACCATGTGCTAGTTCGAGATATCGTCTATCAATTTCAGGGATAAATATCCTTTTGTTATTAAATGTTAGTCTAAGGATATTATTAGCGGTACGGCTTTCCCAAGGATCAACCAATCGAGAGAATTCTTCTGCGATAACATCTCTAAATTTATCCAATGACCAGTCAGATTTTAGATTGCCAATTTCAACAATAGTTCCAGATTTAGCAGGGTTTAGCTTTTTCTCGCCACGCTCAGGTGTAAGCACAATTTCATGCAACAAGGCATCAGAACTGTGACTAAATCTAGACCAGTCTATTTTAAGATCATTGTAATATATTTCACCTTCTCTAGATGTCTTAACGTATAGATGCTCTCCTAGTCTCATTGTAGATAGGCGACCTACCCCTTTTTCTCCAAGGGGCACGCGTTTGTCTATTTCTTGTTGAATTGATAGCTTCTGTGTTAACCTTGAGCGAGTTCCAATAGTCAAATATATATCTTGTAAATCATTCTTTGACATACCATGGCCAGTATCTATTACTTTGATCCAGTTCGTAGATTTGTACCATTCTTTAAAAGTCTTCAATAAATTATTACGAGTGTGCACATCAGATAATTCTTGATCAAGGGATGAATGTAATTCTTCATTCACATCGCTAAGTGCGTCCAGGATCTCATCTTTAATCTCCTGAATCGTTCCAGGGTGAGTTTCGATGTCTTCACACATAGACAAATAACTACTATGCATCAACACAACCTGAACATTTATATGAACTCGACGAGAACCTGCATCGATAGCATTCTTAATTAATTCGTAAAGGGCAACACCATCTGAGCTGATCAGCTCAGCACCTAGTTCAAGTATAGTCCGTGCTGTAATTTTAAAGGCCATTATAAGTCCGTCCTATTGCTGAAAGTTCAATACTGGCAAGTAATAATCAGTTGTGTAAACAGTATTATAGGTTATTTTTGACATATTCTATTGGATCATCAATCACTACATCATATTCTGATTTATCAATTGCAAGTTCTTTGTATTCAATTGTTATATTTGAAATAAATTTTCTAAAGCACTCACTGCTATCCATAAGCTTGTTTACAAACAGCCAATCTAGATTTTCCTTTGGCTTTGATTGAAATAACACCGTAGAAGAATCTATATCTTTAACATTAAGTTTTAATATCCCAACACCGAATGATGATGACAATCGATACAATTCAGTAAGCAGATCATCGTCTTCATTAATATCTGCAGTGACTAAGTATGCTTCGTTAGCCCATGAAGAATTTGAAACGGCTTGAAAAAAAGACTCTCTATAATTATTTCTATCGATTTTCTTCTTGATTTCGAATGAATATATTCTTATTGCGTTGCCGTCGGTGATTCTGTTGAATTCAATCATTTCACCAGACCAATCATTGATTGGCATATAAACGCCAACCATATCAGGGAAGTTCCACTGGTTATATCCGTTCTTTTTGGCCTTTTCGTGATAAATCGTTTTTGTATAAACATTTCGCCCCCTATTAAAGACCGGGTTTGAAAACACATAATATGCTAGCAAAGGATGAAGTGCTCTCTCATGGTATGTAGATTTCTTATCATTATTTGAATCAAGTGGAATAACTTCAGTTTCATACTTTAATTCCTTCAGATAGAATCTTACCGGATTGGTGCCTATTCTGCGAAATAAGGTGTATTCATTTATTTTTGTTTCGCGATATAATTGTGCTCCAAGAGCATTGACAGGGTCTAATAATTTTCTCCTAAATTTACTCGTCAAACCTAATTTAGTTCCTTCATGCCAAATCTCTTGATAAGTTAACGGCCTCTGTATCTTTAATAATACATCTCTGGAAAACTTAGCTAGTGTATATTCCATAAGTTAAAACACCTCAAATACATTTCACCGTATTTCAAATGTAATTTCCAAGTTTGCACAGAAGAGCATCCAACTCATCAATGGTAGTATCCAATGATGTTGATAGTCGGATCAATGATGTAGCTTCATCATAACTATATTCCATAGACAATGCTGTCTCTGAAGGCTTCAGGCTCTGGGATGAACATGATGACCCCTTACTTAGAACAATTCCATCTGAGGCCAATGCATGAACAAGATCATCTGCATCAGCTCCAGGAATTCCAAAGAAACTGGTATTGGGTAACCGTGAAGCCTGCTTTCCAAGAATAAACGCATCTGGAAATGATCTCAGCATACACTCTTCGAAATAATCTCGAATTTTTCTAACGTCGTCATGCTTTCTATTTTCTATAAGATTATTCGAAATCTCTGCAGCCTTTGAGATCCCCATAACTGCCGGGATATTTAATGTTCCTGAACGAAGATTGTTCTGTTGTCCCCCACCTCGGATCAGCGGTTGGATATTTGTCCCGTTTTTTATTACCAAGCCTCCTATTCCCTTTGGCCCATGGAATTTATGGCCTGAGAATGACATCAAGTCCACGTCACACAAATCACCAAAGAAGGAAACCGGTATCTTTCCTATTGCTTGTGTAGCATCAGTATGGATTAAACATTGAGGTGCATGTTCACGCAACAGACAAACAGCCTCTCGTAACGGCTGAATAACTCCAGTTTCGTTGTGTGCATACATCAGTGAGGCAAAGCAAAGATCCGAATCAACAAGATCCAATAGCTTGTCCAAATCAAAGGTTCCGTCTCGAGTAATAGGAACGAATCGCACATCGACGCCTTGTTCACTAAGGTTTTCGAGAGGTTCACTTATGGAAGGATGCTCCATCTGCGAGCTCAGTACCCACCCACACCCTTTGGCTCTTCGAGCCCCCTCAGACACCACCCAAGCATTTGATTCAGTTGCACCAGACGTAAATACAATTTCATCGTCAGATGTCGCTCCAAACAGTGTGCGAATTGCAACTTTTGCCGATTCTACAGTCTCTTCCATTCCATCAAGTTGTCCATATGCTGATGTCACATTCCAGTAGCGGTTCATCATGAACTGCGTCATGACATCCACAACTTCTGGAAAAGGTTTCGTTGTTGAGTTGTTATCAAGATATATCATGAAAAGGAAAGTTCCTCCGATGGACGCAATCCATAAATTAACCTCAACAACTGTACCATGTTAGGCACATCAGACATGTTCAAATACGGGACCTGAACGTAAATTGGATGTGGAGTATCTCCTGTTTTAACAAGCATGTGACCTTGACCCAAGAGCTTCTCAGCTCCAGCATTTTTCTCGCCCATTGAGACCTCAGACGTTCCCGGGCTATCAACCTTCAAGATGAGCCTGTTTCCAAGCTGGGAGCGCAATTGCATGGGCATAACAGTATTATCTGGGCGTTGAGCGGCGAAGATCAAAAAAATTCCAGCAGCACGCGCCTTGATACTCAGTCTGCCAACCAAATCAGGTACGCGATCAGCATAATCCTCAGTTTGCATCCAATCGGCAAACTCATCGTGAATTACCCACAGAGTTGGAAGCGGTTTGCCAGTTGCTTTACGGTAGTCGCGGCAGTCCTTGACTCTAGCTTCCTTAAAAAGCTGATAACGGCGATCCATTTCACCGACAAGCCCTTCCAGAATAGCAATAGCATCACTTGGGTCATCAATTATAGTTTTCGAGCCTGCAACAACGTGAGGGAGTTCGTCGAGAGGTCGATAATCTACTCCGAATTTTGCATCTATGAGGTAGATATGCGCATCAAGTGGAGACTTTGTCAGTGCTATATATAATATGAGGTTTTGAATGAGGACCGATTTCCCGCTTCCAGTAATTCCCGCAACCAGCGTGTGAGGTTGCTTAAAGGGATCAAGAAACATGGGACAACCATCTTCTTCGCGAATACCAACAAACAATTGTTCACCGCACGCTATATCAGGTGAATTCTGGAAAATATCAACAATGACTCGAGCATAATGCAGAATCTGGCGATCAGGCCTTGCGACAGATATAGAGACTCGACCGGACTCAGGTCTTATATTGAGAATATGAATACCGCTTGAAGTAAAGATTTCTACAGCCTTAGCTTCAACCGCCTGGACAGTCATATCCTTTGAACCCTGTAGCTTGATTATGGCAGCATTAGGGGTCAGAATCGGCTTAAAATCTTCCGCAAGTTTTGCTGACAACCCTCTTGCGAGTAGTGCAGATCGAAGATCCGCTGTTGTTTTTTCGAGCCAGTGCTGACCTTCTTCGATTGATGCGGTGGCCTTGGCAGCGCAGTGAGAAAGGTAATCAAAGAGCTCTTTCTGGAGAACATATTTGCTTTGCTTGGTGCCTTGCGCCAACACCTCTCCAGCTTCGGGCACGGGAACTTGTACTTGAGAAGATTGTGATTCCCCGGAAACTTCTGGCTGGTCGGAATCGAATGTTTCCAGAGACGGTACCTCATCTGACCGTATTAGTGGCCTTGCTAATTGTACGTCATCAGGACTTCCGTCATGCGTTGCGATGTCGGATTCCGGACAGAGCTTTCGGACTAGACTAGCATTAAACCCAGGGTGCCCTAGTTGAGTTCGCATCAGCTTGGTTTCATCGTGCTTATCTTCATTCAACTGCAACAACGTCAATCGAGTCAGGTCCGGTCCGAAGATTTCCTGTAAGGCTAAAACTTTCGTTTTGCCTCTTTGGGTTTCGATGCCTTTACACACTGAAACAGGAGTGTCGAGATCCATCGGCGAATGGACGAAAACATGCGAATAGCCCCAGACGCTAAACGTGCATTCACGGTTGCGAACCAACGTACGCCATTTCTCAGGGTCAAAAGAGTTGGCTCCATCGCAACCATGTTTACCTGTAGTACGAGAAAGAATCATGTCAGAGATGCGAGCCAGCCAGACCTGCTGATCGAAAGGGCTAGGTTCTGGAACAAGTGCTTCCGAAATCTGGATCAGAGTGTCTATGAGTTGTTTTTCGGAAGTCCTTGCCGACGCAGACATGCCTTCATACGTTACGAACTTCGCCTCCGTCACGATAATGTCTAAATGAGGAGTCCCATCTGGCCGCCATGTTGGAGCTAGAACTAGCAGATCGGCAATGTTAGTTCCCTCTTTTTTACCAAGCCAATGACTGAAGTCGTCTAGAAAGCACCAAGCAG
>JBAYUY010000011.1:0-6222 GCA_041674845.1 Candidatus Shapirobacteria bacterium
CAAAATTCATTGTTCCCGGAATTGGAGGGGGCTTACTTTTGAAATACTAAATTGTCAACCTTAGATGTCAATACTTTACAAGTACAAAATGATTAAATCATGACTTTACCGGACAACAGTGATATTTAATATAGAAAATGAATAATCTAAAAACAAGTTCCAATTATAAGACAATAATTGAGAATAGCCTAAAGAATTACATAGACGAATACGGTAGACTGAAATTTGACAAGGTTATTTCAAAAGTTCAGAATTCTAAAAAGATCACCAATCTACTTTCTATTTCTTTACAAAAACATATTGTTCCAAATAAGAATGATTATTTATATAGCCTGAGTGAAATACCCTATTTTATTTTCTCAAAACCTGACACCCTTGCAATCGCAGGAATTCTATGTTTAGAGAGGTGGAATCAAGATTGCAATAAGGACTTTTATTTAGCGGATGAGAATGAATTAATTAAGATTGCTCTTGATATACTTAAAGCAAGTAATCACTTGAAATTTGTTAGATAATTAGTATCTTAGAAAATAAATTTCGGTAATTAAAAAAGCCATTAGCTAATGCATTATCTTAATTGCGTGTTATTTTTTTTGAAATATCTTTGTTAAATCCTAATAATAATCATTGTGGACAGAATAGTTTATCTTCAAAAGGCCACCATAAAGCATATGCTTCCCGATCTATACGTTAAGACAAGAATCCCCGCTAATAAATAGAAGCACATGACAGATAAACAACTTATATTTAAAGATTATCTTTTAAAACGACTTGGTTTTAAAAATAATGATTTTACAAATGAATATATAGAATATCTATCTGAGATAGTTTTTATACATAAAGAAATTGCAGCAATAGATATTAAAGACTGGGATGAAAATAATCCAAAGCCTTTTTATAAATATGATCCTCATTTAGATAGATTCTCACCAACACGTTTTTCAATAATTGACTTTCTTGCATGGGAATATAAATTGAAAAAAGAAAATTTGTTTAAATTATTAGAAATACACACAGACTATGTTTCTGCCACTGATTTAGCAAATTACACCTATTGTCCAATTGGTTATTCTATTGGGAAGACATACAAGATACCCAAAAACCATCTTGGGGATATTGGAACAAAAAAGCATGAAGAACATAGATTAATCAAATTTACTAAAAAGCCAATTAATGAATGTGAAAAAGATTATGAGGTTGAGAAAGAGACCCCATATAACTTTTTTCGGAATCCCACTACTAAATACTTCTTTGATGATATTGATAGTTCTGAGTTAATTTTTTCAGGACATTCTGATATCAATGACACACAATTCTTTATTAACGAGGAAAAAAAATTTATAGGTCAGCCAGATTATATTTTCAAAAACAAAGATGGTCAATACTATGTAGTAGAAGAGAAATTTAAAAGAGATAATAATTCAAATCAGAATTATTTTTTTAGAAATAATAAAATTCAACTAGCATCTTATATTTATTATCTAAATCAATTCAATATTGATTATGGTTATTTAGTTTATTGGCTATATAATTACGTATATTCAAAAGTGCAAGTACAAGACTGCAAAATTTTGAAAATAGACAAGAGTAAAAACGTAGAAGTGTTTTTATTTAACGCTTTCGATTTAGTTAACGCCTTTAATAAAGAGAAAGTTTATAATTTAAAGCAAAGTGAATTAAGTCCTAAAAAGTGTGCAAATTGCGTATATGTATTAATATGTGGACATAAAAATCAAAGAATAAATCAGGTCTGTCTTCCATATCAACAGCGTTATTTAAATCTGTTTTATGCTGAGTATCCTAGTGAATTGAAAAAAAATGAAAATGAGGATAATTGATAACTGGAATATAAAATGGATAAAACAAATATGAGGAATAGAATATTTGACTGATTTAAAAGCTCTTTAATGAAAGTTTTAACTTTACTACCATAACTTAAGTATGCGACGCCTAATAGATATACAGAAATCAATTGCTGAAATCCAAAATGTTTTTCCGTCTAACAATCTGATCTCTTGCTATGCAGATTTTCTAAAGCATCGTGAATACCTTCATTTTTATCAATTTAACGAAACTGTGTTTAATTCGTTGATTGATTTAACCCTCAATTTATGGGATACCACTGAAAGAATAAATCGAGCATCTTTAGTCGAAGTCACCAAACGATATGCTAAAAAGGGCGAAACCAAAGATACTGTTACGCCCCAAACAGCAACAAAAATATTTGAACTGTTCAAACAAATAGTTTACTACAAGAATTTAAAACTGTCTAATGTAACCGTTGATAAAATAATGGCATCAATCAACAGCATTTTAATTGGTGTTAAGTTAAAAGAAGTTGAATTACAATGGCTTTGTGATCATTCAACTAATTCAGGCTTCTTATTAAACAGGCTTCTTCGATATCATCTAAAATCCAAAGCGATCTCAGAATGGGCGAAGAAGAATTTTGAAAAAGATTTTGCCAGATCCCGAAGATCAGAAATAACAAGTTGGATAATTGATGAAAATCCAGATTTTAAAATTGATAAAGAAACTATAGAGTACGATTTTGAATACCAAATAATAGAAGACAAAAGAATAGTTAACGCATATAAAAACGAAGTTGACGCCTATAGAGCAATAGAGAAAGAACTTCGTCCTATACTTACTTCAGTAGATAATTCATTCATTGACGATGATGGTTTTAAACATAGATTAAATTTCCAAGAAAAACCAGTTCTTAAACGACCCCGGAGACATTATCCTGGATATATCAAAATGAACTCAGGATATGGAATTGACATTCCTGATTTTGATAAAATCAACGAAGATTTCAATGATAAATTTGATTACTATTACAATCGGATTATGGCTTGGAGTTTTGCATATTCTAGACTACCTATTAATATTAAAACTAGTCTTTTGCATAAGTATTATACTGATGAACTATTCCCGACTTTTTTTACTATCGGAAAAAAATTAAAAAGTGTTGAATATTTTAATTGGTTAAAACAATTGGCTTGCTAAATTGGAGCACCACTAAGAGAAAATAAATAAATGAACATATTAGCTTCAAATATAAATCAGTGTGGACTGAAAGATTCGACTTTTAAAGTTCGCCACAAACCAGAAGATTCTCGTTGGCAGTAATCCAAGGCGATGATTAAAGTTCCATCAAACGAAGCCACAAATAAGGTTACATTTGAAATCGTTAACAACGAAATACTTCGTCATACAATTCAATTTTTTTATAAAACTGCAGATGGACTAAGACCATATGGATCAGGTGTTTTAGCTCTTATTCATAAGACTCACTTCATAATAACGGCTTCACATGTAGCTAATTTTTTCGACAAAGAAAAAGACTCTGACCTCTATATAAGAGTTGACAAAAAAGGCTATATAAATGTTCTTGGTGAAATAGTATATTCAAATATAAATATCAGTAAGGGAATTGATATGGCATACATCAAGATTGATACTCAAATGCTTCCATATTTGATTAAACCATACAAATTTCTAACTATTGATAAAATCACGAAACACAATCAAATGCTGATTGGAATGAATTACTGTGTTTTAGGGTTTCCTGAAATAAATATTAAATTAGAAGATGGTCAATTGGATACGGGAGCATCGTTTTTTTTGACAAGTGCAACAAATGAAAAACCATATAAACACTATAAATTAGACAAAAATGACTTTTTTCTTGTCACAATGAAAGGAAAAGGCATAGATGTGAAAAATGGAAAAAGCACTACTATTGATCCTAGATTCTATGGGATTAGTGGTGGTGGACTTTGGTATCTAATTTATCATTATGAATCGGAAACAAAAACTTATTCTGTTGATTACAAATTAATAGGAATACTGACAGAGTTTAGAAAAGGAAAATATTTTTGTCTAATTGCAAATAAAATTCATTTATTAATTGAAGCATTATCAGCAATCGAAGGTTTTAAATTTAGACAGAAAAAAGCAGAATAAAAAAGTCACTCATTTAAAGTGACTTGATGCGGTGAGTCCTGGCATCGAACCAGGTATTTAATTATGTAACTCCAAATTTTTCACCTGACTGATTTTATGTTGGTCAACTCACCTTCGACACCAACACTACTCACAACCAAAAGAAGAATATTTCCTAAAAGAGTTAATGATACACTAGCAAGTATACTTGTACATATTGATTTTACAGTTCTCATATTAAAGATATTTTTAAAATTCAATAAACGGTCAATAACCATTACAATAGCATCTTTCAAGTGAAGTAATTCAAAGAACATAATCAAACTTTCCAGATCTTTATATCAAGAATAAACAGTCTGTTATTAGTACAAATATATATAAAATACTACCGCTAACAAACATAAAACTTTAAGGCGGGTTACGTTATGAAAATGACTACTTTAGTTTCAAATAAAATTAGGTTTGGGGTTAAAGATTAGTCTTTGAAAGTCCGCCACAAAGCATAGTGTGCCGAGAAGCAGTGATCGATAAATAGACTATAATTATTCACTGCATGCTGTAATTGAGATGGTGGAACCGCCCCACCAAAGTCGCCTTGCAGGAGGAGGCTTTAAACCACTCCGTATAGGGATAATTAAGTGCCCAAAACATGGGATTGGCACCCAGGACAACTATTTCAGGTTTTGTTCCATCACCACCGTCTGTTTTTTTGCAACCGAGGTCTTGGAAGCTAAAAACAAGAACAAAGGAAAGAAGAGATACGATATATTTCATGCAAATCGATTTTGGGCAAATTTAGTGATTTTTCATAAGGGCACGATTTGAAAAGCGGATAGATTGTCAATTAAAACTAAACTCCCGGGTTCATTCTATATGAATAATCCAACTACTTTTGCTTCATGAAAAATTCGGTAAAAGCAATCATTTTCGATTGGGGCGATACGGTGATGCGTGATTTTAACCTGCCTGGCCCCATGTATCTTTGGGAATCAGTCGCCTGGGTTCCGGGTGCTGAAACTACATTGAAATACCTGAGTTCAAAATATCCATGTATTATTGCCACCAGCGCCGATCACAGCAAAACCTCCGACATGATTGCAGCGCTAAAGCGAATTGGTGCTGAAGTTTATTTTGATCATTTTTTTTCGCAAATAGAATTGGGTGTTAAAAAACCCGATCCGGAATTTTTTATTCGTACAGCCCGCTTTTCCGGATACGATCAGAAAACCTGCCTGATGGTTGGCAACTTGTATGATAAAGACATTGTGGGTGCAAAAGAAGCCGGAATGGTTACTGTTTTTTTTAATGAGCATTGTCTCAAAGGCCCTTTCCCAAATGCTGACTATACAATCCAACACATGAGCGAACTAACCCAACTTTTCGATGTTTAAAAAGCCTGATGCCACCCAATTTCTTGTTCTGTTATTTTTCCTGTCACCTTTTATTCCGGTGGCTCAACAAACTTATTCAGAGCCATTTGCACCTCCGCTTGACATACCCTTATATCTATCAGGCACCTTTGGCGAATTGCGCCCCAATCATTTTCATGCCGGAATTGATATCAAAACACAAGGAAGGGAAGGACAGAATGTAAGGGCGATTGAAGATGGCTGGGTATCACGGATAAAAATATCACCCGGAGGTTATGGGAAAGCACTTTATATTACACATCCCAATGGCTTTGTTTCGGTATACGGGCACTTGCAACGATACGGTGATTCCATCCAAAGATATGTAAAAGAAATTCAATATAGCCGCGAAAGCTTTGAAGTTGAAATTTTTCCAAACGAGCATGAGTTGCCTGTTAAAAAAGGTGATTTGGTTGCCTATTCAGGAAACACGGGAGGTTCTATGGGGCCACACCTGCATTTTGAAATCAGGGATGAAGCCACCCAATATTCGCTCAACCCGCTGTTGTTTACATCGATTAAGGTAAAAGATTTTTACCGGCCCCAAATTCTTAATATGGCGGTTTATCCTGTTGACACCAACTCATTTGTAAACGGGAAACAGGAAACGGCTTTCTTAGAGGTGACGGGTTGGGGCGACCAGCATAAATTAAAAAGTCAGCGTCCGGTAAAAGTTTCCGGTCGGGTATCGTTTGGAATAGTGGCCCATGATTTGATGAACGAAATACCCAATAAAAACGGCGTTTTTGAAGTCAAACTATTGGACGACACGACTCAAATCTTCGGTCTGATGTTGGACAAACTATCATTCGCTACCGCACGGTACATTAACAGTTTAATTGATTATGGCACCTCTGTTGAAACC
>JBAYUY010000012.1:0-6112 GCA_041674845.1 Candidatus Shapirobacteria bacterium
ACTGCAGATCAATTCAACGGTGTAGCCCTATTTACCCAATCAGCAGGAACCTATACGCAGGTATCAATTTCGGCCAATCTTCCTGATGTTTGGAAGGCTACCGATTATTCTGCTTTCGAAGTCGTATTGTCACCGGCGTATCAGGCGACTGCCGGACAAATACTGTACGTTGGATTATTTTATAATTCTTCGGCACAAACAACTGCACCAGTTTTATTTTCCGGTGTTGATAATTCTGCAACATTTGCAAGTACGGTTGGTTGGGGGTTTTCTAATAGCAATAGACTATATTGGGGAAAACCAACAAGTGATTCACCACCCAGTTCAATTTTATCAACAGCGGTAGGGATAACTTCAGCATCTACCAGTAAACCAATCGCCATAACCATTAAATAATGAAACTTATAATTTCACTATTTTTTATACTGTTTTGGTTTGTTGCAAGTTCGACAAACTACTATATTAAATCATCTGGTTCAGATTCTAATTCTGGACTATCTGATGTTTTAGCGTGGCAAACATTGACTAAGGTTAATTCGTTCAATTTTGTTGCTGGAGACTCCATTCTATTTGAACGTGGTGACAGTTGGACGGGGCAACTCACCTATCTTAAAGGCGGCTCCGTTGGAAGTCCTGTTGTTTATGGCTCTTATGGAACTGGCAACAAGCCAATTATTTCTGGATTTCAAACACTGTCAGGATGGACTAATTTAGGCGGCGGCGTGTACTCATGTAGTACATCGGCGGCTAACACACTTAAATTGGTTACATTAAATGGTGTGCTGACAGCACAGGGACGCTACCCAAATAGTACTTATCTTACATTTGAGTCTAGTGTTCCAAACACGTCAATCACCGACACGCACCTGATAGGCGGGTCGAATTGGACTGGCGCAGAAGTAGTTATTAGAACGGCACGATGGAAGCTTGAAAATAAAGCAGTAACAAACTTCAATACCTCTACAGGAACGTTCACCTTCACGGCTACCGAAGAAACACTACAAAATGGATGGGGATACTTTATCCAAAACGATTTAAAAACACTTGATCAGCTTGGGGAGTGGTATTGTAAGGATGGCACATTTTATATGTACTTTGGGGCAAATAGCCCAACGTCATACACAGTTAAAGCAAGCGTATATGATGACTTGATCACTATTTCAAATAGAACTTATACGGTCGTAGAAAACATTAAAATAACTGGTGTAAACGGTCGTGGAATTAATATAAATAACGCCTCATCTAATATTACGATTGACGGTTGTGACTTTGAATTTACCGGTAATGGGGCTGTTTACCTGTATGGTTCCGGGACCATCTCTAATTGCAGTGTAAATCACGGGCTAAACAGGGCTTTTTATGTTGAAGGTGCAAACTCATTCATACAGTCAAATACAATTTCAAACGTAGGACTAATGCGGGGTCATGGCTCTATTTATACGGGCATATCCTGCATTGGAGCAGGAACGCTTATTGAAAAGAACTCAATTGTTAATACGGGTTATGACGGTATCCATTTCACTGGGAACAATATTATCGTACAAAAAAACTTTGTTGATAATTTTTGTACAATTCTTGATGACGGTGGAGGAGTTTACACGGGTGGTTCTACTTATACTGGAAGGGTAATTGAATCAAACATTGTCAGAAATGGGCAAAGCGCAAAAGATGGAACAAATCAAACCTCAGAGTCTGGTTTTGGTATCTATTTAGATGAAGGAGCGGCTAATATATCAGTAATTGGGAATACCGTTGAAAAATGTTCACATGCTGGCATATTGCTTCATTTTGCCGCATCGGTTGATATAACAAACAATACAGTATTTGATTGTCCCATCCAACTGTATCTTAGCAACAATTATTCGTCTGCATATGCCGACATGTCAAATATAGATATTGTTGGTAATAAATTTGTAGCAAAAACATCTGATCAAATTTGTTTTAAATTTTTGTCCGTCAAGAATGATTTAGCCTTTGGTTCGGCGTCTGGGAATGTATATGCAAGGCCAATTGACGACAATCAAGTGTTTAGTATTGACACGTATAATACGAGCGCAACGGCCTATGATTTGACAGGTTGGAAAACGCTGTCAGGATATGATGCTACTTCCGTAAAATCACCAAGGGTGATAGTAGATGTTAATGATTTGTTGTTAGAATATAACTCAACAGCCAATTCTACAATAAGGAGCATAGACGGAAGCTACATTGATCTAAACAGCAATGCTTATCTAGGATCAGTAACCATACCGGCATATTCATCGGCATTATTAATAAAGACAGACAACATTAATCCAAATAATGCCTTAAAGCCTTGGACTTATAATGGAATATGGATTTATAATGGTAAGTTTTTGAATGGAAATTAATTTATAACTAAACAGCTTGAAAGCTATGAGTGAAGAACAAATTTTAACATCAGAAGAAAAATTAAATAAGTTGATAGCAGATGGCAATTCTGTTTTAACAAAACTAAAAAAAACACTAAACGTTATATGGATGGTTGGGGGTGGAACCGTTATAGTGTTTTTCATGTCATTCGTAGATATTCGGTCAAGGATGGCGACATTGGAAGAGAACAAACTACCAAAGACAGAAGCCGAATCTACATATGCAAAAAAAACAGATGTTGTTTTTTTACAGAACAATATCTACGACATGAATAAATCTTCTTTTATTTATAATCTAAATACCGATGAGTTTAGAATGGAACTTTCGTACACAAGGGCATTAAAACAGTTCCTTGGTGATGTTAGTCGTGGGGTACCCAATCAGCAATAGCATTACCCCCATCATATATTTATTACTAAAACACAACTGATTAATTTTGGTTGTGTTTTTTTATGTCGTTAAGTCAAAATAAAAAATGCCCTTATTTTGTTATCTTTGTGAAAATAAAAACAATAAGAGATGGCAGTTACGGTATTATACACA
The DNA here is from genome assembly GCA_041674845.1 of Candidatus Shapirobacteria bacterium. Lineage (GTDB taxonomy): Bacteria > Patescibacteriota > Microgenomatia > UBA12405 > UBA12405 > UBA12158. Next base: position 2,935 of record JBAYUY010000012.1, read on the forward strand.
GCAATAAGATCATCCGATTTCAAGTCGGTAACAATTCAAGACAATGGTACGGCTTGGACATCTGGCGGAGAACTCGATAAGGCCAACGTAACAGGAATAACATTATCCCTTTACGGAACTGATAAGGAAACGGCGATTAAGACGGTAACGTTTACCTCCGGTGAGCGAATTGCGTTCTTAGCAGGAACAGCAGTGACGTTGTTGTTCTCCGACTCGAGATTGTTTGGAACAGAGTTTGCCCCAGATAATTTCTATACAAGTCAGTTGGACGTTACCGGAGGAACAGCAGTTTCCACCCAAGTCGCATTCGATTCATATTTTTATATGAGAAAAATCGTAATAAACGATTACACGTCTGCTGCAATTCCTCAGTCTACGTTTTATGAAGCTAGTAGAAAGATAGTGGGAAATCTTGTTAGTATGTTTCAATTAGATACCGAAAGTAGCCAAATAACAATTGCTAGAGAAAATATGTGGAGAAAAGTTTATAACGACTTAGCTTGGAATTATGCCAACGTCATATAATATTAATCAGGCAATAAGCCTAGGAAAACAAATAAGCTCATATTTATGCTCTGCTAAGATAGACGCATACGGTGAGGGAAACGCAGTCAGCGCAGACAAATATTGCTTGGACTATATGACAGTGAAAGCGATGATAGATATTCTTGAATTTTATAATTTAGTTGGGGAGGATAGCGAGTTAACACAAACACAGCTTTCTGATGCTATTTACAAGATTAACGAATATGACTATGCCTTATTGCTTGATATAGACGATTTTGCCGTTCAAGTGGGTTCAGAATCTGATGCGCTGGGTTCAGGCAACTCAGTAATTGTAATCGGCTCAGGTGGAACAACGTTGCCGACTCCGCACGTTTATTCTTTTGTCGTTGCAACAAACAACCAAACGGTTTTTGTTTTGCCGTTTAATGTTTCTAGTATTGACACGGATAGTCTATATCTAACACTAAACAGCGCAAGCAATCCTGTTTTTGGGGTTGACTATACGATAGCCGGAACGCAGATGACGTGGACGGGAGAGTATCCGTTATCAGCAGGTTGGACTTTTGAACTTAAATATTCTATCTGATGGCATTGAACATTAATGAGATAAAGCAGTTTTTTAAGATTGGTGGTGTTTTTAGAGCCCCAGAAGCCACGGAGGATGGTAAAAAACTGACATGGAATGATTCAACACAGACGTTTGATTATACCGATGACAACGTGCTCGCATCTGCCGTTAGAGAAGATGCGAGCAATAGAGTAGAGCTTACTCTCAAAGACGGAACGAAGGTATTTCTCGCCCTTGGTGCACTAGCGTGGCTAGATGCTCTCTCTGCGGCTGTTTCGAGCGTGTTTGGGCGCACAGGAGCCGTTGTGGCAGCCAATGGGGACTATACTGCCGCACAGGTAACAAACGCTTTCAATAAGGCAGCGGATGACCTAGATGACATCGCCAATGGAGCCACTAATGTTCACTTAACGGCAACTAAGCTTGCAGAAATTATAGCCAACACAGCAGCGAGGCATTCTCACGCGAATAAAGCTATTCTTGATTTAATTACTGATGCCGGAGGCGGAGTTATTCCTACAGCACAACAGATCAATGATTGGACAAACGCATCATCGTCTTCTGCTGAGTTTATTCAAGATACCGTGGCTGCATTTTTACAAGATATCACCGGACTTACTTGGACGTATAACGACACGCTTAGTACACTAACGCCCACAGTAACACTAGAGGCTTTCACCACCGACAACCTAACGGAAGGATCGACAAACAAATACGCCAGCTCTGATGCTACGCAGCAAGTCATGGATATTACGCTTCCATTTGCATCTACCGTAGCTGGTCGTATAGCTGCCGCAACAGTAGGTACGGATTATCCTACCGGATGGGTTCTTACTGCTGGCACAAGCCCTGTAGATATTTTAATCACACACAATACCGAAAGAAGAGTTGCAAACGTGTCTGTGTGTGCAATAACCGGAACCGAAGAACAGGCGTTGTTTAATACAGCAGCTTTTAATGGATGGAAGACACCAGACTCGAACTCACTGCTTATTCAGTCTTTGGCTACTATACCAAAAGCTATAAAAATTTACATGATTTTTAAGTAATATGAAAAAAATACTATCTTTTTTATTGGTTATTATTGGACTATGCGGATATTCACAAGATGAATATTACAGAAAAGTCGATTGGAAGTTCTATCCAGATAATGTTGTCCAGTTAACCGACTCTACTTATTTGACAGATGCAATCCCTTTTGACTATAATGATCCTGCGTCTATACAGAGAGTGATTGGTAACTATGTTGTCGATTATGTTGGACATAGATATTCTGTTATAGATTCTACATCTACCACAATAACAGTTCTCGACATTTATCACATTGGCCAAGCCCCGCAAACGGGTCAGATAGCTAGATGTTATAGATCTGTTGGTGACGGAGAAGCTGAATATATTGGAAGTATTGACTATTCGCCATTGGACGAATCATCAAGGTGGAAGCTTAATGGCTCAGATAATGAATTACTGTGGAGGCAAACCCTAGGAAAGGCCGAAAATGGTTTATATAAAGATCTTCGAACGGCTAAGCTAGGTGGCAATCTTATTGAGCCTACAACTATTGACCAAGATAATAATTCTTTTAAAATACTAAATAACGGGCACGGCTCCGTATTTAGTGAAACTGGGATTGCTTATACCCAAATTGATACTGCTGCATTTTCTGACAGTACACTAATAACCAAACTTTATGCAAAAAAGTATAAACTAAAAAATGACAGCCTATTACCGTCAGGTTATGCGACAAATTATCGTGTGGACAGGTATTTCGTCCCCTACGATGGTGCAAATAGAAATGTTGACTTAAATACTAAAACAATATCTGCCGGAGGTCAGAATCTTCCGGTAAACGTAGGTGTTGTAGTTATGCCTGATCACGTAAAAAATACTGATGGTACAATAACGCTTGGAGATAACGGTGTGTTTAATTTTGCAAAATCTGCCTATGGACTAGACGGTAACGTTAAGCTTGCAATACCATCCGACAGCACAATAACACTAACGGACGGTGTAGTAAATTTTATATATGCTGATTATAACAGCGGAAATCCTAAATATGCTGTTACTTTAGATAACTCGACCTTCAGGTCTGATTTCACCAAA
>JBAYUY010000013.1:0-6045 GCA_041674845.1 Candidatus Shapirobacteria bacterium
ACTTCTGGCAATCGTCCCCCATCTCCGGCCAGTTCGACGACTCGAAATATCCACTGGTACGCAAGCCGCTATTAAGCCTTTCGGAAATCCACCGCAAAGCAACGGTCTGGTATGGCCCGACCCAGAGCATTAAGTCCGTGCTTCTCCAGATCGCAACGGCCTATCGCCTTGACGTTCTCCGAAAATCTGTCCTAGCCGTCGCGCAAACCGATAGCGACGCGAAGGATTTTTCCACCATTAAGCTAAAGCCGTTTCTCGAACGAATTCCGTCTCTGAAAAACACCGTACGCAAGGGTGCATATTCGATCACTCTGAATCAATGGCTATGGGCGACGCACGAGCTTATTATTTCAGGCCCGGGAGAAAACGCGCAAGAATCCAAGTCAGTTTGCTTTCTTCACACGGACGAGGCGCATCGCTATTGCGTCGAATATCCCGGCGCGATGGCCGGTCTCGCTAACCGCATGGGGCTGCGGTGGGATCGCCACGAACTTCATGCCACAACCGCCGCTGATGCCGGGACGGAAATTGACATCCTCTATCATCGCGGGCATCAAAACGAATGGCATGTTCGGTGCATTTATTGCAACGAATTATTTCGCCCGCTTTGGGATGATTGCGCAAAGGAAACATACAACGGCGCACGGATTTTTCGATGGATTGACTCGCCATCCGAAACCGAAACCCTCAATTCGATTGAGATGCGCTGCCCGCATTGCGATGGTCAAATTTTGGACACGCCAAGGAATCGCGCGGACATGGACGATGGCGCGGATTACATTCCCGGCAACCCGAGCGCGGACGCAATGTTTCAGTCATTTCGATGGAATGCCTTTGCGCCGCGATGGAAGCATTGGCGCGACTTGCTGGCCATTTATTTGCACGCAATTCATTCCGCAAAACTCGGCAATCTCAAGCCGTATGAGGATTGGGTAAAAAAGCAGGAAGTCCGAACGTGGACTGGGGAATTTCCGCTTCTCGGCGATTCATCCGCAAGTCGAGATTACAAAAAATCTGACATCGAAATTGTTGACGAAAACAAACTGCGCACACTTTCGATTGACCGGCAAGAAGGCAAGGAAGGCAAGGGATTTCACCTATGGTGCCTTGCGGAAGAATGGGAGCGTGACGGAAAATCGCGGCGCGTCGAATATCAAGAAATCTCGTCATGGACTGGCGCGCGTGAAATGCAGGAATTTTATCGCGTCAAGAGCCGGGATGTCGGCGTCGATTTCGGAAGCCAAGTCGGGCGAGATGTTTTCGCGGCGTGCGAGCGGTGGAAGTGGTATGCGCTAAAGTCGGGCGACGAGCAGGAATTCCCGCATCAGGCAATTGGCGCAAACAATACAGTCACCATCATTCGCAGGCCATTTTCGGAAGCTCGCCCCGAAGACCCAATGAGCGGGAAGGCAGGATTGAAGGGCGCGAAATTTCGCAGTGGACAGGTTCCTCCGGGATGCTGTCTGTCGATTCTCTGGAGCAAGCCGACAATCTACCCGATTTTCTACGCGCTGAAAAATGGAACTGCGGGGCGATATTACGGCATTGCATCAGACTTCAATCAGGTTTTCATTGATCAACTTCATGCCTACATTCCCGCGCTGGACATTGACAAAAAATCCCTCACGACGCGAAAAGTGATCTGGCAAAAAGTGAAGGAACACGATCATTCCTTCGTCTGCGGCGCGCAAGGGCTTGTGATTGCGGCTCGGGCCGGGTTTTATCCGATGGCGGATCAGCTTGCAACCATTACGCCATGAAGGTGTTGGTCGCCTGCGAACGAAGCGGGACCGTTCGTGACGCGTTCATTGCTCGCGGACACGACGCATGGAGTTGCGATATTCAGCCCAGCAAGGGGAATCACATCCAAGGAGATGCGAGAAAAGTCCTAAATGACGGATGGGACATGATGATAGCTCACCCGCCATGCACGCATCTAGCCTGCTCGGGCGCGGCATGGTTTGCAGAAAAGCGCGCCGATGGACGCCAGCAGGAAGGCATTGAGTTATTTATGGCATTCACGCTTGCTCCCATAAATAAAATCTGCATTGAAAATCCAGTCGGCATAATGTCAAGGCTCTACAGGAAACCGGATCAAATAATTCAACCGTATTATTTTGGAGATGAATTCCAAAAGACTACGTGTATATGGCTCAAAAATCTACCACTATTGCAGCACGCCCATGAGGATGACTGGTTCGCTGCGAAAACGCATGTAGGGCGTGGCGAGATGGTTAAATTTGCAAGCGGGCGCACCATGCCGAAGTGGTATGCCGATGCTCGCGGCGATGGAGAAAAGCGGAGCGTGACATTTCCGGGCATCGCACAGGCCATGGCGGCGCAGTGGGAATGATTCAAATTGACTTTCGCGCCAAAACCTGAATAGTCGTTTAATGCCCGGCTCGCCCATCGGAATTTTCAACGACCTATCTCTCACGGAGCTTGCGGCTCTCAAGGCATCCGCAATTTCGCGCATCACTTCCGGCGAAACAATATCGCTCTCTGGCGCGGGAAAATCCAAGGGCAAGCAATGGTCGATGAAGGCCGACGAGGTTTTGCGCGAGGTAAATTTCTCGATTGCGCAACTTGCTGGCGGGGCGATTCGCAAAACTCACTTTGACGCCTCCGGTCAAGTGTCCGCATCATGAGCGCGAAGGTTCAGAAGTCCATCTTCGGTGACAAGTGGGGGGCGCGCATCGCGAATGCCGGACTCGCCATCGCGAAACTTGCGGGATACGACGCCGGAGAGCCGAAGATCACCGCGACGCAACAATCATGGGTTGGAAGCAATCCGAATTCCGTCCGCGCCCAGATTCAGCGAAATAACATGCAATGGAACGCGGATTATGTTTCCAAAAACGTCCCGTTCGCGATTGGCTACCTGAAGGTCCGTCGCAATTATTGTTCGCCGCAAGGATGGCTGCCGAATACGGGCGACAAGGAGCTTAACAGAGAAATCAAGGCGTATTGCGATGAGCAATGGAGAGACATGGGCGTCAACTGCTCAATGTGGACGGCCTTTTCCCGCGCCGCAGATGTTGACCTTCCGACGCGGGGCGATTCCGCGCTTGTCTGGCATCGCGACGAAACGAGGCTGCGATTGATTGAGGTTTCCGCCGATCAGATTGGCGAGTTGTTTTTCTACCAAAATCCCACCGAGCCGATTCCCGGGCTGACCTATTTCGCGGGCATGTATTTCGATCAGCATGGAATCCGGAAGGCCATGAAAGTTTATGATCGCGGATTCAACGACACCTACACGAGTCCGAAAAACTTTCCCGCAAGCGACGTGATTTATTTTCAGGACAATCTGATCCGCGCGATTCGCGGGTTGACGATTTTTCACGGCGCAATCGAAAGCATGACTAAGGCCGGGAAGCTCTGGCAATACGGTCTTGACGCCGCGCAAAAACAGGCCAAGACCGCGATTGTGGCGAGCAACAATTCAGGCGCGCCCATGGAGATGTCTTATGAGACGATTGATGAAAATGGGCAAGTCACGCTGATTGAGCAAAACCACGAGGGCGCGGTGACTCAATTCAAATATAACGGCGACGGATACGAGCTTGTCCAGACAACCGCGCCAGGGCCGGAATTGATCGCGGGCTGCCGTTATGCCGATGAGCAAAGCGCAATGTCCCTCGCGATGCCTTATGCTTTTTTGGTCAACGCGGCGTCCGAGGGTGGCGCGCCTTATCGCGGAGAGCTTGGCAAGGCGGGCAAGGAAATCAATCGCATCCGCAGACTCCATGAGTCCGAATTCAAAAAGATTCCCTATGTGACGATTTTGGACGGCTATGATCGCGGCGTTTTCGGGCGTGGGATTGCTGCGAAATACCTCAATAGGCTGACGGAAGGGACCGTTGTTTTCCCGAGCGACCCGACCGCGGACAGCTTCCGCGAAGCGAAAGAAGATTTGATGTATGTCCGCGCCGGTCTGGATTCGCCGCAGCGGGTGCTTGGCCGTTCGCGCGAGAATCCAGAGGAAATTTTGGACGAAAATCAAGAGTGGGCAATTATGGTTGCCAAGTCTGTCGAGGATGCTAATCGCGAACTCACGGAAGAAGGCTATAAGCCGGTTGTCACTAATGTCGATATTGCCCAGCCTATGGACAATATGCAGCAGGCTGCGACTGCGGAGGAGATTGATTCCGGCAAGAGTCCAGACAAGACCGATAATTCCTCGCCCGCAAGACTTCGCGCGCTGATCGAGGATTCCATCACGGCGGTTCTGCGCGAGTGGGATGAAAACAAGCATCCTCGCGCAACTGATGGCGAATTTGGGACCGTGGCGCATCGCGGGAAATCCGATAAACCCGAAAAGAAAACCGCCGAAGAAAAAAAACAGGAAGCCGATCATAAATTTGAGGGACTCATGGAGGGAAAATCGGAGTCAGATCAAAAAGCGTTCCGCGACGCGCGCGCCGACGGGATTTCGATTCCTCCGGCGTGGAGTGAGGTAACATATTACGGAAAAGACGCTGACACTGTGGCGCGTGGCCGCGATGAAAAAGGACGACGCCAAGTTGCCGAGAATCCCGAATATCGCCAGAAAGTCAGCGATGCGAATAATGCGCGAATCTCGAAAGACCTGACCCCGCGAATTGGTGAGCTTCGCGATAAATTGCGTGAAGACGCCAAGGCCGGAAATGAGGAGGCGAAGGTCCTGTATTTGATCACGCAGAGCGGATTCCGAATCGGCGGCAAGGGCGACGGAAAAGCGAAGGTTGAAGCGTTTGGCGCGTCATCGCTCCTGGGGGATCACGTCAAGTCAGATGAGCGTGGCGCGCATTTCGATTTCCTTGGGAAAAAAGGAGTGCGCCAACAGCATTCGGTCAACGATCCTGTTATCAAGGATTTTGTCAAAAATGCGGAACCAGGGAAGCCGCTATTTTCCACAACCGCCGAGAAGGTCCGAGCCGCATGGCAAGACAAATATGGCGGCGCAAAAGTGCATGATATTCGCCATGTTGTTGCAACCGAGTTGGCGGCAGGCGAATTGCAGTCACGGCTGGCGAAAGGCAAACCAAAAAACGACAAGGAAAAGCTCGCGCTGATGAAGGATGTTGCTAAAGTAGTGGGAGCGAAACTTGGCAACAATCCGGCTCAAGCTCTCGGAACCTATATTGATCCGCAATTATGGAAAAAAATCTGATCATCTCCACGGAAGACGAGGACGGCGAATTTGTGATTTCGGAGGATGCGGACGAGTCTGTTTTGGATGAAATTGCAGGCCGGATCCTGTCACAGAATTAGGCCAACTCGAACGGCCTAGCCAAAACTTCGCCATCCTCCAAATAAATCTCCGTCACTCGCGGCGTCCATTTCGGTTTCTTCCGTTTCGCGCCAGTCTTGTTGAAAACTACCCTTTGCGAGAATGTCCAGACGTGGAATTTGCGATAAGGCGACATTAGCCATTGCTTGACTTCGGGTAGAGAAATGGCGTGGCGAATTTTCTCTTGGTGGTGATGCCCTGCTCCCGCTTGCACGCCTAGAGTCGCGTCGCCAAGCAAGCAAATAATATCAAATCCGAAACAATCCTTTCGGAATCCTCCCATTGGAGTCTTGATCCATTTTTCGACAACCGCACAAGGAATCCGGCGATACTTTAATTCCTTAATAGTCAAAACCGTAGGACTGACATTCTTCTTCCTTGGAATTCCTTTAGGCATGTTAACTAATTATTGACACTATAAAATCTCACTGTAAGATTTTTGCAATGAGTAAATTCAGCTATTACGTCGAATCCTATTGCCTCGCGCAATGGGTAAAGATCATTTATGGATCAAGAGATTTTTGTCAGGGATGGCTTCACGCGAGAATGGATTCTTCTCCGCGCCCGCATTTTCGATTAGTCAGAAGTGACGGTAAAATCCTGAGTGAATCCGAAGCCAGATATGATGTCAGTATCGGCATGATTGCGGGATGGCCAACCGCCGAACAATACGAATTTGCCGCGAAAGAGGCTATCGAAAAAGCGAGAGTCATCCGCGAGAACGCCAGAAAACACAATGAAAGAGCTTCGTAAATTCATCTGCAATCCTA
>JBAYUY010000014.1:0-5675 GCA_041674845.1 Candidatus Shapirobacteria bacterium
GCGAAAAGCCTACGAGGCGGGCGAAAAGGGGTGGAAAAATTACAGTGGCGAAGTTGAAAAGAAAATACAGGAAGGTGCAGCCAATGAAGCTAAAAAGGATTCGCTTATTAAGAAACAGATTGACCAGATTAAGTCATTGAAGTTTTACAAGCATATAGTTATTGGGTTTTTTAGCATTATTGGTGTAATTATTCTTTTGTATGTTTTGTCTATCGTTGGTAGGATAGCAGCGGCACGAATTTAACAATTATGGCACAAACAAAAATAGATAATTTGGTGGGATTGACAGCATCTCAAATTTCCGACGCCGGAGCGGCTTTCCCAGCATTTGCCCAAGCGGAAACCGCGCAGAACCAGGCGGACTTGCTTCCGGTTGCCACCGCCGCACAAGGGGCGTTGGCAGACACGGCCGTCCAGCCAGGAAAGTACGCATACGTAGAGACGACGGGTAATGACTCCACGGCGGTGGTTGGTGATCAAGGCCGACCGTTTGCGACAATCAACGCTGCTGTCGTTGCATTGGCTTCAGGCGGGACAATTCAGCTTGGGGTGGGATCGTTTGCTGGTCCCACAGTCAACACGCTCGTCGACCATTTACGGATTATAGGCAGCGGGGAGCCAATGCCAAATTCGGCGACTCCAACAGGCTTCGTCGCTGGAAGCGGGACAATCATAACATCTCCGGGAATCCATCATTCTGGGGCACTGGATGGATTGGTAATCCGAGACCTCGGTGTGTTTGTGGAAGGAAATTGCATCAGCTTTGGCGGTCCTGTAGATTCCCTTCAAAATATGCTAATTGAGAATGTGACGGTCATTTCTTCGAAAGGATCATCTTCCGCACACGGAATTTCCCTCGAAGACATTTATCTTAGTGAATTTCGAAATTTGACTGTGTATTATGCCAACCACGGAATTGCGATCAAGACACGTTATTGCACGTTCTCCGATCTCCGTCTTGGAGGGGCTGCCGAGGATTCAATAATTTTCAAAAGCAATAACACCGCCGCCGGTTTTTGTGAGCACAACAATGTGACGAATGTCACACTGTTCCCTGTTTCCGATCAACCGACTTACGGGATTGTTTTCAATAACTTGTCCACGACAAATCCTGTGCAAAGCGTGAATATCACGAACGTCGTGGGTGTAGGGGTAACGAATGGTATTATTTTCAACACCACCGTTGACGGCACAACGGACATAAAGATATCCAACGTCTCTTTCCTGAATGGATTTGGTTCAGGATTAAGTTCTGGTGGAGCTGGAGAGTTGGGAGACGTAACGATAACTGACATGACAGTCAGCGGAAATACCACGTCGTCATACGCTTTCGCTTTTGGCAGCACCCAGAGACTTTACTCGGCGTTTACGGTAGTGCGGCCAAGGGCGATAGGGAACAGCGGAGATGGCTTTATTTTTTCCACGACGGCCACGGGATTATATTTGATCAATCCAGAAGCAAGCAATAACGGAGGGTATGGATTCAAGCTGTATCAAACCGGCGATATAGCGATCTCGGGCCAGTGGAAGAATAATAATAATACATCCGGCCCGTTTGCTGTTAGAGGAGGAGGCGGATGGATTACACAGAGCCCGTTGCAGTTTGGAAAAATCCTCATGAATTTTGCTGGAACCCTCAAGACGCAAACGACCGCCGTCGGCAATGTCGGGACCGGATCAGACACGCTGATGACGGTTTCCATTCCTGCCAATACGTTACGTGGCGTTGGAACCACAATACAAATTGTATCTAGCGGCACGTTTGGCGCCACGGACAACACGAAGCAACTCCGCGCTTATTTTGGCACAGAATTTAACGCAACGTATTCCGTTGCGTTCGACTCCACGGCACAGGCTCAAAATGGAGGCGCCTGGACAATGACAAGCATAATTACGTGGGTAAGCTCGACACTGGTAAAAATTTCCACGCAATTCCAAAGTCCAAACGCGTCGCACGCCACAACCAGCTACTACGAATTTACATCAACGGTAAATTATGATCGGGCAATGAGGTATTATCTGAAAGCTGACGCGACCGACAATAACGACATAACGCAACAAACCAGCATCGCGACGTGGATGCAGGCGTCACCGTAACTAAATGTATCACGATGACCGGGAATAATTTATGATTTCAAGCATTAAGTTCAAACTGTCTTTGGACGAATTTACAAGCTACGCTTAATTATTATGGACTCTCCCACTTTCAAAGACATTGACGAGCGGATGTTCTAACTTTTCCCCAACCACCATGTTTGACGACGAAAGTGACGAGATCGTAAAGAATGCGTCAACAACATTTAGCCAAAGTCATAGACGCTTGTAAGTGTGGAATAAAATTACTTAGGTAATATCTCACTTTTAACAAACAAAGTAAGAAATACCCTTAAATGGGTGTAATATAGATTATGATACTAGCACTTGCCGCAACTGGAGGACTAATTGGTTTCTTGATTTGGCTCCTCGTCCTCGCCGTCGTTATTTACATTGTCTTCCTGATTTTGGGAATGCTTCCCATCCCACAACCAATACGAACCGTTGTAACTTTAGTAGTTTCACTGATTGTTTTGCTTTTCTTGGTGCAGCGACTTGGAATTTTATAAGAAAAATTATTAGCGGAGGTATAATATTTAGTTATGAAGGGCTTTTTTAAAAAAGTATGGGAACACGTCTCTTTTTGGCGCGAGAGCTATATTTTATTTCCTATAACTATCGGTTTATTATTGGCGGCGTTATATAGTATCAATTGGATTACTGGACGCCCAATTTTAGATTCCCCGGATGTTTTAGTTGGACTTTTATATAATTGTATTGGTGCGGTATTTGTTCTCATGTTAACGGGATTTACTAAGCCTCTTTTATTTGACGATCTTGATACAACTAACCTTAAAACCCCTCTTGGACGATGCATATTAGATTCATTAGAAACTGTATTTTTGTTGCTATTTTTTGCTTATTTGGTTGTAATGCGATAAGCGGAGAGTTGTTTGCACCGCCGCAAGCGCCAACTCTTTCTAAAGAGGGCTATGCACTAATTGTCAATAGTGAAACTGGCGGACAAGGTTATTATAATAAATTTTTAAAATTTCCTACCGTTCCACCCGGATACTCTGGAATTTCATGGGGGGCTGGTTTTGATGGGCAGTTTTATAGTCAAGATAACATTGTTAGAATATGGACAAAATTAGGCAAAGAAAATACAATTAAATTATCAAAAGCGTCGGGATTAAATCATTCAAAATCATTAAAGTATTTGTCTGAAGTTAAAGATATATTGGTTACATGGGATCTAGCTACGGAAGTTTTTAATAAAGAAACTGTTCCGCAATACTATAATTTAGCTTTAAGAACCTATCCGGGGCTAGACGAATTAAAGCCTAATGCTATCGCGGCAGTAGTTTCTTGCGTTTTTAACCGTGGGAATAATCTCGTTGGGGCATCAAGAGTGGAAATGCGCGATTTGAAACCCGCGATTTTACAAAAAGACTATAAGAAAATGGCGGAATTATTTAGAAATATGAAGCGTTTATGGGCGGGAACTGGACAAGAAGGACTGATAATCCGGCGAGAAAAAGAGAGTCAATTAATAGAAACCTGCATTAAGTAACGCCAAATTGTCAACAACATCTAGGCTAAAGCCATAGATGCTTGTAAGCTACCGAAGCCTACGATTGGCGAGTTGACTTTCGCCTGCCCCAAAAGAGCAATTTGTCGTGAGACTTCATTGCCCGAAAGGGGAAGTTTAGTTAAATTAGCTATATTAATCGCGGCATTTATATCAGAATGTAATGTTTTACCATCAATTCCAATGTATTTACCCTTGATTCTTACTCCATCTAACTTATTTGTTCTAGAATCCCTTTGACTTGTATATGCGGGGTTTACTTTAACGGTTTTCTTCTTGCTCCGAAGTGCCTTGTATTCTAAAATTCGTATTAATTCACCGATGGGGACTTGTGACCATTTATTATTAAATCGTTTATTTTTCTTAAAAGTATTCTTTTTAATGTCTTTTAAATCTTCTACGGCAATAACATTCGCATCCGTACTGTTAATTATCCAATTCGCGGTCTTATGCGATTGGTCTTTGCTTTGATTTCGTTCTTTTCGTCTTAGCTTTTTAAGGTGTCTTTTAGAGGATTTTGACCCTTTATCCCTTTTTGATCTCAAATTTCTTTTTAAATATCGCAATTTGCGCTTGTCTGCATTGTATTTTTTATCTTGAAAAACTTTGCCTTCACTTGTTGCGACTGCATTTTTAATCCCCAAATCAACTCCCACGACCAATTTATCTAACACGACTGTATTTGGAGTATCAAAAGTTAAACTCAACCAAACAACATCATCTCTGACAAAAATTAGAGGATCGCATACTGGATAATTATTAATGAGTTCTTGCAGTTTGGGATAGGGAATAAAATGCGCTTTAATTCGTTTTCCACCAATAGATGTAAGAGAAATTTGGTTTTTAAAAACTTTTAATGTGCAAGTATTTTTGGTTAGTCTAATTGATAATTTCTTTTTCTCAATCGGTTTGTCAATTTCGTGTTTGTTGGATTTAATTGAACGATATGCAGAAAGCACTTCCTGAATAGTATGAATGACAATATTTGATGGAATCTCAGGGTATTTTTCGCGGAATGGTTTGTAAAATTTATTATGTAATTCAACCAAACTATTTTTTGCTACACCAAAATGAACTTTTGATGCTTCATTATAGGTAAATTTTTGGACTTCTAATGTTTGTTTATATACATCTTGATCTTCGGCAGAATTGAAGAATAATTTAACATTATAACTTAACATATTACTATATACACACGTTGTAGAATAATTCTCTAGTTATTTTGACTTTTTTCTCCTACCCTAAAGGGATAGGTGCTACTTTTTAGTTTTAGTGTAATTAACATTATGATTGCATATTTCACTAATTTTATCATCGAAGTAAAGAAAGACGCTCGCAAAGTAGTTAGGGCCGTTTTCTTAGCATTGGGTAAGCTGATTTTTAAGGAAGTAGCAACTAAAGATGAAACTTTCGTTGTCTTTTCCAATGACGCGGTGCTAAACCAAAAGATTATGAATAGCGTGGCGGTTAATCCCGCGCCGGTAGTTAAAGCGAGCGTAGCTAAAGTTGCTAAAAAGACCAAAGTTAAGAATAAAAAGAAGTAATTCGGGACATGGCGATGTTTTTACTTTACTATTTATTTCCTAGATTATTATGTTTTGCAGGGGTATTTTGAATTATGACGAATAAACAAATTGCACTTATTATACTATTGGCGTGCTTTCTTTTGCTCGGCGGCATTTCGCTCATTAGTAACGCGCTCGTTCTCGCGATTAAGATTGGGTTAGTTTTCGGGGTTATTTGTTTAGTGGGGTTGTTGATTAGGAAGTTATTGCAGAAAGATTAAGTTAAAAGTTCAGGGGTTTCAAAGATATTTCCAACAACCTCTACTTCAAAATGCCCCGAGGCGATATTGTGCGCGAAAACCAAAGAAAGTGTTCCTTGCGGATTAATAACATTAAATGCAAAACAACCGTCAATAAAAATAACTTTTGTTTGATAATCGTGAGAGGTAGTGCGTAATGTAACGATGTCTCCTTCGTAGATTTTCTTGCCACTCTTGTCAGAAAGTCCTGTAAATTGTTGAATGCTATCTCTACAATCTATTGGA
>JBAYUY010000015.1:0-5268 GCA_041674845.1 Candidatus Shapirobacteria bacterium
TTATATTGGATTAACTGATTATTATCTTGAATATTTTGAAAACCCACAAGCGGGGGTTGGTATTGACATTGTGGATAATCTTCCTTTTTCGGGTTACCCATACATTCAAACTGTTTATAATGACAGGGGCAGGCTATTTGCTTGCCCCAGTAACAATGGGCTATATTTCAGGGATGATTTTTTGGTTCACGTTGAAGATCATCCGGACACAGATATGATTAACAACAATGGGTTTTATATTTACCCAAACCCTTCTTCTGACCAGATAACTATTGACGGGCCGGAGAAAAACAACATCATCAGGATACAAGTTTTTAATATCAATGGCGTGCTGTTGCAACACCTTGAAACAGACAAAAATATCTTGGATGTCTCCGAGCTAAAAAGAGGTCTTTACCTACTTGAAATAAGCACAAAACATGGGGTAATCAGAAAAAAGTTCATTGTCATATAGTTCATAACACCGAGGAAGTCGCTTTCCAACGGCTCTAGGAAGGTAACCGGAGGCTCTTTCACGCCCTCGTTATTCTACCGCTCCGTTTACCTATTTGCCGGAAGCCATTCTACTCAACTTGTGCGCATTTAGCCAGGCATAGCATGTAACTTAGAGAATCTCAACAAGCATGTTACCAAAACCTGGCAAACAATTCCATAAATTCTTAACCCAATTGTCTGTATGAAGATGTTGTGTGGCAGGCAAAAAAAACACTGTGCCAAATTGCAGAATGATACAATGATTTTGTATTTTTGAAGAAATAAATGATGATGAGAACGATTCAACTAAATATACCAGATAGCGTTGATTTGAAAGATTACGATTTTTCAATGATTGTTGCTGCAAAATTATATGAGGACGCATTACTTTCGGCTGGACAAGCTGCTCAGATTGTCGGACTATCAAAAAGAGCTTTCATTGAAATGCTTGGAAAATATGGAGTATCAGTATTTAGCACTTCCATTTCTGATTTACGTTCGGATATAGCAAATGCCTAAGATTGTAATTTCAGATACCAGCATCCTGATACTTTTTCACAAGATTGATGAATTCAGTCTGTTACAGAAAGTATATAAAGAGTTGATTATTACCCCGGAGATTGCAGAAGAATTTGGAGAGAAATTACCTGATTGGATTAAGGTTCAATCAGTTTCGGATAAAAAGTATCAGAATTTTATAGAGACGCAAGTTGATTGTGGAGAAGCAAGCGCAATTGCATTAGCTACAGAGTATGATGATGTTTTGTTAATACTCGATGACTTAAAAGCTCGAAAATTAGCAACTCAATTAAAATTTAAGATAACCGGAGCACTTGGAGTTATTCACAAGGCAAAGCAAATGTCGATTATTGTTAAAGTAAAACCACTGATTGACAAATTATTATTGACGGATTTTCGAGTAGCGGATCATATTATTGATGAAATTTTGAAACTGAACAACGAATAAATTGCCTGCCACAAACCCACGGTCATAAAACAGGGCGCGGAGAGTGCGATATCTGAACAAAATAACATTTAATCAACGGTTTTGTGGATTGATAAGTTGGTACTTCAAAATGCCTAACGATTCATATCGCCCCTACCTCGCTCGGGTTTGTAAATTGCTCTTCTTTCATTCAGCCAAGCCCTTTTAACCCAACTTGTGCGCATTTAGCCAGGATTGGCATGTAACTTAGAGAATCTCAACCACCTTATAAACAAAACCTGACAAACAATCCCATAAATTCTTAACGCCCAATGTAAAACCAATAAAATAAATTCCTAGATTTACCATCCCAACACCCGGTGATCGATTTGCAATGAAGAGGAAAGAAGCCGATTTGACTAATTATAAACGATTGAAAATGGGGATGTTATTATTTATAAAGAGGTTAAAAATATTAATATTAAATAGAGAATTTCCAGAGTTGGGTTGATATTCTCGTTAGCCATAATACAAAAATGACTGATAATTTACAGACCATGAAAAAAAATGCACTTCGAAAAGTGATATACAGCATTAACATGTTGATATATACATCTGGAAATATTGATCATGAATCTCCTGATCAAAATTTACAAAATTGTTACATAGAGTCTTTCTTAACTCATGTTAGAAATCTTTACTTCTTTTTTTATGAAGAGAAAAAGCAGAAGGACGACATTATTTTGAAAGATTTTACTGACAAATTATTGAGTAGAAATTCAAGTGATAGTCTTATCAAACGAATAAATAAAACTTTATCGCACCTTACTTATTCTGAAATAGATAAAAGGCGAGTATGGGAGATAGGAGAGATTACAAACGAGTTCTTTCCTATTTGTCTTGACTTTTTAGAAGAACCTGCGATAGAAAAGTTTGAACTTGATGAAAATTCAAAAAACATAAAACTTGAAATCATTAAAATATTAAAAAATAAGATACACAATGGCTAACATAGGAGTAAAGACAATAGCGGGTACAGTTCTTCATGGACTGTGCAGATTCCATTTGAAAGCACTGTCCTACTTACAGACCATTTCAACATGAAATCCTCTATGCCCATCGCCATAAACGTTGTGTTCCATTTGGCAAAAGATACAATGAAACAAATTATAACCTTACTACTTTCACTAATTATTGTCGGTTGTGGAATAATACAAAACAGGGACGTTAAAAACGTTACCGAATATTATTCAAATGGAGAGATATTTTTTGAAGGTCAACACGTTACAATAAATGGCGAAATAAGTTATCCAGATGGTGAATGGAAAATTTTCTATCCTGATGGAAAACTCAAAGAAGAGATAACGTATTTTGAAAGTTATAGTATACCAGGCATAACGACTAAATATGACACAAATGGGATTTTGTTAAGCAGGAAAGAAATCAAAGATTACAACAATTATTTTTACGAAGAGTATTACAATGACGGGACTGTAAAACTATCTAAATATTATGAACACGAATTCTTAAAAGAGGATGGAATAAACTTTATAGATACTCTCGAAGACATCGTTGAATATTATCCAAACGGAAACAAAAAATCTGAGTATCGCTTATTGTCTGGAATGTATTATGAAAAATATTATGAGTATAACCAATATGGAGATACAATAGTAAATTGTGAATTTATAGATTGATCGGGAGTTGGGAGTGAAAATCAAAATGCTTAGTAAAAAAACAAAATGATATAAATGAAAAAACAAAAGAACTCAATGTTTAATCCATATGAAAATCCAGCTTATGAAGTTATTCATATTAACAATAAAAAAACTGAAATCCGTATTTACAGAAAAGAAGGTACAATTTTCGAAATTCGTTTTACATATAACGAAAAATGGTACTGTCAAAAGCTTGGCCCTATTTCAAATAAGGAATTCTTATTTAGCGAGAAAGACATACATTTTGAGAATCTTGAAATAATACAAGTTGACAAGATCAAAATTGCTACTCGATTAAATGAAATTGTTGACATCGAATATAATTAAAGACGCCACGTAACACACAGTAAAAATTATGCGGGTCGTGAAGTAAGTTGGAAGATAAAACGAACTGCAAAATGAAAGGTAAGCAGAAAGAGCAGTGTTTCAAAAGCCGCACTATTCTAAGATCTAACCGTTGCCACCATAATAATAAGAAAATGACCAAATAAAAATACAAATATCATGGACTACAATTTATTAATTATTAATACGATGCTCATTTTTGGGCTTGGTGGTCTTTACTCCTTAAGAAATATGTCTGTTTCCGAAAATTTTAATAAACGTGGATCTGTTATTGGATTCGCCACTATACTACAAAAAATCGCACCGATCGCAATTATTGTATTTATTGTGTTTGAGATAAACAGAACAACTTGGTATTCTCCATTTATGTATTTTGGCATTAGTATGCTTATTAGCATTGTTTTAGGTCGTCTTCTAGCATATATGAAACTTTTACGGCCATCTACAGAAAAATCTGAATTTGGAATATTATTGTCTTCCATTATTACATCTGTCTCAATATTTTTATTAGTAGCATATTATTATTAAATAATTATCAAATCTCTAAACCTGATAAAAAATGAAAGAACTAATAATCTTAATCTTAACTATCTTTATTGCGTATAGATTGTTTAAAAGTTTCAAAAAGAATGCCGCAAAAACAAAAGAAAGGGAACAAAGTGTTATTAAATATTCCATAGAAATCGAGAAGAATCCATTAGATCCAAGAGCCTATTTTCTGAGAGGTACTATCTATCAGGGATTAGGCAAAAGACAACTTGCAATTAATGATTATAAAAAAGCAATTGAATTAAACCCTGCTAACAAATCATTTAATTATGAATATAGTGAACATTCAGATTTTAAGACCTTTAACAATGATGTTATTAATCTGAATTTAAGAAGCATCCAAAAAAACGCCTGACAAAATCGTGAAAAATATTAATCCATTACTCATCATCACTGCAATAGCCTTATTCATAGGGGTAATAAATTTACCTATTGGGTACTATACATTTTTGAGAATTATTGTATTTGCAGGTTCAATTTTCGTAGTCTATATTGATTTTGACAGAAATAGCATAAACTATTGGGTGATAATTTTTGGCTTGATCGCAATCATATTTAATCCGTTTATGCCTATTTATCTCAATAATAAAGACTACTGGATTCCTATTGATGTTATTTCAGGGGTTCTCTTTGTAATAAAGGCTTTCGTTATCAAAAGAAAAAATAGTCACTTAACTTAGTTATTATGGAAAAAATAATAAAAAGTATACATGGATTGCTTATTTCAGTCCTGACTATTTTAATTATAGTTTCTTTTTTTGGTATTATAGATTGGAATATTGTGATTAAATACACGAAGTATTTAGGTTATCTCATTATGGGATATGCCATTTTACCCCCCCCTGGCGCAAGTTTCCAACTTGTGCCTTTCCTTCAGCCAAGAGCAATGCATGCCTTTTTTTAGCACCTCAACTACCTACACCCATTCCACAATTTGATTGATTTCCTTGCGGTTTTTGGGGATGGATGTTAGCGGTTCTGTGGTTGGATAACCCACAGGAGTGATGGCATACACCACCTCATCCGGTTTAAGAAGAAGTGCCGAGTGCAGGATGGCCGGATTAAAATTGGCTATCCAGCAGGTTCCCAGTCCTTCGCTGGTAGCGGCCAGAATCAGGTGATCCATGGCAATGGTCAGGTCCGTTTCCAGAGAATTGTAACCATCGTGCTGCCGCGTCCAGGCATCTGTTTTACGACCCTTCACGACAAGTACCACAGGCGCTTGTTTAAACCAATCCCTTTCATAAGATTGATGAA
>JBAYUY010000016.1:0-5229 GCA_041674845.1 Candidatus Shapirobacteria bacterium
GCAACATTTTTAGTTGTTTCAATTTCAGGATAAATTAAACCATCTATCTGAATATTTCTACCTGATTTGATATTTATAAATTCCATCATATTATTGAAAAACCATCTTATAACGGGTAATCCTAATATATTTGTAATAGACGGAAAGTATAAAACTGAGGGTAAAAAATCACTATCTGTTGTAACCTGTTTTTTTGCTAAATAATTTGTATTATCTAAAATTATTTTGTCGTTTGTAGGATAGTTAAATCTAAATTTACAATCACTTGTAAAAGATATTCCACAATTACAATTTTGAAATTTTAAATAACTAGATGATTGAGAATAAAATGTTCCTCCCTGACCTATAAAAATTCCTACAGCACTTGCACTCACATTTGGATTTTCATATACACAATTAGTTAATACATTTATTCCGTATGTTGTTGAAACTAATTGAATTATTGGATTATTTCTATTTAGATAATGATAACATGACACAAAAGCAGTATAAAAATATTTCCCTATAATATTCCAATTATCAATACCACAATATCTAAAAGATGGTTTACAAAAATATTGAAAATTAATAGTGTTATTTGCAGTATTGTTTTTTATATTAGAATATTCAAATAAAATTGTAGTATTATTAATATTCAAACTTTGTGCTAAAAAGTTCATTTGAACCTGTCTGAATTGTATTGTATTTGATTGATATAAATTAATACCTATTCCAGTTGAAACCTCAATTATTGTTTGTGCCTGATAAATTTCTGTCCCTGTTGCTGTTCCTGCAATACTTAAAGTAGGGGTTAATTTATTGGCTGTAATAGGTATGTAATTTGCACCTGATTTTAAAAAGAAAAATTTCCATTGATCTAATGTCCATATAGCAGTATTACCCCCTGATACGCTAAATGTCACAGGGTCTAAAGGTAAAGCAGCTCCCATAATAAACCCCGATTCTACTAAAACTAAATTACCCTGAAAATTTATAACTCCGTAACCTGTAATTAATCCTAATTTATTAAAATCAGTATCTGTCATTGTAAATGTTCCTATTCCAATATTGATAGTTATTGTTACCTGTGGGTTAATAACTTTTTTAACTGTTGAAATAGCCTTACCAATTGTCAAAAAAGGTAAACCTATTGTTCCATCTCCTGTTGTATCATTTCCGGTTGTAGTTACATAGATAGTCCGTGAAACTGTTTCACTACCTCCAATACTACCTAAGGCAGCAACAATATCAGTATCCATTTTATCAATAGCATTCAGGATATTTGTTCCCGAATCATTTGGTATTTGTATCTGTTGTGGCATGGTTATAAATTATTAATTGCTGTTACTATGTCTGTTGTGGCTGTTTCAATAGCCTGTACAATTAATGTACTTTCATCCTGAGGCAACCTGGGAGGGTTATTTATTTGCGGGTTAAAATCCATAGCTTTTTATTTTAAATTATCTATTTTATTTTCAATCCGAATTAACCGTTTATCAATTGCATCTATTTGGGCTACTTTTGTTCCAAACATATACATAATTGAAAACGTAGTTAAGAGCATACCACATAATAAAGTAAATGCCCAAACCGGTATATTTACAGTATTTTGTTTCATAGTCCTGAGGTTATTTTTGGTTTAATACTGGCAATTGTTTTGTTATAGGCTTGCTGTTTCAGGATATCAGTAGAAAACCATCTACCAGGGTTATTATTATAGTGTAATAAAAATTCACAAACCGTACTAAAAGAGGCAGTCATATTTGGAAATGACAAAAAGGTTTTTACTTTGCCTCCATCATTTAACAACCCTGAACCCTCCGTAAATGTTTTAAAACCTATTGGTTTTAAGGCAGGATTAACAGACCATACAACCTTATTAATAGTATTCCATCCATACGGAAAACTTTCACTAAATTTTTCCATGCCTGGAGATAATGTTGCTTTAAATTGATTGCTTTTAAAATGCGCTGTTTCAAGCCTGAAAATACGTTCTGCATTTTCAACTATCTCCCTGGGGTACTTTTGCAGGGCTGTTTTTACTGCCTGTATTATGAATTCCATTTTGTATTTTTTTACTGTTAAATACACTAAAATAATAACTCCTAATAATATCAAAATATATTTTCTATTTTGCATAGTAAATCTATTTTAATTTAGCGGTGAAATGATACCTTTTATTTAATTCCATTAAAGCAATAAGAACAATAACAACAATAGCCACAATAGTGAACGTTTTAATTACTTTTTTCATATCTACTTTAATACGTTCTAAAACTGTTTCATTTTGTTCCTCTGCTTTTTCAATTTTCTCCCTGGTAGTTAATATGCCCTGGTCTCTAATATTGTCAGTTGAAAAATTTCCAGGTTCATGTTTAACATAAAATGAACCTCCTGGGTAATCAATCTGCCAGTATAAACCATCCGCATGTACTATATAACTCTGTACTACTCCGACCATGTCACCATAACCAAAGGTTTGTATTACGGTTGCATTTTCGGAGGGTACTGATAAACCTTTAAGGCTGCGTTTTGCGTATAGGGTTGCCCCTATTATATCGTCTGCCGAATAATTAGTGTCTGCCATGTTTTATTAGATTATCAACAATAAAATTTTTACGTTCAAATTGTATAGAGGAAAGAGAGGTAATCGGTGCGTTTCCAATTTGAGAGGGGTTAAAACCCTTTACTTTCATCAGGTTTGAGGCTGACAAGTCAGCATATTTCTCAGTACTGTAACGGGCATGAGAAAACTCATGAAACAGGATAAACCATAATTCAGGTAAACTTTTTTCTTTTAAACTGTAATCAAATACAATAACTTTTTTACCCCAAAGTATTGAGCATTTATTAGGGTTTTCAGAAAAGATTACGTTAAAATCAAAAGGGGGTTTTAAGTTCCTTTGTGGTATTGGCAGTGGTGCTAACCTATATTTAACAGGTTTAACCATTTTAGCAATATTACCACAAACAAGGTAATATTTACCCTCAGGTAAATTAAACTCTTTTACAGGGTTTCCAATTTCCTCAGTAGAGTAAAAGGGTAACCCCCTAAAATCATTTATTACAACAATTTTAGAGGGGGTTAAATTCCGAAACCCTGTTTTTTTATTTAGGGTAATTTCTTGCATTATTTTTTTCTCCTGACAATAACCATAATAACTACAATTATTATAATAACAATTGCAGCATAAATTACCATCGGTGAAACTCCCATTTTTGCACCCAGGTTTTCTATAGGGTTATTTGTGCCGTCAACGTCTACAGGCTCATCCGTTACAGTTTCACCCTCTTTTGCTGCTATTCCGGATTCAATTGCAGCAACCCCTGCCTCAATTAATTCGTCTGTTGCATTGAGTTTTTCTCCGCTTGCTTTACGCTTTTTGATACCTTTTACAAATGCAATAATACCTGATACAACGGCTGCAATTGCAGTACCTATTACATTGTCATCGTAACTCTCAATGTTATTGAGGTCAATTTCCTCAAAAGAGGGGTTTCCTTTGCGTACAATGTTTTTATAAAAACGGTTTGCAAGGTCAACAGTAGAGGTACGCTTTGTAGCTACAATACCCTCTTTATTGAGTGCTTTGATCATCATAGGACGAAGAGGTACTAAAGGCAGTAAAACGGTTGCCCCTGCTACACCTTTTGTAATATCTCCTGCCTTTTTAGCTGCTTTTTTTAGCTGTACCCTCCCTGCTTTACTGGCAGCAAGGCTTGCCCCTCCGGTTGCAACTCCTGCAATTTTTCCAAAGGTTGTTAACCTTGTTCCTGCTACAATACCCTGTTTACGTTTGAGTTTTTTACCTGAAAATTTTCCTGCCTTAATTTTCTTTTCAAGTTTAGCTTTTCTCCTTTTTGAAATGTTATCAATCATTTCCAGGTCATTTGTTCCTTGTACCTGTTCATAATCATAGCTGTTTAATTCAATTGATTCCATAGTTTTACGTATTAAAAATTAGTATAAAAATTTATATTCAAATATCATAATATTTGTACCAAATTGTATCTGCGTATAGATACCGTTATACCTATCCAGTTTTAACCTTAAATTCATTTCAATAAAATCATTTTGTTTTGTATCAGGAGTTTTATTCTGCAATGGATAAAACTGATCATATTTAAAAACCCCTATTTGATTTGTTTTTACTATGTTAAGAGGTTCAAAATATTGTGACGGATTATCTGTAATATACAGAACAGAACGAGTTGTAATCGGTTCATAGTTGCTTTCCTGTAACAAACTGCTGTAACTTGCTGTAACTGCTGAAATGATAACCCAGGCCACAACAGCATTACCCGCTAAATCTGAGAAAGCATAATATCTTTGAACTAAATCTCCGTATTTAGGTAACTGCAAATTTACAAATGTTGCCAGGGCTAACTGATCAACCTGAGGGCTGTACTCTCCAAAAATGAAACTATCTAGTATTTTCCATTCAGGGTTAGGTACTGTTGTACTGCCTTGCCAGGGAGAAACAGGATAAATTTTATAACCTATGTTCCTTCCAGGTTTATCATAGTCACACCAAAGGAAAACAGGCAGAGGGGTACAGAGGTCTGTTTCCAGGGCTAACATATTAGCCTTATCTCTGTTTGTTCCTGTTGTATAATCAAAGTATAAAACTCTTACTTCCGTTTTAAAGGTTGCAAGTTTTCCTCCTACTGTCCGCATCGCTGCTTTATATGCTGTTTCGGAATTATTCATGTTTTTAGTTTTAAATGAAAATAAAAATTACCCCCGCTGTCTGTTGCGGGGGTTTTAAATTTTGCAGTATTTATTTACTCAGTTCCCTGGGTAACTTTTCGGACAGTCCATACAAATATTGACCATGTAATTACGTCACAATCGTAATTAACATACATGCCGATACTTTTCTGTTTCGCAACTCCGTACTTTAATGGCAAATCTATGAAACCATTTTGAAACTGTTCAGGTTTCTTATAGCTGTTCGGGCTGACATAATCAGCATCTGCCTTACCAAAAAGGGACAGGGTAAACAGACCTATATTATTATTGTACTGAGTTACCTTAGTGGTATCAGGAATATTATACCTGATCATATTCATAACAAACCTGTCTGAATTGAGAGCATCCAGTAAAGTACCGTATGCAACCTGAGAGCAGCGAACAATAGCTAAACCCAGGGTTGTTGTTCCTGCTCCTGGCAGAGCAGAGGTAAATGGAATTACTAAATCTCCTAACTGGAGGTTTGCCGTAATAGTTGCAGTAAAAGCATATTCTGA
>JBAYUY010000017.1:0-4500 GCA_041674845.1 Candidatus Shapirobacteria bacterium
CGTGAGCGGGATGCAGTTCGGCGCGTATTTCAAGAACGCCACTGATGGCGGCGATGATACCGCCGACATCGTTACCAAGGCGATTGGCGAGATCACGACCAAGGTCGCCAGTTTCGAAGGTAAGTTTGCCTCCAAGGAAGACGCAGCGGCACTCAATGCGAGCTTCGTCACGCTCAAGGCGGCGGTGGACGACATCATCAAGGTTCGAGAACGCAAGGAAGACGACCCCAAGTGGGGCTACAAGTCCTTCGGCGAACTGGCGATGGACGTGAAGAACGCCTCAAGCCCCAACGGTCAAATGACGGACGCACTGAAGTTCGTTATCGGCAAGGCCCCCAGCGGCATGAGTGTTGGTTCCGACCCGAACGGCGGGTTCCTGATTCCTCCCGGCTTCAGTGAAGGCATCTATGACGGCTTGCGTCAGGACACGGACAACCTGCTTGCTGGCACGTTCGGCGTGAACGTCGGCAACAACGAGTCCATGACGCTCAACCAGATCGACGAGACGAGCCGCGCCAAAGGCAGCCTTTGGGGTGGCGCTCGCGCCTACTGGATGGAAGAAGCCGCCACGGTTTCCGCCAGCACCATGAAGTTCCGCCAGATCACGCTGAAGCCTCACAAGCTGGGCGGTTTCGCCCACGCGACTGAAGAGCTTCTCACCAGCGTGGCGACGATGAACTCCTGGCTTCCCAAGGTGCTTCAGGATTCCATCGCGTTCGAAGTCAGTGATGCCGTCGTTCACGGCAACGGCGCTGGCAAGCCGTTGGGCCTTTTGTCTTCGGCGTCGAAGATTGCCGTCGCTGCGGAAACGCAAGCGGCTGGCAGTATCGTCGAGCAGAACATCGTGAAAATGTGGGCACGCCTGCACCCGCGTCTTCGCGCTGGCGCTCAGTGGCTGATCAATCAGGAACTTGAGCCGGTGCTCGATTTGGTTCGGTCCACGATCCTGAACAAAGCTGGTTCCGAGAACGTGGGCGGCACGTTCAGCAACCTCGTTGACGTGAAGGGCAAGACCATCAAGGGTGCGCCCTATAAGGTCTGCGAGTTCTGCGAAGCGGCTGGAACCGAGGGTGATATCATCCTGTGGAACCCCGGCGCGTACTACAGCGCGACCCGTGGCACTATGCAGACAAGCATGTCGATGCATCTGCGATTCCTGTACGGCGAGAGCACCTTCCGCGTGATCTACTACGTGGACGGCCAGAGCGTGATCAACACGCCTCTCACCCCGTACAAGGGCACCAATACCCTGTCGAATATCGTGACCCTCGCCGCTCGCGCCGGGTAGCGATGCCTGACCAATAGCGCGGTGGGAGTATTCCCGCCGCGCCAGTCCTTAAAACCAGAAAGAGAGTTTGCAATGAAGATGGTTCACAATACCAAACCCGTTACGGGGCTTGCCCCGATTACTCCGAGCACCACGACCCCGGATTTCGTGAGCATGAAGGGCTACCAGCATCTCACGATCTTCGTGCTTGCCGACAACGCCACGACTGTCACCGGCAGCGCCATCACGCTGCTTCAGAGCACCGTGGTTGCTGGCACTGACGAGAAGGAACTGGCCTTCACGAAGGTGTGGCAAAACGTCGACACAGCCGCGAGCGACGCGCTGGTGGAAACCGCTGTCGCCAACAACACCTTCACGACCGCAGCGGTTGACAATAAGAACAGCCTGTACGTGATCGAGGTTGAAGCTGACCAGTTGGACGTGACCAACGACTTCGATTGTGTGCGCATTGGCACCGGCGATGCTGTTGCCACTGTTCTGAGCGTGCTCTATGTCCTCAGCGAGCCGCGTTACACCAGCGCGACCCCGCCGACTGCGATCACTGACTAGTGCTCCATTCCTCTCGCTCTCGCCTTAACGGGCGGGGGCGGGTTTGCATCACATGAACCTTCCCGACTCAATCACGATCAATCGCGCCACAACGACGGCGTCCGCCGGTGGCGGGCAAATCCGCGCTATGGCGGCGGCGTATACCGACCTTCCATGCCTCGTCCAGACGGCGAGCGCCAAGGCGGTTGCTGACTTCGCACGGATGGGAATCACCATCAAGCATGTGATCTATCTGGATACGACTGTCGTGATTATGGGCGGCGACGTGGGCGTGATAGCCACAGGCAGCCACGCGGGGACTTATTCGATCAACGGACATGACGACATGGGCGGGCAGGGGCGATGGTTCGCTCTCTACGCGCTCAGGCAAAGTTAGGAGTATTGCAATGATCCGAGCGAAGCATTTGTATGACGTGACCTTTGACGCGGCCGGCATCTTGTCTAAGCGAGTGGTTCGTTCCACTCATTCGGATCCGGCCAAGATCAAGCAGATCATGGAAGAGCAACAGAAGATGCTACATGGTCAGACGATGCAGCCGTACCAGCCGGAAGGCGTCGTGACGGTTACGCGACGGGCAGCCCCGCTTCCCCCCAAACTTGCCACCACCAGCGCCTCGCAGGCCATCCGCGAGGCACAGGGCAAGTGACCCGTGTAACGGTCAGCTTCAACCCCGGCGTGCTTGCGCGGCTGTTTGACGTGCCGCTGGCGATGGCCGCACAGGAAATCGGCATCGGAACGGTGGAACACACCGTCGAGAAGCTGAGCGTCCCGGTTGAACGAGACTTTACTGGCGCGGTCGTCGTTCGCTCAACCGAGGGACAACCACCGCGCAAAGAGGATGGCATCCTGTCCGGCAATGTCGAGTATGCGGTCGAGGACAAGGATGAATTGGTGCTGATCACCATCAGCGCAAGCCGCCCGCCAGAGTCGCCTGGAGACGATCCAAACGCCGCCGTGATTCTGCAAGAGATGATGAACCGGCTTATCACCCAGAACATGGATGAGTACGCGACGGTAGAGCGGTGTACGGACATTGTGAGAGACCACTTGCGGCGAGCACTCTGATATGGATATTCGATCAGCCATCATCGCGAAGCTGAAGCAGGCCCCGTCTGTTTCCGACAGTATTTGGCTGTCTGACGCGCCGCGAGACACCGCTTTCCCATACGTCGTCATCGACGACTTGGGCGGGCAGAGAACTCGATTCTTTGCCGGCAAGCAACACAAGAACGCCAGCTATGTGATTGCCGTTTATCACACGAGCGATACCACTGCCGAGAGCACCCGTGATGCCATCATTGCGAGGCTTGACGAGGCGGCTCTCACTGGCGCGGACGGATATCGCTACCAAGTGACATGCACCGACGACAAGGTGCAGGGCACCGGGAAGCTTCAGAACAATCAACTCGTGTACAAAGCAGTCGCCGCATTTCGGGTTAAAGCGACCGCGTAATCAGACACCCGCACACAAGGAGCCACCATGGCTAAGAGCACCGCAACTGGCATTGACGGCAGCGTGACGTTCATTTCCGGCCACGCCGCCAAGTTTTCGGCTTTCGAGTTCACTGAGGGACAGCGCCTCGTGGACACAACCGGGTTTGGAGACACCCACGAAACTTTCGAGGGTGGCATCCAGTTTTCATCGTTTCGCGTGGACGGCGTTCCGCAGTTTAACGACGCCGCTACGTCGCCTGGCTTTGGCGCACTCAGTGGCACCCCGGCCGCGATGACCCTGCAATTCGCCGCTGGTTGCACCGTCGCGTTCAGTGGCGTGATCGAGTCGATTTCCGGCTCGTCCACCGCAGTCAATGACGCGAGATTGATGTTCACCGGCAGAGGCAGCGGAGACATCACTGAGGCGTGGGACGAGACTGGCGTTTAAGTCACATTTTCGTAACCATCAACAGGAATTGGAGCACAGCACATGAGCGAGTTCGTAGACACATTCGCGACGGAGTTTTCCTACGCGACCACGAAGTTTGGCGTTCTTACGTTGCCGGAACTGGCGGCGGTTGGCAACGAAATCCGCGAGCGGCGGATGATGCGAATGAAGGCGGTTGGGCAACAGTTGCAAGTAGCCGGCAAGGAAATGGTGGAAGCACTTCGGGAAGTCGTGTTTCCTGAAGTGGATTTCGCCACCATTCACTCGTATGCCGACACGCCGAACGGGGCGCAGTCGATCATCGAGCGGGCGATGAAGAAGATCGACAGCACGGCCGATGCGAGCAAATTCCGGGAGTCGCCGGAAATCTGCGCCTTGCTTGCGCGTATCGCGTGCGGCTTTGTTCCCGCCCATGTTCTGTACCGTGATCCGCCAAAGGTGGATACCGAAAACCCTCCTCAAGCGGTACAGGAACCCCAGTGACGTGGAAAGAGAACTACGTCGTTCTATGTGCCGCTTATGGACTCGATGCCGTGTCACGAATGACCCTTCCCCAAGCGCGGTCTCTTTTACCGACCGCATGGGAAATGCACTACATCCGCCAGAAGCAGTTGAGCAAAGGGACTAAGTGATGGCTGACGAAGGCAAAAACACAGTCGGCAAAGTGTTCATCGAGGTTGGGCTGGGCAAGCCGACAGACGCCCAGTCCCGAGCACTCGTTCAGGAAGTCGCCGCGCAGATGGCGCGTCAGCCCGCCGTGCAAATGCGGGTGAATGCCGC
>JBAYUY010000018.1:0-4138 GCA_041674845.1 Candidatus Shapirobacteria bacterium
AAAGAGCCTAAAGAGATAAAGTGCGGCAAGTGTAACCACATCTTTAAATCAAGCCGTACGTGTCCAAAATGCGGCTATGAAATGATTAGCCGGGGGGAAGCAATACCTTTTCACAAAGCCGATCTTGTTGAGATAAAAAAAGTATCATCCGAAGATAAAGAAATATTTTATAGACAGTTGCTTGGCTATTGCCGACTGAACTCAAAGTCGGATGGCTTTGCATATTGGACATATAAAGAAAAGTATGGTGTCGGCCCGGCTTGGGAAAAAAAAGCTATGGAGCCTGGGCAAGAAGTGCTAAATTATATAAAACACAAACAAATTAAATTCGCTAAAAGTAGGAGCGCAAATGAACATAAAAGATG
Organism: Candidatus Shapirobacteria bacterium; assembly: GCA_041674845.1. Taxonomy (GTDB): domain Bacteria; phylum Patescibacteriota; class Microgenomatia; order UBA12405; family UBA12405; genus UBA12158. The sequence goes on from JBAYUY010000018.1 coordinate 366, forward strand.
TAATTAATGCTTGGAACTCACAGGCGGATGGATTTAATCAATGGGATTCGCTCGATACCGAAGAGCAGATAAATTTTGCACTGCAGCAAGAAAGAATTATAAAAAGATACGACTCATCAAAGCACATAATCCCGCTTTTGCCCTGCCCTATGTGCGGTGGCCTAGTTGATTTTGTTTGCGATGATGAGCAAATGCTATGGTCTGCGGAATGCACAGAGTGTGGTCTCAACCTTCCGGGATACAGCAGCAGGCTTGATTTATGCTTCGACTGGAATAAGAGAGAATAAAAATGATTATAGGCAGCTGGAAAGCAGTTAAAGATGTCCCTGTTAGAATGGAGAATAAGTCATTTATCCTGCCAAGTGGAGCTATTATTGCTGTAATTGATATGGATGGAGAAAGTAAAAAGATTTTAGCTGAAGTCGGCCCTTTGTATACTTATTGGTTCGATATCACAATATTAAATGATTTTGAATATTGTTTTTAATAAAAAGCTTGACACGAACAAATAATGTTTAGTAAGCTATGCAACGTGGCTAGGCAGCGCAGCCGAAACCTGGATTCATCACCCATTGCCACACTCCTTTCGATGACTAATGATGAAAATGTCAAATGTTAAAAGAATATTTAGAATACAATTACGAAACAGGTCTTTTTATCTGGAAAATTAAACCTTGTAATAGAGTAAATGTTGGTGATATTGCAGGACATAAAAATAAACTTTGTTATGTACATATTATTTTCAAAGGAAAAAGAATATTAGCGCATAGGCTGGCTTGGTATTTCATTAAAAATGAATGGCCTATCAATGATATTGATCATATTAATGGCAATCCTTCAGATAATAGAATTATTAATTTGAGATTGGCTAATCGTTCAGAAAATATACAAAATCAAAAAATAGCACATAAAAATAATAAAACGGGGTTTTTAGGTGTTTATTTACAAAATAATGGTAAATTTTCATCATTAATAAAAATTAATGGAATAAAAAAACACCTTGGAACCTTCAAAACACAAGAAGAGGCGCATCAAAGATACATCGAAGAAAAAAGAAAAATACATCCATTTTGTGAGATATAAAAAAACAGAGCATTCTTAACTGAGTGTTCTGTTTTTTTTGCTTTAAATTTACCGGCCTCAACTCAGACTTGTGACGGTTACGCAATCGCGGCGATACAAAAGGCTTATCCTGGCTTGGTGCGACGAATAGGGGTAAAAGCTTTAACAGTGAATACAGTAACGCAGTAACTTAGTAATTACCGGATTTAAGACCGACCGACTACTGGCAAGTAGTGAAACATCTCAATTGTGAAAATACACGGACGCGTAAGTTTAGCTAATACTCAAGGGGTTTTATAGCCTTTGCCCCAAAATTAGCGGGATGATGATTGTAATTACTACTGACAACCGGCTTTGCATGCTGGCACGAATTACAGATAAGATAGATTGATTACATACATGATAATCCTTCACCTTTGGTCTTATTGATTACTATGGAAAAAAGAAAATGAACTCGAAGAACGAACAATATAAACATTATGAAGATGTACTCAAAATATTTATTTTATGTCCGAATAGGCTTAGAGATGAAGCAAAATCATTAGGTGCCAAATGGTGTCAAGACAATAAAAAATGGTACATGCAGACAGCAACGCGTTATAAGAAATGGCTTGATTTTGTAGAATGGGATAAAAAACAAAATAAGCCTAAAATAAAACACGAATTAAAGGGTAGATTTAAGATTAAGAATCACATAACTATAGGTAAAAACTATAGCGAATCAAGCGATAAATCTACGCCTTGGAATTAACGCTTATCACACCATGAGGGGATAGAATGAAAATAACGATAACAAAGGCAGCAAACGGATTGCACCTTGCAGACGAGGAATCGACAGAAGCACTGGCAAAAGTCAAGGTTGGAACGGCCTTGGTGTGTAACGTTACGCAGCCAAGGAACTATAATTTCCATAAAAAATACTTTGCGCTTCTTGATTATGCCTTCGACATTTGGCAGCCTGAGGAAAAAACTTACAAAGACCAAGTTATCCAAAAAAACAAGGAACGATTCCGGAAGGATATCCAAATAATGGCTGGATATTATGAAGCTTGTGTAAATATAAAGAACGAGGTTAGACTAGAGTCCAAGTCAATCAGCTTTGGCAGCATGGAGCAAGATGAGTTCGAGAAGCTTTACCAGTCAGTAATCACAGTTCTTATTGATAAAGTTTTAATTGGCTATGACAGAAAAGAATTGGATAATGTAGTAAATCATTTATTAACGAGGTTCGCATGAATATTAAATCTGATGAAAGGCCAGAACCGCATGATGAAAATATCCCATGGTGGTGTCCTGAGTGCGGAGAATGGGTATCCCCTTATGATGTTACATATTACGAAATGCACGATGTAAGGCATGGCGGGTGCGGGCATAAATGTGAGTAAATCACCAACAGCCGAACAGAAACGGCACTTTGCAAAAATAGTCGAGCATGGATGTATTATTTGTCGAGCCCCTGCGGAAGTACATCACTGCTTTACTGGCGCTGGTGGACGTAAGAATCATGATTTGGTTATACCACTATGTTTTTTTCATCATCGTAATGGAACATTTGACAGACCGAGCATTCATCCTTGGCGAAAAAGATTTGAAGAAATGTACGGAACTGAGCAGGAATTACTTGAAAAAACACAAGATAGAGAAAATAAAGAATGGCTGGTATCAGCTTGTAAAATTGGTACTAATCCGGTCAGAATCTATTATGAGATTGATTAGCTTATGAGAATAATTGGCATAGACCCAGGCGCGGCGACTGGTTTTGCACTTGTCGAAAATCGCAAGATAATGCAGCTGCAGACACTTTCGTTCTGGGAGGTAATAGATAGGATTAATATTTACGAAAACGTGGCCTACGCGATAGAATTACCGAAAACAAGACATGTCTGGCACAGGGAAGCTAACAGTAAGTCAGCATTATTAAAAACTGGCATGAATGTCGGAAGCTGTATCCGTGAGGCTGAACTGATAATTGAATATTTGAAAAGAAATGGCAAGGAGTATAAAGTAGTAATACCGCAAGGAAAGCTTAAAGCAGATCAATTCGAACGTGTAACCGGGTGGAAAGGTAAGAGTAATCAACACGTTAGGGATGCAGCAATGCTGGCTTTGTATTATTAACTAATTTTAAACAGTCTATCAATAAAAATAAACATTGACTTATCTGTAAAATAGTTTATTATTTTAATCAAGCCAGACAGATTAGTTTGGCATTAACCTTACCGGAGATTGCAATGAAAACTTTAAAAAATACTAAATTACATCACACATCACTTTTCAGAGGCTACGTATCCCGTAAGCCAAAAGCCGATGGTACTTTTGGGTATGAAGTACCGTATAATGGCAGATTCGGAATAGGATTTACAAGACGCTTGCCGAACCAATGTTCAACCACATACTCTTTTATCGAGTATCATATTTTAGAGGATGTATGAAACTCAAAATATAATTGGCTGAAACCTTACCGGATGATGAAATGAAAATAGAAGGAATAAATTTTTTAACGGAACCAGTTGATGAGGACGGTGAATTGATGTTTGAGGTAGATAGCAAAGGCAGGTATTTTTGGATGAAGAGAGAGGAAGCAATCGAATTGATTGATTACTTGAAAGAAGTTTTTAATATTAATGAGGTGTAAAAATGAATGAAAAACAGTATAAAATAATTGTATTGCTGGCTTGTCTGTTTATTATCATGATGGTATCAACCGCAAA
>JBAYUY010000019.1:0-4096 GCA_041674845.1 Candidatus Shapirobacteria bacterium
CAGATTACCTTTTATTCAGATGGTCACCACAAGCAATTGTCTACAAGAATGACTACACAAAACGTAAGTATCTCAATACTTCTGAGATTGTTTTTTTCAGTGACAATAATCTTTTAGTCTATTGTATCGATTTACGCAACGACAAAGACTATATGAACATGTATACATTTCAAATAGACACTTGGACAGAAAAATATATAGGGAAAGGATTTAGTCCTAAATTCATTGACACTGGTGTAGTATACTGGTCTAAAGAAGAAGAGGGAAAAAAGACCGAAAAGGTTCATTTTTATAATTTAAACACAAAAACCGACGAAGTAATATTTGTTGCTCCAGATTCCCTAACATTATGGAGTTGTGGACCCGATGAATGTGATTCTCATAATATCAAAATTAAAGAAGGTAATAATGAAAGCTATATTTATCTTGAATTTTGTTCAACAATTGTACGACCTGGAGAGGATGAGTGCGGTCAACCAACAAATATTTTGATTAATCGTAAAGGAGAAATAATAAAAATAGAATAAAGCTCTGTGTATAACAATGCATTATACTTTATGGCGGGGTTACCTTATGAATATGAGTATTTTAGTTTCAAATATAAATTATCGCGGACAGAAAGATTCGTCTTTCAAAGTCCGCCACAAAGCATATGCATGCCCGTTAGCGGGCAGTTGAGGGGGGAGCAGAAACAATCTGAATTAATTGATTGTTATCCATTAATTTATGATGAAACAGTTAAATATAAACAATATCAGTTAGTAACGTATGGACATGGTAAAAATAATAGAATTAATACATTTTGGAAAAATATCAGAAAACGGATTTGCCGAAATTGATATTGATGTTTATTTTAAAAAAGAAAATAAGACATTTAAAAATTTAAAAGCGTTTATAGACACAGGTGCAAATCGTTCTGCGATTAATGAAAAATATCTCGAAGGTAAGATTAATACAATGGATTGTGTTGTTAATAATGTTGATTCTGCAAACGGTGAATATGAATCAAAACAAATACCAGACGTTGGAATTTCATTACCAATGACCAATGGAAAATTTATACCGTTGAATATCATTGGAAGTATTAAACTTCAAAAATTAAATTATGATTTTATAATTGGTAACGATATTTTACTGATGTGTGAATTTATTTACAACGGACTAAGCAAAACATATGTTTTGAAACTATTCCAAACATCATGAATATTGATGTAACTATAAATAGTAACAACCGACCCGCTAACACACGGTATAAGGCATGGCGGGTTTACAGCGATTTGACAATTCGAATCCTTTTTGTAAATTCGGTGTCGGTTTGAAAGTTTTGAGCTATGAAATCCGCCACGACCTAATACCGTCAACGTTAGCCACAAGTTAAAGAATAACACCAATGGAAAATAAAGAATATTATTACTTAGATAATGAGGACAAAATTGGACCTCTTTCATTAGAAAAACTTAAAAAAGTTGAACTTTCGGAAAACACTTTGATTTGGTATTCTGGCCTTGATGACTGGACTCGGATTGGAGATGTTCCTGAATTAATTAGTCTTTTTATGCTCCTAAAAAAATTACCACCCCCAATACCAAATAAGGTTAAAGAATATATTAAAACAGAGCTTTCTGGAGAATTAAAATTTCAAAATATAAAACAACCAAATGAAATTCTATCTAAGATAAAGCAGTCAAAAAATGCTCTTATTTTTTTACTTATTTGGACAGGCATAAACTTGTTTGCATTAATTACCTCCTATAGTGAGATAGACTTTTTCAGCAAAGGAACACCTAGTACAAATGAGTTTTGGCCTTTTGTCGAAATATTCGAAACTCATTTCATTTGGAACAAACCAGGTACTTTTGACCAACTAATTTATGGCTATAAAGAAGTACAGGACTTTAATGGTTTATTTTATAGATATGATTGGTCAGAATTTCTTATATATGTTGGAGGTGCACTATTAATATATATTATTATTAGTGTATCAAAACAAAAAATATAATACGTTGAAATAGCGCATGTTTCGATTAATCGCATAAATTGTATTTTTTAACCCGTTTATTAGGTAGCTAAAATATTAACAATATTACTAATTCATGGATATTAAACATATTGGTGCAATGCCATTTAGAAATAACCCTCACTTACCAGATGTCATATATAAATATCGAATTTGGGATGATGAACGCCAAAAAACAATTTTATCTGAAAGAGTTGTTTTTATGGCATCCCCATCAAGTTTTGAAGACAATAATGATTGTAGACTTCAAAAGAGGTATGATTTAATGACTGAAAAAGAAATTAATACGAAATATTTACTAGTATCAAAGAAAATCCATCATAAGTGGAATCTTCAACAGCATCATAATTTTGCAAAAGTATGGACAAAAAAAAGCCCTTTAAAAAATAAAATTTATATAAAGCAACTTCAAGAAAGACATTTCACTGAATTCAATGAATCCTTTGGTGTATTATGTCTTACAGCGAATCCAAATAACCTCGATATGTGGAATAAATACTCAAAGAAGGGAAGTGGTTTTTGCGTAGGATTTGCCCCGGAAATATTATTTGAATTAACTGGCGGTGGAGGGTCTGTTGATTACCTTGACGAATTACCAGTTATTTATCATGATGATGACTATCTTGTTGAACATTTTAAACAGATATTTTCAAAAGAACAAAAATGGTCATATGAAGAAGAATACCGGACTTTTAAAACCTGGCCTAACCCGGTTTCAGACTATGAAAGAAAAATAAAAATACCTGTTAAAGCATACAAAGAAGTCATATTTGGATGGCTTACTCCAAGTTATATCAAGGAAGAAATTAAAAAAGTATGTATTTATCAAGGATTGGAAATTGAAATGAAATTTTGCGAATTATTGAATGACATAATAATAATAAAACCTGTGGCTAACAATGCATAATACTTTATGGCGGGTTACGTTATGAAAATGAGTATTTTAGTTTCAAATATAAATCATCGCGGACAGAAAGATTTTTCTTTTAAGTCCGCCACAAAGCATATGCACGCCCGTTAGCCTCCATTAAAAAAAAAAACAGAAACATCAAGAATGAAACAATTATTTATTTTATTAATTCTGACAGCTTTCGGACTTCAAAACTGTAATGTCGTAACTTCAGGTGCCTGGATAGACGAAAACATTGACCAAAGTTTGAAAAATGAAATTAAGACTTTGGACGAAAAAGTTATTGAAGCAATAACATCAAGTAACTCATCTCTTGTTAAGTCTATGATGCCGGACAAAGTTTTAGAAAAAAGCGGCCAAAATATAGACCAATCGATTGAACAAATGGGTAAAGCAACCAGAGGCACTGACTTTCACATTCTAAATCAATTTCATGTTAAAAACTCGACAACTGGAATAGGAAATACCGTTATGTCAGGTGTTAGTGGGCAAAACGACTATATAATTCATTACCAAGCACTCAACATAGAAATGTTCATTTCATTGCTAATAACAACAAACGGACTTGATGATTTTTTATTAACGAATATTTATGGCAAATATCCAGATGGCTGGAAACTCAATATTCTACAGTTCGGTCAATACAAGATCAACGGACAAACTGCAACTGAACTTTACTCCAAAGCAAAAAAAGAATACGACAAAGGATATCTCGTTGACGCCGCAAACAATATGATCTTAAGTTCAAAAGTCGCAAACCCAGCGAATAGGTTCTGGCAATACCAAAAAGAAGAAGAAATGAATCAGTTTTATGAAACTTTAATGGCAGAAATCAAAACGAAATACATTTTCCCATTGGTCGTAGAAAATATTGATACGAAACCTCAAGTTCTAAACATTTACCCCTTTGGTATGCAAGAAGGATATTTTCCAATGGTTGAATACATAACGAACATTGAACTCGAAGACACAGTCAAGACAAAAGTTGAAAATGACCTAATTCACAAATCAATTGGTGAAATATTTACAGGCCTAGATAAAGAAAAGAAATTTGTTTTTTATATGGCTTATAGTGAGATTCCGAATGGAAAGACTCCAGTACCGGCATACGGTTTTGTAAAAGAAATAAAATAAACGGAGGCTAACAATGCATCATACTTTATGGCGGG
>JBAYUY010000020.1:0-3932 GCA_041674845.1 Candidatus Shapirobacteria bacterium
CATCTTTACTTTTGAAGTTAAAAGTAAAAATTCAAATCGTGGACATAGGTATATTAAATTATTTTGCACAATATCAATTTATTACAAAGAGTTAAGACTTTTTTTAGTGGACACTAATGATAAGCTATATCAATATAGCTAGAAAAATTTTGTGGTTCTTTTCCTAAATAATTATTTTCTAGATAATTATTTAGTCCAATTAATTGTTCTCTAATATACTTTCCACGAGCAGTTATAATCATTATGTGAGTGGTTTTACCTTTTGTATCAATAGATGAAGATTCTAAAACATCAAAGTCCTTTATTTTAATTGACTTTAATAATATCATTTCTGTCTCTTTTATATAATTACAGATACTATCTATTTTAATTTTTAATAAAGTATCTCTATCTTTTATCATTTCAAGTTGGCGTTCAGAACTAGATATTTTTTCTATTAAATCTTTATCCAGTTTAGTCTTAATTTGATTACTAGCACAGGAAATGAACAAGACTATCAGTATTGTTATAAATTTATTCATAATATAAAAGTTTTAGTAATTATTCTAAAATCCAAAATTCTAAATGACATTTCTGTTAATCATTGTTATTCTGCTTAATACAAGTTAGAGTTGTTATTTAATATCGTGTTTTTTTATTCGCATAAAAAGTTTGCATAAGAAGTCAAGGTTTCGGCAGAGGGAAATGACTGCTAACGGGCGTGCATATGCTTTGTGACGGACTTCAAAAGACAAATCTTTCTGTCCACAACGATTTATATTTGAAACTAAATTATTCATATTCAGACAGAAACCCGCCATAAAGTATATGCAGTGTTAGCGGGCGTAATTTTATTCAAGATTTATTGGGATTGTCAATTTTGTTCTAACGACTTTCCCTTTATTTTTTCCGGGCATCCATTCTTTCATTAGTTCTAAAATACTCAGTATCTCTTGATCTAGTTCATGACATTTTGAGAATAAAATCGACTTTTTACTAGCCGTTCCATTCTTTTCCACTATTAATGAAACAAATATTCTACCTGTACAATTATTGTTAGTTGTCAAATATTCGGAGTGTTTATAAATGAAATCACCTAACTCAAAATACCTGTATTCTTTATTGTCAATTACTAAAATAGGCATTTCATCTACTACAAGGCACACTGCTGTATCTTCTTTTGCAGTTCTTGTTTTTATAATTTTATCTATTTCGGTTTGCGATTTCAATTTGATTTCTATGTAAGATACGAGTCCGTTTGTCACTGAGCAAGTAAATCTGCCAGCATAAATATAAGACCATGAAAATTCGTCAAAGTCTAGAAAGTTTCCATAATTAGCTTTTATAGTTTCTGAGAACCAGAAGGCAAAAACACCATTGTTTGAAATTTTTGTTTCGTCAAAAAGAGTACAAAGATTTACCTGTTTATATTCTCCTTCATTACTACTTGCTTCTATTTTAACTAAAAACAAACTGTCATTCTCTATTTTCCATGTTCCATTATATCCTCTCCAGCACCTAGTCGTAATCCATGGGAATAGTTTTTCAAGTTTTTTGTCAAGTTCTTTATTTTCGTTTCTTAATTCTTCAAGTGGATAATAGTCCATAAAGATTGTATCTTTCCCGTAGATCAAAATTTCACGCTCTTGAGGAGTAGATATTGCGAGAATCGGTATCAATAAAAGTAATAAGTTAATAATATATTTCATTATTTGATCATTATGCCCGCTAACGGGCGTGCAATCGAGTAGGCTCGGGGTGAGATTCCCCTTGCCTACTCGATTGCAATGTTATAGGCTGGCAGTTTTACTTATTTATTATTAATTTATGCGTTGTTATATTTTCCTTTGTTCTTATTATTACTAAGTAAGCCCCGTTTTTGATATTACTAACATTAATATTCTCACTTGTTTCAATAGATCTTGTCAAAATATTTTTCCCCATAATATCAAATATTTGAATTTCACCGCTATTATCTAGTGGAGGTTTTACAGAAAAATAATCTATGACTGGATTTGGATAAATCTTTACTTCGTATTTATTATATTGATTATTATTTATCGAAACCCCAATCTCTTCAATCCCTCTTTTCCAAATACCACTACCATATGTACCAACATATAATGTATCATTTAATAGTGCTAGTGATCGCGTATTTAGGTTTTTTAGTCCATCATTGCATTCGTACCAATTTTGTCCGAAATTACTTGTTACAAAGATTCCATTAGCTGTAGACACAAATATATTGTCTCCAATATATGCAAAATCTCTAATACCATAATCATCCCCATTTAGACCATAGCCAGCATAATTCCAATTGCTTCCGTTGTCATGACTTACATACATTCCATTAGCAACCAAATAAGTAAATATAGCGTTGTCGCAATAGGCTAAACGTAATGGTCCATAATTTGACGGGAGTCCATTATTATTTAAAATCCAATTATTGGTATTATCAAGAATTAGTAATTGACCACCTCCGCATGTCGTGGCATAAGGAGTAGAATTGTATACAAGAAAATCATTAAAGTCATTACAATACACTGAAGGTAGACTTATGTCAGTCCAGCCGACACCGAGGTCATCAGAATAGAACATCCTTTTCCCAGATGACCCGTAAATTCTATTATTATCTATATAAATAGTATGAGAACTGCTTTCCCAAGGGTATGTATATGGCAGATCACCTATTTCTGTCCATGTGTTACCAGAATTATATGAATAGTAAATAAATTGATAAACGAAGGGATATGTAGATTGCACATAAGCGTTGGTCACAAAAATTGTATCGCCCATATTAACGATATTATAGAAACCATCTTGACTCTCAACTGGCGTTATATCATTATATGTATTATTGCTATATATACTAATTCTACCATCTGAGATTGCAACTATATTACTATTTGTATTTGATATATCTCTTACGAAAGAACACACGATTCCTGAGTTGTCATCCAACCAAACATTGTTATCATATTTTAAAACTCCTTTTGAGTTTGTTCCACAAAAGATACTGCTATCATTAACTAATATGGTATTTACAGCTAAGTCCGTTAAGCCAGAGTTCATTGAATTCCAACTAGCCCCATTATCAATTGAAGTATATAATCCGCTATTTGAGGTGCTGATAAACAAGCGATTGCCTTTTTTTTGAAAACAGGTGATTTTTGAAGCAGCAGCATATAATGAACCCCAACTATTACCTTCATTTATACTAAAATATAAGTTTGTACCTATGGAAGTATAAAGAGTATCGTGTATTTCTTCAATAAAAGTTACATTTCCATCTATAAGGCCGCTATTTGTTTCAATCCAAGGGTTAAAGTCTGTATCACATCTATATACTCCGTGATTTGTTCCACAGAAAACATAATTATCTGATATTTCTATTGCTGTAACATTAGTTTCGTACCATGAATTATTACCCTCTGGGTCCCAAACCAAATCAGCTGGAAGCCCGTCGTTGTAATACTCACAATTAGTTCCATCAAAGCTTAATTTAAAAAATCCTTCTCTTTCATGTCCACCAAACAAGTAAGAATCAGAATGATTTAAGGCTTGGGGTGTACGGAGAGAATATATCGTAATTGGTTCTGCTTCCAGATTATTTAAGTCAAATAATTGAATTCCCAAATCTCTACCTAGACCATCTGAAAAACGATAAGCACTAACAAATAAGCTGTCTCCAATGATTGTGAAAGTATCAAAATAAATGTCAGAATTCATATTCCATGTGTCCTCCATAGATGATTTAGAATAAAACCCACAAAGATATGCTGTAGAAAAGTAATTTGAATCATGTTCAAAAACTGTCATAGCATTTGAACCAACAAGTGGACCTTCGGTTTGAGTCCATTGAGAATATAGATTGTTAATTCCAATTCCCAAAACAATAATTACTAATGTTATCTTTTTCATATCTATGTTGTTTTTTCTGCTTGCCTATAACG
>JBAYUY010000021.1:0-3930 GCA_041674845.1 Candidatus Shapirobacteria bacterium
CAATCGAAAGGGAAGCCCATCGTTAACCTGCTGCCCAAGCTGGAGGAGGGCGAGAAGATCATGGCCACCCGCCCGATAACCAAGTTGGCCGGGGACCACTACCTGGTGTTCGCCACTCGCGCCGGGATCATAAAGAAGACCCCGCTGTCCGCCTACGCCAACATCCGTTCGCGCGGATTGATCGCCGTAGGCCTGGAGGAGGGCGACAAGCTGGTGGACGTCAAGCTCACCGACGGGAACAAGGAGATAATCCTGGCCACCCGGAAAGGTCTGGCGGCCCGCTTCGACGAGGGCCAGGTGCGGCCCATGGGCCGGCCGGCTCATGGCGTCATAGGCATCCGTCCGGAAAAGGACGACGAGGTGGTCAGCATGGCCATTGTGACCTGCGACTCTCATCTTCTCACCGTAACCGAGAACGGCTACGGCAAGATATCGGTGGTCGGCAAGAAGGATGCTGATGACGAGCGGGACACGTACCGCAAGACCCACCGCGGCAGCAAGGGCGTTATAACGATCCGCACGGAAGGGCGCAACGGCGATGTCATTTCCGTCATGGAGGTGGAGCAGGACGACGAGCTCATCCTGGCGACCGTCAACGGCATGGTGCAGCGCATCCGCGTCGCCGACATCAGGGTAATGGGGCGTGCGACGCAAGGCGTGACGGTCATGGACCTACGCGATGACGACAAGGTCATCGCCGTGGCCAGGCTAGCTGGACGCAAGGAGGAGCAGGCCGTTCAGGAGGCGGAGGTGCACGGGGACGCCGGCTTCCCGGAGATGAACGAGCCCGAGGAGCCAGAGAACGAGACGCCCGAGGAAGAGGAGGAGTGAGCGGGCGAATATCTTTATGCTCCCATCGGAATATCATCTAGAGCCTGGGCAGGGTCCGGATCGTCATATCTGGACATGTCAGGCACGGCGGTGAAGTCGATTGTTGCGCGATTCGATACCAGGGCTGGAGAAGGTCTTCCGAACCGACATTGAGGCGCCGAAGGTAGTTCTGGTGACCGGTCCTCCGGGCTCCATGAAGACCTCCTTCTGCTACTCGGTCATCTCGAACTATCTGGAGAGATCGGGGGAGTTCGGTCTGTACGTCACATTGGAAGAGACCGCGGACAGCCACCTGCGCAACATGCGCAGCCTGAACATCGCGCTTAACGACAAGATGGAGATCTCGGACTTCACCGACCTCAGGGAGCTGGACGAGATAGTGGAGGTGGACGCGCCCACCGATTACATGGACTTCATCATCCAGATGATCAGCTATCAAAAGAAGAAGCACGGCGACCAGTTCACCGTGTTCGCCCTCGATTCACTGGGTGCGCTGTACTCCCTGATGGAGGATGTCAAGGGAATACGGAAGAAGATGTTCTACTTCTTCAAGACCCTGAGGGATTACAACCTGACCTGTTTCATAGTCATGGAGAGAGGGCCGAACACCCCCTCCGAGCTGCTGGGCGACGAGGGGTTCCTGGTCGACGGCATCATCGAGCTGGGCCTGGACCGCACCCGCGGGAAGCTGGTTCGGTATATGAGGGTTGAAAAGATGAGGGCCTGCGAGCACAGCATGGAAAGGCACACCCTGGAGGTCGGGGAGAAAGGCCTCACCGTGCTGGGGCCGACCCTGGCTTAATGATCATGAGGTGACACGATGTCTGACGAGCAAATTCCGATCTGGCAGGTAATCGAGGAGTTCAAGGAGAAGATAAAGGTCCAGGAGGCCGACATCAAGAGGCGCAAGGAGGACCTGGAGAAGTGGGAAAACACCCTCAGGTCCAAGGAGGACCAGCTGGACCAGGTGCAGCAGTCCCAAGCCTCGAAGGACGCGGAGCTGAAGGACCGCGAGGCCAAGGTCGTCCCCCGCGAAGAGGCGGCCACCCGCATGGAGAAGGAGCTGGCGGCGCTCAACGCGGAACTGCGCACCAGGGAGGAGGAGATGCACCGCCTGCGGGTGGACCTGGAGCGGAGGGACCGTGAGGTCCTCCAACAGGAAGAGCAGGTGCGCTCGCTGTTCCAGCAGGCCAGCGAACATGACGCCAGCATGCGCGAAGTCACCAAGAAGATCTCCTTGATGGAAGAGCAGATGCACGAGGAGGTCAACCTGGTCAAGCAATCGTTGGAGGCGACCAACGCCCGCCGGGAAGAGATGCTGGCCAAGATCAAGGTCATGGAGGAGCAGGCTGACGCCCTGGCTACCGGTAAGCGTGTCACCATGGAGGAGCAGAAGCGCCTGGTGGACTGGGAGCGGTCGCTCACGGAGAGGGAGGAGGCCTTGACCGCCAGGGAGGCGGTCCTGTTGAGGCGCGAGGGCACCCCAGTTCCGGCGGTGGAGTCGTTCGAAGGCGGAGAGGCCGAGGAGAAGGTATCCCAATCCCTGGTGACCAAGGTCGAGGACGTCACCGAGCCGATCATACCGGCCGTCGAGCCTCAGACCGATAAGGTGGAGGTCAAGGAAGAGGCGAAGGAAGCTCCGGCGCCAGCTCTCCAGAAGGCCGAGGAGGCCCCGAAGGCGGAGCCGGAGAAGAAGCCCGAACCTGTCCCCCTGCCGGAGATCAAGTGCCCCAATTGCGGGACCCTTAATGATGGTGCCGCGAAGCGTTGCTACGCTTGCGGTCAGAAGCTGGACGAGGAGTCCATAAGGGCTTTGGAGGCCAAGAAGGCCGAGCGCGCCGCCGAGGAAGCTCGAAAGGAGTCCGAACGCAAGGCTGCCGAGGAAAGGCGGGAGACGGAACGTAAGGCCGAGGAGGCCAGAAAGGAAGCCGAGCGCGCTGCCGAAGAGGAGAAGGCCAAGCCAGCTTCCGAAACGTCAGAGCCTCAGGCGCCAGCAGATGACCGGAAACAGGTGTCGATAAGGAAGATAATCAAGAGGAAGTGACCTTCCTCTCAATTTTTTCCTTTAGCCAGTGTGCTCTTGGAAAAGCATTCAGTTAAACATATTTATTTATAATCAGAACATTCTATTTTACCTGGCGTAAATTTATACACCGTTATACAAGGTGGGATTATGAAAATTGGGGTCGGGGCAACTAAGGCATTGAGCTTGCTTGTCGTATGGTGCATGGTCTGCTCAGCATTCGCGGGAATGCTGGTGCTGATGGTACCTGGGGCTGGCCAAGCGCTGTCTCCGTCGGAAGTCGACGGCGACAAATACATAGGGCAGGATTTCACGATCAACGAATGGCAGGTCAGCGGTAACTCGCCGATAAGCGGCGACCTGGTGATCAGGGCGGGCGGTGTGGTCACCGTCACTAACGGTCAACTGTCATTCCTCAATTACGACGGACACATCAACAAACTGGTGGTGGAGGACGGCGGTCAGCTGATTTTGATCAACTCCACCCTCAAGGTCCAGAGGGAACTGTACGACGTTGATTACGCTCTCGGCGTCCTGGTCAGGAACGGCGGACTTCTGTACGCCGAGGACTCCAACATGGACTTCAACGGTCACCTGCTCGTGGACGATGCCACCTTGATCGCCCACCGGACCGTTATCAACGGCCCCCTGTTCACAGCGATGTCCGCTGATGTTCAGTTGTACGATTCCGAGATGACCGGAATTCCCGGAAGGCCGATGCTGGAGGAGGAGACCTACTCCTACTCCTTCGCCGCCGCCGCGAACCAGTCGGTCGACGTTACCTATCTGTTCGAGAGGAACCCCGACTCCGTCTCGACCGGACAGGATGTTGCTCTTATCCAGATGAACGACTCAGGGAACGTGACGTTAGCTTCCACTGAGACTCTGACCGTCACCGGGTTCGACATCGGCGGGCTGGTCTTCGATGAAGGAGAGGCCCTCAGTGTTACTCTGAAGGCTGAATATCGGACCGCTGATGACTTTGACGATGGCGGTGCGCCGGACACGTTCGAATACGCGAAATATCTGGCTCCGGTGTTTACGCCCGCGGGGAACATGCAGGTGTGGGAGACGTA
>JBAYUY010000022.1:0-3889 GCA_041674845.1 Candidatus Shapirobacteria bacterium
CCAGCATAAGCCACAGTCACACCACGAGTAGCTTCAATGGCAGCGCTTAAGCCCGGCATACGAATTTCAGAATTATAACCGCGATACACCTGATCATAATAAGCATCAACATGAAAATGATCATCAGCGTGTTTAGTTGAGGCATCAATCAAATTATATTCTATGCCTCTTAAATAATGATACATTGCATAAGAGCGTGCGGCAGTCGCCATAACTTTTTGAAACTCAAGTGGCGAAGCATTGGTAGTTTCTGCTAAACCTTTTAAATAACTTTCTAAGGGTAACTCGTTAATATACCAAACTTTTTTAGCTGGCTCAGTATAACGCACTTCAATGACATTACGAAAACGATTATCTGACGTAGTTTTATTCCAGGCCGGTGAATTTTTATAATCAAGCATTGTTGCCACGCCATCCGCAGTACGAGGTACGAAACGGATGGGCGACGCCGTAGTTTTAGACGTAGTGGCTAAAGTTACGGCGTAGCCGCGGGAAGTGGGATTATAATTAACCGACACAATTTCGTTAGCTCCGACTCCTGAAAATAAGATTTCTGAACCGCTATAAATATCAAATGAGGTATTATAACTCAAGCGTTGAGTCAGACTTGAATTAAACAAGCCAACCCTAATAGCTGGCTCTTGATTTAGAAGTTTTTGAAAAATAATGCCATTTTCTAAGACACTTTCTTGTTTATTAGTATTACAATTCTCATAAGCGCTAGCATCATTAATCATCGCTAAGCAAAAGTCGGTGTTAGTTACATT
This sequence comes from Candidatus Shapirobacteria bacterium, assembly GCA_041674845.1. GTDB lineage: Bacteria > Patescibacteriota > Microgenomatia > UBA12405 > UBA12405 > UBA12158. The sequence continues at coordinate 768 of JBAYUY010000022.1, forward strand.
AGCCGTCACCATAGGCGCTGCCACTGCCGTGCTAGACTTAATTTGATTTTGTGTAACGCTGGGGCTAGAGACTGTGGCACTAGATTTTTTAGCCACTGTGACAAAGATACGAACTAAAGAGCCTGGGATTGGTCTCTCGGCTCTAACTAATTGAAAATTTTCCTGAATCGTACCCTCAAGATCAGTCGGAGCTTTAATAGGAAAAGCTAACTCAACAGTTTGCCCTGATTTTATTTCTTTAGTTAATTTAGCTGGACGATAAAATTTTAACCAAGCAGTAGTTTCTAATCTAGAAAAAGATTTTAAGTAAGGTCCAGTTTCTAAATTAACCTCGCCTAACTTCCAAGTGTCCTTACCAGTATTTTTAAATTTAATTTTCTGAGTGCTACTCTGACCTGGCTCAAGCGTAAGATAGATAGTCTCTTTAACGGGCGTAGCTTTAAAATCTAAACTAGCAGCATTAGCACTATTAATAAAAATCTTAACTAAGGCTCCGGATTGAATTAACCTTTCTCCATTAAACTGTTTGGCTGCATCAGTATTATTTTCAATTGAGTTGTAAGCTATTCTTAAAAAACCAGCGCAAGTCAAAACAATAAAAAAAGCAATGGACAGACTAACAATGAGCCCAGACCAGCTGAGCTCCTGCTCCATTGCTTTCTTTTTTATAAGTTGATAGGACTTCCAAGAAATCGCGCTCAACCCTTGATGACTAGCGTACATACTTTGTTTTTGTTTTTGACTCGTTAATTAATTTTGATTAACGAATTTATTTCACTTATATAACAAGTATATCACGAAAATGCCCAAAAGTCAATGGTTTCGTACACTATTTGTGTACAGATTAAAATATAATTATGAAATATTTTTACGCCTGCATACTCAATAGAGACCGATTGACAAACCACTAACTTATATGTTATATTTTTTCATTGGCTTGTACTTTAAAAAACTTTAATTTAATTTTTTGGATTATCTAAGCTACTTAAATTAAGTGGTTAAGATAATTCAAAAAATTTATTAAATAAATCAAATATAAAAATGGAAAATCAAACACACAAACTCGGAATCGGTCGTGAAATCGACGCTACAGAATTAGCAAACCTCACAGGCATCCCAATCGACGAAATAAAAAGGAAATATAATATCCCATTCTATAGTGATGCGAAAAGTAAATTTTTTAAATGTGAATGCGGATCCAAGGAACGTGAAAACGCATTAATACAAATGATTGAATTAGCCGGCAACATTGAAGAAATCACTATTGCTCATAGCTGGGCTAGTTCTGATTTCAGTACAAACCATCATAACAATTCAATAGAAAGTCGCCAACAAGCCATGCTGAGCGATGATGCAAAAATATTACGCCTTGCTTTGAGGAAGTGGGCCAAGCTTACAACAAGTATAAATGAAATAAAAAAATTACTAAAGAATAGCTCATTTAGACTTTACAACAAAAGAAGCTCTGCCAATATAATTGAGGCTGATGTCCGTAGAGAGCTCTATGAAAAATGGTTTAAATTAATAGCTACACATAAAGATCTCTCAGATCTTTATATGGAAAGATGGTATTCGCCTGATTATAAAGATCTAAATACTCGCATTTTAATAAAATTTTTTCAATTTATAAAATCAATTGAAAAAATTAAAAAGGAAAAATCTCACTACGAAGGCGTAAAAGATAACAGTATTCGCTCTTACGGAAATAACTCCTATGCTTTTGACGTGGATTTAGTAATAAAGTCTACAGTGGAAAGATGGGATAAAATTTCTTTAGAAAAAACCGAGTCTGCTACTACTCCTCAAGAATGTAGAGCAATTTATTGCGAGGCTCGCGAAAACTCACCAGCCAAAGCATTAATTTTAGACAAATGGAATAAAATCTGCTTAAAAGAAGCCAAGAAGGCTACTACTCTGGAAGAATTTAAGGAAGTTTGTGACCATGCTTTCGGAGATTCGGAGGCCATAAAAGTAGTTTTAGAAAAATGGAGGCCATACTCTTTAACAGGTATAAATTCAGCAACTACTATCGAAGAGGCTGATAAAGCCTCACTCTGGATTACTGGCTATGATATCGAAGTGAAAAAGGCTTATCTTGATAAACGCGATGAGCTATCATTAAGAGAAGTCAATTTAGCAACCACAAAAGAAGAATACGCAGCTGCTTTCAGGAGAGCCGCCGTAGGAAGCAAAGCTAAAGAAATAGCCTTTGAAAAACTAACTGAATTTTGTACATTATCAACTTGCTGATTAATATGAAAATTTAAAAAAGGCGGCGTCTTATGACTCCGCCTTTAACTTTTTGTTTCTATTGAGCATCAAGTAATTCGATCGCCTTTTTAAAGGCTTCTTCATAGGTATTTCCCTTACCTTCGGATCTTTTGCCTTGCCTCAGTCCAGCTGCTTCAATTTTTAATCGAACAATACATTGGCCTTTATAGTCCCTCGAGGTCCAGACATATCCCTTTTCTTTCATTTCTTCAGAAAATTCTTTTTCTGCTGCTTCAAAAGCTAATGTCTGAGGATTTTCTTTTGTTTTAGACATGATATTTTTTTTAATTTGAAAGATCAAAAATAATTTAATTCCTTAAGATAATATTCTTAAAAGGAGATTATATCTATATCACATAAAAAACTAAAAGTCAAGGATCCAAAGCTCAATAATTATCTCTTCCCGCTCGCACAAATCGCCATCGCTAGTGCGTCAGCGGCGTCATCCGGCTTAGGAATCTCTTTCAAATTTAAAAATAATTTTACCATTTTCTGTACCTGTTGTTTACTGGCTGCACCGTATGAGGAAATGGCTTGCTTAACTTGTGACGGAGTATATTCTACTATTTCTACTTTAGCCTGTTCAGAGGCTAATAATAAAATTCCGCGCGCTGCGCCCACCGCAATCGCAGTCGTAACATTACGACAAAAAAATAAATGCTCAACTGAAACTAAATCAGGCTGATATTTTTTTAAAAGCTTCGTAACCTCTGTATGTATAATCAATAGACGCTCAGCTAAGGGTCGTTTAGCTGGAGTTTTAATTGAACCATACTCTAAACAAATCATTTTTCCGCTACTATCTTCAATCACGCCATAGCCGGTATCGGCTAAACCGGGATCAAAACCAA
>JBAYUY010000023.1:0-3809 GCA_041674845.1 Candidatus Shapirobacteria bacterium
GTAGGGATTTTGCCATTCGCGGACGGATTCGACCGCAGGCAAAGGTTTAATGTATTTAATCAGACCTTCAGCGGTTGATAATTTAGCCGGTGTATTTTTTTGCGGAACGGTATTGCTTTCCTGGCAACCAGAAAAAGTTAAGCCACAGAGGACACAGAGGACACAGAGATTAAATTTGTTTTTTATTTTCATTTTCTTCTTCGATAATTTCAGCAGTGAATAAATAGACTTCGGTTTTTTTGTCTTTCCATGCATCGGCGGGCAGGCCGGCCTTGTGCGAACAGCAATACGATAAAAATTCTTCTTTGCTCCAGCCGGTTTCAGTCGCGACCTGCGGCAGAAAACAGCCGCTTGCGTAACCGCGCCGGATATATATGCCGTCAATTCCCAGCCGAAGATTCAGCGGGTTATCGGTTTTCCGTAACGGCGATAGAACTGAAATCTCGATATCAAGCTCATCAACTTCTTTGGGCGTGATAGGCTCGCCGAAAAATCTTGAGTCTTGCGTTGATGAAGCGATTGCCATATCGCGAACAAGTTCGATAAGGGGTCTGTCAGAAGTGAACTGGCCGATACAGCCTCGAAGTTCGCCGCGATTTTTCAGCGTAACAAAACATCCGCAATGCGCATTCAGTGCCGGGTCATCAGAAGATACCGCCGTGGGTTTTTTCCTTGATACAGCAGCTTTGACAGCTTCTCTTGCGACTGTCAGCAATTGTTTTTTTTGTTTTTCGTTCATTATTTGAATAATTTAATTGCGAGGAAACCGCCGACAAGAAGAATCATAAAGACCAGTGTCAGCAGGTTAAAATATTTATCGATGAAAGGCCTGATTGCTTCGCCTTTCCAGCGGAACAGTCCCGCGACCATAAAAAATCTTGCGGCTCTGCTGATAACTGAAGCGATGATGAAGCCGGGGAAAAATATTCGTGCGACACCTGCTGAAATTGTGCAGACCTTATAAGGCAGCGGCGTGAAACCCGCGGTGAAGACAATCCAGAAATCGTATTTGTCGTACAGATTTTTAAATGTATCGAAATTTTTCTGTGTGAAGCCGAGCGAACCCATATTCGCGAAAACCCACTGGTTAATTACTTCCCATAATCCCACCCCAATTAAATAGCCCGCGATACCGCCAAGTACAGAAGCGACTGTGCAGACCGTCGCGAAGCGCAGCCATTTTTTCGGTGCGCCAAGGGCCAGCGGCGCCAGCAAAACATCCGGCGGAACAGGAAAGAAACTCGACTCGGCAAAACTCAAACAGAAAAGCGCAACCATACTGTGTTTGGTATGCGCGAAATGCAAAACCCAATCATACAGGCGTTTGTGAATGTGCCAGGCGGGAACTTTTTTAGCAGCAATTGTTTCTGTAGCTTCAGCCATAATAGATTTAAAATTGAAGAATGTCCCCTTCAATTTTTCTTTTCAAGGCAGAAAAATTCTTAAAAATCGGGGATAAAACACAGATTGAAGAGTTTTGGAACTGCCCGCGGCAGGTCTTTTTTAATTTTAAATATTCAATCTTCAATCTTAAATTTCAGTGAGGGTGTTGGGATTCGAACCCAAGACCTACGCATTAAAAGTGCGTTGCTCTACCAGCTGAGCTACACCCTCATGTTCGTATAAACTCAATCGGTTGCGTAACTTGTACCACTTATTGTCTAAACCCGACTAAAATGATACCAGATTCGCAACCGTATCCGTCTGACGAACTGAAAATAAGATGGGATAATCTACTATAAAAACCAAAATTATGCAAGAGGAAATGTTTTAATCAGTTTTTGCTGTTTCTGGCTTGTTTTTGGTCAAATTTCGCAGGGTCGTGAGCTTTTGACGTATTTCATCGGCCATTCTGCTATTCGGGAAGCTCTTGATAATCTCATGGCCGGTCTGAAGTGCTTCATCCCATTGTTTGTCGCTAACGGCAAGTGAAAACCGTACGCCAAGATTATGCAGCTTATTTTTGAAGACTTCCGCGGCCGCTTCCTGAAGCGCAAGCGCTTCGCTGGGGGTTAAATATGTGTCAAGGTCTTTAAGAACCATCAGGCTTCTGTCGGTGTCGTCTCGTTTAACCGCTTCATCCCAGGCGGCCAAAAGCTGACGCTTACGCAGCTCTTTTTTGTCGGCCAGCCTCTGATGCAGAGCATTTACCTTTTCAGATTCGGGATAATTCTTTATTAGGCGTTCAATTTGTATGCTCGCCGTCGCCCACTGGAATTGCTCAAGCAGTTTGTCGATGTAACCAATGATTTGATTGATTTTTCCCTGCTCTGTCGAATCGCGATAATTGTCAGCGGCCATTTTTAATTCTTCAGCGAGGGCCTTGTATTCGTTTCGTTGCGCAATCGCGTCAATCATTGCATACGTCGCCTTGTAATCCTGCTGATGAAGTTTTTCCATAACCGATGCGCGGAGATACTGGTTATCCATATCACGATACGCGATTGTTTTCGCCGCTTCGCTTAATTTCACGCCCTGACTGATTTGCTCGAATATATTTCTGCTTGCGGCCAGGCCATCGCTAATGCGATCGAGCGACTGTTGCTGATTGGTGAGGATTTCAGCGATTTGGTACAACAGCAATATAATCGCGAATATGCCGACGCCTGCGGCAACCATTAAGGGGACGAGATAAATGTTTTCGGCAAGCGAAGATTCTGTTGTGCCGCTGAACATCCACAAAATAACGGTCAGGACCATCAACGCGACAAAGATTAGATGCCATTGCACGAGCCAAAGCGTCTTGGGCAGTTTTACTCTCATAGTTTTCAACTCCGCCAAATTAGACATATATATAGTACTACAAAGTTTGTTTTAATGCAAGCGGTTCAAGGTTCTTATAAAAGTTTTTTGTTTTTTTCGGAAAAAGACTTTTTTTTGGAATCCCGCAGGTGTAAAATACGCTCTGACACGGATGGCATATACTCCAAATGCAGGAAGCTAACAGAAGAAGTTTTCGGTTATCCGATGAAAAAAGGAGGGTATTCAAATGGATATTTCTGCTTTTGAGACAAAACTGAAACACCTGCTCGATGAAGTTTCAAATCTGCCGGCGGCACGGTCAAGTAAAACCATACTGCTTTCAGCCAGGTCGAAGCCTAAAACGGGTATTAAGACGCCCGACACGCTGGATGATTCGCTCGAACAGCTCCAACTGATTGTAAAATACCTGATTTTTGACGTTGAAGCGACCAGACGGGAAAATAAATACCTTCGCAAAGTCCTCGAAGGGCAGGAAGATTAGCTCGCATTTCATTACAGCGTTTAAGCAAAGTGATTTATGTTTGCCATAGCGGACGTGTAACCATATATATATAGAACTATGGCAGATGACCTGAAATATTCAATTTTTAAGACCAAATGGGGCTTTTTCGGCCTCCTTGCGGACAAAAAAGGGCTGCTGAAGGTCTGTTTGCCGGTTAAAAACACAGAGATTGCGAAAAGATATCTATTGGTCGGTATGTCAAATAGGGCAAAGAAGGTAGAAAACTTATATCCTGACTTAACAAAAGCGATAATTGATTATTACAATGGCACTTACGTAAATTTCCATAAGTTAAAATTTGCGTTAAATTGGGACAATCTCACAATTTTTTCAAAGCGGATTTTAACAGCTTGCGGCAAGATAAAAATAGGTCAAACTGTAACCTACGGCCAATTAGCCGCAATGGCAGGATTCCCCGGAGCGGCAAGGGCGGTCGGCAGCGTAATGGCAAAAAATAATTGGCCTTTAATAATCGGCTGTCATAGAATTATAAAAAGCGACGGCTCAATTGGTAATTTTAGTTTTGGCGGAAACAAAACAAAGA
>JBAYUY010000024.1:0-3416 GCA_041674845.1 Candidatus Shapirobacteria bacterium
AAACATGAAGAAGCAACTTGTTATAAAAAGAATGAGGTAGACATTTCATCCGCAATTAGTTGAAACATTTCTTGCAATAAAAAGAATAAATAAAAATCGAGTTTTCTTTACAGATAAATGTCTTATTTTAAATCCCGTTGGCAATTTCAAAGATAATTTCTTTATTGTAAGAATTGAATAGTCATATAAAATTTTAATAAGTAAAGAATAGTGGTCAATACCTTAGTATGCAATAATTGCGATTAAAAAGATATGTGATAATTTATAGTTATATAAGAATGGAATTACAAAAAGCATAAAGGGAAAATATGTTGAATATGAAATACCTTTTAATGTCATTATATAGAATAATGAATCCTATTACAGAATGAATTTTAGTTCGGTATTAAAATAGACGAAGCAAAGAATTTCAAAAAATCGATTTGTCCAAATAAATGGCAGGGAGATTAAACCTATCTTTTAGAATGGAAAAAATAAAAGTTTTGTATCTACAAGTCCTGTTCTTTAGTGCTCTGTAGAGTCTCGAGATAATGTAACTTGTATGTTATCAAAATACTCAATTAATACTAAGACTGGATAGATAACAAAAATAGTTACCAAAGCATGGACAAATGAGTTACCTGAATTAAATGATATATAGATGAATGTTTACAAGCAGTCAGTCTCCAATAAATAAAATTATTGGTTTGAACCGTGAGGATCAAAGGCAATAGGCTGATTAGAGGGCAGAAAGAAATTTATGCAGAAGTTACAAGCAAAGTTAAAGAACGTACCAAGGAATGCTCCACAAGTTCCTTGCTCTACAAGCAATCAATTAAACAAAGAGGAAACTCTTAGTGTTGATAACAAAGTACTGACTTGTAACAACCTCGAAGTGGATCAACGGTCACATACAACCGGGCTTAAAGCCGTTGTGTATGTATTATCTATGTTAGGTAATCCTTTAATGCCATGTACACAAACAAAAGCGAGGAAATTATTAAAAAGTAAAAAAGCAAAAATTTTTAAAATGTATCCATTCACAATAAAACTATGTTTTGAATGTGAAAATAAAGTTCAAGATGTTACTTTTGGAATTGACACGGGTTATCAAAATATTGGATTCTCAGCAATAACTGACAAAAAAGAACTCGCATCTGGAGAATTGATACTTGATTGGAAAACATCGAAAAAACTTGCCACAAGAAAAATGTATAGAAAATATAAAAGAAATAAGTTATGGCATAGAAAAGCAAGATGGAAAAATAGAGTATCTACAAAAAAGAAAGGTTGGTTACCTCCATCAATTCAAAGAAGATATGATACGCATTTAAATTTGTTAAATAAATACAAAGCAATTTTACCTATTACAAAAGTTATCGTGGAAACTGCTAAATTTGATATTCAAAAAATAAATAATCCAGAAATTCAGGGCATTGAATATCGGCAAGGTCCGATGTACGAATATCGAAATATGAGATCGTACCTAATGGCAAGAGAGAATGGGATGTGTCAAATTTGTCATAAAAAGTTTGAACATGGAAATCCGTCACACATTCATCATAAACTTCAAAGAAGTGAATCAGGATCAAACAAAGCAAGCAATCTTGCAATCGTACATAAAAAATGCCATGATGATTTTCATGCAAAGGGACTTAAAATGTCTGCTCCAAAGTCGATGAAAGCAGAAACTTTTATGTCAATTGTTCATAATAGATTTATTAAAGATATTCCTAATGTTCAAATAACTTATGGATATAAAACATTTGTTGATAGAAATGAACTTAATTTAGAAAAGACACATTGCAACGATGCATTTGTAATTGCTAAAGGTTGTTTTCAATTAAGAACAAAGCCGATAATCATAACACAAAAACATAGAAATAACAGATCATTGCAATGTAATAGAAAAGGTTTTGATCCAGCAATAAGAAGAAAAAGATATAAAATACAACCAAAAGATTTAGTTTGGATAGATAATAAAAAATATACAGCTTCTGGAACACATAGTAAAGGGAAAGCTGTTGATATAAAAGACGGAAAGAGTATTGGAATTAAAAAAATTGAAAAAGTTTATCATTTTGGAAGTTTTACATTTAATTAAGGAATAAATATGGTAAAAATTATTAATCAAGACTTTAAAAGAATACTCGTTCTTTAGGGTGGAGGTGCCAGAGGAAAAATTACTTCTGTTTTAATCAAAAAGTTATAGGAATATTTCGGCGGACCATTGTGGAAATTTGTGGATCTTATTGTAAGCAACTCCACTGGATCTGTTCAATCATCTTATCTTCGATTTGGATTCTCAGGTCGATATATTGATTAGTTATATAAAAATGATATTACAAAAATGTTTGTTTAGTATCCGTGGTATAAAAGATTGTTCAGTAAAAATAACCCCAAGTATCAACAACAAAAAGCTGCAGAATTTGCTGTCAAATTATACAAAGATAAATTTGGTATGATACCTTTAATGGGATAGGCTAAAACAAATATAGCTATGACAGCATTTAACAGAGTATCAAAAAGAACTCATGTTTTTATGTCATGGGATTAGAGACATGCATGCTAGAAAATGATTGATACAACTGCACCGTACGGAGTCATGCGATGGTCGGCACTTGATGCAATAATGTATTTCGGTCCAATTGTTCATCCAAGATATAAATGGTTTGAAGACTTTCAAATGAATCCGCCAGCATGGAAATATGGTCGAGTTTTTGTTGATGGCGGTCAAGGAATGAATAACAGTCCTATACGGCACGCTGTTGCAAAAGCAATACAACTTGGTTGGAAAGATAAAGGATTAAAAATATTATCTCTTGGATGTGGATAGCAGCTATTACGTGGAGACTTTAATAAATAGCGGAATGATGGACTGCTCAACCAATCAGTTGATTATGCATCAGAAGCTAGAAATTAGTCGGCATATAATCAACTGAAGATAACTTAGGACATTTGCTCAGGTCTTTCAAATCGACAAGTTAAAAGAATAAGTCCCATACTTAGTTAGAGACTTGATTCTCTTGACGGTTTAAAATATGTTGCTTAGTATGACCGCATTGGTCAATCACTTATAAGTCAAATACCAGAATGGTTTTATAAGTAAAATTTTAATTGTCTTTGATAATTTATAATTATAATCTAAAGGAGGATAAAATGTACGCACAAACCTGGTTTGCAAAAGATGGAATTGATAAAGCTTTCAAGCAAATTGCTCGAGATATACTTTAGCATGGAATGACATCAAATCCAAGAGGAAAAGAAACAAAAGAATGTATTGGCGCCACAATTGTGATGGACCCATAGAATACATTGATAAGAAACAAATAGAGGAAATTGAATTATGTGTTTGCATTAGTAGAAAAATTAGTTTACACCTCGGGTAACGGATTGTATGCAGGAATCCTCGACTGGTATAATTCCAACTACTCTTA
>JBAYUY010000025.1:0-3344 GCA_041674845.1 Candidatus Shapirobacteria bacterium
AACGAGTCTTTCCTAGACACCGCACAATTGCGTCAAAATATTCTTTCCAATGCCAAATTGATAGGATATGTACCAACCTCAACCCGAGGATCGGAATCAATAATCGATATTAAAATAACACCTTCTGTAACGGAAGATAATTCTACCACTTTTATTATTATGGACAAATATACCAAACTTCTAGGATATGATATTGATGGTATAAATTATCCATTCGTTACAATGTATGCCAACACATCCACAAAGGCCTCTGGATCTTTTGAATTTGGTAATGTACACATTAAACAAGGTGAAGTTGTTACATTACAATTTGCCGCATCTTCTTCTAATCCTAAGAATAGGTACCAGATCCAGTCGGCTAACGTGGATACTTCCACAATTGCGGTAACGGTTCAAGAATCTTCATCCAATACTTATACAGAGACTTATACATTATTTGAAGATTTAACGGAAGTAACGGCTAATTCCACCAATTTCTTCTTGGAGGAAGACCATGATCTGAATTATACAATATATTTTGGTGATGGTGTTATTGGTAAGTCGCCTAGTCCTGGTAATATTATAATTATAACCTATCTAGATGTATCCGGTTCTGTTTCCAATGATATAAAAAACTTCTCTTTTGTGGAACCAATCGCTGGCCTTTATTCAGATAATGTTGTAATTTCCAATGTAACTTCTTCCTTCGCCGGTTCAGAAAAGGAACTAATTGAACAAATTCGTTTCCGGGCGCCTTATTATTATACAACCCAGAATCGATCAGTAAATGTTAATGATTATAAATCTCTATTAACCAAGGATTATGGTAATATCGAATCGGTGTCAGTCTGGGGCGGAGAAGATAATGACCCAATAGTATATGGTAAAGTTTATATTTCCATAAAGACCAAAGATTATTATTCTCTTTCTATTAAAGAAAAGGAAACTATTAAGGCGGACCTAATAAGGAATAGAAATGTTGTCACGGTTATTCCGGAAATAGTAGATCCGGAATATACATATATTCAAGTCAGAGGAAAGGTATATTATAATCCTTCTAGAACCTCCAAGACACCTGGACAACTATTGCAATTGGTTAGAGCCTCTATAGAGGATTATAATGACCAGGAATTAAATGATTTTGAAGGAATTTTTCGTAAATATAAATTACAAGATTATATCGAAAACTGCGATCCGGCCATTTCGGCCACAGATTTGCAAATATACCTCCAGAAACAATTAATTATTGATACGGGAGATACCAAAACTTACGAACTGAAATTTAACACACCATTGAAGAGGGGAACATTTACTGAAAAATTGTATTCCTTCCCCCAATTGGTTGTTTCGGATGGTTCTGGTACAACCAGGAATGTATTCATTGAAGAAATTCCAGAATCATTAACAGGTGTTGCTTCTATTGGTATTATTAATCCGGGTATTAATTTCACTTCTGTTCCTACCGTTACTATTTCTGGTGATGGCACCGGGGCAACGGCGAAAGCTGTTATTAATAATAATAGAATTAGTTCAATTGAAGTTACGAATCCTGGTTATAATTACACCAGAGCGGAAGTAACAATTACCGGTGGGGGAGGAACAGAGGCCCTTGCTGTTGCCACATTAGATAACACGAAAGGAAAATTGAGGTCATATTATTTCAAAACGAATGGTGAAAAGGTAGTTGTACATAATCCGATTGGTACAATTGATTACACAACAGGATATATTTTATTGCCTTCCCTTTCTGTTATTAGTTTGGTGGAAAATGTGTATTATGAAACGGACATTTTAACGGTAAACGTGACACCAAACACGGAAGTAATTCCACCTCTAAGGAACCGAATTTTGACAATAGATTTAAATAATACCCAAAGCATCCAGTTGGAAATTATTCCAAGATGATTTCCAACAATAGGACAAGCAATTTAATAAGCACCGTGGTTCCTTCTTTCATTAGATCGGATCATCCTAGGTTTGTTGAATTTTTGGAAGCATATTATAAATTTATGGAGCAGGAAACAGGTGTTTTAAATGTTTCTAAAAATATGCTCAATTATAGGGATATTGACCAATCTTCCAACACCGTATTTGAAGAAGAATTTTACAATACCTTTATTAAGTTTATCCCAGAGGATATTTCGGCTGATAGAACCCTTATTTTAAAACATGCCAAGGATTTTTATAGGTCAAGAGGATCCGAAAAATCAATAAAATTCTTATGTAGGATACTTTTCAATAAAGAGGCAAAATTTTATTATCCACAGGTAGATATCCTAAAGGCTTCGGATGGAAAATGGTTCATTGAAAAATCATTAAAAGTGTCTGATGTAATGGTCAACAATGTTGCGAATACATCAGCCTTTTCTTTGTTTGTTAATAAGACAATTACCGGATCAACAACCAATGCATTTGCTATCGTGGAGTCTGTTGATACTTATTATGACCGCGGCCAATTGGTACAAGAAATAAAGGTTTCTTCCCAAAGAAGGGATTTTGATATTGGTGAAAATATATTTACATATTTTGAAGAAGGTGGTGAAGTTAAGAGATTAACAGCAAACTTATTTGGTGGTATTGTTAATAGTTTAAGAATTATAACACCAGGGGAAGGATATACTGTAGGATATTCTATTCCGGTCATTAGTAATACTGGTAATGGCGCTGTCATAACAGTTTCGGAAACAACTACTGGTTCCCTTAAGGCCTTGGTTCCGATCTTGGGCGGCGCAGGATTCAAAGTTGGTGATAATTTATTATTTACCGGAGGTGGAGGTACAGGAGCATCCGCTAATGTTTTGACAGTGGATACATCCGGATATTATCATCCAAATTCATATAATATTATGTCCTCAACCATTTCTTTGGAAGCAAATACGGCATTATCAAACACTGTTTATACTAATTTAAGTTCAACTAACGCAAATTCAACTATCATTAATGCGGCCTCCTTTTGGTCTTATTCGAATTGTGGTCCTGTTTCAAATGTTAACTTAATAAGTGGGGGTAATAATTATACTAGTATTCCTTTAAATGATATTTCCTCCAACACTATAATACGATCATTAGGTATTCTTGGCCGATTGACAATCGAAAATGGTGGGTTAAATTATGTTGCGGGTGATACTATTGAAATAATAAATAAAGTTGGATCATATGGTGTTGGTGCATTAGCTAATGTGACAACGGTGGCGGCCAATGGAATGATTACCAAAGTAAATTTTGTCGAAATGCCAGGACACATAATTGGTGGTATGGGATATGATCAATCAAATCTACCTGACGCAAATGTTTTAACATCCACAGGCAATGGTGCTAATATTATTGTTTCAAGTATATTAGGAGATGGAGAAATAATTCGTTCA
>JBAYUY010000026.1:0-3340 GCA_041674845.1 Candidatus Shapirobacteria bacterium
AATATCCCCGCCGTATGGCTCGCCGCCACGCGGTAGAATACGCATCCCGTTCCAGTCAAGAATGCCGCCTTCTAAGCCGTAGAAAGCGGACATCGTTACGTCATGCCCTAAATCACGTATTCGATTGGTAAAGAGCCGTGTCTGATTTCCGTATCCGGTTGCAGCCCAGGGTGCGTTAGAGTGCCATAAAATTCTCAATTCCTGCTCCTTTCAGGTTTTGAGAACGGGCGCGGCGAGGAGGAGTAGGCTACTAGTAAAGCCCACCGCGCCCGTTACTCACAAAACTACTTGCCCATGATGTAGGCAATGGACACAAACGAACCCGCCGGAACAGTACCGGAGGTCTGGTCGTATCCAATCCACTCACCAGCCGCCACGTAAGCGTCGCTGATGGTCAGGGCAGCCGGAATAACTGCCGATTCGGTGACAGTCCCCGCGAAAGCGCCAATCGTGCCGCTGATAGCGGGCGTGCCAGCATCGGTCATGGTAAGCAGCAAGCCGCCCACCGCTGTGCCAGCGTTGATGAAGTCAGCGGATAAAACCGTGCATCCGCCGCCGCCAGTCTCAAAGTGGACTAACGGGATTTGGGTTGCGCCGGTCAGTACAACCGGAGCGGTTACAACATGAACGTCGAATTGGTTAGCCATTGCTCATTGCTCCTTAGCTGGTGGGTGCGGTTGCGTCGAAGTACATCTCGATACCGCGATCAGGCCGCCAGATACCATGAGCGTACACAGCGGACATATTCAGCTCAACGCCGCGCCGTGATTCGTCACGTTCTGCGCGCACGCGCACGGGTCGCCGCCAGTCAATCGCCAGGGCAACACGCGGGAACACGCCGCCGGTGAAGTCAGTTCCGTCCAGTCCGCCAAACACCTTGTAGATGGGCACGCCCATGAACATGGCGACAGCGCCCTGGCGGGTGATTTCCTCGGTGAACTGCGGGGCTTGTGCCAGCGATGAACCGGCGACAGATGCAGCCTTCGCAAGTACCGCCCACTGGTATTCGTGGATCACGGCTGCCAGAGGAACAGAATTGGACTTGTTCACATAGCGCGCCTGGGCGATAGCTGCGGACAGATAGCCCCAGGTGATAGCCGTACCGGATGCGCCGATTGAGCCGCCGGTCAGGGAGGCCATGTCGCCAATCAGGTCGGTTTCAATCTTGTCGGCAGCAGCAAAGCCAAGCTCGCGGGCTGCATCGGTCAAGATGTTCTCCGGCGCTTCACTTTCGGCGCGCAGGTCAGTGATGAAGAACTGCAAGCCGATTTCAGCGGGGGTCAGGGTTTGGTCAGCGGAGGGTGCAAATGCACGCGAAGTCAGGTCGTCGCTTTCGCCAATCGCTGCGGCAGTTCCAGCGTTGTACTTGTAACCAACGCGGGGGTTTCCGCCGGACAGGTCAGAAAAGACGGTGATAAGGCGCTGCATCTGAGCCACTTCACGAACCACGAAAATAGCATCGTCTTGCACATCCTGTGCAATCGTGCCGAGGTCTGAGTAAAGGTTCAGTTGTGCCATTGTCTAGTCTCCAAAGTTAGCGCAAGCCTAAACGGATGCGCTTCTGGTCGGGTGTTTCGCCGCTTGCTCCACCGCCAGGGTTGGTCGGGTTTACGTGCGGCGCTTGTGGCTTCGGTAGCAGCTCGGCCAGCGCCTTCGCATCGGCTTCCAGTTCTTCGAGCGTCTCGCCCTTCAAACGGGATGCCAGTTCAGGCGGCAGGTTATGTTTTGTGGCTGCGTCACGTTGTAGCATGGAGACGCGGGCGCGGTTTAGTTCGGCTTCCAGTTCAGCGGCTTTCTTGCGTAGCTTGTCCGTCTCGGATAGCTCCGCTTCTTCCTTCGCCTTCCGTTCCGCTTCGGCGGCTTCCGCTGCCTTGCGATACTTTGCGGCTTCGCTGTTGGCTTTCTTTAGCGCGGTTTCCATGTCCTTGATACGATCCTCTGCACTCTTGCCCGTCTCAGGCTGGTGCGTCTGGTTCGTTTGTTCAGTCACCGTCTCGGTAGGCTGTTCCATGACCGTCTCGGTCTGCTGTTCCATGATTTCTCCCTTTCGTTGGTAAATAAAAAACGCCCGCTCATGCTCCTGATCTCTCAGAAACACAAGCGGGCGTTTTCACGGCAGCTCGTAAGCGTAATGCGCGGCTTTCGCGGGGCAGTTACGCCTATTAAGTTATAGAACTATTGTACCAGAATAAATGTACTAACGCAACAGTCAATCCCCATCTGCTAGGGTAGGGGAGTAGGAGACTGTAATCTGCGTATCACCAGACGTGATATTTTCAGGCTTCAGGTATTTCTTTTCGATAGCCTGACAGATCATCAATAGCGCACGCCGCACAATCAGCCAAAATTCCCGATCCGATAACATAGCAGGGGGGTTCAATCGCCTCCTAATGTTCTTTGCTTTTGATAACTATTATCAAGAGCATAGTTATTACATCGTTTTCATGTAAACGTAAACAAAAATACCAAACGAAACGAAAAATGCCAGCGTCAAGGGTATATCAATCCACCAGTAGCGCACACTACACGCCATAGATAGAAACCCAAATAAATATACCAATCCTCCGCAGGCATATAACATTTTTTCTTTATTCAAGATTATCTCCTCATTTCCTCACAGGCGGTTCTGCGCCCAATAGCTTCCACAGCGGTTCGCGCACGCGCATATCACCATAAACTTTATCGGTGTGCGTGCCCGCCAAGTCGCTGAACTTATACGCGCCGCCTTTCCATGCGTCATAATATTGGCCGCCCAATAACGCCCGCTGTTTCGCTTCTGGCTGCTTGCTAAACCATTCTTCGCCCGTCTCTGTGATTGCCGGCGGGAAGATTGTCGTTACGGGTATCATCGCACAGCGGCAGTTGTGATGCCCGTTCAGACGTTCATCCAGCTTATGCAACGTGCCGTGCATCGCCAGACACGCCGGACAGGTCAGGCCGTCCAGCGTAGCGCCCCATATCCAGCCGCTAACCGCGTTCTGATTGACAGAATAGCTCGCCCTGTTCGCCTCGCGGTAGGAATACAATTGGACTGTCCGCACCATCCTCAAAGCGTCGGTAAGCCCGCGCCCGTATGCGTCACCAAACGCCCTGGCGATCTTCTTCGGGTTATAGCCCAGCGTCACGCCCTCTAGTAGCTTCTCAATCACGTAATCGGACGTTGCCCCGGCCAACTCCCCCACCCGCTTGTATAACTCCCCCTCCGGTGACAGAAAGCCCAGCAGGGCGATAATCGCATCCTGGTTGAGCCGATTGAAGCCGGGTAGGATGACAGGCTGCCCGGTCAAGGCTGCCCCAACCATGCGCGCCGCGTCCTTCTCCCCCATTGCTACGTTCAGCG
>JBAYUY010000027.1:0-3337 GCA_041674845.1 Candidatus Shapirobacteria bacterium
AAGTAGACTACTGGGACGCAGATGATATGCAATGGCGAGCTGAATATAACGATGACGACGTGCAAGTAACTCACTACATGCCGTTGCCCAAGATGCCGCCTTCCGCTTGACAGAACTGTGTTGCCGTAGTATAGTACACACCTTGCGCTAGGTCGGCCAGCCGAAAACTATTCCAGTGTAGCTGCGCAAATTCTCCGGCCCCCGCAAGGGGGCTTTTCTTACTGGATAACAACTGGAGTTAGAAATGAAATGTAAGACCCTGCCACCGCAAGAATATCTAAAAGAATGCTTCGATTACAACCCCGAAACTGGCGAAGTAGCTTGGAAACACCGCCCTATTCACCACTTCTTCCCACAACGCGTAACCCCTGAGCATTACATGCGCAGTTGGAACAAACGATACGCTGGGCAAATTTGCACTAATAAAAGTCGATCCGGCTGCAAATACTTAAATATACGAATAAACAAAACTTGCTACCTTCTACACCGAGTGATTTGGAAACTAATGCACGGCGCGGATCCAAAAAGCATGATTGATCATATTGACGGTGATTGTTTCAACCTTCGAGCTAGCAACTTGCGCGAGGCGACTAATGGGCAAAACCAAGCCAATGGACGAATACAAAAAAACAATTCAACGGGGGTAAAAGGAGTTAGGCTAGTACCTTCTGGGCGATTCCAAGCTAGCATTGGGCACGATAACAAGGCTAAATACCTGGGCCTATTCGACACTAAAGAAGCAGCTCATGCAGCGTATTGCAAAGCTGCTAATGAATTACACAAGGAGTTTGCTAACTATGGCAACTGAACGTTTTATGAAAGCCAAAGCCCGCGCGATGTTTAAACCCTATGTATTCATACAAAGCATGAGCTCTCTAGCAACCTCCGGCGTGCCTGACCTTTATATATCAGGTAAAAAAGATTGTTTTTTAGAGTGGAAACATGATGAAAAGACTAAAGGTGCTATCCGCCCTAAACTAAGCCCACTCCAGAAACAATGGTGCGACGACCGCTACGCTGAAGGACGACAGGTATTTGTAGTAGTAACTACAGATTCTAAGACTGGTATCCTCTTCAAACACGGAGAGTGGAACTCCCACAGTAATGACCGGCGACCGCTAAAAGAAATAATTACCCAGATCCTGGAGTATGTGCTATGACCACCTTGATTACAACCTTACTTCGCCCTTTCCTCTTCGTCGCTGGGATCTTCGCCATACTGCTCCTGCTCCTATCCCTATTTGTGCACCACATAGCTTCGGGGAAGCCCGCTCACACATTCTTTAGGATACCGTAGTATGAGGTACGCAACATTTTTAACAGCTGATCGGCAGCTTACCAAGGCATTCTATGCGTCCGGGCAGGCAGACCCCTATCCTCTAGTACGTGACTTCTCGTCATTTACAGTGGCTTATAACGGCCTACCTGAGCTTATGGAAGCTATGGAACTATCTGGCAGCGCCGGCGCCTGCATGCTCAAAGGAGCTTTATCCCGAGACATTAACAACGAACCCCGTGTAGGACTCACAGACCCAAATGCAAATACCGACTTACTCATACTTGACTATGACTCCGACGGGGGATTCTCCTCCGTTACTGACCTCCTCGAGGAAATTGACCCTAGTCTCGCAAGCACCGACTATATTTTTCAGCACTCCGCTTCCTCAGGTATCACCGGTAAAACTGGTATACGCGGGCATATTTTCTTCCTCCTTGAGGAGCCTGTCTCACCCAACATTCTAAAGCAGTGGCTGAAGAAAATAAACTTGACATCGGAGAAGTTTAAGAATCGGATTAAACTATCCCGCAACGCAATGGCCCTATGCTACGCGCTGGACATAACCATTAACCAAAATGACAAGCTCGTTTATATAGCCCCCCCACAGCTGATCGGCATAGATGACCCGATCGAACACCGATTCTCATTCCACTGCGGCGAGCACCGGACGTATAAGTTTAACTCGTTGGTTTCTGCGGAATCAAATCGCACAAAAGAACACAGGCTGATTGAAGACCTTCAAGACGCTGCTGGATTAACCAAGCGGACGCCTAAGTATAGACTCGTCAGCGACTACGAGGTCCTTATAAACCCCGCGTCTTGCATCGTCTCCGATACTAAAGATTGCGGAAAGTTCATCCGGGTTAACTTAAACGGTGGTGACTCATTTGCATATTGGTACGCTAAAGATAACCCTGAGATCCTTCATAACTTTAAAGGCGAACCAGCCTGCTATCTCAGAGACATAGCCCCGGAGTACTACGAACAGCTTAACCAGCGCTCTCAGGAAGCAGCTCTACGCCCCTTCGTGTTCAGAGACGTAGCATCAAACGTTTATTACAATGCGGTATATGACGAAGGGGCTAAGAAACTTGGCTTCTGTTACGCCAGTAGCCGCCCTGCGCTTAACGACTTCATGACTCAGCGGGGAGCGCCAGCACCCAGAGCAATCCCGGATTGGGAAGTTACATTCGACCCAACTACAAATACAGCGGTTGACTTCCACAGAAAGAAGCTGAACCTTTTTAACCCGACTAAGTACTTACTAAATGAGATGGCCCCGGGGCCTTTCCCTATAATCGAGCGAGTCATCCGCCATATATGCGTCGACGAGGTCACCTACGAGCATTTTATTAAGTGGCTGGCACACATCATCCAGTTCAGGACAAAAACGCAGACAGCGTGGGTTATGCAAGGGGCGGAGGGCACGGGTAAGGGCACTCTATTCCACCAGATACTAACTCCCATCCTGGGACGAGATCACACGTTCATGATAACCCAAGATCAGGCGGATGAGCAGTTCAACGGATACCTCAGGTCAAATATGCTGTTGTTCCTGGATGAAGGGGACATCGAATCTTCAAAGCAAGCCGACCGTATGTTAGCCAAGTTCAGGTCGATCATTACTGAACCCGTCATCCCACTAAGGATGATGCGCTCAAACCCTATCCTTATAGACAACTACACGAACCTAATCATTGCCACTAATAAGAGCATGCCGGTTAAGCTGACTCAGGGCGATAGAAGATATAACATCGCCCCCAGGCAGACGGAGAAACTTATTATCGATGATGTTGAGTATGCAACCATAAAAAAAGAACTAGGACACTTCACGGCGCATTTAAAAGCCCAGAAGATCGGCGCCACAGATGCGATGAAGATCCTCAAAACTGACGCCAGGCTGGCCCTGCAGGAGTTAAGCAAAACCGTAGCGGATAATTTCTTCGACGCTTTGAAACGAGGGGACTTAGACTTCTTTACCGAAGCTCTAGTTGATAACGTCCCAGTAAATGACCCGGGATATATTGCCTACGCTAAAGTAATCGCCAAGTGGATGGC
>JBAYUY010000028.1:0-3141 GCA_041674845.1 Candidatus Shapirobacteria bacterium
CGCCGCCTAAACGGGCAAAAATTGAAATTAAGGAACCGCCGAAAGCAAAGCCGACTAAAGCGTGTAAATCATGAGTTAAAAAATAAAAACCAGCCGTACCTAGTAAAGCTAAACCAACCACCAACATGCCGGTGATACTGCCGCCACGTGCGGCGACGTTCAAGGCTTTAGCAATTCCGTGTCGAGCCGCCTCAGCTGTGCGTACATTAGCGCGGACTGAAGTGTTCATACCAATATAACCAGTAATAGCTGATAAAATAGCTCCTACCATAAAAGCTAAAGATGTCATCCAACCTAAGGAAGGAATTAAACCAATAATAATGGCTAAGACAACTGCCACCACAGCGACAGTTCGATATTGACGATTTAAATAGGCCTTAGCACCTTCTTGAATAGCACTCGCAATTTCACGCATTCTTTCATTGCCTTCTCCTAAACGCAAAATATAGCTAATATAAATTAGACCATAAATAATGGCTAAAGCAGCCGAACCTAAAATTAGAAAAATAATATTGTTCATATATATATTATAAATTTTTAATTTTTAATTTTTAATTTCTAAATAAATGGCTTCAAATTTTTAATTTTATTTTTCTTCTTCACTTACATTGTTTTCCGTTTCGGAAGAAACCTCTAATTGACTCACTACTTCTTCAGTAGTAGCGTCCAATACTTCAGTTTTTTCAGAAGTCTTTTTGCTTTTAGTTTTTTTCTTAGTTTTTTCTTTTACAAGCTCTGCTGTTTTCTCTTCAGTTTTTTCAACCGCCTCAAGTTCTTTCCCTTCATTTTCCCCTTCAGTGCCCTCAGTGGTCTCAGTCCCATCAGTGCTTTCAGTGGTTCTGGTCCCGTTCCCTTCAGTTTCTTCAGCTGGAGTACCAACCGAACCGTCACCCGCAATATCAATATTCCAACCAGTTAAATGAGCCGCTAAACGAACATTCTGACCATCCTTACCAATCGCTAAAGATAGTTGATCATCTTTAACTGAAATATAAGCTTGATGAGTTTCTGTAACTAAACGAACTTGCTCAACCTTAGCTGGCGCTAAAGCGTTGGCAATAAAAGTTTCTGGATCTTCGTGATATTCAATAATGTCAATTTTTTCACCACCTAATTCGCGAATAATTGTTTGGATACGAGAACCACGTTGACCAACACAAGAACCAATTGGATCAATGTTGTCATTGGAAGCTGCGACCGCTACTTTAGAGCGATTACCAGCTTCGCGCGCGACTGATTTTATTTCTACTAAACCATTAGAAATTTCTGGAATTTCTAAATAAAAAACTTTTTTCAAAATTTCTTCGCTAGTACGAGACAAAACAATTTCTGGACCTTTTGGAGTAATGGCTACTTCTTTAACATAAAATTTAAGTCTCTCACCAGGAACATAACGCTCAGATCTAACCTGTTCTTCTGGAGGAATAATACCAGTCGCTCTACCTAAATCAACTAAAATTAAACGACCTTCTCGTCTTTGTACAAAACCAGTAATAACTTCGTGTTCTTTGTCTTTAAATTCACTAAACACCATATCACGCTCAGCTTCGCGTAAGCGCTGAATAATAACCTGCTTAGCAGTTTGCGCGGCCATACGACCATATTCAGCATGAGTTTCTAATTCGGTTTTTATTTCATCACCGAGTTTATTTTTTTTATTTAGTTCCTTAGCCTCAGTTAATTGAATTTCAGTTTTAGGATTAAAACGTTTTTTAATTTCTTCCTCGCCATCAACTATAACCGCTTCATTAAGTGGTTTTACTATTTCTTCTCCCTCTTCAATTAATTCTTCCTCAGGCACATCTTCAACCACGGTCTTAATATCAAAGACTTTGGTTTGGTTGTTCTCTGGATTATATTCGACTTTAATGTTTTGATTTTTTTCGCCGTAATCTTTACGATAAGCAGCGGCCAAAGCAGATTCGATTGTCGCGATGACAGCTTCGTAAGATAAGCCTTTTTCATCACAAATCTGCTTAATAGCATTGGTTATTTCACTCATATGTATTAGGTTATAAGGTTAAAGTTTTGTATTTTTAAAATTTTTCATTAAAAATAGCCAGTATTTAGGATACTGACTTTATAGCCTTATCTTAGCATGGTCTGTTTTTTTAGTCAATCTATGGCTAATTTTAGGCTAATTTAGCAAATATTGACAAATATAGCTATCTATGATATGATAACCAATCGCTAAAATTAAACATAAAAATAAATTAAAACTATAGAAGGAGTACTTTAAAATGAGAAAATTAATGTATTTTGCATTATTTATGGTCGCAATCATCTCGTTTGGTTGCGCTGGTTCTGAAGTCCACAACAAAAAAGACTATCTTAACGGAGATTACGAAGCCGGTTGGTGGTCTGGTCTTTCACCTGAAGAAATGAAAGCATATATCGACGGGGCACTGATTCTAAGACAAGAATAGCTCTCTTAGAAATATGGTTAGAACAATTTACAAAAACCAACGGAAAGAAACCTTCATTTTCGCTTGGAGACATTATCGTAGTAAATCAATCTAGGCGGGATGTCAAAATTGGTATAGAAGGTCCAATAGATAGGTCTTGGACACTTGCTCCTGGCGAGATTCAGCGTGAGAATATTCCACCCGGACAATATAAACAGTGGTGGAATGACGGACGAAACGACAAGAAAAATTATCTAAAGATAGACGAGACTGGAGAGTATCAACTCAAAACAATTGGCCTAGGAATTGAAGAGTATCACGGAGAAGAGGCTTGCGCAGTTTTCCGTTATGCTCGTGGATGGTAGAAAAATTATATCTTTAAAAAAGGCGTTCCCACAAGGAACGCCTTTAAACTTTTTAATGACTATGGAACCAAGCCTCCACCCCTATCGCCAGGTAAACTTTCAAACACAAAGTAGGTTATAGAATAAGCTGCGACCACAATAATTAAACCAATGATAGCATTTTTAATAGTGTCTTTAGCTTTGTTAATTTTTTCTTCATCACCATTAGCATTCATCCATTTAAAACCAGCGATTATTATTAAAATCACAAAAATTATTCCTAATAAACCCAAAAAACCATTAATAGCTGCGGCGACCACATCACCAATCTCTATATTACCGTCATAGCCAGCGCTAGTCCCTAAAGTGCCCACATTATTATTTATTTCTCC
>JBAYUY010000029.1:0-3024 GCA_041674845.1 Candidatus Shapirobacteria bacterium
CGAGCCGCTCGCCGGTCGGGCGTTCCAGAACCAAGTCCCAGCGGAAGGTTCCGGCGGGCAGCGCGTTGGTCTGCTCGTCGCTGAAGCCGACGGTGATTTGCCCCGCCGCCGCGTCGGTGATCTGCGGCGCGAGCGAAAAGGCCACGGCTTTCGACGGGCTCTGCCGCGCGTCCGCCGTCACACTCCAGCCGGTCAGGTTCACGGCGGCGCCGCCGCTGTCTTTGCAGGTGATCAGCACCGGCCCGAAGGTGATCCCTTTGATGATCGTGAGATTGAGCGCGGCGGGCGTCATAGCAGGCCGTGCTCCATGAGGTGGCGGTCGCCCGCCGCCGTCGTGCTCCAGCGCCGGCGATCCGGGCGCAGGGTTTTTTGCAGCGTGCTGATCAGCCCGAGCTTTTCAAGGTGGATTAGCTCCGTGGTGAGCTGCGCAGCGCTCAGTGTGTCGAAGCCGAACTGGCGCGCCACGAACAGCAGCCGCTCCTCAGGCACGCCGAAGTGGCCGCCCGCATTGCAGAGCACGAGCAGCCGCTCTTGCAGCAGCTCCTTTTCGCCGGGGTCGAGTGATGGATTCATGGTGGTTGGTGGGATTTCAGATTTCAGGTTTCAGATTTCCTCAGCTCCCGCGGCGCGGCGCGGCCGCCGGCTGGGTGAGGTCGCGGCGCAGGGCGTCGATCTTGGCGTCCATCCCGTGCATTGTCTGGTTGATCGCCTTTACCGTACTCTCGCTTGCGGCGATGCGCTCTTTGGTCAGCGTCAGGTGCTCATGAAGGTTCCCTGTGGAGCGGCTGCGCTTCTCATCGAGCTTTTGAAAGGCGTCGATGATCTGCTCTTTCACCCCGTCGATGTCGCCGCGCATCTCCTGCTGCCCTGCCTGCATCATCATGCCGACGGTATTCAGGTCGTTTTTCAGCCCGTGAATGCCCTCGTGCAGATACGAGCGCGTCTCGGAGAGCTGGTTATGCACGTCAGACTTCAGCGCCTCGAATTCCTTTTTTTTCACAAATTCCTCCTCAAGTTTGATGAGAAAAGGCTGCGGTTCGCCGGCGGGCGGCTTGAAGAGCACCTTAAGCCCCACGCCGATGCCCACCAGGAAGGCGACGACGGCCAGGCCGGTGACGAGCCACTGGCCTTCCTCGGGGCTGAGCGCGGCGAGGGCATAGTGCATCATCGAGTGGCCTGAAAGTGCATGGCGTCGCGCGCCCAGAAGGCCCCGGCGCTGATCCAGCCTTCCTCGGCAAAGCACTCCATAACCCTCAGCGGCATCATCGCGCTGGCAGGCCATGAGACCTTGTTGCCGTTGTGCGCGGCGTCCAGATCGATGGCCGCGCCGCGGGCGTGCAGGCTCGGGAGCGAGCCGCCGCGCATGGGCCTGTTATTGTAGCAGCCGTCGTAAATAGCCGCCACCTCGGGCGCCACGGCGTATGCCGCGCGCAAGGCGCTCTCCAGCGAAGCGGCGACCAGTCGGTGGCAGCGGATCGTCTTCACCGCCTTGCCCTCATACAGCAGCGGGCAGGGCGCGGGGAGATCGACGAGCTGCCGCTCATCGCCGGGCTTGCCGTAAAATGCCGTGAGCGAAGGCTGATCGCTCGTCGGCCAGGGGCTCGGCACCGGGAGTATCGCGCGCAGGTGGCGCTGGCACGCCGCGATGCTGCGCGGCCCCCAGAAGCCATCTGGCACCGCGCCGATCCGCCGCTGCATGAGCACGATGGCGTCCTTATTCATTCAGGCGAGAGCGGCTTGATCGTCTTTGCGTCGCGCCCGGCGCGGGCGGCGCGCGGGTGCAGTGTCACCCCGCCGGAGAGGGTGGTTTTACCGTCGCTGTAGCTCACGCTGTAGGAGTGGTCGAAGCCCTCCAGCCCCGCGCAGCCGCCCAGCAGAATGGCCGCGGCGGCGATGAGGCCGGCCCAAAAGAGCGCGGAAAAGACCACGCAGCCGGCGAGCAGGAGCGGGTGCATGGTCCTTCGCGCCTTCGTGTCTTCGTGGTGCATCATCGAATTGTGTGCGCGTGCGTTTCTGACCATGTTTTTTTACCACGAAGGCGCGAAGGCACGAAGGGGGGGAAGGCATGGTCCTCCGACCCGCTTCGCTTCTGCCCCCTTCGCGCCTTCGTGTCTTCGTGGTGCATCATCCCCGTTTCACGATGCCGCGCGAAAAGGCGTAAGCGCTCTCCACGGCTGCGATCAGCCCGAGCGCGATTTCGGTCGCGCGGGACTGGTCATCGGTCGGGATGATGCCGGTGAGGACGAGGATGGCGATCAGTTGCACGGCGCACTTGCCGATGAACTCTGTGGTGAGGTAGCCGGGTTTCACCGGCGCGGGGCCGAGCGCTGAATAGGACTCGACGGGCGAAGCAAGGTTGTTATCCATGCGGGCGAGCCTCTCCGCGCGCCCCGCTCCCGGCCACCCCAGCAGCGGCAGCGGCGGATGGAGCGGCGGGGAATCTCGCTTCACCACGAAGCCACGAAGGACACGAAGCCGCCGCGGCGCCAGACCGCCCGCCTGGCCGCCCCGCTTATTCGTCCAGCTTGTATTCGACAAGATCGGCTAGCGCCCCGCCGCTCATGGCAGGCTCGTAGCGGGCGCGCGGAATCGTGATCGTAAAAAGGCCGCGCGCCGTGGTCTTCTCCAGCAGCACCGCGCGCAATGCTTCCCCTTTGGCTTTCGGGATATAGGCGTGCAGCCATCCGTCCTGATCTTTGATCATGACGCTGTAGTGCGTCGCCTGCGCCTGGCGATACCGGTAGTTGTAATAAGTGGCCAGCGTCACGTCCCCCTCCACGGTCACTTTCTGGTCGATGAATCTCGGCTGGTCGGTCTCCACTTCCTTGATGCTGCGGATGTTGTTTTGCGCGCGGCGCTCCTTCTCCGCCTGCTGGCGGAGATAAACCGCGCGCCGGTCATTGGCCTCGCGGCGTCTGCGATCCGCGTCCGCTGCCGAACCTTCCCCGAGCCGGACCTCGGCGAGTTCCGCCCGGCCTTGCATCGCCGCCATTTCCTTTTCCAATCCTTCCGCCTTCGCCTTCC
>JBAYUY010000030.1:0-2994 GCA_041674845.1 Candidatus Shapirobacteria bacterium
GCACGATCAGCAGGATGACGAAGAACGGCACGCTTTTCCTGAGGTTGATTTCCTTGCCGCTGTAAAAGCGGAAGTTGCTGACCATGGTGAGTCCGCCGAACAGCGCGATCGCCGCCGCCAGCCATCGCACATCCTCACCCGCCACGCCGTATTCGACCATTACCCAGACGAATCCAGCGACCAGCGCTGCCGACGCCGGACTGGGCAGTCCCTGGAAGAAACGCTTGTCGGTGACCACGTCGAGCTGGGTGTTGAAACGCGCCAGCCGCAGGGCGGCACCGGCGCAATAGACGAAGGCGGCGATCCAGCCGAGCTTGCCCATGCCTTGCAGGGCAAACTCGTAGATCACCAGCGCCGGGGCGACGCCGAACGACACCATGTCGGACAGGCTGTCGTATTCGGCGCCAAAGGCGCTTTGCGTGTGGGTCATGCGAGCGACGCGGCCGTCGAGGCCGTCGAGCACCATGGCGATGAAGATCGCCACCGCGGCGTGCTCGAAGCGCCCATTCATCGCCTGGACGATGGCATAGAAACCAGCGAACAGCGCGCCCGTGGTGAAGAGATTCGGCAGCAGGTAAATGCCGCGATCGCGCATCCGCGGTCGCGTCATATTGGTCTTGCGGCGATCGAATTCAGGCATGGTGATTCTTGGCTACCAGCGAGCCAGTATGGTACGCCCGCCGCTCACCTTCTGGCCAATCGAGACTTCGGCGCGTGCCGTAATCGGCAGATAGACGTCGACCCGCGAACCAAAACGGATGAAGCCGTAGCGCTGGCCGCGCACCAGTTTGTCGCCAGTGCGCACGTAGCACAGGATGCGCCGCGCGATCAGACCGGCAATCTGCACCGAGGTGACATCGCCGCGCGGTGTCGCGATGTGGATCGCGTTGCGCTCGTTCTCGGTGGACGCCTTGTCGAGGTCGGCGTTGACGAAGCTGCCCGGGGTGTACCAGACGCCCTTGACCTCGCCGTCGACCGGGCTCTTGTTGGAATGCACGTTGAACACGTTCATGAACACGCTGATCTTAAGCGCCTCGCGATTCAGGTATTCGTCGCGGACCTTTTCCACCACGACAATGCGGCCGTCGGCCGGCGCGATCACCGCGTCGGCATCCATCGGCGGCACGCGCGCGGGGTCACGGAAGAACTGCAACGCGAACACCGCCCAGATCCAGAACGGAACCGACCACCAGCCGACAAGCCAGGTCGCGATCAGGGCGGCAGCAAATGCGGCCAGCAGAACCAGCCAGCCCTCGCGGGCGATAAGGGGATGTGTCATTTGTGTAGGGGCTAGGGGCTAGGAATTAGGGGCTAGGGAAAAGCGGAGGCGCGGAGGCGCCGCTCGCTCCCTAAATCCTAGCCCCTATCTCCTAGATCCTTAGTTTTTGGTGTGATCGACCAGCTTGTTGGCCGTGATCCAGGGCATCATGGCGCGCAGCTTGCCGCCCACCACCTCGATCTGGTGCGCAGCGTTGTTGCGGCGGCAGGCAGTCATCTCGGGGTAGTTGGACTGGCCTTCCAGGATGAAGCGCTTGGCGTAGTTGCCGTTCTGGATGTTGTCCAGGCACTCCTTCATCGCGGCTTTGGATTCGGCGTTGATGACCTTGGGGCCGGTCACGTACTCGCCGTATTCCGCGTTGTTGGAGATCGAGTAGTTCATGTTGGCAATGCCACCCTCGTACATCAGGTCGACGATCAGCTTCAACTCGTGCAGGCACTCGAAGTAGGCCATCTCGGGGGCGTAGCCCGCTTCGGTCAGCGTTTCGAAACCGGCCTTGACCAGTTCCACGGCGCCGCCGCACAGCACGGCCTGCTCGCCGAACAGGTCGGTCTCGGTCTCGTCCTTGAAGGTGGTTTCGATGATGCCGGTGCGGCCGCCGCCGATGGCAGAGGCGTAGGACAGGGCGAGGTCGCGCGCCTTGCCGGATGCGTCCTGGAATACGGCGATCAGGTCGGGGATGCCGCCGCCCTTGACGAACTCGGAGCGCACGGTATGGCCGGGGGCCTTGGGGGCGATCATGATGACGTCGAGGTCGGCACGCGGCACGATCTGGTTGTAGTGGATGGAGAAACCGTGGGCGAACGCCAGCGTAGCGCCCTTCTTCAGGTTGGGTTCCACTTCATCGCGATACAGGCGGGACTGGAACTCGTCCGGGGTGAGGATCATCACCAGGTCGGCGGCGGCAACAGCCTCGGGCACGGTCTTGACCTTGAGGCCGGCGTTCTTGGCCTTCTTGGCGGAGGCGGAGCCCGGACGCAGGGCGACGGTCACGTTGACACCGGAGTCCTTGAGGTTGCAGGCGTGGGCGTGACCCTGCGAGCCGTAACCGATGATGGCGACCTTGCGCTTCTTGATGAGGGAAAGGTCGGCGTCCTTGTCGTAAAAAACTTTCATGATGTATTCCCGAGAAATTAAAAATCAGACTTTGAGGCTGCGCTCGCCGCGTCCGATGCCAGACGCGCCAGTGCGCACGGTTTCAATGATGAAGGCGGAATCGATCGCCTCCAGAAAGGCATCCAGCTTGGAGCCGGTCCCGGTCAGCTCGATGGTGTAGATGGCGTCGGTGACGTCGATGATGCGGCCACGGAAAATATCGGCGGTACGCTTCATCTCCTCGCGCCCCGGGCCCACCGCCTTGACCTTGACCAGCATCAGCTCGCGCTCGATGTGGCTGCCATCGGTCAGGTCCATCACCTTGATCACATCCACCAGCTTGTTCAGCTGCTTGGTGATCTGCTCGATGACGTCTTCCGAGCCCGTGGTGACAATGGTCATGCGCGACATCGTGGCGTCTTCGGTCGGCGCGACGGTGAGCGACTCGATGTTGTAGGCGCGCGCCGAGAACAGCCCGGCCACGCGCGACAACGCGCCCGCCTCGTTTTCCATCAGGAGCGAAATGATGTGTCTCATAGCTCCTCCGCCAGAATCATTTCGGACAGGCCTTTGCCAGCGCCAACCATGGGGAAGACGTTCTCGGCCGGGTCGGTCTGGAA
>JBAYUY010000031.1:0-2928 GCA_041674845.1 Candidatus Shapirobacteria bacterium
TGTGTTCAAGGAATAATTCAGGAATTTATTATTGAAATCTGTATTCTGTGAATCACCAAAAAGCAATGACATCCCATATGGATGAACCACATAGAATGTTTTTGGATTTTCAAAGTTGTCAACGTATACTTGTCCTGATATTTTCTTTTCAATTACCGAACGGGCAAATAAGTTGTTAATCCTGACCTGTTTTAAATGATTAGTCAATCGTTCGTAAAATATTTTATCCAATAATTCCATTTTTTATCTCCTTGCAATAGAATTTGTACTGGGTTTCTTTGGGTTGCGCCTAACGTTTGCTGCTAAAAACCGTTGGGGAGTTCGAAGCAGCATCGTCGTCCCACGTTAAATTGTTGCCAATATACTAAAAATAAACTTATCTAACCGTCTGCCCCAATGGATTTTAGCAGCTGTTATGTGCTGCCCTTTTTTCAAGTGATGTTGTGTCAAATATGTGATTACAAATTCTCGTTTGTTCTAATCCAATCCCAAGCTTCTTTAATTAACCTCCCTTGTCTTGGACGTTTTGTAATGTCCACTATTAATACAAGGTCATTTTGGTCTATTACGGCTGCTATTTTAGTATTCCACATGTCAACTGTTTCAGTGGTTTGAATTATCCAAACAGATTCCATGTAATGCCACCAATGTGGTGCCGTTTTTAAAAGATTATATAAGGAAGTATAATCTTTACCTGGTTTTTTGAGGTCGTAAGTTACTAGTAATATCATATCGTCTTTACCTCCTTAGGAATTTCATTATTAGGAATAATTTTAACATAGAAATCCGAATCTGTCAATGAAGTTATTTCTTTACCATTCCAATAAATCTCAATTAAAACCTTTTGAGTTTTCCTCAGATTGTCAGTATAAAAAACAATTGGGAAAAGAAAAGTTCCCTTTCCAAGTTTTAAAAATTTCCCTTTCTCATTTGGTTCTTCGATTGTTAAAAATAATTCGAAATCATTTTTTAGGATTTTGGTATCCGTTTTTGCCGTCTCATCATTACTTGTAAGTATTGATGTTTGTTGAATTCTTGCAATTTCTAAATATGATGGAATTTCAGGTGTAACAAAAGATGACTCTTTATCATCGTTCCAAGTGAACCGCGCTGGAATAAAATTTTTGTAACAATAATATGATTCGTTTGCTTTTCGTTTGCAAAAAACTTTTTCAATTATACCTTGACAATTCTGTGCAGTTGTATCACCATGATTTAAAACTTTCGCAGATATTCTAATGTGCCTACTTGTCTCCGAACTCAGCACCATTTGCTCAGTTATAGTTTCAACAAATGGAGATTTAGAATTAATTTCAAGAGTCAATCTAGGTTTGAATATCTTGCGGATAATCCTGTCTCCATAGATTGCTAATAATGCAACTAGAATTGTTCCTATAGCTTGGAGTCCATAGAATACTAATGTCCATAATTTATAAGATGATTCAGTCATAATATAAGTTGTGTCTGTCTGCAAAATTATCATTTTATTTTGTAAAATATCATTTTCATTTTGTCAATTTGGTAAAGTTACTGCCTTTCCCTCAAAGGGTTGCACATAACGTTTTGCAGCTACCCGAAGGTGGCGATTTCGAAGCACTTCACTGTCAACCAAGCAGTAACTTTGATAGAAGCATAAAGCTTGATTTAACCACTGAACCGCCACTTTTGGGTAGGTGCTGTTAGCACTCGTTTTTATTTTATTAATCCTTTCATCCATTGCATAAATTCAACTTCATTTACGATTGACCAAGAATGTGGGTGTCGTTGTCCCTTAGAGCGATAACCTGTCTGAAAGGACTGCATAAATTCTGCTTTGTCGTTGCCCATTAGAACTAAGCGATTAATAAGTTCTGCGGTAACTTCATAATTCGACCCGTGAACGGTTTGGTTTCGATTTATAATTCGCCAAGCAATGTCCACATCGTGGTATGTTCTTACCGCTGTATTTTTTAGCCATTGCTCATTTTGGCTGTAATCTTTGTTCATACTGAAAGCCGTTAGTTTTGCATAAGTTGAGATATTTTCTCGCGGAACGCCATAGTCATTTTTTATGTGTCCTATTGCTCTTACAGCTTCTTCAACTGCTAATTCGGAGTAATTGTTTTTTGCACTTTCTTCTAAGCCCTCATAGATTGTAAAGATGTCAATAGGAGAGTCAACTGTAAATATCCCTTTGGGTTGAATAGGAAATTTGTCAGGAAATTCATTACAAAGTTCCACATATCTCATTGCTATCATTCCTCCCGCAGAGTAGCCGCCTAAAACAAAAGTGTTACTCTTTACTTTGTATCGTGTTAAAACATCTTTAATTACTTTGGTTAGTTTTACTTGTGTTATAGAGTCAGCATATAACTTGTTCCCGCCTGCATAGAATATTGTCAAGATGTTATTTGCGTATGCAACATTATGTAATTTAGTTTCAGGTGGTGTGTCCTCTGGAATTTGTCCAAAGCCAGCTAAAAGAACTAACACGCCCGAAATAGTGTCTTTATTCTCTGGTTCTACTACTAAGTAATGTCCGCTGTAAAAATCATTTTCGTCTAAGACTATTTTTTTTATTGTCTGCGAATAAGTGTCCCCGAAAGCGAATATGGATAGGGTCAAAAGGGTCAAAAATTTAAAATTCAATTTCATAATTCGTCTGTCTTTTAAAATGAGTGCTAACGGGCGTGCATATGCTTTGTGGCGGACTTCAAAAGACAAATCTTTCTGTCCACGATGATTTATATTTGAAACTAATATACTCATAATCAGACTAACCCCGCCATAAAGTATGATGCATTGTTGCGTACTGGCCTTTTTTCATCGTCAAATCAATGTCTGTCATAGACGGACAGAAAAACAACAGGCGGTTTAATCGTTCTGATTAAATTCCGTCCGATTCTAAAAGAAAGACGCTGCAATTTAGCAATTATCACGTTTCTAAAA
>JBAYUY010000032.1:0-2920 GCA_041674845.1 Candidatus Shapirobacteria bacterium
AAGTTAAGAAAAAAGTTTTAAAACTTTTCATTAACCGTTTGAATCTGGTGGCTTGGCGCGGTGGAAACACCCGTTCTCATTCCGAACACGGCAGTTAAGCACCGTCGCGGCGATGGTACTCCTAGAGGGGAGAGTAGCTAGTCGCCAGTTTCAAGCGGTTAATTTTTTTTTTACATAAATATTCAGATAACAAAAATACTTAGTTTTCGTCTACCGTTCGGTTTCTTCTAGCAGAAACCTCACTCAATCCTCGGTCGTTTGCAAAAATCTTGTTAAAGATTTTTGAACAAGCCAAACGCCCTCCGGAGCAGACTCAAACTAAGTGTTTTTGTTATTTAATTAATCAATATAAAAATTAATCGCTTTTACTTTTTAATTATTAGACGCTTGAAACTTTTAAAATGATTTGTGATAAATTACCATATTTTATATACATAATATTTATAACACAGTGTATTTTTTGTTGTTGGGTCATAATTTTTTTCAGTTCCAGCCAAACAATTAGCGTTGCCATTTAAAAAATATAATAAGGTGACCTGATTTATATAATCGTCATTTTGGTAAAAGATATATGATCCGTATGAGGACAATGAGTATCTGATAGCTTTTCTATTTGGGTTTATATATGGTATATATTTTGCCATAGAATCTTTAAAACCAGTATCTTCGGCTATACTTTGTCCGTTACATGGTAAACCCAAACAAATTAATTGTACATTACTAGACTCATTTCCTGCAATGGATGCATCGCCCCAGTATTTACCATTATCAAGGCCATACCTCTCTAATGCCATCATCCACTGTCGGGCGTCTTGGGTAATCTGAGCATTTTCAGCTCTTAAACGTGCTTCACGAGTTTGAGAAATGACCACCGTAGAAAGGAGGCTGATGATACTGATTACAACCAATAATTCAATTAAGGTAAAACCGCGCTGCATATTCATTAAAAGTATTATATGATAAAATATAAGTAATGTCGTTGGGAACTAGAAAAATAATTTGTGATAAATTACCCACTAATTGTAAGGCCACTCTTTATATACAAATCTGTAGTCACATCTCGTATTATATGAACTAGACTCACTATATGATTTACTTGCTGTTGGTAAACAATTTGCATTACCACTCAAATAATAAACTAATGTCACTACATGCACGTAGTCATCATTTTGTATTTGTATGAATGCTGTATTTTGTTGACCATTATAAGTTTTAATAGGTTTTTGATTAGGATTTTTATAGGCTATGTATTTGTCCATTGCATTTTTAAAATCAGGATTATGATTTGCCGCTCCAGAACAAGGATAACCAAGACAATCATAATATAAAGGCGAACCATCAGAACCTCCACTCTCTGCTTCGCCCCAATATAGACCATTATCAATCTTGTATCTTTCAAGTGCGGTTATCCATGTTCGAACATTCTGAGTGATTTGAGCATTTTCTGCTTTAATTCTGGACTGCTGAACTTGAGCCATAATAACAGTTGAAAGTAGACTGATAATACTTATGACCACCAAAAGTTCTATTAGAGTAAAACCTCTCTTTAGAATATTCATTAACTATAATTATATGATAAAATATAAGTAATGTCGTGGGGAACTAGAAAAAGAAATTTCGTTATTTTAATCTTTTTTGTATTTGTTTTTTTAACTGTTTCAATCTCAGCCTTTTTATTTTTTTATGAAGAACCTACTTGTTTTGATAAAAAACAAAATGGTATTGAAACCGGTATTGATTGTGGAGGACTTTGTGATTTATTGTGTAGCACTGCTACAGTTGACCCAATTGTTCATTGGGTTCGTTATTTTAAAATTGCTGACGGTCTATACAGTGTTATTGCTTATGTAGAAAATCAAAATACAGATGCTACAGTTAAAAAATTACCCTATATTTTCAAATTATATGATGATAAGGGAGTAGCTATAGCTGAAAAAAATGGCCAAGTTAATTTAAACCCTAGACAAATTATTCCTATTACTCAAACAGGACTTCCTACAGGAGAATTAGATCCGGTTAGAGTTTCTTTTGATTTTACTGATAAAGTTATTTGGAAAAAAGAAGAACGTCGGGAACCAATTTTAATTATCAAAGATGAACAGATTATCCCTGACAAGGAGGTTCAAAAAATCACGGCAGAAGTTTTCAATTCCTCTTTAGAAGATGTTCAAAATGTGACTTTTGTGGTTATTGTTTATGATAAAAATAATAATGCAATTGCCTCGTCTTCAACTTTAATAGAAGAAATAAGGGGTAGTCAACAGGCCAATTTATTATTTACTTGGCCAACTAATTTTACTGATCAAATTTCTCGTTTTGAAATAATTCCAATTTATCAGTAGTTTATGAATATCTCTTTTCCAAAAATTAAAAATTTGTTTTTTAATTTGGATTGGCTTTTAATTTTTCCTCTAGTACCAATTATTTGTTTTGGTTTAATTACCATGTTTTCTTTTGTTGAAACCAACACTTATTTTTTTAGACAGATTGCTTGGTTGGTGATCTCTATTACAGCTTTTCTAATCTTTAGCGTTATAGATTTTAAATTTTTAAGAAGAACTGCAGTTATTACTTGGTTATATTTAATTTCCGCTGGTTTATTGTTGGTTTTATTTACTGCAGGTTCGGTTTTTCAGGGAGCTCAAAGTTGGCTAGATTTCGGTTTGTTTTCTTTTCAACCTGCTGAATTAGCCAAACTTGTTTTAGTT
Source organism: Candidatus Shapirobacteria bacterium (assembly GCA_041674845.1). Taxonomy (GTDB): domain Bacteria; phylum Patescibacteriota; class Microgenomatia; order UBA12405; family UBA12405; genus UBA12158. Next base: position 2,709 of record JBAYUY010000032.1, read on the forward strand.
TTAACTTTAGCCAAATATTTTTCTCGTCGCCATATTGAAATTCAAAATATTCGTCATATTATTGTTTCTGGAATTTATGCTTTTATTATTTTTATGTTGGTCTTATTTCAACCAGATTTTGGATCAGCTATTATTATTTTTCTAATTTGGTTTGGTATGGTTTTAGTTTCTGGTATTTCTAAAAAACATCTTATCACTGTATTTCTATTGGG
>JBAYUY010000033.1:0-2904 GCA_041674845.1 Candidatus Shapirobacteria bacterium
ATTGACAGAGATAGTTTTGCAAACGGACTTTATTTCGTTCAAATAAGACAAAACAATAAATTTATAATGACTAAGAAACTAATAATTAAAGATTAGTAAAAAGCACAGGCACTAACAATGCATCATACTTTATGGCGGGGTTAGTCTGATTATGAATATTTTAGTTTCAAATATAAATCATCGTGGACAGAAAGATTTGTCTTTTAAAGTCCGCCACAAAGCATATGCACGCCCGTTGGCATTAATAATAAACCTAAACAAATGAAGAAAATAATAATAGTAATTGTGGGACTTCTATTTACCCAATTGACTTACGGACAAATAATAACAATTAAAGCTGGGACTTCATTTTCAAAACTTGAGTGGAAACTTGACAAAATTAATCTTGATCCTCCATATAAGGAGACTCTAATTGGACTTTCAATATTTGCAGGAATAGATTATCTAAATAAAAAATACTATAATTTATCATCAAGTATTGGTTATATTCAGAGAGGTGGACGAGGGGAAATACCTTTAACAAATTCACAAGGGAATCTTACAGACTCAACCATAACATCAAGACCAGGACTTAATTATTTTTCGTTTAATACGATTATTGAATTGAAATATCCGATAAAAAAGAACTTTATTCCTTTTTTATGCATAGGACCCAGACTTGATTTTTTGACAAGTTATAGTGATCATTTTGACAGTGTTGACGATATCAACGAATTAAACAATATTTCTTATGGCTTATTAATTGGAGGTGGAATAAAATATGAATTTACCAAATTCCAAATAGGCCTTAGATGTGATTATTATCTTGACTTTGACAAAGTAGCTGATTGGCCACAAGGGACAGGTGTGTCAGGAGGAGAAATAACAACAAACACCATAACAACAGAAGTATCATTTGCTTATAGACTTAAATAAATTACTAATGCCAACAATGCATCATACTTTATGGCGGGTTACGTTATGAAAATGAGCATTTTAGTTCCAAATATAAATCATCGTGGACAGAAAGATTTGTCTTCTGAAATCCGCCACAAAGCATATGCACGCCCGTTAGCTGCCATATAACTGAAACACCCAGATGGACGAAAAATACTACATTGACAACTTGACAAAGTATTCAAATACGATAAATCTTGCATTGAAAGTTTCAAGACGTTCCGCAGGCCGACAAGTTGAAGATAAAAAAGTTTGGGCTTGTGTCTTATATACAAAGATTTGTGTTACAGGATTAAGTATTTTTATTCTCGCGCCTAATAGTGAAATAGCAGAAAAGAAAATTACTCATTGGGACTTTTCTTCGTTATTTAGTTTGACAAGGAATTTGATGGAATGCTACCATACATTGTTTTATTTATGCGTGGACAATGTTTCTGATGATGAATTAGAAGCAAGAAGAAAATTGTTTAATCTGCATGATTACTATTCAAGGAAAAAACTATTTTCATTTACAGATGATAATCAAGAAGATAAAAAAATTGAGGATTCTATTATTGACGAGCTTACTAAAACTAACTACTTCAAATCATTAGGCGAAAAACAACAAAAGCACTTTTTAAAAGGAGAAAATGCTTTTTTTATAAGTAGAGAAGATATTGAAGAAAAAACAGGTACTGACAAAAACGATTTTAAATTATTATACAAATTATTTTCAAGTAACACACATAGTTTTCCAATGGGGTTTTATGGTATGCTCGAAGGTGAAAGAGGGACAGGTGTAAAAAGTGAAATAGAAATTGGTTATAATGGTTTAGCGTTAGAGACAGCCGAACAGTATATTGGACAAGCGACTAAAAATATGTTAGACTTTTTCCCAGACATAATATTAGAACTTACGGAAATAGAAAAAATTAACTTAGAATAAAAATACGGCAGCTAACAATGCATAATACTTTATGGCGGGTTACGTTATGAAAATGAGTATTTTAGTTCCAAATATAAATCGTAGTGGACAGAAATATTTATCTTTCAAAGTCCGCCACAAAGCATATGCTTCCCGTTACAAGCAACCGTATGAAAAACACAACATTAAATAAAATACTATGAGACTGACATACATTATTATCGGAATTATTCTAGTAGGAGGCCTTGTTTTTTGTTTGACAAGTTGTGGGAACAATTTAAAAGCCAATAACAAACAACCGACTTTAGAACAAGACACTTTGAAAGCAGAAGTTCATCAAACGGAAGAAAACGCTTATGAAGGCTTGAGAGAAATGGCATTTTCAGCGACACCTGAGCAACTTGGACTTTTATTATCAGACGACAAGTCAGTTGTATATGGAATTATTATGGACTGGGGAATGAGCGGTGCGACAGTTACAATCGTTTCATATCAGACAGGAGATGCAAGTATGTATTTAAGTTCTGGCGGTGCAGTTATTGGTGGTGGACAACATCAAAATGTGAATATTGCAGCAAAACAGTTTGTAAGTTTTGGACAGACCTATCTTAATCTGTCTTCGAAAACAGAAACAAAACCTTTGCCTGAAATTGGTTTTGTGAAATTTTACTTATTGACTAATAAGGGAATTTATGTTGGACAGGAAACAATGAAAAATTTTGAAAATAATTCTTCGACATGGCTTGGACTGTTTGAAAAAGGAAACAAAGTAATATCGGAATTAAGAATTATAAGTGAAAAGAAATAAAAACGGCAGCTTGTAACAATGCATATACTTTATGGCGGGTTACGTTATGAAAATGAGTATTTTAGTCCCAAATATAAATCATTATGGACAGAAAGATTTGTCTTTTAAAGTCCGCCACAAAGCATATGCACGCCCGTTAGGGCCAATGGTATGAAAAACCAGCGTCCATGAAAAATAGAACAGAATACGAACATCAAATATCATTCAGAAAAAAATCGTAGTTTTGGTTTATGAAATCGCTTCAAGAAATAGAAAT
>JBAYUY010000034.1:0-2894 GCA_041674845.1 Candidatus Shapirobacteria bacterium
CAAGAGCCGCTGACGAAGCGAGCGTAGAGCCGCTGGAAAAGTACGGAACGCCGCCGCTCGTACCGCCTGTGAGCCCGAGGAAGGACGAAGCGGTGATTGACGAATTACAGACGAACCCTGTATCAGTCGTCCATTGCAACGCCTCCGCAGCCGTGTCGCAGGATGGCATGGCGAAAGCTGCTGGCGAGGCTGCTCCATTAGTCGAGTTCGCGACAACCGTATTTGTTGCTATCGTCGCAAGATTAGTGATAGCTGGCTGTGCGCAGACAGGAACGCCTGACGATGCCGTTATCCATTCATTCGCGCTACAGAACGTGACGGCAAAATATGGAAGCGGTTGCCCGGAGCTGCTAATCTCTCCGAAGTTATGCCAAACGCCGTCAAGATCGACGCGGAGCTTATAGGGTGATCCACCGGAACGATCTAGGCTCCAATTCAATGACCCTGCATGAGCAAGCGTCGAGAGCGCGACGAATAGCAGCGCCGCGATAAGCCGCGTCGTTTTCATGGTATGATTTCCTGTGTTCTTAGAGCGTCATTGCTTCGGCAAGAGCGTAGGCAGAAACCGTCGCTGGAGTTCCTATGATCGCTTCAATCGCGTCCGAAAGCGTATCGCCGTATGATGTGTGAATACCGCCGCTATTCCAAGCAAGCCGTTCAGTAGCCGTCACAGTATCGGTGAGATTGTTGTCAATATTATAGAACTCGCCCTGACTAGAGAGCGCCATTTTCAACTGCATCACTGTCACTGAGCCGCCGAGCAATGCAGTCGCGTCGATTGAGAACTCGTAGTTTCTGCCTGTCTTCGTAAGGACGAGAGGGCTTTCCACGGTAACGTCTGCCGGGAATTTAACGCCGATGCGCGCTTTCAATGCCATCTCTATGCGCCCCTATAGACTGGAAGAATGCCGACAAGACCCTGTTTGGTATAAACGCCGAATTGCGCCTTGATGAAAACGAGATAGCGTTTGTCGATCCCGTACCGATCAGGGGCGAGCGCTACCATATCGCTGTCATCAATGAATATGAGCATCATGCCGTTTATGTCGGCGGCGACTCTGCCAGATAGATCGGTTGAAACAGCGGTTATTACTGCGCCTGGAGTCGAAGTCGAGACGCTACCATAATCGCTCGAAACGCATATTCCTTCTGGGATAACCGTTAGCGTCAAGATCAGGTCACCTGGGACAGTTGTCCACATTGGCAACCCGTCGTCTTCTGCCAATAGCTGGACGGTTTCATCCCAATCGGCAGCGCTGGATTGTCTGTCAAATTCAGCAGAGAACATCGGCGCGCCTCATAATTTCATGTAAAATGTTGCGAGACGCGACGGCTGAACGATGCTGGATGGCCTGCTCTGGCCGTTGGCCTGAATGCTAATACCTGTGGCAGATGCGCCTGAGTTTGACGGACCCTGAACGTAACTCCCAAGTGGTCCCCCGCCTAATGTCCCAGGAATAATACCAATAGAATGAACATGGCCAGGGTCATTCACCCCATGATTATGAGATACCATCTCCATCACCGTCATTGACGCAGATTGAGCGCCACCAGGAAGTCCAGCAGTCTGCGCGTCAGATAAAAATGAAAACCGAACAGCCTTTCCTGCACCAGTCGATCCAGCATAATTAGCGCTTAGCGTGACAGTCGTTCCGCTGATTGCCGTTATTTGTCCCGTCGCTACGCCGTCAATGATCGCATACATCGTGCGTGCAAGACCGGTCGCGCTCGCAACAGTGATCGTCGGACTGCCGCTTGTCGCGCTCGCCGTTGTGGAAGTCTGCAACACATTTGCAGCCGTCCCTCCCATGTCGTCAACGCCAGCCATAAGACGGCCCTGCATTGACGGGACAACGATGTTTTTATTCGCCGCCCAATCAGCCGCGCAGTTCGCGCCTCGCCCGCCCGACATGACAGCAATTGTGTCCGGGAGGTTGTTGCAGAGATAGAGAAACAAATCCTCAGCATCGTCATTCGCGCGTTCTGTGGCTGACGATGAACCGGAACCGATCGTCTGCCCGTTCATGCGAACGAAGCCGTCAAGCGTTCCGCCGGTCAGACGCGAGATGATATACCCGGTGTTGAAAATCTGATTGGCGGGCGTCCCTCCGCCGCCGCCAGCCGTCGCAGGGACAGGATTGGCGATGTTGTCCGCGTCGAAGATGACCGCCCCCGCCGCCGTCGTGATCCGCACCCGGTAATCGACATATGGCAGATAAATCTTCTGTAGAACGCCGTTCAGGCCAGCGACGATTGGGAAAGTGTGGGGAGTTGTGAGTCCGGCGTCCTGATAGACAGTGAGCGGCGTTGATGTCCCGGCGCTGTAGAAGTATGCTTTCGCGCCCTTCGCAATAGCCCCGGTCGTGTCATATAAAGCATTCGGCGCAGGATTGTAGAGTGTAGCTGACGCCGCAAACGCCTGTAGAGGCGCGAGCGTGAGCGACAGGCATAGCGCGAGACGTGTGAGGATTATCATGAAGCGGATTCCGATTTTACTTTTGGCCGTTTTTGCTTTGGCCGGGTGCAAGTCAGCGGAACAAGTCGCATCCGAGAACGCAGCCGCTCGCGCTCGCCTTGCGACGAACACGCGGGAGTTTTGTGTTTCTCTTGGTTACGCTGCCGGGTCCGTAGACGCGGCGAGATGCGCCGAAGGATTGGTGAAGAAGATTGCCGACGAAGGCGTTGCAGCGACGCAGGCTGGCGCTATCGTTTCCGCCGCACAGGCGCGAAACAGGGTAAGTTGCTCAAGCTCTGGGAACACAGTGAACTGTTACTGACTTGCTACGGGTCACATTGACCGCAGCGTGGTTACTGACGCCGTATGGCTGGAATTTGGTCTGTGTTTTCGTTATCAGCGCGGGATGGTCTTTGATTCGATACGCCACGCAAAAGCG
>JBAYUY010000035.1:0-2891 GCA_041674845.1 Candidatus Shapirobacteria bacterium
CAACAAGTGGACCTTCGGTTTGAGTCCATTGAGAATATAGATTGTTAATTCCAATTCCCAAAACAATAATTACTAATGTTATCTTTTTCATATCTATGTTGTTTTTTCTGCTTGCCTATAACGTCCGCGTGTATGAGCCGTTGCGTGATCAGAGCGCTTTGTTGTCGAGTTAGCACAAGGTAACCAAAAGTGATGACCACCGAAAACCCGCTACCAGCAATGGCTTATACACGCTGTTATAGGCCGCTTATTTTTTATTTTCTCTTATAAATCCATAATTTTCAACTGGTACGGTTCCATTCGGGATAGATTTAAAGGCTTTATAGAAAATCATTTTTTTGTTCTGATCAATCCCATTATATAATTCGCCAATCTTGCCGTGTATTTCAGAGCATTCTTTTGACAATTTTGTGGTATCTTTTAAATCAATTGTCGTTGTATACTGAATCATTGGGAAATAGCCTTCATTCATTCCTTGTGGATAAATTCTAAAAATCTGCGGTTTAGTCTTTACATAATCAACAGTCATAGGAAATGTAAACTTAGAATTTATTTCAGCCATTATTTTTTGTCCAAATTCTTGGATTTCTTTCTCTTTCTGATATTGCCAAAATTGATTTGCGGGTTTCAATAATTGATTTGCCAACACCAAATCATTAACAGCGTCAATAAGGTATTTATTTTCATAATCTTTCTTTGCAACCTGATACCAATCAAAAGCGTCCTTGTCCATTATTCTTAAAGTTCCTACTTGCATAATATTAAGTTTCCAATCATTACCATATTTACCATATATTAGTGTCAGGCTGGTTTGGTTTAAATCATTATTAAAGTATCCAACAGAAACATACATCTCGGTATTTAGAGCCTTAAAACCAATAATATAATCATGATCACCAGAGATTCCAGTCATTACATTTGTTTGGGCATTTTCAGATGTATTTTTTTGATAGAATTCATTAAGTATTTTAAAGTCCTTCTTTGAAAAGCTCGTTCTTACTTGTTGCATTAACGTACTTAAATCATTTTTTCCTTGCTCTAAAAGCTCGTCACTACATATCTGGAAAACTTTATCCTGATTGTTTTCTACGAATCCATCTATTACTTGATAGTTTAAATCATGAATCTTTGCTTTTATTTTTGGGTCAATGTTCTCATCTTTCCACATACCGCCAACATTACAGCTTGTTACAAATACTGTCAAAATGAGCAAACTTAAAATCATGTTTTTCATATATTGTTTTTTTGTTAAGGTTATCGAAGTTGTGTTTTTTTTAAGTGGCCTATAACGGGCATGCATATGCTTTGTGGCGGACTTTAAAAGACAAATCTTTCTGTCCGCAATGATTTATATTTGGAACTAAAATGTTCATATTCAAACCTAACCCCGCCATAAAGTATGATGCATTGTTAGCTACCGTAATTTATTCTAATTCAAGATTTATGAAAGTTGTATCTAACGGTACTAGATCAATAATTCTAATTTCTTCATTAAAAATAGTGTCAAAATACGGGTTGTATTTATACCAAGAAATATTTACGTGATGATTAAAATCGTACAAAAATGTTAATATAAGTTCTTGAGGATAAATACTTGTGTCAATTTCATAACTTCTAGGCTGAAAAAATCTAAGCGAGTCAATTGTCTCAATTGGACGATCAATTGTTTTATTTATTACATATGTCCAATTGTAGTCTATAATGTTGCAGTCAATTTTTAACATTGCTGTCCTCCAAATAGTTATTGTGTCAATAATTGTAATTGAGTTGCCTATTGGTTTCGTCTTTATTACAGTTGAATTCGGTAGTTCCGTTAAATATCCGTCTTTGTAAGAATAAATTGAATATGACGTGTGTCCAAGGCAGTCAAGTGACATATCATAAAAACCATCATTATCAGTCCAGGTTGAGTCCATAAATGATTCTTGAGATGTTGGATGATATATGTCAAGATAGATTTTAGTTAATACATTTGGCATTGGTAAATTGTCTTTCGCGTCAATTACAATACCGCTGAATCTAACTGTTTCGACTTCTTTCTTGTGACATGAACTCAGTAGAATTAGAAAAATAAGACATAATAAAAATTGTGATCTCATTGTTTTTATAATTATTATGGTAGCTAACGGCTGACGCTATGGCAAGTGCGGGATTAAATTGCTGCTCAACTGTCTGCCAGCACAAATGTATGTAAAGTATTCAAATGTTTCAACGAACACGCAAACCCGCATTTGCTATAGCGTTTGTTATGCCCAGGCTTTAATTGTTTTTGCTTTTATTTTTCTTCATTGATTAACTCATTATCTCTCAAAATTCTTTCAATGCTCTCAATTGCAACTAAGTAATCTTCACGCTTATTATTACTCATAAAATCAGAGATTTCTAGAGACGATTCAATTGATTCAAACATTCGTCTTATTTCATAATTATGGGATTCAGTAATCATACCAATTACTGTCTCAAAAGTTGAATGGAATTGGCTCTCATCATATTCCTTGCATTTGAAATTAGTAATAGCTTTTTGAAGCAATTCAAGTTCTGTCCTGTTCATAAATATGTCTAAAATCAGTCTATTATTCTCTCCGATGATGTCTCCGTGCGTTTTTTTTCAAGCTTGGGCATAACGGGAAGCATATGCTTTGTGGCGGACTTTCAAAGACAAATCTTTCTTTCCACAATGATTGATATTTGGAACTAAAATGGTCATTTTCATAACGTAACCCGCCATAAAGTATATGCAGTGTTGCCAACCGTACTTATTATCTTGTCAATTGATAATCATTAATTAGAAGTCCAGGAGAAAGATTCAATCTTGCCGTCAATTTGCGGATCATGTCAACAGTCAGCTTTCGTTTACGGTTCAGAATTTCTGAGACTCTGCTTTTCCCACC
>JBAYUY010000036.1:0-2885 GCA_041674845.1 Candidatus Shapirobacteria bacterium
ATCATCGCGGGCTGCAATTCATTGATGACCGGCAATTATCTCACCACCCTCGGCAGGGATACGGTGCATGATATCGAGATGATCCGGGACTTGGGATTGGAAGTTGCGATAGAACAATAATCAAACACCAACTAACCGAGGGGTTCATGGAGCCAGCATGCGGCATCGGGATATCCCCGCAAACACGCTCATTGCGCTCCAGCGGCTTACATTCGCTCGCGTTCGGCTTCGGAACTTTTGCTTGCGCAAAAGACCGAGCTTCCTCGCCTCACGACGGTTTGCTCAGGATACCCCGACACCGCATGCTGGCGCAGCTTCCATTTCAACCAGACACTTGTATAACTAAAATAACAATGAATTTTAGTTTGATTATTGCTCGTTGGGTATTAATTGGTGATTGGTTATTGTGTTTTCTTATCCTACTGCTGAACCGAGTTTAAAGATTGGCAGGTACATGGCGACGACAAGCCCGCCGAGGATAACGCCGAGAAAGGCCATGATCATCGGTTCCATGAGCGCCGTCATGTTTGTTACGAGGGCGTCAACGTCATCCTCGTAGAAATCCGCTATTTTATTGAGCATATTGTCCAGGGCCCCCGTTGATTCACCAACCTGAACCATCTGAACGACCATTGGCGGGAATATGCCGGCCTGTTCCAATGGCTCCGACATGCTCCTTCCTTCGCTGATCCGCTCTTTTGCAACCACCAGCGCCTCTTCTACGATCTTGTTCCCGGCAACCTTTGCAACGATATCGAGGCTTTCAAGGATGGCGACACCGCTGGAGAGGAGCGTCGCAAGGGTCCTTGTAACCCTCGCGACAGAGGCCTTTATCGTTAAAACACCGAATATGGGTAATTTCAGTGTCAGCCTGTCAATCGTTTTCCTGCCGCCCTGTGACTGGTAATACTTCTTAAAAGCGAAAAAGATACCTACTACAGCGGCAATAATGTAGATTATGCCGCCCTTTACCGCCCTGCTTAAGTTAACGACGATCTGTGTCGGCATAGGGAGGGTGGCACCCATGTCCTTGAACATTGTCTCAAAAACAGGAATAACAAAGATCAAAAGGACAAAGACGACACCGACAGCGACGACGACGATGCTTATCGGGTATATCATGGCAGATTTGACCTTGGATTTGAGCTTTTCTGATTTTTCCATGTATACGGAGAGCCTCTGGAGGACACCGTCCAGCAAGCCGCCCTCTTCGCCTGCGACGACAAGGTTGACGAAGAGCTGGTCAAAACACTGCGGATAATCCCTGAGAGCGTCGGCGAACCGTGAACCGCCTTCTATCTTCTCTTTTATCTCCCGGACGATCCCTCTCAGATTGACATCTTCAATCTGTGCCCCGAGTATCTCGAGGGATTGAACAAGGGGAAGACCGGATGTGATCATCGTGGAAAGCTGTCTTGTGAAGATCACGATCTGGAGCGTGGGTACCTTTGCCTTGGGACTATATTTTTCCTTCTTTTCCTCTTTTTTCTCGACGAATTTGGTAAGGATAACACCGTCTTTTCTGAGGATCGCACGGAGAGAATCTTCGGATGGGGCCTTTGTTGACCCTTTCCTTGTTGTACCGGAGACTGTTTTACCTTCCCATTCGTATAGCGGCATAAGTCAATAATACATGAAAAAAATATTTATGCAAAGAAAAATTTACTCCCTTACCACCGTATAGAACGTCGTGTTATCTCTCTTGATGAGTATAACCACGCCTTCTTTGATATTTACCCGTTTCATGGCCTCTCTGAAGTCGGCAACATTCCGTATCGGTTTCCTGCCGATCTCCTTGATAATATCACCGGACCTGACATCTCCGTCCTGTGCCGGACTGCCCGGTAATACATCCGTTACGATAACGCCTCTCTTATCTTTCAAGCTGAGATGTTTTGCGATCTCCGGGGTAATATCCTGGACAACGAGACCGAAATCTTTCTCTATTTCAGGTTTTTTCGAAGCCTTCAGGCCTTCTTCCTGGAGCTCTGCAATAACGATCTCAACCTCGATCGGTTTTCCTTCACGTATCAAACCAACCTTCACCTTTTTGCCGATCTCTGTTGCGCCTACAAGCCGCGGGAGCTGATCATTGTCCTTGATCTTTTTACCATTGTACGTAACGATAACGTCTCCCCTCTTAATCCCTGCCTTTTCAGCGGGGCCCTGTTCCATAACGTCTGCAACTAATGCACCTTCAGATTCGGTGAGACCAAAATTCTTTGCAATCTCAGGCGTCACCTTCTGGATAACGACACCCATCCATCCTCTCGCTACCTTACCTTTTGTCTTCAACTGCGGAAGCATATCTTTGGCAACATTGATAGGGATGGCAAATCCAATGCCCTGTCCACCGGAAACAATCGCTGTATTGATACCGACAACCTCGCCTTTCAGATTGAGAAGCGGTCCCCCGCTGTTGCCGGGGTTGATCGAGGCATCAGTCTGGATAAAATCGTCATATGGTCCGGCGCCTATTACCCTTCCTTTTGCGCTGACTATGCCGGCCGTGACGGTATGTTCCAGCCCAAAGGGGTTTCCTATGGCGACAACCCAGTCTCCCACTACAAGCCTGTCGGAATCACCAAATGTCGCCGCCGGCAGCGGTTGTGTCGCGTTGATTTTAATGAGCGCTATATCAGTCTTCGGGTCTCTTCCAACAATGGCAGCATCATATTCCTTTTCATCGGATAACTTTACCTTGATGGTCTGGGCCTTTTCTACGACGTGGTTATTGGTAAGGATATATCCTTCCCTGTCAATGATCAAACCTGATCCAAGGCTCCTCTGTTTGAACTCCCGTCTGGGTGAATTCCCAAAAAATTTATCAAAAAACTCGTCACCGAAAAAGTCCTTAAAGGGGTTAGCCTGTCCCGGCCCCATGA
>JBAYUY010000037.1:0-2723 GCA_041674845.1 Candidatus Shapirobacteria bacterium
AGCTGGAATAGCGGCGCGGGTTTTGAACCGATCGGGGACGCGACGCATGAGTTCACGGGAAGTCTGGACGGCAACGGGAAAGTGATCTCGAACCTCACGATGCAGCGGACGGGGAGTGATTATTTGGGTCTTTTTGGAAATATCGGGATTGGTGGTTTGGTGAGCACTCTTGGTCTTGAGAAAGTGAGCGCGTACGGCCGCGATTATGTCGGCGGCTTGGCGGGTCTTAACAAAGGCATTCTCACGAACGTTTACACGACGGGTTCGTTTACGGTAAGCGGCGTGAATTTTGTGGGCGGTCTTGTGGGCGGAAACACCGGTTCGATCGCGAACGCCTATTCCAGCGCTCGAGTGATGGGGACGGATAAAGTCGGCGGTCTTGCGGGCTCCAACACCGGAACGATCAAAAAGACCTACGCGATGGGTCATGTGACGGGATCGACGAATACCGGCGGTCTTGTGGGCACCGGTGACTCCGCTAAAGTAACAAGTTCGTTTTGGAATGAGAAGATGACCGGTCAAGTGACAAGCGCCGGCGGCACGGCCGGCAAAGTGGTCCGCGTGACGGGAGAAGTTGATGCAAACGGCTATGCTGTTTTGAATGCCGCTGACCTGGCGAACCCAAACGCGGACATGATGCGCTCCGGCACGTTCTCGGGCTGGGATTTTGGGAGCACGTGGGTGATGGATGAAGGCGGGTCCTTCCCTCATTTCCAGTTCCGGTATCCGGAGGGCGTCCGCGGGGTTTGGGGTATTACCTATAACCTCACCGACGGAAGTATTCCCGTGGCCGATGTGGATGTGGGGCTTTACGTCAATGACACCGGTTCCGCTCAGCGCGATCTGACGAAAAGCACGGCGGACGGGATGTATTATTTTGTCATGGGAAAGAACGATGTTCAGTACGCGGATGAAGTGATCGGGCAGATCGAAAATAATGAGTTGACGGGGAATACGCGGATGCCGGCCGAGGACGGAAGCATCATGGGTCTTGATATTTGGGGGACCCGGGAGCGTAGCGTCTCGCACCCTTACAAAGAACCGCCTCCAATCCCCATCAATATAGCGGAAGTGACGAAGCAGGCCCAGGAGGATGTGAACCGGAGTCTTCAGAGTGTGCTGAGCGGGATCGGTCAAATAGAATCGTCGCCTGAGACGAACTGGAGTTCGGCGGCGGATGTTCAGATCCAGGATGAGACATTCTCGGTACCGGGGACGGAATGGTTGGAAGAGCAAAATTTTGACATGAATCATTTCGCCCAGCCGTTGATCTCGTTTTACGATAATTCTTCGCCTGGGAAAGAGCCTGTTCCCATCTATTCCGTGACGCAGGTTGCGGAAGGGACGGCGTTTGGTGAGCCCGGGAGCGTAAAGTCAGAGATACTTTCGATCGCCGTGGATGTCCTGAAATCCTCGAGAGATAGTAAGGCCGCTCCTTCAGCCGGGAGAACGGCGGGTGACAGCTCAACTTCTTCCAGTGAATCGGCTTCTGATCAAACGGTGTCGGACACTAAGGCTCCTGAAACTGAAAATGCGCCCGGAACCGCTTCGCAGGCCGCCGATGAGGAACTCTCTGCGGATGAGGGATCCCTGACAAGCGAGGAAGAAGCAACCGGGGAGGAGTTGTCCTCGGAGGGGGCGACGGCCGCGGTCGAGGAAGAAGCCCTTGAGGGGGATGATGCCGGGAGTGAAGTAGATTCGGCTCGTGATGAGTCCGCGGCTGAGGAAGGAACTTCCGGAGAGAAGGATGCGGTGAAGCCCGCGGCCCAAGCCGGAAGCAAGCCTTCGGACTTTTTTACTACGGACGACGCGAAAAAACTTTTGACGGATGTTCGGGTAGTGGAAGGGGAAGTGTATGTGCTCAATGGCGCAAACGAGATGTCTCTTTTGGATCGCGGAGAATCGTTGCGTATCAATTTTAAAAATCCCCGGCCTGCGGCAGCTTCGCAGGGCGAGGCCGAGCCTTTGACGGTTGTGAAAACAGATCCTCCTCCGGTCCTGGCGGTGAAAGAGGATCCCGTGAAGCCGATCGTTAAAGATGATATGTCGTCGATGTCCGTGAGGGACGATGCCTCGTCGACGACGGTCGACTTGCCGAAGATGGCCGCGAAAGAGGATACGTCCTCGCCTGTCGTGAAGACCGCTCCTCCGGTTGAGACGCCTGTTCCTCCGGCGCCCGTGGAGGTGGTGCAGCGCGTAGTGCCTTCCGTGACCGAGCTGGCGAAGACCGGGACACGGTATGGCACTTTGCAGAATTCCGGGAAGGATGTCTTTGTGAAATGCCAGGGCGGGCAGTGGCAGGCCGCGAAGGACGGGATGGTGGTCTTGCCCGGGGATGAGATCCGGACGGCTTCTCAAAGCTCGGTGGAAGTATTGTTGGACGGCGGGAAGGTCGGCCGCGTTGAGGTGAAGGAAGGAAGTTTATTCCGGATCAACAAGGCCGAGACCGATCCTGTGATGGGGGACAAGACGACGCTCCTGGAGCTTGCCGTCGGGAAGGTGATGGTCCACGTTGAAAAACTCAAAGGGAATTCGAGGTTCGAAGTGAAGACCCCGACCGCGCTCACCGGAGTTCGCGGCACGGTATTTGAAGTGACGGTGAAGGAAAAAATGTAAGGCGTACGGGGTAAAGTGTCCGGCACATTACGAAAACGTAAGCGCAAGAGGCTCATTTTGATTTAGATTACAAGGAACGGGATTTCGAGCGCATCCCATTTCATGCA
>JBAYUY010000038.1:0-2705 GCA_041674845.1 Candidatus Shapirobacteria bacterium
AATAAGCCCCTAAAATTATCAAGCCAGAGATTAAGGTGGTCAGTTTCCAATTAATAATTTTTTCTTTAAGACTTAGGAATAAAATATATCCTGTGAAAAATATTAGCAATACAATTCCAATCTTTTGAGACATGATTGCTAGAACGGTAAAAATAATTGTTAAAGTAATTGGCCAGATTTTATTTTTATTCTTTGATTCAATAGATTTAATGAAAAAGAATATTGAGAACCAGAAAAAAGCAGTGAACATAGTATACCAACGGGCTTGCATTGACCAGGCAATTTGGAAATAAGCAAAATTCATAAAGAAAGCTGTTAACAAAGCAATTTTTTGATCAAATAATTTTCGAGTGACCACATATAAAGCCAAAATAGAAATAAGACCAAATAGGACAGAAATAATTCTAAAACTAAATTGATTTAACCCGAACTGATTAGCTATTAAGGCAGTAGGAAAACAATATAGAAAACATTCATATTTTTGACCTGAATCTAAAACAGCTGATATTCCATTCATATGACCTTCGGCATATGACATAACCGCATTAATTGTGTACCCCTCATCCATCCAATAAGGTTGAGTCAAAAGGCCGTTTGTTCTAAGAAATAGGCCATATAACAGCAATATTGAGGTTGCCGTAATAAACAGTATTCTTATCAACTTGCCATGTCTTGACATTTGTTGTGATATACTATAACATAAAATCGTTAAACATTGAATTTAACAAAATGACTCTATTGTATACAAGTGGGGTTAAAATTTTATTAAAAAAATATTAAAATTATTATGAACAAAAAATTAACAAAAACACTTACAGTTGCTATCTGTCTATTGGTGATTTCATCAGTTGGATTTAGTACTGTATATGGTTACGGAGGTAGCTCAGGTTCAAAACGAAGAACAACTTCAACTCCTGTCGTTCAAAACGCAGGACAAGTGTTAGGTGCATCAACATATGCATTTAATAACAATGTTTCAGAAGGAACACAAAATGATGAAGTAAAAGAATTGCAAGAAAAATTGCGATCACTTGGATTCTTCACATTCCACACTTCAACTGGATATTTTGGCCCAATCACTCTTGCAGCAGTAAAGGCATTCCAAACAGCAAACGGAATTCCTGCTACAGGTTTCGTAGGTCCATTGACCCGAGCCGCATTGAACAAATAAATTCAATCTCTTAAACTTTAAAGGATAAAAGGCGTTGTTTACAAACAGCGCTTTTTATTTTACAATTTGATACATGAATAAAAGATCTAAAAAGAAATTGAAGAATCTTTTCATCCCTAATCGAGACAATAATTTTCGCCCTAAATTTTTTGAAACCGGCCCAATGCTAGGTTTTGGTATTTTAATTTTGGCGGCTTTTATCTTTTCTATAAACATTCCAAATATTTTAAAAAGCGTTGCCAGTAATTCTCAGTTGTCTGCGGTTTTGCCATCTGTTTTGACCGAGCTAACAAATGAAGAAAGAACCAATGCATCACTAAGTGCATTAAAAGAAAACGATTTATTGGATAAGGCTGCCGCTATGAAGGCTTCAGATATGGCTACAAAGGGTTACTTCGCCCACGTTAGCCCAGAAGGCAAGAAGCCTTGGAATTGGGTTCAAGATGTTGGTTATAAGTATCAGTATGCGGGGGAGAATCTAGCTGTGAATTTCAAAGACTCTGAAGATGTAACAGTGGCGTGGATGAACTCTCCTACTCACAAAGCTAATATTGTTAAAGCCGAATATACAGAAATTGGAACTGGTGTAGCAACTGGTACATATAATGGTGTGAAAAGTATTTTTGTGGCTCAGGTTTTTGCCAAGCCATATGTTGCCCTTAATTCCGCAAATGTTTTGGATGCCGTGGCTCCTATCAAAGATCCCATCAGAGATTTCTTTAACTATTTGTTATATAACAATCACGACTTAACAAACAAGATTCTAATTGGCTTCTTGATTTTTGTTGGTCTAGCTTTAATTTTGAAAGTTATTATTTATATAAGAATTCAACACAAAGGTTTGATTTTAAATGGTTTAGGTGTTTGTGGATTTATTGTTGTTTTGATGTTGGTTAATAATTACATAAGTGATAAAAAACCTACTGACTTGGAATATTCCAGTTATGAATACTCGATAAATCAATATGGTGAAAACGTTATTAAAAATTAATAAGCTTTTGTTAGCGAAAGTTTCGGCAGGGTTTTTTGTTTTATTGGCGTGCCTTTTTTCTTTTACTGGTTTAGCTTTGGCCAGTGATACGCAGATTAATGCAGGTCTATTATCAGATATTTGGTTTTCAAAATTGGAGATTAAAAATAATGATCCAGTTTCTATTTATGGGTCTTTTCAAAATACTTCTGGAAAAAATTTAACAGGTGAAGTTTCTTTTTGGGTGAATGATAAAAAACTTGAAAAGAAAAGTTTTAATGCGGAGGATAATAAGGTTGTTAAATTAGAAAGTTCTTGGGTGGCAGAAGTGGGAGATTTTGATATTAAAATTGCTGTTGATAATTTGAAAGCTGACAGTGTTGAAGTGGCAACAAGTTCTCTGCTTAAAAAAGAAGCTTTGTTGAAAATAAAAATCAATCGCAAAATTGATATTGAATATGTTAAAGAAGTCGGTACCAATGTTTACAATGACACAGTGAAAGTGATTAATAAGGTGGTGGATAATGCCAATCAATCTTTGGAGACTGTAAAGGTGAGAGAAAC
>JBAYUY010000039.1:0-2614 GCA_041674845.1 Candidatus Shapirobacteria bacterium
ATGCATTGTTAGTGCCTGTGCTTTTTACTAATCTTTAATTATTAGTTTCTTAGTCATTATAAATTTATTGTTTTGTCTTATTTGAACGAAATAAAGTCCGTTTGCAAAACTATCTCTGTCAATTCTAATTGATTGTCCATTTTGATAGAAATTTTCTTTAAGTTTTTGTCCGAAGGAGTTATATATAGTCAATGTAATATTAGTGTAATTTCCAGCAATCGTTAAATGTGTATAATTACTAAATGGATTTGGGTAAATTTGAATTTCTGGTTCAGTTTTCAGGTTGTTTATTGAGGTTAATAATTGGCATCCATATCCATTTGGATAATAATTCCATATTGTATCATTATCCTTATAAACACACCATAAATCATTACTGCTTTCTGTCCAGTTTTCTCTAAAAGGGGAAAATGGTCCATGATCTGATCCTATTCCCTCTATAAGCGAAATAAAATTTTGTAAATAGTCATTGCTAATCCAAAACCTCTTTCGGTAATTGTTGTCAACCAATACAGAGTCTATTGATTCAACATAGTAATATTGTGAATCCCAGTTTAGGCAAGTTGGTGGTAATGTGTCTCCAACATTTAGATTGAAATCATATGCTAATGTATCTAGTTCATTATTTCCAAGCAGATATACTTTTTTATTCTCAGCATCTTGTCTAAATGCTCCAAAATACTCATTGTAATAATAAAATCCGGGAGGTGGACAGTTTGACCATTTATGTCCATTTCTATATAGTTTATGATAAATATATGATCCGACTGAGGTGTCTCCTTTGATTAGTATGTTATAGTCGTCAAAAATGAAGCATGGATATTCATAATATGTCATGTCTGTTCCTATACAAATTGTATTAGAGTCTGGAAATGGATGATATACACTTGTCTGTGTAAAAGAGACTTTTATTGTCATTATTAATATGAAAGTCAAAAAAGTATTTCTCATTATTCTATGTCTTTTTTCAGCATTGGCACTAACGGGCATGCATATGCTTTGTGGCGGACTTTGAAGGACAAATCTTTCTGTCCACGCCGATTTATATTTGAAACTAAAATACTCATTTTCATAACGTAACCCGCCATAAAGTATATGCATTGTTAGCGCGCGTTATTTATTTCAAACTTATCAATTCTGAAGTAATTTGCATAAGTCGTGTCTGGTTTTCCATTAGAGTCATAGCGTAAAATTATCTTATTATTCACAATGAAAACGGTATCCGCGATAAGTTTGTCCTTAAAAGGGTTGTCCAAAAATATTAATTTGCTTCCTTCAATTTTGTAATTCCCATTAATCGATTCACTACGACCAAGATAGGATTCAGGTAAAAGTTCAAATTTATTATTCTCTCTCAAAGTCAATTCCAAAGCAGACAAATCGTCAACTAAAACAGCTTTAACAACAATTCTGCTCTTAAAAATTTCAGTTTCTTTAACTATCACGATAGATAGCCCTAGGAATAAGGCAATTAGAGAAATATAAACCGCGTACTTGTCTTTTTTAATATTTAAGAATATTACAAACAAAATTCCAATAGTTGAAACGAAAATTGGTAAAACAGCGAAAATCCAAAATCTGTTATACAATGAATCGCTGAAAATAATCAATGTCACAAAAAGAACTGAAAATATAAAAGAAACTAATTTTCTAGCCATAACTTTTCTGGATTTTCTATGCTATTTGATAATGAGCGCTAACGGGCGTGCATATGCTTTGTGGCGGACTTCAAAAGACAAATCTTTCTGCCCACGATGATTTATATTTGAAACTAAAATACTCATTTTCATAACGTAACCCGCCATAAAGTATTATGCATTGTTATGGCTTGTTTATTTAATTTTCTAGTTTATCTTAATAGTATGTGATCTTGCTTTTCCATAATAATTCGTATAGCATTTATAATAGCCACTGCCTATTTCGTAAATTATTACTTTCGTTGTATCCTTGTCAATAAGCCAATATTCAATATTAGATTTCCATTCTATTTTCTCCCATATTTCTGTGCCATTTTTAATTATCGTTG
Organism: Candidatus Shapirobacteria bacterium; assembly: GCA_041674845.1. GTDB lineage: Bacteria > Patescibacteriota > Microgenomatia > UBA12405 > UBA12405 > UBA12158. The sequence goes on from JBAYUY010000039.1 coordinate 2,027, forward strand.
ATTTTTGAAAAGCACTATCTCTTTCTATTAAATAGCCATCTGAAGAGAATTTTCCTGTTCGAATTTTACTTGTTTCAAGTCTAAGATTCCCAGCAATACTATCAAAGTCCTGTAAAGAATTAAATTCATTGTTTTGTCTTTCCCTATCATTAAGAAGGTAAAATGAGTATCCCATAAAAGCTAAGCTCATAACAATACTTCCTGTCCTAAATACATTGGCAAAACTTCTCTTTTTAATTAAGTAGTAAACAAATCCTACTAATAAACCTGGAAATACTATTATCAGTATATATGTTAATACTGAAGAAACAAAGTCTAAAGCTTTAAAAAATAGATCGCTGTCACCTAAAATATGATTAGGATTATTTACAAATATCCATTCTATTCTTACTAATAAATAAATATTTATAATTCCGAAGATCACTAATAACAACCATGTTAATCTTTTCATTGCTTGTTTTTTTTTTAACCCACATTGCAGGGTAAGGATTATAATTAACTGATTTTAAGAAGAGTCGTTTGTGTAAATTTCGGCATGGGGGACTACGAATTTTTTTCGATAAAAGGGGGCATGTTTATAGCCCAGTA
>JBAYUY010000040.1:0-2611 GCA_041674845.1 Candidatus Shapirobacteria bacterium
CGGTGGCCGCGGCGGTTGCCCCTGCCCCGGTGGCGGTCGCCGCTGGCGTCAAGTCTGACGACCTCCCGTTCTGACGTGACCACGACCAGGTCGGGGATCCCGACCCTCTACGCCGGCGTGTGGTTCCGCTCTCGCCTTGAGGCGAAGTGGGCCGCGCTCTTCGACCTGGTCGGCTGGTCATGGGTCTACGAGCCGATCGATGCCCCGGGCTACATCCCCGACTTCCTGATCGAGGGCAGTCGTCCGGTCCTCGTCGAGGTCGGCGACTGCGCGACCCTCGCCGAGTACCGAGACAAGTCCGCGAAGGGTGATGCCACGGCGGCAGTTCTTGCCCGCGACCTTCTCGTCGTTGGAACGTCGCCGCTTGTTCCGTTCTCCTCGCTCTGCGCCGGGGCGTCGGAGAACCCGACAGTCGGATGGTTCGGCGAGCTCGATGGCGGTCGCTTCGACTGGGACGCTGGTCTCTGGGGTCAGTGCCACGAGTGCGGAGCGTACGGGATCGTCCACTCGGCGATGTCGTACAGCCTCCGGCCATGCGGTCATCACCAGAGCGGCAGCTTTGGGATCCCGGTCCCCGTCGACTGGATCAGGGCACTGTGGCGCCGAGCTGGCAACGACACGCAATGGGCCGCGTGTGGTCCCCAATCCGTCGGCGCGATCGTCCGGGCGTTGCGATGAGCGCACTGCCGGTCCAAGCCCCGGACGTGGTCGCGCGGCGCGTCGAGCTCGCGATGCAGATGCATGATCTCGGCGCTTGGATCTTCCCCCTCGCCCCCGGGTCGAAGCTCCCGCTCCTGGCCAAGCGCCACGGCGGCCATGGCTTCCTCGACGCGAAGCCCGACCGCGACATGACGCGGACCTTCCTCTCGAATCCCAGCCAGCCGAACTACGGTGTCGTGTTCCCGGAAGGGTCCGACGTCATCATCCTCGACCTGGACGGTGGTGGCGATGACCCCCGACCGACCTGGCAGGCCGACTGGCAGCGGCTCTACAACCGGCTCGGCCCGCCCGGTTTGACGTACATCGTCCGGACACCGTCGGGCGGGCGGCACGCCTACTACCACTGGCGCACCGACCTGTACGGCGCCTGGCCGCCCGGGGACGAGATGCTCGGCTGGACGGTCCGCAAGCCGTGGACCGGCTACGCAGTCGGCCCGGGGTCCGTCGTCAAAGGCCTCACCTACGAGCCGGTCGGCCTGCCGACGATCGCCGACCTGCCCGAATCGTGGGCGCGCGCTGCGCTGGCCGAGAAGCCCGGGCGGGATACCCAGCCAACCGGCCGCGAGTTCATCACGATCAAGGGTCCGGCGCAGGTCCAGAAGGGCGGCCGGCATCGCTACCTGCGCGACCGGGCGCGCTACCTGGTCGGGATCGGGCTGACCGGCGAGGCGCTGTACGCGGCAATCGCCGACCTCAACCGACAGTTGCCGGAGCCGAAGACCGAGGAGGAGATCCGGCGCGCAATCGGTGAGGTCGAGTCAAAGTTCGAGCCCGACGAGCTGGACCCCGAGACGGGACAGGTGCTTGCCGCCACCGCTAGGGGTCCGTTGGCGGCAAGCAATCGAGGCCTCCCGCGGGTCCTCGATCTGCCGTTCTACCCGGCCGTCACGGTGGCCGCGATGACGCAAGAGCAGGTCGACTGGGCCTGGACCGACTACCTCGCCTACGGGACCATCGTCGAGATCGTGGGGCCGCCGAAGGCCGGCAAGACGACGCTCGTGCTCAACCTGCTGCGAGCCTACGTCGAGCGCCGACCGTTTCTCGATCGCGCCACGGCGGGCGGCCCGGTAGTGGTCCTCACGGAGCAGGGACCGACCTCACTCCGGGCCGTGATCGCCCGGGCGGGGCTCGCTGAGCGCGAGGACGTCGAGTTCCTGCTGTACCGCGATGCTCGAGGCCGCGAGTGGCGCGACATCGTCGAGACCTCGATCCAGAGGTGCCGTGCGATCGGCGCCCGGTTCCTGGTCGTTGACACGCTGCCCGTGTTCGCAGGGCTGTCGGGTGAGACGGAGAACAACGCCGGCGACGCCCTCACTGCCATGGAGCCGCTGCTCGGCGCGGCTGGGGAAGGGCTCGCCGTGCTCGTCAACCGGCATCGGCGGAAGGGCGGAGCGCCGGACATCGCCGACGAGGGCCGTGGATCCGGGGCGTTCAGCGGCACGGTCGACGTGATCCTCGCGCTGCGGCGCAAGGAAGGCGGCGGGCGCCCGACCGTGCGTGTCCTGGCTGCCGCGAGTCGCTTCGACGAGACGCCCGAGGAACTGTTCGTCGAGCTCGAGGACAACCACTACGTCGTCCTCGGCGACGACGCAGCCGTGGAAACGGCCGAAGCCCGCGAGGCCGTCCTGTCGCTGCTTGCCGCCGCCGTACAGGTCGATGGCGGCAAGCAGGAATGGACGGTTGCCGACCTCGTCGAGATCACGGGCAAGGCGCGCGGCACGCTCCAGCGCGTTCTGAATGACCTTCTCCGCACCGAGGACCTTGTCCGGGTTGGGGAATCTCGGGGCAACAGGGCGGCCCGATATGCGCTCCCCGACCCCGGGTCTGTTAGCCACCAGACCCCCGCCCCCTACGGGGGCGCGGCAAGCGGGGGACTGGACGGCTCCCAGAC
>JBAYUY010000041.1:0-2590 GCA_041674845.1 Candidatus Shapirobacteria bacterium
CGTTGTAAGCAAGCGTAAGACCATGATAAAAACATGAGAAGAAGAAAAACTTATATTGTCTTTTTACTAATTATTACACTGATTGGAATTAGAGTATATCGCCAATATCAAGCCGAATTAATAACTATTGAAGATAATGTGTATTCTGACATTCAAGACAGAACTGAAATAGATACAGGAATTGTATGTATTTTAATTCCTAAAAAAACATACTATCGAATTGGTGAGAGACCGCAATTAGATGTACTTATTATAAACAGTACAGATAGTACAATTTATTTACCAGGCTGTTTAGACGGTTCAGACATAAGTACCAGATTGCCCTATTGTGATTTTTTAGTCGTAAATAGAAAAAATCGGACTCGAACAAATTGGATTGATGTAAACCCTAATCCATTGACAAATTTAGATTTACAAGTCTTAGAACCAGGCGAATGTTTTAATCCATTATCAGATTATAAAATATTGACTCGTACTTATGAAAGAGATTCTGTTTTACAATTGCCGCAAGGAAAAATTACTGAATTGTATAATTTCTGGGAACCACAATCATTACAAGGTGGAAACTTCCTAATTCCAGGAAATTATGAAATACAATTCATATACAGTACAATATCAGATGATAAAATTTTGTTTGACTGGAATTTACCAGTTAACGACTTGAACGAGTTTAACATCGACTTATTAGATAGTATTCCAAGAATTCAAATTCGCAGTAATATTGTTGAACTTAAATATCGAATTTTATAGAAACGCTAGCTTACAACAATGCATATACTTTATGGCGGGTTTCGGTCTGAATATGAACATTTTAGTTCCAAATATAAATCATCGCGGACAGAAGGATTTGTCATTTGAAGTCCGCCACAAAGCATATGCTTCCCGTTAGCAAACATACTATGAAGATAACACACATATTGATAAGTGGACTTTTGACTTTGTTGATTTCTTGCGAAAGGACTGACCCCTCAAAAATTGAATTTGACGGACAAACATTTGAATTGCCTATAAAAGTTAAGAAAGCAAAAGAAAAATTAAAGCTTCATTATGGATACTATTCTGGTTTTTACAACGGAAATGTAGATGATACATCAATTGAAACCCAACTTAAGGACTATCCATTGTTTATGGGCAGTGACAATGACAAGGAGGAAAGTTATTTCAACAATTATTTTGTGGGAGTAACATTTTTTAAAGAGGACAAAACCATTGAACAATTCAAAAACGACTTTGAAAAACAGTACGATAAAAAATTTAAAACAAAAACTAAAGACTTTGGTGTAACAAGGACGTTGCCTCCGTTTAATATGACATTCCATTATATCAAAACAGACGAAGGACTTTATGTTGCATTAAAGGAAATTGACCGTAAGCCCGACAATAAGAAATACATTTCAATTTCGTTTTACAAAGGCATTTCAGAAAGCGAACTTGGTAAATATTTAGAATATGTACTTTGAAATAAGTACGTTTGCTAACACTGCATAATACTTTATGGCGGGTTTAGGTCTGAATATGAACATTTTAGTTTTAAATAAAAATCATCGCGGACAGAAAGATTTTTCTTTTGAAGTCCGCCACAAAGCATATGCATGCCCGTTAGCGGTCAGGCGATGACGACACAGAGGCAGACATATAATAAACACACGACAGAAGCATGAAGACAGTTTTAATCATTATCGGTGCGACAATTTTAATTTTTATAATTAAAGCGTGTATGCCAACAGGACAAAAGCCAAATCCAGACGCTGACACGACCAGACCTTCAAATGAAAATTTACCCAAACAAGAAAAACAAAACGAAAAACTTGTAATTGTTAGCAACATATCTCAGACAGAAATTGAAAGTATTTTGACTGGATTTTGCAATATGTACAATAAGGAAAGTTTCCAGGCACAACCAAGACTGTTTAAACTAAATGATAGGCAATATGCCATTACATTTCCATTCGACATTGAATTTGAGATTTATTGCTACTTCATAAACTATGTCCGCTATCCAATGGGTTTTGACAAATCTTTTGATGTTACTGCTTGGGAGAAAACTAAACAAGCTGACGGCTGGATAACAGAAAAATCTGCAAATAAAAATGTAATGTTGTTCATTCCAGAAGACGACAATGAACACGATAATGTTTTCTTGACAACGGAAGATAATATCGGATATAAACTTGGTTTTGCAGTTGGAGAAGAAAAACAACTTCTGGAGACACCTAAAAAGGGCTATTCTTCACCGACTATTGACATCAATACATTGACTGAAAAGCAAGCAACTGACTTTAAATAACCCTGAAATGACCTTGGAAATTTACAGGCAAATGACGACGGAAAAAGACGCCCGAACCGCTAACACCGCGCAAGCCCAATGCTACGCTTTCGTTTTCAAACTGAAGATTATTGCCTAATTTAGATTCCGTTTTCAGTCTGGCGCTTGTGGTAAGTATCCGCACTGGGCCTGCACGGAGAACGTTGTAAGCAAGCGTAAGACCATGATAAAAACATGAGAAGAAGAAAAACTTATATTGTCTTTTTACTAATTATTACACTGATTGGAATTAGAGTATATCGCCAATATCAAGCCGAATTAATA